>DATHRI010000018.1:0-135514 GCA_035481795.1 Steroidobacteraceae bacterium
GATGTCGGCCTCGGTGGGCGTCTCTTTCAGGGTGTTGATCGGGCACTGGGACAGTCGCATCGATGCAGGTCAGCACAAATCCTCGGGTGCGGAATCTTAGCAGGAGCGCTGCTGTTAATATGTGCTCTGCCTGAGGAGTGCGAAGCGCAAGCGATGGAAGAGCACAGCCAGAATGAAATTGTCGTGGTGCCGCCGCGCAGGAAGGGCATCTATCTGCTGCCGAACCTGCTGACCACCGGCTGCCTGTTTTCCGGCTTCTATGCCATCGTCGCCGCCATCGACAAGAATTTTGCACCCGCCGGCATGGCGGTGTTCGTGGCGATGCTCTTCGATACCCTCGATGGACGCATCGCACGGCTCACCCACACCGAGAGCACCTTCGGCAAGGAATACGACAGCCTTGCCGACATGGTGGCCTTCGGGGTGGCGCCGGCGATCGTCGCCTACCAGTGGGGCGTCGTGCGCATCGCCGAGTACGGACGGGCCTGGGGCCGCTTCGGCTGGCTCGCGGCCTTCTTTTACGCCGTAGCGGTCGCGCTGCGACTCGCGCGCTTCAATGCCCGCTCCGCGAGCGCCGACAAGCGCTACTTCGAAGGCCTGCCAAGCCCCTCCGGAGCCGCGGTCGTCGCAGCGTTCATCTGGTTCTCGAGCGGCTGGCACGAGCCGGGGCTGCCGGGACTGATCGCGGCATTTGTCATTACCGCCTCCGCGGGCGCGCTCATGGTCAGCAGCTTCAGCTATCCGAGCTTCAAGCAGTTCAACCTCGACCGGCGCATCAAGTTTGCATACATGCTGATCGTGCCGCTCTTCTTTGTCCTGATCGCGGCCGATCCAGCGACCATGCTGCTGTCAATATTCTCCACCTACGCGCTGTCGGCACCGCTGTTGTGGGTGGGGCGGCGGATCCGGCGCAAAAACCGTGCGGTGCCCCCGGCGGGGGGCGTGCTGTAGTGCGCGACAGCCGCCGCCTGCAATACCTCGATGCGCTCGGCATCGACACCTGGGTGCCGCGTCAGGCTGAGTCGGCCTGCGCCACGCCTGCGAAGGCGACCGCTGCCGCAGAGTCCCCGGATTGGCGGCCGCTGCAGGCGGAAGTGGCGGGCTGCGTCAAATGCGCGCTCGCTGCGAGCCGCACGCGCACGGTTTTTGGCGTCGGCAATCCGCACGCCGACTGGCTCGTGATTGGCGAGGCGCCCGGTGCCGAGGAGGACCGGCAGGGCGAACCCTTCGTCGGTGCGGCGGGCAAGCTTCTGGATGCCATGCTGCGGGCGATCGGCCTGTCGCGCGACGTGAACGTGTTTGTCGCCAACGTGTTGAAGTGCCGCCCCCCCGGCAATCGCGATCCTCGACCCGAGGAGGTCGCGGCCTGTTTGCCCTACCTCGTGCGCCAGATCGCTGCGATCAAGCCAAAGCTCATTCTGGCTGTCGGCCGGGTCGCGGCACAGAATCTGCTCGCGACCGACCTGTCTCTTGCGCGCCTGCGTGGCCGCGTGCATCGCTTTGGCCCATTCTCCACCGCGCTCATCGTCACCTATCATCCGGCCTATCTGCTGCGCACGCCCGCTGAGAAACGCAAAGCCTGGGAGGATTTGAAGTTTGCGCGGGACTACTTCAAGAACTCCCTCGAGTCAGGCAGCTGATGGCGACGGCTCCGGAACATTTTGCGCCCCTGCCCGAATTGGCGATCCGCTCGATGGCGGACGCCGACGTGCCCGCGGTCGTCACGATTGAACGCGCCTCGTATCGCTTCCCGTGGAGCGAAGGCATCTTTCGTGACTGTCTGCGGGTCGGCTACGTATGCCGGGTCGCCTCGCAATTTGACGATGTGATCGGCTACGGGATCGTGAGCTCCGGCGCCGGGGAGGCCCATATCCTGAACCTTTGCGTCTGCGCAACGTTGCGCTGCCGCGGTATCGGGTCGCTGCTCCTTGAGGATCTGCTGCAGCGCGCCGCTGCGACGGGCGTCGATGCCGCCTATCTTGAAGTGCGGCCGTCGAATACCGCGGCAATCCGCCTCTATCAGGCATTCGACTTCCAGCACATCGGAACGCGCCGCGGCTACTACCAGGCGCCCGACGGCCGCGAGGACGCCGCCGTCTTCAAACTTGCGTTGCGCAGTCGCCGCGCCCGCAACAGCTGAGCCATGAACGATCTTGCAGCCGAGATCCGTCGGCGACGGACCTTTGCGATTATCTCGCATCCGGACGCGGGCAAAACGACGCTCACCGAGAAACTGCTGCTCTTCGGCGGCGCCATTCAAATGGCGGGCGCGGTGAAGGGCCGCAAGGCCGCGCGCCACGCGACCTCCGACTGGATGCGCCTCGAGCAGCAGCGCGGCATCTCGGTCACCTCTTCGGTCATGCAGTTTCCCTACAACGGCTGCATGGTCAATCTGCTCGATACGCCCGGTCATGAGGATTTCTCCGAAGACACCTACCGCACCTTGACGGCGGTCGACTCCGCACTCATGGTCATCGACTGCGGCAAGGGAGTCGAACAGCGCACCATCAAATTGATGGAGGTGTGCCGCATGCGCGATACGCCGATCATGACCTTCATCAACAAGCTCGATCGCGACGGCCGCCCGCCGATCGAGCTTCTCGATGAGATCGAGAAGGTGCTCGAGATCGCCACCGTCCCGGTCACCTGGCCCATCGGCATGGGACGCGAGCTGCGGGGCATCTATCACCTGCTCGAGGACCGCATCTACGCCTACGCCGCCGGTGAACGCGGCAGGATGGGGGAGAATCGCAGGATTGACGGCCTGGCAAGCCCCGCCGCACGGGAGTTCCTGGGAGATCGGGATCCTGAATTTCATGCGGAGATCGCGCTCGTGAAGGGCGCGACCCCGCCTTGGGACCTTGACGCCTATCGTGCGGGCCGCCAGACGCCCGTGTTCTTCGGCTCGGCCATCAATAACTTCGGGGTCGAGGAGCTGCTCGCCGCGTTTGTCGAGCACGCGCCCGGCCCGCTGGCGCGTGCAGCGACCGTGCGTACCGTGGATCCGCTCGAGAAGTCGCTCACTGGATTTGTCTTCAAAATTCAGGCCAACATGGACCCGGGACACCGCGATCGTATCGCCTTCATGCGCCTGTGCTCCGGCCAATATCAGCGCGGCATGCGCCTGCACCAGGTGCGCCTCGACAAGGAGATTCGCGTGGCCGATGCGCTCACCTTCATGGCAGCCGATCGAGTGCAGGCAAGGGAAGCCTACGCCGGCGACATCATCGGCCTGCACAATCACGGCACCATCAATATTGGCGACACCTTCAGTACGGGCGAGCGGCTGACCTTTACCGGCATCCCCAATTTTGCGCCGGAACTGTTTCGGCGCGCCGTCCTCAAAGATCCGCTGCGCATGAAGGCGCTCGCGAAGGGGCTCGTGCAACTGTGCGAAGAGGGCGCGACCCAGCTCTTCAAGCCGCTGCGTAACAACGAGCTGATTCTCGGCGCCGTGGGCCCGCTGCAGTTCGAGGTGGTGGCGTTTCGCCTTCAGGACGAGTACGGCGTGCAGTGCGTATTTGACATGATCAATGTGCACACGGCGCGTTGGGTCGCGAGCGACGACGCGCACGAGCTCGAGGAATTCCGCGCGAAGGCGCGTGACAATCTTGCGATCGATCACACGGGCGCGCTCGTCTACCTTGCCCCCTCGCGAGTCAATCTGCAGCTGACAGTTGAACGCTGGCCGGGGCTTACTTTCTCGCCGACGCGCGAATATCAGGCAAGCTGATCCGAAAATCCCCACGCCCGCAGCAGTAAAAAACAGGAGCGCCGCGGCGATTCGCAGCACGAACAGAGTGTCGATCACATCTGTGAGGTGCTTAGGAGGCGCGCTTGCGAGGCATCTACGCTCGCTGCGAGCACCCGATCCGCTAGCGCTGCAGGAATCCCGTCAGCGACGCGTGCGCGAGTGCGCTCTTCGCCAGCGCCGTGTTCAGGTCGGTCGCGTTCATGTCTGCCGCAAGGGAGATCGTCGGCGTTGACAACGCCCAGATCGTGAGTCGGTACTCGTGGCGGCCCGATCCATTGGGTGGGCAAGGCCCATCGTAAGACGCGTCACCGAAATTGCTAGGCAACGCCTTCGCCGCGCCCGGCAAAGCCCGCAATCCGCGCGCGAGCGATGTGACCCTCGCGGGCAGGTCCACTGCGATCCAGTGGGACCACTGCGATGGCTGCACGCTGACGTCGATCATAGTCAGTACGAAGCTCCTGGTAGCGGCGGGCGCTCCGCTCCAGCTCAACTGCGGCGAAATATTCTGCCCGCCGCAACGTGGATAAATCTGCGCCTGCGGGATTGTGGCGCCGGGCTGGATATCGGTACTCGTCAAAGTCATCGCCGCCATGGCGGGCGCTGCCGAAACAAATCCAAGCACCCAGAGGCAGGCTGTCATTCGATTCATCGACTCCTCGCACCGCGCCGTTGAGTCGGCCGTCATGACCGGCGCGCGACGTGCCAGCGGAACACCCTGCGTTCGAAGCCCGCGATGGCCGACGTGGCGGCCGCGCCGCTTATAGACCCATAGCGCAGGTGCGCGTAGCGCGCAAGGAGCGGCTGCGCCCGCACCGCAAGGTCCGGTCGGCACCGCGCAATCTTTGCGGCGTAAGCAAGCGGACCCTCAGAGGCGTCACGGGCGACACCTGCGCGTGCAAGCTTTCTGCACAGGCGCGCGTAGGCGCGCCCCAGCCGATCGGGCGGGCGCGCACCCGCCGAGCGGCCAATGTGCCAGGCGATCCACGCGAGCCAGCCGACCAGCCCGCCGCCGAGCGCTGCGACGAGCGCCATCCAGTCGTTTGACTGCAAGCCGAAGCGCGCGAGGATTCCAAGCTGCGAGTTGACGTCGAACTTCACGATACGCTCGTTCCACGCGGCATTGAGGGCGTCCCAGCCCTGCAACAGATGCGCGAGGAACGGCGTCCCATGCAAAAGGCGCGTGCCGCGCGACACGGCGTCGGGCAGGAGGTCGAGAATGCCGCGACTCAGACGCTCGGGCGCGACGATGGCCGTCGGATCCATGCGCCGCCAGCCGCGTCCATCGATCCACACCTCGGCCCAGGCATGCGCATCGGACTGGCGGATCACGAAATAGCCGCCGATGGGATTCCACTCGCCGCCCTGATAGCCCGTCACGACTCGGGCGGGCACGCCGCCGGCGCGCACCAGGGCGACGAAGGCGGAGGCGAAGTGCCCGCAAAAGCCCTCACGCGTGTGAAATAGAAAGTCGTCCACGGAATCCGGGTCGAGCTTCGGTGGGGTGAGCGAGTATTGAAAGCCGCCGGCGCGCAAGAAATCGACGACTGCCCGTACGAACTCGGAATCCGTGGCCGCCCGCGCGCGCAGGCTCGCTGCCAATTGGCGCGTGCGCGGATTGCGGTCGGCTGGCAGCGCCGTCTCTAATTGACGCGCATAACTTGACAGCGTGTCCGACGACTCGGTGCGCGTATAGGACACTGCGTCGTATGAAGTAGGCCGCGTGGCAGGTTCGCGTGCGATGAGATCGTAGTCGTAGCTGAAGAACACATGCTTGTCGGATGCGTCCGCGACAGTGTCGAGAGCGAACCACCAGCGATTGTCGTCGCCCACGAGCGTGACCGTGTAGCGATACGGCTCGCCCAAAAACCGCAAGCGCTGCGCGTGGTAGGCCTCGGCCGCGCCACGGCGCCAGGTGTAGCCGTCGAAGGCGTGCAGTACCGGCCCTCGCCAGTAGCGCTCGCGGGCGGGAGGGATCGCACCCAAGAAGCGCACGCGAAACGCCGGGTCGTACGAGGCGGTGAGCTGCGAGATGCTGCCGGGGCTCATGCTCTCGCCGAGCCCCGTGCGGGCCTCGTCATTCGCGGGCAATGCCCAGAAGCCCCCGGGCAGACGCGGAAAGAACAGGAACAGGACGAGCGCGAGCGGCACCGCGAGCAGCAAACTGCGCCCGGCAAGTTTGCCCGCGACGCGAAAGTCGAGGCCCGCGTCGCCATAGGCCGTGACGGCGAGCGCCGTACAGCACAGCGCCACCTCGCCCAGATAGAGCGGCACGCGCGCGAGCCCCTGGCGGTCGAGGCAGGCCGCGAGCAGGAGGAAGAGCGCCGCAGCGATCACGATGTAGCGGTCGCGCCGGCTCCTGCTCTCCACCAGCTTGATCGAGCCCATTACAACAAGGAGCACGGTGCCCGCCGCGAGGCCGTTCACGGTATGAAAGGTGATGACCACGCAAGCCACGAGCACGAACGTGAGAATGAGTTGCGCGAGCTTGGGGAACGCGGGCAGCTTGCGCGCCGCTACGCTCAGCTGCCAGGCCGCGCACGCGATCAGCACCGCCGTGGCCCACAGGGGTATCCGGTCGACCTGCAGCAGCGCGCCCGCGGCGAAGGCTGCGGTGGTCCACAGCGTCGGCGACCAGCCACTAAGCTCAGCGTGCGCTGGCATGGCGCGCAGGCCCTAATCCGAAGAGGGCGAGGGCGCGCAGGCACAGATGCCGGTGCTGCGGTCCCCGATCCAGCGGCAATTTGCTGCCCGGCAGCGTGAGCGCGTAGCGCTCGCCGCGGTTGTCAGCGTCGACGATCCACGCGCTCAACTGTTCGAGCCGCTTTTCGGTATCCAGACCCGGCAGGCGCTCGAAATCAAAGAACCGCTCGGGCGCGCTCGCGGAGCAATACTCCTTGACGAGCAGCGGCGCACCGCGCGCGTAGGCCTTCCATGCAACCTGGCGCGGGGAGTCGCCGTCGCGAAAGGCGCGCAATCCCAGCCACTCATCGCCGCCCGCACCGCCGCGGATGCGCGCACCGTGGTTCATACCGGCCACCGCCGGCAGCGGCAGCGAGCCGCGCGCCCGCGGATAGACGATGATTTCCAGCGGCAGATAGACCCAGGTCCACGCGCGAAACAGACCGAAGGGCAGCGCTGTCGTCAGGCGCAGGCCGTCGATCAGCAGCCGGCCGCGCACGGTGGTGGGTACGGCCAGGCTGACGCGCGCGGCGCTCGTCGCCGCGATGTCGGTCGCGCTTGCAGGCATACCCGGCAGATCCGCCTCTATGCGCAGGCGCGTAAGGGCCGCGGAATTCCCGAGAGTGAGCTCAAGTTGGCCGGCCGCACCGGCAAAGGTCGGTAGCGCGGTCGCGTGCTGCAGGGCGATTCCCAGGAGATTTCTATGGCAACGGTGCAGGCCGACCAGCACGAAGCCCATAAGCCAAAACGTGAGGAACAGGGCCGTGCTGTTGCTGTAGTTGAGACCGGCGATGAACATGCAGAACAACAGGACGCCGAAGCCGCACCCGGCGCGCGTCGGCAGGATATAGATCCGGCGGTAGTGCACCGTGACCGGCAGAGAATCCGCACCCTGGCGTCGTCTCGCCCAGCTTGCGATGCGTGCGCGAAGGAAGCGCTTCACGGGCGTCGCTACAGCGGCACCGGGACCGCTTTTAGGATTTCCTCGGTCAGCGCCTGCCCCGCGCGCATGTCGAGGCCCTCGCGCCGTTCGAGGCGGTGTGCGATCACTGCGGGCAGCACCGCCTGCACGTCCTCCGGCATGACCGCCACGCGGCTCTGCATATAGGCCCAAGCCTGGGCAGCACGAATCAAGCCCTGCCCGGCGCGCGGCGAGAGTCCGAGCTTCAGGTCGGTGCGCGCGCGGGTGCGCGCGATCAGGGCGAGTGTGTAATCGAGGATCGCATCCGCAATGTGCACGCCGCGTACCGCCGCCTGAGCGCGCAGCAGCACCGCGGAATTGAGCGCCGGAGTGATCTGCGGCAGCAGCTCGCGCCGCGCACCGCTCCGCAACAGCTCGCGCTCGTTGGCCGTGTCGGGATAGCCGAGCGTCACGCGCATCAGAAAGCGATCGAGCTGCGACTCGGGCAGTGCAAAGGTCCCGACCTCTTCGTGCGGATTCTGTGTGGCGACGACAAAGAAGGGGTCGGGCAGGGAGTAGGTGGTGAGATCCGCGCTCACCTGGCGCTCCTCCATCGCCTCCAGCAGCGCGCTTTGCGTGCGCGGACTGGCGCGGTTGATCTCATCCGCGAGCAGGAGCTGGGTGAAGATCGGCCCCTTGCGAAATTCGAACAGCTGACGGGTGCGCTCAAACACGGACACGCCGATGACGTCGGCCGGCAGCAGATCGCTCGTGAACTGCACGCGTTGCCAGGCGAGCCCCAGCACGTGCGCGAGCGCATGCGCAAGGGTGGTCTTGCCGACGCCCGGCACGTCCTCGATCAGCAGATGTCCGCGCGCGAGCAGGCATGCCAGACACAGACGCACCTGCTCGCTCTTGCCGAGGATCACGGTCTCGAGAGCCGCCAGTGCGCGCAGGATTGCCGCCCGATCAGGCTCCATCATGCGCTCTGCAGGGCGCGCACTCGCGTGAGCTGCGCTTCGAATCCCGCGGCAGTGCGCTCCAGCTCCACGAGGCGCTCGCGCAGCGTGGCAACGACTGCCGGCGGCGCGTTAGCCACGAAATTGCCGTTGCCGAGCTGTGCGCGCGTCCTGTCGAGCTCCTGGCGGGCCTTCGCCAGACGTTTGCCGAGACGCTCGGACTCGGCGGCCGCATCGATCAGATTCGCCATCGGCACGAGAAGGGTGAGCTCTCCCAGCATGGCCGTCGCGGCCTGCGGCACGGCGGCGCCGCGCTCGAGGAAGGCGATGTTCTCAATCCCCGCGAGCCGCTCAAGGTAGGTGCGTTGGCGCTCGATGCGCGCCTGCGCGTCGGCAGAGGGCTCCTTGACGAGCACGGGAACGCGCTTCGACGGATGGATGTCCATCTCGCCGCGAATCTGCCGCACGGCAAGAATGAAGCCCTGCAGCCAGGCGATCTCGGCTTCCGCCTCGGGATCCGCAGGATAGTCTGCCGCGAGCGGATAAGGCGCGAGCATGATGGTTGCGCCGCCGCGGCCCGCGAGCACCGCCGTCTTCTGCCAGATCTCCTCGGTGATGAACGGCATCAGCGGATGCAGAGCGCGTTGCAGCGCCTCGAGCATTGCGGCAAGCGTGCGGCGGGTGCCGCGCCTCGTCGCCTCGGAGGCGCCCTCGGACTGCAGCGTGGGTTTCGTCAGCTCCAGGTACCACGAGCAGAATTCGTCCCAGGTGAATTCGTAGAGCGCGGCGGCTGCAAAGTCGAAACGATAGCCCGCAAGCGCGATGTGCACCTCGGCGAGGCGCCGGCCGAAGCGTGAGCGGATCCAGCGGTCTGCCATCGACAACTCGGCGGGCGCGGCGCCGCCGTGCTCCTCGGCCGGAACCATGAGCGTGACGAAGCGCGCGGCGTTCCACAGTTTATTGCAGAAATTGCGGTAACCGGCCACGCGTTGCAGGTCGAAACGGATGTCGCGGTTCGCGGAAGCGAGCGCCGCGAAAGTAAAGCGCAGCGCGTCGGTGCCATGGGCGGCGATGCCGTCAGGGTAGGTCTTGCGCGTCGCCTTCTCGATCGCAGGCGCGAGCTGTGGCTGCATGAGCCCGCGCGTGCGCTTGGCGACGAGCGCTTCCAGATCGATGCCGTCGACGATGTCGAGCGGGTCAATGACGTTGCCCTTGGATTTCGACATCTTCTCGCCGTGCTCGTCGCGCACCAGGCCCGTGATGTAGACGTCGCGAAACGGCACGTCGCCCATGAACTTCAGGCCCATCATCAGCATGCGCGCGACCCAGAAAAAGATGATGTCGAAACCGGTGACGAGGACGCTCGTCGGGTAGAACTTCGCAAGCTCCGGCGTCTTCTCGGGCCAGCCCATGGTCGAGAAGGGCCAAAGCGCCGAGGAAAACCAGGTGTCGAGCACGTCCGCGTCCTGGCGCAGGGCCACTGTCGCATCAAGACCGTGCTTGGCGCGCACCTCCTCCTCACTGCGGCCGACATAACTCTTTCCCGCCGCGTCGTACCAGGCGGGAATGCGATGTCCCCACCACAGCTGCCGGCTGACGCACCAATCCTTGATGTTGCGCATCCATTCGAAATAAGTCCTGGCCCAGTTCTCCGGCACGAACTGGGTGCGGCCGCTCTCCACGGCGCCGATCGCAGGGGCCGCGAGCGGCGCGATCCGCACATACCACTGATCGGTGAGGTAGGGCTCGAGGATGGCGCCGCTTCGGTCACCGCGCGGAATCACCATGCGGTGCTTGTCGATGCGCTCGATGAGTCCGGCGGCCTGCAGTTCAGCGACGACGCGCTCGCGCGCGACGAAGCGATCCAGGCCGCGAAAGCGCGGCGGCACGTTGTCATTGAGCGCCGCGGCCGGGGTAAGGATATTGATCTGCGGCAGGTTGTGGCGCAGTCCGAGCTCGTAATCATTGAAGTCGTGCGCGGGCGTGATCTTGACGCAGCCGGAACCAAAGGTGGCATCGACGTAGGCGTCAGCGATCACCGGAATGAGGCGCCCGACGAGCGGCAGCTTGAGGCGCTTGCCGACGAGGTGCCGGTAGCGCGTGTCCTCCGGGTTCACGGCGACTGCCGTGTCGCCCAGCATGGTCTCCGGGCGGGTGGTTGCGACCACCATGTGGCCCGAGCCGTCCGCGAGCGGATAGCGCAGATGCCACAACTGACCGTCCTCCTCCTCGGCCTGCACCTCCAGGTCCGACAGCGCCGTCAGCAGTACCGGATCCCAGTTGACGAGGCGTTTGCCGCGATAGATGAGGTTCTCGTCGTACAGCCTGACGAACACTTCGATCACGGCGCGAGACAGATCCGCATCCATCGTGAAGCGCTCGCGCGACCAGTCGACGGAGAATCCGAGTCTGCGCATCTGGGCGCTGATCGTGCCGCCGGAATGCGCCTTCCATTGCCACACTCGCGCCAGGAACGCTTCGCGCCCGAGGCGCGCGCGGGTGGCGCCTTCTGCTTCGAGTTGGCGTTCGACCACCATCTGCGTGGCGATGCCCGCATGATCGGTGCCGGGCTGCCAAAGAGTTTCCTCGCCGCGCATGCGGTGGTAGCGCGTCAGCACGTCCATCAGCGTGTGCTGAAAGGCGTGTCCCATGTGCAGCGTGCCCGTGACGTTAGGCGGCGGAATCACGATGCAGTAGGGCGCGCCACCGGCGTGGCGCGGCGCAAACCACCCCTGCGACTCCCAGTGTGCGTAGATCCGCCGCTCGATATCCGGCGGCGCGTAGACTTTTTGCATTACCGCCCGGCGCGGTGGATCAGGAAATCCGCCAGGAGCGGCGAGGGCCGCCCGGTGCTGCCCTTATGAGCGCCGCCCACGTAGGCCGTCCCCGCGATGTCGAGGTGCGCCCACTTCAGGCCCTGCGTGAACTTAGCAAGGTACGCGGCGGCCGTGATGGCGCCCGCTTCGCGGCCGCCAATGTTGGCGAAATCCGCGAAATTGCTCTTGAGCTGCTCGCTGTATTCCTCCGTGACGGGCAACTGCCAGGCGCGGTCATCGGCGCGCACGCCCGCGCTTACGACCTCGCGCGCGAGCGCGTCGTCGTTGCTCATGACACCGGTGTGATGCGCACCGAGTGCGATGACGCAAGCGCCCGTCAATGTTGCAATGTCGATGACGGCGGCGGGATTGTAGCGGCGCGCATAGTGCAGCGCGTCGCACAGCACGAGGCGTCCCTCGGCGTCGGTGTTCAGGATCTCAACCGTCTGCCCGGATGCGCTCGTGACAATGTCACCCGGCTTAATCGCCTTGCCGCTCGGCATGTTTTCGCAGGATGCGACGAGGCCCACGACATTGAGCCGCAGGCGCAGTTCCGCGGCGAGGCCGACGGCTGCAATCACGGCGGCGGCGCCGCTCATGTCGTACTTCATCTCGTCCATCGCGCCCGGGTCCTTGAGCGAGATGCCCCCGCTATCAAAGGTGATGCCCTTGCCGACCAGGACCACTGTCGCTGCGGACTTCGCGTGGCGATATTCCAAGATGATGAACTTCGCCGGCTCCTCGCTGCCTTGGGTGACGGCGAGAAAGCAGCCCATCTTTTCACGCTTGAGCGTCGCTTCATCGAGAATCTGCACCTTTAGGCTCGCGGCGCCCTTGGCAATCGCGCGTGCCCGGTCGGCGAGGTAGCTCGGCGTGCACACGTTCGACGGCAGGTTGGCCAGATCCCGCTGCACGCGCATGGCGTTTGCGACCGCAACTCCATGGGCGAGCCCACGGCGCGCCGCGGCGGCGCCCGCGCCGCGCACCGGCCCGGCGAGCACGGTCTCCAAGGCGGGGGGCTTCGGCTTTTTGGCGGTCTTCAAATCGTTCACCTGATAAAGCGCGGCGCCCGTGAGCTCTGCAGCTGCCCGGCCGAGATAGTAGTCGTCGAGCTCTTTGGCTCCGGGGCGCGCCACTGCGAGCGCAACGCTTGCGATGCGCGTGCGCGCGACCGCGGTGAGCGCCGCACTGCAGGCCCGCCGCCAGGCCCTTCTTGCGAAGCTCTTTTTGGGACCGAGGCCGGTCAGCAGGGCGCGCGTGGCCTTCGTGCCCGCGAGGTCCGTCACCAGCAAGGTTTCGCCGCTTTTTCCGGAAAAATCCCCGCGCCGCAGCAGGGCAGCGATGCGGCCGCCGGCGGCGGCATCCACCGCGCGTGCCTCCTCGGTGAGCTCACCTTCCTCGAAGACCCCCAGAATGAGGCACTCCACAGGAACTGCAGTGATCCCCGTCGTCCAAATATCAAAATGCATTGATTTCATCCCCGCAACGCCCAAAGCTTTTGGCCGCGCACGAACTATTGAGACCCGGCCGCGTCTGAATTACCTTAGGAAGCCTTGATTCCCGGTGCCGCTTCCACTCGCATCCACTCATGCATAACCGCACGGCGCGCCTGCCGCAGCCAAGTTTAACCCAAGAGTGCTCCGCCGTTGTGCCGGGCATGCGTTGAGCGGCAGGACACCCAGTTTGGGGCGGATCCTCGATCGGTATGTTCTGAAGGAGGTCCTGGCGAGCTGGCTGGTCGTCACCGGCGTCCTGCTCATCATCCTGCTGACGAACCAAATGGCGCGCGTGCTCGCGCGTGCGGCAGAAAACCAGTATCCGCAGCAGGTCGTGCTGCAGCTCATCGGCCTGGGGGCGCTGCAGGATGTGAGCATTCTCATGCCGATCGGGCTGCTGTTGGGAGTGGTGCTCGCGTTCGGCCGGCTCTACCACGACAGCGAAATGACGGCGGCTCTGGCCTGCGGTGTCGGGTCGGCACGTCTCTACTGGCCCGTGACGCTGCTGGCGGTATTCGTGACTGCAATGCTCGCGTGGCTCACTCTCGATCTAGGACCGCAGGCGGTCGCCCGTTCGCTGTCGCTGCGGAGCACGGCGCTGCGCGCAGGGCAGTTCGCGCCCATCTCGCCGGGACACTTTCGCACCTTCGGCGGCAGCAGCGGGGCCGTGGTGTACGCCGAGGGAGTGAATCGGGACGGCTCGCTGTCGCACGTGTTCGTCGAGCGCGAGTCCGAGGGTCGGGTGCAGGTGGCGGTGGCGGACCGCGCGCGCCACGCGCTCGCGGCGGACGGCTCGACCCACACCCTGACGCTCTATAACGGCGAGCGGTTTGAAGGGGTGCCCGGCAGCGCTGAATTCAGAATCGTACGCTTCGCCCAGCACGTCATTCCGGTGCGCGTGCCGGAGCTAACCGATGCGGTGACGGCGCTTGAGGCGCGGCCCACGCGCGCGCTGCTGCAGAGCAGCGACCCCGGCGAGCGCGCGGAGCTGCACTGGCGCGTCGCGCTGCCTTTCATGTGTGTCGTGCTGACGTTGCTCGCCATGCCGCTTGCGCACCTGCGTCCGCGGCAGGGGCGCTTCGCGCGCGTCTGGCTCGCGGTGCTCGTGTACCTTCTGTATTCAAACCTGGTGTCGGCCGGCAAGGTGTGGTTGGCCCACGGCACGATACCGGAGGTCTTTGGCCTGTGGTGGGCGCACGCGGCTGTGGTGCTCCTGGCGCTGGTTGTCATCTACGCTCCGGGGCGCCTGGCAAGGTGGCGCAACAAGAGTCCCGCGTGACGATACTCGACCGCTACATCATCCGTTCCATCCTGGGGTCGGTCGCGCTCGTGCTCGCCACCTTTCTCGTTCTGGGGGCGCTCTTTGCCTTCATCGGCGAGCAGGACGATATCGGCATCGGCCACTACACGGCACTCGACGCATTCTGGTTCGTGCTCCTGAGTCTGCCGCAGCAGGCCTGGGAAGTGCTGCCGATCGCTGCGCTCATCGGCTCCCTCATCGGCCTGGGGACTCTGGCGCGCGGCAGCGAATTGACCGTGATTCGCGCGACTGGAGTTTCGATCGCGCGCTTGGCCGCGGCGGCACTCGCCGCGGCACTGGTGCTGATCGTGTGCGAAGTCGCGCTGGGAGAGTTTTTTGGCCCGCCGCTGCAGCAGGCGGCCAAGCAGCACAAGGCGTTCGCAAAGTTCACCGACATGAGTTTTGGCGGCGGCGGCGGCGCCTGGGTCCGCGACGGCAATCTGATCCTGAATGTCAGCCGGCAATCCCTCGGCCGTCATTTCGGCGCCATGCAGGTCTTTGAGCTCAACCCCGAACATCGGCTGCAATCGATCGGACACGCGGCGCGCGCAACCGCCGGCTCGAATCGCACGTGGCTCCTGTCAGACTATGCCGAATCGCGCTTCACGCCGGAGCGCGTGGTCGCGCGCGCGGGCGGCGAGCGCGTGCTGCACTCGAGCGTGAGCGCGAGCTTTCTCGGACTTGCCGTGGTGGATCCGAGCGACCTTGAGGTTTCGGCCCTGTGGCGTCTGATCAGCTACTTCAAGGCGAATGCGCTTGATGCGCGACCCTATGTGTTTGCCTTCTGGTCGCGCGTCGCGCGCACCGTTGCGATCGCATTTGCAGTGCTGCTCGGCATTCCCTTCGTGCTGGGATCGCTGCGCTCGGCCGGTGCTGGAGCGCGCACGCTCGTCGGGCTACTGCTCGGCATGATTTTTTTCCTGCTGCAGCGGCTCATCGAAAGCGGAACGATCGTGTTTGAGCTGAATCCCGTGGTGCTGGCATGGTTGCCGACGGCCTTGCTCATGACGGTGGCGCTCGGGCTTCTGTCGCGCACGCGCTGATCCGCTCCCATGAGTAGCTGCTGGCTACGGGTGCAAGACGGTGAGGTCGTCGCGCTCCCTCAGCCTTGAAGGACCTGGTGGCTCAGGGGTTCTCGGCATCGCGGTTACGTCAAGCGCCGCAGCACGCCCGCGACCAAGCCGTTGCAGAGCGCAACCGGACTCGAAATGTCGCGTTCGGCAATGTCTTTGTGCTGTGCCAGCGAGTAACGACAATCCCGCCGTCGACACGCTCGGCAAGGCGGTCGCACAGGGCAGCACATTGGATGTCACGAGCGCGGCTGGCGTTCCCGATGGCGGTGCAATACCGCTCCCGGGACTGATTGGTCCGTGACGATCACATCCATGGGGACGTCATGGGGCTGAGGAAAGATCGTAGTCAATTCCGCATCGGCGCGGGCGACGCCGATCGTGTGCGGTCGCGGCACGATAGCGGCGAGTGTACGGTCGTAGTAGCCGCCGCCGTAGCCGAGCCGGTAGTTGGCTCTGTCGAAGCCGACCATGGGCACGATGAGGGCATCGGGGAGGACGGCCTCGCGCTCACGTGGGATTGGAATGTTCCAAAGACCCCGCTGCATGCGCGCGCCGGGAGTCCATCGCCAGAACTCAACGGGTGCGCCTCTCGTCACGACGACCGGAAGCGCCGCGCGCCCACCGGCGGCCACGTGGCGACGGGCGATCTCCCGCACGTCGATTTCCCCGCGGATGGGCCAGTAAATGCCGAGCACGGGATAGGCGGAGACATCGACCAGCTCGAGGAGCCGCTGCAGGATGAGACTGGCACAGCACTTGCGTTCGCTCGGATCGCAGGCCAAGCGCAGCAGAATCCGCTCCTTGCGGCGCGTCGTCCGCCACGCTTTGATTTCCTCCCAGGCTTGGGGGAGCTCGTCGAGCTCATGCATGAAGCAGGCGGGCGAACTGTAGGGGCGCGGGTTGTCTTCGCGGCTCACAACCGTGCGCTCGCGCGAACCAGAATGCCGAACGGCACAAGCGTAGGGGGCATGCCTGGAATCATACTCTGCAACAGCCGCTCGGTAAGGCGCCGGCGCTGCGAGTCGTTTGGTTAGTTGAATGAATCGGACCGAGGCCTGTGTGTGTCAGCGCTCCTGCTGATGGCTTGACTGGTACGCCCCGACTACGCGCGCTACCTTCTTCTGCATGTCGCAACGCCTCTGCGCTCGCCAGGCCCGACGGATCGCGCTCGCGGCGCGACCTGCGTGATCTTGCGGAGCGGCTGGTGCAGCGCGGTTCCCTTCGGTCCGCGCGGCGGCCCCTGGTGCGCAACGGCGCATGAAGCCGCGGGCTACTGTGGATTTTTCTTGGCGGCGCTCGTAGTCGCGGTCTTGGACTTGGCCGGCTCGACCTTCTTCAACAAATCCTCGAGCGGGCGGAACATGGCCTGGTACTTGTAGCTCGGGATCTCGATCTGCCAACCCTGCAATCGCTTGTTGAGGGCGTCGGCCTCGGCCTGTGATTCCTTCGCGGTCGAGCGCGCGAGGAGCGTGACGTAATGATGGTCGCCTGCCACGACTCCCGCGGCATCAAGCTCGAGCCCATTGAATGTGCGGAAGACGGCGTGATCAGATTTCGCGGCGCCGGCGGTGGGCGCGGGCGCCGGTCGCACATCGTCGGCCTGCAGCGCCGCGAGCGCGCTGCCCACCTCGTTTGCCGCGGAGCTGCTTGAGAGCTCACGCCCTTTGGGAATCGGCGCGACCTTGTAATCCGTCTGCTGCGGCGCGTCGCGTGTCGCGGAGTAGGCAGGTCCCGCTGCGGGTTCGACCGCGGCTTGCTTCAGGCGCTGCTCGCCGATATCAACCACGTTGCGATCGATCCAGCGACGCGGATCGGCGTCGACGCTGATGAGCGGCTGCGCGAGCAGGCTCGGTTCGGTGTGCGCCACGCGCACGAAGCCGGTCTTGCCCGCCGCGGCGTTGCCCACGATGAGAGCAAACGTTTTTGTTGGAGTGATGACTTCCACCAAGGTGCCGGTAGATTTCGGAGTATCGGTGTCTTCGACGCCCAGCCGCGGGTAGAACTCGCGACTGTGCGTCTTCTCTTCGACGATCTTGAGAGCTGCGAGATCGAGCAGCAGCTTGCGCACGTGCCCCGAATCGGCCGGGTAAGCGCGCTCCGAGACGCTCCAGTCGGTTGCGCCTTTCTTGAGAGTCGTGCGCACGCCGTCGCCCTTCGCCAGATGAATCTCGGTGACATCGTTCAGGGATTTCTGCAGGCCCGCAAGGACGGCATCGCCCGCAAGGGAGGCCGGCTCGAGATGCCGCTGCGACGCCAGCCACAAGGCTCCGGCGATCACGATGACGCCTGCAATGAGCAGGATCAGGACGCGCCGCGGGGTCACGTTCGGCCCTTGCTTTGCAGGAGAGCGTGCAGCGCACGCCGGCGGCGTCGCCAGCCCACCACCAGGAGTGCAATTACGGCCAATAATGCCGGGACCAGGATGATGTTCATCACCTTGAGCGTCGTGCCGAGCTTGTGAATTTCCTCATCCAGGCCGACACGCACGTTGCGCAGCTCCTTGCGTACCTGCAGCTTCTCGTCCTGGAAGCGACCGAGCTCGCGCTCCTGCTCGGGCGTCAGGATGAGGGAGGACTTGTCATTGCGGCGTGACTCGAGCGCCGTCAGCTTCTCCTCCGTGCTACGCAACTCCTGTTCGAGTTCCTGCTCTTTGCTGTGGAAGCGCTCATCCGCACTCCTGCGCAGCGCCTCGACGCGCTCAAACGGACGCGTAAAAGTGGCGCGGCCGCGAACGCTGATGAGATCGGCGCTGCCGGAGAGATTGTCGAGGACGTTGAGCACCAGGTCGCCATTGTTGGCCCACGCCTGGGTTACGCGCTGACCAAAGAGATTCTGCTGCCGCACCCAAAGGTAGTCTGCGAGCATGTCCACGTCGGCGAACACGACGAGCTGCAGAGGTTTTGCTGAGGTTTTCAACGCCGCGGCGCCGGGTGGCAGAGTGACGCCGGCGGGCGGTCCGCCCGGAAAGGCGCTCTTGATGTTGCCGGTGACGCGCGCACCAATGGCATAGCGCTCGCCGGTGGCGCGAAAGCCGTCGCGCAGCGCGCCCGGATCGAACAGCATTGCGAAGCGTTCGGTGGGCAGCGGCTGCGTCTGATTGCTGCTCAACAACAGCGGCTCGAAGTGAGTGGTCGCGCCCTTGGCGGGTTTGACAAAGCCGCTCATCGCCACATTGACGCTCGAGAGCCCCGCGGTGACGACGTCGGCATGGTTGAAGTTGGACTGCTCGAGGCCCAGGATGCCGTAGTGCCGCGACGGCGCCTCCCCCTCGTGCAGCGAGACCGACAGGGCCTGCTTGGCATCGGCGAGCACCTGATGCGGATTGTATTCCACGCCCCAGTTGCCGAGCAGAGGCTGCAGGTTTGAAGACTTGTCCGCGGTCATCGCGGCCATCGGATTCTGCGGATCGGCTCCGGAGGTGTCGGCTTCAGCGATTGGATCGACGAACACCGCGATATGGCCGCCCTTCAAAACGTACTGATCGATCGCAAACAGCATCGCGGGCGCGAGGTTTTTCGGATGCACCAGTACCAGCACGTCGATATCGGCGTCGATCTTGGCCGCCGCCGGATCGAGCGGCCGGATGTTAAAAAGCTGCTGCGCCTGCGCATAAATGACCCACGGCTCGCGCATTTGCCCCGACTGCGGATCCATCGAGGGCGTCATCGGTAGGCTGCTCAGCCAGCCGAGTACCGGCTTCTTGGGATTGGCGAGCGAGTAGATGAGTTTGACGACGTCGTACTCGAGGAATTCCTCCTTGGACGGGTCGAAGAACTCGATCGCGGCGTGGCCGTCGGTGGAGTTCGTGCCGGCCAAGCCGAAATACAACTGCCCGCCCGAGCCGCCGAGCGGAGTGCCGCGCACCCCGAGTTCCGCCGCACGGTCCTCGTCCTCGGAAAAAGGCTGCGGGTCGATGAAGTGCAGGCGCAGCTTGCCGTTCGAGCGCGCCGCCAGTTCCTGCAGGAACTCGCGCACGCGCCCGCCATAAGTCTTCAGCACCGGCAGCTGCGCAGCCGTCTTCTCGGTGAAGAAAAAGTACAGATTCACCGGCTCGCGCAGGTTTTTCAGGATTCGATCGGTGCCCGGCGCGGTCGAGTAGAGGCGGTTCTGCGTAAGATCGAGACGCCAGCCGTGCAGCGCATGATCGAAGAGGATCGTCAGTCCCACGAACAGCAACGCGAGAGCCAGAAGTGCGCCGCCGCCAAGTGTCGAGCGTTTCGTCATGGAGTGGCTGCCTTTGCTCTACTCGGCTTTGCGCACTTCGAGTGCGATCGCGGTGGCGAGGAGAAAGAAAGCGATCAGCATGGCGAAGTACAGGAAATCGCGGATGTCGATGACTCCCTTGGCGATCGATTCGAAGTGGGTCAGGAACGACAGCGAGGCGATGGCGTCAATGAGCGCCTGCGGCGCCCAGCTGCGAAACACGTCGAGTACCAGAGGAAAGCCCGCGAGCAGGAATCCGAAACACACGACGACACCCAGGATGAAGGCGATGACCTGGTTGCGGGTAAGCGCGGACATGCACGAGCCGATCGACAGAAATCCTCCCGCGAGCAGCAGGCTGCCGACGTAGCCGGCGAGGATTGCGCCGTTGTCGGGGCTGCCGAGGTAGTTGACCGTGAGCCAGATCGGGAAGGTCAGGGCCAGGGCCAGCGCCGCGAAGATCCAGGCGGCGAAAAATTTGCCCAGCACCGCCTCCCACAACGTCACCGGCTGCGTCAGCAGAAGCTCGATGCTCCCGGTCTTGCGCTCCTCGGCCCACAGGCGCATGGCGAGCGCCGGAATGAGAAACAGGTACAGCCACGGATGGAAGTTGAAGAACGGCGCCAGATCGGCCTGGCCGCGCTCGAAGAATCCGCCCAGATAGAACGTGAAGGAATTCGCGAGCACCAGAAAGATGAGGATGAACACATAGGCAAGCGGCGTTGCAAAGTAGCTCCGCAGCTCGCGGCGCAGGATGACTCCTACGTTATGCATGAGTCTTACCTCTACGCCGTGATGGTGCGGAATACTTCATCGAGCCGGCCAGACTCGAGATGCAGCTCTTTGAGCTTCATTCCCCGACGCGCGGCAAGGTCGCTGAGGGACGGCAGAAGCTGCGCGCCGGCGCGCGGCAGCGCCGTCAGGCGCGCATCGCGCTCGCTCATCTCAACCGACTCAACCAGCGGCAGCGCGGCGATCGCGTCGCGGGCCGCCACCAGATCCTGCGCGCCATCGAGTTGCAGCGATACCGCATTGTGATAGCGGGAGCGCGCGGCGAGGCTCTGCGGGGTGTCGTCGGCGACAATGCGGCCGCGCGCGATGATGATGGCGCGCGTGCATACGGCGTCCACTTCCTCCAGCAGATGCGTCGAGATGATGATGATCTTGCCGCGCGACATCTCGTTGATGAGGCCGCGGACCTCATGCTTCTGATTGGGATCGAGCCCGTCGGTGGGCTCGTCGAGTATGAGCACCGGCGGATCCTGCAGCAGCGCCTGCGCCAGTCCGACACGGCGTCGAAAGCCCTTCGAGAGCGTCTCGATCGTCTGTTCGAGCACGCTGGCGAGCTGCAGTCGTCCGATCGAATAATCGAGGCGGCGCGCGCGTGTACTGCCGGTGAGCGCGCGCAGGTCGGCGATGAATTCGAGGAAACTCTGCACCGTCATCTCGCCGTAGAGCGGCGCGCCTTCGGGAAGATAGCCGATCGATCTCTTGGCCGCGAGCGTATCGGTCTCGATATCGTGCCCGCAGATGCTAGCCGTGCCGCTCGTCGGGCTGATGAAGCCTGCGAGCATGCGCATGGTCGTGGTTTTGCCGGCGCCGTTTGGCCCGAGAAATCCCAGCACCTCTCCCGGATGTACCTCGAAGCTGACGTCGTCGACCGCGGTGAGCGTGTCGTAGCGCTTGCTTAAGCGTTCGGTTTTGATCATAGACGTGGCATCGATAGAGAGGGCGCCCGGTAGAAAGTTCCCTTGGGGGCGGCCGTCTAGGCGCGCGATTCTGAACGGGACGGGCGTCGGATATCAAGACCTGGGCATGCGGCGGGCGCGCCAATAGAGAATGACGAGCGCGCCGCCCAGCATGCCGCCTAAATGCGCAAAGTGCGCAACCCCGGCTTGACGGTTGGTCACGGCAAGCACCAATTCGAGCACGCCGTAGAGTGTCACGAAGAGCCACGCCGGCATTGGAATCGGTGGAAAAAGGAGAATGATGCGCTGGCGCGGGAAGTACAGCGCAAATGCAAGGAGCAGGCCAAACACTCCCCCGGAGGCACCGATCGTGGGATCTTCGGAGCCGGTGAGCGATGCGACCAGGAGCTGTGTGGCCGCCGCGGCCAGCACGCTGGCGAAGTAGAATACCGCAAAGCGGCGGCTCCCCCAGAAATACTCGAGCGCCCGGCCGAACATGAACAAGGCAAACATGTTGAAGAACAGGTGTAAGTAATTGGTCCGATCGTGCAGGAAGGCGTAGGTGACGAGCTGCCACGGCTCAAAGTTCGTCTGCAGCGGCCAGAGCGCGAATAACTGTTCCATCGGTGCGCCGACAAACAGTTGCAGCACGAACGCGATGACGTTGGCGGCGATGATGGCGCGGGTGGCGGGTGGCAGGGAACTTGGCATGGGCGCGAGTCTAACTTAAGAGGTGTTGCGGCAATGATCGAAGCTTTTATCTGCGATGCCGTGCGCACCCCCATTGGCCGCTATGGCGGCGCGCTCGCCGCGCTGCGCACCGACGATCTGGCAGCGCTGCCGCTCGCGGCGCTTCTGGCGCGTAATCCCTCAGTCGAGCCGGCGGCTGTCGATGAAGTGATTCTCGGCTGCGCAAATCAGGCGGGCGAAGACAATCGCAATGTCGCTCGAATGGCCGCGCTCCTCGCAGGCTATCCGGTCGAAGTTCCGGGGGTGACGTTGAACCGCCTCTGCGGTTCGGGTCTGGACGCCATCGCCACCGCAGCCCGCGCCATCAAGACGGGCGAAGCGAACCTGGTGATCGCGGGCGGGGTTGAGTCGATGTCGCGGGCGCCGCTGGTGATGCCGAAGGCCGAGACCGCGTTCAGCCGCGACGCGCAGATCTACGACAGCACCATCGGCTGGCGCTTCGTCAATCCACGCATGCAGAGCCAATACGGCATCGACTCGATGCCGGAGACCGGTGAAAACGTTGCCGCCGAGTTCGCTGTCAGCCGCGAGGACCAGGACCGCTTTGCGCTCAGAAGCCAGCAGCGAGTGGCGGCGGCGCGGGCGCGCGGCTTTTTCAAGGCGGAGCTGCTGAGCGTCGAGGTCCCCGAGAAGAAGGGCAAGATGCGCATCGTGAGCGAGGATGAGCATCCGCGCGCTGATACCAGTCTTGCGCAGCTGGCGAAGCTGCCGACACCTTTTCGCGCCGGCGGCACGGTCACCGCGGGCAATGCGGCCGGCATCAACGATGGCGCCTGTGCGCTCATCATCGCCTCACCAAGGGCCGTCGCACGTTTTCAGCTGACACCGCGCGCGCGCATCCTCGCGGCCGCAACGGCCGGGGTTGCGCCGCGCATCATGGGCATGGGACCTGCGCCGGCGACGCGCCGCGCCCTGCAGCTGGCGCGGCTTGAGATAGGCGCCATGGATGTCATTGAGTTGAATGAGGCTTTCGCCGCGCAGGCGCTCGCGGTGCTGCGCGAGCTCGGCCTTCCCGATGAGGCGAGCCACGTTAATCCCAACGGCGGAGCGATCGCGCTCGGCCATCCTCTCGGGATGTCGGGGGCGCGCCTGGCGACGACCGCGTCGTACCAGCTCGCCGCCACGGGCGGGCGATACGCACTCTGCACCATGTGTATCGGCGTGGGCCAGGGGATCGCGATGATTCTCGAGCGCGTCTAGCGGCGCCCTTATTTGATCACCGCGGCGCGGTCGGCTGTCTGACGCTCGAGCATCCAGCCCGGGTATTCGGGCGGAAGCGCCGAGGCATCGTTGAGCGCCGTCATCTCCTGCGGCGCGAGCTTCAGGTCCGTCGCGGCCAGATTGTCGAGGAGCTGCTCGTTGGTGCGCGCGCCGATGATCACTGAAGTCACCGCGGCCTGCTGCAGGAGCCAGGCGAGCGCGACGCGCGCGACCGATGCGGAATGCGCCTGCGCAATCGGGCGCATCACGTCGATGACGCGAAACGCGCGCTCGCGATCGACCGGGGGAAAGTCGAATGTCGCGCGCCGCGAGCCGGCCGGCCCGGTGCCCTCACGCGAGAACTTGCCGGACAAGATGCCGCCCGCGAGCGGGCTCCAGGGCAGGACGGCGAGGTTCTGATCGCGGGCGAGCGGCAGGATCTCGCGCTCGAGGTCGCGTCCGGCGATCGAGTAATAGGCCTGCACGCTCTCGAAGCGCGCGAGCGAGCGCTGCGCGCAGATCCCGAGTGCCTTGGCGATTTCCCAGGCGGCGAGGTTGCACAATCCGATGTAGCGCACCTTGCCGGCGCGCACGCAGGCGTCGAGCGCCGCGAGCGTCTCCTCCAGGTGCGTCAGGGGATCGCGGCCATGAATCTGATAGAGATCGATGTACTCGAGCTGCAGGCGCTGCAGGCTGGCGTCGACCGCATGCAGGATATGCGCACGCGACAGGCCGGACTGGTTGGCGCCGGGTCCCATGCGCCCGAGCACCTTGGTGGCGAGTACGAACGCATCGCGCGGCAGCCCCAGGCTCTTCAATGCCTGTCCGGTCATGCTCTCGGCGAGGCCGTTGGAGTAGACGTCGGCGGTGTCTATAAAGTTGACGCCGCGGTCGAGCGCGCTCTTGACGATGCCGGTGGCGGTCGCCTGGTCGGTGTTGCCGATGGCGCCCCAAAAACCCTCGCCGTTGCTGAAGGTCATCGTGCCAAGACAGATCTCGGAGACGACAAGACCGGTCCCGCCCAGCTTTTTCATGCGCATTCTGCAACCTCCTCGCGACGCGGCCACGCGCAAACAGGTGCGCGTATTCTTCAGCGGCCGCCTGGCATGATGCCATTGCGGCGCGGCCGGCGGTGCAGCGCGGCCAGTCCTGATAGGACGGCCGTGGCCCAATGGTCTAGTCTTAGCTGTTCCACGCTCGAGAGTGTGACGCGCACGACCCACTTCGCCGCCTGCGGGCGGCGATTGGGTTTCTTCGGGTGATCGTTCGCGGTACATTCATCGGCGGGGAACTGAGCCAATTGAATCCTTGGAGGCTGGGTCGATCATGAAAGCAAAAGCAGCGATCGCGTACGCAGCAGGCAAGCCGCTTGAAGTCGTCACGGTCGATCTCGCGGGCCCCAAGGACGGGGAAGTTCTCATCGAGATCAAGGCGAGCGGGGTGTGCCATACCGACGAGTTCACGCGCTCGGGAGCCGACCCCGAAGGCCTCTTTCCGGTGATCTTCGGCCACGAAGGCGCGGGCGTCGTAGTGGACGTGGGCCGCGGCGTCACCACTGTCAAGAAGGGCGATCACGTGATCCCCCTCTATACCCCGGAATGCCGGCAGTGCAAATCCTGCCTGTCCCGCAAGACGAATCTGTGCACCGCCATCCGCGCCACCCAGGGCAAGGGCGTGATGCCCGACGGCACGAGCCGCTTCTCCATCGACGGCAAGATGGTGCATCACTACATGGGCTGTTCCACGTTCTCCAATTACACCGTGCTGCCGGAGATCGCGGTCGCCAAGATCCGCGAGGATGCGCCTTTCGAGAAGGTGTGCTACATCGGTTGCGGCGTCACCACCGGCGTCGGCGTCGTGATCAACACGGCCAAGGTGGAGGCGGGTGCAAACGTCGTCGTATTCGGCCTCGGCGGGATCGGCCTGAACGTCATTCAGGGCGCACACATGGTGGGCGCCAACAAGATCATCGGCGTCGACGTCAATCCCAAGCGCAAGGCGCTCGCCGAGAAGTTCGGCATGACGCACTTCGTCAATCCGAAGGAGGTCAGCGGTGATCTCGTGGCGCATCTGGTTGCGCTCACCGACGGCGGCGCCGACTACAGCTTCGAGTGCGTCGGCAACGTCGATCTCATGCGCCAGGCGCTCGAATGCTGTCACCGCGGCTGGGGCGTCTCGACCATCGTCGGCGTCGCGGGCGCCGGGCAGGAGATCAAGACGCGCCCGTTCCAGCTCGTAACCGGACGGGTGTGGAAAGGCACGGCCTTCGGCGGTGCCCGCGGCCGCACCGACGTGCCGAAGATTGTCGACTGGTATATGGATAAGAAGATCAATATCGACGACCTCATTACCCACGTGATGCCGCTCGAGAAGATCAATGACGCCTTCGATCTCATGCACAAGGGCGAATCGATCAGAAGCGTCGTCACGTTCTAGGGCTTTCGGAGAATGTTGAGACTCGCGCAAGCAAGATTTGAGGGCGCGGGCGAGTTTGATCTACGTATTAATCGTTTAAGCTAAGAGGGGATCATCATGGCTGTTTCAATTCATCCGTCCGTCGACCAGGGCGTCAAGCAGGGAACGGCAAACTTCGCCGGCGGCACGCTCACCTGCAAGTGTTCGCAAAACCCGGTCACCGTCACGATCAAGGGCGATGTCGCCTTTAATCATGCCTGTGGCTGCACCAAGTGCTGGAAGCCGCAGGGCGCAACATTCTCGATCGTCGGTGTAGTGGCACGCGACAACCTCTCCGTCACGGCGAACGGACAGAAGCTCAAGATCGTCGACCCGTCCGCCGCCATTCAGCGCCATGCCTGCAGCGTCTGCGGCGTGCACATGTACGGCCGCATCGAAAACAAGGCGCATCCGCTGTACGGCTTCGATTTCATCCATGTCGAGCTGTCGAAGGAAAAAGGCTGGGCCGCCCCGCAGTTCGCGGCCTTCGTGTCCTCCATCATCGAAGCGGGAACGAAGCCCGACCAGATGGGCGCCATTCGCGCGAGGCTCAAGGAGCTGGGTCTGGAGCCGTACGACTGCCTGTCGCCGCCGCTCATGGATCTGCTCGCAACCGATGCCGCCAAGAAGAAGGGCACACTGGCGGCGTAAGCGCGCCGCTCATGGCAGGAGCCCCGTTCGAAGTCATCAGTCAGCACCGCTCGTTTGGCGGCGTCGTGGGCTTTTACCGCCACGACGCCGCCACAACGGCGTGCTCCATGCGCTTTGCTGCATTCACGCCGCCGCAGGCGCAGAACGGCCGCGTTCCGGTCCTTTACTACCTGGCAGGGCTCACCTGCACTGAAGAGACCTTCATGATCAAGGCCGGAGCGCAGCGTCTCGCCGCTGAGCTCGGTCTCATGCTGGTCGCGCCGGACACCAGCCCGCGCGGCGTAAAGGTCGCCGGCGATACCGACAGCTGGGACTTCGGAGTGGCCGCAGGATTCTACGTCGATGCGACCGAAAAGCCCTGGTCCGCCCATTACCGCATGTATTCCTACGTGACGCAGGAGCTGCCCGCCCTCATCGACGCCGGCTTTCCGACCGAACGCGGGCGGCAGGGCATCTTTGGCCACTCGATGGGCGGGCATGGCGCGCTCGTCATTGCGCTCAAGAATCCCGAGCGCTACCGCTCGGTGTCCGCGTTTGCGCCGATCGCGGCGCCGAAACGCTGTCCATGGGGGCAAAAGGCCTTCGCGGGCTATCTCGGCGCCGATCACGGCCAGTGGAGCGCCTACGATGCGACCGAACTCGTGGGCCAGATCAAAGACGCGGCGCGCCGGCCGCCGATCCTCATCGATCAGGGCTCGGCGGATCAGTACCTCGACAAGCAGCTGCAGCCGCACCTTTTCGAGGAGGCGTGCCGCAGTGTCGGTTATCCGGTTACGCTGCGCCTTCAGGCCGGCTACGACCACAGCTACTACTTCATCTCGACCTTTATGGAAGAGCATCTGCGCCATCATCAGCGCACGCTGCAGGGATGAACCCAGCGCGCGGCTGCGCGCAATGGGCGCTAGCGGTAAAATGTTGCGTTCTCGCGCGCGCGGATTCGAATTCCGACTATATTGAACGACTATGCAAACTTTGACTGACGAGCAGCGGCGGGCGGTACTGCGCATCGTGGCGGAGCACAAGTCCCGCCCCGGCCCGCTCATTGAAATTCTGCACGGCGTGCAGGCGAGCCTGGGTTTTGTGCCCTCAGGCGCGGTGCCGGTGATCGCCGAGGGCTTGAATCTGTCGCGCGCCGAGGTGCACGGCGTCGTGAGCTTCTATCATTTCTTCCGCACCCATCCGGTGGGGCGCCACGTGGTGCGCGTGTGCCAGGCAGAATCCTGCCAGTCCATGGGCGCGCAAGCGCTTACCGCGCATGCCAAACGCCGGCTGGGCATCGATTTTCACGAGACGAGCGCCGACGGCGCCTTCACGCTCGAGCCGGTTTACTGCCTCGGCAACTGCGCCTGCTCTCCGGCGTTAATGATTGATGACGACCTTTTCGGACGCGTCACGGCGCAGCAGTTCGACGCCATGGTGACGGCGCGGCAGCAGCCCACATGAGCACCGACATCTACGTGCCGCGCGATGCGAGCGCGCTGTCCCTCGGCGCCGAAAGCGTCGCCCGCGCCATCGATGCCGAGGCGCGCGCGCGCCGCGCGGACGTGCGCATCGTCCGCAACGGCTCGCGCGGCCTTTATTGGCTCGAGCCCATGGTCGAGGTTGCGCTGCCGGACGGACGCTGGGCTTACGGTCCGGTGAAGGCTCACGATGTGGCCGGCCTCTTCGCAGCGGATTTCCTGAAGGGGGGGACGCATCCGCTGTCGCAGGGATTGACGGAGGAGATTCCCTATCTCAAGAGCCAGCAGCGGCTCACCGCGGCACGGGTGGGCGTAATAGATCCCACGAGCGTGGCCGATTATGTCGCACACGGCGGCTATCAGGGACTGCGGCGAGCGCTCGCCCTGTCGCAGGCGGATATCGTGAAGGCCGTAACCGACTCCGGCTTGCGCGGCCGCGGCGGCGCGGCTTTCCCCACCGGCATCAAGTGGAAGACGGTGCTTGACCAGAACGTCGCGCAGAAATATGTCACCTGCAATGCCGACGAGGGCGACTCGGGCACCTTTTCGGATCGGATGTTGATGGAAGGCGATCCGCTCGCCCTCATCGAGGGCATGACCATCGCGGGCATGGCCGTCGGCGCCAACCAGGGCTACATCTATCTGCGCGTCGAGTATCCGCATGCACACGTGGCGCTCAACGAGGCCCTGAATGCCGCCCGCCAGGCGCGCTATCTCGGCCGCGACGTCATGGGCAGCGGCCGCAGCTTCGAGCTCGAGGTGCGCCTCGGCGCCGGCGCCTATATCTGCGGCGAGGAGACCTCGATGCTCGAAAGCCTCGAGGGCAAGCGGGGCGAGATCCGCGTGCGTCCGCCGCTGCCGGCGATCAAGGGACTGTTCGGCCAGCCGACCGTCGTCAACAATGTGGTGACGCTCGCATCCGTGCCGATCATCCTGGCGCGCGGCGCCGAGTTTTATCGCGAGTTTGGCACGGGCAAGTCGCGCGGCACGCTGCCGATCCAGCTGGCCGGCAACGTGCGCCGCGGCGGTCTGATCGAGCGCGCGTTCGGGCTCAGCCTGCGTGAGCTGCTCTACGACTACGGCGAGGGCTCGGCGAGCGGGCGGCCGATTCGGGCCGTGCAGGTGGGCGGACCGCTCGGCGCCTACATTCCCGCCTCGCAGTTCGACACCGCCATCGACTATGAAGCGCTCGCCGGGATCGGGGCACTCCTGGGTCACGGCGGTGTCGTAGTCTTTGACGATACGGTCGACATGGCGCAGATGGCGCGTTATGCCATGGAGTTCTGTGCCATCGAATCCTGCGGCAAATGCACCCCCTGCCGCATCGGTTCGACTCGCGGTGTCGAGGTCATCGACCGGATCATCGGGGGCGTCGAGCGCGAGCGTAACCTTGTGCTTTTAGAGGACTTATGCGAAACCATGCTTCAGGGCTCGCTCTGTGGCCTGGGCGGCATGACGCCGTTCCCGGTCCAGAGCATACTGAAGCACTTCCGCGAAGACTTTCAGGCCGAGCCGCGGCATTGAAGTGGGCTCAGCCATCGTCAGGAGATTTCGATGTTTGCCATTGATTACAAGGACCATGGGACGCCGGCCAGCGAAAGCAAAGCGTCGGTCACGCTCGAGATCGACGGCCGCTCGGTGACGGTGCCGGAGGGCACCTCGGTCATGCGTGCCGCCATGTATGCCGACATACAGGTCCCCAAGCTCTGCGCCACCGACACCCTGAAGGCCTTTGGCTCCTGCCGCCTGTGCCTGGTCGAGATCGAGGGCCGGAAGGGCTACCCCGCCTCCTGCACCACGACGGTCGCCGCCGGCATGAAGATCTCCACCCAGTCGCCGAAGCTCGCGCAGCTGCGCCGCGGAGTGCTCGATCTTTATATCTCCGATCATCCGCTCGATTGCGCGACCTGCCCCGCGAATGGGCATTGCGAGCTGCAGGATATGGCGGCGAATGCGGGCATTACCGAGACTTCCTACGGCGTGACCGGCGCGAAGCACCGCCCCGCGGTGAAGGATGAGAGTAACCCGTATTTCACCTTTGACCCGGAGCTTTGCATTGTCTGCTCCCGGTGCGTGCGGGCCTGCGATGAGGTGCAGGGCACCTTTGCGCTCACGATCGAAGGGCGCGGCTTCGCCTCCAAGGTGTCTGCGAGCCAGAGCGAGCCCTTCTTCGAGTCCGAATGCGTCTCCTGCGGCGCCTGCATCGAGTCCTGTCCGACCGCGGCGCTCACCGAGAAATCCGTGATCGCGCTCGGGCAGCCGGAGCGCGCGGCCAAGACGACCTGCGCCTACTGCGGCGTCGGCTGCTCGTTCAAGGCGGAGCTCGCGGGCGCGGCTGACGATGTCAAGGTCGTGCGCATGGCGCCCGATCGGGAGGGCCATGCCAATCATGGCCATGCCTGCATCAAGGGACGCTTTGCCTATGGTTACGCGACCCATGCCGACCGGGTGACCAAGCCCATGATCCGCGCGCGCATCACGGATCCGTGGCGCGAGGTGTCCTGGGAGGAGGCGATCGCCTACGCGGCGAGCGAGTTCAAACGCATCCAAGCGAAGTACGGCAGGAATTCCGTGGGTGGCATCACCTCCTCGCGCTGCACCAACGAGGAGACGTTCCTCGTGCAGAAGCTCGTGCGCGCCGCCTTTGGCAACAACAATGTCGACACCTGCGCGCGCGTGTGCCATTCGCCCACGGGCTATGGTCTGAAGAACACCCTGGGCGAGTCGGCCGGCACCCAGGAATTCAACTCGGTCATGAAGGCCGACTGCATCCTCATCATCGGCGCAAGCCCCACGGACGGCCATCCCGTCTTCGCCTCGCAGATGAAGCGGCGGCTGCGCCAGGGCGCGAAGTTGATCGTGCTCGATCCGCGCACCACCGGCATCGTGCATTCGCCGCACGTTCAGGCGGACTATCACCTGCGGCTGCAGCCCGGGACCAACGTCGCCGTCGTCAATGCGCTCGCGCACGTCATCGTCACCGAGGGCCTGACGAAGGAAGACTACGTGAGCCAGCGCTGCGAGATGGACTCGTATTTGAAGTGGAAGAAGTTCATCGCCGAGCCGCGCAACTCTCCCGAGGCGACCGAAGGATTGAGCGGCGTGCCTGCCGCGGACGTGCGCGCTGCCGCGCGGCTCTATGCGGCCGCTCCCAATGGCGCCATCTACTATGGCCTCGGTGTCACCGAGCACAGCCAGGGCACGACCACCGTGATCGGCATTGCGAATCTGGCGATGGCGACCGGCAATCTCGGCCGCGAAGGCGTGGGCGTCAGTCCGCTGCGCGGGCAGAACAACGTGCAGGGTTCGTGCGACATGGGCTCCTTCCCGCACGAGTTCTCAGGCTACCGCCATGTGTCCGATCCCGCGGTGCGCAAGCAATTCGAGGATTTCTGGAAGGTGCCGATGGACCCGGAGCCGGGACTGCGCATCCCCAATATGTTCGATGCCGCGCTCGACGGCAGCTTCTTGGGCATGTATGTCGAGGGCGAGGACTTCGTGCAGTCCGATCCTGACACCAATCATGTCGCGGCGGCGATGGAGGCGATGGAGTGCGTGGTCGTGCAGGAGCTCTTCATGAGCGAGACGGCCAAATACGCGCATGTGTTTCTGCCCGGATCCTCCTTCCTCGAGAAAGACGGCACGTTCACCAATGCCGAACGGCGCATTTCGCGCGTGCGCAAGGTCATGGAGCCGATCGCAGGCTACGCCGACTGGGAGGTCACCTGCCTCCTGTCGAACGCGCTCGGCTACCCGATGCACTACAACCATCCGTCGGAGATCATGGATGAGATCGCCGCCTTGACACCCACCTTCACCGGCGTGAGCTTCGAGAAGATCGATCGCCTGGGCAGCATCCAGTGGCCCTGCAATGCCGCGGCCCCGGAGGGCACCCCCACCATGCACGTCGGCGAGTTCGTGCGCGGCAAGGGCAAGTTCTTCGTCACCGAGTACGTGCCGACGAGCGAGCGCTCCACGAGCCGCTATCCGCTCATCCTCACGACGGGCCGTATCCTCTCGCAGTACAACGTCGGCGCGCAGACGCGCCGCACCGAAAACTCCAAATGGCATTCCGAGGACGTGCTCGACATTCATCCGCACGATGCGGATGTGCGCGGCGTCGAGGAGGGCGACTGGGTCGGGCTGACGAGTCGCGCCGGGGACACGGTTCTGCGTGCGCGGCTCACCGACAAGATCGCTCCGGGCGTCGTCTACACGACCTTCCATTTTCCGGAGACGAATGCCAACGTCGTGACGACCGACAACTCGGACTGGGCGACCAACTGTCCCGAGTACAAGGTGACAGCCGTGCAGGTGGTCCGCGTGAATCGCCCTGAAGGGTGGCATGCGCAGGTCCGTCATGAGCACGAGCACACCGAGGATGCCTGAATCGGGCAGTGCTGAGCTTCCTGTCGAGCGCTGGATACGTGGGAGCACGACGCACACCACCGATCGCGTCGCTGAGGAGATGCCCGTGGCGCTCGTCTATCACGGCGTGCCGCACGTGGTCATGCTGGCAACGCCCGCGAATCTCGAGGACTTTGCGACCGGCTTCACCCTGAGCGAGGGTCTGGTCGCGCATCCGCAGGAAATCCATTCCGTGGAAGTCGAGCGCGGCGCCGATGCCATCGACGTGCGGGTCGGTATCTCTGCCGAGCGCTTCTCGCAAATGCTCGAGCGGCGCCGTCATCTCACCGGACGCACAGGGTGCGGCCTGTGCGGTGCGGAGACGCTGGAGCAGGCGATCCGTCCGCCGCCGCGGGTCGGCGCCGGCGCGGCGCTGTCGGTCGCCGAACTGCACGCGGCGCTCATCGAAATCCAGGCGCAGCAGCCGATCAACGCCTTGACGGGCAGTGTGCACGCGGCCGCCTGGATCGAGCCCGGGCGCGGCATCACCTGTGTGCGCGAGGACGTCGGCCGGCATAACGCCCTCGACAAGACGATCGGCGCGCTGACGCGCGCCGGCACGGATTTCACCACCGGCTGCATGCTCATCACGAGCCGCGCCAGCTACGAGATGGTGCAGAAATCGGCGACCGTGGGCGTCTCCTTCTTGATTGCGGTCTCGGCGCCGACGGCGCTCGCGATCCGCGTGGCCGAGAAGAGTGGCGTGACCCTGGTGGGATTTGCGCGCCGCGAGCAGCACGTCGTTTACACACATCCGGAGCGACTGACATGAACGCCCATCACCTGGTGAAGATGGCCAATGAGATCAGCGCGTTTTGGGAGGGCGAGGCCGGCCCGGAAAATGCCGCCAAAGCCGTCGCCACGCATCTGCAGCGTTACTGGGATCCGCGCATGCGCCGCGAGATCGTGGCGCACTATCACGCGGGTGCGGGCGGATTATGTGATACCGCCCGCGGCGCCGTGGCGCTCTTGGCGGCGCACGTGCCTGCTGCGAAGTCCGCGCCCTCAGGCTAGGCTTAGATACACTTCCCCATCCACCATGACAGAGACTCACGCGAACACGCCGCGGCGCGCACTGATCTGCGGCTCCCTCGCCTATGACACCATCATGGTGTTCCCCGACCGCTTCGCCGCGCACATCCTTCCCGACAAGATTCATATGCTGAACGTCGCCTTCCTGGTGCCGGAGCTCAGGCGCGAGTTTGGCGGCTGCGCCGGCAACATCGCCTATAACCTGCGCCTCCTGGGCGATGCCGGCTATCCGATGGCGACCGCCGGACGGGACTTCGATGCCTATGCGCAGTGGATGGATAAAACCGGTGTGCCGCGGGATTACGTCAAAATCATCGAGGCCGAGCACACCGCCCAGGCGTTCATCACCACCGACCGGGATGACAATCAGATCACGGCGTTTCATCCGGGGGCGATGCAACATGCGCATGTCAACCGGGTGGGCGAGGCGCGCGACATCGCCATCGGCATCATTGCGCCCGACGGCCGGCGCGGCATGATCGAGCATGCCGCCGAGTTTGCCGCCGCCGGAATACCCTTCATCTTCGACCCCGGGCAGGGCTTGCCCATGTTCGACGCGGCGGATCTCGGGCGCTTTATCTCCCAGGCGAGCTGGGTGGCGCTGAACGACTACGAATGGCAGATGATGCGGCAGAAGACCGGCTGGGGGGTGCGCGAGGTGCTCGAGAAGGTCCGCGCCCTCGTCGTGACCCGCGGCCCTGAGGGCTCGGTCATTTACACGCCGCAGGGCGAGCGGGCGATTCCGTGCGCGGCGCCGCGCGCGGTGGTCGATCCCACCGGCTGCGGGGATGCCTACCGCGCGGGGCTCATTCATGGTCTCATGCACGGCCTTGACTGGGAGCTGACGGGCAGGATCGCCTCGCTCCTGGGGGCGCTCAAGATCGAGGTGCGCGGCACCCAGAACCATCGATTCACGGGGCAGGAGTTTGCGGAACGATTTCAGCAGAGCTTCGGGATGCCGCTGCCGACGGCGCACGCGCCGGAGAGCTTCGCGCGCACTCTGAGCGCAGTCAGTTGAACCGGATATCTAGAGCAGGATGACTTACATGGGCAATAGTTATTTGTTTACTTCCGAGTCGGTCTCCGAGGGTCACCCGGACAAGATCGCCGATCAGATCTCGGATGCGGTCCTCGATGCCATCCTCACGCAGGACAAGCGGGGTCGCGTCGCCTGCGAGACGCTGGTGAAGACCGGGGTCGTCGTGGTCGCCGGTGAAGTCACGACCAGCGCCTGGGTCGACGTGGAGGCGCTGGTGCGCAAGACCGTGCTCGACATCGGCTACGACTCCTCCGAGATGGGTTTTGACGGCGCAAGCTGCGGCGTCGTCAACATCATCGGCAAACAGTCGCCGGATATCGCGCAGGGCGTCGACCGCAAGGATGAAAGAAAGCAGGGCGCGGGCGATCAGGGGCTCATGTTCGGATATGCGACCAACGAAACCGACGTGCTGATGCCGGCGGCCATCACGCTCGCGCACCGCCTGGTCAAACGCCAGGCCGATGTGCGCAAGAAGGGCAAGCTGTCCTGGCTGCGCCCGGATGCCAAGAGCCAGGTGACGTTGCGCTATGAGAATGACGCGCCCGTGGGCATCGAGGCGGTCGTGCTCTCCACGCAGCACAGCGATGAGGTGTCCACGAAGACGCTGCGCGAGGCGGTCATGGAGGAGATCCTGAAGCCCGTGCTGCCGGCCAAGTGGATCGACAAGCGCACGAAATACCATATCAATCCGACCGGCCGTTTCGTGGTCGGCGGCCCGGTCGGCGACTGCGGCTTGACCGGACGCAAAATCATCGTCGACACTTACGGCGGCTTTGCACGTCACGGCGGCGGGGCGTTCTCCGGCAAGGATCCGTCCAAGGTCGACCGCTCGGCGGCCTACGGCGCGCGCTATGTCGCAAAGAACATCGTGGCCGCCGGACTCGCGGAGCGCTGCGAAGTGCAGGTGTCCTATGCCATCGGCGTCGCCGAGCCGACCTCCATCATGGTGGAGACCTTCGGCACCGGCACGATCTCGAACGAGCGCCTGACGACCCTGGTGCGCAAGCATTTTGATTTGACGCCCTATGGCCTGCGGCAAATGCTCGATCTCGTGCGCCCCATCTACCAGAAGACTGCCGCCTACGGGCACTTCGGTCGCACCGAGCCGGAGTTCACCTGGGAGAGGACCGACAAGGCGGACGAGCTCGCCCGTGACGGCAAGAACGTGACCTCGGCGCGCGCCGCCTGATGAGAAACTGAACTTAAGGAATTCGACTGATGAATGCTAATTTGAAAGCCGCCGGCACTGTGCGCGATTACCGCGTGGCCGATCTTGCTCTCGCCGACTGGGGGCGCAAGGAGATGACGATCGCGGAAGGGGAGATGCCCGGATTGATGGCGATCCGCAAGGAATTTGCCAAGACCCAGCCCCTGAAGGGAGCGCGCATCACCGGCTCCTTGCACATGACCATTCAGACGGCGGTGTTGATCGAGACCTTGAAGACGCTCGGCGCCGAAGTGCGTTGGGCCTCCTGCAATATCTTCTCAACCCAGGATCACGCCGCCGCCGCCATCGCCACCGCGGGCATCGCGGTGTTTGCCTGGAAGGGCGAGTCGCTGACCGATTACTGGCAGTACACGCATCAGATCTTTGACTGGCCGGACGGCGGTTATTCGAACATGATTCTCGACGACGGCGGGGATGCGACGCTGCTGCTGCACCTCGGGACGCGCGCCGAGAGCGATCCGGCCGTCATCGGCACGCCCACGTCCGAGGAAGAAGAGGCGCTGTTCGCTGCGATCAAGACCCAACTGCGCACCGACCCCAACTGGTACTCGGTGCGCCTGAAGGCCGTGAGGGGCGTGACCGAGGAGACGACCACCGGCGTCAAGCGTCTCTATCAGATGGCCAAGGAGGGCAAGCTCGCCTTCCCCGCCATCAACGTCAACGACTCCGTCACCAAGAGCAAATTTGACAACCTGTACGGCTGCCGCGAGTCGCTGGTGGATGCCATCAAGCGCGCCACCGACGTGATGATCGCCGGCAAGGTCGCGCTCGTCGCAGGCTATGGCGATGTGGGCAAGGGCTCTGCCCAAGCCCTGCGCGCGCTCTCCGCGCAGGTCTGGGTGACCGAGGTCGACCCGATCTGCGCGCTGCAGGCCGCGATGGAAGGCTACCGCGTCGTCACCCTCGACTATGCGGCGGACAAGGCGGACATCTTTGTCAGCGCCACCGGCAATTTCCACGTGATCACCCACGAGCACATGAAGCGCATGAAGCACAATGCGATCGTGTGCAACATCGGCCACTTCGACAACGAGATCGATGTCGCGAGCCTGAAACAGTACACCTGGGAGAACATCAAGCCGCAGGTGGATCACATCATCTTTCCCGATGGCAAGCGCGTGATCCTGCTCGCCGAGGGGCGCCTGGTGAATCTCGGCTGCGGCACGGGACATCCGAGCTATGTGATGAGCTCCTCCTTTGCCAATCAGGTGATCGCCCAGATCGAGCTCTTCAGCCATCCCGAGCGCTATTCCCTCGGTGTGCACGTACTGCCGAAGCACCTCGATGAAAAGGTCGCGCGGCTGCAGCTTGCGACCTTGAATGTGGAGCTGACGAAGCTCACCGATGTGCAGGCGCGCTACATCGGTGTCGATAAGTCGGGGCCGTACAAGCCCGATCACTACCGCTACTGACCGCACGATTCACATGTCGACCGTCAGCGCCGTAAAGAGCGCGGCCGTGGTGCTCGATGGCAAGGCCGTCGCCGCGAAAGTGCGCGCCGAGGTGGCGCAGCGCTCGCGCGCCTTTCACACCCGCTTCGGACGCCGGCCCGGGCTTGCGGTCGTGCAGGTGGGCGAGGATCCGGCCTCCACCGTGTACGTGCGCAACAAGCGCCGCTCCTGCGAGGACGTTGCCATCGAGTCCTTTGCGCACGATCTGCCGGCGGCGACCACGGTGGCGCAGCTTCTCGCGCTCATCGCGCAGCTGAATGCGGATGCGCGCATCGACGGCATTCTCCTGCAGATGCCGCTGCCGAAGGGACTCGATGCGAGCCGCATCATCGACGCCATCGATCCGGCCAAGGACGTGGATGGCCTGCATCCCACCAATGCAGGGCTGCTCGTCGTCGGCCGTCCGGGGCTGCGCGCCTGCACGCCGAGCGGCTGCATGCGCCTGCTCGCCGAAGCCGGCTGCGATCCCAGCGGCAAGCATGCGGTGGTCGTGGGGCGCAGCATTCTCGTCGGCAAGCCGATGGCGCTGCTGCTCCTCGAGGCAAACGCGACGGTGACGATCGCGCATTCGCGCACCGCTGATCTGGCGGCCACCGTGCGCCGGGCGGACATCGTCGTTGCCGCCGTCGGGCGCGCGCACATGATCAAGGGCGCGTGGATCAAGCCGGGCGCCGTGGTGCTCGATGTCGGTACCAACAAGGGCGCCGACGGCAAGCTCACCGGAGACGTCGAGTTTGAGGCCGCGAAGCAGGTGGCCGCGGCCATCACGCCGGTTCCAGGCGGAGTCGGACCCATGACAATTGCTCTGCTGCTATCGAACACCGTCGATGCGGCGCTGGCGCGCGCCGCCCATTGAGAATCCCGCAGAGGGCAACTTTGCGCCCTTGACGACCGTGCGTCGGGGCCGTAGCGTGCATTGCGACTCGTTGCGACTCACATGAAAATAAAGGTACTGGGATCGGCGGCCGGTGGCGGCTTTCCACAATGGAACTGCGGCTGCCCCAACTGCCGCGGCGTGCGCAGGGGAGAGCTGAAAGCGCGCGCCCGCACGCAGGAGTCGCTTGCCGTCAGCGCCGACGGCGACAACTGGTTTCTGCTCAATGCCTCGCCTGAGATCCGTGCGCAAATCGAAGCCTTCCCACGCCTGCATCCGCGCGGTCCGCGCGACTCGCCCATCGCCGGCATTCTGATTACGAACGGCGATCTGGATCATTGCCTGGGACTTCTGTCGCTGCGCGAATCGCAGCCGCTGCAGATCTTTGCTACCGAGCGGGTGCGCCGCGGTTTCAGCGAAGCGAATGCGCTGTATGCGACGCTCGAGCGCTTTGCCGGACAGACGACTTGGCGCACGTTGTCGCTGGGGGAGGAACAGGAGCTTAAGTTTCTGGATGGCCGCACGAGCGGCCTCGAGGTGCAGCCGCTCGCCGTCCCGGGGCAACCGCCGCTGCACCTGCGCGGGCGCTTCGCGCCTTCACCTGAAGACAATGTCGGCTTGCGGATTCGCGATCGCGCCAACGGCCGCGCCATGATCTACCTTTCCGGCGTCGCCGCCGTGACTGCGGAGGTCCTTGCAGGCATTGACGGCGCGCAGTGCGTGTTCTTTGACGGCACATTCTGGGCCGCCGACGAGCTCATCACCCTCGGCCTGGGCGACAAGCGCGCGGAGGACATGGCGCACCTGCCGATCGGCGGCGCGTCGGGGAGCCTCGCGCGCCTTGCGAACATCCATGTCGCGCGGCGCTATTTCATCCATATCAACAACACCAATCCAATCCTGCGAGAGGATTCCGCGGAACACGCGGCCGTGGAGGCAGCCGGCTGGCGCGTGGCGTATGACGGGCTGGAGCTGGAGCTGTGACCGCGCCGCTCTCCGTGGGAGAATTCACCGAGTGGCTGCGCAGCGAAGGCGCGAGCCGCTACCACGACCATCATCGCTATCACACGCTCATGCACGCGGGCAAGCTCACCCAGCTGCAGCTGCAGCAATGGGTGTTGAACCGCTACTACTACCAGACGCGCATCCCGATCAAGGACGCGCTCATCCTCGCCAAGTCGGAGGATCCCGCGTTCCGACGCATGTGGATCCGCCGCATCCAGGATCACGATGGCACGAGCGACGGCGAGGGCGGGCTTGCGATGTGGCTGCGACTTGCCGAGGGCGTGGGCCTTGATCGCGAAGAGGTCCGCAGCTGCCGCTCGGTGCTGAGCGGCGTCGTGTTCGCGTGCGACGCCTACGTGCAACTGGTGCGCGAGCGCAGCCTCCTCGAAGCCGTGGCCTCTTCGCTCACCGAATTCTTCGCGCCCGACATCATGGCGAAGAGAATCCTCGCCTGGGAAGCGCACTACCCGTGGGTCGCGCCCGAGATGCTCGCGTATTTTCGCGCGCGCGTGACGCGCGCGAAGCGGGATTCCGGCGAAGCGCTCGAGTATGTAACGCACCAGGCGCGCACCCACGAGTTGCAGACGCTGTGCGTCGCCGCACTCATTCGCAAGACTCAAGTTCTCTGGCACCTGCTGGATACGACCTACGCGGCGTACGTCGATCCTGCCTGGGGGCCGCGCGGACCTCGAGATTGAAACCCGCAAGACGCAAATTGGACGCGAGCCTCTACATTCTGCTTGGACTGGTCGCAGTCGCGCTCGTGGTGGCATTCCTGCGCGACGCACGCCTGCCGCTCGCGGGCATCGAGGCGAGCGGCCGGCTGCTGCGCGGCGTTTGGATCGAGATCGCATTGGGATTTGTCCTCGCCGGCCTCCTCGAGGTGCTGCTGCCGGCGCAGGCGATGGCACAATGGCTGGGTCGCGAAAATTTGGGCCGCGGAATACTCGTCGGCTGGGCGGCGGGGCTGCTTCTCCCCGGCGGCCCGTACATGCTGTTTCCCATCGCCGCCAATCTCATCAGAACCGGTGCCGAGCCGGGCCCGGTCATCGCGCTCTTGACCGCGAAGACTCTGGTGAGCCCGATTCGCATGTTTACCTATGAGGCGCCGCTGCTCGGGTGGCCGCTGACGCTCGCCCGTTTCATTCCCGGCGTGCTGCTGCCGCCTGTTCTCGGCTATCTGGGCCAGTGGCTTTTCAATATCTTCAAACGCTAGCCGCGCGCGGCGCGAAATCAGGAGACGACGTGAGCAAAAAGTTGACCGCCTGGATATCGGCGATTTTCCTCCTGAGGGTATTTTTTCTGCCCGCGCTCGCGGCGGACGAGGCAGCGCTCAGCAGGGACTTGACGGCCGTCATCGCGGCGCAGGGCTTTAAGTGCGGCAAAATTGTCAAGATCAGGACGCAGGCAGACGGGGACTACCTGGTCGCATGTCAGGACGGCAGCAACTACCAGATCATTGCGGATGCACAGGGAAAGCTGGAAGCGCATCCGCTGGGTATGAAAATTCATTGAGTTAGGTGCGAGTGTTGCGGCGACACGCGAAAGCAGCGCGCCGCACGTCCCGGCCGCTGAACTGGGGAGTGATTGCGCCGGCGTCACGCTGCGCATGCCCTGGCGCGGCGGGTCGGGAAACAAGCTTTTGATCTGAGTTCCAAACCCTTACACTCGCTGCAAGACGGCATGCAGGCGCCGATGAGCGCGTTTAACTTAATCTCCCACGCATTCTTATATTTTTAGCGGCATTACCGGCGACCTGCGCATCGGCTCATCCGACGACGCGTCAGTACATCCACTTTTTTCCGCCCCTTCTAAATTGCAGGGGCGCTGATGAGCGAGCCAGCGGCGCCGCGTGGGAACGGAGACTTTGCGGGCACGTTTTATGCGTTCAATTGGACTTAGACAGAGCCTCTGCAATTGCAGCGTATGCCCGCACCCATCACCCATCAGAGTGCTTCTTAAAAACGTGCCCCTATGACTAGCCCAGATGCTCGTTCGCCGCGAATTCTCCTGATCGGACCGTACGACCCGCATTGCGGCGAGTACACATTTCTGGCGCCCCCGCTCGGCGTGTGGCGGCTCGCCGGCGTTTTGGAAGCCGGCGGCGTGCACGCGAAGGTCTTCGATCCGAATTGCTGCAACGGCGCGCCGCAGCGCGCGCTCGAGCGCGAGCTGCTGCAGTCAGCGTGGGATGTCATCGGATTGTCAACCACCGGGATGACGCTGCGCTTCGATCTGGAGCTTGCGCATCTGGCGCGGCGCATGGCCCCGAATGCGCTGCTGCTGGCGGGCGGTATGGAAGCGACTTTTAAGCCCGAGCTGATGTTTGAACTCGGGCCCTTCGATCTGGTCGTGCTCGGTGAGGGCGAACGGCCGCTGCTGGAACTGGCCGCGCGCCTGCGCGCCGGCGCGCCGGCGCGCGGGATCAGCGGCACCGCCGAACGCGGCCGTGATGGCAAGGTGCTTCTCATGCCGCAGCGGGCGCTGGAGCGCACCGAGCTGCGTGATGCGATCTTCAGCACGCCCTACGAGAAAATGCCCTATGCAGCCTATTGGGAGCGGCTCGAGCGCGCCTATCAGATCGGCGCGCTGCCAAGTAAGGCGGCGCGCGAGGCGCATCTTGCCGAGATCCGTTCGGTGCGGCTCATCACGCTCAACTACTGTCCGATGGGCTGCACCTTTTGTTCCGCCACGAATTTCCTGCACCAAGCCCAGGGCAACGTGGCGGCGATCGCGCGGCTGGCAGCGGATGAATGCCTCACCATGATCGAACGCATCGTCGCCGCGCATCCGCGGGTGCGCACGATCATCTTTCAGGACGACATCTTTGCGTTCACCAAGGATCAGCGCGTGCTGCCGCTGTGCGAAGGCATTGTCGCGGCCAAGCAGGACGGCGTCATACCGCAGCAGCTGCAGTTCATCAGCACCAATCGCATCGACGCAATGTCGGTCGAGCGCCTGCAGGCGATGCGCCGCGCCGGCTTCCGCGTGCTCGGCTTCGGCATCGAGAATTTCTCGCAGAACGTGCTTGCCGAATTCAATAAGGCGCACATTTACCGCCACATCGAGCCCATGCTCACCGAGGCGCTCGCGGCGGGCATCACGCCGTTTCTCGATCTCATTCTGAGCTCGCCGCGCGCGCGCCTGCAGGATGTTGCCGAAACCCTGCGCGAGGCCTACCGCTGGCTGCGGCGCGGCTGCGAGATCGGCATGTATCCGTACGTGATTCCGTTCTCCGGGGCCGCGCTCGCGCAGGATCCGCAGCTTCTGCCCTACACGATCTCGGAGCGGCGGCGCATCGCGGGAACGAACGTGGAGTGGGACCAGCCGTGCAAGGTCCTGCCGATCGATCCCATAGTGAGCGCGGTCATCCTGCAGATCGAGCGCGACTTCGAGGCGATGATGGCGATTCTCGAGCGGCGCGGGGCGCACCTGCCTTCGCGGGTGCGCTCACTCGTGTGGATCCTGAAATCGCTGCCGGTCATGGCCCGGCACGGCATTCGCATTGCTGACGAAGAGGAGGTGCTCGCCGAGCTGCACGCGCGGCTGCCGCAATCCCGGGGGGCGACGGCGCGGCTGGCCGTCGCCAACGCGTGACCATCCGCCGCGCCGCGTGGACGGTGCTCGCGCCCCTTGGGGTATGCGTGCTGCTTGCGGGATGGATTGCCATGTCGGCGGCCAATTTTGAGGCCGCGAGCTTTTCGATTCTGGTCTTCGGCCTGGCCAACCTCATTGTCTATACCGATGCGCTCGACTTCGCGCTGCGCCTGTATGTGCACCGGCGCCACACCGCAACCGCCCGCGAAGGCGACGACACCCGCGACCTGTCGATCAATATCGGCGCGGCGCTGCCGCATGGGGCGCGGCGCGTGGTGCCGGCATCGCCCTATGCGATCATCGCTTCGGTATTCAATCTGGAAGACGACGTCGAGGCGTTCATCGAGGCGTTCGCGCCCTACCGGGATCGGGTCTGGCTCGTAAGTGACGGCTCGACGGACAATACCGTCATGCGCCTGCGCCGCGCGGGCTGGCGCTGCCTGGAGGAGCCCGTCAATCGGCGCAAACCTGCCGCGCTGCGCAGCCTGCTCGATACGCTGCCCGATTCCATCGCGACGGTCATGGTGATCGATCCGGATATCCGCATCCGCGACAGCAGCAGCGGCAGCGTCATCGAGCTGGATCGCTTCATCAGCGATTTTCAGCTCTCCGGCGCAGGCGCGGCGTGCCCGCGAGTGATGATCGAGCCGGACGGATTCCTCGCGCGCTTCCAGGCGTTCGAGTATGCCCTTGCATTCCGCGTCGGGCGCGCGAGCCTCTCTGACTTCAGCCTCACCTCGGGCGGGGTCTCGGTGTATCGCCGGGATGCACTCGTGCTTGCGCTGCAGGAGCACTCGCTGTCGGTGTATGCGGAGGACTTCGAGAACGCGATCATCCTTCTCGGGCATGGCGAGCGTATCTACTATGACGGCCGTCTGGTGGTCAGCACCGAAGGTCCCGGAACGGTGCGCCGGTGGTTCTCGCAGCGCGTCGGCTGGTACCACGGCCTGCTCAAGGTCTATACCGAGCGCTTTGGCGCGATCTGGCGCGTCAGTCGCCGCACGCCGTTTGCCATGTATCACTTCATTGTCTACATCGGCGTGCTGTCGCTCGGTCTGCATCTCGTGAAAATGTTGAGCGCAGCCCTGCTCATCGCGAGCTTCGTTCGCGGTCTTGACCGGCTGCTGCTCGACAATTGGGTTCCCGCCGGCGCGCTGACCAACCCGGTGTATTTCACCGCGGCGATCGGCAGCTATCTCGCGCTCGGTGTCATTGCACTCTTCACCAGAGTGCCGAAGCAGGAGCGCGCCTACGTTGCCCCCATCGTGCCTATCTATTTGTTCTACGCCATTTCCCACATAGCGCCGATGTCGGTCGGCTTCGGCAATTGGATTGCGCTCAAGCTCTGGGGCCGCCGCCTCTACCACGATCATTACGAGCCGCGGCCCCGCGGCGCCGAAGCCGATGAGGTCGAGCAGACGGACCGCCGGAGAGCGGCATGACGACCCGGGGAGTGCCGGCGCCCGAGCTTTATCTGCCGAATGTCTACTGGGAAGATCGCGCGCGCCGCTTCGCAGCCGAGGGCGACGGGCTCGCGGCGGTGTGTGCCTACGGCATGCCCGGCTTCTACAATCGCGCCATCCATTTCACGCAGCGTTTGGCGCTGGCTCGATGGTTGCGGATCGAGCCTGGGACGCGGGTGCTCGATGTGGGCTGCGGAGTCGGGCGCTGGAGCCGCCTGCTCGCTGCACGCGGCGCGCAAGTGACCGGCGTCGACCTGAGTCCCACCATGATCGACGAAGCGCGGCGCCGTGCAGCCGCCGCGGGCCTCGCCGACAGATGCCGCTTTCTCGTACAGGATTCGGCGGCGCTGGATGCCGGAGGGCCCTTCGACTTGGTGCTGGGCGTGACCGTGCTGCAGCACATCCTCGAGGCACACGCGTTGCGCTCGGCCGTCGAGCGCATCGCGCGCCACGCTGCCACGCAAGGCCGGATCGTGCTGCTGGAGGCGGCGCCTACATCCTTCACGGATCATTGTGATTCGACGGTGTTCAAAGCGCGTCAGCGCGAGGTGTACCTGCGGCTCTTTGACGATTGTGGGCTACGGCTCCGCAGTGTCACGGGTGTGGATGCGGCGCCGTTTAGGACGCTGCTGTTGCCGCACCTGCCGCGGCTGCCGCGGCATCTGGCGTTCGCCGCGCTTGCCGCCGCAACGGCCATGTCGGTGCCCATCGACGCCCTGTTCGGCCGGCTCGCCGTCGAGCGATCCTGGCATGCGGTATTTGTTTTGCAGAGCTCATGCCGAGGGGGACATCATGCGCGTTAGCCGTCGATCTGCAGTCGCCATCGGTGTCTTGGTACTGCTCAGTGGCGTAGTGGCTGTCGGCCGCTGGTACGAGAAGCAGAGCCCGGCAGCGGACCAGAGCGTGGGCAGCACGCTGGTGAATGTCACCAACGGCGGCGACCGCGGGCCCGGGACGTTGCGCGAGGCGCTCTTCATCGCCGCCGCCGCCACAGGCGGTGCCACCGTTGCCATCAAAGTGCCGCAGATTACGGTACAGACGGCGCTCCCCCCGCTCGTCAACCCGCACGGGGTCAGCGTCATCGCCCACGCGCCCGGCACGCTGATCGACGCCCATGCGCTCCCGGGCGGCCCCGTGTTTGACGTCGCGGGCCCCAATACCTCGATCGAGGGCCTGCACATCAGCAATTGTCCCGGTGCGGGCGTGCTGCTGCGCGCCGTGCGCTTTCGCCTGCGTGCGACCACGATCGAGTCGTGCGACGTCGGCGTAGAGGTTGCCGAAAACGCCGCCGACACACTGCTTGAAGGCAACCACTTCATGAAGAACAAGCTCGCCGTGCGCTTTGGCGCGGCGGGTCGCAACACGGTGGTCGACAAGAACGATTTTGCAAACGACAAGGAGGCTGCCCTGTGGGCCGTGCGCAGCGGCACCGATGTGCGCGGCGATCCGATCAGCGTGCATGACAACCGCTTCAGCGACGAGCACACCGGCATCGTCGCCGGAAATATCCCGATTCTCGTCGAGCGCAACGAGTTCTTCAATTCTCAGGAGGCCGCGGTGCATCTGGTGGGGGCGGGCGCGGTGATCCGCGGCAACCGCATCAGCGGCGGCGCGGGCATGGGAATCGTCGTGGAGAACGTGCGCAGCGCCATTGTCGACAACAACGAGATCGACGGTCTCGGTGCCTACGGCGTGATGGTGCGCGGATCAGCCAATACACTGGTGCGCGGTAATCGCGTTCACAACACCGGTTACGGGCTCGCCTTCGTGCTCGGTGACGCGAAGAGTCCGAGCACGGCGGTTGAGAACACGATCATCGAGCCGAAATTCAACGGTATCGATGTGATCGGCGATTCGCCGATCCTGCGCAGAAATCAAGTGCTGCGCCCGCACGCCCTGGCGCTGCACGTCGATGGCTTCACGCCGCCGGGCGGCCAGAAAGTGCAGGCGCAGCCGTTCCTCGACAACAACACTTTTGATAAGGGGGGCTGGACGCCCAATGCTGCAGGCCCCGCAGCCACCGCCGCCGGCAATGCCAATCCGCAGCCGCCAAAGTGATCACGCGATGAGTAAGAGCGAACGAACGCAGATGCTGCCGCGCCCCACGTGGGCGGACCCGCGCGTGCATCTGCTCGACGATGTGTGGCTGCTGACAATTGTCGCCATCCTGGTTGCGACAGGAGTGCCATGGTTCCTGAGCGGCTTCGAAGTCCAGTTGGGCGCCGCGTCGTGGGGCCTGCTGGTACTCGGCGCAGTCCACTGGGCGTTCACCTCCATCGCCGCGCCGACGCGCGCGCACACGCAGTGGCGCAGGCGCGGACTGGCCGCTTTGCACCTCGCCGGGGTCGTCGGCGTGGGCTACATCTGGCAGCACACCGGCGGGGTGCAGAACCCGGTGTTTCTGTGTGTATTCGCGCTGCCGGTCATCGCCGCCATCTTCGTCTCCGACTGGCACCCGTATTTCACAGCGGCGATGGCGGTCGCGGTGGTCACCGTGGTGGCTCTCATCCAGGTCCCCGAATTGCGCTGGTACGCGAGCGGCTTGACCGGTTTGGGGCCGTGGCTGGCGAATCTTTTCGGCGAGCCAACGGCCGCCGCCAACGCGCCCTTCTCAGGCTTCTATGCGCCGGCGAGTTACTTCGTCGTGCTGCTCGAGGTCTTCGCCATCGTGCTTTTCGCCTGCGCTGTGGCGGCGGAGTACCTCGGCACGATCTTCGAGCGCCTCTACTCGCTGGTGAGCCTGGCGCGGGCGGAGGCCGAGGGCGGGCAGGAACTGTGGACGGGACTCATCGAGCAGCTGCCGGTGCCGGCTTTCCTGATTGATGTCGACACGCTGCAAATCGTCTGCGCCAGCAAGCTCGCGACGCAGGACTTCTGCGATCAGGATGACGCCATCGAGGGCCGCAGCCTCTTTGACGCCGTGCGCTTTTCCTATCCGGAAGTGGTGCAGGAACTCGTACGCGGCGCGGACGGCGTGGCGCAGCACGCAGTTATCCGAGTGGCGGACGAGTTTCGGGTGGCGCAGGTGCGCGTGCGGCACGTCGCGCAGCTGGGCCACAGATTCGCGCTCGCGCTGGTCGAGGATACGACCGAAGCCTTTTGCGTGCGTACGGCGCTCGATACGGCCGAACACGCGGCGCTCGTCATCGATGCGCGCGGCCGACTCTGCGCATTCAATAAGCCGGCGTCGTGGCTGTTTGCAGGCTTGACTATCGGCATGGATGCGGTGGGGCTGCTGCCGCAGGGGCTCTCCGGCGCCCAGTGGTGGGATCCGGGCGTCGCCGGCCGTCGCAAGATGCACGTCGAGATTGCGCCGTGGGTCTACCAGGTGACGACCTCCGCGGTCGCGCTGCCGGCCGAAGAGGAGCGCATGTACGTCGTAGCGTTCCTGCCCGTGGGAAAAGCCGAGGTCGCCAATCAAGCCGCGACCGGCTCGACTTTAGTCTCGACCACCCTAGCGCAAAAAAGATGAGATCCCTTTTGCCGCAAGGTTGGTTGCTTGTTGCGTGCGTAGTCTGCGCCACGGTCGCTGCCACGGCCTCTGCAGGAACGGACGATCGCCTTGTCTTCAGCGCCGCGGGATCAACGCTATCGGAAGGCAGCGGTGGTGGCGCGGGTAGCGCCGGCTGGCTGCACAACTTCACGGCGGACACTCTGGCCGGCGCGGCCGTCGACTACCAGACCATTGCGGATGCGCACTGGACCTTCGGCTCGCTCACGGCATCGACCACGAGCGGGCCAGCGAATGCGCGGCTCAGCCTGTACGGTGAAGTCCACGAGGGCAGCGGCGACATCGGGACCAACGAGCGCCTCGTTGTGACGGATCAAATACGCGACGCCGCAGTTGCGCAAGAGAGGCAGCAGCCGGTCTTCGGGGAAGTGCTGCGCCGATTTGACTACTCGGTCGTCGCGGCGGGCCTCATCCGCACGTTCGGATCCCATTTCTCCATGCTGCTGGAAGATAAGCAGATCGACATCGACACCACGCACGGCAACCTGCCGAAGCTCGGCATGACGGTGGTGTGGGGCCCGCGGCTGCAGACCGCCGTCAACTGGCAGCATTCGGTGAGCGGCAACCTCGGGACCAACATCGGCACGCTGCGCCTGGATGGCTATACGAAGCCGTTAAATTGGTTGCTGGGCGGCGCATACGGGCAGGCAACGCCGGCGGTGGTCAATTTGCAGACCGGCGTCGCGCAGCCCGGCAGCACGCTGAAGGAGGTGTTCATCGGTGCCTCCAAGACGATGGCGCGCTCCCAGGTGACCGTGGTAGCCGACCACCTGGTTCTGGCCGGCATCAAGCGCGAAACATTGACGCTGAGCTATATCTACGACTTGGGGCCGAGCGGTCATCCGAAATGATAGCGGCCTTGTTCAAGCGCACTCTGGGATGGCTGCCGGCGACGGTGGTGCTGCTGGTTGTGCTGATTGCCGGTACCCGGCTCATCGCGCTGAGCATGCAGCAGCATGCCGAGCGGGCGCGTGAAGCGGCGGGGGTCGAGGCGACTCGAGTCGCCGGCGGCATTGAAAACCAGCTGCAGGGCGTGACGGATGACGCCAACCGTCAGGCCACACGTGCGATCGCAAACGGTGATGGATTGGATGCCTTCGCAACCGTGGCTCCGGTGCGCAACGGCTTTTGGCTGGCGGCCGACGGTACGACGCTGACGTCAAAGAATACTCCCGCGGCCCTCGCCAACAGCATCGTCAGCGAATGGGCATCCGTCTCAGGTCGCGGTGACGTACAGCGGCCGAGCGTGCTCGGTCCTATGCGCGAAGGCAGTCAGTGGATTATTGCGGCGCGCCTGCCGATCATGCCGCCCCATGCGGACTCTGCCGCGCGGCCGCTCGGCTGGTCCGTGGTCTATGCAGATTTGGATCGATTGCTCTCCGCCACGCGGCTCGGCCGGATTGTGGATGACGGCTATGACTTTGCGGTCGTGCAGGTTGACCTCAAGAGCGGTAGCTCACGCACATTCGCAAGCTCCGGCCCCGCGCCCTTGGATGCCCCCGTGGTGCGCAGTATCCGCCTGCCCGCCGGCTTTGCGCCCGCCATTGCCGCAAGCGATCTGCAGGTGGCGATCCGACCGCGCGCCGGGTGGTATCCGGCAAGCGAGCTTGCCACTGAGATCGGCCTGCTGGCCGTCATTGCCTGGCTCTTGTCCTTTGGTACCCACGATTTGACCCACAGTCTGCGTCGCCTGCAGGAACGCCTCGCAATCTCGAGGCAGCGACAGCATGCATTGAGCGCGCGCCTCAGCGCCGAGATCGAGCAGCGGCAGGACCTGCAGAAAAGCTTTGACCACGCGCGTTATCACGATGGCTTCACCGGCCTGCCGAATCGGCGCTATTTCATGAATCAGCTCGACCGCGCGCTGCGCGAAGTGCGCACCCGGCAGCGGCCGCGTATCGCGGTCATCCTCGTCGACATCACGCGCTTCCGGATCATCAACGATACCTTGGGTCACACTGCCGGCGATGAGCTCATGATGCAGGCTGCGCGACGCTTCGCGAATGCCACTTCTGCGATCCAGTGCGTGCTCGCGCGCTGGGGCGGGGATCAGTTTGCAGTCCTGCTCCTGGACGTTCCGACCGCCGAATCGACCAGTGAGCTTGCCGGCGTACTGCAGGATGCGCTGCAGGCGCCTTTCGAGTTGCGCAAGCATCGGCTGAGTGTCACGGCCAGCATCGGCATCACCGGCGTGGACTCGGCGCAGCGCGCCGAGGATGTGATCCGCGAGGCGGATATTGCCCTGTCGGCCGCCAAAAAAGATGAGACGACGCGAACCGTTGCGTACGCTCCGGCGATGGGCGGGCACGCGGCGAGTCTGGTGAGCCTGGAGGCCGATCTGCACGTAGCGCTCGCCAACAACGAACTGCGCCTGGTGTTCCAGCCCATTGTTGATCTGCGCAGTTATCGCATGGTGGGCGCCGAGGTGTTGCTGCGCTGGCGACACCCAGTCGAGGGCATGCTGACGCCCGACAAGTTTTTAGCCATCGCGGAAGAGGCCGGGCTGATGGTCGCAATTACCCGGCGCATCATTGTGCGCGTCTGCAAGCTTGCGAGCGCCTGGCGGCAGCGTTTGCCGCAGGGGCAGGAATTTTATCTGAGCATCAACCTCTCCGCCGCCGTGCTGCGCGACCAGGGATTGAGCGATTACGTCGCGACCACGCTGCACGATACCGGCGTCCCGGCCTCCGTGCTCAAGTTCGAAGTGACGGAGGCGGCGCTGATCAGCAACGTGGGTGCCGCACGCGATACTCTCGAGCGTCTGCATTCCCTGGGCGTGCAGCTGATACTGGATGACTTCGGTACCGGATATTCATCGCTCAATTATCTGCAGCTCTTTCCGCTGGATTTCGTCAAGATTGACAGGCCCTTCGTCAGTCGCACGGGCTCGGATCACGCCAGCAGCGGGATGGTCGCGGCGATACTGCAGATGGTACCGAGCCTGGGCCTGACGGCCATCGCCGAGATCATCGAGACCGAGGCCGCCGCGCAGGCTCTGCGGCAGATGGGCTGTGAGTTCGGTCAGGGCTATTTCTTCAGCAAGCCCGTGGTGGCGGAGGTTGCCGTGCAATTCCTGCGCGATCAGCCATTCGCGGGGCTCCTGGAGGCGCCTGAGGGCGGTACGGGCGCGACCATGGTAGCCCGGCAGATCAACATTCCCGAGGATGATTCACCGACCTCGGTCATGCCGGCCGTATCTATGCCGGAGGATGAACCGGAGGACGAGCCGGAGGAGGAGCAGCTCATGCCGTCTGAGCGCGCGCCGCGGCCGAAGCGTACGGGGTAGGGGTCGGCGCGAACTTGCAATTGCGCCTTGGGCCACTCTGCGGCGGCGGCGCGTGAATGATCCAAGAGGCGTGAGTAAATGACGCCCCAGCGATATCGAAGTTCATGCCTGCATGAACTAACTTGGCTGTAGTAGGCTAGGCGTGCAGGACCGTTAGATGCCGTTAACGCGGGACTTTGGAATCACTGCGCAACCCTTAAGGAGAAAACCTATGCGTCTGTCCTTAGCGAGATCCGGGATTGCATGGCGGCATGCGTTTCTAGGTGTGGTGCTGGTCGTCGCCCTGAGCGCATGTTACGTGTACGAGCGCCCGGGTCCCGGATACTACGGGCCCGCCGTCGCCGTCGCTCCTCCTGCGCCGCAAGTAGCGGTGGAACCGGCTCCGCGCGCTGGGTATGTCTGGGTTTCAGGGTACTGGGTTTGGAACGGCAATCGGTATGTCTGGACCGGAGGTCGCTGGGTGGCTGAGCGTCCGGGGTATCACTGGGCGCCCGCACACTGGGTGGAAGTTGACGGTGCGTGGCGCTTTGTTAGAGGCCACTGGGAGCCTAACGGTTAACTGAATTGTCTCGATAAGGCTGACCATGCACGGGTGCCGACAATGATGGCAGGCCGCGTGTGCTCCGATGAGAAATTGGCCGCGGTGCAGGCGTACGCCGAGGCGTACTTTGATGCTCACTGCTGCGCGAAGGCGACGGTCGATCCTTAGGAGAGACTGGGCGGATCGGTCACCTGTATCTGCCCCGCAGCAAGCAACGACGCATACAGCCGTTGGTGCGCGTCGTCTAGCGTACCCGCCGCGTGCCCCATCATGAGCGCGGCAATTTCAATTGCGACAAAACTGGGATTTACAGGCTTGCCGTAATGTCCGGCAATCATTTTCTGAGCTAAGGTTTCCATGCTGCATTCGTCCTTCCATGGGAACACCATCGTAACATCCACACGTGTCAAAGCCAGGCTATCGATACTCCCAACGAGAGGTGCGTCGCGCTTGCAAGGCGTGCCACCTCGACAACCTACTCGGATCGTGCGCTCACGGCACGCGGGCTGCGCCATTCACGCGCTGCAGCGAAGTCGCTGCAAACTCAATTAAACATCGACAGTCGCCCGCGCAAAGTCTCGGTGAATTGACGGCCATTCGACGTGTTCCAGTGCGTGATGCGCCTGCGAGCAATGCAATGTAAACATCACTCACCGCCTTACGGTGGCACTGGCACCGCATAACGTGCAGTCAACAACGCTCGTATGGTCATCTTCGCTGGATTCGCTCTGATGCCGAGAACTAACCGAGCAAGATATACCAACCAGTTCCCAAGGGCATGTCCCAGTACCATGAGTTGGCGCATTGCACCACTCGCAACCTTGTGGAGCCGCTGCCGTTTTCATACGCGAGCCGTATTAATTGGGCGCTGCTAGCGAACAGCGGCACTCGGATTGCGATTCTCACCGATGAGCTTGCCCCAGAGGGCTTTTAGTCGGCGCTTAAATTGCCGCCAGTTCTCGTTGACGATGTTCAAATTCATGTTTGCTCTCCATAACGGTCTGCTGCGCCAATCAGGACATTGAGTTCCTCGACGTTTGCAGAGGCTTTGTCAGCCGAGAAACGTCAGCGCCTAACTCAGGCTGGCGAGATGCGAGGCGCCTTTGGAGACACCTCGCAGGGACATGCGCTCGCCATTTTTGATAAGTAGATTCAAGTGGAGGCGCGATTGTCTAGATCGCAAGTACACCACGCGCAGAAGCGCCGCGTCGGTGCGGTGGGGCACTAAGGGAGAGCCAGAATCCTTCAATCGAAGTTTTTCGCCGAAGATCCCTGCGAGAAGGAAACTGCGTGGCCGCTGCAGCAAGCTCCTGGCGCTAATTTTCGACCGTCTGCCCGCCAGTACTAACGCGCAGCATAGAGCGCGACTCGTTTGCCCTTGCTTATGGTGAATTCAGTCCGACAGTGAGGGAATCGTACGCCTGCACTTACGATAATCAACTGATAGCGTATAGCAGAGATTGCCCGTCGTAACCGCATGATTCGACGGACTGAGCGGTCCATGATTTCGGGACAGGAGTCGAATGAAAGGACTCCAAATTTTATAGTCATCGTGGCAGCGGATACAGATCGAGGTCTACGTATCGGTGCCCCATGTGGTAATCAATTACTCCGGCCGCAAGCCATGCCGCCACTGCGACTACAGCAAGAGAGACTATTCGTCGCCTAGCTTCCCGTTGCGATCTTATCCATGACACAACGAGGCCTACCAAAGCGGCGACTGTCCCAATGAGGAAGATCGGCACTACCACAAATAGGAAGACGAAAGGGTCTCCCGGCGCGAAATCGCAGTGTTCATACGGCGGACGGGGCCACAGCGAACTCGCAATCCAAAGCCAAACTGAGAGACCTGCGAAGTTAACCGCCAGCCATAAGACGGCAGACCCGCCAATATGCTGTTTGTTGTCGTCCCATCGCATTAGGTGCCAAAGCTCGCGAGGGTGGAGGAGGCGTTACATGCGTTCTGTTCGGCTTCGAGCCTCATCCGAGTGGCGCGTTCACTGGAGAGGCTTCACGTCCTTCACGGCCGGACTCTTGCGCTCGAACTCGGCTAGCTCCTGGCCGTGGCCTTGCGGCCTTTGATGGCCTCGAACATCTTGCGGATGCTCTCGGGCGTGTGCGCATGCGCACCGTTCATCAGGAAGTGGTCGGGGGTTTGGGTGTCTCGACCATATTAATAGAGTGAGGCCGGTGACGAAGCGCTACAACTGTCACTGTTTTTCGTATGGCAGAAGCGGTTGGCTCCTAACCTCTTGATTTAATGGCGCTCCCAGCGGGATTCGAACCCGCGTACTAGCCTTGAGAGGGCTATGTCCTGGGCCTCTAGACGATGGGAGCGTTTGCCAAGGGTAAGGCAGAAGAGCGCGGTATTATAGGGGCCCGCGCCAATTGCTCAAGCCGAAAGAACCGTATTTTGAACTCTCCTGCAGCGCCTATTCCGGCGCCCGCCACAACTGCCCGGATCATTGCGCGATCCGATCACACGATCTCACGTTCGGGCATTGCGCCGAACGCTCTGCGGGTCCTGTATCGCCTGCGCGAAGGAGGCTTTCAGGCGTTCCTCGTGGGTGGTTGCGTGCGCGATCTACTGCTCGGCATTGAGCCGAAGGACTTTGATGTAGCGACAGATGCGTTGCCGGAGGAGGTTCGAAAATTGTTTCGGAATTGCCGGCTGATCGGGCGGCGGTTTCGTCTGGCTCATGTTTATTTCGGGCGCGACATCATTGAAGTCGCAACCTTTCGCGCCGCGACCGCGCCATCGCCGGGACAGGAGGCGTTGCCCGACTCGGATGCGGAAGAAGATGAGGAATTGCAGGCCGCGGCCGCAGACGCGGAGATCGCGGAGCCGGTGGACGCCGAAGTTTTCGGCGACGCGGAGGCGGAGCGGCTGTTCGACAAGAGCGGCCGTATTATTTACGACAATGTTTACGGCACGGTAGACGAGGACGTATGGCGGCGCGACTTCACGGCGAACGCGCTCTATTACAACATCGCCGATTTTTCGCTCTGGGACTACGTCGGTGGCGCGGAGGATATTGCCGCGCGCCGCCTCAAGCTGATAGGCGACCCGGACACGCGCTATCGCGAGGATCCGGTGCGCATGCTGCGCGCGGCCCGCTTCGAGGCAAAGCTCGGCTTTGATCTTGACCCGGCCACCGCGGAGCCGCTGCAGCGACTGCGCGGCCGGCTCGCGGATGTCCCGCCCGCTCGTTTATTCGATGAAACCTTGAAGCTCTTCTTGAACGGCTGCGGTGTGCGCAGTCTCGAAGTGCTGCGGCGCCGCGGTCTGCTGGCGGCACTGCTGCCCTCGGTCAACGAGTACCTTGAATCGAGTCGCGGGGCGGCAGCCGAGAAGCTCCTGGTCGGTGGCCTCGCGAATACCGACCTGCGTGTCCGCGACGGCAAAGCCGTCACGCCGAGTTTTCTCTTTGCCCTGCTGTTGTACGGGCCGATCGCGCGCCTGATTGAAGCGGCGCCGCCGGAACTCTGGCATGACATCGCGACGATTTTGGATGCCTGTGACCGCGCGGTTCGCGAAGCGCAAAAGCACGTATTGATCCCGCGGCGCTTCTCGCTCGGTTTGCGGGAGATGTTCGCATTGCAGCCGCGCCTCGAGCATCCGCGCGGCCGGCGCGCACTGCGGGTGCTCGAGCATCCGCGCTTTCGCGCAGCCTATGACTTGCTGTTGCTGCGCGCGCAAGCGGGTCTTGCCGTACCAGAGCGTGCGCAGTGGTGGACGCGCCTGCAGGCCGCCGCGCCCGCGGAGCGCGAAGAGTTGTTGGCAGGCCTCGAAGGTCAGGCGGGACCGCGTCCGGCGGGCGCGCGACGTGGCGCCCGCAGCCGGCGGCGGCCGCGCCGCGCCGGCCCCGTATGAGGGCGGGGGGTGATGATTTGGCAACCCGTCTATATCGGGGTCGGCAGCAATGTCGATGACCCCGCCGCGCAGGTGCGGCTCGCGGTCGCAGAGTTGGGCGCGCTCCCGGCGACTCGCGTGGTATGCGTCTCGCCGCTCTACGGGTCGCGGCCGCTCGGTTCCATCGCGCAGCCGGACTTCGTGAATGCCGCGGTCGGTGGGCTCACGCAGCTTGACTCGAGGAAGTTGCTCGCGGAGCTGCAGGGGCTTGAGAGGCGCTTGGGACGCCCCGCACTCCACCAGAAGTGGGGTCCGCGCGTGATCGATCTTGACCTTCTCGTCTACGGCCGCGAGTGCTCCTACGGCGGCAATCTCGCCTTACCCCACCCGGGTATCGCCGAGCGTAATTTCGTGCTCCGCCCGCTCGCTGACATCGCACCGGATCTGGATGTGCCCGGCGTGGGGCGCGTGGCCGAGCTTGTGGCGCGGGCGAGCGCCGCGGACATCTGGCCGCTATGAAAGGCAAGGCCGCGCATCGCTTCATCGTCGTCGAGGGGCCCATCGGCGTCGGTAAGACGAGTCTCGCACAGCGGCTCGCCGAGACCTTGTCGGCGGAGCTCGTGCTGGAGCAGGCGGCACAGAATCCGTTTCTCGAGCGCTTTTACCGCAATCCGCGCGTCGGCGCCTTCCCGGCGCAGCTGGCCTTTCTCTTCCAGCGTGCGCAGCAGCTCACGGCGCTCGCCCAGCAGGATCTGTTTGCGCCGGTGCGCGTGGCGGACTACCTCTTCGAAAAAGACCGGCTCTTTGCCCGCGTCACCCTCGATGAGGCCGAGTACGTCCTCTACGAACAGGTGCATGCCAAACTCGACATTCATCCGCCGAAGCCGGATCTCGTCATCTACCTGCAGGCGCCGGTCGATGTGCTGCTGGAGCGTATCGCCCGCCGCGGCATCGATTTTGAGCAGCGCATCGAGCGCGCGTATCTGACGCGCCTGAACGAAGCCTACGCGCGCTTCTTTCACGAGTACGATGCGGCGCCCTTGTTGATCGTCAACGCCGCGACCATCGATCCGATTTCAAGCCAGGCGGACTACGACGAGCTCACGGCGACGATCGGCCGCATGAAGCGCGGCCGCCTCTATTACAATCCGCTCCGGCATCGTGCGATCTGAGCCATGTACACACATTTGCAGTTACGCGACTCGACGCGACCCCCGGTCACGCTGACGACGCTTGCGCGCATGAAGGAGGAGGGCGAGCGGATCGCTTGCCTCACCTGCTACGACGCAAGTTTCGCCGCGCTGGTCGACGAGGCGGACGCGGACGTGGTGTTGGTGGGGGATTCGCTGGGCATGGTGATCCAGGGCCATGACACGACCGTGCCCGTGACCATGGATCACGTTGTCTACCATTGCCGCGCGGTGGCGCGCGGCTTGAATCGCCCGTTTCTCATGGCGGACCTGCCCTTCATGAGCTACCCGTCCAAGGAGCAGGCGCTCGCGAACTCCGTGCGCCTGATGCAGGAGGGCGGCGCGAAGATGGTCAAGCTGGAAAGCGGCGCGGGTCAGACCGAGATTGTCGAGTTTTTGACCGGCCACGACATCGCGGTGTGCGCGCACCTGGGATTGAAGCCGCAGTCGGTGCACAAGTCCGGCGGCTTTCGCGTGCAGGGACGCGACCTCGAGGCCGGCGAGCGCATGCTGAACGATGCCAAGAACCTCGAGGCGGCAGGCGCCGACATGCTGCTCCTGGAGTGCATTCCGACGGAGCTCGGGCGCAAGGTCACGGCCTCCGTGCATGTGCCGGTCATCGGCATTGGCGCGGGCCCGCATACCGACGGACAGATCCTCGTACTCTATGACGTACTCGACATCACGACCGGCCGCAAGCCGCGCTTCGTCAGGAACTTCATGACTGACGCGGGCACGAACCTGCAGGCGCTGCGCAACTACGTGGCCGCCGTGAAGAAGCGCGAGTATCCGGCGGCAGAACATTCATTCTGAGCGCGCCGCACTAAGCCGATGGAAACGGTCACGACCACCGCTGCGGTGCGGGAACGGGTGCGGCACTGGCGCTCGGGCGGCGCCCGCGTCGCCTTTGTTCCGACGATGGGCAATCTGCATTCGGGCCACATCAGCCTCATTGACGCGGCGCGCCGCGGCGCCGAGCGCTTCGTCGCCAGCATTTTTGTGAATCCGATGCAGTTTGGCCCGAATGAGGACTTCGCGCACTATCCGCGCACCGCGGCCAAGGACGCCGAGATGCTCGCCGGCGCGGGCTGCGATCTGATGTTCATGCCGGATGCGCAGGAGATCTACCCGGACGGCCTCGAGCGTGCCACCCGTGTTGAGGTGCCGGGGCTGTCGCGCATTCTGTGCGGACAGTTTCGGCCCGGACATTTCGAAGGGGTCGCAACCGTCGTCGCAAAACTCTTCAACATCGTGACGCCGGACATCGCGGTGTTTGGCGAGAAGGATTTTCAGCAGCTGACGATCATCCGCCACATGGTGGCGGATATGTGCTTTCCCATCGAGATCGTGGCGGCCCCGACCGTGCGCGAGGCGGACGGGTTGGCGATGAGCTCGCGCAATCAATATCTGACGGCCGCGGAGCGCAAGATCGCTCCGCGCCTGTACGCCGCATTGCAAAACGCCGTTCAGCGCCTGGCCGCGGACCGCGACTTTGCGGCGATCGAGCGCGCGGGGATCCTCGAACTCGCGGCCGCGGGCTTTCAGCCCGAATACTTCGCGGTGCTCGCGGCGCGCGACCTGAGCCCGCCGCGCGCGACCTCGCAGGAGCTTGTAGTGCTCGCGGCGGCGCGCCTGGGTCGGGCCCGGCTCATCGACAACCTCAAGCCGCGCTGACGTCGCTGTGGCGCTCGAGCGCCCAGGCGACGTGCTCGCGCACCAGGGGCGATGCGTCCTCGCGCCGCGCATGCAGCGCCGCGCTCACCTCGGCCGAGCGCGGCGCATTGCCGAGTGCGACGGCGATGTTGCGCAACCAGCGCTCGTAGCCGATGCGGTAGATCGACGAGCCGCGCATACGCTGATCGAATTCTTGCGCCGTCCAGGCGAAGAGCTCAGTGAGGCGCGACGCGTCGAGCGCGTGACGCACCTTGAAATCCGGATGGCTCGCCGCCTGCGCAAATTTGTTCCACGGACACACGAGCTGGCAGTCGTCGCAGCCGTAGATGCGGTTGCCGATGGCAGGGCGCAGCGCTTCGGGAATGCTGCCCGGATGCTCGATCGTGAGATAGGCGATGCAGCGCCGTGCGTCAAGCCGCAGCGGCGCGACGATCGCCTGCGTGGGACATGCGGGAATGCAGGCGCTGCAGGTGCCGCAGTGGGCGCTCGCCGGCGCATCCACCGGCAGAGGCAGATCCGTGAGGATCTCGCCCAGAAAGAAGAACGAGCCGGCATCGCGCGCGATGAGATTCGTATGGGCTCCGATCCACCCGAGGCCCGCATCGCGCGCGAGCGCCTTCTCCAGCACCGGCGCGGTGTCGACGCAGACGCGGTAGCCGAAGGACCCGATGCGCGCGGCGACGGCGAGCGCAAGTTTGGCGAGGCTGCGGCGCATGAGCTTGTGATAGTCGCGCCCCAGGGCGTAGCGCGAGACGTAACCGCAGCTGGGATCGGCGAGCGCACTGGCCGCATCGCGGGCCTCCGCGGGCCAGTAGTTCATGCGCACGCTGATGCAGCGCACGGTTCCGGGCACGAGCTCCTGCGGACGGCTGCGCTTGGTGCCGTGGCGCTGCATGTAGTGCATCTCGCCGTGGAATCCCGCGGCGAGCCAGTTCTGCAGGTGTCGCTCGTCGCTGCCGAGCTCAACAGCGGCGACACCCAATGCATCAAACCCCAGGCTGCGCGCGAGGATGCGCAGATCCTTTTTGAGGTCGGCAAGCTCGACTGCGGTGGGCCCGTTCACCATGTGGGTCAGTATAATCGGCTGATGCCGCTGCCGACGCCGCTCTACACCACCGCGCAGGTTCGCGCGCTCGATCGTTACGCCATCGGCACACTCGGCGTACCGGACTACACGCTCATGAAGCGCGCGGGCGAGGCGGCGCTGCGCTACCTGCGAACGCGCTGGCCGACGGCGCACAACATCGTCATCGTGTGTGGCGGCGGCAACAACGGCGGCGACGGCTATGTGCTGGCACGCTTCGCCCAGGCGGCGGGTCTGACGGCTACGGCGCTGGCCGCGAGCCCCGTGGATGCGCTGCGCGGCGCTGCCCAGCAAGCCTGTCAGGATTTCAGGGCGAGCGGCGGGCGCATACAGCCCTTTGCCGCAGCGCATCTGCAGGCGGGCGAGGTCATCGTGGACGCTCTTCTCGGCACGGGACTTTTCTCCGCCGTGCGCGCCGAGGCCGCCGCGGTCATCCACGCGATGAACGCTTCGGGGCGCCCGGTCTTTGCGCTCGATGTGCCCTCGGGGCTCGATGCCGATCGCGGCGTCGCCCTCGGCAGCGCGGTGCGCGCGACGGGCACCGTGTGCTTCATCGCTCTGAAGACGGGCCTCTTTGTCGGCGACGGACCGGACTTTGCCGGCAATGTGTTTTTTGATGACCTGGAAATCGCGGCGCCCGCAACGCCGGAGTTTCGCCCGCGGCTTGAACGCATTACCGAGTCGGAGGTCGCGCGCGCCTTGCCGCCGCGCGCGCGCGCGGCTAACAAGGGCGACTTTGGCCGCGTACTGATCGTCGGCAGTGGCGCAGGGATGCCGGGAGCCACCCGCCTGGCGGGCGAAGCTTGCCTGCGGGTGGGCGCGGGCCTGGTGACGGTTGCGGTGGCGCCGGATAACGTCGCCGCGATCGCCTGCGGACGCCCCGAATTGATTTGTCATGCGGTCACTCACGCGGACGACCTGGCGGATGCGCTGGAGCATGCGGACGTCGTGGCCGTCGGCCCGGGTCTCGGGCGTACGGGCTGGGCACGCGCGGTACTGGAGCGCGTGTTCGCATGCGGCAAGCCCCTGGTCGTCGATGCGGACGCGCTCAATCTTTTGAGCATCGCACCGCGGCGGCGCGATGACTGGATCCTCACGCCCCATCCGGGGGAGGCGGGGCGCCTGCTCGGCAGCAGCGCGCAGATGGTGCAGCAGGACCGGCTCGCCGCGCTCGATGCGCTGCTTGAGCGCTACGGCGGCACCGTCGTGCTCAAAGGGGCGGGCACGCTCATCGCAACGTCAGGCGCGATTCCAGGATTGTGTGAGCGCGGCAATCCCGGCATGGCAACAGCCGGCGCCGGGGACGTCCTCACCGGAGCGATCGCCGGGATTCTCGCGCAATGCCGCGATCCGGCCTGCGCGGCGCGCGCCGGCGTCTGGGTGCACGCGATGGCGGGCGACAGCGCCGCGCGCAATGGCGGCGAGCGCGGCCTGATCGCGAGCGACATCGCGCACGAGCTACGAACCTGGGTCAATCGCTAGCGGCCGCGCGCATGCGCCTGACGAGCTCTGCCGCGGAAACCGAAGAGGACGGCGCCCGCTTTGCGCGCGCCCGCCCCCGGAACGCCGATCTGTTTGCGGCCGTCTACCTGTCGGGGGACCTGGGCGCCGGCAAGACGACCTGGGCGCGCGGGTTTCTCGCGGCCTGCGGCGTCACCGCCCTCGTGCGCAGCCCGACGTACACGCTGGTCGAGCTGTACGAGCTGCAAGCGCTGACCCTCCTGCACCTCGATCTGTATAGGCTGCAGGATGAATCGGAGCTCGAGCCCCTGGGTCTGCGCGATTGGGCGCGCCCCGGCTACCTGTGGCTCATTGAATGGCCGGAGCGCGCCGCGGGCCGCCTGCCCCCGGCGGACCTGCTCGTGGCGCTGACCTGTGCCAAAGAGGCGCACCAGATCGTCGTGACCGCGGCGACGCGTCTGGGGGAGGCCTGGCTTGCGCAAGCGGGTGCTTGAACTCACCGCGCCATGATCGTAGATTAGGTGCTAGGTTCGATTGCGAAGTCCATGATAAGACTGTTCTTTCTAGCTGGGGGCCTGACTTTATCCGCCGCGACTCTGGCTGCGCCGCCCGTTGAGCTGCGCGATATCGAGCTCGATGCTGCAGGGGCCCGTGTCGCGCTCGCTCTATCGGATGTCGTGCGGCAAAGCGTGTTCACGCTGACGCACCCGACGCGCGTCGTCATTGATCTTCGGCACACGCGGCTCGGACGCACCGTACACCTGCCGCAACCCGGCGGCGTGGTCGCCGCGATACGCACCGGTCCGCAGCGCGATGGCACGCTGCGCGTCGTGCTGGAGCTGAATTCACCCCCCGCCGTGCACTGGCACCTGCGCGCCAAAGGCTCCGGGCACGAGCTCCTGGTCGAGTTGGGGCCGCCGGCGCACACGGCACCGGTGCAGATGGTTCCCGTGCAAACGGCTCCCGTGCCGACGCCACTGCCATCGACGAGTCCCCCGCAAGTGGTGCGCGCGCAGCATGCACCGCAGGACACCGATCGGTCGATCGTCGTCGCAGTCGACGCGGGACACGGCGGGGATGATCCGGGAGCGATAGGCCATGGTGGAACGCGCGAGAAAGACGTGACGCTGGCGATCGCCCGTGCGCTCGCGCAACGCATCAATGCAGAGCCTGGCATGCGCGCGGTGCTCACCCGCGACCGCGACGAGTTCATCATGCTGCCGGAGCGCGGCAGACGCGCCGCGGCCGCCAACGCGGATTTATTTGTATCGGTGCACGCGGACTCGATTCGCGATGCCAGCATCGACGGCGCGTCGGTGTACGTGCTCTCCGAGCGCGGCGCAACGAGCGAGGCGGCGAAGTGGCTCGCGGACCGTGAAAATTCCGTTGACCGCCTGGGCGGCGCGCCGCTTGCGCCCAACAACCCGCAGCTCGATCCGGTCCTGATTGATCTGCAGCAGACGGCCGCCATCAGTAACAGCATGATCGCCGCGCAGCGCGTGCTCGCCGCACTCGACAGTGTCGGTGAGGTGCGAAAGTCGACGGTGCAGCAGGCGGGCTTCCTCGTGCTCAAGTCGCGCTCCATGGCGTCGATGCTCATCGAAACGGCCTACATCTCCAATCCGCAAGAGGAGCGGCGGCTGCGCACGAGCGTCCAACAGGAGAAGCTCGCGAGCGCCATTTTCAGCGGCATTCGCAGCTTCTTTGCAGCCAATCCGCCGCCCGGAACACGCTTCGCACAGCTGCGCCGGGGACTCGCCCGGCTGGCACCGGCCAGTCCCAGCCTGCCCTGATCGCCTGTACACTCGCGGGCCAGTGTCCGTTGAGTGTCCCTCATGCCGATCCGGGTTCTGCCGAGCGAACTCATCGATCAGATTGCCGCCGGTGAGGTGATCGAGCGTCCCGCGTCGGTCGTCAAGGAGCTCGTTGAAAACGCCTTGGATGCCGGCGCGCACCGCATCGACATCGACATCGAGCGCGGCGGCATCGGACTCATTCGCGTGCGCGACGATGGCGTGGGCATGAACCCGGAGGAGATGCCGGTCGCGCTCGCGCGCCACGCGACGAGCAAGATCGCATCCCTCGCGGATCTTGCGGCCGTCACCACCTTGGGATTTCGCGGCGAGGCGCTGCCTTCGATCGCCTCGGTTTCCCGCCTGCGCCTGTTGTCGCGGCCGCGCGGCGCGGACGAGCGGGCGGCAGAGATGGGCGTTGACGGCGGCCGCGTCACGGGCGTGCGGCCCGCGCCGCATCCCCCGGGCACGAGCATCGAGATCCGCGACCTCTTCTTCAACGTGCCTGCGCGGCGCAAGTTCGTGAGGAGCGAGGCCACGGAGTTCGGCCACATCATGCGCTGGGTGGAGCGGCTTGCGCTGTCGCGCTTCGACGTCAGCTTTCGCGTGCGGCACGGCGAACGCCGCGTGTTTGACGCGCCGGCTGTGGCCGCCGCAGACGAGGCGGCGCGCCTGAGCGCCGTGCTCGGCCCGGAATTCCTCGCAAGCGCGGTGGCGCTGCGCAGCAGCGCCGGCCCGATAACCTTGAGCGGCTGGGTGGGGCTGCCGACCGCGTCGCGCGCTCAGCCGGATCAGCAGTTCTGGTTCGTGAATGGCCGCAGCGTGCGCGATCGGCTGCTGAGCAATGCCGTGCGTCTGGCCTATCGCGACGTGCTCTATCACGGGCGCCATGCCGTGTATGTGCTCTATCTGAGCCTTGATCCGCGCCTCGTCGACGTCAACGCCCATCCGTCGAAGCTCGAAGTGCGCTTCCGCGACAGCCGGCAGATCCATGATTTTGCGTTTCGCGCGATCGAGCAGGCCCTTGCCGGCACTTCGCCGCGCGCCCTGCCGGCGCCCGCGGCGGACGCCGCCCGCGGAGCCTATGGCGGGCAGGCACAACCGCTCGACTTCGATGACGGCCGGCGCGATCCGTGGAGGCTGGCGGCCGGCGTGCGCGATTTCGCGGCTCCGGCCGCGGCGGCGGCAGATCCGGCACAGCCACTCGGCACGGCCCTGGCGCAGCTGCATGGCATCTACATTCTTGCGCAAAGCGCGGAAGGGCTGATTCTCGTTGACATGCACGCGGCGCACGAGCGCGTGCTCTATGAGAAGTTCAAAGTCGACGCGGCGACGCAGGCCGTCGCCTCGCAGCATCTTCTCGAGCCCGTCGTCATTGAAGTGAAGTCGCACGAGCTCGACGCCGTGCTGGAAGATCGGGCGAGCTGGGAGCGCGCGGGCTTCGAGCTCGATGCGCTCGGTCCCACGCGCCTCGCCCTGCGCCGCGTGCCGGCGCTGCTGGCGAGCGGCGATATTGCGGCAACGGTCGCCGCGGTCATCCGCGACCTCGAGCTCGATGCCGGTGTGCATCATCTGGACGGCGCCGTCGACAAGTTCCTGGGCACGCTCGCCTGCCGCACGTCGATCCACGCGCACCGCCGCCTGACGCTGCCGGAGATGAATGCGCTGCTGCGACAGATGGAAGCCACCGAGCGCGCGAATCAATGCAATCATGGGCGTCCCACCTGGACACGCCTGACGCTGTCCCAGCTCGATCATCTGTTCCTGCGGGGACGCTGATGGATGAGGTCGCCTCGGACGCGCCGCCCGTGTGGGTGCTCACCGGCCCGACCGGAACCGGCAAGAGCGACTGGGCGCTGCGGGCGGCGGAGCAGCATCCCATCGAAATCGTGAGCGTCGACTCGGCGATGGTCTACCGGGGGCTCGACATTGGCACGGCCAAGCCGCCGCGCGCGCTCCGGGAGCGCGTCCGGCACCATCTGATCGACATCTGTGACGCGGCCGAGAGCTACTCCGCAGGGCGCTTCGTCGCCGATGCCACCACGCGGATCATTGAAATTCACGCGCGCGGCCATATACCGCTCGTGGTGGGCGGTACCTTGCTTTATCTGCGCGCGCTCGTGTCGGGCCTCGCCCGCCTGCCCCAGGCGTCCTTGGAATTGCGTCGCGAGCTCGATGCACGCGCCGCGCGGCAGGGCTGGCCGCAACTGCACGAGGAGCTCATGCGCGTCGATCCGAGCGCTGCGGCACGCATCCATCCGAATGATTCACAGCGCATCCAGCGCGCCCTCGAGGTCTGCCTCACCACCGGCCGGCGGCTCTCGGAACTGCAGCGCGCGAGCCCGAGTGCGCTGGCGCCGTACCGCGTGCGCCGCTGGGCCCTCGTCCCTGCCGATCGTCCGGCTCTGCATGCGCGCCTTGAGGAGCGTTTCAACACGATGATGGCGCATGGTTTTTTGAGCGAGGTCGAGTCCTTGTACCGTCGCGGCGACTTGCAAGCCGGCCTTCCCGCCCTGCGCGCGGTCGGTTATCGGCAGCTCTGGGCGCACCTGGCCGGCGGGCTCGGTCTTGCCGCCGCCGTGACGCGCGGCATCGCTGCGACGCGACAGCTTGCCAAGCGTCAACTGACGTGGATTCGCTCGGATGCGACACTCGCGTGCATCGATCCGCAGGCTTCGGGTGCGTTCGACGACTGGAACCTGGAATTGCGCCGCGAGTTATGCCAGCTTGGCCGTTAATTGAAGGCGCATGCTAAGATTGTGCTCACGGAAAAAGTAAAAAACCGCAATAAGAAGGAGAAGACGATGGCCAAAGGCCAGTCGCTGCAGGATCCATTTCTAAATGCCTTACGAAAAGAGCGCGTGCCGGTGTCCATTTATTTGGTGAACGGCATCAAGCTGCAGGGGCAGATCGACTCCTTCGATCAGTTCGTCGTATTGCTGAAGAACAGTGTCAGTCAAATGGTGTACAAGCACGCCATTTCCACGGTCGTTCCGGCGCGCAATGTCAGCTTGGCGGCGGCCGATGAAGGCGACGTGGCAGCGGAGACTGCTGCCGAATAATGCTTCCCGTACGGAGGGTATGAGTGTTCGAGCGCCCGAGGAGCGGTGAGCGCGCGGTACTCGTACGCCTGGGGTTTGGCGCAGCGGTCGATCCGGAGGATCTGCGCGAGCTTGAACAGCTGGCCCGTTCGGCCGGGGCTCAACCGGTTGCGACCGTGATCGGCCGGCGCGCGCGCCCCGATCCGCGCTTCTTCATGGGAAGCGGCAAGGCGGACGAGGTGCGCGACGCGGCGGCCGCGGCCGCCGCCGCCGTCATCCTCGTCGATCACGCGCTCTCGCCGAGTCAGGAGCGCAACCTCGAAGAGCATGTCGGCCGGCGCGTGCTCGACCGCAACAGTCTCATCCTCGATATCTTTGCGCAGCGCGCGCGCAGCTTCGAGGGCAAGCTCGAAGTGGAGCTCGCGCAGCTGCGGCACATCGCGAGCCGCCTCGTGCGCGGCTGGACGCATCTGGAGCGTCAAAAAGGCGGCATCGGCCTGCGCGGTCCGGGCGAGACGCAGCTTGAAACGGACCGGCGCCTGATCGGTCAGCGGGTGCGCGTGCTCACGAAGCGCCTCGAGAAGATCAAGCAGCAGCGCGAGACCGGCCGGCGCATGCGCGCGGAGATCCCGGTGCCGTCGATTGCGCTCGTGGGCTATACGAATGCCGGCAAGTCGACGCTGTTTCGCGCGCTCACGGGATCGCAGGCCTACATTGCCGATCAGCTCTTCGCGACCCTGGATCCCACGGTTCGGCGCATCACTTTGCCCGGCGGCACGCCGGTGGTGGTCGCCGACACGGTGGGTTTCATCCGCGCACTGCCGCATGAGCTCGTCGCCGCCTTCCAGTCGACCCTGACCGAGGCGCGCGAGGCGACGCTCCTCCTGCACGTCGTGGATGCAAGCGACGCGCGCCGCGCCGAGCACATGGCGCAGGTGGATGCGGTGCTCGCCGACATCGGCGCGCGGGAAATCCCGCAGATCGTCGTCTACAACAAGATCGATCGGCTCGAGCTTGCGCCGCGCATCGACCGCGATGCGGACGGGCGTGTGTCGGCAGTCTGGATCTCGGCCGCCCAGCGGGCGGGCCTTGCCGAGCTCGAGCAGGCGATCACCGAGCGGCTCGCCCGCACGACGCGCCGCGCGCGGCTGTGGATTCCCGCCAGCGGCGGTGCGTTACGCTCCCGGCTCTATGCCGCGCATGTGGTGCACGAAGAGCATGGCAGCGCCGACGGCTCGATCGAGCTCACCGTGGAGCTGCCGATGCTTGAGCTGCTGTCGCTTGCCCGCACGGGCGGCGTGCGCATCCTGGAAGTCGCCGAAGACGAATTGGCTTGTGTGCCCGCGGAGGGCTTCCTACAATCTGCGCCCTTTTCGGGCGCGACCAGGCTGCGCTGAAGCTTGCGGTAATCCGACAGCGCGGCACTCCTAAGTAGATATCCCTATGGCTTGGAACCAACCCGGCGGCGGTCAACAGAGTCCTTGGGGCCGGCGGCCCGCCGGCAGCCCGCGCCTGGATGAGCGGGTGAAGGAGTGGCAGCGCCGCCTCGAGTCGCTGTTCCGCCCCGGGGGCACCGAGGGCGGGTCGCTCGTCCTCATGATCGTCGTGATCGTGCTGGTGCTGTGGCTCGCGAGCGGCTTCTTCCAGATCAAGGCCGCCGAGCGCGGTGTCATCCAGCGCTTCGGCCGCCTGACGCACGTGCGCGGGCAGGGATGGGGCTGGCGCTGGCCTTGGCCCATCGAGACGCTGACGAAGGTCAATGTCGCGAACGTCAACAGCAGCGACTACAAGTCCCGCGTGCTGACCGCCGACGTCAATCTCGTCGAGCTGCGCTTCGCGGTGCAGTACCAGTACACCGATCCGGTGAAGGTGTTGTTCAAAGTAGCCGACCCGGAGGCGACCCTGCGCGGCGTCTCCGAGAGTGCCTTCCGCCAGATCGTCGGCCAGAGCACACTGGATGATGTGCTGGTCGGTGCGACCCGCCCGCACATCACGCAGCGCACGAAGGAACTCATCCAGCGCACGCTGAATTTCTACAACGCCGGCATCACCGTGACCTCCGTGAATCTCACCGACGTGCAGGTTCCCGATGCGGTGATTCCCTCGCAGCGCGATGCCAATAAGGCCCTCGCCGATCAGGAGCGCTTCGTGAAGGAAGCACAGGCCTACGCCAACGGCGTGCTGCCCGTGGCGCAGGGCGGCGCCTCGCGGCTGCAGCAGGATGCGGCCGGCTACCACGCGCAGGTCGTCGCGCTCGCCGAGGGCCAGGCCTCGCGATTCACGCAGCTGGCGCAGGCCTACGCGCAGGCGCCCGAAGTGACGCGCAAGCGGCTCTACCTGGAGACCCTCGAGGCGATCCTGGCGCGTTCGCACAAGGTACTGCTCGACGCCAAAACCGGCGGCGGTAGCGGCAATCTCATCTACCTGCCGCTCGATAAGCTCCTGGAGCGCGCCGCCGCGAAGGATCCGGAGCCGACGACCGAGCTCGGCGCGCGCGCCGCAGCGAGCGGCGACTCCGATGCCGCAAGCGTCGATAGCCGCAGCCGCACGGACCGCTGATGTTGCGGCGATTCTCTCCGCTGTTAGTGCTGCTCGCGATCGCGCTGTTGATCGCGCTCACCTCGGTGTTCACCGTGCAGGAGACGCAGGTCGCGATCCGCACCGAGTTCGGCGCCATCGTCGGCATCGACTATGACCCCGGCCTGCACTGGAAGTGGCCGTGGGATCAGGTCGTAAAATTCGAGCGCCGCATTCTCTCGCAGTCCTATGAGGGCGAGACCTTTCTCACCAACGACAATCGCGGCCTGATCGTCGACTTCTACGTCAAATGGCGCGTCAATGACGCGTCGCGCTTCTTCCAGGCCACCGGCGGCGTGGAGGACATCGCCGCGGAGCGCCTGTCCGAAATCGTCAAGGACGGCATCAAGAGCGTGGTCGCGCAGCGCACGCTCGATCAGATCGTCACCTCGGAGCGCGCCGCGGTCACCAGCGACATGTTTGGCAAGGCCAATCAGGCGGTCGCAGGCCTCGGCGTCGAGCTCGTCGACGTGCGCGTGCAGCGCATCGACCTGCCCGAGGATGTCGCCACGCGCGTCTACGACAGCATGAAGCAGAATTTCGCGAAGATCGCGAGCCGCCTGCGCGGTGAAGGCTCGAGCGCCGCGGTGCGCATCCGCGCCACCGCCGAGCGCCAGCGCACCGAGATACTCGCCGACGCCGAGCGTGATGCGCTGCGGGTGCGCGGCCAGGCCGACGCCGAGGCCGCCCAGGTGTATTCGCGCGCCTACGCGAGCAATCCCGACTTTTACGCCTTCTACCGCAGCCTGCAGGCCTACGACCGCTCGCTCGGCAAGGATGGCGACGTGCTGGTCATCACACCCGACGGCGAGTTCTTCAAGTACTTCAAGGATCCGGGCACTTCCGGCAAGCGGGATCCGGGCAATTCCGGCAAACGCTGAACGCCCGCGCGCGCCCCGGGCCATCGTACGCTCATGTTGCCCCACCTCTCGGATCTCATCGCCGCCGTCGCGCTCTTCCTGGTGCTCGAGGGAATGGCTCCGTTTCTGAACCCGCGCGGCATGAAGCGTGCGCTCACGCGCCTCCTCGACGTGGGCGACCGGGAGCTGCGCATCGCGGGCTTGGGCAGCATGCTCGTCGGCCTCGGGATCCTCTTTCTGGTCCGTTAGCGCCATGGGTAAGTTCGTCATCGTGATCGGCACCCAGTGGGGCGACGAGGGCAAGGGCAAGATCGTCGACCTGTTGACGGAACGCGCGGTCGCCGTGGCGCGTTTTCAGGGAGGCCATAACGCCGGCCACACGCTCGTCATCGGCGGCAAGAAGACGGTTCTGTCGCTGATTCCCTCGGGTATCCTGCGCGCCGGGGTGCGCTCCTTCATCGGCAACGGCGTGGTGCTGTCGCTGGAGGCGCTCTTGAGCGAAGCGGAGCTCCTCATCCAGCAGGGAGTGCCGGTCTTTGAGCGTTTGAGCATCTCGCCGAGCTGCCCCCTCATTCTACCGTCGCACGTGCTGCTGGACCGCGCGCGCGAGCAGGCGCGCGGCGTCAATGCCATTGGCACGACGGGTCGGGGCATCGGACCGGCGTACGAGGACAAGGCCGGGCGCCGCGCGCTGCGCGTCGCCGACCTGTTCAAGCGCGACCACTTCGCGGCGCGACTGGGCGAAGTGCTCGACTTTCATAATTTCATCCTGCAGCACTACTACCGGCTGCCGCCGGTGGATTTTCAGAGCACGCTCGACACCCAGCTCGCGCTCGGCGCCCGGATCGAGCCGCTCATCACAGACGTGACGCTCGCGCTGCAGAAGCTGCGCGTGTCCGGCGCCAACGTCCTGTTCGAGGGCGCGCAGGGGGCCATGCTCGATGTGGATCTCGGCACCTATCCGTATGTGACCTCCTCAAATACCACCGCCGGCTTTGCAAGCTCGGGCACGGGCATCGGCCCGCGCGCCTTTGACACCGTCATCGGCATCGTCAAGGGCTATACCACGCGCGTCGGCGCCGGGCCGTTCCCCACCGAACTCTTCGATGAGTACGGCGAGCACCTGTCGCGCGTCGGCCATGAGTTTGGCTCCGTGACCGGACGCCGGCGCCGCTGTGGCTGGTTCGATGCGGTCGCGCTGCGCCGCGCCATCATCAACTCCACCGTGTCGGGCCTGTGCGTCACCAAGCTCGACGTGCTGGACGGTCTTGACACACTCAGCATCTGCGTCGGCTATCGCATCGACGGCAAGGTTGTCGCGGAGCCGCCGCTGTCGGTCGAGACCTACGGCGAGATCGAGCCGGTCTATGAAGAGATGGCCGGATGGAAGGAATCGACCGTCGGCATCACGGGCTACGCGAGTCTGCCCGCTGCCGCGCGCGCTTACCTCGAGCGCATCCAGACTCTGGTCGGCGTACCCATCGACCTCATTTCAACCGGCGCCGAGCGCGATGAGACGATTGTGCTGCGTCACCCCTTCGGTTAGTGGGGTGCGCGGGCATCGGCGGCGCAGCCCCTGGCCAGGAAAGACTTGATGAGCGTCACGCGCTATGAGCTGCACGGCGAGGTCGCCGTGATCACTCTCGACAACCCGCCCGTCAACGGCCTCGGCCATGCGCTGCGCCGCGGCGTATCACAGGGCGTCGCGCGCGCACAGGACGAGCCTGGCGTGCGCAGCATCGTCATCAGGGGCAGCGCCAACGGCTTCTCGGGCGGCGCGGACCTACGGGAATTTGGTACGCCACTGGCTTCTGCCGCGCCCAACCTGCGCGCGCTCATCAGCGAGCTCGAAGACAGCGACAAGCCGGTCATCGCGGCCATCGACGGCATCGCCATGGGGGGCGGGCTCGAGCTGGCGCTCGGCTGCCACTATCGCGTCGCCGCGCCGGGCGCGCGCATCGCCCTGCCTGAAGTGAAGCTCGGTCTGCTGCCGGGAGCGGGCGGCACGCAGCGGCTGCCGCGCCTGGTGGGACTCGAGAGGGCGCTCAATATGATTGTGTTCGGGAGCCCCGTCCTCTCCCAGGAGCTCTCCGACACGCGGCTCTTTGACCGCATGATCGACGGCGAGCTGTTGGCGGGGGCGATCGCCTTCGCCGGCGAAGTGGCGGCGCTGCGGCCCCTGCCCCGGGTGCGCGACCTGCAGGTGCATCACGCCAACGCCGAAGGTTTCCTCGGATTTGCGCGCGCCAACGTGCAAGCGCTCGCCAAGAACCTGCCGGCGCCGCCCGCCTGCGTCGCCGCCGTCGCCGCCTCGCTCGGCGCCTTCGAGGAGGGGCTGGCCGAGGAGCGCGCGCTGTTCGCAAGACTGATGCAAAGTGCGGAGTCGGCGGCGCTGCGGCATGCGTTCTTTGCCGAGCGCGCCGCTGCCAAGATTGCCGACGTGCCGGCGGACACGGCGCTGCGCACGATCCGCACCGCCGCCGTGATTGGTGCCGGCACCATGGGCGGCGGCATTGCAATGAGCTTTGCGAACGCCGGCATTGCGGTCACGGTGCTCGATGCCAGTGCGGCGGCGCTTGAGAAGGGACTCGACGTCGTGCGCAGGAACTACGAGAGCGCCGCGCGCAAGGGCACACTCTCAGCGGAAGATCTGCAGCGCCGCGCCGGACTCATCAGCGGGACTCTCGACCCGCAGGAGCTCGCCTGCGCTGACATCCTCATCGAGGCCGTATTTGAGGACCTCGAGGTGAAGCGCCGGGTATTTCAGGAGCTCGATGCGCGCGCGAAGCCGGGAGCGATCCTCGCAACCAACACCTCGACGCTCAACGTCGACACCATCGCAGGCTTCACGGCGCGGCCGGCGGAGGTACTCGGCCTGCATTTCTTCAGCCCGGCGAACGTGATGCGCCTGCTCGAGATTGTGCGCGGCAGGGCGACGTCGAAGGAGGTGCTGGCCAGCAGCCTTGCACTTGCAAAACGGCTCAACAAGGTCGGAGTCGTCGCGGGCGTCTGCGACGGCTTCATCGGCAATCGCATGCTTGCGCCGTACATGCGCCAGGCGGAGTTGCTGCTGCTCGAGGGTTGCCTGCCCGAGCAGGTGGATCGCGCGCTCGAGCGCTGGGGGTGGGCGATGGGACCCTGCCGCATGGGGGATCTGGCGGGCAACGACGTCGCAGGCCACATCCGCCAGCGACACTACACCGAGCGGCCCGACGCGCCGCACTCGCCGATCGCCGACCGTCTTGTTGAGCTCGGGCGCTTCGGCCAGAAGAGCGGCAGGGGCTACTATCGCTATGAACCGGGCGGCCGCGACGCTCTGGCAGACCCGCAGGTGGAGCGGATCATCCTCGACCTCGCGCACAGCGCGGGTTTGACGCGGCGACGCATCAGCGATGACGAGATCATCCGGCGCTGCGTCTATGCCCTCATCAACGAAGGCGCAAAGGTTCTGGAAGAGGGCATTGCCGCGCGTGCCTCGGACATCGACGTCGTGTACCTCACGGGCTATGGCTTTCCGGTAGCTCGCGGCGGGCCCATGTTCTACGCGGATAGCGTGGGGCTTGCGCCGGTCGTGCGGGCGATGCGCCGCTTTGCAGCGAACCCGGTCAGTGACCCCGGCTCCTGGACGCCGGCGACGTTGCTGGCGCGTCTCGCCGCCGACGGCAAGACCTTCAATGGCTGACCCGCCGCCTCGCGGGATCTAACGGAGCGCTTCATGAGAACGGCCGTCATCGTGTCAACCGCCCGCACGCCGCTCTGCAAGGCGTGGCGCGGCGCGTTCAACATGACGCACGGCGCCACGCTTGGAGCGCACGCGCTCACACATGCAGTCGCTCGCGCGGGCATCGACGCCGCGGAAATTGAGGACGTCATTTTCGGAGTGGCGTTTCCCGAAGGCGCGGCCGGCCTCAACATCGCGCGCCAGATTGCGCTGCGGGCGGGCCTGCCGGTCACGGCTTCCGGCCTGAGCGTGAACCGCTTCTGCTCGTCGGGTTTGCAGGCCATCGCCATCGCGGCGCAACGCGTGATCCTGGACGGCGTGCCGGTCGCGGTTGCCGGGGGCGTGGAATCGATCTCGTGTGTGCAGAACGAGATGAACACCCACATGATCCACGACTCGTGGCTGAATGAGCGCAAGCCCGAGATCTACATGCCCATGCTGATGACGGCGGAAAACGTCGCCCAGCGCTATGCCATCGACCGGCAACGGCAGGATGAGTACGGCGTGCAGAGCCAGCTGCGCGCGAGCGCCGCGCAGGCGGCGGGCCGATTCGCTGCGGAAATCTTCCCGATCACGGTGACAGCGGCCAGCGCCGACAGGGACACGGGCCGCCTGTATACCCGGGAGCTGACTTCGACAACCGATGAAGGCATTCGGCCGGATACGACGCTCGCGGGCGTTGCCAAAATCAAGCCGGCGATTTCCGGCGGCTGCATCACGGCCGGCAACGCCAGCCAATTCTCGGATGGCGCGTCCGCTTGCGTCATGATGGATGCCAAGCTCGCGGAGCAGCGCGGTCTTGCGCCCCTCGGGATTTTCCGCGGCTTTGCGGTCGCCGGCTGCGAGCCGGACGAGATGGGCATTGGACCGGTGTTCGCGGTGCCGCGGCTGCTCGCGCGCGCCGGGATCCGCCAGGCGGACGTGGGACTGTGGGAGCTCAACGAGGCGTTTGCGGTGCAGGTCATCTACTGCCGCGATCGACTCGGCATCGACAATGATGCTCTCAATGTTGACGGCGGCGCAATCGCCGTCGGGCATCCGTACGGCGTGACCGGTTCGCGCTTGGTGGGGCATGCGCTGATTGAAGGACGCCGACGCGGCGTCAAGTACGTGGTGGTCACCATGTGTGTCGGCGGCGGCATGGGAGCAGCCGGTTTATTTGAAGTCGTGTGAGCACGGCGGCTGCGAGGCGCACCGTTCACGCGGGAACGGGTCGGATGCGCGACGCGCGGCCGCCCGACCTTCGATAAATAACTTTTAATTTGACTCAATTTTATATTGATTTATAACGATCGTATGCCGAGGAGCTTGGCCACTCGGGCGCTCCCACGCCCTTGACGCGAATCGTCGTGACCGCCATGCCTCTCGTGCGGGGTGCCGCCCACCGCGACTGGCGTTCTTCGCCGCAAGACAAGTGAGGGCCGTCGTGCGCTTTAAGCCGAGCTGCGTGCGAAGCGGGCGACCCGGAATGCACGAGACGCTGAACAGCCGAACCCCCGATCACCGCCCAAGGTGCCGACACGGACTGCTACCGGCTCGCCGTCACGGGAATGGGCACGTCTTTTGCTCCCTAACGCAGTTTACCGGGCATGCGGCTGCGCTGCCGTCATCGCGCGTATCACGGAAATCGCTGCGGCGGCACGCCATTACGGCGCCTGGCGGCGTTCGTCATGGGACTCGACTGCCTTTGCGCGATGACCCTATTCGATCCGGTCCCGCCGGTGCACCATGGGCACCGCCGTACCGCCCCAACCCGGGGCAGGCAACGGCCTTTGAGATGCTGATGCAAAACAATTTCCGCCTGCCTTGTCCGGCACCATTCAGTTCGAACGCACGCGATTGGAGGACTTGTGAAAACCACGCAGCAACTGCATGACCTGGGTCAGAGCCTCTGGCTTGACAACATTACGCGCCGCCTGCTCACGGATGGCACGCTGCGCGGCTACATTACCGATCTGTCGGTGACCGGACTCACCTCCAATCCCACAATCTTTGACGAAGCCATCAAGAAAAGTGGTGCCTATGATGATGCGATCGCGCGCAGAATCGCCGCGGGCGGTGGCGGTGAGGCGCTGTTCTTTGATCTCGCCCTCGAGGATCTGACGCAGGCCGCGGATCTATTCCGCCCGGTCCATGACGCCACGGACGGCGTCGACGGTTGGGTGTCGCTGGAAGTGTCGCCGCTGCTCGCGAACGACACCGCCGGCACCGTCAAGGCGGCACAGCAACTGCACCAGCGTGCGCAACGCCCGAACCTCTTCATCAAGATTCCGGGGACACGCGCCGGCCTCGCCGCGATCGAGCAGTCGATCTTTGCAGGTGTTCCCGTGAATGTGACCTTGCTCTTTTCGAGCGCGCAATACGTCGCGGCGGCCGCAGCCTACCTGCGCGGAATCGAGCGGCGCATCGCCGCAGGCCTCGACCCGAGAGTGGGCTCGGTCGCATCGCTCTTCGTCAGCCGCTGGGACGTGGCCGTGAAGGACAAGGTGCCGCGGGCACTGCGCAATCGCCTGGGAATTGCCATCGCGAAGCAGGCTTACCGGGCCTATCGCGAGCTCCTGGATTCAGCGCGCTGGCGCAAGCTCTCCGGCGCCGGGGCGCGCGCACAGCGTTTGCTGTGGGCCAGCACCGGCACCAAGGATCCGGACGCCGCCGACACGCTCTATGTGGAGGCGCTCGCTGCACCCGATACCGTCAATACGATGCCGGAGAAGACCTTGCACGCTTTTGCCGAGCACGGCCGCCTGCACGGGGTCATGCCGCTCGACGGCGGCGACGCCGAAAATGTGCTCGCGGAGCTCGCCCACGACGGCGTGGAGCCGAATCAACTGGCGGCGCAGCTGCAGCACGAGGGCGCCGAGGCTTTCACCAAGTCGTGGCGCGATCTGATGGATGTGCTGGCCACGAAATGCGCCGCTCTCACCTCCAGAGAGAAGAGTGTGGGGCGCGCGTGAGCACGAGCGCCGCAGACGCAACCAAGGCGCTTGCCGAGCGCCCGGCGTGGCGCGCGCTCCTTGAGCACTATCAAAAGGTGCGCCCGCTGCATCTGCGTGATCTCTTTGCCGCCGATCCGGTCCGCGGCGAACGGCTGCGGGTCGAAGCGGCGGGCCTGTATCTGGATTACTCGAAGAATCGTGTCACCGACGAGACCATCGCGCTCCTCGTACGTCTGGCGAGCGAGTGCGGCCTCGCGCGGCACATTGATGCGATGTTCAGCGGCGAGAAGATCAATGTGACCGAGGATCGGGCCGTGCTGCACGTGGCATTGCGCGCGCCGCCGGGCCAACGGATCGTCGTTGACGGCGCCGACGTCGTGCCTGAAGTACAGGCCGTGCTCGCGCGCATGAGCGCCTTCTGCGAGGACCTGCGCAGCGGCGGCTGGCGCGGGCACACCGGACGCGCGATCCGCAATGTCATCAACATTGGCATCGGCGGCTCAGATCTTGGGCCGGTGATGGCCTATGAAGCGTTGCGGCATTACAGCCGCCGTGACATGACGTTTCGCTTCGTCTCCAACGTCGACGGCACGGACTTCGCAGAAGCCACCCGCGATCTCGATCCCGAGGAAACCCTGTTCATCGTCTGTTCCAAGACATTCACGACGCTCGAGACCCTGACCAATGCCCACACGGCGCGTGACTGGAGCTTGCGCAAACTCGGCGACGTGCGTGCCGTACGCCGGCACTTTGTCGCCGTGTCGACCAACGCCGCGGAGGTCACGAAGTTCGGCATCGACCCGCAGAACATGTTTGGTTTCTGGGACTGGGTCGGCGGACGCTACTCGATGGACTCGGCGGTCGGCCTGTCGACCATGCTCGCGATCGGCGCGGATAATTTCCGCGCCATGCTCGCCGGCTTTCATGCGATGGATGAGCATTTTCGCAGCGCGCCCTTCGAGCGCAACCTGCCGGCGCTCATGGGCCTGCTCGCCGTCTGGTATAACGACTTCTTCGGCGCGCAGACCGCCGCGGTCTTCCCCTACGATCAGTACTTGAAGCGCTTTCCCGCCTATCTTCAGCAGTTGACGATGGAAAGCAACGGCAAGCACGTGACGCTCGAAGGCGCACCCGTCGGCGCGCAGACCGGGCCCATCTACTGGGGCGAGCCCGGCACCAACGGCCAGCACTCGTTCTACCAGCTCATCCACCAGGGCACGCGGCTCATCCCCTGCGACTTCATTGGTTTCTGCCAGACCTTGAATCCCCTCGGCCCGCATCACGACCTGCTGCTCGCCAATCTCTTCGCGCAGACCGAGGCTCTCGCGTTTGGCAAGACCGCCGCGGAAGTCGCGGCTGCCGGGACGAAAAGCGCGCTGGTGGCGCATCGCACCTTCGAGGGCAATCGCCCGACGAACACGCTGCTCGCCGAGCGCCTGACCCCGCATACGCTCGGGCTTCTGGTTGCGCTCTACGAGCACAGTGTCTTCACGCAGGGCGTGATCTGGAACATCGATTCCTTTGACCAGTGGGGCGTCGAACTCGGCAAGGTGCTCGCGAACCGGATCGTGCCGGAGCTGGCGAGCGGCACCGACCCCGATCTTCGCCACGACAGCTCGACGAATGCGCTGATCCGCCGCTACCGCCGGCTGCGCCGGAGTGCGCCATGAGTACCACGCTCAGCCCGCTCGCCGGAAAGCCTGCGCAGGCAGGCGAACGGCTCGATGTCGCGAAGCTCATCGCCGCGTACTACAGCCGTCGTCCGGACCCGGGCGTGCCGGGCGAGCGCGTGGCCTTCGGCACGTCCGGCCATCGCGGCACTTCCTTCGACGGCACCTTCAACGAGGCGCATGTCCTTGCGATCAGCCAGGCGATCTGCGGCTACCGCAAGAAGCAGGGGATCGATGGTCCGCTTTTCATCGGCATCGATACGCACGCCTTGTCCGCGCCCGCTCTGCAGAGCGCGCTCGAAGTGCTGGCGGCCAATGGTATTGAAACCAGGATCTCGAAGGGCGGCGAGTACACGCCAACACCCGCCATCTCGCACGCGATCCTGGTGTATAACCGCGGGCGCACGGCGCATCTTGCCGACGGCATCGTCGTGACGCCGTCGCACAATCCGCCCGACAGCGGCGGCTTCAAGTACAACCCGCCGGATGGCGGCCCGGCCGACACCGCAATTACCGCGTGGATCGAAGCGGCGGCGAACGCGCTGCTTGCGCAGGGCCTCAAGGCCGTGACACGCGTGCCCGTCGAGCAGGCGCGCCGCGCCGCGACCACCCGCGAGCACGATTATCTCGACGCCTATGTCGGCGATCTTTGCAATGTGATCGATATGGAGGCTATCAAGAACGCGCATCTCGTCCTAGGTGTCGATCCGATGGGCGGCGCGGGCGTGCACTACTGGGCGCGGATTGGCGAGCGTTACGGCCTTGATCTCACGGTCGTGAGCGAAGAGGTCGATCCGACCTTCAGCTTCATGACCCGCGACTGGGATGGTCGCATCCGCATGGATCCCTCTTCGGCCTATGCCATGCAGCGGCTGATCGGCATGAAGGATCGCTTTGACGTCGCCTTCGGCTGCGACACCGACCACGACCGCCATGGCATCGTGACGCGCAGCGCCGGCCTCTTGCCACCGAATCATTATTTGAGCGTGGCGATCGACTATATGTTCCGCAATCGTCCGCGCTGGAGCGCAGCCGCCGCGGTGGGCAAGACCCTGGTGAGTAGCGCGATGATTGACCGCGTAGCGGCACGACTGCCGCGCCGGCTTTATGAGGTGCCGGTGGGCTTCAAATGGTTCGTCGCGGGGCTCGCCGACGGCACGCTCGGCTTCGGGGCGGAGGAGAGCGCGGGGGCGACGTTCCTGCGCACCGACGGCGCGGTGTGGACCACGGACAAGGATGGAATTGCAGCCGCGCTCCTGTCCGCGGAGATTACGGCGCGCTCGGGGCGCGATCCGGGTGCCCTGTATCGCGAACTCACTCGCGAGTTGGGCGAGCCCGCCGCCGATCGCGTCGAGGCGCGGGCGTCCCCCGAACAAAAGGCAGTGCTCGCGATGCTCTCACCCACGCAGGTGAAGCGCACCGAGCTTGCGGGCGAGAAGATTGAAAAGCTCCTCACGCGCGCACCGGGCAACGACGCGCCCATCGGCGGCTTGAAGGTCGTCACGCAGAACGGCTGGTTTGCGGCACGGCCCTCGGGAACCGAGGACATCTACAAGATCTACGCCGAGAGCTTCCGCGGCAATGATCACCTGCGCGACATTCTGGCCGAAGCGCAGGCGCTGGTGAACGAGGCGCTCGCCGCCGCCGCGGGCGCGCCGGGCGGCGCCGCCCAGCCGCTGCCACGGGCTGACAAGCTAGCCGTGGACGCGTGGCAGAACGAAGGCGATCCCAACTAGCCCCTGCGCGCCTAGGGCAGAGAGCGAGCGGAAAATCGGTATGTGGATCGTCAAAATTGCACTGCAGCGCCCGTATACGTTCATCGTTCTCGCGATCCTGATTCTATTGATGGGCGTGTTCGCGATTCTGCGCACCGCGAAGGACATTTTCCCGACTATCAACATCCCGGTCGTTGCCGCCATCTGGAATTACGTCGGCCTGCAGCCCGAGGAGATGGCCACCCGCATCATTCTCTTCAGCGAGCGCACGGCGCAGACGACCGTCAATGACGTGGAGCACACCGAGTCGCAGTCGCTGAACAGCATCGCGGTGGTGAAGTACTTCTTTCAGCCGACGGCGAACGAGGAGCTCTCGTTTGCGCAGATCACCGGCGTGTCGCAGACGCAGCTGCGCCAGTCGCCGCCGGGTACGACGCCGCCGTTCATCCTCGCCTACAACGCCTCCACCGTGCCGATCATTCAACTCGCGCTCTCGAGCGACTCCCTGTCGGAGGCTGAGATCTTCGATCTCGGCAACAACTTCGTGCGCACCGGCTTGGCCACCATTCCGGGTGCGGCCATGCCCTACCCGTACGGCGGCAAGCAGCGCCAGGTGCAGGTGGACCTCGATCCCTCGGCGCTGCGCTCCAAGGGCCTTTCCGGCTCCGACGTCACGAACGCCATCGCCGCGCAGAACCTGATCCTCCCCGCCGGAACCCAGAAAGTCGGCGACCTTGAATACTATATTGGCGTCAACGCCAGCCCGAAGACGGTAGCCGAGATGAACGACCTGCCGATCAGCGCGCACAACGGCAGCGTCGTCTATGTTCGCGACGTCGCGCATGTGCGCGACGGCTACCCTCCGCAGACCAACATTGCGCGCCTCGAAGGGCGGCGCGCGGTGCTCATGAGTGTCTTGAAGAGCGGCACGAGTTCGACGCTCGACGTCATCAACAGCATCAAGAAGAGGCTGCCGGAAATCCAGGCAACGCTGCCGGCGGCGCTGAAGATCCAGGCGATCGGTGATCAGTCGCTGTTCGTGCGCTCGGCGATTGACGGCGTCGTGCGCGAGGCGGTGATCGCCGCGGCGCTGACCGGTCTCATGATTCTCCTCTTCCTCGGCAGCTGGAAGAGCACGCTCATCATTTCGCTGTCGATCCCGCTGTCGATTCTCGCCTCGCTCGCATGTCTTGCCGGCCTGGGGCAGACCATCAACATCATGACCCTGGGCGGCCTGGCGCTCGCGGTGGGCATTCTCGTGGACGACGCCACAGTGACGATCGAAAACATCAACTGGCATCTTGAGAAGGGCGAGGAGGTGGAGCCGGCGATATTGGCGGGCGCGCAGCAGATTGCCCTGCCGGCGCTGGTGTCGACGCTGGCGATCTGCATCGTGTTCGTGCCGATGTTTCTCCTCGCCGGCATCGCCAAGTACCTTTTCGTGCCGCTCGCCGAGGCGGTCGTGTTCGCCATGCTGGCTTCTTACATCCTGTCGCGCACCCTGGTGCCGACGCTGTCGAAATATTGGCTGCACAAGCACGAGGCGGACACCGCGGCCGCGCGTCCGGGCCTCCTGAAGCGGTTTCAGATGCGCTTCGAGAAGGGCTTCGAGCGCGTGCGCGAGCGCTACCATGCACTCCTTGAGAGGGCGTTACGCAACGGCCCGCGCTTTGCCGCGCTGTTTTTTGCCGCCATGGTCGCGTCCGCGATCCTGGCTTTTCCATTCGGCCGCTATCTGCCGGGGCTGGGGCAGGACTTCTTTCCGACGGTGGACTCCGGCCAGATCAAGCTGCACCTGCGCGCCCGCACGGGGCTGCGCATCGAGGAGACGGCCGCGCTGGTCGACTCGGTCGAGGCGCTGATCCGCGAGGTTGTCCCGGCCGCGGAGCTTTCGAGTATCGTCGATAATATTGGGTTGCCCTACAGCGGCATCAATTTGACGTACAGCACCTCGGCGCCGGTGGGACCCAGTGATGCCGATATCTTCGTCTCGCTCAAGGAGAAGCATCATCCGAGCGCCGACTATCAGCGGCGGCTGCGCCGCATTCTCGGGCAGCGCTTTCCGTCGACCATGTTTGCCTTTCTGCCGGCCGACATCGTCAGTCAAACTCTGAACTTCGGCCTGCCGAGTCCGATCGATGTGCAGGTCCTCGGCGCGAACTTCAATGCGAACCGGCTTTACGCCGATAGCCTGCTGCAGAAGCTGCGCGGCATTCCCGGCGCCGTGGACCTGCGCATCCAGCAGGCGGCGGACTATCCGCGGTTCAATGTGGACATTGACCGGACCAAGGCGCAGCTCTTCGGTCTCACCCAGCGGGATGTCGCCTCCAACATGCTGGTCTCGCTGTCGGGCAGCGTGCAGACGCAGCCGTCGTTCTGGATCGACCCGGTGAGCGGCACGCAGTACAGCGTCGTCGCGCAGACTCCGCAGTACGATCTGGAGTCGCAGAACGCGCTGGCGATGACGCCGCTCACCAACGGCGTCGGCGGCCCGGCGCAGGTGCTCGCCAATGTCGCAAGCTTCCACCGCGGCGTAAGCCCGGCCGTCGTCAGCCACTACGACTCGCTGCCGGTGATCGACATCTATGGATCGGCGCAGGACTCCGATCTCGGTTTCATTTCGGCCCAGGTGAATAAGATCATCGCCGGCGCCAAGGCCGGCGTCCCCAAGGGGTCGCATGTGGCGGTGCGCGGGCAAGTGCAGACCATGAACGCATCCTTCAACGGGTTGCTCATCGGTCTCCTCGGCGCGGTCGTGCTCGTCTATCTTCTGATCGTCGTCAATTTTCAGTCCTGGCTCGATCCCTTCATCATCATTACCGCGTTACCGGCGGCGCTTGCCGGCATCGTCTGGATGCTCTTTCTCACCCACACCACGGTGAGCGTCCCGGCTCTGACCGGTGCCATCATGTGCATGGGCGTCGCAACCGCCAACTCAGTCCTCATGGTGAGCTTCGCGCGCGAGCGGCTGAATGCCGGCGACGACGCTGCCCATGCGGCCTCGCAGGCCGGCTTTCAGCGCTTTCGCCCGGTGCTGATGACGGCCCTCGCGATGATCATCGGCATGGTGCCGATGGCGCTCGGGCTCGGCGATGGCGGCGAGCAGAACGCGCCGCTCGGCCGCGCCGTCATCGGCGGGCTGGTGTTCGCAACGGTCGCGACGCTGTTCTTCGTGCCCACCGTATTCGCCATCATCCACGGCCGCACCGGCGCGCCGCACGCTGCGCAAGCGATCGGAAAAACCCCATGACTGACGCCGCAAAGAACACTCCCAGCGAGCCGCCCTCGCACATCGTGCGCTACGCCTGGATCGCGCTCGGAGTCGCGCTCATTCTTGCCGCGTGGGGGATCATCAGCCGCGTGCACGCGCGCTCGCAGCTCGCCAAGGAGACGACCGCGGAGGCGGTCCCACAGGTCACCACGTTGAAGCCCGGTCGCAGCCCAGCCTCCGAGGATCTGGTGCTTCCGGGAAGCGTGCAGGCTTTCATCGAGGCGCCGATCTATGCGCGCACCAGCGGCTACCTGAAGAGCTGGTCGACCGACATCGGCGCGCCGGTGAAGAAAGGGCAGCTCCTCGCCGAGATCGACAGCCCCGAGGTGGATCAGCAGTACTCCCAGGCGCAGGCGGATCTCGCCACGGCCCATGCGAACTCGCAGCTCGCCATCACGACCAATGAACGCTGGCAGGGGCTGCTCGCGACACATTCCGTCTCGCAGCAGGACGCCGACAGCAAGGCGGGCGACGCGGCGGCCAAACGCGCCGCCGAGGCCTCCGCGGCCGCCAATGTTGCGCGGCTGCGCGACCTGGAGTCCTTCAAGCGCGTGATCGCGCCGTTTGACGGCGTCGTCACCCAGCGCAGCACCGACATTGGCGCGCTGATCGCGGCCGGGCAGAACGCGGGCGCCGCACTCTTCCGCGTCGCCGACACCACCAAGCTGCGCATCTATGTGCTGGTGCCGGAGCCGTACGCGGCGGCGACGGTGCCGGGAATGGAAGCCGCGCTCTATTTCACCGAGCATCCGGGCAGGAGCTTCCCGGCGACGGTCGTGCGCACCGCAAACGCACTGGATCCTGCGTTGCGCACCCTGCAGGTGGAACTGCAGGTCGACAACGCCAACAGCGAGCTGTTCCCCGGAGCGTATGCCGAAGTGCATTTCAAAGTGCCCGGCAGCAGTCAGAGCCTTCGCGTGCCGGCGAATACCTTGCTCTTCCGCGCGGCGGGCCTGCAGGTGGCGACGGTGGACGCGGAGAATCACGTGCACCTGAAGACCATCGTGCCGGGGCGCGACTTTGGCAAGTCGATCGAGGTGCTCTCCGGAATCGGCGCGGATGACGATGTCGTCGTCAATCCGCCTGACTCGCTGATCGAAGATGCGCCCGTGCGCATCGCGCCGCCCCCGCAGCCGGCATCCCAGCAGCAGGGAGGGCGAAAAACCTCGTGAGACCGCATCGCCGGCATCTTGCGCTCGCGCTCAGTGTCTGGCTCGGCGGCTGTTCGCTCGCGCCGCACTACCAGACACCCGCAACTGCGCCGCCGCCGCCGGCATATCGCGAAGTGGGCGAGTGGAAGCCCTCTGAGCCCGCGGACGGCGCGGCGCGTGGCCCATGGTGGAGCATTTATCAGGATCCGGCACTGGATGCGCTCGAAAACCGCGTGAGCGCGTCCAACCAGAACATCAAGGCGGCGCTCGCCCGTTTGCAGGAGGCACGCGCGCAGACGCGCATCGCGCGCGCCGACTACTTTCCCACGGTCACTGCCAATGCGGGCGCGACCCGCGAGCGCACATCGATCAACGCACCCACGTACAATCCTCTCAAGCCCGGCGCATTCAACGATTTCCAGCTCGACGCGGACGTTTCCTACGAGTTCGATGTCTTTGGCCGCGTGCGCAACAGCGTCGCCGCGGCGCGCGCCACTCAACAGGCGAGCGCCGCGGACCTCGCGGCACTTGACTTGAGTACGCACGCTGAATTGGCCACGGACTATTTCACGCTGCGCAGCGACGATGCACAGGCGATCCTCCTCGATCACACTGTGGCCGACTACGCCCGCGCGCTTGAGCTGACCGAGAACCTGTACAACGGTGGTGCGGCGCCCCTGTCGGATCTCGAGCAGGCGCGCGCGCAGCTGGAGACGGCACGAACGCAAGCGGCGGACATACGCCTGAGCCGCGCACAGACGGAGCATGCCATTGCCGTGCTGTTAGGAGAGCAGGCCTCGGCTTTTAACATCGCGCCCACGCCGCTCGGGGCCGAAGTCGTGCCTCCCGCGATTGATCCGGGTTTGCCCTCAGCGCTTCTTGAGCGCAGGCCCGACGTCGCCAGCGCCGAACGGCTCGTCGCCGCGGCGAACGCCCGCATCGGCGTGGCGCGCGCGGCGTATTTCCCGGTGTTCAGCCTCGCTGCGGTCGCGGGCTTCGAGAGCACCACGGTGTCGAACTGGATCAGCGCGCCGAGTCGCCTGTGGTCCCTCGGGCCTTCAGGAGTGCTGACCTTATTCGACGGCGGCCTGCATCGCGCGCAATCCGCATACGCGCATGCGGTGTACGACGAGCAGGTCGCGGACTACCGGGGGACGGTGCTCACCGCTTACCAGGAGGTGGAGGACAATCTCGCCGCCCTGCGCGAGCTGCAGAAGGAGAGCGTGAGCCAAGCCGCCGCGGTCGCCGCGAGTCAGAGTGCGCTCGAGCAGGCGCAGTATCGATACCAGGGAGGTATCGTCACCTATCTTGAAGTCGTGACGGAGGAAAACGCAGTCTTGAGCGCGCGCCTCTCCGCCGCCAGCATCCAGGTGCGGCGTCTCAATGCCAGCGTAGTGCTGGTAAAAGCGTTGGGCGGCAGCTGGGAGAATCCCCTGGTGAGTCAATCGCCGCGGATGGCGGACCACGCACCGTAGCTAATCCGTGCCGCTCTTTTCGATTCGCGACCTTGCGCCCGTCGTACGGGCGCACGCCGGCCCGGGCGGTGCGCAGTTCGCTCGATTTAACCCGGCACGCCGAGCGCCCTGGGACTGAGGCTGCGTTCAGAACCCCGGCTACGATTTCGCGGCTTGAGCCTGCGCGGCGAGGTAGGCGAACTCCAATCGGGCCTCCGAGTCGGCCGCGAATCCCTGTGCCAAGCACCAATCCTGGAAGCGGTTCGGGTCGATGCGGACCTTGACCGGGTGGTCGCCATTTTGCTCTGCGTGCGCTACCACATCGCGGGCGCCGCGCAGCCAATTCTCGTAGGTATCGGGGAGGAGGCAGGCATCTTCCATGATTTCAAGGATTCGGCCGTAGGTACTGGCGTCGTACCACGGAATACCGGTCACTTCTGCCGCATGTGCCACGCGCGCTCTCGCTGTGCAGCCGTCATTTGTATAACTCCCGGCTGCACAATGAGTTCCGACACGCGGGAACGGCATCGGATAAGGGCTGTCGCGCTTTTGGCGGCGCCGAAAATGAACCCGGGTAGCTGCTCGTCGCTGTCTTGCCTGGGTCGTACGGCCGCGGGCCGATCAACGTGACCGGCCCTGACAGCGCTCGCAGGCGCGACAGCACCGAGCGTAGGATGAGTTGACGATCGGAGGGCGCAGGGGAATGCACATGGCCAAGGCTTCGCACCGGGTGGCGCCGCTCGCCTCTTTGGTCTTCATCCTATCCGCGTCGGCGCAGGAGCTCCCGCCGCATGCGGCTCTGCCCGACGGCGAAGGAAAGAATCTGGTCGAAGCGAACTGTCTGCGCTGTCACGACGCCGGCCGCCTCGTGATCCCCGGCCACACCCGCGACGGCTGGCAACGGGTCGTCACGCAGATGCTGAACATCGGCGCTACGTTGCCGACCGACCAGGCGCCCATCGTGGTCGCCTATCTCGCCAAGCATTTTCCCGAGCCGCCCAAGGCAGCCGCGACGCTCATTCCGGGCGTTGCGCGGGTTTCGTTCAAGGAGTGGGCGGTGGCAACGCCCGGGGCGTTCCCCCACGATCCGCTCGCCACTGCCGATGGCGCCATCTGGTATACCGGCCAGCATGCGAGCGTGCTCGGGCGGATTGATCCGGCCACGGGCGCCATCAAGGAATACCACACGAGGATTCAGGATTCCGGACCACATGGCCTGACGGCCGATGCGGCCGGCAATATCTGGTTCACCGCCAACTACGCGGCCTACATAGGCCGGCTCGATCCCAGAACGGGCGCCTTCACCGAATACAAGATGCCCGATGCGAATGCACGCGATCCGCACACGCCCGTGTTCGATCAGCGAGGCGTACTGTGGTTCACCGTGCAGGGCGCCAACATGCTGGGGCGGCTCATCCCGCGCACCGCCGAAGTGAAACTCGTTACGGCGCCCACGGCGCATGCCCTGCCGTACGGGATGGTGGTCAATTCGAAGGGCACGCCCTTTTTTGCTGAATTTGGCACCCATCAAATCGGCAGCATCGATCCCGTGACGATGGCGATTCGCGAGTACCCCTTGCCGAATGCCGCATCGCGGCCGCGCCGGATTGCCGTGACGAGTGATGATGTGATCTGGTACACGGACTACGCGCGCGGCTATCTCGGCCGTTTCGATCCGAAGAGCGGGGCCGCGCGCGAATGGCCCTCTCCAGGCGGCGCTACGGCACAGCCGTACGGCATGACTGCGCTCAACGATGTGATCTGGTACAGCGAGTCCAACGTGCGCCCGAACACTCTCGTGCGCTTCGATCCGCGATTGGAAACGTTCCAGACCTGGAGCATTCCCTCCGGTGGTGGCGTGGTGCGCAACATGATGCCGACGAAAGACGGCGCACTCGTGCTGGCAGAGAGCGGCGTCGGCAAGCTGGCACTGGTCGAAGTGAATTAGCACCGCGCAAATGGCGGCGCCGCGGCCGCTCACGGCGTCGCGATCGCTGCTTGCCGGGCGAGTTCCAGGCTGCGCGGCGCCGCGAGGCCGCCGAAGCGCGCGTCGACCTCCTGCAGCAGTTTCTGGGCGTCGTCGCGCTTGCCGGCTGCAAGGAGCGACTGCACTTGCTCAAGTTGTGCGTTGAGCTTCGCCTCGACACTCGAGCGGCAGGCGGCGAGCTTGCCGGGATCGGGCGCCACGGGATTGAGAAGCGCGCGCAATGCCTTGGCGAGCACCACCGGCGTTGCCCGCTCATGTACTGCCCGGGGAGTGACCTCGGTGTCGATATCAAACACGCACCAGTCCCACATGGAGTGCATACTCTTCACATCCATGGTGAGAGAAGCCGGGTCCTCATCCCCGGTGACGTACACGAGGCGTGTCGACTCCTGAAATTTGATGAACAGCTCCCGCTGCGGCAAGGGTCGGTCGGCGTTGCCAATCGGATCGCTGCCTGCATTGAGCAAGGCGCCGCGAAAGACATCGGGGTAGCCGAGCGCAAGGCGCAACGCGACGCGTGAACCCCCTGAGAAGCCGCCGATGTAGACGCGCTCCGAGTCGACCGCGTAGCGCTGCATGATGTTGTGCGCGGCCAGTAAAGCGAGCGGCATGCGCCGGCCGAGTGGACTTGCGTCGTTGCCGGAGCGCGCTGCGCTGACGAAGATGATTCCGTATCGATCCAGCACGCCATGCCAGCCCTCGGGCAGCCGCGATTGTTGCCACGGCGGCACGAAGACCAGCAGCGCATAGCCGCGCGCAGGTGCCTGCGCCGGCACGTAGAGCACAAACTTCTCCTCGGCAAGATTGACCGGCTGCTCGCTCAAGTGATTCCCGGACTGCGCCAGGAGCTGCGGGATGCGCGCGGCCGTCAGCGGCGTCAGCAGCCTGCGGGCGAGCTCCGTATTACTGGAGAGCGGCGAGTCGTCCGTGAAAACTACATCGCGCGCGCCGGTGAGCGGCGTCGGCGCGGATTCGGGCCCTGCGCACGGGGCAACTAGCGATACGCCGAGCGCGAACAGACTGCGGGTGGTCGTACGCAGGGGAGACCGCAATGCATGTCCTCCCGGAGGCGAGGGATAATGTTGGCAGGTGCGCACATTATAGTCGCCGAATTGCGCTGGCTCGCGCCGCGGCAGAAGCGGCCGCCGCGACGCCTTGTCAGCGGCGCGGCTGCGAAGCCGCGCGCAGGATCGGGATCAACGGCGAAAATGCCCCCAGTGACGATAGCCAAATCCCAGGCGCGGGTAGCGGTAGAAGCCGCGCCCAAAGTTGCCGCGGTATCCGCCGAGAAAATAGCCGGTTCCATAATAGGGCCCGGGGCCGTAATACCCCGGTCCCGGATAGGCGGCCACGACCGGCGGCGCATAGACAGGAACGGGGAGTCCGACCCCGACGTAGACGCGCGCCTCGGCGGGGCGGGCGTACACGCTCGCCGCTGCGCCTAGCGAGGCTGCGAGTATCAGAGCGAGTTTGTAACGCATGGGCGGCTGACTCCTTGAAATTGCCTTGCAAGAGGTCAAACGGGGTTGCCCATCAGCCGTTGACCGCGCCGCACGATTAATTTCGACTCCCGGTGCATACTCGTCGCGTGGCAGCCGCGGCCCCCAAACCCGTGATGATTGACGTCAATGAGGCGACTCGCGTCTCCGCATTGATGCAGCGTCCGTCAGCGGCCAAATGCTGTTTCGTCCTCGCGCACGGCGCGGGGGCTGGCATGCGCCATCCCTTTATGGTCGCCGTCGCCGACGATCTGGCGGCGCTCGGAATTGCCACGCTGCGCTACCAGTTTCCTTTTGCGGAAAAGAAGGCGAGAAGGCCCGACTCGGCAGAACTTTCCCACGCCACGGTGCGCGCGGCCGTTGGCGTCGCGCACGAGCTTGCGCCGGATCTGCCCTTGATCGCCGGCGGCAAGTCCTTCGGCGGCCGCATGAGCTCGCAGGCACAAGCAGCCGCCGCTCTTGCGCAGGTACGCGGTCTCGCCTTTCTCGGCTTTCCGCTGCATCCGCCCAAGGAAGCTGCCGTTGTCAGGGGCGAGCACCTGTTTCAAGTGCACATCCCGATGCTCTTTCTGCAAGGTACGCACGATGCGTTTGCCAAAATGGAATTGATCGAGCCCCTCGTCGAGCGGCTCGGCGCGCGCGCGACCCTGTTACCGATCCAGGACGCGGATCACTCTTTTCATGTACCGGCGCGCAGCGGACGCACCGACGCGCAAGTCAGACAGACGATGCTGACGGCCTTCGCGGCGTGGGCGGGCGCGGTGATTGAGGGAGATTAGGTCTGCGGGCTTTTCTGCGCCGCTCAAGCGCCCGCCGCCATCTGCACCGCGGTTACGAGGCGCGCACCGTGGATGCGACCGGCGCGACCCGCGGCGCCCGGTTCGTGGGATGCATGAGCACATCGTGGCGGCGAAACAGGAAGCGGCGCGCGACGTCGAAGTAGGTCGAATAGACGAGGCCGCCGTTCTGTGCAATCAGGCGCTCGCGCTCGACGCGGTACCGGGCGTTATACGCATACCATGGCAGCCCCGGCGATTCGTGGTGCAGCGCGTGCAGGTTGTTGAAGAGAAAGAGCGGGCCCAAGAGCCAGGCGCGCTCCACGATCGCGGTCCGCTGCCGCACGTCCGGGCGGGCCCGATGCTCGGCGAAGGAGCGGAACAGCGCAATGGCGTTGGCGGGAATCACCATGGCCGTGACGTAAACCCAGAGCGGCATGCGGCACACGAGCGTGAGCCACAGAATCACGGGCGCGCACCACAGCAAATGCTCGACCCACACGGCGCGCACGCCTTCGTCATTGCGGATCAGCGCGCGCAGCTCGCCGCGCAAAAAAACCACAATGCGCCAGAACGAACCGATGATGAGCCGTCCGGCCAAGGTCTGCTGGATTTGCAGCAGGATGCGGCTGATCGGCTGCATACGCGCCCAATCCTCGGGCGTCCAGTAGAAGGACTCGGGATCATCGAGCGGATCGGTGAGCCGTTCGTCCACGTGGTGCGTCAGATGCTGCCGCCGATAGCGCTCGAACGGCAGCCAGAATGCCAGCGGCACCATCCCCAACAGCCGATTGACACCGCGCCAGCGGGTCGGGTGGCCGTGGATGATTTCGTGCTGCAGGGAACTGTGCAGTGTCAAAAGCAGTGTCACGACAGAGGCCACGATCCACAGCGGCCAGCGGCCATAGGTGGCGGTGATCAGCAGCCAGCCGCCATAGGTGCAGAGCACGAGCGCGACAGTGGGCAGTTCCACCGCCACGCGCCTTGGGCGGCGTTGGATGCCGCGCAGCGCATCGGTGTCCGTGATGATTGCGTTCATTTCCAGCCAGGCACGAAAAGTGCTCTGATTCTAGGCTACGCCCTTGCAAGACTCCTGACGAGGCGGTCTCATCCGCCCCTTGCCGGCCGCAGGAGTCGCTTCTCGAGGGCCACCATGGCGTCATAAAGTAAAATCGCCATCAGGCCCGTCAGCAGCCCCCCCTGCAGGATAAAAGCCGCGTTGTCGGAGAGCAGGCCGGCGATGATGACTTCGCCCAGCCCCTTAGCCGCCACCGTGGACCCAATGGTCGCCGTCCCCACGTTAATGACCAGGGACAATCGAATTCCCTCGAGAATCAATGGCATAGCGAGCGGCAGCTCGACCGAAACGAGGCGTTCGCGGGTGCTCATGCCCATGCCATTGGCGGCCTCCAGAAGCGCGGACGGCACGCTGCGCAGGCCGGCGATGGTGTTCTCGAAGATCGGCAGCAATCCGTACGCAAAGAGTGCGATCAGGGTGGGTGCCTCGCCGAACCCGACCAGGGGAACGGCGACGGCCAGTACCGCCACCGGCGGGAAGGTCTGACCGATATTGACGAGGGTGCGCGACAGCGGCAGAAATTCAGCGCCGCTCGAGCGCGTGACCAGAATTCCGAGCCCGACGGCGACGACGGTGCTCGCAGCAGCAGCCAGCAATACAGTGCCGAGGTGGGCAAGTGCGAGGTTGAGCAGATTGCCCTGATCGTAGATGGCGGGCGCGCCCGGCTGGGCCAGCGGCGCGAACAGCGGTGCGAAGCTCTGCGGCGTGAGCAGAAACGCGGCCAGCAGCGCGACGGCTGCCATCCGCACGACTGCGGCGACGCTCGGCATCAGCTCGGCTTGCCGCGCGCGAGAATGCCGGTGAGCGTCAGGCGTCCGCGCGTGGTGCCGTCGGGATTGAGCACCGTCGCCTGCGGTGCGCCGTCCCAAACAAGGTCGGAGAGAACTTCGCGCAGGGTCGCCGATGCCGGCACGGTCGGGCCGCCGGCGGCACCGGGCTCTGCCGCCTCGCCGGCGGTGGTCAGCGCCAGAAGTTTCATGGCGCGGTCGGCCGTGCCGGTGAGGCGCGAGACAAACGGATCGGCCGGGCGCGTGAGCAGCGCTTCGGGCGGCCCACACTGCAGTACTTTGCCGGCGCTCATGACCGCAACCTGGTCGGCGAGGCGGAACGCCTCATCCATGTCATGCGTCACGAGGACGATGGTCGTTCCGAAGCGGCGCTGAATGTCTTTCAAATCATCCTGCGCCCGGCCGCGAATGATGGGATCGAGCGCGCCAAAGGGCTCATCCATCAGGAGGACGGTGGGCTCGGCCGCGAGCGCCCGGGCGACGCCCACGCGCTGCTGCTGGCCGCCCGACATCTGATGCGGAAACTTGCCGGCGAATTCCTGAGGATCCAGTTGAAAGATCCTGAGAAGCTCGTCGACGCGGTTCTTGATGCGCTCGGCGTCCCACTCGAGCAGCCGCGGCACGGTGGCAATGTTTTCGGCGACCGTGCGGTGCGGAAACAGGCCATAACCCTGGATGACGTAGCCGATTCGCCGGCGCAGCAGGTGTGCGGCCTCGGTGGTGGTGTCAATGCCGTCAATGATCACGCGCCCGCTCGTCGGCTCGACCAGACGGTTGATCATCCGCAGCGGCGTCGACTTGCCCGATCCGGAAGTGCCCACGATCACCGTGATCGAGCCGCGCGCGATGGACAACGACACCCGGTCGACGACCGTCGTCGATTCGTAGCATTTGGAAAGTGCCTCGATTTCGATCATCGCGCCGGCCGGTTGATGGTTTCCACCAGCGCATCGAGCAGCACGGCGCAGGAAAAAGCCAGTGCAACGATGGGAATCGCGCCGAGCAGCACCAGATCAATCGCCGTCTGATTGATCCCTTGGAAGACGAATGTGCCAAAGCCGCCGGCGCCAATCAGCGCGGCCACGGTGACGAGCCCGATGTTCTGCACCAGCACGATCCGGATGCCGGTGAGAATGACCGGAAAGGCGAGGGGCATTTCGATATGGCGCAGGATCTGCCCGCTCGTAAGCCCCATGCCGCGTGCGGCATCGACCGCGGCCGCAGACACGCGCGCAAGTCCCACCACCGTGTTGGCGACGATAGGCAGCAGCGAATACAGGAAGAGCGCGACCACCGCGGGCGCCGTGCCGATGCCGCGGATGCCGAGCCCGGCGGCGAACGGTGCCGCCGCGGCGAGCGCCCCGAGCGGCGCCATCAGGATGCCAAAGAGTGCGATGGAGGGGATGGTCTGAATGAGATTAAGGGCGCCGAGTGTGCCGGCGCGCAGCCGCGGCACCCGATGGCAGAGGATGCCGAGGGGAACCGCGACGATTACGGCGGCGGCCATGGAGGAGAGCGCGAGGAATACATGTTGCCGGGCCTCGTGTGCGAAGCGGCTGGCGTTGACCTGGTACTCGCGCATCACCGAGAGATGATCGAGGAGGCCGGAGCCAAAAACCGCGGTGGCAGCGGCCGCGAACAGCAGCAGAAACAGCACCCGCATGCCGGGGCCCGGCCGCATTCGGGTGATGGCATCGGTCGCCATCAATCCCAGGGCGACCAGCAGCACCCAGAAGCCGGGCCCGGGCGAGACTCGGACGACCTTGTTGCCGAGGGGCGTGAGTGCATTGCCGGCGGCGCCCACGGCCAGCACCAGCACCGCGACCCCCGCCAGCGCCAGGGCGAGTCGCGTTCGCGCATTCACGCTGCCGAGCGCGCTCGCCGCAACCAGCGCCAGGACGGCATGGAAGCCCCAGGATTCCCAGGCCGGCAGGATTGCAAAAAGCGAGCGCGCGTCGCCCGGCAGGATTCGGTTGGCCTTGAAGATCACGAAGGGCAGGAAGAGCAGTGCCGCGAGCCCGATGACAGTCAGCAGTACGCCCAGCCGGTCGATCGCAAACCCCCGTGCCATTACCTTCTTCATTGCACCTACGAACTGGCGGACGGCCGCGGCCCGTAAAATGCGCGGCCGTCGAATTCCAAGAGCTTACTTTAGAAAGCCCTTGGATTTCAGGTAGTCCTCGGCCACCGACTCGACCGACTCGCCGTTCACCTGAACGCGTGCATTGAGCCTCTGCAGCGTCTCGCGGTTGAAGCTCTCCATGAGGGGTTTCACGATGTCGGCAATCCGCGGGTTCGCCTTGAGCACCGCTTCGCGCAGGGTCGGAACCGGCGCGTACACCGGCTGATCATGCTTGTCGTCCTCCAGGATCTGCAGTTGCGCGGCGATGACGTTGCCATCCGTGCCGTACACCATGGCCGTGTTCGTGCCGTTGGTCCCGGCCGCCGCGGCGCCGACGGTGGCTGCCGTTTCGCCGCCCGCCAATACAATGAGTTGATCGGAGCGCAGCGTGAAGCCGTAGGTTTTTTCCAGCGAGCGCAACGTGCCGGCGTTGGCGAATTCGGCCGAGCAGGCGAGCACGACCTTGCCGCCGCCTGCGACCCAGCGGGCGAAGTCGCTCATGGTTTTCAGGCGCTGGGCGCGGGCGACGTCCCCGCGCACCGCCAGCGCCCAGGCGTTGCTGGCATCGGCCGGGGTGAGCCAGACAATCCTGTTGATCGCATAATCGAGCCGGGATCCCAGCTCGTACCCCTGGCGAAAATTTTTCCATGCCGGATCCGAGGGCCGATTGAAAAAGAACCCGCCGTTGCCGGTGTACTCGACGTAGAGATCGATCTCCCCGACCAGCAGGGCTTTGCGTACCACGTAGGTCGCGCCCAGTCTGGAGCGATCCACCGTCTCGATTGCGGCTTGGTTCAGCATCAGGCGGATCATCTCGCCGAGCATCGCCGATTCGCTCGAGAGCTTCGATGAGACGACCACCGCACCGTGGACTGGCGCCGCGGCACCGAGGAGCGCGCAGACGAGCAGCAATGACTTCAAGATTTTCGGCACCGCTTGACTCCGCGCCATTCGTTACGACGGCCTGCGCCGCAGACTCTGAACTGCTGCAGCCCGTTGCCGCAAGTGGCCGGCCATCGCCTGCGAAATCACGCTCGCGTCGCGATTCGCCCTATCATTGGTGCGCCGTACCGAGGTAAACCATGACCGAAATCGAGGCCACCGCCCCCCGCCGCCGCCGCGACTCCGGCCGCGCCCCCCGTTCGACCGGTCCATCGCTTGCGCCGCTGCCGCGGCTCGCCAATCGCTGGCCGCCGTTGGAAGTTCTGACTTCCGCGCAGCTGGAGGAGATTCTGGTGGCGGCGTTTCGGGTGCTTGAGGAGGCAGGGCTCGAGATTCGCAGCGCTGCGGCACGTGAGGTTTACCGGCGCGCGGGCGCGCTCGTCGACGACGAAACGCAGATGGTCCGTCTCGGGCGCGACCTCGTCGAGGCGCACATGGCCCACGTGCCGGAGCGTTTCGTTCTGCACGCCCGCAATGCCGAGCGCCATCTGCATGTGGGCGACAACGTGATCAATTTCGGGCCGGTCACGGGCGCCCCGAATATCAGCGATCTCGAGGGCGGCCGCCGTTACGGCGATCTCGAAGCGTTTCGCAATATCCTGAAACTGACGCACCGGCTCGGCATCCTGCACTGGCAGGGCGGCATCGTGGTGGAGCCGGTCGACGTGCCGGTTGCGACCCGTCATCTGGCGGCCTACCAGGCCCATATCGAGTGCTCGGACATCGTATGGGCGGCGCGCGGAATCGGCGGCGTACAGGCCGAGGATGCACTCGCGATGTCGGCCATCGAACACGGCTGCAGTATCGAGGATCTGGCGTCGCGGCCGACGCTGATGACGGTTACGAACGTCAACTCGCCGCGCCGCGTGGACGAGGAAATCCTCGACAACATCATGATCATGGCGCGTCACGGGCAGTGCGTGGTGATCACGCCCTTTACATTGATGGGGGCGATGGCGCCGGTGACGCTGGCGGGGGCGCTCGTGCAGCAGTCGGCGGAGGCACTGTGCATCATCGCGCTCTGCCAGATGCTGCGCCCCGGAACGCCGTGCGTCATGGGGGGCTTCACCTCGAACGTCGACATGCGCACCGGCTCGCCGGCCTTCGGGACGCCGGAGTACGTCAATGCGGTGCTCGCCACCGCGCAGATCGGCCGCCGGCTGAAAGTCCCGGTACGCACGAGTGCCGTCAATGCCTCGCCGACAGTCGACGCGCAATCCACCTACGAAACCGCCTTCTCACTGCAGGCGGCGATCCTCAGCCACAGCCATCTCGTCAATCACGCGGCGGGCTGGCTTGAAGGCGGCTTGTCGGCGTCACTGGAAAAAATCATCGTCGACGCTGAAATGCTGCGCAGCTGGGCGGAACTCTTCAAGCCGATCAGCTTCACCGCCGATGACCTTGCAGTCGAGGCCATCAAGGGCGTCGCGGCGGGCGGGCACTTCTTCGGCACGGCGCATACGCTTGCGCGCTACGAGCACGCGTTCTATCGCCCGCTGCTCTCGGACTGGTCGAACTTTGAGAACTGGTCCGACGCCGGTGCGCGCAGTGCAACGCAGAGAGCCACCGGCATCTGGAAGAAGATGCTCCTCGAGTACCTGCCGCCGCCGCTCGATCCGGCGGTCAAAGAGGCCATCGACGCGTTCGTCGCGCGCAGGACGCTCGAGCTCGGACGCGCCGCCGGATGAGCGGAGGCCCTTTCCCACTGAGCTCCCCGTGACGGGTGGGATCATGAACGCCCGCATGTACGCGGTGACCCCCGCAGTGGAGGCCGGCTGGCAAGCACTGCTCAGTCACATCACGAGTGAAGCGGGGGTTACGCTTAAGTACACGCCCTATCCGGCGCCGCAGCCGCTCGAGGAGCTGTGGTCGCGGCCCGATCTGGGTTGCGCACTGATGTGCGGTTACCCCATCGCCCTGCAGCTCGCGCCGGTCGTGCCCATCGCGGCGCCGATCCCGCGGGCCGCGTGGGCGGCGGGCCTTCCCCGGTATCGCTCGGACCTCATCGTGCGCAAGGATGCGCCGTACCGGACGCTTGCGGATACCTTCGGTGCGCGCGCGGGCTGGACCGTGCAGCATTCCCAATCCGGATTCAATGCGTTCCGCCATCACCTCCTGCCTTATCGCACCCCGCAGCGTCCGACGCTCTACCGAGAGGTCGTCGGCCCTCTCGTGACCGCGCGCAACATTCTCGACAGCGTGCGCGACGGGCGCATCGATATCGGACCGCTCGATGCCTACTGGCATGTGCTCATCGAGCGGCATGCGCCGCATCTGACGGCAGGCGTGCGGGTGCTGGCGTCGACCGAACTTGCGCCCATCCCCGCATTCGTAGCCTCCGCTGCCACCGCCGCGAGCGACGTGGCGCGATTGCGCAGCGCGTTCACAAGCGCAGCGTCGCGCCGCTGGTTTCAGCCCTTGGGCGATCTTCTGCTCCTCGACGGCTTCGCCGAGGTGACCGAGGCCGAGTACGCGATGCTCCTGGCATGGGACCGGGCGGCGAGGGCAGCCGGATATGATCTGCCCGCCTGACCCGTTGCGCTTGAGCAGGGGTTCATAGAGTGGCACTGATGGAGTCTGGTTCAATCTCATGAAAACCTCTGCGCGCGCTGTGATCATCGGGGGCGGCGTTGTCGGCGCCAGCGTGCTCTATCACCTCGCCAAGATCGGCTGGACCGACGTGATCCTGATCGAGAAAAGCGAGCTCACCTCCGGCTCGACCTGGCACGCCGCCGGCGGCATGCACACCTTTAACGGCGAGGCCAATATCTCGCGGCTGCAGAAGTACACGATCGATCTCTACCGGGAGATTGAGGCGCTGTCAGGACAGTCGTGCGGGCTGCACCCGAACGGCGGTCTCATGCTCGCGGCAACCCAGGGCGAGCTCGACAGCCTGAAGCTCATCTGCTCGCGGGCGCGCTATTTGGGAATGCAGACCGAGATGATCTCGCTCGACGAGGCGGTGCGCTTCAATCCGCTGATCGACGCGAGCTACTTCATCGGCGCGCTGTGGCGGGCCGATGGCGGTCATTGCGACCCCTCAGGTACCACGCAGGCGTATGTCAAGGCGGCACGCATGCTGGGCGCATCCGTCGAGCGTTTCACGCGTGTGCTAGCGCTCGCGCAGCGTCGCGACGGCTCGTGGGACGTCGCGACCGACAAGGGCGCGGTCCACGCCGAACACGTCGTCAATTGTGCAGGCCTGTGGTCGCGCGAGATCGGGCACCTGGTGGGCATCGAGCTGCCGGTGCTGGCGATGGAACATCATTATCTGTTGACCGAGGACCTGCCCGAACTGCAGGGGCGCGATCAGGAGATCGTCAACACCACCGACTATGCGGGCGAGATCTACATGCGCCAGGAGCGTGGCGGGGCGCTGATCGGCACCTACGAGCCTCATGGAGTCGTGTGGTCGCCGTTGCAAACGCCGGACGACTTTTCCATGCAGCTACTGCCGGAGGACTTCGAGCGGCTCGCACCTTATTTCGAAGTGGGCTTCCAGCATTTCCCGGCGCTCGGGCGGGTTGGCATTCGCAAGGCCGTCAACGGGCCGTTCACATTTGCGCCCGACGGTAATCCGCTGGTCGGGCCGGTCCGCGGCGTCAGAAATTTCTGGGTCGCCTGCGCGGTCATGGCGGGATTCAGCCAGGGCGGCGGGATCGGTCTCGTCCTGTCGCGCTGGATGGCGGAGAACGATCCCGGCCAGGACATCATTTCCATGGACGTCGCGCGCTTCGGGGCCTTCGCGACGCCCAAATACACGGCCATCAAAGTGCCCGAGAACTATTCGCGCCGCTTCCGGCTTGCCTATCCCAATGAGGAATTGACTGCCGCGCGCCCGGTTCGCCGCTCGCCAATTTATGAGCAGCTGAAGGCAGCCGGCGCAGTGATGGGCGCGAACTTTGGCCTCGAGCACGCGCTGTGGTTCGCGCCGCAAGGCGTCGCCCCGACGGAGACGCCCACCTATCGCCGCTCGGAATCCTTTGCCTTCGTGCGCGCCGAGTGCCAGGCGGTGCGCGCGCGCGTAGGTATCTACGAAACGACCAATTACGGCAAGTACGAGGTCAGCGGCCGCGGCGCGCGTGCATGGCTCGATCGCGTCTTTGCCTGCCGGATTCCCAGGCCCGGACGTCTGGGCCTCGCTCCCATGCTGAGCCCCGCCGGCAGAATCATCGGCGACCTGTCGATCGCCGCGCTTGCCGAGGACCGCTTCCTCATCGTGGGGTCGGGCTTTGCAGAGGAATTTCACCTGCGCTGGTTCTGGCAGGCGCAGCCGCCGGCCGATGTATTGGTGCGCTCCGCCGCCTCGACGCTCGCCGGCTTCTCGATCGCCGGACCGCGCTCCCGCGAGCTGGTGCAGCGCCTGGTGCGCGTTGATCTGTCCGCCGCGGCCTTCAAGTTGTTTGATGTTCGCCAGACGGCCGTGGGCTTCGCGCCCGCCATTCTGACGCGCGCCGGGTTCACCGGCGAACTGGGGTACGAGATCTGGACCACACCGGATTATTTCGCCTCGCTCTATGACGATGTCCGGGAGGCGGGAGGAGATTTGGGTCTGCAGCATTTCGGCGGCCGCGCCCTGTCGTCCCTGCGGCTTGAAAAAGGCTACGGCTCATTCAACAAAGACTTCCGCCCCGACTACACGCCGGGTGAGACCGGTCTCGATCGCTTCATCGATTTCAACAAGCCGGATTTCATCGGGCGCGCTGCGGCACTGGGGGAGCGCAGCGCCGGGCCGGCACGGCGCTTCGTTATCATGGAGGTCGAGGCGGCGGACGCGGATGTGACCGGCTACGAGTCCATCATGAAAGAGGCCAACGCAGTCGGTTACGTGACCTCGGGCGCCTATGGACACTGCGTTGGCAAGAGCCTCGCCGCGGGGTATGTGCCGACGGCGCTCGCGCGCGACGGCGAGCCGTTCACGATCGACATTTTGGGGGAGATTTGTGGCGCGACGGTACGGCTCGCGCCTCTCTACGATCCCCAGGGGCTGCGATTGCGGGGATGAAGGCGAAAGCTCATGAGCAACAGCCTGCACGAATGCGTGGGAGCGGCCAGTGCGTTACTCGCAAGTGAGCGCGGCACGGCACCTCTGCGCTGCGCGGATGGCGCCTACTCGATGACAAACCCTGCTCGGTTGCTCAGGAGAGCCTTGACATGATGCGCTCAATTCTCGCGTTCATCGCCGGCTTACTGGGGTGGGTCGTCACCGCCAACGTGCTGAACTGGCTGCTGCGGTGGGGGGTGCCCGGCTATTTGGCCGCCGAGCCCACACTGGCTTTCACGTTGGCCATGCTGTGGGCGCGTCTCATCCTGGGTGCCGCATCATCTGGGGTTGCGGGATTCGTGGTCGCGCGCATTGCACCCACCCGCGCATGGCTGCCGTGGGCTGTCGGTGTACTGCTCCTGATGCTGTTCATTCCTGTGCATTACACGTTGTGGAATAAATTTCCGCTCTGGTATCACCTGGTGTTTTTGGCATCTTTGGTGCCGTTCGTGGCGCTGGGCGCGCGTCTGTGCACGGGCGGCGCCTCGACAAGTCGTTCCGCAAGTGCCTCTGCGCGCGCACGTCCGCCTGCGTAGTGCCTCAATGCGGGATGTAGCGGTCGATCCAGGCGGACATGCGCTCGGCAAGATCTTTGAGAAAGCTCGGCCGCGTGAAGATGTGATGCTGACCCGGGTAAACGACGAGCTGCGTCGGCACTCCCAAGGTTCGCAGCGCCTGATACATCTGCTCTCCACCGATGATGGGGACGTTGAAGTCCTTGTCACCGCCCAGGAAAAGCGTCGGCGTATGGATGCGATCGGCGTGAAAGAACGGATAGGACACCTTGAGCCACAGCGCGGTGTTACCCCACGGAGGCCCGAGCTCGTTGTTGTACTGGAGAATGTATTCATCGCTTCCGTACGTTGAGAGCTGATTGCCGCTGCCCGCGCCGCTCAGGGCAACCTTGAAGCGCCGGTCGGTGGCGATCGTGTAGTCGGTCAGGATGCCGCCGTAGCTCCAGCCGCCGACCGCCAGCCGGTCGCGATCCGCGATACCGAGTGCGACCACATGGTCAACGCCGGCGAGCAGGTCCTCGACCTCTTTATGGCCCCAGTCGGCGACAATCGCCTTTGCGAAGGCAATGCCGCGACCGCTGCCGCCGCGGTAATTCACGCGCAGCACCACGAAATCCCTGGCCGCGAACATCTGCGGCTCATATTCGTAGCCATCGATGGACAGATCGTGCTGGTCCTGGCCGTTGGGGCCGCCATGGATCCACAGCAGTAGCGGATACTTTCGGCCGGATACATAGGACGGCGGCTTGACCATGAGCCCATGAATCTCAGTGCCGTCCTTGCTCTTGAAGCGAATATCCTCGACGGCGCCGAGCGTACGTTCCGCAAGAAATGCATCGTTGTGCGCGGTGAGCTTGCGCAGCTTTTGCCCTTCGAGTGCGTACACCTCGGCAAGCGCGTGGTCATTTGACTCCAGCAGGGCGGTATGCCCAGCGGAAGAGCTCAGCGAGGAGACCACAAATTGTCCGGTGGCTTCGCGGCCGATCGCGTCGCTCGCAAGATCAACGCGGGCCGGGTAGACGGTGCCGTCGTCCTCCACGGCGAGGGTGATGGCCGCGGAATTGCTGGTGAACGCATAGGACATGACGGCCCGGTCGAGCTTGTCCGTGAGCGCTCGCGGCAGGCCGCCGCCGGAGGGAACCACGAACAGCCGGTCCTGCATGTACGCGTTGTATTTGGGCTCGAGACCCTGCAGATACGCGATCAGCGTGCCGTCCGGACTCCAGGTGATTTTCTGCGTGTTGGGCGCGTAGGGACGGGCGATGGGGTGCGCTTGGGCGCCGAGCCGCGCGTCGATGACCTCGAGGTCCGTGCGCCCATCCGGGTCCGGCCCCTTTTCATGGGCTCTGATGAACGCGATCTGCCGGCCATCGGGCGACCAGGCGGGGAGGTCTTCATTGAATTGCGGATCGGTGGTCAGCGCGTCGATCCGCTGGCTCTCAACATCGATCAGAAACAGATGGCGCCCGTGGCCGCTCGCCAGATAGCCGTCTTCGTCCTGCTTGAAGTGCTGCGCCTCGATCACAATGGGCTTCGGGGATTTCTCCTCCTCGCTTTGCTCCATCGCAACCGCGATGCGCTTGCCATCCGGCGACCAGGCGTATGCGCCGATGTCGCCCATGACACTGATGAGCTGACGCGCCTCGCCGCCGCGGCGGTCGAGCAGCATGATCTGGCCCTTGTCAGAGTCCGTGGGCGCTGCGACGTAGGCCAGATAGCGGCCATCCGGGCTCCACCTCGGCTTGCCGGTGCCGTCGGCTGCGTGGGTCAGTGCCAGCTGCTCGCTGCCGTCCCAGCGCACCATCCAGATCGCACTTCTCTCCTCGTCGGCCTCGCGATCGTTGGTGCTGAGCACATAGGCGACCCAGAGGCCGTCGGGGGAAACCTGCGGGTCACTCAAATCGCGGACGCGGAAGAAATCATCCGCGGTGAGCGTCCGCTGCGCGACCGCGCTGTCGGCCGCGAAACTCTGAACCCAGGCAAGCGACAGCAACAGCGACGCCACGAGTTGAATAAGCGCGCCTATGCGAGGCGGGTATTTTCTGTCTCCTCGCGGACGTAATTCAGGCGAAGAGCGAGCACACGTGGTTGGGTCGTCTGACGGTGGCATCACTGCCCGCTTCATCACCCAGCGGAGGATCAAGAAGCCTGACATGTGCATGCCTTGAGATCACGCCGGCTACGAGCCTGCGTGCAGCGGCGCTTCGAAGCCGCCTGCCCGGCTCCTTGCGTGCGGGCGCGGGCGCCGCTGAGCGCACTATTCGGAATTAGTTTCCTTACCGAAACGGTAATTGAGGCGCAGACCGTACACGCGTGGCTCATTGGTCGTCTCGCGGATGTCGAAGTTGCCGGTATTGCTGAAGACTATCGCGTTCTTGTCGGCGAGATTGGTGATGAAGAACTCGGCGAGCCAGTGCCCGCCTTCAGGGTTCAACCCGAACCGCAGGTTCATGATGCTGTAACTCGGTTGCAGGATGCGCGGCTCGCCGTTGGACCCGACCACACTTAGGTCGTTCCACATGTCGCCCTTGTGGGCGATGTCAAATTGCCCGTAGCCCCGCAGGCCCTTGTTGAGCGGATGCTCGTAGCGTACGTTCCAGCTCCAGGCGAAGTACGGCACGTAGGGCAGCCGTTCGCCGATGTTGCCCTGGAAGACCGCGTAGGGACTCGAGGTCACATGCGCGTCGTTGTAGCTGCCGGCGGCCTGGAACGACCAATTGTCGTTGACCTTGAAGTCGACGTTCGATTCGAAGCCGTAGATGCGCGCGTCGCCGACGTTGACGTAGAAGCTGCTCGGGGCGCAGAGGGTCGCGTCGTAGATGATCGTCTGCAGATTCTTCCAGTTCATCAGGTAGGCCGCGCTGTTCCAGATCATGCGGTTGTTGAGAAGCGTCGATTTCCAGCCGATCTCGTAATTATTGAGCGTGTCAGGCACGTAGCTCAGCGGCACGCCTTTGTTGTAGCAGGACTGGGGATATCCGGAATTGGTGCCGCCGTCGCGGAATCCCTGCCCGAAGTCGGCGTACAGCATCACCTTGTCCGTGAGCTTGTAGTTGACGCCGACCTTGCTGTCCCATTTGTTGGAGGAGCCCACGCTCAGGCTCGGCGACGCTGGTGCGTAAGCCAACTGCCCATAGGGGCTGTAGTACCGGAAATTGGAATGGAAGTGCACCTCGCCCGCCTCGACGTTGAGCTTGCTCGTGAGGTCGTAGCTGATATCCGCGAACTCGGTAGTCTGCAGGTAATCCGTGCGCGTGGTGTAGGCATACCACTGCCCGGGGGGCAGCGACGTGGAACCCAGCGGAGCGCCGTTGTAGGCGTTGTAGTACTCAAACGCCGGACTGTTGGTCCGCAGTCCCGGCACGTAGTAGGTCTGGCCGGAGTTCTTGTCCCGGGTCCTCTCCCAGTACAACCCCCCGAGCCAGTGGAACCGTCCACCCGGCTTGGATGCGAGCCTGAGCTCATCGGACCAGCGCTCCGGGTTCGTGTGGTATTCGAAGTACTGAAGCGGCACCCGACAGCCGGTATACGGCCCGGTGCCGTAGACCGGGTCGTTGAGACAGGTGATGCCCTCGTTGGAACCTGGCACGCCGAAAGCTCCCCCGAAGTTCTGCATGTACTCCGAGTACTCGTTCTCCTGGCGCGTGGGCAGTGCCCAGTAAGTGCTCGCGAAGACCAGGTCCCCGATGCCGACGTCGCCGTCCACGTGAAATTCCCACGTTCTGGCTTCGAAGCGATGGCTTTCGGGCCCGAAGCGCTCGACGGTTCGGGGCGTCAGGTTGGGATCTTCGTCCCACGCGCCGAGAGTGCTCTGGCGCTGAAAGCCGGCGGTGAATGTGGCACTCCATTGATCGTTGAGTACCCCCTTAAAGGCGAGCCGGCCGCCTTCGACATGCTCGCGGTTATAATCGTTGCGCGTCCACTCGGCGTTGTTGGACACCGTGCCGTTGACCCAGTGGCGCGTCGTGAAGCGGTTATCGATAAAGCCCCCATGGGAGTCGCTGAAGGCGGAAAGCCGCAAACCGAGTATCCCGGGAATGAGCGGGGCATTCAAAAAGCCCTCCTCAGTCCAGTCCTGCTGGCCGCCCTGAATCTGCCCGCCGGTAAAGTCGACGCCGGCACTGAACGCATTCACATCCGGCTTGTTGGTGACGTAGCGTATGGCGCCCGACATGGAACTCGCGCCAAAGGTTGTCCCCTGCGGGCCGTTGAGCACTTCGATGCGCTCGATGTCGTACAGGTGCAGGTCCGGCTGGACGCCTTGCCAGCTCAGCGACATGTCATCGATGAAAAATCCTGTTGCGGAGGTGTTCGCCAAATTCGGGTTGCTGCCGTCGGAAACGCCGCGCATGACAAAGAACTGGGTGCCGGGGCCCGTGCTGACGATAGAAATGGACGGCACCTTTTCTGCATAGTCGTCGATTCCCGTGATGCCGAGGTTTTGCAGGTCCTTCTTCGTGAACACGTCGATGCTCAGAGGAACCTCCTGCAGGTTCTCCTGGCGCTTGCGTGCCGTGACGACCACCTCCGCGAGGCCCCCCGAGGAGGTGTTGTCCGCTTCTGCCGCGAGCGCGGGCGCGCGCGGGCCGGCGAACCCAGCGAGGGCTGCGGCTACTGCCAGTCCGATCTTCGAGCCGGGCCCACGCGCGAGCGCCGCGGACGCTTTGGGAATATAGAGTCCCGCACGATTCCGGTGACGTGAACGCATCAGAGATCTCCCTCGGCCCACTTATTGTCGGTCCGGCACTCAGCCATGGGCTGAGGACGTCTCCCGGATCATCCTTTGAGCGCACGTCCTTAGTCAACAGTCGTTCAACAGCGGCTGGTGGGGCTGCATTTTAGCAACACGGTCACTCGAAGCGCCCGAGACTGTCGCCGAGCGCGCGTCGCAGGGGTTCTAGCTCCGCCTCGAAATGGCGCCAGTAGCCGACGCCCGAAGTATAAAGCGGCTGGCGCACCTGCTCGGCACTCGCGGTGCGTACGGAGCGCCGCGTTTCGTGAAAGGACAGGCACGCCGGCTCAAAGGGCAGCCGGCAGTGTTCCAGCAGCCGGCGGATATTCGCCTCCGGATCGCGCACCAGTTCCTCGTACTGAACGTGCAGCACCTTACCCGGCAGCACCGTATCCCAGTGGTCCATGAGCAAGAGGTAGCTGCGGTAGTAACGGCCGAGATCCGTAAGGTCGTAGCTGAACGTTTGTCCTTCGGCGAAGTGCTGCTTGAACGTACTGAAGCACGAGTCCATTGGATGACGGCGCGCATCGATGATCGTCGCGTGCGGCAGGATCGCGTGGATGAGTCCGACGTGGCTGAAGTTATTGGGCAGCTTGTCGGTGAAGTGCTCACGCCCCGTGCGCAGCGCCGCGGTGTCCTCCAGATAGCGGCTGCCGAGGGCGCTGAGCAGCCCCACCGGGGCGGTGCCCACCGTTTCCGGATAGCCGTCGCGGCTTGCGACCATGTCGTCAAACTGGTGCGTGATGTTGATGATGTTGGGCAGCTCCATGGTGCCCTCCACGCGCGAGTGGCTCGCGAGGATCTGCTCCACCAGCGTGGACCCGGAGCGTGGCAGGCCCACGATGAAAATCGGCGCGGCACTCGGATCGCCACTGCCGGCGCGCTCGGCAAAGAATGCGCTGTCAAAGAACGCACGAATGCGTGCCGTGCGGCGTTCGAAGAGTTCGATATCGAACGGCGCATCGAGGCGCCGCAGTGCGTTGCCGCGGGCGTAGTGGGCGAATGCGTCGGAGTACTGCTGGCGCTGTTCGAAAGCCCTCCCAAGAGCGAAGCACAGCTGCGCCGCATTCAAGCGCTCACGCTCGTCGCTCGCCAGCAGATGCTGCATTGAAGCGATCTCGGCATCGCTGAAGGAGTAGTTCTTAAGGTCCGCCAGACTCCAGTAGGCCTCCGCAACCCCCGGATCCAATGCCAGCGCCGCCTTGTAGGCGCTCTCGCTCTCGTGCCGCCGGCCGAGCGTCTTGTGAATATGGCCGATCGACAGCCGCAGCCGCGCTTCTTCGGGCTGAAGCCGCGCCGCCTGCTCGTACGCCTCGAGCGCCTCCTGCTGGCGCATGAGCCGTGTCGACACGGCGCCGAGCGTGATCCAGCTCTGCGGGTTTTCAGGCTCGATTTTGGTGAAATGGCGGGCAGCCGCATCCGCCTCCTGGAGGCGTCCGAGCGCCATGAGCACTTGCCCCAGCCCGCGCCAGGTGAGCGGATTGTGCTCGGACTGTTTCAGGGCATGGCGCAGCAGGCGCTCCGCATCGTGGGGCACGTCGGCCGCGAGTGAGAGTGCCGCAAGACCGCACAGCGCCGCCACGTGACTGGGTTCTGTCTGCAGAATGTCGCGAAAGATGCGCTCGGAGGTTTTGCGGTCGTCTGCGACCAGCGCGGCGGTGGCTTTCTCCACCTGCGGTCGCTGCGGATCACACTGGCGCGCGCGCTCGAAGGCGATGCGTGCATTCGTGTACTGTTCGAGGTCGACGAGCACATCACCGTACGCGAGCCATGCCAGGTGGTGATGCGGCATTTTCTGCAATACGCGCCGCACCTCTTCGCGCGCCTGCGCGGCCCGACCGTCGCGCCGGTAGGCCCGCGCCAGGTCCACACGTGCGTGCGTGAAGTCGGGTGCACCGGTGAGAACACGTTCCAGCGTGGCGATGCTCTCGGGGATCTTGTCCTGCGCCAGGAGGGCCGCGCCCAGGAGCCAGAGGCAATTGATCTCGCCCGGAAACTGCGCTTCGAGTGCCCGCAGAGCCCGCTCGGCGCTGGCGGCGCGGCCGGCGCGCAACATCGCGTGCGCCTGGCGGAGGCTCTCTTCGAAGGTCGCTTTGGGTCGGGGCGCGGTCATGATTTTCAGCCGTCGCCGGCCGCGGCGCTCAAAGAAGTGAGCGTAGCACGCGATTCCCGGGCGGGTGGAAATGCCGTTGCGCAACCGGAGCGCCAATCCAAGCGCTCAATCCGCTGGGATAGAACGAGCGAGAGTCAGCCCGAAAGCGGCCCACGCAAGCCCGGTCGGCGGTTCAGCCGATCAGAATACCGATCACCTCGCCGAACGCGGCGATGAGCGTGTCAACCTGGGCACGGGTCGTCTGCGGGCACACCAGCATCATGTTGTGGAACGGCGCGATGAGGCACCCGCGATTGATGAGACCCAGGTGAATCACCTGCTCAAGTTCGGGCGCGAGCGCGCGTGCGGCCTCCGAGGCGTTGCGCAGCGGCCCCGGGGCACAGATGAATTCGGTTCGCGCTCCGACGCGCACGACGTGCCATGGCAACCGGCGCCGTTCGATCACCGCGCCGAGCCCAGCCGCAAGGCGGCTTGCCAGTGCGTCCATGTGCGCGTACGCCGCATCTGTCATGACCTCGCGCAGCGTCGCATGCATGCTCACCATGGCAAGCGCGTTGGCCGACAACGTGGTGCCGAATCCAGAATGCCCGGGGGCCTTCTCCGTGCGAATCCGGTCCCAGGCCGCCGCTATCGGCTCCGTGAAACCCCACACGCTCGCTGGCACGCCACCGGCAATGGGTTTGCCGACGACCAGGAAATCGGGATCGAGTCCGTGCGCCCGGGTGTAGCCGCCGGGCCCGCTCGAAATCGTATGGGTCTCATCGATGAGGAGCAGGGTGTCCGTGGCACGCGTCACACGCCGCAGGGCTTCGTGATAACCGGGCTCCGGGAGCACCATGCAACAATTCGTCAGCACCGGCTCGGTGATCACGCAGGCGACGTCGCGATCGGCGAGCGCGCCCTCCAGAGCCGGCACGTCATTGAACTCGACGACCTTTGTGCCAGCGCTGAGATCGACGAACTGGCCAATGAGTCCCGGACGATTGACTGCGCGCCCCGCCTGCAGTGACACGTAGGTCTCGTCGACCGCCCCGTGATAGCAGCCGTTCATAATCAGAATGCGGGAACGATGGGTCACTCCGCGCGCAATGCGCAGCGCGAAGCGATTGGCGTCGGAGGCCGTTGTCGCGATCTGCCAGTGAGGCAGCGCAAAGCGCTCCTGCAGCAGCCGCCCAACCGCAAGCGCGTCCTCGCTGGGCAGCATGTAAGAGAAGCCGTGGCCCGCGCGCGCGCACACAGCCCGTACGACCGCGGCGGGCGAGTGCCCAAACATCGAGCCCGTGTCGCCGAGACAGAAATCCGCAAGCTTGATGCCATCGACGTCGGTCAGCGTCGCGCCGCGTGCATCGGCGATGACCGGCACGAAGGGCAGCGGCCAGTCGAGCATCCAATGCATCGGCACGCCACCGTAGAAGCTCGCCGACCCGGTTGCGAGCGCATGGGACCGGGGCCGTGCAGCCGTGAAGCGCTCCCTTTCAATGGCGGCGAGCGCGGCGATCCGCGCCCTGGGTACGCCGCGCATGAGTGCGAGTTCGCCTGCAGTTTCTGCTGCAGACGCTGACGATGTGTTCAAGCGCCCACACCTGCGGCCGCGAGAGCCGCGCAATCCGCCCGCCCGGGAATTTCGCGATCTGCAGAATCGCGCGTCAAGATCACGCGCGCCAGGCCACGCTTGCGTGCCACGCGCCTCAGTCGATTCATGTCACAACCCGTGCCGACGCTGCTCAGCGTCGTGCATATTAGAGGTGTCCTTCGCGGGCGGCGCTCGATGCGGGGGCTCGGGCCCGTTCGCGCGCGCAGGAACTCCAATAGTGGACGCCGGCGAGTCGCCCGGCTTAAGGTGATGCCCAGCTTCATGTGTGCGCAGGAAGGTTTAGCGTCTTCATCAGGCGTCATGGACTATAAACTCACTTACTCAACCATGTTCAATCCGCCGGCCGCGCTCCATGAGCGCTTCGAGGCGGCGGTCACGCGTGTGCGCAGCGAACTCGGCCGGGTGCATGCGAACTTCATCGACGGGGCGGACCGTGCGGCGAAAGTGACCCAGGAGCTGCGCTCGCCCATCAATCGCAACGAAGTGCTCGGAAGATTCCCACAGGCGACAGTTGACGAAGCCAACCAGGCGATGGCTGCCGCGCAGGCCGCCTTTGCCGCCTGGAGTCGCACCCCGGTTGCGGCCCGAAACCGCATTCTGCGCCGCGCGGCCGAGCTCGTCGAAGAGCGTGTCTACGACATTGCCGCAGCCGTGGCGCTCGAAGTGGGCAAGAATCGCATGGAAGCGCTCGGCGAGGTGCAGGAGACCGCGGATTTCCTGACAGGGTATTGCGCCGACTATGAACGGCAGGATTTCGACCATGCGCTGCCGGATGATCCGCTTCCGGAGTACCGCAGCCGCAACCGCTCTGTGATGAAACCCTATGGCGTGTGGGTGGTGATCACGCCCTTCAATTTTCCGTTCGCGCTTGCGGGCGGTCCGGTGGCGGCGGCGCTCGTCACCGGCAACACGGTGGTACTGAAGGGCGCCACGGACACGCCGTGGGCCGGGCGCTTGCTCGCCGACTGCCTGCGAGACGCGGGTCTTCCCCCCGGTGTGTTCAACTATCTCAGCGGCCGCGGCGAGGACGCCGGCGCGGCACTCGTGAATCATCCGGCCACGGCGGGCATCACGTTCACGGGCTCGCATGAAGTTGGAATGCAAATTGTTCAGCGCATGAGCACAGGCGCGTGGCCGCGGCCGTGCATTGCAGAGATGGGCGGCAAGAATCCGGTCATCGTCAGCGCGAAAGCGGATCTGGAGCGCGCCACGACCGGCATCGTTCGCTCGGCTTTTGGCTTGAGCGGACAGAAGTGCTCGGCCGCATCGCGCATCTACGTGGAGGAAGCCGTTGCCGACGAATTGATCGAGCGACTCGTCGCGGCGATGGCTGCTGTGAGCGTCGGCGATCCGCTGCGGCGTGAGAATTGGATGGGACCTGTGATCAACGAGCGCGCGTACAAGAACTATGCGCGCTTCTGCGCCGAGCTCAGTTCAGGCGGCGCGAATATTCTAAGTGGCGGCAAGGCGCTGACCGGCGGCGCACTCGCCGCGGGTTTCTTCTGCGCGCCGACACTCGCCGCGGCGGCGCCAGGGCATTCGCTTTGGCAAAGGGAGATGTTCCTGCCGATCGCGATGCTCGCGCGGGTAGCGGACCTCGACACGGCGATGTCGCGCGCGAACGCGACGTCGCTCGGACTCACGGCCGGCTTCTACGGCGATCCGGCGCAGGTGGGCTGGTTCTTCGATCACATTGAAGCCGGTGTCGCCTACGCGAATCGCCCGCAGGGCGCCACCACCGGCGCGTGGCCCGGGTATCAGGCCTTCGGCGGCTGGAAAGGCTCCGGCAACACCGGCAAGGCGATTGCCTCGTCCTACTATCTGGCCCTCTATCAGCGCGAGCAGTCGCAGACGCTCGTCGAATGACACGGAGCACCTTGCGATGAACGACACCCGGCTCAAGACCCGATTGCCCGGCCCCAAAGCGCGCGCCCTCATCGAGCGCGATCGCGAGGTCGTCTCGCCGAGCTACGTCCGCGACTATCCCTTCGTCATGAGCCACGGGCGCGGCGCCGAAGTGTGGGACGTGGACGGCAACCGTTTCGTGGACTTCGCTGCCGGGATCGCCGTGTGCTCGACGGGGCACTGCCATCCGGCGGTTGTCACGGCGATTCAGGAGGCGGCCGGGCGCTTTCTGCACATCTCCTCCGACTACTGGCACGAAGGGCAGGTGCAGCTTGCCGAACTGATCCGCGAGCTGGATCCGGTGAGCGGGCCGGCCGTTTCATTCTTCGCAAATTCCGGTGCGGAGGCGGTGGAAGCGGCCTTGAAGCTCGCGCGCTACGCGACGGGGCGCTCGCGTTACATCGGTTTTCTGGGCGGGTTTCATGGTCGCACGATGGGCGCTCTGGCCTTCACCGCCAGCAAATACACGCAGCAGAAGGGCTTTTTCCCGACGATGCCGGGGGTTACGCATGTGCCGTATCCCAATCCGTATCGGCCGTTGTTCGCGGGCGACGATCAGGGCCGCGCCGTGATCGCGTATATCGAGCAACTGCTGGAACGCAATGTCCCGGCCGACGAAGTCGCCGCCATCCTGGTCGAGCCGATCCAGGGCGAAGGCGGTTATGTCGTACCGCCGGATGGATTTCTCGCCGGCTTGCGGCAGCTGTGCGACCGCCACGGCATGCTGCTGATCTTTGATGAGGTGCAGGCCGGTATCGGCCGCACCGGGAAAATGTTCGCCTGGCAACACTCGGGGGTCAGGCCGGACGTGCTGGCGCTCGCGAAGGGGCTGGGTTCGGGACTGCCCATCGGGTTGGCGGTAGCGCCCAAGCACATCATGGACAAATGGGCGCCCGGCGCACATGCCAATACTTTTGGTGGCAATCCGCTGTGCTGTGCGGCGGCGCTTGCAACGCTCGATCTGGTGAAGAAGAGCTATGCCGACAACGCCCAGCGCATGGGCCGACGCATGCTCGCGCGCCTCGCCGTGCTCGCACAGGAGTTCGAGTTCATCGGGGAGGTGCGCGGACGCGGACTCATGATCGGCATCGAATTCGTCAGCGACCGCACCACGAAGACACCGGCCAAGGCACTCGCGACGAAAATCGTCCACAGCGCCTATCACAACGGTCTCCTGCTGCTCGAATGTGGCGCGAGCGGCATCCGGCTGATACCACCGCTCATGATCGACGCCACTCTGGTCGATGAAGGCCTCGCCGTGCTTGAGCGGTCGCTGCGCGAAGCCCAGGCGGAGTCGCGCTGATGCCGCGCTCGCCGTGGCCGGCGGGCATTTCGGTGCTGAAGCTGTTGGCTTGCGGAGGCGCTTGTCTGGGCTCATGGGCGCCGCCGCCCGCTGCGGCGCAGCGGCAGCCGGTGCTCAGACAGATCGACGTCCCGCACAGCTACTATTTCCGCGAGATGTATCTGCCGCAGCTGACGAGCGGTCCGAGCGCGGTGGCCTTCGCGCCGGATGGCCGCACCCTCGTGTACTCGATGCAGGGGAGCCTCTGGAGGCAGAACCTCGAGTCCACCGAGGCCGAAGAGCTCGTCGCCGGACCCGGCTACGATTTCCAGCCGGACTGGTCGCCCGACGGTGAGCACATCGCGTTCGTGCGCTATCGCGACGATGCTCTGGAACTTGCAGAGCTCGATCTGCCCTCGCGCGCGGTGCGCGAGCTCACCCGCAATAAAAGCGTGAATGTCGAGCCGCATTGGTCCCCCGATGGGCAGCACCTCGCCTGGGTGTCCACCGCCGGCACCGGACATTTCCATATATTCGTGGGTGTCCGCGGCCCGCAAGGGCTAACCGGACGTGCCGTCTGGCCCGAACGCCGCAGCGCCGTTGAGCGCTACTACTACAGTCCTTTCGACCACGAGCTCAGTCCGACGTGGTCTGCCGACGGCCGCGAGCTCATCTACGTCGGCAATCCAGAGACGGTGTACGGAACCGGTGCTTTGTGGCGCCGTGCGCTGTCCGCGACCGCCGAGCCTCACGCCATCCGGGTCGAAGAGACGACCTGGAAGGCGCGACCGGCATGGTCCCCCGATGGCACGCGGGTACTCTATTCTTCGTACGCGGGCCGCCAGTGGCACCAGTTGTGGATCACCACGGCCGCCGGCGGCGGCGACCCGATACCGCTCTCCTTCGGCGAATTCGATGCCACCGGCGCGCGCTGGTCGCCCGACGGCGCGCGCATTGCCTTCATCTCCAACCGCGCCGGGTCCACGGAGATCTGGCTTCAGGATGCGGTTGGCGGAGCTCAGCGCAGGCTCGAGATCCGCAGCAGGCGCTATTTGCAGCCCACCGGACAGCTGCGGCTGCGAACGCTCGATGGCGAAGGCAGGCCCCTGAGCGCACGCATCGCGATCATCGCCTCCGACGGACGCGCCTATGCCCCCGATGACGCCTGGATGCGGGCGGATGACGGATTTGACCGGCGTTACAGCGCCTTCGAGACGCACTACTTTCACAGCGACGGCGACGCACGGATGACGCTTCCCGCGGGCGCCGCTTCACTCACCGTGTGGCGCGGCCTCGAATATCAGATCGCGCATCGCTCCGTGCAGGTGGCAGCCGGCGGTCTCCAGAATGTCGACATCACGCTGCAACCCCTCGCGCTCCCGCCCCATTGGAGCGAGCAATGGCAGAGCGCGGATGTACACGTGCACATGAACTACGGCGGCACCTATCGGGACACGCCCGAGCGGCTGGTGCGGCAGGCCGCGGCCGAGGATCTGGATGTCGTGTTCGACCTCGTGGTGAACAAGGAACAGCGGATTCCCGACATCGGCTACTTCTCCCCGTCGCCGGATGCCGCCTCGACCGACGCGGTGCTGCTGGCACATGGGCAGGAATATCACACCAGTTACTGGGGCCATCTGGGGCTCCTCGGTCTCAATGACCACTATCTCATTCCCGGCTATTCCGCCTACGCGAACACGGCGGCTGCCAGTGTGTATCCGACCAACGCCGCGGTGGCCGATCTTGCGCATGCCCAGGGCGCGCTCGTGGGCTACGTCCATCCGTTCGATGACATGCCGGACCCGGGCGCACCGCAGGCGCTCACCAGCGAACTGCCGGTCGACGTGGCGCTCGGGAAAGTGGACTATTACGAAGTGCTGGGCTTCAGCGAGCACCGCACATCGGCTGCGGTCTGGTACCGCCTTTTGAATTGCGGGTTCCGGCCCGCGGCGGCCGCCGGAACGGATGCGATGGCGAACTTCGCATCCATGCGCGGGCCGGTCGGCATGAATCGCGTCTACGTGTTCGCCGACTCCGCGGGCCCGGCCGACGCCCGTGCCGACCCTTCGGCACGCCGGGATCGATGGCTCGCTGGATTACGCGCGGGACGAACACTCGCGACTAACGGCCCGCTCCTCGGCCTGACGCTCGAAGGCCAACCACCCGGGGCCCAGTTCGCGGTGCCCTCCGGCGCAGGCGGGCTCAGCTACAAGGGCTTCCTGCGTTCGATCGTACCCGTCGATCATCTCGAGCTCGTCATGGATGGCAAGGTCGTCCGCACGATCCGCCTCAGCGGCCCGCGCGTGTCCGCGGATTTCGCGGGAAGGCTGCCGGTCACCCGCGACGGCTGGCTGTTGCTGCGAGCCTGGAACGATGCGGCGAGTCCCGATATCTTCGACCTCTACCCGTACGCAACCACAAACGCATTCTTCTTCCGCGCGGCCGGTGGCGCCACTCACTGCGGCAGCGACGCTCAGTATTTTTTGAACTGGATCGATCGGCTGGAAGCGGCGGCCGCAGCACACCCGGGCTACAACACCTCGCAGGAACGTGAGGCGACTTTGAACGAGATCCGTGCGGCACGTGCCATCATGCTGCAACGTCGATGAGCCCGGCCGCGTGCAGCTCGTCGCGATAGGCGCGCAGCACACGCGCCAGGCCGTCGACGATTTCGTCGATGTCCGTTGAGGTCGCAATCAGCGGCGGCGTCACCATGATCCAGTCGCCGAACACCCCGCCATGGCTGCGGCGGCCGTAGATCAGCAGCCCCTGCGCGCGCGCGAGTGCCTGGATGCGACCGACGACGTCGAGCGTGCGCGGCAGCATCGCCTGAGTTGCCGGGTTGGCGACGATCTCGACGGCGTTCAGCAGACCCAGGCCGCGGACATCGCCGACAATCGAGAGCCCGCCCTTCAATTCGGCCAAGCGCACGCGAAGGTGTGTACCCAGGTCGTGCGCATGGTCGATGAGCCTGCGATCCACGGTTTCCTCGAGCACCGCAAGTCCGACCGCGCACGCGAGTGGATGACCTTTGTGCGTGTGGCCGAAGTGGAAGCCGCCAGCCTGCACGACGGCGTCGACGAGGCGTTCGGGCGCGAGGAAGGCGGCCAGCGGGACGTAGCCGCCACCGATTCCTTTGGCGAGCGTGACGAGATCCGGCTGCGCATCCGGCCACCAATGAGCCGCCAGAAACTTACCCGTGCGGCCCGCACCGCTGATGGTCTCGTCAAAGATGAGGAGCACGCCGAACTCGTCGCAGATCTCGCGGATGCGGCGGTAGTAGGCAGCGGGCGCATGATTCGCGCCACCACAGAACCCCATGACGGGCTCGATGATAAAGGCCAGCACCGTTTCGCCGCCTTGCGCCTGAATCGCAGCGCGCAACGCCTCCGCACACCGCAGCGCAGAGGCGGCTGCGTCCATGCCAGCGAGCGGGCGATAGCTCCACGGCGCCGGAATATGAATCCCGTTGTGCCCGGGAGGCAAGTACGCGGCGTAGCCCGGATCGGCGGAGAGCGCCATCGTGGCACCCGTGCTGCCATGGTACGAGGGATTGCGGCTGATCACTTTGTAGCGTGCCGTCTGCCCTTTTGCGAGCGCGTAGCGCCGCGCGAACTGCAGACACTTCTCTACCGCTTCCGATCCGCTCGAGACGAAGAATGCGCGGTTGAGACCCATGCGCGACTGCTCTGCGAGCCGCTCGCCGAGGCGCAGATTGCTCTCGCTTTCGAAGGTGCTGGGGTATGCGAAGCAGATCCGTGATGATTGTTCCTGCATCGCGCGCAGCACACGCTCGTTGCCGTGCCCGAGGTTGACGGCGACGGGCCCCGAGGTCACGTCGATGTAGCGGCGTCCGCTCGCGTCCCACACGTGCACGCCCTGCGCGCGACTCACACGGGGTAGCGGCGGATCGCCCGCCGACGACCAAAACTGCTGGATGCCACCCGCACTGCGCTGACTTGCGGCGTCTGTGAATTTTGCCGCCAATGTGCTCGCACCCTGGTTGGACGTCAATTGCGCCGGGCACGGAGCATACTACTGCAGGACGCGTCGCATGCGATCCAACGCGCCCTCCATGCGGAAAGGCGCCGCCGCGGGCCCCAGGTTTGCGTACGCGGCAGCGTCAGCAAACGTGACATAATTTTCTTGAGGGCTCTTGCCGTCGAATCAAGATGCCGGGCCCGGCGCGGTCATCCATCGATTTGTATTTTTTGCTGCCCTGCAACCTCGGGCTTCGGTAGCGCGATTGATTGCGAAAGGTCTTCACCCCCGGTGCGCGGTTGACGGCGCCGGCGGCGCCGTGCATGAATAGCTCGACAACAACAAAGACGGCGCAGGGGATCGGCGCGATGAAGGCCTCACGACTTTCGCTTACACCAGGAACAGCGTTGCTGTTCGCGCTGTGGGGCGCCGCAAGCTCGGCGCACGCGACACCGCCGCAGCAGATCACGGTCGGCAGTGTCGACCTCAAGTACTGCAACACCGTCTATACGGGCTACTGCGGTTCAATTACGCGAGCGTTGGATCCGACGGGTACCGTGAGCGGCACCATCTCGATCGGCTTCGAGTATTACCCGCGTCGCGACCAATCCCGTGCGGCCATCGGCACAATTCTGCCGCAGGAAGGCGGCCCGGGCTATTCCTCCACGGGCACGCGCGATGCGTATATCAATATATTCAACGAGCTGCGCGACCGTCGTGACATTCTGATCGTTGACAAGCGCGGCACCGGGACTTCAGGCGCCATCGATTGCCCTGCGATTCAGAATGGCAATCCCAACAGCCCCGCCGGGATCAAGGCTTGCGGTGAGCAGCTTGGACGCAGAACGGCCCTCTACCGTACGGAACTCGCCGTGGCCGATATCGTCGGCGTCATGGATGCGCTGCAGATTGCCGAGGTCGACTACTACGGCGACAGCTACGGGACCTATGTCGGGCAGACCTTCGCCGCGCGCTATCCGCACCGCCTGCGCAGCATCATCCTCGACAGCGCATACCCGGTGCGCCCGCCGGATGCTTGGTTTCCCACCGATTGGCTGGCCGGAATCGACGGACTGGATCTGGTGTGCTCGCGCTCGCCTCCGTGCCGCTCACTGGGGGGCACATCCATTGCGCGCATCCGGGCATTGTTGAACGAGGTCCGGCAACATTCGATCAGCGGCACGGCGCCGGATGCGAATGGAATCCCGCGGAAGACGACACTGGATGTGTCGATGCTGTTCCTCCTCATCGACAGCCTCGGCGACTCACCCAGCACCTATCGGGACCTCGACGCGGCGGCACGCGCGTGGTTCGACTCGAACGATGCGATTCCGTTGCTGCGCCTCGCGGCCGAATACAACACGCCCTTTCCGGACCCGCCGCGCGCTTTCAGCTATGGCCTCTACCAGGACGTCGTCTGCGAGGAGTACCCGCTCTTCTATAAGCTCACCGCATCGTCGGCGGAGCGTCGCCGGCAATACGACAGCGCGATCCAGGCGGCGCGCGTGAATCGGCCTGACCTGTTCGCGCCCTTCACGATCGACGAGGCGCTTGCATCCGAGGCCAACGCGACGCCGCTCGCGACATGCCTCGACTGGCCGGAGCCCTTACCGGAGTACCCGCAGGGTGATGCATTGCCGCCGCATCCGGTGTTTCCTCCCACGCCGACACTGGTGCTCTCCGGCGACTTGGATTCGGTGACTTCGGTGGTGGACGCGGACCAGGCGGCGCGCCAGTTCCCCGATGTCGTACATCTCGTGATTCCCAATCTGACCCACGTCACTGCCTGGTATTTCAGTGATGTGGGGATTCTGCCCGACGGCGGCGACACCACGAATTGCGTGCAAGCGATCGTGCGCCGTTTCGTGGTCGAGCTCGCGCCGGGTGACACCAGCTGCATCCCGAAAGTGCGTCCAATCCGTACCGTCCCCCGCTTCGCGAGATTCGTGAACGAGCTTGATCCTGTGGAGGCGCTGCGCGGCAATCAAGCCACTGCCCACGAGCTGCGGCTCGCCACCGCTGCGCTTGAAACCGTGGGGGATGCGCTCGCGCGCTTCCTGATCACCTACGGCACCGGAGGCGGACTGCGCGGCGGTAAGTTCAGCTACGTCCGGCAAGGTTACGGTTACGAATTCAAATTCGAACACACGCAGTGGACGGAAGATCTGGAGATTACCGGCACGATGAACTGGTATCTTGCACCGAACACGCTCTCCGCCGACATTCGACTGTGGCAGAACGGCGCAATGCTCGGCGATCTCAATATCGCGTGGAATGACCTGGATGTGAACGCAATTGCTACAATCACCGGGACGATAGGCAAAGACAACGTCAGAGCGATACGCATTGCGCCCTGAAACTCGCGTTCATCCTTCGGGCTGACGAGGTGGCCAAGGGTTTGCCTCCGGCGCGGCGGTGCCGTAGCAAACCGGCTGGCAGACCGTATGGGCGGATGCGCACGGAGTCGAACAATGTCTCTGCTGGGCCGTTTTCACCGCCGCCTGCGGTAATGTAGATCGCATCTATGGCGCGCATCGTGTCTTTGCGGGAAGCCATCGCCGAAAACGTGCACGACGGCGATACGCTCGCCCTCGAAGGATTTACCCATCTCATTCCCTTTGCGGCGGGACACGAGGTGATCCGCCAGCGGCGGCGCAAGCTCTCTCTCGTGCGGATGACTCCCGACCTCATTTACGATCAGATGATCGGCATGGGTTGCGCGGCGCGGCTCACATTCTCCTGGGGCGGCAATCCGGGAGCAGGGTCGTTGTACAGATTCCGCGACGCGATTGAAAACGACTGGCCGCACCCTTTGCAGATCGATGAGCGCAGCCACGCTGACATTGCGAGCGCCTACGTCGCAGGAGCGGCAAATCTTCCGTTCAGTGTGATGCGTGGCTACGCGGGCTCCGATCTACCCAAATACAACGACCGAATCCGCTTCATCCAGTGTCCGTTCACCGACGAGCGCCTGGCTGCCACGCCCTCGATTCGACCCGACGTGACCGTCATACACGCGCAAAAGGCCGACCGCAGCGGCAATGTGCTGTTGTGGGGCATTCTCGGAGTGCAGAAGGAAGCTGCGCTCGCGGCGCAGCGGGTGGTTGTTACGGTAGAGGAGATCGTCGACGAGCTGTGCGCGCCGCCCAATGCCTGCGTGCTGCCCGAATGGGTGGTCAGCGCGGTTGCGGCGGTGCCCGGCGGCGCATTTCCGTCGTACGCGCTCGGATACTACGAGCGTGACAATCGTTTCTACAAGGCATGGAATGACATTTCGCGCGATCGGGACACCTTTATCGAGTGGATGCAGCGCCACATCCTGCAGACGGCCGATTTCGCGGAATTCCGAGCGTTGCTGGGCGGTGTCTCTTTATCGGGCGAGCGCTCTTGACGTCGGACTCCTACACCACCAGTGAGATGATGACCGTGGCGGCGGCGCGCAAATTACGCGACGGGGCTGTGTGCTTCGTGGGCATCGGACTGCCTTCGACCGCCGCCAACCTGGCACGCCTGGGCCATGCGCCGCGCGTCAGGTTGATCTATGAATCAGGCACCATTGGCGCGAAGCCCTCCGTGCTTCCCTTGTCCATTGGCGACGGCGAGTTGGCCACAAGCGCCGACACGGTGGTCTCGACCCCGGAAGTTTTCCGGTATTACCTGCAGGGCGGGCGCGTCGACGTCGGGTTTCTCGGCGCCGCGCAGATCGATCGCTTCGCCAACATCAACACGACGGTCATAGGCGCCTATCGCAAGCCGAAGACGCGTCTGCCCGGCGCGGGCGGTGCGCCGGAGATCGCGGCCCTCGCAGGTGAGGTGCTGATCATCATGCAGCAGAGCGCCCGATCCTTCGTCGAACGACTCGACTTCGTCACGTCGGTTGGCTTTCTCGACGGCGGCGATGCACGCGCGCGCGCAGGCCTACCGGGCAAGGGCCCCGTGGCGGTTGTCACCGATTTATGCATTCTTGAACCCGATCCAGCGACGCGCGAGCTCAAGGTCGCGTCGATCCATCCGGGCGTGCAACGCCCAATGATCGAACGGGCTACCGGCTGGCCGATTCGGTATGCATCGCAGGTCAGTACGACTGATCCACCGAGCGCGCGCGAGCTCGGCACCCTCCGGGAGCTGCTGCGGCGCACCGCGGCGGCGCACGGATCAGGCGCGGTAAGCCAGAACTCGACGGCTTGAGAAGCCTGATCACGAGGACGAGTGAACTGCGCTGAGCTGGGGGCGTGGCGCGGCGTTGCTAAGTGCGTTTGCGGTTCGCCGATCGCTTGGCCAATTGATCCTGGAGCAGGTAAGCCATGCCACTGACACCAATGAGCACCAGCAAGCCGATGATCTCGTCGCGCGCTGCCAGGGCGATCAGCAGCAGCATGCTGATAATGCCGAGGGCGGTTGCGATCCCCAACCAGCGAAAGTTGAGCGGCGTGCCGGCGTGGGCGACACCACGCTGAACCAATTGCCACGTGGCGGCGCAGCCGGCGATGTAGAAGGGCGCAGTGGCCAACGCTGACAGCACCGCAAGTTCCGTGAAGGTTCCAGTGAGGGCCAAGCCAACGGCGAGCGTGGCATAGCAAATGATCGCCACGTGCGGCGCGTGGCTGCGCGCGTGCACTCGTCCCAGAGCGCTTGGCAGGAACCGGTCGCGCGCAAATGCAAACAGAATGCGCGGGCTCGCAAGAAGGTCGCTGCTCAGGTAGCCGAACATCGATGCAGCAGCGCCTGCCAGCATCAGCCAGCGCAACGCCGGGCTTACCTGCGCCATCGCATCGGCGAGCGGCACTTTGGAGGAGGCCAAAGCCGGACCCAGTATGCCTTGGGCTGCGATCTGGATGCCCATGTACAGCAGCGTCACGGACCCCATCGCCAGGAGCAATGCGCGCGGAATGGTACGCTCGGGTTGCGCCACCTCGCCGCTTGCACACAACGAGGTCTCCATTCCCATAAAAGCAAATAATGCGAGGATCAGGGCGCGCCCCAGACCCGTGCCGTTGGGCGCCACCGATTGCTGGAAATTCTCGCTATGAATGGCGCTCAGGCCCACGATGACGAAAATCGCCAGTGGGATGAGTTTCAGCGTGGTCGTCGCATTGACCAAGCGCATGCCGCGCGTGATGCCGCCGACGTTGACGAGCGCGATTCCGCCGATGGTGCCAATGATCACGATCGCGTGCACCGCAGCCTTGAACGACTCAGGTACCAAAGTGACCCCCACGTCCGCGAGAGCCGCCGCGATTCCGCCTGAAGCCAGCACATTGCCAACCCATAACAGTGTGCCGGCGACGTAGCCGGCGAGCGGACCAAACGCGGCTTCGATGTAGCCGTAGGCGCCGCCACTGCTCGCGATGCGGCTGCCGCCCTCGGCGAAGCAGATCGCCACCGAGCCCACCGCGATCGCGCAGACTAAAATGGCGAGCGGCGCATACGGACCGATGTTTGCTGCCAGTGCGGCCGGCACTACAAATATTGAAGCCCCCACCACAATACCCATGGTGCTGGCGGCGAGACCCCACGGCCCCACCGCGCGCATCAGTCCCGTATCGCGTCGGCTCGTTTCCATGGGCCGACACCGTAGCATGGATGAACGGGGCGGGCGTGCTCGAACCCTGGCGGTTCGATGCAGCCAACTCTGAGGCAGGCCATTGCAGAGAATCCGGCGCTGCGCAACGACGGGTGCTGTGAGAGTTTTCCCTCCCCGGCATCGAATATAATTCTTCGCGCGGAGGAGGCTGGGCGTGTATGGTTCGGCGTCTGGTCTACATCCGAGGGGGGCTTTGCTCATGCTGCGTAGTGCTCGCGCTGCCGCTGCGTCTGTGTTCATTCTTTTCATTACGGCAGCTGCGCTCGCGGCCGCGGGCGGTACCACACCGCGGCCGCGCGCGCGCGACCTCGGCGTTCCCTTTGACGGCACGCCGGGTCCGCTCAACGCGATTACAGATGTCGAAGGCGTACTGGTCGGCCACACGACGTTGAATTCCGGGAGCGGCAAGCTGCAGGTGGGCGAAGGGCCCGTGCGGACCGGCGTGACGGCTGTGCTGCCGCGCGGCGCGGCGTCAATGCAGATCTTTTCGTTTGCCGGCTGGTATGCACAGAACGGCAATGGCGAAATGACCGGCACGACATGGGTCGAGGAGTCGGGCTTCCTCGAGGGGCCCGTCATGATCACGAATACTCACAGCGTCGGAGTGGTGCGCGATGCGGTCATCGCGTGGCGCGTCAAACACGGCCCGGCGGACGCGACGGGCGGTTGGTGGTCGTTGCCGGTCGTCGCCGAGACCTGGGACGGCTGGCTTAACGACGTCAACGGTTTCCATGTCAAGGCGGAGCATGTGTTTCATGCTCTGGACAGCGCGCATGCCGGCCCGGTCGAGGAAGGCAGCGTTGGCGGCGGCACCGGCATGATCTGCAACGGCTACAAGGGCGGCATAGGCACGTCGTCGCGCAGGCTCGCGGCCAAGGATGGTGCGTTTACGGTGGGTGTTCTCGTTCAGTGCAACTACGGCACGCGCGACAACCTGCGCATCGCGGGCATACCGGTCGGGCGGGAGATACCCGCTGAGGATCCCTATGCCCTCATTCCCTCTGACATCGTTGAAAAGGGATCGATTATCGTCGTCGTCGCCACCGACGCGCCGCTGCTGCCCCATCAGCTGAAAAGAATTGCCCGCCGCGTATCGCTCGGTCTCGGCCGCAACGGCAGCATTGCCGGCAACGGCTCCGGAGATATTTTCATCGCGTTCTCAACCGCAAATCCCAGCGCCAGCGATCTCGGCCACGTCGCCGACCTGCGGATGCTGCCGAACGACTCGCTCGACCCGCTGTTCGGTGCCACGGTGCAGGCGACCGAAGAGGCCGTCGTCAACGCCATGGTGGCGGCAGAGGACATGACCGGTATTGACAATCACCACGTCACCGCGCTGTCGCATACGAAGTTGCGCGAGGTGCTGAGGAAATACAACCGACTGGTGCGCTAATAAGGACTCGTCAGACTTTCAGTGACATTGACTCCCGGCGCGGGCCTCACCCCGGGAAGTCACTGATTGGGCATACCGCTGGATAGCGTTTCCCTGCGGGCGAAGCCAAATTCGGCGGCGCTGCTGGCGAGGCAATGCCAGAAACTTCCGGCGAGACTGCGGAACACCGCAATCTCAAACACGGGTGAGCCATCGGCGCCATCCTCCAGGCGCCAGAGCGTAGCTCCGACATGTGACGCGATCGTCGAGGCGACGTCGCCGGGAAGGAACACACGCGGGTGCAGGTCAAGCGGCAGAATCTTGGCCAGCGTCTCCCGGAGCTTCGGACCTGTCATGCGCAGTACCGCGTAGCCGCTGCTCTGGTCCGCGACCGAGGCGAGATCTCCAATCGCCGCTTCGAGGGATCGGGCAAAGCCGTTGCTGTCTTCCTCGCTGCTGGCGAGCCATGCCTCGGGGGCGATGCCGGCGAAGGCGACGTCGCCGGCCACGCGTCGATGCGGTCCGGGCGGTAGCTCGATGCCGAAGCGTGCGCGCACGCGCTCCGTCAGCGCCGTGATCTGGCCCCTGCGAACGTGGACAGTGGCGAGTGCGAGCCCGCCGCGCTCGGCGACCCGCACGCCGTTGCCCGGCGCGGCTGAGATCGCAAGGCCGCCGAAGGGTGCCCGTGCAGTGAGTGCATCGTCAGCCATGGGTTCTCAAAGGTTCAATGAAAGTCAGGTGCAATGCTGATTCAAGGCCCGGTCAGCCGTGCAGGCGCGCGCCGTCCGGATCAAAGAACACAGGCGCGACGACCTCGACCTCGACCTCGCCGCCACGTACCGGGCTGTGGGCACGAAGGCGCTCACCGCGGCGTTCGCGACCGCGGACGAGGAGGCCCAATCCGATCCAGTGCCCGAGCATGGGCGAGAAAGCGACGGAGGTGACGTAGCCTTGATCGTTTGCGAGGGTGGCTTCCTCACCCAGCTTGAGAAAATGCGCACCGCCGTAGAGCCGCGCCGACGGGTCGACGGGTCTGATGCCGATGAGCTGCGGACGGTCGGGGTCGGCGAGGCCGGGCCTTTGCGCGAGCACTCGGCCTATGAAGTCTTTCTTCGTTGACATCATCCGGCCGAGACCCACATCGGCCGCGGTGGTCGTGCCATTGAGCTCGTTGCCGGTCACGTGTCCCTTTTCGATGCGCATCACGCTGAGCGCTTCGATGCCGTACGGCACGACGCCGAACGGTTCTCCCGCGGACAGGATGGCGCGGATGGCAGAGTCGCCGAAACGGGCCGGTACGGCGAGCTCATAGGCGAGCTCTCCCGAGAAAGAGATGCGGAAGAGCCGTGCGGTCACGCCGCGCCAGGCGAATTCCGCGCAGGCGAGATAGGGAAAGGCGGAGTTCGACACATCAATCGCATCGCCCAGCAGTCGCTCGAGCAGGTGACGCGCATTTGGACCTGCGATGGCGTACTGCGCCCACTGCTCGGTGACCGAAACGATTTGCACGTCGAGCTCCGGCCAGAGGACCTGGCGCGCGTGCTCCAGATGCCGCATGACCTTGGCGGCGTTTGCGGTGGTGGTCGACATGATGTAGTGACGAGGCGCGAGACGGGCGCTCGTCCCATCGTCCATGACGAGGCCGTCCTCGCGCAGCATCAGTCCGTAGCGCACCCTGCCGATCGGCAGGGTCGAGAAAAGATTGCTATAGACGCGGTCGAGGAACGAGGCGGCCCCCTGACCCTGGATGTCGATCTTGCCCAGCGTTGATACGTCGCAGACGCCCACGCCGGAGCGCACGGTCTTGACTTCGCGTGAGACGATCGAGAGCCAATCAGTCTCGCCGGGCGCGGCGAACCATTGCGCGCGCAGCCAGTCGCCGCTCTCCATGAAGGTCGCGCCGCGCGCCTCGGCCCACGCATGCCCGGAGGTGAGACGCGTGGGTTTGAAGTGCTTGCCGCGGTGAATCCCCGCGAATGCCGCGAGCGCGACCGGCGTGTACGGCGGCCGCGAGGTGGTGGTTCCCAGCTCGGGGATGGCGCGCTCGGTGAGCGCCGCCATGATGGCGTGCCCATTAATGCTGGAGGCTCTGCCTTGGTCAGTCGCCATGCCGAGCGTTGTGTAGCGCTTCAGGTGCTCGACCGAGCGGAAGCCCTCGCGTGCCGCGAGCGCAACGTCCTCGCAGGTGACGTCGTGCTGGAAGTCGACAAAGGCCTTGGATTCGGATGCCTCTACGGACCAGAGCGGCACGACTGCCGTGAGCTCGTCGCTGACCGGCAAGTCAGGCCGCGGCACGGTCGTGAATCCCGTCGCCTGCGCTGCTTCTGCACCGGCCGCGGCCCCCTCGCGCAGTGCGTCCGCGAGCGTGAAAGAGCCGCCTGCGGCACCGGCCACGACCATGCCGCGCGGCATGCCGTCCGGGACAAAGGCCGCGATCGTGTCCGCCCAGCGGGGACGCCCACCCACGTGTGTAGAGAGCGCTACGCTCGGGTTCCAGCCACCCGACACGGCCAGCACATCGACGCGAAACTGCACGCGTTCACCCGCGTGATCGCGAACCGTGATGCGGTCGAGGCCGCGCGCGCCGTGCGCATCAACAACCTGCGCGCCGCACAGGACCTGCGTCTCGATGTGCTCCGCCGCTGCGAGCAGAGCGGGCGCGACCTCGCGGCGCGCGTCGATGATGGCTACCACCCGCACGCCCACCGCGGCGAGGTCGAATGCGGCTTTCCAGCCATCATCGCTGGTCGTGAAGAGCGCCGCGCGTCGGCCAGGCACCACGCCGAAGCGATTGAGATAGGTGCGCACGGCGGAAGCCATCATGACGCCCGGCCGGTCATTGCCGCCGAACACAATGGGCCGCTCCACGGCACCCGCGGTGAGTACGGTCCGTTTGGCGACGATTTTCCACAGGCGCTGCCGCGGCTGGTGCGCCGGCGGTATCGGCACATGATCGGCCACACGCTCCAGCGCACCAAACGAGCGTGCGCCCGATAGGCCGCCGTCATAGGTTCCGAATACGGTCGTGCGCCGCAAAATACGCACCTCAGGGTGCGAGCGCAGCTCCGCCTCCACCTGCTGCGCCCAGGACGCGCCCCTCATGCCGTCGATTTCGAAACGTTCGCTGTTGAGCCGCCCACCTAATAGAAAATCCTCGTCACAAAGAATGACGCGGGCCCCGGCCGATGCCGCAGCGCTCGCCGCCGCCAGACCGGCAGGGCCGGCGCCGACGATGAGCACATCGCAGAACGCGTGCGCCTTTTCATAGCTGTCCGGATCTGCTTCCTGACTTGCGCGTCCGAGGCCCGCCGCGCGGCGAATGGCAGGCTCGTAGAGCTTCTCCCACAACGCTGCGGGCCACATGAACGTCTTATAGTAGAAACCGGCGACCAACAGCGGCGCGAAGAGCGAGCTGGCGGCGCCCACGTCGAGCGCCAGCGAAGGCCAGCGGTTCTGACTGCGCGCGTCGAGTCCGTCGTAGAGTTCCGCCACTGTCGCGCGGGTATTGGCTTCGCGTCGGGCACCGTCACGCAGCTCAACGAGCGCGTTCGGTTCCTCGGAGCCGGCCGTAAGAATGCCGCGCGGCCGATGATATTTGAAGGACCGGCCCACGAGTCGCACATTCGCCGCCAGCAGAGCGGAGGCGAGCGTGTCGCCCGCGAACCCCGTATAGCGCCTGCCATCGAAGCGGAACGACAACGGGCGGCTGCGATCGATGCGACCCGCACCGGCGAGCCGGTTGGGTTGCGCTACCTCCTGCTGTTCACGCGCGTTCATGCGCTGGCGGACGGCTTCGGGAAGCTGACGGCCAGAATCTCGTGCGTGCGCGTATTGCGCGTGACGCGCAACCAGCTGCGGCAGCCGGAAGCGTGATACCACAGCTCCTCATGCGGGCCTGCCGGATTCTCACGCAGATAGAGCGCCTCGAAGAATCGCGCGGCGGCGTCGGGTGCATCCGGATCGGGACGCCTGAAAGCGGCATCACCGTGATAGGCGAACTCGCTCAGGTCGCGCTCGCCGCAATAGGGACATTGAATACGCATGGTGGTGCTCGGTGCCGATCCGTAAGGTCAATGCAGGTTCGGTTGGGCGCCGACGCCGCGCTCGTCGATGAGGTGCCCGCTTGCGAAGCGATCGAGGCGATAGGCGCGCGCCACTTCGTGCGATTCATCGCGTGCGAGCAAGTGCGCGAAGCACCAGCCGGAGGCCGGTGTGGCCTTGAAGCCCCCGTAGCACCAGCCGGCATTCAGATACAGACCCTCAATGCCGGTGCGATCAATAATCGGCGAGCCGTCCATCGACATGTCCATCACTCCGCCCCAGGAACGCAACACGCGCACCCGTCCGATCGCGGGCATCAACGCCATGGCGCCCTCACAGACGTCCTCCACCGTCGGCAGGTTGCCGCGCTGAGCGTAGGAGTTGTATCCGTCCAGATCGCCGCCAAAGACGAGGCCGCCTTTGTCCGACTGGCTGATATAGAAGTGTCCAGCCCCGAAGGTGACGACACCGGCAATGAACGGCTTGATCGCCTCGGACACGAATGCCTGCAGCACATGGCTCTCGATCGGCAGCGTCAGGCCGGCGAGGGCGGCCACCCGCGAGCTGCTGCCCGCCACCGCCATGCCGATTTTGCTCGCGCGAATGGCGCCGCGTGTGGTCTCGACACCGACGATTCGTCCGGCTGCGCGGATGAACCCCGTGACCTCGCAGTTCTGAATGATGTCGACACCGCGGTCGCTGGCCGCCCGCGCGAACCCCCAGACGACGGCATCATGACGCGCTGTGCCGCCGCGCCGCTGCAGCAGGCCCCCGTGGATCGGAAATCGCGCGCTCTCGTAGTCAAGAAATGGCAGCATGCGGCGCACGCCCGCGGCATCGAGTAACTCGGCATCGACACCGTGCATGCGCATGGCATTGCCCCGGCGGGCATAGGTGTCGCGCTGCGCGTCGGAATGGTAAATATTCAGAACTCCGCGCTGGCTGACCATGGCGTTGTAGTTGAGATCCTGCTCGAGCCCCTCCCAGAGCTTCATCGACCATTCGTAAAAGGGATTATTGCCGGGGAGCAGGTAGTTCGAGCGAATGATCGTGGTATTGCGCCCGGCATTGCCGGACCCGATCCAGCCTCTCTCAAGTACAGCGACATTCGATATGCCATGGACCTTCGCAAGATAATGCGCCGTCGCAAGGCCATGGCCGCCGCCGCCGATGATGACGACATCGTACGTGCTTTTCGGTGTGGCATCCCGCCATGCCGGCCCCCAACCACGGTGACCGGACAGCGCCTGCCGCATGAGATTGAAAATTGAGTAGTGCATCAGCGCGACCGCCTCGGCGGAGTGGTAGAGCCTGCATATTGTGCCACCGATGATGGCGACAGCACGGCCGACAAATTGAATTTCTGCGATATCAAATATACATTTAGCGGCATCGACGCTCACGACGCATGTGGTGATGTGTTTTTGCGGGGCAAATCCGCGGCCACGCGCACCCCGGACCGCCCTGCCGAGTCGGCTATCGGCCAATTTAGCCTTGTCCGCAAAGCGGCGCTTCGACAAGTGGCCGACGCGGCCGTTGCATCGGGAGGCACGGCAGCCCAGGGCGGTTCGGCTTCGACGACCGCGACCGCTATTTGGCATGCAAGCATAGCGCGATGCACCTGAGCGCCTCGAATCGTCGCAAGTTATGGCTGGCAATCGTTCCGATGCTGCTGGCCGTCGCAGTATTAATCGCGCTTGCCTCGACCAGCATGCTCGTGCTTTCAGGTGTGCGCGCCTATGTCGGTGGCGAAGGACTGTGGTCGAAGGCGCAAAAAGACGCCGTCTACTATTTGGTACGGTATGCGCGCTCCGGAGATGCGTCCGATTATCAAAGATATCAGTCCGCAATCGCTGTCCCGTTGGGGGACAGAATGGCGCGCGAAGCGCTCGATCGCCCCACGGGCTCCATCGATTATGAAGCCGCGCGCCGCGGCTTCCTGGCCGGGCGAAATAACGCCGACGACATCGACGCGCTGTCAGCCATATTCGTGCACCTCCGCACCATGCGCTTCATCGCGAGTGCGATCGATATTTGGGAGCAGGGTGACCGCCTGATCGAGGGCGTCAACGCAGACGCCATCCAGCTGCGAGCCACGGTTCAAGGAACGCGAGATCCGGCGCGCATCGAGGAAATTGTTGCGCACCTGCAGTCCCTTAACGAGCAGCTGCAGCCTCTGGAGGATGCATTCTCCTACACACTCGGGCAAGCCTCGCGATGGGCGACGCATCTGCTCATCATCACCTTGGTACTTTTGGGTGTAATGATGGTCATGGCCGCCGTACTGGCCTACGGCCGCGAATTGAGTCGCACCTTGAGCGCCGAATCCGCATTGCGCGAGAGCCAGGAAATGCTCTCGCTCGCTATGCGTGGCGGACGCATGGGCGCGTGGGTCCGCGATCTCGCAGCCAACAAGGTCTGGTGGACCCGCGAGCTTGAGGCGCTCTTTGGCTTGCCGCCAGGCGGCTTTAAGGGCACCGAAGCCGATTTTTTGCAATTCGTGCACGAGCAGGACCGTCCGCCGCTCCTCAAAGCCGTGGAGGCGGCGATTGCCACCGGGAAGGACTACGCAATTGAGTTTCGCTTTCGCCATCATTGCGGCTCGTGGCGCTGGATGGATGGACGCGGCCGCGCGATCTACGGCGAGGACGGCCGCGCGACCCGGCTCTTTGGTGTCGGCATCGATATCACCGAGCGCAGACAAGCAGAAGAGAGCGCTCGCCAAAACGAGGCCCGCTTTCGCACTTTGGCCGATGCGATACCGCAGCTTGTATGGATGGCACGACCGGACGGCTGGATCGATTGGTACAACAGCCGTTGGTACGATTACACCGGCACCACACCGGCGGACATGGAAGGTTGGGGATGGCAAAGCGTGCACGATCCAGCGGTGCTGCCGACGGTGCTCGAGCGTTGGAAGACGTCGATTGCGACCGGCGAGCCGTTTGAGATGGTGTTTCCGCTGCGCGGCGCCGACAAGATTTTTCGGATTTTCCTCACACGGGTGATGCCGTTAAAGGACGATCGCGGGCAAGTACTGCACTGGTTCGGCACGTGCACCGATATCACAACACAGCGGCAGGCCGAGGAGGCCTTGCGAATCGCCGACCACCGCAAGGATGCGTTCATTGCGACCCTCGCGCACGAGCTTCGCAATCCCCTTGCCCCCATACGCAATGCGGTCGAGATCATGCGCCGGCAGGGTTGCGCAACTGTGGAGCAGAGCGCGGCGCGCGATATCATTGATCGCCAGGCGCGCCACCTGACCCGGCTCGTCGACGATCTGCTCGAAGTGTCGCGGATCACAAGCGGCAAGGTGCAGTTGCGGATGGAGCGCGTTGCCCTGGCCACACCTCTCAACGACGCAGTTGAAGCCGTGCGCCCGCTCACGCAATCATCGGGACATACGCTCACGGTCAGTCTTCCCGAGGAGGCAATCCATTTGATGGGTGACCCAACCCGGATCACGCAGGTGGTACTCAATCTTCTCAACAATGCCGCGAAATTCACGCCGCGCGGCGGCCACATCTGGCTGAGCGCAGAGCGCGTGGGTAATGAGGCGTTTATTCATGTGCGCGACACGGGAATCGGCATTCCGGCGGAGCATTTGTCGCGGATCTTCGAGATGTTCTCGCAGGTCACCTCTCCCATCGAGCGCGCTGCGGAAGGTCTCGGCATCGGGCTCGCGCTCGTACGCGGGCTGCTGGAGCTTCACGGCGGCGGCATACAGGCGAAGAGTTCCGGTGCAGGAAAAGGCAGCGAATTCATCGTGCGCTTGCCGGTGGCGCCAATCGAGGGGGCAAGTCTTGCTGCCTCACGACCGGGGCGCGAGGCGAGGGCCGCCGGCATCCGGCGAAGAGTATTGGTGGTGGACGACAACCCCGATGCGGCCGAGAGCCTCAGTCAGCTGGTGGAGCTCTTCGGACACGAGGTCCGCGAGGCGCACGACGGCCTTGAGGCAATCGAGGTTGCAGAGGCATTCCGCCCCGATGTCGTTCTGCTCGACCTCGGACTGCCGAAGCTCAATGGATACGATGCGGCGCGCGAGCTTCGCAAGCGCGCGCGTGGCCGTTCGCTGCTGATCATCGCGGTCACTGGGTGGGGCCAGGATGAGGATAGGCGCAGGTCTGCCGAGGCAGGGTTCGACCTGCATCTCACCAAGCCGATTGACGCGCCGCAGTTGCAGGCCTTGCTCGGCGCGCGCGACCTAGGAGTCCGAAAGCTCGGCTCTTAGCTCACTCGAACGGCAAACCGCAGTTCGACCTCAGGAGCTCGGTCCGATGCACGATCGTTATTCCGCAAGTTTTCCCCAGATCCTCGTGATCTGCGGGCACTGCCGTTGCCGGGCCTTCAGGCGTCGCACACCGGGCACAGCGGGATCCTCTCTGTCATAATCCTGAAATCGCTTGCCGAGTGGCCGGTTTTTGATTATATATCCGTGATCAAAGATCGGGACCGCGATGCCTGACTACTCACAATTGGGCTTGGCTCGGATCGAACGCGAAACCGTTCAAGAACGGGTCTATGCCGCCCTGCGCGACCGGTTGATGCGCGGCGGCTTCGAACCGGGTCAGAAGCTGAAGATTGCAGAGCTGGCGAGCGCATTCGGGACGAGTGCGATGCCCGTGCGCGAGGCGTTGAACCGACTGGCGGCAGAGCGGGCAGTTGAATACCTGCCCAATCGCAGCGTGCGTGTTCCGGCGTTGTCGAAGGACTGCCTACAGGATCTGATGGAGACGCGCTTTGCCGTCGAGGGACTTGCCGTCGCGCGGGCCGCCTCGAGTATGACCGAGCAGACTCTGGCCACGCTGCGGCGACTTATCGATGCGCAGAGCGAGACGGACGCCGAGCACGTCTCCGAGGGCAGCGCCGAGCAGAATCGCGCCTTCCATTTCGCGATCTACCGCCAATCCGGCTCGATGGTTTTATTGCCGATCATCGAAAGCCTGTGGCTACAGTTTGGACCTTACTTGCGCGTCGCCTCGGAGCGCTTTGACGGCCGGGAGGGGCGCGGCACCAACTTTCACGTGGAAATTGTCGCTGCGCTCGCGCGCGCTGATGGCAGGAGCGCGCGCGCGGCGCTGGAATCCGATATCGGCAGGTCATTCGATCTGGTGATGACGGACCATACACTTTGGCAACGACGTGGCGGGGGCGCGTGAGCACCTCGCCAGATCCCATGTCCGCCGCCGCCACGACCGGCTTTGAACTCTATGATTTGCACGTTGAGGTCGTCGGTCCGGCCAATCAGCCGATTTACTGCGGCGCCCGACTGGGCGATTACTTCGATCTGCACGGCGAAATGTTGACGCTTCCGCCCGGCCAAGGCTTTTCGATCTATTCATTGGCCGCGTTACTGCCACTGCTGCCCGCCAAACAACGCGTCACCGACCCACAGGACTGGATGTCTTCGGATGCGGACGTCGCTTGCCCCGATCCCAATTGCCCGACACGCTTCCGCATCACCCGCACCGGGCGGCGGCACTTCCGCCGCTCCGACGTAACGGCTGTGCCCCTTCCAAGCGAGGGCTCGCAGTGATACCGCACTACAGCCTGTCCGATGGTTATGTGATTTCAAGGATCATCAAGGGCGGATGGCACCTGGCCGGCGATCATGGGGCGGTTGATCCCGAGCGCGCGCGCACGGATATGGCGAGCTTTGTCGAAGCGGGCATCACCACTTTCGACTGCGCCGATATCTACAAGGGCGTAGAACTTCTCATCGGCAGTTTCCGGCGGGCATACCCGTCGCTTGCCGAACGTGTCCGAGTACACACGAAATTTGTGCCCGATTTGTCCGATCTGTGGTCTCTCGATCGACGTTACGTTGAAGCAATCATCGACCGCTCGCTGCGGCGCCTCGGCATGGAGCGCCTCGATCTGGTGCAGTTCCATTGGTGGGACTTTGCAGTTCCGCGCTATGTCGACACAGCGCTCGAACTCGATCGGCTGCGGCGCGCCGGCAAGATTGCGCATCTCGGCGTCACGAACTTCGACACTCCCCATCTCAATGACATCGTCGCAGCGGGCGTGCCAATCGTCTCGCACCAGCTTCAATACTCACTGATCGATGATCGACCGCTTGCCACAATGGTCGACTATTGCGGCGCCCACGATATTGTCCTGCTGTGCTACGGCACAGTATGCGGAGGCTTTCTTTCTGAGCGTTGGCTCGGCAAGCCTGACCCGCAGCTGGAACTGTCGAATCGATCATTAATCAAATACAAGTTGATCATTGATGATTTCGGCGGATGGGAGCCGTTTCAAAACCTGCTTGCGGTGCTCGCCCAAATTGCCAACAAGCACGGCGCTGCCATTGCATCGGTCGCATCTCGCGCAATACTCGACCGGCAACAGGTTGCCGCGGCGATTGTGGGCGCGACCAATACGGCGCATCTGCACGCGCATGCACAAATTGGGACGCTGCGGCTCGATAGCGATGATCTGCGTTCGATCGCGGCGGCGACCGACTGCCGTCGTGGTCCGTCGGGCGACGTTTACGCTCTGGAGCGCGATCGCACGGGGCGGCACGGCAGGATCATGAAGTACGAGTTGAACTCCTTGCCTGACATGAGTGCGGCCACAACCGCGCTTGGATGAATGCCGAGTCCCGTAAATTTACAGGTCACGATGCCTTATCGCCGATAATCGACCGTTCAAACTTGGGGAGAAATAAAATGACCGGGGAACAAATGGTGTCTTTGAGACGCGCGCTTGAAGTGCTACGCCTGCGCGCCGTGATGACCGCAGTGTTGGTCGGCTCCTCGGCACTGAGCGGCGCCGTCTGGGCCGATCAGAATGGCGCCGATTCGCCGGCCACGACCGGCACGGTGCGGGAACAGCCGGTGCAGGATCTGCAGGAGGTCGTCGTCACTGCCGAGAAGCGCACATCCACGGTGCAAAAGACCCCCATCAGCATTACCGCGATAACCGGCGCCGATCTTCAGGAGCAGGGTCTGTCGGATCTGGAATCGGTCGTCCAGCAGGTGCCCGGCGTATCGTTCAAGACATCCGGGCCCGGTCAGACCGAATACGAGATGCGCGGTTTGACATCGACCGGAGGTGAATCGCCGACGGTCGGCTTTTATCTCGACGAAACCGCGCTGACGCCGCCGGCCATGGCGCAAACGGGAAAGGTCGTCATCGACCCAACCCTCTTTGATCTCAATCGCGTGGAAATTCTGCGTGGCCCGCAGGGAACGCTCTACGGCGCGGGGTCGATGGGTGGGACGATCAAGCTCGTAACGAACCAACCGGACCCGCAACGCTTCGCGGCTGACTTGGAGGGCATTCCCTCGGTCACCGCTGGCGGCGGCTTCAACGCGACCGCGAACGCCATGCTGAACGTGCCCCTCGTGCAGGATGTTGTTGCGCTGCGCCTGGTTGCCACGGACAAGTTCATCGAAGGATGGATTGATCGCGACGTGCTGGATCCTTTCCCGCTCGAAGTCAATAACAGCACGCAGCGGGGCAATGTTGCCGCCGCCCCGGTGGCTGAGACGTTCTCTGAATCCAACTGGGAAAGACTGCGGGGTGGGCGCGCGACGCTGCTCGTGCAGCCCAGCGAGCGCCTGAGCATCACCGCAGGAGTGCTGTACCAGCGGATCAATCAGGGCGGCCCGAACACCATCGATGTGCCACCCGGAAACGAAGTACATTATCAGCCCTTCGATGTGTCTGAGCCCTTTCAGGACACCTTCGACCTGTACGACCTGACGATCAAATATAACTTTGATGCCTTCCAAATTGTCTCGGCGACTTCCGAATGGGATCGGCAACAGAATCAGACCCAGGATATCTCCGAAGCGATGCAAGACTTCATCGGCGGCTTTCTGGGCCCACCAGCCAACTTCCCGTTTTCGACTGCCGACGGCGGTCTGGGTGCCGGTTCGATATCCGAGGATGATTACACGCGGCAGTTCAGCGAGGAGCTGCGCGCTGCCTCAACGGGAAACGGTCCGCTGCAGTGGCTGATTGGCGGGTACTACAGTACCTTTCACGCGACATCCCACGTCTTCTCTTTTTACCCGGGATTCATCCCGTTGTTCGGCACCGATAATCTCGCGGATAATCATCGTATTGTCGGTCTCGATCAGTACGCGGTATTCGGCGAAGCGTCGTATCAATTGCCCAGTAATTTGAAGGCGACGCTGGGCGCGCGCTATTTTACCTATCATAGCGATTCGGCGACTGCCGTCAGCGGAGTATCGGCCAACGGCACCAGCGAGACACTCTTTGGGCGTGCATCGAACTCCGGCGTGAGTCCCAAATTCAATCTTGCCTACATTCCGAATGACAGTACGACGATTTACGGGACGATCTCGAAGGGATTCCGCCCCGGCGGTCCCAATTCACCGATTCCCCCGCCGTGCACCCCCGCGCCCCAGCAGTTCGGGCCGGACAGCATATGGAGCTATGAACTGGGCGAGAAAATGAGGTTCCTCGACTCCCGAGTCTCCGTCAATGGCGATGTCTATTACGAGGACTGGTCGAACACACAACAACAAGTTGCGCCGCCCTGCGGCTTTAAGTTCACGACCAATGCCGGCAAAGCGAAGGTGTATGGCGCGGAGTTGGAGGTCGCCGTCGTTCTGATGCAGGGCTTGGTGCTATCGCAGAATGTCGGGTATACCCATGCCACCAATTCGGAGACCATTCCCGCGGCTGGGGTAGTCGCGGGAGACCGCCTGCTAGATGTTCCGGAAGTCACCGCCAATACGAATTTGGCGTACCGCTATCCGCTGGCAGGTTCTATGAACGCCGTCGCCCGCGTGACCAACAGCTACGTCGATTCCATCCAGGACATTACCTTCGCCCGTAATACGCTTCCCTCTTATGACCTGGTTGGGGCGCGACTCGGCCTCGAGAGCGATCGCTGGTCGGCGCTCTTCTTCATCGACAATCTGACGGACAAGAAGGCATTGCTCAGTGACACTGGCGCACTATCAGCGAATATATCGATTCTGAATCGCGTTGCCACGAACCAACCTCGAACCATCGGAGTTGATTTGAACTACAGGTTCTGAACAAGCTGCTACATGCCCGCGCAGGTGACTATTACGAATGACCGATAACCTGCGCGGCATGCAGCATTCTGACGACGGCTATCCCAGGCGGCCATACGCCTGGGCCGTCGTGGGGATCCTGGTCGCCACCGCGGTCTTGTCGTATACGGATCGCCAGGTCCTGAGCCTGCTCGTCGATCCCATCCGCTCGGATCTGGGCATTAGCGATACCCAGATCAGCCTTTTGCTCGGCACCGCATTCGCCGTTGTATACGGGATCGCGGGCATCCCGCTGGGCATTCTGGCCGATCGCAGGTCGCGGCGTAATCTGATCTTCGCCGGAGTGTTGGTTTGGAGTTGTGGCACGCTGGCGTGCGGGTTCTCGCAAAGCTTCGGCCAGCTTTTTGCCGCTCGCATCGTTGTCGGGTTGGGAGAGTCGGTCCTCTCACCTGCGGCAATATCCTTGATAAGCGACTATTTCCCGCCCTCGCGCCGCGGAACAGCGGTGGGTTTTTTCCTCAGCGGCATCGCGATGGGCATCGGAGCGTCGATCCTGATAGGTGGCGGCGTGCTGCATGTCGTGCAACATGGAGCTCTGGCCGGCACCCCGTTCGCCACGCTGGCACCGTGGCGCCTGGTGTTGCTGGTCATCGGAGCACCGGGTTTGGTCTGGGCGCTGGTGATATTGCTGATTCGCGAACCCACGCGACGTCAGGCTGAGGGCGCGCTCAACCTCGTGGCGGGCGCCGGCGCGAGCGCTTGGCGATCGACGACTTGGGCTCGCGTCATCCCAATCTACCTCGTCGTGGCATCCGCCTCTCTGGTCGACAACGCCGTCGGCGCTTGGGCGCCCACACTGCTGATTCGGGAGTTCAGCAGGAATGC
>DATHRI010000019.1:0-2228 GCA_035481795.1 Steroidobacteraceae bacterium
ACGGACGGCGCGGAATCGATTGTTCGATCTAAATTGATTTCCGCGAGCCCCACCATCGCAATGTAGTCGGAAAGCTGCCCCAGGTTACCGCTCGTGATGCGAGCCAGGTCGACGATGATGATTGCGGTGGAAATGGATCGCGCGACGCTGCGAGTCAGACGCGAGTTGGGCAACGTGGCGGTTGGCCAATTGGCCATCGCGGCGGAAGATGAGCCGGTGCCGAGGGACCCACCCATTGAGGCTCCCCCAGAAATTCCTACAAATGCCTCTGCAATAATAAGCCCTCCGGCATCGTCGCCTGCGTTCTGCCAGTTCTGCCAGATGCGTACCGGCCGCTCCGTTCGCAAAAAGTGCTGCAAAGGGCCGAGTCCGTTATGGGTATCAAACAGTCCCGGTCTCTTTTTTCGCAATGCCTCCAGGATTTCATCGGCCCGCGAACTGACGAGGATGAAGAAGTTTGCTTTGCAGTTTTCAGGCGCCAACGGAGCACCCGCGTTGCGCACGGACTGAGACAATCGCCCGAGGATGAATTCACCTTGCTCTCGCGGTAATCCCGCCACGAGCGGGCACACCGGTGTATTCCAGCGCGCCAGGGATTCACCGGCGTGCTGCGCCACCGTCGCCTTCACATACTGATCTACCTGAAGCCGCAGTTCTTCGCGTTCTTTTTTCTTCGCTTCTACCGTTATCGAATCCAACTGATTTTCAGATGAGATGGCGAGCGCAGGAATGAAAAGGCTGCCCATCATGAACCAAGCGAGCAGCAGCCGTGCCCCGCGGCCGCGAAGCAGAATCCGAGCGCTTTGTTGGGATGTCACATTTCCCCCGGGCGTCGCCTCCGAAGAGAATATCACCTCCAGCTACGATTTGCCGACGCTCACGCCGGCAGGGTCACCACGAAGCAGCTGCGGCCATCAGCCATCAGAGTGCAGCGAGCGTCGCCGCCATGACGGTGCGCGATTTGCCGGACCAGTGCCAGTCCAAGGCCGGTGCCGGCGCGGTCGCGGGCATCGCCGGGGCGATAGAAAGGCCGAAAGATGTTTTCAAACTCCGCTTGCGGCACGCCGGGTCCGTTATCCCATACCGTGATCGTCGCATTGCCGGCATCTTGCGCCACGCGCACCTGCGTCGGCGGTGCGCCGTGGCGGCGGGCGTTCTCCAGCAGGTTTCGCAGCAGCCGGCGCAGCAAGCGGGCGTCGCCGCGGATGTTGACCACCTTGCCCTCGAGCTGGGCGTCGTCGTAGCGCGCACACTCCTCGGCGGCGAGCGCCAATACGTCGAGCTCTTCGGTCGCTAAAGCTTCGGTGACGGCGTCGAGCCTGCTTGCCAGCAGGATTTCGTCCACCAGCCAGTCCAGCTCTGCAATGTCCTGCTCCAATCCTAATTTGAGTTTTGGGTCGGCGGACGCCTTCATCAATTCGACGGCCAAGTGGATGCGGGCCAGCGGTGTGCGCAGTTCGTGGGAAGCATTGGCGAGCAGCGCCTTGTGCCCCTGCACCAGCTGCTCGATCTGCCCGGCAGCGCGATTGAAGCTCTCGGCAAGACGCGCTACTTCGTCGCCGCCTTCCACGGCGACGCGGGCCCTGAGATCACCGGCGCCGAGCGACTCGACTCCGCGCTGCAGGCGCTCCAGCCGTCCGGTGATCTGGCGCACGATGGGGTAAGCTGCGATTCCGATGGCGAGCGCGAGCAGGGCGAGTGCGCCATGGAACATGAACCGTGGGTGCGCGTACCCGATGGGTACGCTCGCGGCCAGCCAGCGGCCGTCGGCCAGATGCACGTAGGACGCGTGTTCCCGGCTCCAAAGGGTAAATGGCATCCCCTCGCGATGCACGTCCGGGGGGGTGTGCAAGGAGCGTCCAATGGCTGCAATCGGCATTCCCTCCGGATCGAACAGCGTGACATCGCCGTGGAGTCCCGTCGCCAGCCGGCGCAGTGCCTCTTGCTGCTCTACGGCCGGTGAGTCCGCCGGAGGCAGCACGTTCTGCACCAGTCTTCCCAGGGTGATGCCGGTCTGCTCCATGGGGCCGCCGGTGAAATGCCACAATGTCACGGTCGCGAGCACGAACAGAACGAGACTGGCGACGAGCGCGAGGTAGAACCGCAGGTAGAGGCGCAGCATCAGTCTTGTGCTTTTGCGAATACGTAGCCCGCGCCGCGCACCGTGATCACGCGCCGCGGCTTCTTCGGATCATCCTCGATGGCGGCGCGGATGCGCGACATGTGCA
>DATHRI010000020.1:0-284190 GCA_035481795.1 Steroidobacteraceae bacterium
CCGCAAATCTCCCGCAGAAACTGTTTCGTATGACTGCGTGGTTAGCTGGCGGTTTACCGACGATGGTTGGGTCCGTCGAACGAATTCTATTGTGAAGCCTTGAACGCCGAAGCGGGCGCAGTGGGCTCGCCTGTCGACTGTGGGGCGCCCAACGGAACCTACAAGACGCTCGGGTGCCCTCGATCTTGGTAGAGCGTCACCGTAACCGCGCGCGCATCCTGCAGCGACTCTGTTGCCACCTCGCCTCCGGAGTTGTAATTCTTCTAGACGTAGATCGAGTTGATCGGTGAGATCGTCAGACTCAATAAACCTTGATTTATAATGGAAAGGGAGGGACTCGAACCCTCGACCCCGGCATTATGAGCGCGGTCGTTGGCTCGAGGTAACTTGTAAATTCAACAGCTTGCCAAGGGGCGCCGTTGCACGTTGGCGCGACGAAGCACAACAGAGCACAACCCACTCTCGCAAATCTCCCGCAGCCAACTTCAAGAAGAGAGCCAGTGCGGCAGAGACGCGAAGCGTGATCGCCGCTCCCGTCCGTCGCGACCCTATGGGGAGACGAGGAGTGTCTCCTTTCTTGGGGAACGCCGTGACCCCAAGCCGGCAGGCTCGTTAGTCATCGAGTTCGATCCGTATTAACCCGGAGGGGGTTTTTTCGAAGCGAAATCGCTTTGGCTTGCTTGTGAGATGTGCCATTTTCTCCATCAGCCGATAGTCCTGCATCAGCAGCGGGCCGCGCGGCCCCGCAGTCTGGGAGTTCTGATTTCCGCCACGGGCGTGCCGGCAGCGGTCGTCATCTTGGTGTGGTGGGTCATGGTCGCCCCTTAGGCCGGCGCATCCATGACCGCGGTTCTCACCAGCTTCTTGTTGACGAACTCCTGGATTCCCATGTCACCCAGTTCGCGACCGTAGCCGGAGTTCTTCACACCGCCAAACGGCAGCTCGGCATCCGACCAGTCAATGTTGTTGATAAACATCATGCCTGTGTCGACCCGGCTGGCCACCCGCTTGCCCCGCGCGATATCCTTGGTGAAGACTGACCCACCCAGGCCGAAGTCCGAGTCATTCGCGAGTGCCACGGCTGCGTCCTCATCCTTGACTCGGAAGAACATCGCTACGGGGCCGAAGAATTCGGCTCGGAAGGCGGGATTGTTCGGCTTGACGTCAGCCAGGATGGTCGTTTCCATGAACGACCCCGGCCGGTCAATGCGTTTGCCCCCCATCAGCACCTTGGCGCCGTGCGCCACCGCGCCGTCGATCTGCTTCAGCAGATCGACCAGCGCAGCTTCTTGTGACATCGGGCCTTTGGTCGTCTTCTCATCCATCGGGTCGCCGGGCGTCTGCTGCGCGAGCGCGGCCTGGAATTTCTCCAGAAACTTGTCGGCGATCGACTCCTGCACGATAAAGCGCTTGGAGGCGCAGCAGGTCTGACCCTGGTTGTACATTCGGCCCCAGACGGCCCACGGAATGGTCTTCTCGAGATCCGCATCGTCAAGCACAATGAAGGCATCGCTTCCGCCCAGCTCCATGGACGACGGCTTGAGGATCTTGCCCGCCCGTGCAGCAACGCTCCTGCCCGCCTCGATGCTGCCCGTCAGTGCCACGCCCTTGATGCGCGGGTCCTCTATGACGCGATCGGATTGCTCGTGGGAAATGAACAGGTTGGTGTACAGACCAGCGGGCGCACCAGCGTCGATCCACAACTTCTCAAAGGCAACGGCGCATTGCGGCACGTTGCTGGAGTGCTTGACGACCAGCGTATTGCCGGCCATGAGGTGCGGACCCGCAACGCGGGCCAACTGGTAAAATGGGAAATTCCACGGCTCCACACAGAAGATGACCCCGATGGGGCTGCTTTCCATGTGGGCTTCACCGTGCGTCGGGTGCAGCTTCTCCGGCGCCAGGAACTTTTCTGCATTCTTGGCGTAGTAATCCAGAATTTCGCTGCTAAAGTTCACCTCGCCACGCGCTTCATCAATGCGCTTGCCCATCTCGAGCGTCGCGAGCCTGGCGAACTCATCGACATGGGCCTTCATGAGCTCCGCTGCCTTGGCCACAATGACCGCGCGCTCCTTGTAGCTCTTGTGCTTCCAGGTCTTGAAGCAGCTGGCCGCACTGGCAAGCTTGGTCTCGAGTTGACTGTCTGACAACGTGTCAAAGGTCTTGAGTGTCTTGCCGTCGAAAGGGTTAATGCTCTGGTAACTCATGGGTTAATCCTTGTCGCTTTCACTGTGGGGTAGTTTCAGAGGTCCGGCGCCACCGCCTGCTACGCTGCGATAATCACCTTGAGCGCACGGGTCTTGGCCGCGTGCCCGAAGGTCTCGTAGGCCTCGAGCATCTGGCCTAGCTTGAAGCGATGGGTAATCAGCAGCTTCGGGTCTATCTTGCGGGAGCGGAGCGTATTCAGCAGCATCGGGGTGCTGACCGCGTCGACCAACCGCGTGGTGATCGAGATGTTTCGATCCCAGAGGTTCTCGAGATGCAGGTCCACCTTGACGCCGTGCACACCAATATTGGCGATCGTGCCGCCGGGGGCCACCAGCCGCGCGCAGAGCTCAAAGGTTGCCGGCATGCCGACCGCCTCGATGGCGGTGTCGACGCCGCGGCCGTCAGTCAACTTCATGACGGAGGCCACGGCCTTGCCGTCGCCGCTGTTGACTGTCGACGTGGCACCGAAGCGTTTAGCCACTTCAAGACGGCTGTCGTCGAGATCGATCATAATGATCTCTGCGGGCGAGTAGAACTGCGCTGTGAGCAGCGCGGCGAGCCCGATCGGACCAGAGCCTACGATCGCAACCGTGCCGCCCGGCTGCACCTTGCCGTTGAGGACTCCGCACTCGAAGCCCGTCGGCAGAATGTCGCTGAGCATCACCAGCGCTTCTTCGTCGGCGCCGACCGGAATCGGATAGAGGCTGTTGTCCGCGTACGGGATGCGCGCATACTCAGCTTGTGTGCCGTCGATCGTGTTGCCGAGAATCCAGCCCCCGGTCGTACAGTGTGAGTACATAAGCTTGCGGCAATAAATGCATTTGCCGCAGGTGCTGATGCATGAAATCAGGACGTGGTCGCCCGCCTTGAACGCCGTGACGGCAGTCCCTGCTTTGTCGATGACGCCGACACCCTCGTGGCCCAGGATGCGTCCCGGCTGACAGCTCGGTACATCGCCCTTGAGGATGTGCAGATCAGTGCCGCAGATGGTCGTCTTGCCGATTTTGACGATGGCGTCGGTGGGTGCCACGATTTCGGGCTTCGCGTGCTCCTGGAGCGCCTTCTTTCCTGGACCCAAGTAAACCAATGCCTGCATTGCGCGACTCCAAACGTAGACAGGAGACGCCGCGTGCCCACCTGGCACCGGCGCCTAATTGCAAGGCTGACCGCGATGCTGAAAGGATTCAGTGCGGTGGCGTACGTGGGATTGAGATTGAGGGGCGGCGGTGACGGCCACGCGAATAGGGCACAGCACGCCCCAGCGGCTATAACTCATGTCCTGGGTACGCTGACGAACAGACTGAAGTGCAGGTGTGCCCCACGACCTGCTCCGTTTTATTGGAGGCAGCGACGACGACTATGAAGACGGATGCACAGCTCAAGCGGGACATCATCGCGGAACTCACGTGGGAAACCTCCGTGAATGCCCCGCAGATCGGGGTCGAAGTAAAAACGGGACCGTAACACTGGCGGGTCACGTCGACAGCTATACGGAAAAGTGGCAGGCCGAGCGTGCTGTACAGCGCGTATCGGGTGTTAAGGGCTTAGCGGTGGAAATTGACGTCAAGCTGCCGGGACTCAGCAAACGCACTGATGGGGACATCGCACGTTCGGCCCAGAACATTTTGGAATACTCTGAGTCGCCGCCCAAACGTTTGCTCGGCGCCTCGATCTCCGACTTCACGGCGCTCATGGATGCTTTCGGCTTTACTGAGATGTCATCGCTGACACCGACAACACCAAGGAGCGAGCGAACTGCGTCCTTCGCGGACTGTCGCTGGTAGTCCCATTCAACCTCACCGGACAGGGTAATCCAGCCGTTCTCGGCCCTGACTTGGGCAACCAGGACGTCCCTGTCGGCGTGAGTCTCGAGGATCGCCAGGATCTTCTTGGGCACAAGAGCGGGCGAATGACGACGCACTACAGTGCCGCGGAGGTCGGGAATTTGTGGGCGGCCGTCAACCGCATCGCAACCTTACGCGAATCTCCCGAGGGAACTGTGCTGAGAATCGTCGGGTAGTCTGGAAGCTGCCGAAAGTATTGGTGGAAAGGGAGGGACTCGAACCCTCGACCCCGGCATTATGAGCGCCGTCTGTCGAGGCCAAGTATCTGATTTTTCAACTTCTGGGCAGACGGCCGTTGCAGCTAAGTGCCTGAAAGTGCATCGACGTGCAGGAGAGAATCCCGCAGATCTCCCGCGCGCGAGAATGTATTGTTGCGAGCAAACTAGCAGACTTTGCGCGCCCCTGCTTCCGCTGCTGGAATGCTGGTTAGTCCTGCGACGGGTGGTTTTCGGCCTTTGTCACTATAGATGACCATGGCGTTTTCGAAGCATAAAGATACGTCTCCAGTTGTCTGGTCCACGAACCACAAGAACTCATAGGAAATGCCGCCCGGGAGTCCTGGTGTTGTCATTTTCTCTGCGGCAGCCTAGACGACGACCTTCATCTCGGCGACTGTCTTGCCGTCCTTCTTCGCGGTCTTCTGCCCCGGGCTTGGCTTTTGGGGATCAGGCCTCCATGTCCCGTCGAATATGCTTTGTGCCACACAAAGCGGCGAGAGAATCATCACCCCCGCGAAAGCCGATGCGCTGAGTGTTCTCATGACATTTTCCCTATCAGACCTAACAGTCTGGCATCGTTAATCGGGGAACTCACCGCCGCCGGCGGAGTCGCGTCGCCAGACTCTGGCGCAGATGCCTCGGAATTCCAGATATCGACGGCGCACTTCCAGGAGCCGTCCGGCTCCTTTCTCCACACCGCCACGGCCTTGTTGTGCTCGACGACCGGCTTGCCCTCCGGCGAGGTCATGCGGATCGTGTCGGTGCCTACGGCGTAGGCGAGATCGCCCGACCTGGCCACCCACACGTGGTCCGTGACCCAGGTGATCGAGAAGTCGGGGATCGCGAAGGCCCCGGCGACGTAGCGCCGAAGCGCCTCCTTCCCCACCACCGCGGGCCCGCCTGGCGGCAGCATGTAGACATCGTCCGACCAGTAGGAAACCGTATTCTCGAGGTCGTGGGACTGCGCCGCCGCGAGCCAGCGCGCATCGGTGGCGCGGATCGCGGCCTCTTCCCTAACTGGATCGGCGGCCGGTGTCGCCATACCTTTGCAGCCCGCGAGGACCGCGAACGGCAGGAGAATCGCAGACAGATAGCGCTTGCTCATGACAGCTCCTTGAGTTGCTTCAGCCAGGGCCGCCGACAAGAGCGGCCGGGCCGGCGAGCTGCTGACTACTGCTTGACGTAGACGCCGGTCGTCTTCTCGTCTTCCTTGCCCGCATTCCAATTGACATCGGTGAACGAACGTCCGTCCGCTGCCAGGGTCTGCTCCCCAGTGTTGTCGGTCTTGCCGCCGATCTTCATCACATACCGCATCTTGGTCGGCGTGAGCGCCTTGAACGAGATGGTGGCGTCCGGGGGTACCGTGGGGCCGGTGAGCGGAATGTCGCTGCCGTCAGTGCGACCCTCGACGTTCACCTTCATGTCCGGCACGTTGTAATGCACCATACCCGCGGCAGGTACGCTGATCACGAATTCCTGCGGGCCGCCGCCGCCCTTGACCTTGGAGGCGCGCCAGGTTCCGACGAGTCCGTCGCTGCCCGAGACCCGCGTAAAGACGTCTTCCTCATGGAAGGTGCTGCCGTCGGGTCGCGTGCCGGTCCACGTCTCGGTCAACGTCTTGCCGTCCGCGGACAGCGTCCGGTGACCCTTGCTGAGCACCTTGCCATCGAGCTTGTAGACGGTGTCCCAGGTATTTTTGGCGGGCGCGGTCCAGACCACCGTGCGGTTCGACCACGCCTTGCGCTCCTTGCCGTCGACGGCGAAGTCGAACTCCGCCGTGCTGCCGTCGGAGAAGTGCAGCATGTCGCCTGCGCCCTGTGAGAAGGTCATGGTTTGGCCGGTGAACTGACTCTTTGCCTCGTCGAGCTTCCACGTACCGTTCCAAGGGCTGTCGGACGCGGACGCCGCGCCTGCGGACAGTGCCAGCAGTGAGCACGTAAGCAATGCAATCTTCATGGTGTGTCTCCCAGTGTGTTGTGGTTTGCGCGTCCTTGGTGGCCTGGTGCGCGCTTCAGGGTGGTAACTCGGCAGGCCCCGGCAAGATCACCAGAAAGCTGCCGCTCCAGAACTTGTCGTACGCCTCGCTCTGCACGTAATGACTGAGGGAAGCTGCGTAGTGCGCCTCCCCGGGGCGCATCTCGATGGTCACGAGCCCCCCGCTCGCGGCGCGGATGACTCCCGCGTGAACCCCTGCGGCGCAAATCGATGAGCCGTCGGTGTACGGGCCGCTGCCGATGACCTGGCCACTGGCGGCCTTGCCCGTGGGGCATCGGAAGCTGAAGCGCTCGCCGTTGAGGCCCCGCAGGTTCAGATCTAAAGGACTTGTGCGCCAGTCGACCTCGTGCACCGCGGGGGCGGGCGCGAGCGTCGCCGCAGCCAGCGGCACGACGCACACCAGGGCGGCGAGCGCGATGCCGGGCAGCCGCAGGAGCGTATGCCAGGCCTCACGCCTCATCTGCGCCCCCAATGCCTGCGCAGCGCAGGGCTCCATACATGCCGTGTCATGGGCGGTACAGTGGCCTTTTGCGGGCACCGGGTCGTTGCCGTTCAGCTGGCAGTTTTCTGGCAAACTTGTTCCTGCCGGACGAATTGGCCTAAGACCATGTCTGCCCCACAAAACCCGGTCTACCGATTCGGCAGTTTCGAGCTCGAGCCTGCCGAACGGCGGCTGTCTGAAGCGGGCAGGTCCATTGCGCTCACCCCTAAGGTCTTCGACACCTTGGTGCTGCTCGTCGAGCGCGCGGGGCACCTGGTCAGTAAGGACGAGCTGATGAAGGTCATGTGGCCGCGCGGCTACGTGGACGAGTCCAACCTCACCAAGCACATCTGGTTCATACGCCGCGCCCTCGGCGACGGCGAGCACGACTCGCGTTTCATCGAGACCGTGCCGAAACTCGGCTACCGCTTCATCGCCCCCGTGACGCGCGACAGCGCGACGCTCTGCCCCCCACCGCCGCTCACCGCTGCGGCTGAGGGCGCCATCCAGCTTCAGCCGCCACTCCCAGCGACAGATCTGCCGGCGGGCCGCGCCGCGACCGAGCCTGGCGCGGTCGTGTCGCCCCCCACTGCCACGCCAGTGAGCCGCAAGGCCACGCAGGTCCGCTGGGTCGCAGCGGCGCTCGCCGCCGCGCTGGTGGCGCTCGTCTTTGGATGGTGGCTGCTCAGCGCCCCGAAGTCTGCAGGGCTGACGGCCCATCAGGGCCGGACCGTGGCGTTCGTCGGCTTCAGCAATCTGTCTCGCGACGCCAAGGACGCATGGCTCGCGCCTGCCTTGAGCGAAATGCTCGGTGCTGAGCTGAGCGTGGCGGATAACGTGCAGGTGGTCCCGGATGAGCTAGTGCGTGACGCCGGCTCGGACCTTCCCCCGCCCGCAGCGGGCGGCTATTCGGCGCAGACACTCGCGCGACTGCGCCAGCGGCTCGATGCCGACTATGTGATCTCCGGCAGCTATTTGATCACCGGCACCGCTGAGGATGCTCCGTTGCGGGTCGACGTCGCGCTGCAGGACACGCGCACCGGCGCCCTGGTGGCCTCCGTCTCGAACGAGTCGGAAATCCCGGGTCTGATCGCACTCGTGAGGCGTGCGGGCGCGACGCTGCGCAGCAAGCTCGGTGCCCATTCTGCGGACACGGAAGCCCTCAGGCTCGTGGCCAACGCACAACCCCCGAGCGTTGACGTTGCCCGGCGCCTTGGGTTCGCGCTGGATGCCCTGCAGCACTATGACGCCGCGCGCGCCCGCGACGAGCTGCTCGAAGCGATAGCCGAAGCCCCCGGCTATGCCCCTGCCTACGCCCACCTCGCCCAGGCGTGGTCGGCACTTGGGTACCGCGACAAGGCACTGGCCGCCGCTGAGCAGGCGGTGCAGCACGCGGCGAATCTCCCGCCTGAACAACGCCTGCAGACCGACGCCGTGGTCGATGCCGAGCACGCAGACTGGGCGAAGACGGCCGAGGCCTGGCAGGCGCTCGTGCAAATGAAGCCCCTCAATGCCGAGTACCGCCTGCAGAGCATCGACGCACAGATGGCCGCGGGCGGAACGGCCGCGGCGCAGGCAACGCTGCGCGAGCTGCAGCGCCTCCCCGGCGCGACCACAGACCCAAGAGTGGAACTCGCCGCCGCGCGTATAGCCGGAGCGCTCGATGATCCGAAGGGCGCCGAACAGCACGCCGCCAACGCGCTGCAACTGGCGCAACAGCACGACGCCGTCGGTCTCATCGCGGATGCACAGCTGGCGCTCGGCGGCGCCCGCACGCATCTGAACAAGAACGAGGAGGCACGTAGCGGTCTGATTGCTTCGATCGCCGCCTATCGCGCGATCCGCAATCCGCGCGGCGAGGCGGCTGCGCGCACGAAATTGGCCCAGGCTCTGGAGTACCTCAGCAGTAATGAGCAGGCGCGCGAGGAGTACCAGCGTGCGATGTCGCTCGATCAAAGTATCGGCGACCTGGCGGGAGTCGCGGACGTCTACCGCAAGCTATCCAGCATGTTGTGGCTGCAGGGTGATCGCGACGGTGCGCAGACGGCTGCACGGCATGCGCTCGAGCTCGGTCGCGAAACGGGCGACCTGTCAATGCAGTCCTGGTCGCTGCAGGCGCTGGCCACGATTGTCAGCGACGATGAGGCGAGCGATGAGGCGCTCAGTGAGTACCGCGAGGTCGTCGCTCTGAATGAGCGCGCCGGGCATCAGACCGCCTGGCCGCTGAGCAACGTCGCCGACGTGCAGCGCATGCGCGGCGAGCTCGATGCCGCGCGCGCCACCTGCGCGCGCGCACAGGTGCAGGCCGCGCCCCTCACCGATCCGCAGTTCGCAATATTCAGCGGCTTTACGTGCGCGCTCATCGAGTCGGACCGCGGCAATGCAGATGCGGCACGTACCGGCTTTGCAGAGGTGATCCGTCGCGTGGGGACCGGCGGAGACATGAGCTACCGCGACAACTCGCTGATGATGCTCGCGCAGCTGGCCATGGATGACGGGCGCTGGAGCGCCGCCCGCGAGCGGCTGCAACAGGCGAGCCGCGGTTTTGCTGCGGCGGAGGAGCGCACCGGCGAGGCCGATGCCGAGGCGATGCTGGCACTGTGCGAACAGGCCCTCGGCAACACCGCAGGACGCAACCAAGCTCTACAGCGCGCGCGTGTGCTGCGCCAATCCATCACCTCGCGCCAAGAAGTCTATGTCGTCGATATCGCGCTGGCGCGCCTCAGTGACCCAGCGCAGTCCGACACGACCACTGCGACAGACAAGCTGCTCGCACTCGCCCGCGACGCCGAACACCGCCATTTCATCGGATGGGCGCTGGAGGCAAAGCTCTCCGCCTGGGAGCTGTTGCGCGTACGTGATGCGGCCGCGGCAGACGCACTACGCGCCGAGATCGAAAAGACAGCCCGCGAGCACGGATTCGGCAGAATCCTGAAGCTGCTGCGACGGCGCGACGGTGCGAGCGTCGAGCCGCGCGTCTCCTATTAGGGTCTTTGTGGCACGCCTTTTGAAACACTCGAACCTAGGCTAATACAAGCGCGGAATCGTGCCGCACGCGCGGCACCACATCGGCGGCAGCGCCACCGGCCCTGCTTAGCGGAATATGGCCACAACGGCGAGCAGGGGATCAATGGAAAGGGAGGGACTCGAACCCTCGACCCCGGCATTATGAGAGTCAGTGCACTGAAGCAGCCCGGCGCCGATATCTGGATTCTCACGGAGAGCCGCCCAGCAAGCGCAACCAGCCCGGACTCAAGCTCCCCATCTTCAAACTCGCCTTTCTGCTGCAGGATGGTCTGAAAGCAGGGAACTGCCTTGGCGTCGATGGCCACGATGAGTTCGGAAGATGCTATTCCGCACTGCTGCCTGACGCATAGCGCGCGCGACCCGTCCCCGTCGGGAATCAGTTCCGTGTCGTCAATGCCTGCTTGCAACCGAACCCGACGCGCACGTTCGGCCGCTCGCGCTCGAACGCAGAAGAGCTGTTATCTCTTCTGCCGACACCGCCTTACTGATCAGATAGCCTTGCATCTGATCACAACGCAGAAGTTGTAGGAGCCTCGCCTGCTCTTCCGTCTCGACACCTTCAGCCACGACCTTGAGCCTGAGTGAGTGCGCCATCGTGATGATCGTCTTCACGATCGTCGTGGCGTTCGAATCATCCGGCAATTTCGCGACGAACACGCGGTCGATCTTGACTATCGCCAGCGGCAGCGCAGCCAGGTACGCGAGCGAGGAGTAGCCCGTTCCGAAATCGTCAATCGCAATGTTGATCCCGAGTTCGCGCACCGCCTTGAGCTTCTCGATGCTGGCCTGAACGTCCTCCATGATCAGACTCTCGGTGATCTCCAGGTCAATTCCCGTAGGCGTCGTGCCGACGGCAATCGCTTCGTGCACGAGCTTAAGGAAGTCGCGCTGGCGCAGCTGGATCGCCGATACATTTACCGCAATTCGCGGTGCCTCCAGGCCTTGCTCCATCCAGGCCCGATGGTCAAGTGCCGCTTGCCGCAAGATCCAGGCACCCACCTCGAGTATCAGGCCGGTCTCCTCCAGCAGCGGAATGAATTTCAGGGGCGGTACCAGTCCCAGATCAGGACTCTGCCAGCGCAGCAAGGCCTCGAGTCCTACGATGGCACGTGTCCTGAGATCAACTTTCGGCTGGTAATGGACGACGAGTTCCCCTCTCTGTACTGCCTGCCGCAGCTTGTTCTCCAATGCAAGTGTATCGCTGACACGCTTGGTCATCTCGCGCGCGTAGAAGACGTACCGCTCTCCTGTTTCCTTGGCTTTCTGGAGTGCAGCGCCTGCGTGCCGCAACAACGTGTCGGCGTCATCACCATCCTCCGGAAACAGGGCAATTCCGCCCCTGACTGATATCTGCAGTTCCATATCGCCACTTCTGAACAGCTCAACGAACGGTTCGGTCAACCAGCTCTGAACACTGCGCGCAAGCTCTTCGCCGGTCTTGATTTCCGGCAGCAGGAGCACGAACTGGTCGGAGCCAATACGCGCCAGCTGATTTGGATCGCGGACCCGGCGGCGCATCCGCTCGGCGACGTGCTTCAGAAGTGCGTCACCGACCTGCCAGCCGAGCGTCTCGTTGATCGCGCGCAATCGCACCACATCCAGAATGATGACGGCGAGCTTAAGGTGTTCGCGCCGTGCGGCCATCAGGTACGGTACCAGCCGCTCATGAAGCAGTGCACGGTTGGCGAGACCGGTGAGGGAGTCGTAATACGCGAGATAGTCGACCTGCTCCGCCTTGCCGATGTGATCGACGGCGAACGATATGTCCCCGGCGAGTTCCAGCAGCAGACGCATCTCCCCACTATCGAAGAACCCGACCTCCATGGCGTGCAGGACCACTACCCCAATCACGACGTCCCCAACAATGAGCGGAAACGCACCCACTGAGCGGGTGTCAAACTGCTTGTGCTCCCGTTTGAATTTGATGCGAGCGTCGTTGCTCACGTCGTTGGACACGAGCGCTACTTTCTTGCTGACGGCACGCGCGGTAAGACTCTGCTTTTTTGGCGGATCCAGCAGGGACAGCCGACCCCTAACAAGAGCCACAAAGCCCTCGGCGGCGCCGTACCAGGCCACCGGCGTGAGGTGGGTCCTCTCGGGGTCTACGAGCGAGACCAAGGCGAGCGAGAAGTGACCGGAATCAACGATGATGCGACATGCCTGTTGGAACAGAGCATCGCGGTCCTTAACACGGATGATCAGAGCGCTGATCTGACTCAGCATGGCGTAAACGCGATTGAGGCGCTTGATCTTGCCTTCGGCCACTCGTTGCGCGGTGACGTCCTGAAGCGTATTGAACCAGCGCACGCGCCCAGCAGAGCCCGCCTCCGCACCCAGGGGCTCGGCCACATGACTGATGCAGATAGTGCGCCCGTCGGGCCGCCGCATCTTGTACTGCAGCTCGATCCGCTCATGCTCGACCCGGCTCTTCACGATCTGTTGGAGCACCCGGCGCTGATGCCGCGGCAGGATGAACGTCAGCCAGTCACGCGCGGTCTTGGGCAGGTCCTGCGCAGGTATCCCGATCAGCTCTGGCAGCGTCTCGGACCAGCTTTCGAAGGAGCCATCGCTTGCGATGATGACGTGCGCGAGCCTTGCCATGAGCTGCGCTCTGTGCAGGCCTGCATCGCGCTCCTCCAGCGCCGAGTGCAGTCGCAGCCGCTCTGTCACGTCCGTTGCGACACCGGCCATTCGGTAGACTTTGCCTGCCGCGTCATGCACTGGAAAGCCGCGTGACTCGATCCAGCGGATGGATCCGTCCGGTCGGACGATGCGATAGCTGGAGTCGAAAGCGACGCTCGGCCTGTCCCTGAGCCACCTGTTTTGCACGTCCGTGCGGTCCTCCGGATGGAGTGACTGCAACCACGATTCCGGATGCGTATACGCGCTCTCCCGGCTGCGACCCCAGACCTGTTCGTACGCCGGACTGATATAGCACGCGCGGCGGGTCTGCAAATCGATCAGATAGAACACGTCGCGCACATTCTCAGCGATTTGCCGGAAGCGCTCTTCACTTTCTACCAACGACTCCTGCACGCGTTTGCGTTCCACCACCTCGCTTTCCAAGGCTGTCGCGTGACGCCGCGTCTCGTCGTACAGCAGCAAATTCTCGTAGCCCAACCCAAGCTGCGCCGCAAGAGTCACTGCAAAGTGCTCATCCTCCTCGCTGAAACCCTTGGCTCCCAGTCTGCCCTCGAACCAGGCCCAGCCGTAGGTCCGCTGCGGCGACCTCACGGGCACAACGAGGCGTGCCGGCTCAGAGTCCGCGGCGACTACCTTGCGCGCGCTGCCGCCGGCAACAACCTCGCCGAGTACCCCAAGGGCCGGCAGTAACGCGCTTAAGGTGGCCGGCGCCGACCCGGCAAAACCCGGCACCGAGAGGTATTCGAGGCCGGAGCCGTCGTCACGCAGGATCCCAATCGCGGCACGCTGCGCGCTCAGGATGTCCTGGGCGCCGCGACAGCACAGTTCAACGAGGCGCCCCGGATCGCGCTCCGATGCGAGCTCAAGCCCGAGCTCAATCACGGCCGACAGACGCAGGCTTATCGTCTGAAGCGTCGTGAACGCGTCGGACGGATTGTAAGAGAGCTCGCGCAGGTCGCCGCTGCGCCCGATCAAGTGCTGACCGTGTTCAATGACCTCCGCCAGCCTTCCCTGCAATTGGCCCAGGTCACCGATATAGCCGGTCAGGCGTTCGATCACCTGCCCTGACGGCATGGGCAGCTCCGCGACGGAGGTCTGCGGCACGGACCTCGTCCCCGCACCGACGTACTTTGACACTACGTTGAGGATGATGGCCGGCTCGGAAGGCTTTGCAAGCACGTCCTGCACACCGCATTCCACCGCCAGCTTTCTTGCGTCGGTGCTGCGATAGGTCGCCGTGTAGAAAATGATAGGAATGTGCGCAAGACTGGCATCGGCGCGCATCCGCCGCGCCAGCTCGACCCCATCCATGGCAGGCATCAAAATGTCCGAGAAGACCAGATCCACCGGCGACTCTCGGGCGCGCTCGAGCGCTTCACGACCGTCCGCGGCCTCCACGACCTGATGTCCGGCATAGGCGAAGAGCGTAGCCAGGGATTGGCGGTTCACGACGCGATCATCGACTACGAGAATCGTTGCCACGTGCAGCCTAGGCGCGCTCGCGCAGGCAGCCGCTCACGGCGGCGAGCAGTTCCTGCGGCTCTATCGGGCGAAAGATGAACTGAGTTGCCCCAGCACCAGTCCCTTCCGGCGATAGCTTTCGGCAGTGAGTGTCGAGGTGACAAGCACGAATGGAATACAGCGCAGCCGCTCGTCGGCTTTTACCCATCTGAGCAGGTCGTACCCAGACCCGTCCGACGCGGGCCTCCACAAGTTTTGCGTCGCGCTGCACCTTCAGGTGCGTGACATCCTTTTCGGTATGCAGAATGAATGCCGTGCTGCCCGCCGGCTCGTGGACGACCCGGCTAGTTACATCGACATAGAGCAGCGCACCGTTTTGCCGGCGCCGCACCGACTCGAAGATAGCGAAACCCTTCTCCAGGGTTTCCCTGAGAAACTGCGCTTCCTCTGCGATGCGATCCGTGGGAATGAGCAATTCGCCGATCGCGTGCCCCAGCACCTGGGCGCGTCCGTAGCCGAAGATCGCTTCAGTGCCCCTGCTCCAATGCAAGATCCTTCCCTCCGGAGTCATCAATATCAGCGCATCGGGTGATTCGCTTAGAGCCAACTCTTCAAAGTATTGCGCGTCGTCTTTCACGGGTCAGCGTCCGGACGGGTCGCGCCCGGGATTACGAATCCAGAGAAACGATCCCATGACGGATGGCGAATTTCACCAGGCCGGTGACGTTGCGGACTTCGAGCTTGCGCATCATGCGGCTGCGATAGGACTCGACCGTCTTCGGAGAAAGGCCGAGAAACTTCGCCGAGGCGGCACTCGAGTTCCCTTCCGCGGTCAGGCGCAGCACGTCGCGCTCGCGCTGGGTGAGTAGGCTGAGCGGATCGCGTGCAGCGCCACGTTGCGCTGCCATGTCGCCGACTACCAGGTTGGAGACGGCCTCGCTCATGTAGCGCTTCCCCTTGCTAATGCGCCGCAAAGCGTCCACCACCTCGGCCGCACGGGCGTCCTTGATTACGTAGCCGTCGGCACCTGCACGAAACGCCGTGTAGACATGCTCGGGGCCTGGAAGCATGGACAAAATCAGGATGCGGGTCGCCGGCGCGAGCTTGCGGATCTGGCGCGCCGTTTCGATGCCGTTCATCCCGAGCACGTTGACGGCAATGATGGCGATATCGGGCCGCAGTTTGACGGTAAGATCGACCGCGTCCACTTCGTCGAACGCACACCCCACCACCTCCACGTCGCCGAGCGACGTGAGCAGGACCTGCATGGTGTCCACCAGAACCGCCTGATTGTCTGCGATTAGTGTCCTAACCGGCGGATTGGTTATCGTGAAATCCTTCGCTGCCCGACGTTCCATGCCCACTGCTGCGCGGGACAATCAACAGCGACTCTATCGCGCACCGCAGTCAGAATCTGCCGGGACAACATGCACATCGGTGAAGGAACCTACTGGTGCATTGAGAGTCTTCTCCCAAGCGAACCGGTGTCGCAGGCCCGCGAATCATCCACTGCTTCGAGTACATGGGTCGCAATAGTAGGGATCGGGCAATGAATACGATATCGGACAAACCCGCCCGGGGGTATCGGGTTTCTACGATCTCCTTGCGCCTTCCGCTATTCGGGTGTGGTGATGCCGTGCCGGAGCAATGTGCGCTCGCCCACATAGCTATCCAACATTCCCGACAGACTTCGCGCCCGCACCTCCTTAGACTTCTCAAGGTGAGGACACAACAGTTGGCCGGCACTCCGAGGGAGATGCGATGGGTGAAACATTCAGAGTTCTCTTTGTCGAGGACCAGGACGCGGATGTCACGCTCGCGCGGAACGCCTTGCAAAGTGACGGTTTCGACTTCGAATCGCACTGCGTAGCGACTGAATCCGAGTTGCGGTGCGAGCTGGCCGACTACCGTCCCCATGTCGTACTGTGCAATTACGCGATGGCCGGCTACTCGGGCCGTGCCGCCCTCGACCTGGTGCGGCGACTGCGTCCAACGACGCCGCTGCTGTTCGTCGGCGGATCAATCGGCGAGGACTGTGCGATCGCCTGCCTCAAATACGGCGCCGCAGACTACCTGTTGAAGGCGAATCTGCTGCGCCTCGGCACGGCGGTGCGACGTGCGATCGCCGACTCCCGCGAGCGGGAGCGCACGCAGGAAGTGGAGCACTCGCGCCTGCGCCTGGCCGAGGTGGTCGAGGCAAGCCCTGACATGGTCGTGATGAGTGACATTGGGGGACGAATCACGTTCGTCAACCACGCGGCCTGCCGTTTGCTCGGCCACTCCCGTGAGGAGCTGCTCGGCACAGAGTGGGATAGCAGCTACGCGGCACCCTTGAATGCGAATCTGCGACCCGAGGCACTGCACACCGCAATTGAGAATGGAAGCTGGCAGGGTGATGTCACGATCGCGGCGCAGGATGGCGCCGCGATCGTGACATCGCAAGTAGTTACCGCGCACAAGGACACCAACGGCCACACGCGCTTCTTTTCGATGATTTCGCGAGACGTGGGGGATCACAGCTCGTTTGAGGCGCGAATTCGCCAGCTCGTCAACTACGATCCGCTGACCGGACTACCGAACCTTGCGTACATGGGTGATCTCGTGCACCGCTTGATAGGCCGCGCGCGCGACAGCAACGGCCTGATCGCGCTCGTGACCGTGAATCTCGACGGCTTCCACCTGGTGGATGAGGGTTTTGGCCGTGCGTTGGGCGACACGGTGCTCAAGAGCGTCGGTGCCGCCCTGCAAGCGGCGGTCTGCGAAGCCGATACGGTCGCACGTGTCGGGCCAGATGAGTTCCTCGTCATTCTGTCTCGACTTGCGGATCCGGTTGATGCGGCTGTTCTCGTGCAGCGAATGCTCGATTCGACAGCGGCGCCGCGCAGCTTCGCGGGCTTGGAATTTCAGGTGACGGCGAGTGCAGGTATTGCGGTCTACCCTAACGACGGGGGCGATTTCGAGACCTTGCTTCGCAATGCCAGCGCGGCCATGCACGACGTCAAGTCCAAGTCCCGTGGTCGATTGCGGTTTCACACCGGCGACGTGCAGCAGCGCGCGCAACGGCAGCTTCGGCTCGAGAGCGGCTTGCGCAATGCCATCCGGAACCGCGAACTGAGCGTGTACTATCAACCACAATATGAAATCAAAACCGGCCGCGCGTGCGGCGTCGAGGCCCTCGCGCGCTGGTTCAGGCCCGACAGAGAGGCAATAGCGCCCGCGGTGTTCATCCCGGTCGCGGAGCAGTCCGGCTTGATCACCGAGCTCGGCGCGTGGGTTCTCCAAGAGGCGTGCCAGACCGTCGCCGCATGGACCGGTCGGACCGGAGAGCCACCGACTCTGTGCGTCAACGTGTCCACCCCGCAGATATGCAAGCAGTTCTCCACGGTCCTAGCTCACGTGGTCGAGCTCAGCGGCTTTCCCGTCGAACGGCTCGAGCTGGAAATTACGGAAAGCGTGCTGCTCGTGAATGCGGAGCTTGCGCTCGAATGTCTGGCAGAGTGGAAGCGACTCGGCGTGCGCATTGCCGTAGATGATTTCGGAACGGGTTACTCGAGCCTGAGCTATCTCTCCCGCCTGCCGGTGGATCGCCTGAAGGTGGATAAAGCACTCGTCCATCGCATGACCTCTGAGCCGAAGGACGCCGCCATCGTCCGCACAGTAGTCTCACTCGGGGAGGAACTGGGTTTCACGGTGCTCGCCGAAGGCGTCGAGACCGAGCAACAGTTCGCGATGTTGAAGGATCTCGGCTGTCGGCAAGTACAAGGGTATCTGCTCGCTGTGCCAGCGCCCGCGAAGGAGGCGCGGGCGCTTCTCAGCAGCAGATGGGGTACCCGGCGTACGAACCATCCCCGCGCGGCCCACGCGACCACTGCGAGCCTGCATGCCTCCTGAACCGCCGCCGCGACAGCCGCGCATGCTGTGACTTATGCCACCGACACCGCCGTCTCGTGCCAACTTTTGCAGCCGTGACGATGTCGCGTCCTCGATGACGACGAGCTCGCACGCGCGCGACTCGCCTGCCCTGCTCGATCTCGCAGGCTACGAGACGCCGGCCCCGTCACCGTGATAGTAAGCATCGGCGTCACCGCCGCGGAGATGCCGCAGGAGTTCGGACGTGTTTCGGCACTCGATCTACTGCGCGTAGCGGACCATTTCCTGATGTCAGCAAGAGCCGCGAAGGAGTCCCAGGCACGACTTCGCAGAATGAGCGTCGCACTAACATTCGCCATCCGCCGAAGCAGCCACTTTTTCGGCATTAATTTTGGGCACTCGGGAATCACAAAAATCTCCTTAAGGTGAATGCTTAAGGATGGACCATGTCGTGCCTGATCTCACGCACACACCCGTACGCCAGCCCGTGCGGAATCAACTGCTCGCCGCGCTGACACCAGAAGTACTCGAACGGCTCTCGCCCCAACTCGAGTTGGTTCCGTTGTTCCTCGGAGAAGTCATTTATGAGGCCGGGGCTCCCTTGTCGCATGTCTATTTCCCCATTAACTCCATCGTCTCCATTCTGTGCGTTATGACAGACGGCGCCTCCGCCGAAATCGCCGTGGTTGGCAACGAAGGCGTAGTTGGGGTCGCGCTTTTCACGGGTGGCCAGACTACGCTGAGTCGGGCACTCGTACATAGCGCTGGGTGGGCCCATAGGCTCCCGTCCGCATCCCTGCTAACGGAATTCGGTCAGATTGGCGTATTGCGCGATGTGTTGCTGCGTTATACCCAGGCGCTCCTCACACAAATAGCGCAAACAGCGGTTTGCAACCGGCACCACACGGTTGACCAGCAGCTATGCCGCTGGCTCCTGCTCAGCCTTGACCGACTAAGTTCGAGTGAACTCACTATGACTCAAGGGAACATTGCCAACATGCTCGGCGTGCGGCGTGAGGCCGTGACCGAAGCGGCTGGCAAGTTGCAGAGCAGCGGCATAATCCGATACTGCCGTGGGCTCATCACCGTGCTGGATCGGCCGCAATTGGAAGCGCGGGTTTGCGAGTGTTACGCGGTAGAGAAGAAGGAGTTCGACCGGCTCTTGGGCCATTTCGGAGCAGGAACTCGAACGTCTCAGTCGTCAGGCGCAGCTCTTTGAGCCCTTTACGCGTCAACTATTGCAGCAGGCCGGGATGAGCGCAGGCATGCGCGTTCTTGACGTCGGTTGCGGTAGCGGAGACGTGGCTTTTCTTGCCGCCGGTCTGAACGATCCCCTTGCGCCTTCGGCTATTCGAGTGTGGTGATGCCGTGCCGGATCGCGAATTTGACCAACGACGGCAGATCGCTGAGACCCAGCTTCTGCATAAGCCTTAGGCGGTACGTCTCCACTGAGCGGGGAGAAAGGCCCAGCGCGGCGGCGCTCTCGATATTACTCTTGCCTTCGACGACCAGCCGCAGCACATCGCGCTCGCGCGCTGTGAGGTGTGCAGCGGTGGCGACCCGGCCATGTATGCAGCCCTCAATGACCAATTCAGTGATCCCGGCCCCGAGGAAGCGTCTTCCGGCGGCCACCGCACAGACCGCCTTCACGACTTCTTCGCCGGCAGACTCCTTGAGAAGATAACCGCGCGCCCCCGCGCGTAGCGCTTCCTGGGCCAGCTCCGTCGAGGAGTGCATCGAGAGGATCACGACCGCAGTCTTGGGAAGTCTGGCCATGATCGCTCGCGTCGCCTCGATTCCACTGAGGCCGGGCATCGAGATGTCAAGGAGCGCGACGTCGGGCCTGACTTCAGTGGCCTTTTCCAGCGCCTCGAGCCCGTTGTCCGCCACGGCGACGACCCGAATATCGCCAGTTGCCTCCAGCAGGCGGCGTACACCGTCACGCAGCACGCCGTGATCGTCGGCCAACAGGACAGTTATGCCCATTTGTCCTTAGAAATCGCGAACTCGATGGAGGTTCCCGCGCCGGGTGCCGAGCGGATATGCAGCTCTCCGCCGACGACTGCGGCGCGTTCCTGCATGATTGCGAGCCCCCAGCGGGCAGGCTCACCACGCAGGCGAGCCTGCACATCGAACCCGCGTCCGTCGTCGGCGATGCTCAGCCTGACCTGCTCATTGCGCAGCTCAAGCTTCACCCGAACCACACGGGCGGAGGCGTGCTTCGCGACGTTCGTGAGCGCTTCGAGGTAGATTCGCAGAACCGCGTCTTCGACGGCCGCCCGAGGCCTGGGAAGTGACTCGTCGGCGTCAACCTTCGCGGCTATGCCAGTTCGGGATTCAAAGGCGCTCGCGTGCCAGCGCAAGGCCGCGGGTAGCCCCAGCTCGTCGAGACCCGGCGGCCGCAATTGCGCCATGACCTTCCGCACCGCCTCCACACTCTGCTTCGCGAGGAGGCTCGCATCCGCGAGACTCTCGGACAGCTCGGGTTCCGTCGCGGCCGGCAAGCGGCTGCGGATAAGGGCCAGCTCGGTGACCAAAGCGGATAGGTTCTGACCGACGATGTCGTGCAGCTCGGTCGCAAGCCCGCGCCTTTCGGCGTCCTGCAACTCAACCAGCCGCCTCGAGAGGTCGCGAATTTCCTCGGAAGCGTGCTCAACGGCGCGTCCCAGGTTCTCCACATGCGGTTCTAACCGGCTGGCGCGCAACGTTTCGTAGGCGGAGATGAGCAGAGTGGCCAGTAGGAATGCCACCGATGCGGCGCCCAGGATCACGGCAAGTGCAGTGGGGTCGAATTGCTGCGGGGGATAGACAGTGCTGCGGCTGCCGGGAGCAAATGCGGCGGCTACCATTCCCGTGTAGTGCATTCCATATATCGCGCTTCCCTGGATCACTGCGCTGCCCGCCCTCTTCCAGAAGGCCGAGAAAAAATTATCGAACCGCAGCTTAAATGCGCTCCACAGGGCAAGTACCGAGGCGGCCACGGCGATGAGAATCGACACAACCACGAGCCAGGGGTCATAGCGGATTGGCGGGGCGATTCTCATGGCTGCCATGCCGGTGTAGTGCATGGTCACGATGGCGACGCCAATGAGTGTACCTCCCCCGAACAACTTGCCTGCGCCTAGGGAGCCGCTGCTCACCAGAATGAGCGACGCTCCACAGCCGGCAATCGCCAACGCCAGCGACAGCAGCGTGATCCAGGCGTCATAGGACACCGCGATCGGCAGATGAAACCCGAGCATGCCGATGAAATGCATGCTCCAGATGCCGAGGCCGATGGAAAGCGCCCCGGCAACCAGCCAAAGCAATCCCTTCCCGTGGCGCCGAAACCGCGCGAGTCGGCCCGCGAGATCGAGCCCGACGAACGAGGCCATCGTGGCCACGATGACCGACAACAGGATCAGCCAATAGCTGTGCGTTCCAGCCATGACTTCCTATATACGACAAAGCGGCGTCGGCGACGAGCCCCTGCTGGTCGCGTGTGGATGTCGACCCAATTAACTTCCTAACGGCAAGCGTGTCACCGACTACCACAATTGGGAACTCAGCGGACGCGGGGGGAAAGTGGATGTAGATTCTTCTCCTAAGATGCGACGAGCGTACGACGCGTTCGGTGCTCGCGCCGGGTGAGTCACCGCTGCAGGGTGACAGGTTCGTGACCGATGCCGCTAATCAGGATGAAAATTCACGCGGCGGAAGGTGGGGCCAGGTACCTTGCTTTGAAGTCTCGATCGATTGAGATCTTTGACTAGAATTTGTTCCATTAGAAGGACCCCATTTTAAAAACGTTACCAGCGATAGTAAGCTGGGTGTCCTGGCTTTACGGCGACAAAAGTCCCAACGCACGTCGCACAAACTTTGCCATTAGCCAAAAGTTCGGCCCCTATTGTAGCCCTATCTTCTGTGGAGTTTGTGACTCTGGCCACAAGATCAACGGGGCCATTGGTGGGAGTAGGTCTTTTTAACTCAATCTTAAAATCTGCCGTCACAGTGCACGGTGGATGGTCGCTTCCCGTCTTTTTCATCAGGTGCCAACAAGCTGTCCAATTAGAGTGACAATCAAGGAGAGCCCCTATGATCCCTCCGTTAAGAACATTAGGAAAAGCTTCATGATGTTTCTCTGAAGTCCATTGGGCTTTTGTTTCAGTGTCACTGACGGGATAACTTTTTATCTTCAGTCCCTTGGTATTTGCGGGGCCGCAACCAAAACAAATGCTTCGGGGGGCATAACTATCTTGAAGACTTTTGACTTCGCTCATTTCTTTAAGTTGCTCATTTCATCAATACACTTAGAGCTCTGACCCAGTACTTTATCAAATCCAATATGTAGGGGGTGCCCACTGGCTCAGGGAAAAAATGGCGAGCCACCTGTCATAGCGCAGCGTTTCACGTTCCACGATTTGCGCGCGAAGTGCGCAAGCGACAAGAAGACTCTGGAGGAAGCCTCTGCGCTTTTAGGGCGCGCAAGCTCGACAACCATGAACACGACATACCGGCGCAAAATGCCGCGTGCGAGACCTTTACGTTAGAAAATATCGGACAACGATCGACAAGCATCAAAGTATCGGACAATCGGGGATTGACGTAGGTGCATAACTATTTGATTTATTGGCGCGCCCGGAGAGATTCGAACTCCCGACCCCCTGGTTCGTAGTCGCTTCGACGAATCGCCCCCCTTTGCGATCAGTAACTTAGCGTAAGCGTATTCCATTAATTCGCACAGCTGCATTGAGAATGCTACGTCCGTTGCTACGGTAATCTGCTAGTCAACGCCTTCGCTCGCGCCATTCCTGCTCGCGAAGCCACATGTACACGCCATCGCGCCGTACTTTTGCAATGAAACCGCCTCGCTCCTCGAACACTGTTGAAGAGATCTTTTCCCGCCATCTCAGAAAAGTCGCCGCCGCTTCAGTCGTCGTAAGCTTACCAACGAGCACAAAAAGCTGTGCTCCGCTCTGCATCAACACACTAAGCGCGAGTGGCGAATACCGAATACGCGTATCCCGAGTGATTGCGATCCACTGCCGCCGTCCGACGTCTCCAATCCACTCTTCATCTGGCGTATTCGGTCCAAAATGATCGTCATGCTGCCGGATTTTAAGACCCGCTTCTCGCAGAAGCTGTGGAAACTGCCGCCCTAGATCGCGGTCGCAAAAGAATACGAGCTCACGCGGCGCGCTCATAAGCTAGCGCGTCCATGATCTCGTCGTCGGTAGCTCCGTAGTCTTTGGACAAGGCAGTCAAATCTTCGCCGGCGTTAATTCGGTCGACGACCACCGCGGTAGAAACCCCCAAGCGCGCTAGTACGGGTCGCCCGAACGAGACACGCGGGTCGAGCATCACTGATGTGGCTTCGGGACGACTAGGTGGCGGCGGAAAGAAGCGCACCGCGAGCCGGTCTTCCCACTGAATCCTTCGTAAGAGACCCTGTAGCACGGCTTGGATGCCCAGCTGCCCAGCGCGGTTTAGGCTAATGAGGTGCCCATAATGCTTTATGAACAACTCCCCTGGTCGGGCATACAAATCCTTACTTGCCAATAGGTCAGATACTCGGAGTTCTCTGCTTGCGTAATCCAAAGCCGTGCGCACGGCGGAAAGTTTGAACTCGTGCTCAGTGCGGAGCGCCCGAAGCGCAGCCAGTTCAATCAGATTCTGAAACGAGAGTCGGTGTTCGGAGTCGTCAGGAGTAACAATTATCGGCTCAAAGTGGCCCTTGCCTGATTGCCGAGGATAGTCTCGCCCCATGACCCAAGAGCGCACTGTGGGCGCGGGTATTTTCAGGTAATGCGCAGCTTGTGCAACTGAATAAGCAGCAGCAAGGCGCGGATCTAGCTTAGCGACGGCGAGGTCCTCCAGATGGAGCGCCGGCATTATAGCTGCCCCGCGAGACAAGGTCGCAACTTGCCTTGCGAATATGGCGATAAAAGGCGTAATGCGACTTTCTGGTGAAATCGATAGGAAATGTGCTTAGCCGCCTTCTTCCTTGATCGCCATAGTGAATGCCGGAAAAGCTGGCTACACCTATGGCTCGTAAACGCGGACTTTACCGCCGCAAGGACTCACGGTACTGGTGGGTGCACGTCGTTCTCCCGGATGGACGGTGCGTATGTCAGAGCACTCGCTGTGTCGAGCGCGGCGAGGCTGAAGCATTTGTCGTTCGCCTACAGAGCGAGTCGCTTGAGGGTCCTAAACATCAAGAGCTTGGCGGTTTCGCATGGCCACAAGCCGTCGTGCGGTACCTTGAGGAATGTGTCGAAAAGAAGAGCTTGCCCGATGACCGCGATCACCTGAAGAAGCTCGCGCCGTATCTACGCTCCCAACCGTTGGACTCTATCGATATGGACGTATTGCGGGCCTTCATCCGTGATCGAAAGGAAAAAGACGGAGTGAGGAACGCGACGATTAACCGCGCCCTCGAGATTGTTCGTAGAATCCTAAACCTCGCGCATCAGGATTGGCGGTGGATCCGCGCGGTACCCAAAATTCGCATGCTCAAAGAGCCTCGTCGTCGCGTCCGTTTTCTTCGGCGAGAGGAAGCCAACCGATTGCTTGGTGCTATGCCGAGGCACATGAAGCCGATTGTCAGATTCGCGCTTGCGACGGGCTGCCGGGCGGGTGAGATATTTGGACTGGAATGGAATCGGGTGGATCTTGCGCGTAAAGTCGCTTGGCTTGATCACGGAGCGACCAAGTCAGGCGAAGGACGTGGCATTCCGCTCAATGCGGATGCCATCGCGGCGCTCCAATCAACTCTCGGCCAACATGCACGCTGGTGTTTTCCCTTTGCCGGGAAGCGTATTCAGAAGAGCAGTACGGCTTGGGATAGAGCACGACAGCGCGCCGGCATCGAGGACTTTCGCTTCCACGATCTCAGACATACATGGGCGAGCTGGCACGTGCAAAGCGGCACCTCGTTACCGGAACTGATGGAGCTCGGCGGTTGGAAATCCTATGAAATGGTGCTGCGCTATGCGCACTTGGCGCCGGAGAAACTGAGTTCCGTAGCGAGCCGCATCGAGTGGCAGTCGTCCACACAGGATGAATCGTCCGGCCACGAGGGGTCGCCACGGATGCTACGTTTCCGCTACGTTCGACCAATTAAACCTCGCGGTGTCGAATGAGAGGGATGGGAGCCGACACCGTTGACTGACACCTTCTGGCGGGCGTTGACTCCAAACACACGCTGATCTGATTCGCGGTATTGTCGAGCAACAGGCTATACAACCGTTGGATTAATAGAACATCACCCCGCACTATCGCTGCGTGCGCGCCTGCCGTCTCTGCCAATCGCGATTCAAGTGGTTCAAATCAAATCCGCGCGGATCGAACACGCCACCGACCCAACTCCGCATGCTTGAATGTTCCTCATCCTCGGGGTCCGCCAAGGCAGCCAGAAACCGGGCGTACCCATGCGGTCCACCGATGTCATCCGGCGGGCAGGCGTTCTCTCCGGCCGTGCAAAGGGGCAACAGATCCAACTCCAGGGCGCGCGCATCACTATCCGCTTCGAGCACCAAACGATGACGCCAATCGTCACCCATGTCATAGAGATATTCGAACTCGCCGTCTCTGGTCGCCGCCTCTGAAATCACCGTTCCCACCTTGACGCGACGCTCATCGCGAGCGCTCTCAGTTTCGCGGTCGAGGCTTATTTCCTTGATCCACCAGTCGGGAGCAATAACCAGATCGCCAACTCGAAACTCGTGGGCGTGGGTGTCCTGCCAGCCCATGACCCATTGCACGTAGTTGTGCAGCGTGGACATAGGCCAGGACGTCGGGACCACAATGCGCCGCCAGATTAGCGGTTCGATATCGCACAGCTCGATGCGCAACGCCACGCTCGCTGGAGCGAGAATTTGCTTCGGGCGATTTGCGCTAGACACGCATCGCCTCACCCGGCACCCGCATAAGCACCCTCATCCCGATCGGACTCGCCTTCCAACGCATGCTTGAAAGGCGCGGGTAGAAAATCCTGTTACGTTTTCGCTACGTTCGATCAATTGAGCGCCGCGGTCAATTGCAAGTGTTTGATTATTTGGCGCGCCCGGAGAGATTCGAACTCCCGACCCCCTGGTTCGTAGCCAGGTACTCTATCCAACTGAGCTACGGGCGCGCCGACAAACTGTGCTGGCACAGCAGGATGATTCTACATCATCCAATGAGCATCAACTCGCTGAAAAATAACGAGTTTCTTCCTACTCGATGCCTGGCTGATTCCACACCGCGGTGATGAAAATAGCTTGGCCACGGCGCGGGCGGGCATCCTACCATAATCAACTTCGAAATCAGGCCGCTCCTTGGGTGCAAGGCCGCCGGCCCATGATTCGACCCATGATTTGCAAGGGGAGCGAAGCATGATCGCAATCCATCAAGCAACTATCAGCGATCTCGATCGAATAGCGCCGCTCTTTGATGGTTATCGGCAATTCTATGGGCAAAGAAGCGATGTGGCTGGAGCTCGAGCGTTTCTGCTCGAGCGCTTCGGTCATTCCGAATCGGTCATTTTCGTTGCATCCCGCGACGGTGCGGCAATTGGCTTTACCCAACTTTACCCAAGCTTCTCTTCAATCTCTCTGGCACGAATTTACGTGTTGAGCGATCTATACGTGGTAAGCGCTGCCCGGAAGCTGGGTGCAGGACGGCTGCTGCTTGAGGCCGCTGCCAAGTTCGCGCGTTCCCTCGGAGCGCACCAGCTGACATTGGAAACAGCTGTCACCAATCGCACGGCCCAGGCTCTGTATGAAGCTTGTGGTTGGGTGAAGGACACTGAGTTCTATGTCTATCAACTCACGCTACCGACGCCATAGAAGTCACAGTCCCGGAAATCCTTGATGCGAAAGCTGACGTGCGCGCTGCAAGATCGTCGACCGGTACGCGGTAACACGGGTGTCGGCGCCACTACAGGACTCGAGATCCTGTTAAAATGAATTACGATCAGAGTCCGCGAGAGCACATAACATGTCGCTAGAGCATGTAAGACACGGTATCGATCCACATCGTCACCTGCACTTTTTTTTGCGGCCGGGGTACTAAAAAGTTTGGCTGAGCGTGATGCTGACGGGGCAATGGTCGCTGCCCATGATGTCGGGGTGAATCTCAGCGGACTGCACCGCCTCGCGCAGTTGTTGTGAGACCAGGACGTAATCAATTCGCCATCCGATATTGCGTGCGCGTGCATTGGAGAAAGGACTCCACCATGTGTAATGCCCGCTCCCCTGCGTAAATAAACGCAGAGTATCGACGAATCCTGCGTCGAGAATGTTCTGAAATCCCTTGCGTTCCTCGTCAGTGAAGCCCTTCTTGCCACGATTCGATTTGGGATGGGCCAGATCGAGCTCCGTGTGGGCGACATTGAGGTCGCCGCAGAAAATCACGGGTTTGGTTTTTCCCAACTGACTGCAGTAGGCAAGGAATGCGGGATCCCAATGCCCGAAACGCAGTGCTAGACGGCTCAAATCGTCTTTGGTATTTGGCGTATATACAGTGACGACGTAGAACGTCCCGAACTCCGCGGTAATAACGCGGCCCTCTTCGCTGCTGTCACGCCGAAGTTCGTCAGAGAATCTGAATCGCCCGGCAAAATCATCAGGAAAGCCCTTGATGACGGCGAGTGGTTCCACTTTCGAGAAAATCGCAGTGCCCGAATAGCCTTTTTTGACTGCAGAATTCCAATATTCATGATAGCCGGGCAGGTCAATTTCAATCTGGCCGCGTTCGGCTTTGGTCTCCTGCAGACAAAGGATGTCTGGCTGGTGCGATTCCAGAAAGGGATGAAACCTTTCCTTTCTCAATACGGCACGTATGCCGTTGACGTTCCAGGAATAAATCTTCATCTAACGCAAACCCAAGTTGTTGGGTGTACCTTCTATTGGGATATGTTAAATCTTATCCTATTGATATTATTGGCTATATTCTATGAGCGGGGAACGTCGACACGGACCGAAGCGATGTACCGATGCGGTGCGTGTGCCGCGCGCCTAACTCCCTGCAGTGCCTGCAACTCGCCCCGCTTGTGTTGCAATGCTACTACATCATTGTAGGCGGGTTTCGCGCCTCGCACGCGTCGCGATAGTGGATTGGACAGCAAGTTGCGAAGTGCGAACGGCCGTGTCATCCGTATTCTGCTGCCAATCGATCGACTTACCGAACGGAGCCTCACCATGGCCGCAATGTTGAACATCGCCGGCTGCAGAAATCGACGCATGGCTTTTACCGCCGGCAAGCCTGATCTAGGCGCGCTCCCGGTCGTTGGCCTATCAAGCCGCGTGGGTGCGCTCGACTGGAAGTGGATCTCAAAAGAGCTCGACACACAAGGTTGTGCGCTGATCCAAGGTCTCATATCGAGTACCGACTGCGACCTCCTCGCCGGACTCTATCCGCAGGAGGAGCTTTTCCGCAGCCGAGTGGTAATGAGCCGCCATGGCTTCGGCCGAGGCGAGTACAAGTATTTCAGCTACCCACTACCGCCCACGATTGCGGGTCTAAGAACGTCGCTCTACCGGCACCTGGCTCCGATCGCGAACCGCTGGAACAGTGCGCTAAGCATCCAAGCACATTATCCGGCTACGCACGCCGATTTCATCACGCGTTGTCACGACGCCGGCCAGACGCGTCCAACGCCACTGCTATTGCAGTATGCTGTCGATGATTACAACTGCCTCCATCAGGACCTGTACGGCGAACATGTATTCCCGCTGCAGGTTGCAGTTCTGCTATCTGAGCCAGGCCGAGATTTCACGGGTGGCGAGTTCGTATTGACCGAGCAGCGTCCGCGCATGCAGTCACGAGCGCACGTTGTTCCTCTGCGGCAGGGTGACGCCGTGATATTCGCCGTCTGCTATCGACCCGTACAGGGCACCCGCGGCGCGTATCGGGTCAGCTTGCGTCACGGCGTCAGCCGATTACGGTCGGGCAAGCGCCACACGCTCGGTGTAATCTTTCACGATGCCAAGTGAATCCATCTAAATAACCTCGGACAACGCGCCACGCGTCGTCGCCTGTCCGCGAGCAAACGCGCCCGGTACCCGGCCCGATTCTCGTTGGACAGGTGAGCTCTCACATATGGGACCGCAGCGTGGCACGCGGGCTCTCGCCTCGTGGAGTATTTCATATGACCGACATTCCATACCGTTCCGCTCTGATCATCGGCGCGGGCTCAGGCATCAGTGCCTCTTTGGCACGCGCTCTCTGTGCAGCCGGGCTCAGGATTGGCCTCGCAGCGCGCAACGTGCAAAAGCTTGCGCCACTTGCTGCGGAAGCCAAGGCACAGACTTTTGCAGTGGACGCGGCTGACCCCGCTGCCGTCGCCACACTATTTGCGGACGCGGACCTGAAACTCGGAGAAATCGACGTGGTGGTTTACAACGCCAGTACGCGCACGCGGGGACCGATTGTCGAACTCGACCCCGAGGACGTGCGGCAGGCGCTTGAAGTGTCGGCATTTGGAGGCTTTCTAGCGATCCAACAGGCCGCACGTCGCATGATCCCGCGGGGCCAGGGGGCGATTCTGCTCACCGGTGCATCCGCCAGCGTAAAGGGGTTTGCGCTTTCTGCGGCCTTCGCAATGGGCAAGTTCGCCTTGCGCGGACTTGCGCAAAGCGCGGCGCGTGAGTTAGGGCCGAAAGGAATCCACGTCGCCCACTTCGTGATCGATGGCGGAGTGCGCAGCGCGACGCGCCCGGATACGGGAGATCGAATGCTCGACCCAGACGGCATTGCACAAACCTACATCGACATTCTGCGGCAGCCCCGGAACGCCTGGTCCCTGGAGGTTGAGCTCCGTCCTTGGGTGGAAGCGTTCTAAGGATGGACAGTTTGGTTTTGCCCCGAGCTGCCCCGAGATCCTCGCGCCGGGAGCCGATAGATCGGCTTGCACCTACGCATTGATTTTCAGTATACGAAGTGAACGAGCGAGCCCACTACGGCAGCGACGACGGCAGCACGGCCACGCTTCTGTAGGCTGCGCATCCGGGGATCCTTGCTAAGCACATGCGATATCCGTGAGGATGCCGGCACTTATTGCAATCGTCGCGCGACGGAATTCCTATGTCATCGCGAACAGCTCGAGCATCCGTGGTGGTGCTTTTTGCCGCGGTCTATGCAGCCCGCACGTTCGCGGATGAGAAGCCGCTTTGGGAGGCTGGACTCGGCATCGGCGCCCTCGCCTTCCCCGACTATAGGGGCTCCGACCAGACACGCGTCTATCCGGTCCCGGTACCTTATCTGGTGTATCGCGGCGATTTCCTCAAAGCAGATCGCAACGGCGTGCGCGGCGAGTTTTTTAATCGCCCCTATGTCGAGTTAAATCTCAGCGTCAACGCCACGGTGCCGGTCGACAGCAACGATCATGCTCGTCGCGGCATGCCGAATCTGCGCCCAACGATCGAGGCCGGACCGTCCGTCGACTTTCATCTCTGGCACTCAAGCGATGAGCATATGAAATTCGGTGCGGTGCTGCCGCTGCGAGTTCCGCTCACAATTGACAGCTCACCCCAGTTCATTGGTTGGAATTTCTCACCGCGCTTGAATCTGGATATACAGGATGTAGCAGGCCGCGCGGGCTGGAATCTTGGTATCGGCGCCGGACCTCTGTTCGCAGCGCGCAAGTATCACCAGTATTTTTATTCCGTCGATCCGCGGTATGCCACTATCGACCGACCTGCCTACGACGCCAAGGGCGGCTATTCGGGCGCCGAGTTCATATCGGCGCTGTCAAAACGCTTTCCCAAATATTGGGTGGGCGCATTCATCCGCTACGACGCGCTGCAGGGCGCTGCGTTTGAGGATAGCCCCCTTGTCAAACAGAAATATTATATTGCAGGCGGGATCGGCATCGCCTGGATGATTCGCGAATCCGCGCGCACCGTCGAAGCCGACGACTGAGCACCGGCCGACCATCTGGAGTGTTGAGATGCAGGAACTCACGTTATCGGGCATGTCAAAGCTTCGCGTGGTGCCTCTACTTATCCTGCTTGGAATCGCAATCCTCATCGGGGTACGTGGCGCAACTGCAGACGTGCGCGCGGAAATTGCCGTACACGAAGAGTCGCCGGCGCTTGCGGGCCGAACTGCAGCGCAATACGCAATTGCTGCTTGATGCCATTGCGCCCGGGAACGTGGCCGTTTGGGACAAGCTCCTTGATCCGTCTGCGCTGCAAGTCGACGAAAATGATGTCGTCCGCAGCAAGCCGGAGATTTTGCGCGAGCTCAAACCTCTGGGACCGGGATTGGTGGGACACATCGACATTGCCGATTTTCGCGTCGCCGTGAGTGGTGACGTTGCCGTCGTCACGCACGAGGATGCCGAAACGTTGGACTATCACGGCCAAACGATTCGCAGCCGATTTCGCACCACGGACACTTGGCACAGAACCCCGCACGGGTGGCAGGTATTGGGCTCGCAGGTGCTGGCGGTGCTCCAGGACCCGCCGGTTGTGGCACTGGATCAGACGACGCTCTGCGGCTACGCCGGACGGTATACGCTGACCCCGACAATTGCCGTCGCCATTCGCTGCAGCGGCGATCAACTGCTCGTCGAGCGCGAAGGACTGCCCGAGCGGAAATTCCTGGCGGAGCTGAAAGATGTCTTCTTCGAGCCCGGCCGACCGCGCGTCCGTCGCATCTTTATAAGGGATGGACAGGGACACATCAGCGCGTTCGTCGACCGCCGTGAAGGACGCGACGTACGCTGGATGCGGGAATCCGGCGGCGCAGGCTAATGAGAGGCCGGGCCTCGCCCTGCACGAATGCCTGAATCAAGCGGCCTATGACGGAGCGCCGTTAGAGGCGCATGGCTAATCCTCGACGGCTGCCTTTAGTCTCATCAGTGCGGCATCCCACTGTTGCTCGATCAGCTGGAGTGCGCGCCGCGCCTCTTCCAGCTGCGCGGGCTCGAATTCCCACAGGCGCTCGCGCCCGGCCTTGACGTCGCGCACTAAACCTGCGCTCGCAAGCACGTGCAAGTGTTTCGACACAGCCTGCCGCGTGATCTCCGTTCCGGATGTGAGCTGTGCGATCGACATTGCGCCGCCCGCACACAGCACGGCAACCATGCGCAGGCGCGTCTCATCACCCAGAGCTGAGAAGATCGCAACGCTGCTGCGCAATCCCGCCCGCTGCAGTGGCAGCTTTACGGCAGACGCTCTAGGGCGTCGCGACATGCTTGGCGATATTGGCCATCTGCCCGTCCCAGCCGCCGTTGTTGAGCCGAAAAGCCTCCAAACGGCGCGCCGCGGGGATGGCGTCGAACCCCGACTCCACTACGCTCAGGAGCGTGCCGCTTGGCGATTCCTGCAGCTCGAATACGACCAGCGTGGTCGGCTCCCGCGAATAGTCGACGGCGGCGTCGATTGCCGCCGGGTGCCAGCGCCAGGACAGCAGTGTTTCGGGCTCCACGCGCTCTACTAAAACATCGAAGACCAGATGTTCGTAGCCAGGATAGGTGACGCGTCCCTGCACGCGCTGACCGGCTGTGAACGTCTTTCCTTTGAGCGCCACGCCGAACCAGTTGCCGAATTCCTCGGCACTCGACAGGGCCCGCCAGACCCGCGAGCGCGGCGCCTTGAGGTGAATTTTTCTTTCAATGCGATCGGTGGCTGAATTCATACGCAACCTCTTAGTTGCATTATCACATAGCCACCACACAAAATGCAACCTTTAAGTTGCGTATCGTCCCTGCAGCCATGAATGCGTTGATAAGGCGCATCGGAGGTGCGGAGGGTCCGCTTTTTTCCGAGAGCGAAAAGAGCACAGCGGCCCGGCTAGCTGCTCTGCAACTGCGCCCGTACCCAATCCTGGAACTGCAGCACGAGATATTCCTCGGGCATCAGTACACCCTGCTGATGCGCCGCAGCGCGCAGCCCTTGCTGATTGAGTTCGCAGATCTGCGCGTCCTCGCTCATGACGCGGTTGGCGAAATCAACGGCGTTACGCATGTCGAACTCGCGGTCGGCAAGCGATTGCGCGGTGAACAGATATTCCACGCACATTTCCGTTTGCTCAGGTCCCAATGGGCGTAATCGGACGATGCGCACATAATCCGGATGTCCAACGAAGAATACCGACGGCAGACTCGTGACGTAGACGTGTGCAGCCTGGCGGTCCTCCTCGGTGAGCCCCGGCAAAGGTGGGCCGACGGCGCGCCCATTCGTGGACCAGGTCGTAGCCCCGCGGCGCAGTCCGCCCTTGAATTTGGGATCTGTTTTATCCGCGTGGAGAGCCCATTTGGGATCGTCGCGCTCCTCCAGCAAGCCACGCCCAAAAATCGGCACAAGCTGCGAGAGCTGTACGTGCACTCCTGGGCAGTGCAAGCATTCGTTATAATTCTCCCAAAATATCTTCCAGTTGCATTGCATCGTCTTGACGAAGGTATGGCCAACGCGCAAGTCCCCCAGAGCCCAGTTGTTCAAGCGGCCAAGCGGCTGATCGAAATTCTTCTGCAGCGGCGGCGGATCATCACTCAAGGCGATGAACACGCATCCGTTCCATTCCTGCACGGAAATTTTATACAGCGAATAGTCGCCTACATCGAACCCTTGTGCATGGGCCTTGGAAGAGGTACGCAGCAGTTCCCCGTGCAAGTCATATGTCCAGGCGTGATAAGGACAGATGATGGCGGGCGAGCGCAGCTGGCCCTGAGCCTCCTGGCACAATGCAGCTCCCCTGTGGCGACAGGTGTTGTAAAAGCCTTGCAGCAGGCCCGCGTCATCACGCACGAGCAAGATGCGCTGATCGGCAATCTCGAAAGTGCGAAAGGAGCGCGGCAGCTTCAGCTCTTCCGATCGGCCGACGTATATCCAGTTACGAAACCAGATGCGGCGCAACTCGCGCTCATAGTGAGCGCGGTCGTAATAGTAGTGCGCTGGAAGCGCCTGGCGGTGCTCAGTGAGCCCGTTATAGCCAGCACCCTGCTGCTCCGGCACATCTTTTACTTGCATCGTCTTCCCCCAAATCAACTTGCCTGAATCAACGATTGCGCCGCAGCCGTGTGCGCACGTCTTCGGCCGAGAGGTCCTCTTTGTGAGTAGCAATCTGCCAGATATTGCCCCACGAATCCTTAACCATCGCGCGCCGGTCGCCATATGGCATGTCCATCGGCTCCTCGAGTGTGGTCGCTCCCGCCGCGCCAGCACGCCGATATACAGCATCGGCGTCGGCAACGTAAACGTAAAGAAACGCCGGAGTCACGGCGCGCTCGCCGCCGCTCACCATTACCACAGAATCGCCGATCTTCATCTCCGCAGGTCGCCCGACACAATATTCGCCGTGCGCATCAAAAACTTTCTTGATGAAATTAACTACGCCCTCAGGATCACGCACGACGATCCGCGGCGTAACGGTATGCCAGCCTTCGGGCTGGAATGCGACCATCCTCTACATCTCCAAAAGGCAGATCAGTAATAATCGCATCGGTGCCCAGAGCGCGCAACGGCTCACAGATGCACCCGGGCAGCGCCACGGCAGACCCAGCAAAACGTCGCGCTTCACGCCCTCTCGGCCCCTGCGCCGGACACTTTAAAGAAGCTTGCGGTAGACCAGAAATCCGGAGCGCTCGCCGATCTTATCGTAGAGCTTTCTGGCCTCGAGATTCGTTTCGTGCGTTTGCCAATAGACGCGCGGTGATCCCGCAGTTCGTGCCCGTCCACAGACCGCCTGGATCAGGGCACCACCGACACCCATGCGCCGTGCATTTTCCTGTGTGAACAAGTCCTGCAAATAACACGTGGGCGCGATCTGAATCGTGCTGCGATGAAAAAGATAATGCGCAAGGCCCAGTAAGCGCCCATTTTGCTCGGCAACCAACGCGTGCATGGGCTCATTCGCATCAAAAAAACGCGACCACGTCGCCTGCGTGATTTCGCGCGCCAATGCCGTCGCGCCGGAGCGGCCGTAAAACGTGTTGTAGCCATCCCATAGGGTTAACCACTCAGGAAAATCCGCAGCCACGGCAGAACGTACGGTCATTGACTCTGGCATGCGCGCGCCTCCGAAACTTTGAGCTCGTTCCGCACCGCTTAGGCCCGCTCGGTCGGCAGGAAATTTCTGTTGAAGCCGCCGCTGCCGCTCACACTGCACCGAAGCGGCGGGGCTCAACGCACGCTGCGTGCGACGATCTCGAGAGCTTGCTGAAAGCCGGCCGACTGCGCGCCGAAGCCCACGCGGAAATGCGCGCCAGCCTCGAAGCAGTCGCCTGGAGCGACGAGCACGCCATCACGGGCGAGTGCCACGCACATCGCTCGCGAATCAGCGCCATCCAGGCGCCACGGAAATGCGACAGTCCCGCCGCGAGGCCGCGCCCATCCGAACATTCTGCGGTGGGCGCTCATGAACTCATCGAGCAGCGCCAAATTCGTCCGTGTGACTTGCTCCAAGCGCGCAAGAATCTCCCGCCGGTGCGCGAGTGCGTGCACCGCAATCATTTCGGTGATCGGAGATCCGCAGATCGTGAGGTAACTGCGCAGGCTGCCGATGCGCTCGCGTCGACGCGCATCACGATCGATGATCCACCCGATGCGCAGACCACTCAGCGACAATGCCTTGGAAAGATCGCCCACCACGATGGTGTTCGGCACATCCACAACCGACGGCACGGCCGTGCCGAAATAGAGCGGGTGATACACCTCATCGACAATCAAGGGAATGCCGCGCGCACCGAGCGCCGCTGCAAGCCGTGCGACCTCCGCCGGCGGCATCACGCTGCCGCTTGGATTATGCGGCGAGTTCACGAGCGCGAAACGTGTCGCGCTGGTCACCGCGGCCAATACGGCATCCGCGGTTTGCGCGAATCCGTTCTCGCGGCCAAGCTCATAGGTAGTGACACCCAGCCCCCAAACGCGTGCCATTGCGGCAAATGCGGGGAACCCCGGATTGGGCAGCACGACCGAGGCACCGGGCTCGGCCGCGAGACAGAAAAGCGCCGCAAGTGCCTCTGAGGCGCCCGTCGTCGCGACGACCCAGTCAGGAGTGACACCGTGAAAGTCCGCGACGGCCTGCCGCAGTGCCAGGGTACCCTCGTGTGGAACGTACGAAACGCGCACGTCCTTGAGCGCATTCGCAAACTCGCCACCACCGAGAGCCAAGAGCTCCCCAACGGTCCACGCCGGGCCCGTGCTGGATGCCAGGTTGTAACGTATCGGGGGCGTGGCGAATTCATGAGCCGCCAGCCATTGATCCAGAAGAAAGGGCGGAAGGCGCATATCAGTAATTCCGAACGACCTCAGTCACTACCCGGCCGCAGGGATTGCTATCGCAAAAAGCTGCGCAGAGATATCTTTGAACGCCTTGAACTCGAGCGCATTGCCCGATGGGTCGAACAGAAACAGCGTCGCCTGTTCGCCCGCCTGGCCCGCGAATCTAATATAGGGGTCGATGACAAATTTCACTCCATGCTGCTGGAGCCGGTCCGCCAGAGTTTTCCAGTCTTCCATTTCAAGCACTACGCCACAGTGCGGTACCGGCACGCTGTGACTATCGACCGAATTGTGGTGTGAGGAGATTTGGCCCTGCAAACCGAGTGACGCATTCAAATGGCAGACGAGCTGATGACCGTAAAGATTAAAGTCAACCCATTGGGCGGCACTGCGACCTTCGGAACAACCCAGGATCTGCGTATAGAAATAGCGCGCTTCGGCGATATCTCTCACCTGCAAAGCCACATGAAACGGCGTCAGATGCATCCGTCTAGCTCCAAAACCACACCGCAACACTTGCCGACCGCTCTGCTGCTCGCTCTTGATTCGTGAGTCCGGGGATGAAACAGTACATCTGCAGTCGTGTGATGTATGCATCGTCCTGCCACTGAGTCACATCTTCGCGGCTCAGCAATCGTGCCGGAACCAAACAGGTGGCGGATACTTATAAGGTCTCGTCGCCACGATGGAGATGTAACAATGGAACGCGCCGCCATAGACAACCTTCGTGAAGCCGTACAAGCGGCCCAGCACGTCGTTCACTCCGCAAAACTCGATAGCTGTGACGTTGACGATATCGACGAGATCATTACCTCGATCGACCGCGAGCTCGGCAGGGCGAACCCCAACAAAAATACGCTCACCACCTATCTCACTTCACTCTCGCGCAGCCTCAGATCTTATCCTTCCGCTCGGGAGGTATGGAGTCGGCTCGACGCGGCTATGCGCCTGGCCAACGTATCGATGAGCTGAGTGCAATCGGCCAGCGCTTCTGCCGCCCATTCGCAGCCGGCTCGCCCGTACGTGACTCGCCAACGGCAATGTCGAAATTCGGGCCGTCGCGGGTGAGAAGCCCCACACCGCGGCTGGGCGGTTTAGCCGCCGTCCGCGGTTCGCGGAGCTGCGCTTCTGCGGTCACGGAATAAACATACGAATCAAGGAGGTATAGCTACAGCGTGGGCTGGAGCACCCCCGTTGGTGAGTCAACGGATGCTGACACGCTCGGCCCCTTCTGCGCGCGAAAATCGCGGGCGGCGGCCGAGTGGTGTCTTGCAGTCACTCCTGGGCTGCGCAGCATTGCTGGCGGCCTGCGCAGGCGGACCCTCAACGACCGCACCGCCTGCGATCGGGCCCCTGGAGGCTCGCGCAATGATTGACCGGCTCCTGCCGCGCACGCTGTCGGACCGCGCGGGCTGGACCGCTGACATGTATGCCGGGTTTGCCGCACAGGCGATAGCGCCCACCCGCGAGAACATATGCGCCGTCATCGCGGTCGTCGAACAAGAGTCCGGCTTTCGCGTCGATCCCGTGGTGCCCGGCTTGCGCACGATCGCCTGGCGCGAGATCGACTCGCGCGCCGAGCGTGCGCATGTGCCGACGGTGCTGGTGCATGGCGCGTTGCAGCTGAAATCGCCCACCGGCCGCAGCTACAGCGAGCGGATCGATGCCGCGAGGACCGAAAAGGATCTCAGCGACGTCTTCGAAGATTTCATCGGTGCAGTGCCGCTCGGTCGGACGCTGTTCGCGGACTACAACCCGATACGCACCCGCGGGCCGATGCAAGTCAACATTGCTTTCGCCGAGCAATATGCAGCCACCAAGCCCTACCCCTATGCGGTGAAGGTCAGCATTGCCGACGAGGTGTTTACGCGCCGCGGCAGCTTGTATTTCGGCATTGCGCACCTCTTTGCCTATTCGCCTTCATACGACAGCTACCTCTATCGCTTTGCCGACTTCAACGCGGGGCAATACGCCAGCCGCAATGCGGCTTTCCAGAGCGCTCTTGGCAGCGTCACTGCCATGCCGCTGGCACACGACGGCGCGCTCCTTTCGCACGACAGCACAGTCAACGGTCCGAGTGCTACGGAGCTCGCCGCGCGGTCGCTGGCTGCACGGCTGGATCTCAGTGAGAAGGAAATTCACAGCGCCCTTGAGCAAGCTAAGACGAAGGAGTTCGAGCAAACCCCGCTGTATAAGGGAGTATTTACCCTTGCAGATCGCGCGCAGGGCCGGCCACCGGCGCGCGCCTTGGTGCCGCGCATCGAGCTGCACGGTCCGAAAATCCATAGAAGTCTCACCACCGATTGGTACGCGCATCGCGTTGACGAACGCTTCAAACGTTGCCTCGCGCAGTGATGAGACCTTCGTCTGTGACGCGCAGCATGCGGTGACCCGAATCCGAGGAGTCGCAATGGTCGTAACCCAACGCACGGTGACGGCTCAGGCTGCCCGGTTTACCCACCCGACTCTGCCGCCGCAGCGCCTGATCAGCACCCAGCTGCATCCATTTTCCTCTTCGGTCCGTACCTCTCGGTATCACGAATTCCATGTATACGCACCAAATAGCTCTTACGAACATTTGGGGCTGCCGAGCAAAGCGCTCGGACCGAGCGCTGCGATACGGGCGATAGGAAGAGAGAAAAGCGCGTGCCGATTGGTCGCTTTACCCGCGGTGCCGTCCGTCCCGCGCGCGCGATTCTCGTGTGCGCTTTCAGCGCCGTCAGTGCATTCTGCGGCTCAGGGGCGAACGGGGCGCCTATGGCCGATACGCAACTCGCTGCGGCTTCGCCGTTGCTCGATCTAATCACGGTCACGGCTAAACGAATCGAGCTTCTGGGCACGGCCGAGACTGCAAGCGTCGGCCTGGTGACTGATGAGGAAATACAGCTTGCGCCCGCCTATCGCCCGGGCCAGTTGCTGGAAACCGTTCCGGGATTGATCGTGAATTTGCATAGCGGCGAGGGCAAGGCGAACCAGTACCTGATGCGCGGTTATAACCTCGATCACGGGACGGACCTCGCAACGTTTGTCGACGGCATGCCCATCAATCAGCCGACGCATGCGCACGGTCAGGGCTATACCGATCTGAATTTTATGATCCCGGAGCTCGCGGACGAGATCACGTATACGAAGGGAACCTACTACCCGAATGTCGGGGACTTCGGCGCCGTCGGTTCAGTGCGGGTCGGCTATCGGGATACGATGCCCGATCAGCTCAGCGCCACGGCCGGCACGCTCGATTTCCAGCGCCTCCTCGCCGCCGGCTCCACTGCGCTCGGCGACGGCCACCTGCTGGCGGCCGCGGAAGTGCAGCACTACGACGGTCCGTTCGTGACTCCGGACGATGCCCGCAAGGAGAACGCCGTGCTGCGCTACAGCGACGGCGACGCGCGCAACGGCTACTCGGTCACCGGCATGTACTATCACCAGTTGTGGACCAATACGACCGACATTCCGCTCCGGGCAATCGAGCAGGGGATTGTTGCCAACCGCTTCGGCACGCTCGATCCCACCGACGGCGGCCGCGCGCAACGCGCAAGCCTCTCGGCTCAATATCACGCGAGCGTGGGTGACGGGCAAATCTCGGCGAGCGCCTTCCTTATCTACAATCAACTGCATCTGTACAACGACTTCACGCATTATCTCGTCGACCCCCTGCACGGCGATCAGGAAGACCAGTTTGAGAATCGCCGGGTAACTGGCGCGGCGGCGGAATACACGCTGCCGGTCCCCCTGGGCGCGATCACAAACGAGATTTCGGGCGGCGTTTTCACACGCTTCGACCTGCTGGGTGTCGGGCGCCTGCCGAGCGAGGCTCGCAGGCCGCTTGCGCCGCAGAACGATCCCGCGTCTTTCTCCAATTCCGATCAGGTGTATCTGTTCGCGGGCGCCGCGTACCTGCAGGCGACCACACACTGGAGCTCAACGCTTCGCAGCGTGCTCGGCCTGCGCGACGACTATCAGCACGGCACTGACGTCGACTATCTGGCGCAGTTGCACGAGACGGCCGGGTATACCAATGGGGGCACGGCGGCCCAGTCGCTGCTGCAGCCCAAGGGCAGCCTGATCTACACGCCCAATGAAGATCTCGAGTTCTACCTGAGCGCCGGTGAAGGTTTTCACAGCGCCGATCTTCGCGGGGTCAATCAGGACACGAGCGTGGACCTGGGACTTCCGCATACACCGCTGCTCGCGAAGCAGGAGGGGCAGGAAGTGGGCGTGCGTGCGCAAGCTCGGGGGGATCTCAGCTTGACGTTCGCGGTCTATAACCTGTGGCAGCAGTCCGAGACCATCATTGACCCCGATGTAGGCGCGGACACGGCGGGTCCCCCGAGCCGCCGCTACGGCTATGAAGTCAATGTGACCTACAAGATGCGTCGCTGGTTGGAGTTCTATGGCAGTTATTCAGGGAACCACACGCGCTTCACGCGAGACTTTGACGATGGCACCGGACACCTCGGCAGGTACATTACCGATGCGCCGCGCGCGAGCGGTGTGTTCGCCTTGTACGTGACCAACCTCGACCCCTGGAGCGGCGGCCTGGAATATCGGTACCTCGGCAATTACCCGTTGTCTTCGGGGCCGTGCGCCGACTCAGCGGCTGCCAGGGATTTTCCCAAGACACCGAGCTGTGCCAGCGCGCCAACCTTTTCCGGACAGGTGAACGGCAAGGGATTCGGAGAATTGAATATGGACGCCCATTACGCCTTCGCAGGAGGCTGGGGCGCATCCGTCGGTGTCTATAATCTGCTGAACAGGCATGCCGCCGCGGCGCAATTCTGGTATGTCGATCGTCTGAAGTCTGACATTGCGACCTACCCGGACGGTCGAGCCGATATTCATGAGCATCCCCTGGAGCCCATCATGGCGCGGTTAACGATCTCAAAGAGTATTGGCAATTGACGTGCGCAATACGCGCGCTCGCGTGACGGCGGCAATATAATCGTAAGAATCTGCCTGTATAGGAATCTAGGGACCGATCAGTGATGCCCGCTGGTCGTTTGCGGTCAATCACGAGTGTCATCTGTCGCATTCCACTAGCCTTTCCACTGAGTCACCGCCGAATCCGGCCGTGTCGCCTTGAAAATCAGCCCTGGCTGCGCGGCAGGTGTCAAGTGTTGGTGGTTATTCCCACGACGTAACAACGTGCTCGTCGTGAACCGGCTGATTTGCGCGGCCATGGGAATCATTCTGGCAAAGGTTTCCCCATTCGCCCTTGCAGCGGCGCCGGAGTCGGGGCCAGATCCTGATTCGAACAGCTTAGCGCCGATCATCGTTACTGCACACAAGGCGTTGGTTCAGAGATCAATCGATCGCCGCGTGTACGATGTCACCCAAGACCTCCAGAGCACAACGGGTACGGCGGCAGATATTCTGAACGAAATACCCTCGGTCGAGGTCGATGCGGACGGTATCGTCAGCCTGCGCGGGGACAGCAATGTCACAATTCTCATCGACGGCAAACCTTCGGCGCAATTGACCGGTGCCGCCGCCGCCGACGCTTTGCTCCAGTTTCCGGCAAGTGAAATTGCGAAGGTCGAGATCCTGCCGAATCCGCCGGCGCAGTTCAAAGCCGACGGCGCCGCCGGGATCATCAATATCATCACCAAAAAGGCGCGGCCGGCCGGATCCTCTGGCACGCTCCAAGCGAGCGTCGGCAATGATGACCGCTATGTACTGGCGGGCAACGGAAACTACAACACCGGTGCCGCGAACTTTTCCGGAGCGCTCGGTCTGCGCCAGGACGATCGTCAGCGCATTCTCACCGACCACCGCGCCGCGATCGACCCGAGCACGCAGGATCTCGTTCTCAGCCAAGAAGACGTCGACGAGCACGTTCGCCGGCTCACACCCATGGCCAAGGTCGGAGTGGATTACCGCATCAATGATTACGAATTGCTAGGCACGACATTGAGCCGGCGCGAGCGCTTCGGCGACCGGCATTTCAATCAGTACGATGAGAGTGCATTTCCCACCGGACCGCCTACTGACATCTCGGATCGCTACAGTGCGGGCCATGAATGGCGCCTGGACAGCGACGCGAAAATCAATTTCGACAAAAAGCTGGCGCGCCCCGACGAGACGCTGAGTTTCGCCTTGCAGCGTTCGCTGGTTAGCGAGCGGGAACACTATGACTACACCAATACGTATACCGTGCCGGTAGCGGCACCGAGCTACGACGATCTGAATCTCAGTCTAGATTTGGTCACGACGGAATTCAGCGTGGACTACTCCCTGCCATTATCAAGGGACCGTACTCTGAAGTTGGGTTTTGATTTTCAGGATGACAATGACTCTTTCGGCAACTCTGGCGACACCGTCGATCCGTTGACGGGAGTGCGGGTCCTGAATCCCGCAATCACCAATTACTTCCCATATCTCCAGAGGATCTACAGTGCATATGGCAACTACCAGGCAACAGTGGACGCGTGGACCTTGCTTGTGGGGCTACGACTTGAAGAAACGGTGGCGGCGTTCCCCGCAGTGACCGGACTCGAGGTGACTAATCATCGGTACGCAGGCGCCTATCCGAGCTTGCACTTGGATCGCAGTCTGTCGCACGACTCTACGCTGTCGTTGAGCATTGGCCGCCGCGTGACGCGCCCTGATCCGGAAGCTCTCAATCCATACGTCGACCGTCAAGACACGCAAAATCTGCGGGCCGGCAATCCCAATCTCCGACCCGAGGACACACAGTCTTTCGAAATCGGTTACAACGTCGATTCGAAAAACTTAAGCTACGGATTGACGGGCTACCTGCGTCGCAATCGCAACAGTGTTACCGACGTGACGCAGGTCGTGAGCGCCGCGGTGGTTCTCATCACCAAGGAGAATTTGGCCAGAGACACGGCGGGTGGACTTGAAGTGACGGCCAACGGTCACCTTACTTCAACGTTGTCGTATGGCCTGAGCGGTAATCTGTTTCACGACCAAATCGACGCCGCAGCGCTGGGAGCTACCGGTCTCAAATCGACCACCGGCGTCAATGCAAAGGTGAGTCTCGATTACCGCCCGACGGCGGCGGACACGGCACAAATCTCGGTTACCAGATCGGACAAGCGCTTGACGCCGCAGGGTTACGTGAGGGCCATCAACCTGGTGAACGTAGGCTTCAGACATCAATTTCGCGTCAATTTGACGGGCTTCGTGACGGTCTCCGATATCCTCAACGGCCAGATCCTCCGCCGCTTCGTTGACACCCCGACGCTCACCGACCAGTACGAAAGAGAACAGGTGGGACGGATCGCATATATAGGCATCACATATACATTCGGGGCGCCGAAGAAGAGCAAAACCGGCTTCGAGTATGAGGAGTAATGTTGTCCCGCGTTTATACCCGTGACCTGCAAATCCCTCAAAACCCCGAACTTGGCACTGGATTTGGCACTCACACCACTACGCCGTGGACTTCGCTCGCTTGCGAAGTTTGGGTTCCCTGTGCTCACGAATGTTCCCGAGCCTCGCATCCGATCGAACGCCTCGTGCGATCTCTCCAAAGCCTTTGATCTTGACTGGGTTGCGATTCGGAAATCGGGCCGTCAATTCCAGCGTTCCGCCCACTTTGTGGATGAATTCACTCAACGTCGAGATCAGCATATCGGTGCGCTGCTCATAACGGGCAACCGAATCTTGACCCACGCCTAAGTCCGCCGCGACTTTGGCTTGCGTCTTGCCCAGCGCGCGTCGCAGGTCTCGCAAGGACATCTCCTCGGCGATGAGATCCGCGGCTCGGGCCGCGATCTTCTCGCGCCGTGCGGCGGGCAATTCAGCGAGCTTGTCATTGAGTGAACGAGTCATATTCATTTCCTAACTTTCAGTTTCGCCAGATGCGCCGCGTAGCGGGCGTCGGCCTTTTCAATCAGTTGTCGATAAAATCGGCGTTGCGGGGTACCGGATTTGTCACCGGCGATGAGCAGTACCGCCCGCCGACGAGGATCGAAGGCGAAGGTCACGTCAAACCGCAGTTCCTTCATGTTCCCGTAGCGCGATCCTTTCAAGGTGTCGACGCGTGGGCGACCCAGGTGCGGACCAAACTGCTCCAGTAACTTTCCATGCGCCAAAAGCTCATCCTGGACGTCACCAGGCAACTCATCCCATTCCGCCTCCAGCTCATCCGCCAGGTCGACGTTCCAGATCATGCGTAATTATGGCGTCTACGCCATATGGTGTCAAGTTCATGATGGAGGCGCGGGGAGCTTTTTGAGGGTATCGGTCGCTCAATTGTACGTGCGTGGCGCTCCTCTTCGGCGCGGATTGTGAGGAGTTGGCTTCTCAGAAGCCGATTGCTAAGACGCACGCCGCTCCCTTTTAGGACAGTCTCTGGCTGCTACATTCTTGATTGCTTGGGAGCACCTGAGATGGGTAGAACGTCGATCACTGGCGGCGTGACCGCCAACGGCCAAGAAAGAATCCAATTCACGTTCAGGTTCGAAGGTGCGCGCTACCGCCCGACGATGCCGATCCTGCCCAGCGAAGCGAACCTCCGGCGAGCGCGCCAGCAGCTCGAACCGATCAAGCGGAGCATTGCGAACGGCACGATCTCGTTTGCCGAAGAGTTTCCGGATTTTCGCGATTTCAAAAAGGTGCTCGCCGAAGGATGTCCCCGCACGTGCTGTGAGGTGTTCGATATGTTCCTCGCCCGCTGCCAATCGCGAGTAAATCAGGGCGACTTGGCCACTGTCACCGTAGCGACTTATCGGAGGGTTCTGAATGGCATTTGGCGCCCGCAGATCGGCAACTTCAGACTCCTCGACGTTCGGCATTCGGCACTCCTCAAGATCGCGGACGAGCCCGACTGGAGCAAGAAGACCTTCAACAACGCGATCAGCGTGCTGCGCCAGGCGTTCAAATTCGGCTTTCGCGATGACCCGGACAGGCACGATCCTACCTCCGGCCTAATGAGCGCGAGGATTCGTAAGAGGGACCGTCCGATCATCGATCCGTTCACCATTCACGAGGCTGAGAAGTTGATCGCCGCTATTCATCGAGATTGGGGCGAAGCCCAGGGCAACTACGACGAGTTCCGGTTCTTTACTGGAATGCGGCCCTTAACAGATCGCACTGCTTGTCGCGGATTTCGCTGCAGCGAAGGGGACTTTAACTGTCAACAAGGCACGCGTCGCGGAACTCGACAAGGACTCGACCAAGACTGGCGAGGATCGGCTCATCGAGCTTTGCCCGCGGGCGTTGGCTGTACTGACGCGGCAGCTCGCATGCCGCGTGGACAGAAGGCGCGACCGAAACTGACATCAGGGTAATCAAGCATGCAGTGGCGTCGAGTTCGCGCTCGAGTGAACAGGACGCGATTGCACAAGGCACGGCAATGGGACCGTCGCAAGTAGATTCGCGGCCGCTTACGCCCGCGTTGCCCCCAGGCATCGAGGCGAGCGTCAAAGCGGTCCCGCCGTGGTCATTTGCCAACGGATATGCCACTCGGCATCGGCAGCGACGAGCCAAATGCTCGAAAAGACGGGCAATAATTGGCGGAGAGAGAGGGATTCGAACCCTCGAAGGGCTTTTGACCCTTACACCCTTAGCAGGGGTGCGCCTTCGACCACTCGGCCATCTCTCCGCTCGGCTGGAACTTGACGATTTATCAGGCAGTTAGGCGCCGACCGCGTCACCCGCAGGTGCGAGGGTCGCCATGATACTTAAGCCGATCGTGGAACGTAAGCTCGCCGAGGTATGCAAGGCTGCGGAAGCTTTCTAAATCGAGGCAAATTCGGTCGGCGCTTCGGGCTCGCCGTCGCCGTCGGTATTTCCTTCTTGTTCGCGTTTGATGCGTTCGTATATTTCTTCGCGGTGCACAGCGACCGTCTTCGGAGCATTGATGCCAACGCGCACCTGATTGCCCTTTACACCCAGCACTGTAACGGTCACGTCGTTACCGATCATCACCGTCTCACCCACCCGCCTAGTCAAAATCAGCATTTTTCTGTCTCCTCCCTTGCGGCTTTATGCAGCGAATCTAGCCGCAAATACCCTTTATATGAATCTACGTTTTTTCTTAGTCGGAGACAAATCAGGTGTTCTGAGGAGTCCCCCCGCGGATGACAACGTACCCGAAAAAGATCCCTGAGTCATTTTTCATGCGTTATGCCAGCCTCGCGCGAACGAACTCCGGCACCTGTGCGAGGGCGGTATCGAGCGCCGCGGGATTGTTGCCACCGGCCTGGGCAAAGTCGGCACGCCCTCCGCCTCGACCACCGATCGTACGCGCAAGCGCGGCGACAAGTTCGCCGGCCGGAATGCGCGTGCTCTGATCGGCAGTGACGCCCGCGATGAGGAGCACCTTAGTGGGGTTCTCGACGGTGGCGAGCACCACGACTGCGGATTTCAACTGGGCCTTCAGCTGATCGACGACGTGCCGCAAGGCGGCGGCGTCCGCGCCGTCAACTTTTGTCGCGACTACCTTCACACCACCCACATCTACAGCGTGCGCAGCAAGGTCCGTTCCCGGACCCGCGGCGAGCCGGTCTTTGAGCGCGCGGATCTCACGCTCCATGGTGCGCGCGCGTTCCAGAGCATCGCGCACCTTGTCGCGCAGGTCCTCGCGTGAACCCCGCACCAAGCTGCCGACCTCTCTTAGAATCTCATCGTTCTCCTCGACGTACGCAAGTGCCGCTTCGCCCGTTAGCGCTTCGATGCGGCGGACGCCGGCGGCGATACCGCCCTCACTCACAATCTTGAAGAAGCCTATGTCTCCCGCACGCTCTACGTGCGTGCCGCCGCAGAGCTCCATCGAGAACTCTCCGATACGCAGCACGCGCACGTCTTTATCATATTTCTCCCCGAAGAGAGCCATGGCGCCTCCGGCGACGGCCTGCTCGTAATCCATGACGCTGGTCTCGGCCACTGCATTGCGGCGGATTTCCGCATTCACACGGCGCTCAATCGCGCGAAGTTCCTCGGGCTTCAGTGCCTGAAAGTGCGAGAAGTCGAAGCGCAGGCGATCCGGCGCGACGAGCGAGCCTTTCTGCTGCACGTGGGTTCCGAGCACCTCGCGCAGGGCGGCATGCAGCAGATGGGTCGCCGTGTGATTGAGAGCCGTCGCGCGGCGGCGCGCGCCGTTCACGTGCGCGCTCAGCCTGTCGCCGAGCGCGATGCGCCCGGTGACGAGCTTGCCGATGTGCGCATGCGCGACGCCGCGCTTCTGAGTGTCTGTGACGATGAAGCGCACGTTCGCGCCGAGAAGCTCGCCCGCATCGCCCACCTGGCCACCCGCCTCGGCGTAGAAGGGCGTACGGTCGAGCACGACCTCGCCCGCCTCGCCTGCGTTCAACGCGTCGACTGGCGCGCCATCTTTGAGCACGGTGATCACCTGTCCGTCGCCCTCAAGTCCTTCGTAGCCCTGAAAGAGCGTGCGTGCGCTGACCGTCGTGCCCTTCTGCAGTTCGGCGCCGAAGCGGCTCGCCGCCCGGGCGCGCTCGCGCTGCGCCTCCATCAGCTCATCGAAGCCGGCCTCATCGACCGTCAGGCCGCGTTCGCGCGCAATGTCGGCGGTGAGATCGGCCGGAAAGCCGAAGGTGTCGTAGAGTTTGAAGACGATCGCGCCGTCAATCACGTTGCCCTGCAGTTTGGCGATCGCCGCCTCCAGCAGCGACATTCCGCTGGCAAGCGTTTCCGCGAAGCGCTCCTCCTCCTGCTGCAGCACGCGCTCGGCATGGGCGCGTCCGCGCACGAGCTCCGGATAGGCAGGACCCATTTCATTCACCAGCACGGCGACGAGCTTGTAGAAGAAGGGCTCATGGATGCCGAGCTTGTAGCCATGGCGGATGGCGCGGCGGATGATTCGCCGCAATACGTAGCCGCGACCTTCGTTCGCCGGCAACACGCCATCGACGATCAGGAAGGTGCAGGCGCGAATATGATCCGCAATGACGCGCAGCGAGCTCGACGTGCCGTCCGTCGTTCCGGCCAGCTCCGCGGCGGCGCGAATGATGTTCTTGAATAGATCGATGTCGTAGTTGGAGTGCACGCCCTGCATCACGGCGGCCGTGCGCTCGAGTCCCATGCCGGTGTCGACGGATGGCTTGGGAAGAGGCGTGAGCGTGCCGTCGGCGCTGCGATCGAACTGCATGAATACGAGGTTCCAGATCTCGATCCAACGGTCGCCCTCCGCATCTGCCGAGCCCGGCGGACCGCCCGCTACGCCCGCGCCGTGGTCGTAAAATATTTCCGTACACGGGCCGCAGGGGCCGGTGTCACCCATCTGCCAGAAATTATCCGATCCCCCCGCGGGCTGGTCGCCGATGCGCACAATGCGCTCGACCGGAAGTCCCACCACCTGGCTCCAGACGTCGAAGGCCTCATCGTCGGTGTGGTAGACGGTGACCATGAGACGCGCCGGGTCGATGCCCAGCCAGTCCTGGCCGGTCACGAACTCCCAGGCAAACTGAATGGCGTCGCGCTTGAAATAATCGCCAAACGAGAAGTTGCCGAGCATCTCGAAGAACGTGTGATGGCGGGCGGTGTAGCCGACATTCTCAAGGTCGTTGTGTTTGCCGCCGGCGCGCACACAGCGCTGGCTCGAGGTCGCACGCCGATAGGCGCGCTTGTCCTTGCCCGTGAACACGTCCTTGAACTGCACCATGCCGGCGTTGGTAAAGAGGAGGGTGGGGTCGTTTGCCGGCACGAGCGGACTCGAGGGCACGACGGTATGGCCGTGCGTGCGGAAAAACTCGAGGAAGACGCGGCGGACATCCGCCGCGCTCATGAAACGCGGTGTGCTCAAGTATCAGTCGTCCAAATTGAAGTCGCTGCCGAGGGCGGCGCGGATATGATCCGCCGAAAAGCCCCGGTACTGCAAAAAGCGTGCTTGGCGACTCTTTTCAGGCCAGGATCGCGGCACCTCGGGCCCGAACTTGCGGCTGCGTACGGCCTGCGCGCGCGCGCGCCAGTCGGGGCTAGCGGCGAGCGCACTGTCGATGAGCTCGCGCGGCAGGCCCAAGGCCTTCAGAGCCGCGGCGATGCGCGCCGGACCCTGACCGCGATTGGCGTGGTAGGCGACATAGTTCTCGGTGAAGCGGCTGTCATCGACGAGCCGCTCGGCAGCGAGCTCGGCAATGCTCGCGCCCACCGCACCGGCGTCGTATCCGTACGATTCGAGCCGCCGGGAAAGCTCGGCCGTGGCGAAATCACGCCGTGCCAGAAGCCCGATCGCTGCCGCGCGCACCGCGCGTGAGTTGCCGGCCTTTTGGGCATCGACCTTCTTTCGGCCCCGCGGGCGCATCGGTCACGCGCAAGGCGCCGGGCTACGGCTCATCAGGCCGTATTCGCCACCGCCTCGCCGTTGCGCGTCTGCTTCACGGGCAGTAGCTTCACGCGGATCTGCTCCTCAATCTCGCGGGCGATGACCTTGTTCTGTTGCAGGAAATTACGCACGTTGTCCTTTCCCTGGCCGATGCGCTCGCCCTTGTAGCTGTACCAGGAGCCCGATTTGTCGATGATTCCCTCCGCGCTGCCGAGCTCGATGATCTCGCCCTCGCGGGAAATGCCTACCCCGTACATGATCTCGAATTCGGCCTCGCGGAACGGCGGTGCGACCTTGTTCTTCACCACTTTGACGCGGGTCAGGTTGCCGATGACTTCTTCGCCGTTCTTGAGCGAGCCGACGCGGCGAATGTCAAGCCGCACTGAGGCATAGAACTTCAGCGCATTGCCGCCGGTCGTCGTCTCGGGATTGCCGAAGATCACGCCGATCTTCATGCGCATTTGATTGATGAAGATCACCATGGTGTTGGAGCGCTTGATGTTGCCGGTCAGCTTGCGCAGCGCCTGCGACATGAGCCGCGCGTGCAGACCCATCTGCGGGTCGCCCATTTCCCCTTCGATCTCGGCTTTAGGCGTGAGCGCGGCGACCGAATCGATGACCACGATGTCGATGGCGCCGGAGCGCACCAGCATGTCGGTGACCTCGAGCGCCTGCTCGCCGGTGTCCGGCTGCGAGACGAGGAGATCATCGACGTTCACGCCGAGCTTTCCCGCATAAGCCGGATCCAGCGCGTGCTCGGCATCGACAAATGCGGCAACGCCGCCGGCGCGCTGCACTTCGGCAATGACCTGCAGAGTGAGTGTCGTCTTGCCCGAGGCCTCAGGACCAAAAACTTCAATCACGCGTCCGCGCGGCAGACCGCCGACGCCCAACGCGATGTCGAGTCCCAAAGAGCCCGTGGATACAGTCTCCACATCCCATGACGCCGGAGCTTCGCCCAAGCGCATGACGGTGCCTTTGCCGAACTGCTTTTCGATCTGGCTTAAGGCTGCAGCGAGCGCCTTTTTTCGATTCTCTTCCATCTCTTCACCTGCTGGATTTTAGACTCGCGATTATCCCACAACGAGGCTGTCGCGGGCATACCCAAGTGGCTGCATTTCACCACTGATTCGAGGCATTTGAGTGCTATCCAGTATGCCGCCGTCGCGCATACTGTATGACTCTCGCGCCAACGCGACTCACAGCCTCAGATGCAGGATGAGGTTCAACGCGTATTCGACTGAGCCGCGGCGTACCGCGTGCCGATCGCCCGCGAAATGCGCAACCTCGGCGGCGAGCTCGACTCCCGACTCCCGGCGGATGCAGGAGCTGAACCATACGGTGCCGACGGGCTTGCCGGACTCGGCGCCGTCCGGGCCGGCAATGCCGGTCACCGCGACCGCCAGGTCGACGCCCGCCACGCGCAGGGCGCCGGCTGCCATTTCGCCCGCGGCAGCCTCGCTTACGGCGCCGTGCTCGGCGAGCGTGCGCGCGGCCACGCCGAGATCGCGCAGCTTCGCCGCGTTCGCATAGGTCACATAGCCGCACTCGAACCACTGCGAGCTGCCGGGGATATCGGTCAGCGTCTTCGCGATGAAGCCTCCGGTGCAGGATTCGGCGGTGACGAGACGGCGTCGTCGGCTGAGGAGCAGCTCCCCGACACGGGCGGCGAGCATCAGCAGTTCAGCATCCGGCATCATCGATCCAGGCTACCTCGAAGCCGCGCACGTTGAGCAAGCTTCGCGCATCCGCGATTGCTGCAGCGGGTCTTTAGGCGTATCGCTCAGGTCTCGTTCCTGCCCGGCGGAAATCTTCCCACATACTGGGTCAAGGTCCGAAACCGCGACCAAGGCATGGCACTATGCATCGCCAGGACAGACGCCGCGCTTGGCGGGGCGGTGCGAGTTGAGGTGCGCTAGAGGAGTTGCCTGATCAAATCCGCATGCGCACCGTCCAAGCCATGATGGTGGCGGTACCACGCCGCGTAGGCGGCCATGCTCTGTTGAAAGCTGTACTGTGGCGCGTAGCCGAGCATTTGTCGTGCGCGGGCGCATGAATGGCGCACGCCGCGCAATTGCTGCGCGCTCGCTTGGTAGTTCAGCCGCGGTGCAATGTCCACCGCGGCAGGTCGCAATGACCCATGGAGTGACATGCGAACGCGGTTCTCGGCAGCGCTACCCAGAAGCGCGAAGGCGTCACGCACCGTCTGGTCGACCTTGCGCAACAGCGGATCCTCGCGCAGCGCCCGCCGCACATCGTTCGACAGCAGGTGTTTCATGCTGCGCACGAGCGACATCGGCGCGCTCCTGGGCGGCCAGTGCCGGGCGAGCTCGTCGCGCGTGATAACGGGTATCTGCTCATAGTCGATGCCGGCAAGGGGAGCAAGGCCGCTGATGACGTCGCGCCAGGTCACGTCCGCCCCGTCCGTCACGAATACCCGCCTGCCATCGTCCGCGCCCGCGCCAAGCGAGAGTTCAATGGCGAGAGCGAGATTGGCGACGTCGACGACGTTGCAGCACGTCGCACCATCTTCGAGCAAGGCAAATTCGCCGCCGCGAAGCAGCGCGACAAGGGAATTGCAGAAATAGGAGTATGGGCCGCCGATATTCGGCGGGCAAAGGCTGAGCGCACTCAGTCCTGACTTGGCCGCCTTGGCAACGAGCGTATCTTGTCGCAACTTGATCGCGCCGTAGGAATCTTTCGCAGGCACGGCAGGGGCGTCCTCGTTGTCGCTCAACGGATGCGGTGGATCGCCATACACCGCCACACTACTGAGGTGCACAAAGCGCTTGACTTTCGCGGCCTTCGCAGCGGCCAGAAGATTGCGCAGACCCAATATCATGACGCGGTCGTCGCCGCGTGAGCAGTTCACGACGTGTGTGCAACCCTCGAGTACGCGCGTCAGCGCTGATCGATCGAGGAGATCAATCGCCACGAGAGGCAGCCCCTGGCTTGCCAGGCGCCAGGCGTTACCGCTGCTATGAATGAGCGCCACAACTCCATCGCGCCCGTTGCTGAGGAGGCGCTCCACAAGCGCCGCGCCGACAAGGCCGGATGCACCGACGATTGCAATTCGCCTGCTCACGCCAGTGCGGCCTGCGAATACCAATGCCGAGTCTCAATACGCCGGGCGGCATACAGCCCAGCGAGCAAGCGCACCGAGGCAAGAGCCTGCTTGCCGTCGACCGTCGGCGGGCGAGCGCTCTGCACCGCGTCGACGAAATCCTCCAGCTGGTGCTGGAATGGCGCCACGCGTGGGTCGAATCGCGGTGGTCCACGCCGACAGATATTCAGGCTGAGTTGCGGGCTGCCGCGCGGCAAAAAGAGCACCTGCGCGTCGTCCGTGTCGGCAAGCTTGACGATCCCGCGCTCGGCTTCGATCACAAGCCCGGACGGCAGCGCGGCCGCCTTCGAGTACCGCGCGAGGCCCGCGATCTGCGCATCCGCTCGGTCGTAGCCAAAAGTTGCGACGGCGTTCGCTTCCGGTCCGGCCGTCCCATCATCCGTAAGAGAAAAGCTGTCGGGGTATCCCCAAAAATAGAGCATGCGGTCGAGGAAGTGCGTGCCCGTGACGACGAGAACGCCACCCCCGGTCGCATTGCGCTGCAGGTTGTATGCCGATAGCGGCGCCCAGCCACCCGCCGATCCGAACTGATGCACGAAGCGCCGGACCGGACCGAATTCATGCGCATCCAGGAGTTCCTTCAGGAAAACGACGTTGTCCCGAAAACGGGTCGAGTACCCGACTGCCAGGACGACACGCGCAGCTTCAGCCGCGGCGACCAACAGCTCGGCGTCGGCCAGGGTTGTGCAGAGCGGCTTTTCGATTAACAGGGCAACGCCCGCGCGAATGCACTGCAGGCCTAATTGGCAGTGGCTGTCGTTTGGGGTGGCAATGACAGCAGCCTCGATCGACGGCAACACTTCGGCGAGTGACGTTGCGGTGAGTGCCTTAATGCCGAAATCGCGCGCGAGTGCCGCCGCGCGTCCGGGCGCCGGATCAACTAACGCCGTGAGTTCGATCCGCTCAGACGACAGGGCCGCCGGCAGATGCGCTTGTCGCGCCACGAGCCCTGCGCCCACGATGCCGAGACGAAGCCGCCTTTTCTGTATCGTCATACACGCTCTTCCATGAAGGATTCGGGAGCATGTCTGCACTTTTTAGATTACATGCTAGCACAGTGTTCTTCGGTCGGCGCTGGGCGAGAGTCGTGAGCCACCCGGACGACTCTCTTCAGCGGCTATATCGCGCTTCGGATAAGACACGCGCGCGGTACGTTGCTGATGTTGGCTTGGACACGCGCCAAGCGCGCGTATGAGGCCGCAAGGCGGCGCGCATCACCAAGCCACGAAGCACGCCCTTCCAGTTGAGTTGCCTTGTCACGCGTGCTTCGAGTCTCTGCCATTCAATCGTGAACCGGTATCGTCCCCGCTCAACTGCGGATCAATTACGGCGGGAAATTCAACCGGCCTTCGATTGCCACGAACTGCGGCTCGGTGCGGATCGGATCCAACAGCGGGTCGACTCTTAGCTCAACTAAAGCTGCGTCGTGCAGCTGTTCAGCCTGGGCGAGCCCATGCAACGCTGATGACTTAGTGCCGAATTGTGCGTAGATTTCAGCATTGAAATAGGCCGCAGCATCCCCGTCTGTCGCCTTGAAAAGTTCCAGTTCGCGTTCGGCATCGGCTTGACGTGAGAGGGCATGGTAGGCAAGTGCCAGGCAGAAATGCCGGTCATCGTCATCGAGCGGCGTCGAGCGCGATTCACAGGCTCTGCGAGCCTGCTCGAAGCGGCCGGAGCCGATAAGGATTTCCATCATTCTCGCCCCTATATCGTGCGAGTTGGGAGACAGCATGCGCGGCTCTTGCACAGCCATCTGCGCCTCGCTATAGCGGCGTGCATAAGCCAAGACCTTTATCATCTCTCCGCGCAGGCGCACATTCTCCGGATCCAGAGTCATGGCGCGACGCACAGCCGTCACTGCAAAATCAAAACGGCCTAGCCAACAGGCAAACCAGCCGGTGCTTATCTGCACCCGGGCGCTGCCCGGCGCGAGCTCCAAGGAACGGTAGAACTCCCGGGAGGCGTAAGTAAGATCGGGCGCGCCCCGGACGTAGGTGATGGCAAGTGCGTGATGCGCTTCGCCAAGTTGCGCTGCGAGTGCGACAGCACGCTCGGCCGCAAGCCGTGCTTGATCATTCAAGCCGGTGCGCGCGGATACATCGGAGGTACTGTAGGCGCCCAGAGACTTTGACTTGCGAACGACGCTTCGACCCGGTGGTCGGACAGCCTTGCAGACTCGTGGGCAGAAGCAGCGGCTTCTTCCCCGTCCTGCAGCGGCTCTTGAGGCTTGTCGCTCAGATTCGATTCCTCCCTGCGCCGATCTTCCCACATACCCGCTCAAGGCCGGTTTGCAGGCTCATACTCACGAGTGAAGCCATGGCAACATGCATAGCCAGTCGCCAGCCCCTGGGCTGGATCGTCTTCGCAAGCTCGGAAAAATAGTTGAACGACAAGCACTTAGAACATACGCCGATGATGCAGCAATACCTGCGCATCAAGGGCCAGCACCCGGACACTCTCCTCTTCTACCGGATGGGGGACTTTTACGAGCTGTTCTTTGACGACGCACGGCGGGCGGCGGCGCTCTTGGACATCACGCTCACCGCGCGCGGCCAGTCGGGCGGCCAACCCATTCCGATGGCGGGGGTGCCCGTTCACGCAGTGGAGGCTTATCTTGCGCGCCTGGTGCGGCGGGGCGAGTGCGTCGCCATCTGCGAGCAGCTTGGCGACCCGGCCCAGGCGAAAGGTCCGCTCGAGCGGGAAGTCGTCCGCGTCCTCACGCCCGGAACGGTCACGGACGATGCGCTGCTCGATGCGCGGCGCGATACGCTGATCGCGGCCGTCGCACGCGCGGGCGACGGCCCGGCATTCGGCCTGGCGTGGCTCGATCTGGGCGCCGGTCGCTTCACGGTACTGCAGTCGAGCGGCGCGCTGGCGCTCGCGGCGGAGCTCGAGCGCCTGAAGCCTGCGGAACTGCTCGCCTCGGAACATCAGCCCTGCGAGGACCTTGCCCGCGAGGGGCGCGCCGTGCGCGCCCGCCCGCCCTGGCATTTTGATCTGGCGAGCGCCTCGCGTCTCCTCACGGATCAGCTGGGGACGCTGGATCTGAAGGGCTTCGGCGCCGACGAGCTGCCGCTGGCCATCTGCGCCGCCGGGGCACTGTTGCAGTACATCCGCGAGACGCAAAAAGCCGCTGTGCCGCACATCCGGGCGCTCGCAGTCGAAGAGCGTGAGGAGGCCCTGAGCCTCGATGCGGCGACGCGCCGCAATCTGGAGCTCGATGCCAGCCTCAGCGGACACCCGGAGGCGACCTTGTTCGCTCTCCTCGACGAGTGTGCGACGAGCATGGGCTCGCGCGAGCTGCGGCGCTGGCTCAACCGGCCGCTCACCGATCAGGGTCTGTTGCGCAGCCGCCATGAGGCCGTCGCGACCCTCATCGACGGGCGGCACTACGAGAGTCTGCGCGGGCATCTGCGCGGCGTCGGCGACATCGAGCGCATCCTCGCGCGCGTGGCGCTGCGCTCGGCGCGGCCCCGCGACCTGGCGCAGCTGCGCACCTCCCTCGCCGCACTGCCGGCGCTGCGCACGCTGGCAGGCGCGATTGATTCGCCGCCCGTTGCGAAGATTTCCGCGCGCATCGGCGAGCATGGCGAGACTCTCGATCTGCTGCGCGCGGCGATCGCCGAGGAGCCTGCCACGCTGCTCCGCGATGGCGATGTCATTGCGAGCGGCCACGATGCTGCGCTCGATGAGCTGCGCCGCATTGCAACGCGCACCGATGATTTTCTGCTCGAGCTCGAAGCGCGCGAGCGCGAACGCACCGGGATCGCCACCCTCAAGCTCGGATTCAACCGCGTCCAGGGCTTCTTCATTGAAGTCGCGCGCCGCGATGCCGAGCGTGTGCCGAAGGACTACCTGCGGCGCCAAACGGTCAAGTCCGCGGAGCGCTTCATCACGCCGGAGCTCAAGAAATTCGAGGACGCCGTGTTGAGCGCGCGCGAGCGCGCGCTCGCGCGGGAGCGCGAGCTCTATGACGCGCTGCTCGATGCGCTGCTCGAGCACCTGAGCCCCCTGCAGAGCACCGCCGGCGCGCTCGCCGAGCTCGATGCGCTCGCGGCGCTCGCGGAACGCGCCGTCAGCCTCGATTGGACACGCCCCGAGCTCGTCAGCGAGCCCACGATGCGCATCGTTGGCGGGCGTCATCCGGTCGTCGAACGCTTCTGCGAAAACGCTTTTGTCCCGAATGACCTCGCCTTCGATGCCGAGCGGCGCATGCTCATCATCACCGGCCCCAACATGGGCGGGAAATCCACCTACATGCGCCAGGTGGCGCTCATCGTCCTGCTGGCGCACGTCGGCAGCTTCGTCCCCGCGAAGCAAGCCGTCATCGGCCCCGTGGATCGCATCTTCACGCGCATCGGCGCCGCGGACGATCTTGCCCGCGGCCGCTCGACCTTCATGGTGGAAATGACCGAGGCGGCGAACATCCTGCACAACGCAGGTTCCCGGAGCCTCATCCTGATGGATGAGATCGGCCGCGGTACGAGCACCTTCGACGGCCTGTCGCTCGCCTGGGCGATTGCGCGCTACATCGCGACTCGCCTGTCCTCCTTCACGCTCTTCGCCACGCATTATTTCGAGCTGACGACGCTGGCGCAGGAGGTCGCGGGATGCGCCAACGTGCATCTGGATGCGACCGAACATGGCGACGGCATTGTATTTCTGCACGCCGTCAAGGAAGGGCCGGCCAACCGCAGCTACGGCCTGCAGGTCGCGCAGTTGGCCGGGGTGCCGCAGGAAGTGATTGCGCAGGCGCGCCAGTACCTCGAGACGCTCGAGGCCGAGCGCGATGCGAAGGACCTTGCGAAGGCTCGGCAGCCGGGCGCGCAGCAGGAGCTGCCCCTCGTGCCGCCCGCGCTGCGCGATCCGCTCGCCGAGAAGTTGCGTGCCGCGGTGCGCGCGCTCGATCCGGACTCGCTCACGCCGCGCGATGCGCTCACGGCGCTCTACCACCTGCGCGCGATCAGCGATCAAGGCAAGCCGGATACGTGAAGCGACAGTTTCGGCAGGACTCTCAGCGAGTGGGTCCGCCGCCGCTATTGCGTCGCGGGCGAAAAATGCCCGCGCGCGAGAAAGCGGCCGGTCTCGAGCGCGACGCGCGCCGACAGGAGCATGCCGAAGTGGCTGACCGGCAGCGTCAGGTGCGCGGTGGCGCCCGGCAGACGGGTTTCACTGACCGCGACGCTGCCGTCGCTCGGTTCGTCAAATTGGACGAAGAGCCGCCCGAGCCCGACCGCCAGCGTCCCCGCAATAATGCCGAGCTCCCGCGGACCCACCCACTCGCGCCGCTGTGGGGTCAATAATTCCTCGGCGACGCAGCGCCCGAGGAGCGCCCGCGCCCACGGCATGCGGCTCACCTCATGGGCGGCGCGGCTCGCAACCGCCGGCGTGCCGAGAAAGACGACGCGCCCGGGCGGCTGCTGCGGATAGCGCTCGAGAAAGCGGTAGGCGATGAGGCCGCCCAGACTGTGTCCGATCAGATGCAGCTCGCGGGGCGCATGCCCTGCGATAAAGGCCTGCAGCGAAGCGGTCACTTCCGCCATCGTCGCCGCGACGCTCGGGTAGCGGAATAGCTGCACGTCAAAGCGGAAGGCGCGCTGCAAGCGGCGGCGCAAGAGAAGAGCCTCTTGCCCGTGAAGCCACAGGCCGTGCAGGAAGACGACCAAGGCGGATCACTGCGCCGGAGGGCGGATGCGGATATGCAGCTCCTGCAGCTGCGTCTCGCTCACTGCAGTCGGCGCATCGGTGAGCGGATCGGCCGCTGTCTGCGTCTTCGGAAAGGCGATGACCTCGCGAATGCTGTCGGCGCCCGCCATGAGCATCGCCAGACGATCCAGCCCGAAGGCGATGCCGCCATGCGGCGGCGCACCGAGCTTCAAAGCCTCGAGCAGAAAGCCAAACTTCGCGTGAGCCTCTGCGGCCTCAATGCCGAGGAGCTCAAAGACCGCCGACTGCATTTCCTCGCGGTGAATGCGTACCGAGCCGCCGCCGATCTCCGAGCCGTTCAACACCATGTCGTAGGCGCGCGCCAGCGCCCCCGCGGGAAAAGCGCGCAGCGCCGCTGCATCGTCGTCCTGGGGCGAAGTGAAGGGATGATGCATGGCACTCCAGCGCCGGCCCTCCTCGTCCCATTCGAACATCGGAAAGTCGACCACCCACAGAATCTGCCAGCCCGGGCGCGCGAGCTTCAGGTCCTGGCCCACTTTCAGGCGCAGCGCCGCCAGCGCGTCATTGACGATCTTCGCCTTGTCCGCGCCAAAGAAGATGAGATCGTTGTCCTCGGCGTTCGTGCGCTCGAGGATGCCGGCCAGTGCGGCGTCGCTTAAAAATTTGATGATGGGTGACTGCAGGCCCTCGCGGCCTTTGCTGCGCCCGTTGACCTTCACGTAGGCGAGACCTTTGGCTGCGTAGCGCGCCACGTAAGATGCATAGTCGTCGATCTCCTTTCTCGAGAGCGCGCCGCCGCCGGGTACGCGCAGCGCCGCCACCCGCCCGGCGGGATCGTTCGCAGGGCCCGCGAATACTTTGAAGTCACAGTCCTTGAGAAGGTCGCCGACATCGCACAGCTCAAGCGGCACGCGCAGGTCCGGCTTGTCCGAGCCGTAGCGCGAGAGCGCCTCGGCGAAGGACAGGCGCGGGAACGGCTGCGGCAAGGCGACGTTGAGCACCTCTTTGAAGAGGTGCCGCACCAACTCCTCCATGAGTTCCATGATGCCCGCCTGCGGCAGGAACGAGGTCTCGATGTCGAGTTGCGTGAATTCGGGCTGGCGGTCGGCGCGCAGATCCTCGTCGCGAAAGCAGCGCACGATCTGATAGTAGCGGTCGAAGCCTGCGATCATGAGGAGCTGCTTGAAGATCTGCGGCGACTGCGGCAGCGCGAAGAACTTGCCCGGATGCGTGCGGCTGGGCACGAGATAGTCGCGCGCCCCTTCCGGTGTCGCCTTGGTGAGCATGGGCGTTTCGAGATCAATAAAGCCGTGCGCATCGAGAAAGCCGCGCATCGCGCGCGTGATGCGGTGGCGCAGCCGCAGACGTGCGCTCATGACCTCGCGGCGCAGATCGAGGTAGCGGTATTTGAGCCGCAGCTCCTCGTTCACGGTCTCATCGAGCTGGAAGGGCAGCGGCTCGCTGCGATTCAGGATCTCGATCTCCCGGGCGAGGAGCTCGACCGCGCCGGAGGCGAGATTGGTATTGGCGGTGCCGGCGGGACGCGCGCGCACGCTTCCTTTGACGCGGATGACGAACTCATTGCGCAGGCGCTCCGCCTGGGCGAACACCGCGGCCGCATCGGGATCGAACACGACCTGCAGCAGGCCCTCACGGTCGCGCAGATCGACGAAAATGACGCCGCCGTGATCGCGCCGGCGATGCACCCAGCCGGCAACCGCGATCTCCTCGCCCGCCAGTGCCGCGCTCACCTCGCCACAGTAATGGCTGCGCATGTCAGGCCGCGTGCGGCGCGACAACGCCGAGCGTCAGAATCATTTTCATGGCGGCATCCACACTGATGGAAAGCTCGATGACCTCCGAGCGCGGCACGATGACGATGAAGCCGGAGGTCGGATTGGGTGTGGCGGGGATGAAGACACAGACGGCGACGACGCCGGTCTTGGAGCTGATCTCGCCCAGGTTCTCGGCGGTGAGAAAGCCCATGCTCCACATGCCCGCGCGCGGATAAGGAATGAGCACCACTTTGCGAAAAGCCTTGTCCTGCGAGAAGACGCTCTCGGCAAGGCCCTTGACGCTCGAGTAGATCGAGCGCACCAGCGGGATCCTCTGCAGCAGCTCCTCCCAGTACTCCACCAGCTGCCGGCCGATCAGGTTCGTCACGAGAAGTCCCGTGACGAGCACGATCAGAAAGGCGAGGATCGCCCCAAGCCCCGGCAGAGCGAAGCCTAAGAGTGCCTCAGGCCGGTACGCCTCGGGCAGCAGCAACAGGGTCTGATCCATGAGCTGCACGAGAAAGCGGATGACCCAGACCACCGCCAGGATCGGTAGCCACACGAGGACGCCGGCGACGAGGTAGCGCCGCAGACTGCGCGGGCGCGCCGCGGGCGTCATCGGCGCTTCCGGCTCGCGGTTTTCTTGGCCTTCGCGCGGCCCTTGGAGCTGGTCCGCGTCGTGCTTCTGCGGATCGTGCGGGTGCTGCGCCGGGAGCCCGCGGTTTCGGCGGGCGCTTTGCCGTCGGACGCGGCCTTACTCGGCGTCGGCTTGCTGTCCGCGGATTTCGCATCGGTCGCCTGGCCCTCGACGGCCTTCTCGGCAGGCTTCGCCTCCGTCTTCGCATCCTTGGATTCCGCGGCCGCCTCCTTCTTCTTCTCGGGCTCGGGCTCCTTCTCGGCGAGGTTGCGCTTCGCCTCCTTGTCGGACTTGAAGTCCGTCTCGTACCAGCCCGCGCCCTTCAGACGGAAGACCGGCGCCGACAGCAGCTTCTTCAGTGCGTTCTTGCCGCACGACGGGCATTTCTTCAGCGGCGCATCCGAGACCTTCTGCATGACCTCCTTATAGAACTTGCAGTTCGCGCACTCGTACTCGTAAAACGGCATGGCTTCTTCCTCGGAGTCGTTTCGCAGCTTAGGCTAATCGAGCCGCGCTCACGCGGCCACTGGCTTGAAGACGAGCGCCCCGTCGCGCACGCTCGCCCGGATGCGGCTCCCCGGTACGAATTCGCCTCTCAGGATGCGCTGCGCAAGCGGGTTCTCGATCTGCTGCTGAATGGCGCGCTTCAGCGGCCGCGCGCCATACACCGGATCAAAGCCCGCCTCGCCGATGAGGTCGCGCGCCTTGTCATCGAGCTCGAGGCTCATGTCGCGCTCCAGGAGCCGGGCGCGCAGGTAGCCGAGCTGGATGTCGACGATGGCGCGGATCTGCGGCGTGCCGAGCGGGTGGAACACCACGATGTCGTCGATGCGGTTGATGAACTCGGGGCGGAAATTCTTCTGCACGATTTCCATCACCGCGCTCTTCATGCGCGCGTAGTTGCCCTCCCCGGCGTACTCCATAATCACCTCCGAGCCCAGGTTCGACGTCATGATGATGACGGTGTTGCGAAAATCGACCGTGCGCCCCTGGCCATCGGTCAGGCGCCCGTCGTCGAGCACCTGCAGCAGCACATTGAAGACATCCGGATGCGCCTTCTCGATCTCATCGAGGAGTATCACGGCATAGGGGCGGCGGCGCACCGCCTCGGTAAGGTAGCCGCCCTCCTCGTAGCCGACGTAGCCGGGAGGCGCGCCGATCAGGCGCGCGACGGAGTGTTTCTCCATGAACTCCGACATGTCGATGCGCACCATCGACTCCTCGGTGTCGAAGAGAAATTCGGCGAGCGCCTTGCACAGCTCCGTCTTGCCCACGCCGGTGGGACCCAGAAACAGGAACGAGCCGTTCGGACGGCGCGGATCGGCGAGCCCCGCGCGCGAGCGGCGGATGGCATTGGCGACGATGCGCACCGCCTCCTCCTGGCCGACGACGCGCCGTTCGAGCGCCTCCTCCATGCGCAGGAGCTTCTCCTTTTCCCCCTCGAGCATCTTGGATACGGGAATGCCGGTCCATTTGGAGACGACTTCGGCAATCTCCTCCTCGGTGACCTGGTTTCGCACCAGACGCGGGCTTTCCTTCTGCTCGGCCGCGATCGCATCGGCAAGCCGCTTCTCCAGCTCCGGGATGCGGCCGTACTGCAGCTCAGCCATGCGGCCGAGATCACCCGCGCGCCGCGCGGTGTCGAGCTCGATGCGCACGCGCTCGAGCTCCTCGCGGATGTGGGCAGCGCCCTGCAGCGAGGCCTTCTCGGACTTCCACACCTCTTCGAGATCGGCGTACTCGCGCTCCAGAGCCGCCAGCGACCCCTCGAGGGTCTTCAGGCGCTTGCGCGAAGCCTCGTCATGCTCCTTCTTCAGCGCCTCCTGTTCGATCTTCAGCTGAATGATGCGCCGCTCGAGCCGGTCGAGCGCCTCGGGCTTGGAGTCGATTTCCATGCGGATGCGCGCGGCGGCCTCGTCGATGAGGTCGATGGCTTTGTCCGGCAGCTGGCGGTCGGCGATGTAGCGGTGTGACAGCGTGGCCGCAGCGACGATCGCCGGATCGGTGATTTCGACCTTGTGGTGAACCTCGTAGCGCTCCTTCAGCCCGCGAAGGATCGCGATGGTGTCCTCCACCGAGGGCTCATCGACCAGCACCTTCTGGAAGCGCCGCTCGAGAGCCGCGTCCTTCTCGATGTACTTGCGGTACTCATCGAGCGTCGTCGCGCCCACGCAATGCAGCTCGCCGCGCGCGAGCGCGGGCTTCAGCATGTTGCCCGCATCGAGCGCGCCTTCGGCCTTGCCCGCGCCGACGACGGTGTGCAGCTCGTCAATGAAGAGGATGATCTGGCCCTCCTGTTTGGCGAGATCATTGAGCACGCCCTTCAGGCGCTCCTCGAATTCCCCGCGAAACTTGGCGCCGGCGATGAGCGAGCCCATGTCGAGCGCAAGAATGCGCTTGTTCTTGAGCCCCTCGGGCACCTCGCTATTGATGATGCGCTGGGCGAGGCCCTCGACGATGGCGGTCTTGCCGACGCCCGGCTCGCCGATCAGGACGGGATTGTTCTTGGTGCGCCGCGCCAGCACCTGGATGGTGCGCCGGATTTCCTCGTCGCGCCCGATCACCGGATCAAGCTTGCCCGCGGCGGCGCGCGCCGTGAGATCGACGGTATATTTCTCGAGCGCACCGCGCTGCTCCTCGGCATTGGGATCGGAGACGCTCTGTCCGCCACGCACTTCGTCGATCGCCTTCTCGACCGCGCCGCGCACGACGCCCGACTCCTTGAGGATGCGCGCCAGGGGTCCCTTGTCCTCGAAGGCGGCGAGCACGAAGAGCTCGCTCGAGATGTACTGATCGCCGCGCTTTTGCGCGAGCTTGTCGGTGACGTTGAGGAGCCGGTTGAGATCGTTCGAGGCATGGATCTCGCCCGGCGTGCCCTCGACCTTGGGCAGCTTGTCGAGGAGCGCACCCAACTCGGAGCGCAGCTTGTTGACGTCCGCCCCCGCCTTCATCAAGAGCGGCCGCACCGTGCCGCCGCTGCTGTCGAGCAGCGCCAGCATCACGTGGGCGGGCTCGACGATCTGGTGGTCGCGCCCGAGCGCCAGCGACTGCGCATCGGCGAGCGCCGCTTGAAATTTGGCCGTGAGCTTGTCCTGTCGCATTGGAATACCTCCATCCTTCAGTCGCGTCCGATCCATGCGATGAGCGCGATGCCGAGGCTGATGAGCAGCACCTGAGCGAAGCTGGCCCCCGCATCCGCACGGCGGTGCAGGCCCGGAATAAGATCGGCCATGGCCACGTAGAGGAGACTCGCCGCCGCGACGGCGACCGCGTACGGGAGCACGCCCAGCGCCTCGCCGAGGGCGAAATAAGCCAGGGTGCCGCCCAGGATGGATGTAAGGCTCGAGAGCAGATTTAACAAGAGCGCACGGCCACGCGACATGCCGGCGTTCAGCAGCACCGCGAAGCTGCCGACCTCCTGGGGGATCTCGTGCACGATGACGGCGATGCCGGTGACCATCCCCAACTGCGCGCTCGTCATGAAGGCCGCCGCGATCAGCACCCCGTCGAGCGCGTTGTGAATGCCGTCGCCGAGCAGCACCACCAGGGCGGAGGCCTGGTCGCGGTGCAGCTGCAGCGCATCGGGCTCGTGCACCTCGCCCTCATGGGAGTGGCGCCACAGCATGAGCTTCTCGAGGATGAAGAAGAGGAGGATGCCGCCCGTGACCGCAAGCCCCACGTCGAACCCGCGCGCCGGCCCCGCCCGCTCGAGCGCCTCGGGGAGAAGCCCGAGGAGCGCGGCGCCCAAGAGAGCCCCTGTGGCGAAGCTCACCAGGTGCGGAAGGAAGCGGGCGCGGGTGGGCGCCGGCAACAGCAGCACGGCGCCGGCGACTGCCGCACTGGCAATGCCGCCCAGGGTCGTGAAGGCGAGGATCCAGGCTAGTACCGTCAAGCTCTTGTACTTCTTGCGGCGAGCGCGCGAATTATCCTAGCACGGCGGTCAAGTCTCCTCGGCGCGCGAGCGGGCGAGCCATACCAGCGCCGCCATCCGCCCGCAGCGGCCCGCGCGCCGGTAGGAAAAGAAGCGTTGCGGATCGCTCGCCGTGCACACCCCGCCGCCCGACACCGACCCCACCCCGAGGGCCGCCAGGCGCTGGCGGGCGAGCGCAAAGAGATCGCACTGCCAGCGCCCGCGCGCGTTCACGGCGAACGCTTCGGCCGCGCGGGCCTCGTGGAGAACGAAGGCCGTGCGCACCTCCTCGCCGACCTCGAAGGCGGCCGGACCGATCGCGGGACCGAGCCAGGCGCAGAGCTCGGCCGCAGGCTCCCCCAATGCCCGAACCGTCGCCTCGAGCACGCCGCCCGCGAGTCCCCGCCAGCCGCAATGCGCCGCCGCGACCACCGTTCCCCGGCGCGCGGCGAGCAGCACCGGCAGGCAGTCGGCCACCTGCACGGCACACACGCGGCCCGTCGTGCGGGTATAGGACGCGTCCGCGCGCGCCACCCGCGCCGCGCCATCGAGGTCGGCGACCGCCGCGCCGTGGACCTGTTCGAGCCAGGCGGGCTCGCCGGGGAGGTCGAGCGCGCCGCCAATGCGGCGGCGGTTCTCATCGACCGCGGCCGGATGATCCCCAACATGCTGCGCGAGGTTGAGCGAATCAAAGGGCGGCGCGCTCACGCCGCCGGCGCGCAGCGTGAACGCGGCGCGCACCTGCGCGGGCGCGGGCCAGTCGGGCGTGAGGTAGGCGAGCGGCATTAGCCGTGCGCCGCAAGCGCAGCCAGCAGCGCCGCGAGATCTGCCGGCAGCGGAGCCTCGAAGAGGAGGTCCTGGCCCGTCGCGGGATGCTTGAGGCCGAGGCGCGCGGCATGCAGCGCCTGGCGCCGGAACGCGCCGAGGGCCGCGATGAGGACCGGGCTTGCTGCCGCGGGCAGGCGGCGCCGGCCTCCGTAGACGGGATCCCCGACGAGCGGAAAGCCCGCGTGCGCGAGATGCACACGGATCTGATGCGTGCGTCCGGTCTCGAGCTCGACGCTCACCAGGGTGTGGGCGCGGAAGCGGCGCAGGATGCGAAAATGCGTGACCGCGGCGCGCCCGTCGGCGCGCACCGCCATGCGCGTGCGCAGGCTCCTGTGGCGGCCGATGGGCTGATCGACCGTTCCCCCGCCTGTCATCGCGCCGGTGCAGAGTGCAATGTAGCCGCGGTGAATCTGCCGGGCCGCCAGCGCCGCGACCAGCGCCGTGTGCGACTCGGGAGTGCGCGCCACGAGAAGCAGGCCGCTCGTATCCTTGTCCAGCCGGTGCACGAGTCCCGCGCGCGGCACGCGCTCGAGCGCCGGATCGAAAGCGAGCAGGCCGTTCTGCAGGGTATTGCGCGCGTTGCCGGCGCCCGGGTGCACCACCAGGCCCGCGGGCTTATTGATGACGATGAGCTCGGCATCGCTCCAGATCACCTCGAGCGCCATCGCGTCGGCGGCGACCGCGCCCTGCGCCGCAATCCGCGCGCGGATGCGCACTTCTTCCTCGCCCTGCACGCGGTCGCGGGTGCGCGGCAGCCGCCCGTCCACCGTGACGGCGCCGGCGCGGATCCACTGCTGCAGCCGTGCGCGGCTGTACTGCGGCAGCACCTGGGCGAGCGCGGCATCGAGGCGCAGGCCGGCCAATCCCGCCGGCAGCTCGAGCCGGTGGCTGCGGAACTCCGCGCCCTCCGCGGCGGTCCCAGCCCCGGCCGGGGGATTCGTTATACTTCGGCGGCTAGGCGGATCAGAAATCAATGAAAGGCCCTCTTTGACCTCATCATCCGGGACGTGGCGCGCTGGGCTGGCGGCATTCATGGCGCTCTCGATGCTTTCCGGGTGTCGCCTGCTGCACCGTCACGAGGACAAGCTTGCGAAACAGGGCCCGGATGGCCTCTACAAGATCGCCCATCAGCAGCTCAACCAATACGACTTCAAGAACGCCATCAAGACCTACGAGGCGCTCACCGCCCGCTTTCCGTTCACGGACCAGGCGCGCCAGGGGCGGCTCGATCTGATCTACGTGTACTACAAGGAGGGCGAGCGCGAATCCGCGCTCGACGCCGCCGACCAGTTCACGCGAGAGAACCCCACTCACCCCCGGGTCGACTATGCATGGTACGTGAAGGGCCTCGTCGATTTCGAGCACGCGCCGAATGTCATGGAGCGTCTGTTTCACGCCGACCTCAGCCAGCGCTCGCCCAGCAATGCGCGTAAGTCCTTTGACGCATTCCGCACCGTGGTCGAGCAGTATCCGAAGAGCATCTACGCCTTCGATGCGCGCGAGCGCATGGTCTTCCTGCGCAACCGCCTCGCCGACTATGACGTGAACGTCGCACGCTACTACATGAAGCGCGGCGCCTACGTCGCGGCGGCGCAGCGCGCGCGCCAGACCTTCGAGCAGTACGACGGCGCGCCCGCCGTGCGCACGGCGCTGCAGATCCTCATCGACGCCGACGATCGCCTAGGGCTGGCGCCGCTCGCCGACGAGGCGCGCAAGGTCTACGCGCTCAACTTCCCGAACGGCGAGCAGCCGCCGCCCGAGGAGAAGAAGAGAAAGAAGTGGTGGCACCTGTGGTGAGGATCAGCGCCGGTAGCCGTTGGTGATCGGGTAGCGCCAGTCGCGTCCGAACGCACGGCGGCTGACGCGCACGCCGGGGGGCGCCTGGCGGCGTTTGTACTCGTTGCGCTTCACGAGGTCGAGCACCGCGCCGACGGTTGCGCGATCGAAGCCGCGCGCCTCGATCTCATCGACTGACAGATCCTCCTCGATGAAGGCCTCGAGTATGGGATCGAGCACTTCGTAGGGCGGCAGGGCATCGGAGTCCTTCTGATCCGCGCGCAGCTCGGCGGAGGGCGCGCGGTCGATCACCCGCTGCGGGATCACGCGGCCGCGCGCGTTGCGATAGGCCGCGAGGCGATAGACGAGCAGCTTGCTGCAGTCCTTGATCGGCGCGAAGCCACCCGCCATGTCGCCGTACAGCGTCGCGTAGCCGACCGCCATTTCGCTCTTGTTGCCGGTCGTCAGCAGCATCTTGCCCGTCTTGTTGGAGATGCCCATGAGGATCAGCATGCGGCAGCGCGACTGAATGTTCTCCTCGGCCGAATCGGCGCGCTTGCCCGTAAACTCATCGGCGAGCGCGGCGAGCGTCGCTGCAAACATGCCCTCGATCGAGATGTGGCTCAATTTCACGCCGAGCGCGCTCGCCTCCGCGGCCGCATCCTCGAGGCTCATGGTGGAGGTGTAGCGCGACGGCATCATGACCGCATGCACGCGCTCGGCGCCGATGGCGTCCACGGCGATGGCGAGGGTGAGCGCCGAGTCGATGCCGCCGGAGAGTCCCATGACGACGCCGGGAAAGGCATGCTTCGTCACGTAGTCGCGCACGCCCAGCACGAGCGCGTGATAGACGCTCTGCTCGTCGGTAAGCTCGGGTGCGACCGCGCCCGGCCGCGGTATGACGCGGCCGGCCGCATCGCGCGTGAATTCCGCGACGAAGGTGCCTTCGAGAAAGGCGGGCGCGCGCGCCGTGAGCACGCCGCGCGCGTCCATGACGAATGAATTGCCGTCGAATACGAGCTCGTCCTGGCCGCCGACGCGATTGACGTACACGACCGGCAGGCCGACCTCCTGCACGTGCGCGCGCACCACCACTTCGCGCTCGCGCTGCTTGTGGATCTCGTAGGGGGATGCATTGCTCACCACCAGGAGCTCCGCGCCCGCGGAGCGCGCCAACGGCGCCGCCTCCGGACCCCAGATGTCCTCGCACACGAGCAGGCCCACACGAAATCCCGCAACCTCGACGACCGTCGGCTGCGCGCCCGGGCGGAAGTAGCGCTTCTCGTCAAACACCTTGTAGTTCGGCAGCTCGCTCTTTCGGTGGTTGGCGGCGAGCGTGCCCGCGGCGATCAGGGCGGCGGCATTGTAGATATCGCGGCCGCTGTACTCGGGATAGCCGACGACCACCGCGGCCGTGCCGATCTCCTGGCGCACGCGCTCCAGTCCCGCCTCGATCTGGCGGCGAAAGCCGCGATGAAAGAGCAGATCCTCGGGCGGATAGCCCGAGAGCGTGAGCTCGGGGAAGACCACGAGGTCGGCCGCGAGCTCCTCGTGCGCACGGCGCGCCGTGCTGACGACGCGCGTCGTGTTGCCCTGCACGTCGCCGACCAGAAGATCGATCTGCGCGAGGGCTACCTTCAGCGTGCCGGTCACGGCCCTAGCGGTGCCGGCGGCGCGCGCGTGGCGGCGGCTTCTGGGCCGCGCGCGCCTTGCGGGCCGCGGCAGGTTTCGCGCGCGCGGCCGCGCTCTTCTGCGCCCGTGCGCCGGGCGTTTGGCGCGCCGCCCGACCCTTGTGCAACAGCTCGCGCATCGTCTCGCCCAGAAGAGCGGGCGATCTCACGGTGCGCACACCCGCCGCCTCCAGTGCCCGATACTTCTCCGCCGCCGTGCCCTTGCCGCCCGCGACGATGGCGCCCGCATGGCCCATGCGCTTGCCGGGCGGCGCCGTGATCCCGGCGATGTAGGCGACCACGGGCTTCGTCACGAAATTGCGGATATAGGCCGCCGCCGCCTCCTCGTCGCTGCCGCCGATCTCGCCCACGAGGATGATCCCGGCCGTGCCGGGATCGCGCTCGAAGAGCTCGAGCACATCGATGAACCCCATGCCGCGCACCGGATCGCCGCCGATGCCGACGCAGGTGCTCTGTCCGAGTCCCGCATGCGTCGTCTGAAACACCGCCTCGTAGGTGAGCGTTCCCGAGCGCGACACGATGCCCACCGAGCCCTTCTTATGAATGAAGCCGGGCATGATGCCGAGCTTGCACTCCTCGGGCGTGATGACCCCCGGACAGTTCGGACCCACCAGGCGCGCCGTCGACTGCGCCAGCGCCGCCTTGACGCGCACCATGTCGTTGACCGGCACGCCCTCGGTGATGCACACGATGAGCTCGACGGCCGCATCCGCAGCCTCGAGGATCGCATCGGCGGCGAATGCCGCCGGCACGTAGATCATGCTGGCCGTCGCGCCGGTCGCGCGCACCGCCTGCGCCACGGTGTCAAACACCGGCCGGCCGAGGTGCTGTTCGCCGCCGCGACCCGGGGTCACGCCGCCGACGAGCTTCGTGCCATAGGCAAGCGCCTGCTCGGAATGAAACGTGCCTTGACGCCCGGTGAAGCCCTGGCAGATCACGCGCGTATTGCGATTCACCAGAATGCTCATGCTGCGGCCTTCTTCGCCAGTGCGATGACTTTGCGCGCCGCATCGGTCAAATCCGCGGCCGGCGTGATGGCAAGCCCGCTCGCCGCGAGCAGCTCGCGCGCCTGCACGGCGTTCGTGCCCTCGAGGCGCACGACCACCGGCAGCTTCACACCCACGGATTTCACCGCCTGGATAACCCCCGCGGCGATGATGTCGCAGCGTACGATGCCGCCGAAGATATTGATGAGCACCGCACGGACCTTGGGATTTGAGAAAATGATCTCAAAGGCGACCGCCACGCGCTCGGCGGTTGCGCCGCCGCCGACGTCGAGAAAATTGGCCGGGCGCCCGCCGTGCAGCTGGATGAGGTCCATCGTCGCCATGGCGAGCCCCGCGCCGTTCACCATGCAGGCGATGTCGCCATCGAGCGAGACGTAGTTCAATTCATGCTCGGCCGCGCGCCGCTCGAGCGGATCTTCCTGATTGGGATCGCGCAGCGCCGCAAGATCCGGATGACGAAAGAGCGCGTTGGCATCGATATTGATCTTGGCATCGAGCGCCACGAGCTGCCCGGCGCGCGTGACGATGAGCGGGTTGATCTCGAGGAGGCTCGCGTCGTTCTCGACGTACAGGCGGTAGAGCGCCATCAGCAGCGCCTGCAACTCGCTCACCTGCTTTCCCGCGAGCTGCAGGACAAAGGCGAGCTCGCGGCACTGGTACGGCTGCAGGCCGGCGGCCGGGTGCACATTCGCCGCGATGATTTTCTCCGGCGTGTGGTGCGCGACTTCCTCGATGTCCATGCCGCCGGCGCTCGAGGCGATGACGGCGATGCGACCGCGCTCGCGGTTGAGCGTCATGGAGAGATACATCTCGCGCTCGATCTGCGAGCCCGATTCCACATAGACCCGCTCGACGGGCAGGCCCGCGCTGCCGGTCTGCTGTGTCACGAGGTTCTGCCCGAGCATGCGCGCGGCGGCGCTGCGCAGGGCCGGCAGATTGCGCACCAGCTGGACCCCGCCCGCCTTGCCGCGGCCGCCCGCGTGCACCTGCGCCTTGACCACCCAGAGCGAGCCGCCCAGGTTTTGTGCGACCGCGACGGCTTCCTGCGCCGTGGCGGCCACCGCTCCCTGCGGCACGGCGATGCCGTAACGACGGAACAGCTCCTTCGCCTGATACTCGTGCAAATTCATCGTCGGTTCGACCCCCGCGCGCAGCAAGAGCCGGTATTCTCGCGAAATCCCTGCACAGTGGCCAGCGTGCGAAGATGCTACAGTCGCGCCCGTCGCTCGCACCTCAAAGGCATCAGTCGCTGCACGCCGCCATGCCGGCCCTCTCCGCGTCAGCCCCAGTCGCGCGGCGCGATCTCGCGTGGCGCGTGATCGGCCTCGTCAATCTCTACCGGCTGCTCTTGCCGCCGGTGCTGCTCACCATACAGTGGCTCGCCGGACAGGAGCCGTTCTCGCCGACCCACCGCGGGCCCTTCCTGTCGGCCTGCATCGCCTACTTCTCCGCGGGCGTGCTGCTGGTCGTCGCCCGGCGCCTGTCGTGGCCGAGCCTGCGCGGCGTCGCCCTCCTCAACACCGGGGTTGATGCGGCCGCAATCTCCCTCATCCTCTATGCCAGCGGCGGGGTCGCGAGCGGCCTCGGCATCCTCTTGGTGCTGCCGGTGGTCGCGATGGCGGTACTCGCCGAGCATCGCGACGCCTTTCTCATCGCCGCCATGGCCGCGCTCGGCATCCTCCTGCAGCAGGTCTTTGTCTATGTCGCAGGCGCGGCGCCGGCGGGCGACTTCATCACCGGCGGCGTCATCGGTGTGGTGCTCTTCGCCATCGCCTTGTCCGCGTGGCCGATCGCGCACCGCCTGCGCGAGAGCGAGGCGCTGGTGCGCCGCCAGGAGATTGACCTTGCGAACCTCGCGCAGCTCTCGCAGTACATCGTGCAGCACCTGCGCGAGAGCATCCTCGTGGTCGACACCGAGGACCGTGTGCGCCTCATCAACGAGTCCGCCGCGCAGATGCTGGGCGATCGCAGCGCCTATCCGGGCGCGCTCCTCGGCGAGGCGTCGCCGCGACTTTTGTATCTGCTCGAGACCTGGCGGCAGCGCGCCGGCGCAGTCGCCACTGCGCCGCAGACGTTCACCGCCGCCGACGGCGCACGCGTCATCGAGCCGCACTTCGCGCCGCTCGGCGCCTCCGAGCCCGCGCCCATCCTGGTGTTTCTCGAAGATACGAGCCTCATCACGGAAAAGGTGCAGCAGTCCAAGCTCGCGGCGCTCGGCCGCCTCTCCGCGAGCATTGCCCATGAAATCAGGAATCCGGTCGGCGCCATGAGTCATGCGGGCCAGCTGCTCGCGGAGTCGCCGAATCTTGCGGCCGAGGATCAGCGCCTGACCGAGATCATCTGCGCAAACTCCGCGCGCGTCAGCGACATCATCAACAATGTGCTGCGCCTCTCGCGGCGCGAGGCGACGCAGCTCGAGCGCTTGTCGCTGGGGGCCTGGATCGAGGATTTTCGCGATGAGTTCTGCGCCACGATGCAATGTCCGCCGGAACGGCTGACGATTTCCGGCGGCGAAGCGCAGATCGAGGTGCGCGTGGATTCGAGCCAGCTGCATCAGGTCGTGTGGAATCTGTGCGACAACGTGCTGCGGCACGCGCCGCCCGAGGTGCCGATCGAGATCCGCTACGGGCGCATCAGCTCCGGCTCGCGCCCCTATCTGGAAGTCGCCGATCGCGGGCCCGGGGTCGAAGTGCAGCACATCGAGCGCATCTTTGAGCCGTTCTTCTCCGGCGGTCATGGCGGCTCGGGCCTGGGACTCTTCCTCGCGAAGGAGCTGGCGCAGACGAACGGCGCGACCCTGCTGTATGAACCCCGACCCGGTGGTGGCAGCATCTTCCGCATGGTGTTCGCCGATCCGCACCGCTGGTCGTACTCATGAGCAAGCCCGTCGTCCTGATCGTCGATGACGAGCCCGATCTGCTCGAGCTCGTGAGTCTCACCTTGAGCCGCATGCAGGTGGAGACGCGGAGCGCGCACGATATTGCGAGCGCGCGGCGGCTCCTGCAGGCGCAGAGCTTCGACCTCTGCCTCACCGACATGCGCCTGCCCGACGGCAACGGCCTGGATCTCGTCGACTGGATCCAGGAGCACCGCGCCGCCGTGCCCGTCGCCGTCATCAGCGCCCACGGCAACGTGGAGCTCGCCGTGCGCGCGCTCAAACTCGGCGCCTTCGATTTTGTCTCCAAGCCGCTCGACCTCGGCGTGCTGCGCAAGCTCGTCGGCAGCGCGCTCAAGTTGCGCCCCGGGGCCGATGGCGCGACGACGCTCACGATGCAGGGGCCGCGGCTCATCGGCCGCTCGCCCGCCATGCAGCAGCTGCGCGAGATGATCGCGCGCGTCGCGCGCAGCCAGGCGCCCGTGCATATCTGCGGCGAGTCGGGCACGGGGAAGGAACTGGTCGCGCAGCTCATTCATGAGAGCGGTGCACGGCGCGAGGGGCGCTTCGTGCCCGTGAACTGCGGCGCCATCCCGACTGAGCTCATGGAGAGCGAGCTCTTCGGGCACAAGCGCGGCAGTTTCACCGGCGCGGTCGCCGACAAGAAGGGACTCATCCAGGGCGCCGAGGGCGGCACGCTCTTTCTCGATGAGATTGCCGATCTGCCCCTGCACATGCAGGTGAAGCTGTTGCGCGTGGTGCAGGAGAAAACCGTGCGGCCGGTCGGCGAGGCGCGCGAGGAAGCGGTTGACGTGCGCATTCTCTCCGCCACCCACAAGAGTCTCACCGACCTCGTCGCCGAGGGGCGCTTCCGCGAGGATCTTTTCTATCGCATCAATGTGATCGAGATCCGCGTGCCGCCGCTGCGCGAAAGGAGCGAAGACATCCCGGATCTGGCGGAGCTGATCCTGCGGCGCCTCGCGCGGCGCATGAGCACCGCGGCGCCGACGCTGGATCCACAGGCGCTCACCGCGCTGCAGGGCTACGCCTTTCCGGGCAATGTGCGCGAGCTCGAGAACGTGCTCGAGCGCGCGCTCACCCTGTGCATGGGCGATGTCATCACGGCCGAGCACCTGCGCATGCGCACCGACCTGCGCCCCGCCTCCGAGCCCGCCCCGCAGGCGGCCGCCGGCGGCGCCCTCGGCACACAGCTCGAGGACATCGAGCGCGAGGCCATCGTCAAGGCGCTGGAGAAGACCCGCTACAACAAAACCGCCGCAGCCAAGCTCTTGGGAATGAGCTTCCGGGCGCTGCGCTACCGCATCAAGAAGCTCGGGATCGAATAGCGCGCCGAGTGACAATCCGCGTCACTTTATGACCTCCGCCGGGCGCGGGCGCGGTCAGCGACTGACGCATCCCGCGCGACCTGCACCCGTTCTATCGTAGAAATCCGTTCTTAATCAGCGTCTTAGCGGATCAAACGGCGCTGGCACGGGCGTTGCATTGTTCGGTACCGGGCGGGCCAAATCCCCCACAGGTTTCGATTCCACAATGTCACTAGGAGCTTCAATGAAGTCGTTTCAAAAGGGTTTCACCCTCATCGAGTTGATGATCGTGATCGCGATTATCGGCATCTTGGCCGCGATCGCGATTCCGGCCTATCAGAACTACACCATCCGATCCCAGGTGACGGAAGGCCTGAGTTTGGCGGACGGCTTTAAAACAGCCATCAGCGAATTCTACGACCAGAACGGCGTGATGCCGGTCAGTGCCTCGGTAGCCGGCAGTGCGACGCAGATTGCTGCGGCAGCCGTCACGGGCAAGTACGTGCAGACCATCACGGTAGCCAACGGCCAGATCCAGGTCCTCTACGGAGCTGCCCAGGCCAACGCGAAGATCGTCGGCAAGCGCCTGGATCTTTCGCCTGGTGTGGACGTGAACGGCGATATCGTCTGGGTCTGCGGTACGGCCGCGGTCCCGAACGTTCCTGCGCTGCAGACGGCCCCCCCGGCCGATACCACGACGGTTCCGAACCAGTTCTTACCGTCAGCCTGTCATCCGTAATTCCAAACGAGGAACGCTCCTCGAATGGTGCAAAGCCCCTCCTCGCGAGGGGCTTTGTCTTTTGGGAAACGAGTCACGCAGCCGCCCCAACCTCTTGTGCGACCATGTTGCGGATTTGACAATTGCCTCAATCGTCTGCTCCGGTAGACTGGGGTCTTCCGGGCCGGGGTTGTTTGCCATAAGTTCATGAATGACAACGCTTCTTTAGCAGCGGTCGGCAGCGGCTCACGCTCCGGCCTCGGCGGTCTTCCGCAGCGCCTCGTGCAGGACGGGGTCGTGGAAGAGGCCGCCATGCTCGAGGCACTCAATACCTCACGGGAGCGCAAGACGAGCGTCGTCACCCAGCTCGTCACGAGCGGTGCGGCCAATGCCCGCGACATCGCCATCGCCGCCTCGACGGAGTTTGGCGTGCCGCTCTTCGATCTCGACGCGCTCAGCATCGATCTCGACACGGTGCGACTGGTCAGCGACAAGCTCCTCGCCAAGCACCGCGTACTGCCGCTCTTCAAGCGCGGCAAGCGCATGTTCCTCGCGGTCGCGGATCCCACCAACACTCATGCGGTCGACGAGATCAAATTTCAGACGGGCCTCGGCGTCGACGCGGTGGTCGTCGAGGACGACAAGCTGCAGAAGGCCGTCGACAAGGCGATCGAGCAGGCCGAGGCGCAGATCACGACCTTCACGGAAGAGGACGGCATTGATCTCGAGAACCTGGAAGTCAGCGGCGGCGAGGATGAGCTGGAGAAGGTCAGCCGCGACGACGTCGAAGACGCGCCCATCGTGCGCTTCGTCAACAAGCTCATGCTCGATGCCATCCGCCGCGGCGCCTCCGACATCCACTTCGAGCCGTACGAGAAGGTCTACCGCGTGCGCTTCCGCATGGACGGCGTGCTGAAGGAAATCGCGCAGCCGCCCGTGCAGCTCGCCGGCAAGCTCTCGGCGCGATTGAAGGTCATGTCGCGCCTCGACATCGCCGAGCGCCGCATCCCGCAGGACGGGCGCATCAAGATGCGCCTGTCAAAGACCCGCGCCATCGATTTTCGCGTCAGCACCTGCCCGACGCTCTTCGGCGAGAAGATCGTGCTGCGTATTCTCGATCCCGCGCAGGCGGCGATGGGCATCGATTCGCTCGGCTACGAGCCCTTTCAAAGGGACCTGTACACCAAATTTCTGGCGAAGCCCCAGGGCATGATCCTCGTGACGGGGCCCACCGGCAGCGGCAAGACGGTGTCGCTCTATACGGGCCTGCACATTCTCAACCGCGAAGACACCAACATCTCCACCGCCGAGGATCCGTCGGAAATCAATCTGCCCGGCGTCAATCAGGTGAATGTCAATCCCAAGGTCGGCCTCACGTTCGCCTCGGCGATGCGCGCCTTTCTGCGCCAGGATCCGGATGTCATCATGGTCGGCGAGGTGCGCGATCTGGAAACCGCGGAGATCGCCATCAAGGCCGCGCAGACCGGGCATCTGGTGCTCTCGACGCTGCATACCAACGATGCGCCGCAGACCCTCACGCGCCTCATTGACATGGGGGTCAAGCCCTACGCCATCGCGACATCGGTCAGCCTCATCATCGCGCAGCGGCTGGCGCGCCGGCTGTGCTCGCACTGCAAGCAGCCGCTGGAGATCCCGAAGGAGGCGCTGCTGAAGGAAGGTTTCCAGGAAGAGGACGTCGCGGCGGGGCTGCGCATCTACGTTCCCAAGGGCTGCGGCAGCTGTACCGACGGCTACAAGGGCCGCGTCGGCATCTATCAGGTGCTGCCGGTCACGGAGTCGATTGCGCGCATCATTTTAGCGGGCGGCAGCGCTGTCGATATCGGCCACCAGGCCGCGAAGGAAGGCGTCTGGGATCTGCGCCGCTCGGGCCTGGAAAAGGTCAAAGCTGGACTTACGAGCATCCAGGAAGTCAACAGCGTCACTGTGGAGTGACGCAGGAAGAAGCACATGGCACAGGCAGGAACCGTAACCGTCAGAACCATCAAGCGTGACTTCCCGTTCCGCTGGGAAGGTCGCGACAAGAAGGGCAAGCGCCTGAAGGGCCGCAGTCTCGCTCCGGACGAGGCGGCGCTGCGCGCTGACCTGCGCCGTCAGGGCATCGCGCCTTCGAAGGTCCGCAAGCAGTCGGCGGCGCTCAAGATGGGCGGCGGCGTGAAGCCGATGGACATCGCGGTGTTCAGCCGCCAGCTCGCGACCATGCTGGCCGCGGGCATTCCTCTGGTGCAGGGCTTCGAGATCGTCGGCGCCGGCCACGAGAAGCCGGCGATGCAGAAGCTGATCCTGGATATCAAATCCGATGTCGAAGCCGGCACTTCCCTGCACGAGTCGCTCGCCAAGCATCCGCTGTACTTCGACGATCTCTACATCAACCTCGTGGAGGCGGGCGAACAGGCGGGCGCGCTCGAGGGCCTGCTCGACAAGATCGCAAGCTACAAGGAGAAGACCGAGGCGCTGAAGAAGAAAGTGAAGAAGGCGCTCTTCTATCCCGCCGCCGTGCTCGCGGTCGCCGTCCTCGTCACCATCATCCTGCTCGTCTTCGTGATCCCGCAGTTCGAGAGCCTCTTCAAGGGCTTCGGCGCGGACCTGCCGGCCTTCACGCAGATGGTCATCAACCTGTCGCGTTTCGTGCAGGCCGACGGCATCTTCATCGGCGCGGTGATCGCCGGCATCGTCTGGGTGTTTTTCTACTTCAAGAAACGCTCGAAGAAAATGCGTGAGTTTCTCGACCGAGCGGCACTGAAGATGCCCGTCATCGGCCCGATTCTCAACAAGGCGGCGATTGCGCGCTTCGCGCGCACGCTCTCCACCATGTTCGCCGCCGGCGTGCCGCTGGTCGAGGCGCTCGAATCCGTCGCCGGCGCCACCGGCAACATCGTCTTCGAGAACGGCGTCATGCGCATGCGCGACGAAGTGGCGACCGGCCAGCGCCTGCAGCGCGCCATGGAGACCACCGAGCTCTTTCCGAACATGGTCGTGCAGATGATCGCCGTCGGCGAGGAGTCAGGCTCCCTCGACACGATGGCGGGGAAGGTTGCAACCTTCTATGAGGCCGAGGTCGACAACGCCGTGGATGCCATGTCGAGCCTGCTCGAGCCGCTCATCATGGTGATCCTGGGCGTGCTCGTCGGCAGTCTCGTCATCGCGATGTACCTGCCCATCTTCAAGCTGGGTTCGGTCGTCTAAGCCCAGCGCATTGCCTCTGATCGACGTCTTCGCAGCCTCGCCGGTGCTCTACATCGGCGCGTGCTTCGTGGTGGGCCTGCTGATCGGCAGCTTTCTGAACGTCGTCATCCATCGCCTGCCGGTGATGCTCGAGAGGCAGTGGCGCGCGGAATGCGGAGAGCTCGCAACGCCCGCGGAAACGGCCCCCGCGAGTCGACCCGAGCCCTTCAATCTCATCGTGCCGCGCTCGGTCTGCCCCGCATGCCAGGCGCCCATCACGTGGTGGCAGAACATCCCGCTCGCAAGCTACCTTGCGCTCGGCGGCCGCTGCGCCCGCTGCCGCGCGCGCATCAGCGTTCGCTATCCCCTCATCGAGGCCCTGACGGCGGTGCTGTCGGCGCTGGTGGCGTGGAAATTTGGCTTCGGCATAGCAGCGCTTGCGGCGCTCGTCCTCACCTGGTTCCTGATCGCGCTCGCCTGCATCGATATCGATCATCAGCTGTTGCCCGACAATTTGACGCTGCCGCTCCTGTGGCTGGGGCTCCTCGTGAGCCTCTGGGGCGCGGCCGCGCCGGGTGCTACGATCCCGGTCGACCTGCGCTCGAGTGTGATCGGCGCCGTCGCGGGCTATGTCTCCCTGTGGAGCGTGTATCACCTCTTTCGTCTGGCCACCGGCAAGGAAGGCATGGGCTACGGGGACTTCAAGCTCTTCGCGGCGCTCGGCGCATGGCTCGGTTGGCAGCTGCTGCTGCCGATCGTGCTGGTCGCGGCCGCGGTCGGCGCGGTGGTCGGGGTGCTGCTCCTCACGCTGCAGGGGCGCGACCGCGCGACCCCGGTCGCTTTCGGGCCGTTTCTCGCCGCATCCGGATGGCTCATGCTGCTCTTCGGGCATGAGATCGTGCAGCGCTATTTCAGCGTGTTCGTGCCGCGCCCGTGAACGCCAAGGTGTACCGCGTCGGGCTCACGGGCGGTGTCGCCAGCGGCAAGTCGACGGTGACGAAGATCTTCCGCACGCTCGGCGTGCCGATCATCGACACCGATGAGCTGGCGCGTGACGTGGTGGAGCCCGGCCAGCCGCCGCTCGAGGCGCTGGTCGCGCGATTCGGCGCGTCGATCCTCACCGCCGACGGGCACCTCGACCGTCCGGCGCTGCGCACCATCGTCTTCTCGGATCCGCGCGCGCGCGCGGATCTTGAGGCCCTGATCCATCCCGCCATCGGCGCGGCGGTGGAGAGCCGCTCCGCCGCAAGCGGCGGGCCCTACCAGATCCTCGTGATCCCGCTCCTCGTCGAGAAGAACCTCGCCTCGCAGCTCGAGCGCGTGCTGGTGGTCGACTGCGACGAGGAGACGCAGATCCGCCGCCTGCGCTCGCGCGACGGCTCGACTGCCGAGGAGGCGCGCGCCATCCTGAACGCGCAGGCCTCCCGCGCGGCACGCCTGCAGGCCGCGCATGATGTGATCAGCAATGACGGTGCGGTGGGCGCACTGCACGCCCAGGTGAGCGCGCTGCATGCGCAGTACCTGCAGCGCGCGGCCGGCGCGCTCGCCTGACGATACGCGTTTACGGACGGCGTGCGCGTCAAGCAAAATAGGCGCATGAGCAAAACCGCCGCCCCCGCCCGCGCCTCCGCGGCAGCCGGTGAAATCCTGGTGTTCGAGCAGCCCCTGCACGAGCGGATGCGGACCTTCCTGCGGCTCGACTTTCTCTACAACCAGGCGCTCTACCACAACGAGATGGCGAGCCAGTGGGGCAGCCGCGCGGCGGTCGCCTCGCTCATCGACATCCTGGCGATCGCAACCCGCGGGGATGTGCGCTCGGAGGTGCTGAAGGAGCTCGAGCGGCAGCTCACTTCACTGAACGAATTCCAGTCGAAGCCGGGGGTCGACGCCGGCAGGCTGCGCTCGGTCATGTCGAACCTGCTGCGCCTGCGCGCGGAACTCATGAGCGCCGGCCCGACTTTCCTGCAGCCGGTGCGCGATTCCGAATTCCTGAGCGCCATCAAGCACCGAAGCGCCATCCCCGGCGGCACGTGCGAATTCGATCTGCCGGACTTCTACTACTGGCTGTCGCAGACGGCCGAAGCGCGCATACAGACCTTCAATGAGTGGCTCGGCCTGCTGCGGCCGCTGTGCGATGCCATCGCGGAGCTCTTGTGGCTGACGCGGGCCAACGGCCGCAGCCGCGAGGAGGTTGCGCTCGCCGGTTCCTTCCATGTCACCTTCGAGCGCGACACGCCCTATCAGCTGCTGCGCATTTCGCTGCCCAGCGCCGCGGGGCTGTATCCCGAGATCAGCGGCAGCCACTACCGCTGCAGCGTGCGCTTTCTCACCTGGAACGGGCTCACCACCCGCGCGACCCAAGCCGAGCGCGACGTGCCCTTTGTCCTGAGCTGCTGTCTGTAGGCGCCGCGCGGCGCGCCGCCTTCAGAACTTGATCTTGCCGCCGCCTGCGGGAGCTGCGGCGCCCACGTCCGGTACGACGATGCGCGTCGCCGCCTCGCGGCGCATCTCGCGTGCCTCATCGATCGCCTGCTCGAGCGCGATCTTCACGGCCTCCGGAAATTTGCCAATCGCGTCGCTGAGAGAATCCGCCTCGATGTCGAAGGCGAGCGGCAGCACGCCCGCCGGCGTCAGGAGCTGGGTCTGGCCGGAATAGAGCACGAAGCGCGTGCTGTCGCTCTCGCCCACCGCGCTGACGGGCGTCAAGCGACGGATGGTGCCGGCGTGGCGGTCGGTGAATATCTCCTCGCGATACAGATTCGAGGCGTCGAACTGGATGTCCGGTAGGTCGTTCGGGGTTGCCATGGCAATCCTGTGGCGGTCAATTAGGAGAGACGCTCATTGTACAGGCGCTGTAAAGCGGCGATGAACGGAACATCGGCCGCGAGCATGTCCTCGAGGTGCAGCTCGGCCGGGGACACCCACTTCAGCCGCTGGGCGTCGAGCCCGGCGGGCGCGCCGCTGTAGTCCTCCACCACCCAGAGTGCAATCTCGACGCGCCGGTCGTCGTAGTCGTGCGCCAGGCGCGCGAGCGGTCGCGCGCGGCGCAACGTCACGCCGAGTTCCTCGGCGAGCTCGCGCTTCAGGGCCTCCTCCTCGGTTTCACCCGCGTCGATCTTGCCGCCGGGAAATTCCCAGCGCCCCGCCAGGTGCTTGCCGGGCGGGCGTTCGGCGATCAGCACCCGGCCGCGCGCGTCATACAGCGCCGCCGCGACGACGCGCACCGTCGGCCGCGCGCGAGCGGCGCGCTCATTGGACACTCGAGAGCACGCCGTGGCAGTGCTTGTACTTCTTGCCCGATCCGCACGGGCAGGGCTCGTTGCGGCCGATCTTGCGCTCCACCCGCACGAAGGTGCTGACCGGATCCGCGGGCGGCGGGGGCGGCGCGCCGGCGCGGGCCGCGGCGGCGCCCGGCAGGCTGCCCGCGGCCTCCTCCGGCGGCGCGGCGCTCCCGGGTGCGAGCAGCGAGTGCGCCTCGGCATGCTGCGCCTGCAAGGCGCGCATCAGGCGGCGGCGGCGCTCCTCCTCTTCCTGGTCGATGGCCTCCTGGGTGCGCACCTCGAGCTTCGCCAGCACGCTCACGGTCTCGAATTTGACGCGCTCGAGCATGGCCGCGAAGAGCTCGAAAGCCTCGCGCTTGTATTCGAAGCGGTAGTCCTTCTGCGCATAGCCGCGCAGGTGAATGCCCTGGCGCAGGTAGTCCATCGCCGCCAGATGCTCGCGCCAGTGCTGATCGAGCATGCGCAGCATGATCTCCTTCTCGACGTGGCGCATGACCTCCGCGCCGCTGCGCGCGACCTTCGCCTCGTAGGCGGCGTGCGCCGCCGCGACGATGCGGCGCCGCAGCTGCGCCTCCTCGAGCTCCGGCTCCTGCGCGAGCCAGGCCGCCGGGTCCACTTCCGCATTGAAGTCCTTGTGCACCGCCTCCTTCAGGCCCGCGAGATCCCAATCGCTGGGGCTGGCGCTCTTCGGCAGGTACTGATCGACGAGGTTGTTCAGGGCCTCCTCGCGGATGCCGTGCACCGCCGCCGACAGATCCTCCGTGCCCATGATCTCGGTGCGCTGCTGGTAGACCACCTTGCGCTGGTCATTGGCCACGTCGTCAAAGAGCAGCAGCTGCTTTCTGATGTCGAAGTTGTGCGCCTCGACCTTTCTCTGCGCCTTCTCGATCTGGCGCGTCAGCATGCCGCTCTCGATGACCTCGCCCGCCTTCATGCCCGCCATCGTCAGCAGGCGCTTGGTGCGCACCGGATCACCGAAGATGCGCATCAGGTTGTCTTCCATCGACAGATAGAAGCGGCTCGATCCCGGGTCGCCCTGGCGGCCCGAACGGCCGCGCAGCTGATTGTCGATGCGGCGCGACTCGTGGCGTTCGGTGCCGACGATGTGCAGTCCTCCGGCGGCCACGACGCGATCGTGACGCTCTTGCCACTCCCCGCGCACCCGCGCGCGCGCGTCCTCGTCGATCGCGCCGAGTGCGGCGAGCTCCGCCTCGAGATTGCCGCCGAGCACGATGTCGGTGCCGCGGCCGGCCATGTTGGTCGCGATGGTGACCGCGGCGGGGCGGCCCGCTTGGGCGACGATGTGCGCCTCGCGCTCGTGCTGCTTCGCGTTCAGCACTTCGTGCGGGATCTGGTCCTTCTGCAGCAGGCCGGCGAGAAACTCGGACGTTTCGATCGAGGTCGTGCCCACGAGCACCGGCTGCGCGCGCGTGACGCAGTCCTGGATGTCCTCGACGATGGCGGCGAACTTGTCCTTCTGCGTGAGATAGACGAAGTCCGCGTTGTCCTTGCGCACCATCGGCTTGTGCGTCGGAATGACGACCACCTCGAGGCCGTAGATCTGCATGAATTCCGGCGCCTCGGTGTCGGCCGTGCCGGTCATGCCGGCGAGCTTCTTGTAGAGGCGGAAATAGTTCTGAAAGGTGATCGAGGCGACCGTCTGGTTCTCCTCGCGCACGCGCACGCGCTCCTTGGCCTCCACCGCCTGATGCAGGCCGTCGGACCAGCGCCGGCCCGGCATGGTGCGCCCGGTGAACTCATCGACGATGATCACCTCGCCGCCTCTGACGATGTACTCGACGTCCCGCTTGTAGAGGGCGTGCGCGCGCAGGGCCGCGTTCAGGTGATGCATCAGGCGGATATTCGCAGCGTCGTACAGGCTCTCGCCCTCGCGCAGCAGGCCGCCTTCGGCCATCAGCGCCTCGACGTGCTCGTGGCCTTCCTCGGTGATGTGCACTTGCTTGGTCTTCTCGTCGACGGCGTAGTCGCCGGGCGCCTCCTCCTTCGGCTGGCGCTTCAGTCGCGGCACGAGATCATTGATGCGCAGGTAGAGCTCGGTGCTCTCCTCCGCCGGACCTGAAATGATGAGCGGCGTGCGCGCTTCGTCGATCAGGATCGAGTCCACCTCGTCGACCACCGCGTAGGCGAGGCCGCGCTGCACGCGATCCTCGAGCCGGTAGGCGAGGTTGTCGCGCAGATAGTCGAAGCCGAACTCGTTGTTGGTGCCGTAGGTGATGTCGCAGGCGTAGGCCGCGCGCTTCTCCTCGGAGGTCTGCGCATTCTTGATGACGCCGACGCTCATGCCGAGAAAGCGGAACACGGGGCCCATCCACTCCGAGTCGCGCTGCGCGAGGTACTCGTTCACGGTCACGATGTGCACCCCATCCGCGGGCAGCGCATTCAGATACGCCGGCAAAGTCGCGACCAGCGTCTTGCCCTCGCCCGTGCGCATCTCCCCGATCTTGCCCTGGTGCAGCGCAATACCGCCCACCAGCTGCATGTCGAAGTGGCGCATCTTCAAGGTGCGCTGCGCGGCCTCGCGTACCACCGCGAAGGCCTCGGGCAGGAGCTCATCCAGAGGCTCGCCCTGCTTCAGGCGCGCCCGGAATTCTTCGGTCTTGGCGCGCAGCGCCTCGTCGCTGAGCGCGCGCACTGTCGGCTCGAAGGCATTCGCCTCGCGCACGGGGCGCTGGTAGGTGCGCAGCAACCGGTCGTTGCGGCTGCCGAAGAGGCGCGTCAGAAGTTGCGGCACGTCACGGATTCCCGATGGACGAAAAAGCGAGCCCCGACAAATGCTTACGTGATGAGCGCAGCCGAGGGGGCGGCGCATTGTACGCAATAGACGCGCGCGCGCCCAATTGGTTCGCGCCGCCCTCGCGGGGCTCTGCAGCGACGAAGAGATGGGGGCGCTAACGGCCGATAAAAGAGAGCGGGTCGACCTGCCGGCCGTTACGCAGCACTTCGAAGTGCACGTGCGGACCGGTGGAGCGGCCCGAGGAGCCCATGAGCGCGATGGGCTCGCCGCGCGTGACGGTGTCGCCGACCGCGACCAGCGTGCGCTGGTTGTGCGCGTAGCGCGTGGTGAAGCCGTTGCCGTGGCTGATCTCGATGAGCTTGCCGTAGCCGGCGCGCACGCCGGCCCAGGTCACCACCCCGGCCGCGACGGCGATGACTTCGTCGCCCAGATTGCCGGCGAAGTCGACGCCCTTGTGAATGGCCTCTTCGCCGGTGAATGGATCCTGCCGCTGCCCGAAGTACGAGGAGATGAAGCCCCGGTGCACGGGGCGGCCCTCGGGGTGGATCTCCGCGTTCAGCTTGCGCGCGAGAATGATGTTCTCGAGCACGCCGAACTGCGTGTCGCGCAGCTCGACGCGCTGCTCGGTGCTGTCGAGCATCGCGGTGAGATCGGGAATCTGTGCGCCGACGCCTTCGCCCTCGGTCTCAGGCCCCCCGGTGGCCGGGTCGGCATCGAAATTGAATTCGCGGTGATCGATATTCGCCATGTCGGTCAGGCGCTTGCCGAGCGCGTTCAGCCGCAGGATATGCGCGTTGATCACCCCGAGGCGCAGCGCCAGGGCGTCGACGCGGTCCTGCAGGTGCGCGCGCAGCTCGCGGATCTCGCTCTTCTCGTCGCTGAGCGCGCCGCTGAAGGCGCCGGCCATATCAGCGCGCTGCAGCACGCTGCCCGTGCGCTCGCCGAGCCGCATGCCCAAGGCAAAGGCCGTGCCCAGGATGGCGAGCACCAGAGCGCCGAGGACGGCAAGGGCGGCCGGATGGCCGAGATTGAATTGGCGCGCGCGCCCTTCGCGGCTGGAAAACCAGATGAGATTCATGTGCGACGCCTCCCGCGCCGCAGCCTCTGCGCGTGCCGCGGCCGCGCGGCGTCCACTCGGCAATCAAAAGGCTTGCGCGCTGTCATAAACCCCGCTGTCATAAGCTTTGTAACGTCCGACCACGGTTTTCTTTCCCGCGCCTTGGCGGCGGGGCTGGTTCTCGTGACAAGGCAATATGCCGAATAAGATCAAACGAAACAAGCTTCATAAGAGCCGAATGCGACGGCGTGAACGAAGCGGTGATTCTGTCAAAGTTCTTCTGGCGGGCAAGGACCCCGCGCTGCAGCGGCTCGCGGCGCAGGTCGAGCGTCAGGGGCTGTGGCGCGCGTGGCTGGACGCGCACCTGCCGGAGGCGGCGCGCGCGCACGTCTCGGGCATCGTCGAGCGGCGTGACACACTCGTCATTTTCACCGCCTCCGCGGCCTGGTCGGCGCGCGTGCGCTTTGCGGTCGCCGAGATTGAAGCGGCGCTGAAGCGCGCGCACCCCGCGATTGCCGCGGTCGAAGTGCGGGTGCTACCGGAGTAGGACGGGCATCACGCCGGCGGCAGCGCCGGTGTTTCGACATAGGAGATCGGCGCATCCGCGGGGGACTCGAACTCGACTTCTTCCCACGCCGCGCCGTCGGCGAGCAGCGCGCGCAGCAGCTTATTGTTGAGCGCGTGCCCCGACTTATGACCGCTGAATTCTCCGATCAGGCTGTGCCCCAGGAGGTACAGGTCCCCGATCGCGTCCAGGATCTTGTGCTTCACGAACTCGTCCTCGTAGCGCAGACCGTCCTCGTTCAGGACGCGGAAGTCATCGAGCACGATCGAATTGTCGAGGCTGCCGCCGAGCGCCAGACTCTGCGAGCGCAGCGTCTCGATGTCGCGCACGAAGCCGAAGGTGCGCGCGCGGCTGACCTCCTTCAGAAAGGAGGTCGTGGAGAAATCCATCGACGCCTTCTGCGAGCGGCGCTTGAAGATCGGGTGATTGAACTCGATCTCGAAATTCACCTTGAAGCCGTCGAAGGGGTCGAACTGCGCCCACTTGTCGGCGGTCTCGACGCGGATGCGCTTCCTCACGCGGATGAATTTCTTCGCCACGCGCTGCTCTTCGATCCCCGCGGACTGCAGCAGAAACACGAAGGGACCGGCGCTGCCATCCATGATCGGCACCTCCGGCGCGCTCACCTCGACGGTGAGGTTGTCGATCCCGAGTCCCGCGCAGGCCGACAACAGATGCTCGACCGTGGAGACGCGCACGTCGCCCTTGATGAGAGTCGTGCCGAGCGTCGTCTCGCCGACGTTCGATGCGTGCGCGCGGATCTCAACGGGCTCTCCCAGGTCCGTGCGGCGAAAGACGATGCCCGCATCCGGCGGCGCCGGCCGCAGCGTCATCAGGACCTTCTTGCCGGTGTGCAGGCCCACACCCGTTGCACGTATGGAGTTCTTGAGGGTGCGTTGTCCAACCATAATAGGTTTTGCCGGCATCTCTTCCAGTTATATCCCAGCCCCGGGGTCGCGTTCCTCGCGACCCCGTTACATCCGGGCGCCAGCCTTCGGCAAAGGGACCGTTAACCTATCATAGGCTCAAATGCGGCTCCAATAACCGCACCGCTCAGTCGGCCTGGCGGCGCAGGAACGCCGGAATATCCAGCAGGTCCTCGGGCTCGGACTCGGGACGCAGTCCATCGCCGACAGCGCGTTGCCGCTGAACCGTGGGCTTGTCCAGAGCGGCATAGTCGTTATTCGACAACGGGCCCCGTCGTACAACGCGCATGGGCGCATCGCGCTGACCGGAGGGGGTGCGGGCGGCGGACATCTCACGCGGCATCGGAGTGCGCATGGCCGCTGCCGGCCGGCCCAGCCCCGTGGCCACGACCGTAACGCGCAATTCAGTGGCGAGTTCCGGGTCGATGACGGTGCCCACCACGACGGTGGCATCTTCGGAGGCAAATTGCTTCACGATCTGGCCCACCTCCTGGAACTCGCCGATCGACAGATCCATGCCGGCCGTCACGTTCACGAGAATGCCGTGAGCGCCCGCGAGATTGATGTCCTCGAGGAGCGGCGAGGACACGGCGGCCTCGGCCGCAGTGCGCGCGCGGCCTTCGCCGCTGCCCACACCCGAGCCCATCATGGCCATGCCGGTCTCCGCCATCACCGTGCGCACATCGGCGAAGTCCACGTTGATGAGGCCCGGCCGCGTGATGAGCTCGGCGATGCCCTGCACGGCGCCCTGCAGCACCTGATTCGCCGACTTGAAGGCATTCAAGAGCGTCGTATCGGGACCCAGCACCGTCAAGAGCTTCTGATTGGGAATGGTGATGAGTGAGTCGCAGAATTTGCCGAGCTCCGCGATGCCATGGTCGGCAATCAGCGAGCGCTTGCTGCCTTCCATCTCGAAGGGCTTGGTCACGACCGCCACCGTCAAGATGCCGAGCTCCTTGGCGATCTGCGCCACGACCGGAGCGGCGCCCGTGCCCGTGCCGCCGCCCATGCCGGCGGTGATGAAGAGCATGTCGCATCCTTCGACGAGCTCGATGATGCGGTCGCGATCCTCCATCGCCGCCTGCCGCCCGACCTCCGGGTCGGCGCCCGCACCCAGGCCCTTGGTGATATTGCAGCCGATCTGCAGGGCCGACTTTACCTTGGAGTGTTTGAGCGCCTGCGCATCGGTGTTGATGCACATGAAATCGACGCCGTCGATGCCGCTCGCGACCATGTGAGTGACGGCGTTGCCGCCGCCGCCGCCGACGCCGATGACCTTGATCACCGCGCTTTGGCTGTATGCATCCATCAGTTCAAACATTGTTGTCGCTCCTAAACAAGAGAACAGGGGTTGGTTGAAGCTTCGCTCTATTGCACTACCGGTCTGTCAGCTCAAAAGTTGCCCTGGAACCAGGAGCGCATGCGATCGAGCGCGCCCTTGGCGCTCGAGAGGCCGCGGCCCTTGGTTCCCGGCAGAACGTTGTCGCGGGCATAGAGCAGGAGGCCCATGCCCGTGGAATAAATCGGATTGCGCACGACGTCGGAGAGCCCCTGCACCTGCTGCGGCATCCCCAGGCGCACCGGCACGTGAAACACCTCCTCGGCCAGCTCGATCGCGCCTTCCATCTTGGCGCTGCCGCCGGTCAGCACGATTCCGGCGGCGATCAGCTCCTCGAAGCCGCTCCTGCGCAGCTCCTCGCGCACCAGGCCAAAGAGCTCCTCGTAGCGCGGCTCGACGATCTCGGCGAGCGTCTGGCGCGCCAGGCGCCGCGCGGGCCGCTCGCCGACGCTCGGCACTTCGATGCTTTCGTCGGGATTGGCAAGCTGCGAGAGCGCGCACGCATAGCGGATCTTGATGTCCTCCGCGTACTGCGTCGGCGTGCGCATCGACACGGCGATGTCGTTGGTGACCTGGTCGCCGGCGATCGGAATCACCGCGGTGTGGCGGATCGCGCCGTTCGCGAACACGGCCAGGTCGGTCGTGCCGCCGCCGATGTCGACGAGACACACCCCGAGCTCCTTCTCATCCTCCGTCAATACCGCAAAACTCGAGGCAAGCTGCTCGAGCACCACATCCTCCACCGTGAGCCCGCAGCGCTGGATGCACTTCTCGATGTTCTGCGCGGCGCTGTCCGCGCCGGTGACGATGTGCACCTTCGCCTCGAGGCGCACGCCCGACATGCCGATCGGATCGCGGATGCCCTCCTGGCCGTCGACGATGAACTCCTGCGGCAGCACGTGCAGAATTTTCTGGTCGGCGGGGATGGCGACGGCCTTCGCCGCATCGATGACGTGCTCGACGTCCCCTTGCGTGACTTCCTTGTCGCGGATCGCGACGACGCCGTGGGAGTTGAGGCTTCTCACGTGGCTGCCGGCGATCCCGGCGTAGACCGCATGAATTTCGCACCCCGCCATGAGCTCGGCCTCCTCGACGGCGCGCTGGATGGACTGCACGGTCGACTCGATGTTGACGACCACGCCCTTCTTCAGGCCCCGCGACGGGTGCGAGCCCAGGCCCAGCACCTCGATCGCGCCGTCCACAGCGATTTCGCCGACGAGCGCCACGACCTTCGAGGTGCCGATGTCGAGCCCCACGATCAGGCTGCGGTCGGAGCGCTTAGGCATCCTTGCCTCCGTCGTCGCCGGCGCGGTGCGCGCTGCCGTTGCGCCAGCCGATGGCGAAGCCATTGCTGTAGCGCATGTCGACGTAGGCGATGTCATCGGCGCGCTGCGCGATGAGCTTGATGGCGGTCGCCATGAAGCGCTCGAAGCGCTCGTCCACCTGGCGGCTGCCGAGGCGCACGGTGATGCCGGCCGCAAGATCGAGCTCCCACGCGCCGCGCTCATCGAGGCGCAGCGCCGTCAGATGCATGCCGGCTTCGATGAGGCGGCCCTGGGCTGCGAGATAGCGCGCGGCCACGAGCGCCTGCGTGCCGGGCGGGCCGGAGAGGCGCGCCAGCTCCGGCGGAATGTGCGTCGCGGCAGTGGCGAAGAGCTCGCCGCGCATGTTGAGCAGGCCGCTCTCGCCCCAGCGTGCGGCCGCCACCTGCTCGACCACCGTGACCGTGAGCCCCCGCGGCCAGGCGCGCTGCACGCTCACCGTGTCCACCCACGGCAGGCCGCCGACCGCGGCGCGCACGGCGTCCAGATCGAGCGACACGAGCCCCGCGCTGCGCACCTCCTCCTTGACCGCGCGCTCCACATCTCCCGGCGAGACGCGCTGGAAGCGCCCCGAGATGAGGATCCGCTGAATCGGCTGATCGAGAAACACCGCGAGGGTGGCGAGCGCGCCGAGAATGGCGATGAGGCTGAGCGCGCTCAGGCCCCAGCGGCGCCAGTTGATGGCGGGCAGGGTGAAGCGGCGCTCGTGGTGCTTGCGGCGGTTCTTGGGTCGTTTGAAGGTGAGCATCTTCACGGCCTAGATCCGCACGCGTGCCGAGCTCGTCTCGAGCACCTGCCAGACGAGCTCGTCGAAATCGATGCCGCGCTCGCGCGCGGCCATCGGCACCAGAGAGTGATCCGTCATGCCGGGGACGGTGTTGACCTCGAGCAGCAGCGGTCGCCCCGTTTCGTCCATCATGAAATCCGCGCGCCCCCAGCCGCTGGCGCCGATCACGCCGAAGGCGGCAAGCGCCAGATTCGCCAGGTGCTCCTCGGCCATGGCCGAGAGACCCGAGGGGCACAGGTAGCGCGTGTCGCTGCGGAAATACTTGGCTTGGTAGTCGTAGAAGGTGCGCGGCGTCTCGATGCGGATCGACGCCAGGGCGTGCCCCTTCAAGATCGCGACGGTGTACTCGGCGCCGGTGATCCACGGTTCGGCAAAGACGCTCGTTTCAAGCGCCCGCGCCGCGGCGTAGGCGGCGGCGAGGTCGGCGGCGCGCTCCACCTTCGTCATGCCGACGCTCGAGCCCTGCGAGGTCGGCTTCACGATGAGCGGCAGTCCGAGCTGCTCGAGCGCGGTGTCGAAGTCCTCAGCGCCGCGCAGCACCACGAAATCGGCGGTCGCAACTCCGATCGCGAGCGCCAGGCGCTTGGTCGCGATCTTGTCCATCGCGATCGCGGAGCCCATGACGCCGCTGCCCGTATAGGGCACGCCGAGAAACTCGAGCGCGCCCTGCACGGTGCCATCCTCACCGCCCGGACCGTGCAGCGCGATCCACACGCGCTCGAAGCGCTCCTCCAAAAGCCGCGACAGCGGCCGCTCCTCGGGATCAAATGCGTGCGCATCCACGCCGCGGCGCTGCAGGGCCGCGAGCACCGCGCGGCCGGAAAGGAGCGAGATCTCTCGCTCGCTCGAGTCGCCGCCCAGGAGGACCGCGACGCGCCCGAAGTCGCGCGGCGCGCCCACGCGCGCAACGGCCGCCGGGTCATAGCGCAGATGCATCAGGCGCGCTCCCCGAGGATGCGCACTTCGGGCGTGAGGCGCACGCCGTGCACGCGCTCGACGGTGGCGCGCACGTGCTCGATCAGCTGCTCGACGTCCGCCGCCGAGGCGGCGCCGTAGTTGACGATGAAGTTGGCGTGCTTGTGCGAGACCGCCGCGTCGCCGATGCGATGGCCCTTCAGGCCCGCGGCCTCGATGAGGCGCGCGGCATGATCGCCGGGCGGGTTGGTGAACACCGAGCCGCAGCTCCACTCGCCGATCGGCTGCGCGGCGCGGCGGCGCGCCAAGAGCGCGCGCACGTCGGCGTCGTTCACGCCGGGCTTTTGGTCGAAGTGCAGGCGCGCGGCGAGAAAGCCCTCGTCCTGCGCCGGCGCGTTCACGTGGCGATAGCCGACCTCAAACTCGCTCGCCGCGCGCCGGTGCTCCACTCCGCGCCGATCGATGGTCTGCACCTCGAGCACGTGCTGCCAGATCTCGCCGCCGAAGGCGCCGGCGTTCATCGCCAGCGCGCCGCCCAGCGTGCCGGGAATGCCGGCGAGGAATTCCGCGGGACCCAGGCCCCAGCGGATGCACTGTTTGGCGATGCGCGCGCAGGCGATGCCGGCCTCGGCAAAGATCGTCGTCTGCGAGATGCGCTCGAGCCGCTCGAGCGCGCCGTAGGTGGCGATGACGACGCCCGGCAGGCCGCCGTCGCGCACCAGCACGTTGCTGCCGAGTCCGATCCAGTGCACCGGCACATCCGCGGGCAGGCTGCGCAGAAACGCCGCCAGATCCATGCGATCGCGCGGATTGAAGAAGACCTCCGCCGGGCCGCCGACGTGCCAGGAGGTGTGCCGGCTCATCGATTCGGCGCGGCGCACTCGGGGCATGAATTCAGCAGCGACCGCCATCGTCACGACGACCTCCGGCGCGTACTGGCAACGGGGGCGAGACGGGCGAGCTGCGTCGGCAGCGCGTGCGACACCGCATTCATGTTGCCGGCGCCCATGGTCACGAGGAGATCGTTGGGCTTGAGCAGGTCGCGCAGCGCCGCGGCGAGATCCTCCACCTTTTCGACGAACACGGGCTCGAGCTGCCCGCGGCCGCGCACCGCGCGGCAGATGGCGCGCCCGTCGGCGCCTGCGATCGGTGCTTCTCCGGCCGGGTACACTTCGGTGACGACGAGCGCATCGGCACCCGAGAGCGCGCGCCCGAAATCGTCGATGAGGTCGCGCGTGCGCGTATAGCGGTGCGGCTGGAAGGCCAGCACCACGCGCCGGTTCGGATAGGCCTGGCGCAGCGCCTCGAGGGTCGCGACGATCTCGGTGGGATGATGGCCGTAGTCGTCGACGAGGGTGACGGGCCCCGCGTGCGCGTCGATTTCAGCGATGTGCTGCAGGCGCCGTTCGATGCCCTGGAAGAGCAGGAGCGCGCGGCGGATCGCCGCGGTGTCGACGCCGAGCTCGCTCGCCACCACGATCGCCGCGAGCGCGTTCAGAACGTTGTGGGTGCCCGGCAGATTGACGGTAATCTCAAGCGGCGCGCTGCCGGCGCGCTCGACCCGGAAGTGCGTGACGCCGCCGTCGCGGCGCAGGTTGACCGCGCGCACGTCCGCGCCTGCCGCGATGCCGTAGGTCACGATCGGCCGGCCGACGCGCGGCAGGATGCTGCGCACGTGCTCGTCATCGAAGCACAGCACCGCGAGCCCGTAGAAAGGCAGGTTGTGCAGAAAGCCGACGAAGCTCGTCTTCAGGTGCTCGAAGTCGCCGTCGTGGGTGGCGAGGTGGTCGTTGTCGATATTCGTGACGACCGCGATCAGCGGCTGCAGATGCGTGAACGAGGCGTCGCTCTCGTCCGCCTCGGCGACGAGATAACGCCCCGCGCCGAGGCGCGCGTTGCTGCCGGCGCTCTTCAGGAGGCCGCCGATGACGAAGGTCGGATCCTCGCCGCCTTCGGCGAGAATGCTCGCGACCAGACTCGTCGTCGTGGTCTTGCCGTGCGTGCCGGCCACCGCGATCGCGTGGCGGAAGCGCATGAGCTCGCCCAGCATCTCGGCGCGCGGCACCACCGGGATGCGCTGCTCGAGCGCGGCTGCGATCTCGCAGTTGTCGGCCGGCACCGCGCCCGAGGCGACCACGACGTCGGCGTCGGCGATGTGGGCGCTCGCGTGGCCGATGCTGATGCGCGCGCCGAGCAGAGAGAGGCGCTCGGTCACCGCGCTCGAGCGCAGGTCCGAGCCTTGCACGCGATAGCCCAGGTTGATGAGCACCTCGGCGATGCCGCCCATGCCGCTGCCGCCGATCCCGACGAAGTGGATGGTGTTGATGCGCCGCATGCGATCGTCGCGCGAGCTCGTCATGCCGCGTACCGCGCAAATTTGAGGCACGCCTGCGCGAGCTCCTCGGCCGCATGCGGCCGCGCGAGCAGCCGCGCGCGTTCCGCCATCGCCAGGAGCCGGCCGCGCCCCGCGCACAGCCGGCCGAGCTCCGTGGCGAGCCGCTCGACCGTGAGCTCGCGGTCCGCGATCAGCACGGCAGCGCCTTCGCGCACGAGATAGGCGGCATTTGCGCTTTGATGATCATCGACCGCGGCGGGAAAGGGCACGAGGATGGCGCCGACGCCGGCCGCTGCCAGCTCCGATACCGTGAGCGCGCCCGCGCGGCAGATGACCAGATCCGCCCACGCATAGGCCGCGGCCATGTCGTCGATGAACGGAATCACCGTCGCGCGCACGGCGGCGCTCGCGTAGTTCGCGCGCGCCGGCTCGAGCCAGCGCTCGCCCGCCTGATGGCGGGTTTCGATGAGCACCGTGTCCGCAAGGCGCGCGAGCGCGAACGGCACGATGGTGTTGAGGCGCGTCGCGCCCTGGCTGCCGCCGAGCACCAGCAGGCGAATCGCGCCGCTGCGGGTGGCAAAGCGCGTCGCCGGCGGCGCCACGGCGGATATCTCGGCGCGCACCGGATTGCCGATCGCGTGCGCCGCAATGTCGGCGCCGAAGCTGCCCGGAAAGGCCTCGAGCACTTCGCGCGCGAGATGCGCCAGACAGCGGTTGGTGAAGCCGGCGATCGCATTCTGCTCGTGAATGAGCAGCGGCCGGCGCGTCAGCCACGCGGCCACCCCGCCGGGACCGGTGACAAAGCCGCCGAGGCCCACCACCGCGAGCGGCCGGTGGCGCCGCATGACCGCCAACGCCTGCGCCAGAGCGAGGATGAGGCGAAACGGCGCGGCGAGCCAGGCGAGCAGGCCTTTGCCGCGCAGACCGCCGATCGAGAGCCATTCGATGGCAATGCGTTCCGCCGGAATCACGCGCGCCTCCAGACCGCGCCGCGTGCCGAGCCAGACGACTTCGCAGGAGCGCGCGCGCAGCAGGCGCGCGAGCGCCAGGGCCGGGAAAACGTGGCCGCCGGTGCCGCCCGCCATGATCATCACCGGGCGCGTGCTCATGCGGCGCGCTCCGCGCGCGCGCGCGCGCCCGTGCCGCCGCGCGCCTCGTGCGTCGCCTCGTGATAGACGCGCAGCACGAGTCCCACCCAGGCCATCGACACGATGAGACTCGAGCGGCCGTAGCTCATGAGCGGCAGCGTGAGACCCTTGGTCGGCAGCACGCCCATGTTCACGCCGATATTGATGAACGCCTGGATGCCCAGCCACAGGCCGAAGCCCGCCGCGAGGTAGGCGGCAAATTTGAGCCCGGCGCCGGCGGCGAGCCGCGCGATGAAGAAGCTCCTCCAAATGAGGCCCAGAAAAAGTGCGAGCGTGAGCGCAACGCCCGCCAGGCCCAGCTCCTCCGCGAGCACCGCGAAGAGAAAATCCGTGTGCGCCTCCGGCAGGTAGAAGAGCTTCTGCACGCTCGCGCCCAATCCCACCCCGAACCATTCGCCGCGGCCGATCGCGATCAGCGACTGCGTCAGCTGAAAGCCGCTGTTGTACGGATCCGCCCACGGATCGAGGAACGTCGTCAGGCGCCGCAGACGGTAGCTCGAGCTCATCGCGAGCGTGGCGAAGCTCGCCGCCGCGATCAGCATCATGCCGAGCACATAGCGCAGGCGCGCGCCGGCGAGAAACAAGAGCGCAAAGCCGCTCGCAAAGAGCACGGTGGCGGCGCCGAAGTCCGGCTCCGCCAAGAGCAGCGCGGCCATGCAGGTGAGCAGGCCGAGCGGGCGCGCGAGGCCTTTGAAGGTCGTGCGCAGCTCCTTCTCGCGCCGTACGGCGTAGCTGGCGAGGTAGACGAGCACGATGACCCGCGCGAGCTCGGATACCTGGAAATTGGCCCCCGCCACCCGCAGCCAGCGGCGGCTGCCATTCACCGCGTGGCCGAGGCCCGGCACCAGCACGAGCACCAGGAGCACGCTCGCGAGCACCAGGAGCGGCATCGACGCGCGCTCGAGCTGCTCGGTGCGCACGCAGAAGACGAGCGCCGCGGCGGCCGCGCCGATGAGCGTCAGGATGAGCTGGCGCTGCAGATAGAGAAAGGGCTCGCCGCTCGCTTTGCTGGCAATCGAGATCGATGCCGAGGTGACCATCACGAGGCCGAGCAGTACCGTGCCGAGCGCGAGGGCCACCATGACGGGATCCAAGCGGATGCCGCCGCGGCCGCTCGAGCGCGCAAAATTCAATTCGCCCGCGGTGGTGGCGCTCATGCGGCGAGCTCCCGCACGGCCTGCTCGAACACCGCGCCGCGCTGCGCATAGTCCGTGAACATGTCCACGCTCGCGCAGGCCGGCGACAGCAGCACCGCATCGTCCGGCTGCGCGGCGCGTGCAGCGGCGCGCACCGCCTCCTCGAGCGTCGCGCAGCGCTCGACCGTGCACACGGCCTCGAGGACCCGCGCGATCTCGGCGGCGGCGCGCCCGATCAGAACGGCGTGCCGCAGCTTGCCGCGCAGTGCGGCCGCCAGGGGCGTGAAGTCCTGGTTCTTGCCCTCGCCGCCGGCGATGAGCACCACCGGCGCGTGCATTCCGCCGACGGCGGCGAGCGTTGCTCCGACATTCGTGCCCTTCGAGTCGTTGATATAGGTGACGCCGCGCACCCGCGCGACCCATTGCGAGCGATGCGGCAGGCCGGCAAAGCCCCTGAGCTCCGCGAGCATCGCCGCGAGCGGCAGATCGAGCGCTTCGCCCAGGGCGAGCGCGGCGAGCGCATTGGCCGCGTTGTGGCCGCCGCCGAGTTTCATCTCGGCGAGCCGCAGAAGCGGCACGCCGCGGCGCATGAGCCACCAATCATCGGCCGCCGCCGCGAGGGCGTAATCGGCGCCGATCGTGGCGCGCAGCGAGAAGCTCAAGGTGCGCTGCCCGGGTCGCGGCATGGTCGCGACCAGCGGATCATCCAGGTTGATCACCGCGGTATCGCAGCGCGCGAAGATGCGCGCCTTGGCCGCCGCATACGCCTCGAGCGATGCATAGCGGTCGAGATGGTCGGCGCTGACGTTGAGCACCGCGGCCGCCACCAGATCGAGCGAGTGGGTGGTCTCGAGCTGGAAGCTCGAGAGCTCGAGAACATAGAGCTCCGCCGCCCCGGAGCTGACGTTGGCATCCGGCGCGCGCGCCGCGCGCACGCTCGAATCATCGGCATCCAGCAGATCGAGTGCGGGCTCGCCGAGGTTGCCGCCGACGCGCACGCGCAGCGCCGCACGGTGCGCCATGCGTCCGAGCAGCGTCGTCACCGTGCTCTTGCCGTTGGTGCCGGTGATGCCCACGACCGGCGCGTCGGCGGCGCGCGCAAAGAGCTCGATGTCGCCGACGATCTCCAGCCCGCGGCGGCGCGCCTCCATGAAAAAGGGCTCGGCGAGCGACACGCCGGGGGACACGACGACACACAGGGCGTGCTCGAGGAGTTGCGGGTCGAGTCCGCCGAGGCGCACGTCAATGCCCGGATCGAGCGCGCGCAGGCGCGCGAGCTCGGGCGGCGCATCGCGTGTGTCGGTCACCGCCACGCGCCAGCCGCGCTTGGCAAGATAGCGTGCGCAGGAGAAGCCGGTGCGGCCGAGCCCGACGATCACCGCAGCGGCGGCTTGGTTGTGATTGGCGTTCATCGCAGTTTGAGCGTCGCCAGTCCCGCCAGCACCAGGAACAGCGAGATGATCCAGAAGCGCACGATGACCTTCGGCTCCGCCCAGCCCTTGAGCTCGAAGTGGTGATGGATCGGTGCCATGCGGAAGATGCGCTTGCCGGTGAGCTTGTATGAGGCCACCTGCAAAATGACCGAGGCGGTCTCGAGCACGAAGATGCCGCCCATCACGAGCACCACGAGCTCCTGGCGCACGATCACGGCCAGCACGCCGATGGCCGCGCCAATCGCGAGCGCGCCGACATCGCCCATGAAGACCTGCGCCGGATAGGCGTTGAACCACAGAAATCCCAGGCCCGCGCCGGAGAGCGCGGCGCAGAAAATCAAGAGCTCGCCCGCGTGCGGGATCGCCGGAATCGATAGATAGTTGGCGAACACCGCGTTGCCGCTGGCGTAGGCGAACACCCCCAGCGCCGAGACCACGAGCGCCGCGGGCATGATCGCCAGCCCATCGAGCCCGTCGGTGAGATTCACCGCATTGCTCATGCCGACGATCATCAGATAGGTGATGGCGATGAAGCTGCCGGCGCCGAGCGGTGCGGCGAATGTCTTGAAGAAGGGCAGAAACAGGGTGGTTTCCGCCGGGGTCGCGGCAGAGTAGTAGAGCGTGCCCGCGGTGGAGAGCCCGCCCACGGACTGCCAGAAGTACTTCCAGCGCGGTGACAGACCGCGGGAATTGCCGACGACGAGTTTCAGGTAGTCGTCGTACAGGCCGATGAGACCGAAGGCGAAAGTCACGCCGAGCACCATCCAGACAAAGCGGTCCGCCAGATCCGCCCACAGCAAAGTGCTGACGAGGGTCGCCACCAGGATGAGCGCCCCGCCCATGGTGGGCGTGCCGGCCTTCGGCAGGTGCGACTTCGGTCCGTCGTTGCGCACCACCTGGCGGATGCGATAGCGCGACAGGCGCGCAATCATCCGTGGACCGACGAGCAGCGAGATCGCGAGCGCCGAGCTCATGGCGAGAATGGCGCGCAGCGTGAGGTAGGAGAAGACGTGAAATCCCGACTTCACCTGGGTCAAATGCTGTGTCAACCAGTAGAGCATGGCGCTACTTCTCCCGCGACCGCACGCGGGCTTGCGTGAGTGCCTCGACGACGCGCTCCAGGCGGTTCATGCGCGAGCCCTTGACGAGCATGCGCACGCCGCCGTCGGCGCGGGCGGCGAGCGCCGCGGCCAGCGCCTGCGTGTCGGGAAACCATTCGCCGCCTGCGCCGAAGCTCTCGACCGCCCCGACCGCGAGGACGCCCGTGGCAAAGAGGCGCTCGATGCCCTGCGCGCGCGCGAACGCGCCGATCTCGGCGTGGCTTGCCTGCGCAAAATCGCCGAGCTCCGCCATGTCGCCCAGCACCAGCCACTTGCGGCCGTCGAGCTGCGCGAGCACCTCGATGGCGGCGCGCACCGAGCTCGGATTGGCGTTGTAGGAGTCGTCAATGAGCCAGGCGCCGTTCACCGCGCGCTTGAACTGCAAGCGCCCGGGCACCGCGCGCACGGCCGCAAGCCCCGCCACGACGTGCTCGAGCCGGGCGCCTGCCGCGACCGCCGCCGCCGCCGCCGCGAGCGCGTTCATGACGTTGTGGCGGCCGGCGAGCTCGAGCATCACGGGCGCGCGTCCGAGCGGGCCTGCGAGCGTGAAGCGGGTCTTGAAGCCCTGCGCGTCGACATCGCAGCGCACGCCCTGCGCGCGCCAGGTCGCATCCGCCGTCACGCCGAAAGTCACCACGGCCGCGCGCGTCAGGCCGCGCCACAGCGGTGCATACGGATCATCCGCGTTGATCACGGCGGTGCCCGCGGCAGGAAGCCCCTCGACCACCTCGCCCTCCGCGCGCGCGGCACCCTCGAGCGTGCCGAAGCCCTGCAGATGCTCGGCGCCGGCATTGGTGATGAGACCGATGCTGGGCGCGGCGAGCGCGACGAGCGCGGCGACGTCGCCGGGTTGATTGGCGCCCATCTCGATCACGGCAAAGCGATGCGCGCGCTCCAGGCGCAGCAAGGTCAGCGGCACGCCGATGTGATTGTTGAGATTGCCGCGCGTGGCGAGACAGGCGCCGGCGCGCTGCAGAATCGCCGCGGTCATCTCCTTGGTGCTGGTCTTGCCATTGCTGCCGGCGACGGCAATCACCGGGATGTCAAAGCCCGCGCGCCAGCGCTGCGCCGCGCGCGCGAGCGCCGCCTGGCTCTGCGCCACGATCACCTGCGCGAGCGGTGTCACCTGCGGCGCGTCGACGACGGCGCCCGCGGCGCCCGCCGCGTGCGCCGCCGCGACGAATTCATTGCCGTTGAAGCGCGGGCCGCGCAGCGCCACGAAGAGCTCGTCGCGCCCGAGGGTGCGAGTATCCGTGCCCACTCCCGAGTAGCCGCGGTCCGCACCCTGCAGCCGACCGCCGCAGGCCTCGGCGAAGCTCGCCAGCGTGCGCATCACGAGGACTCACCGAAGTAGGCGCGCACGATCGACTGGTCGCGGAAAGCGCGCCGCTCGCGGCCATAGATCTGATAGGCCTCGTGTCCCTTGCCGGCGATGAGCACCAGATCCGCAGGCGCCGCTCGCGCGAGCGTCGAGCGGATCGCCTGCGCGCGATCGTGCTCGATGACGAGCGCTCGATCGGCGCCGATGCCGCGGCGGATGTCGTTGATGATGGCCTGCGGGTTCTCGCCGCGCGGATTATCGTCCGTGAGCACCACCTCGTCAGCGAGCCGCGCGGCGATCTCGCCCATGAGCGGGCGTTTGCCCGCATCGCGATCGCCGCCGCAGCCGAACACCACCCAGAGCCGCCCGCGACAGTGGGCGCGCGCGGCCTGCAATGCCTGCGCGAGCGCATCGGGCGTGTGCGCAAAATCCACGAGCGCATGCGGCCCGCAGCCGAAGGGCTCCATCCGACCGGGCGGCGCCGGCGCGCGTGCCAGCGCCGCGGCCGCCGCCGCGAGTGGCACATCCCAGCCGAGGAGCACGGCCAACACCGTGAGGACGTTGTCCGCGTTGAAATCTCCCAGCAGCGGCACGTCGAGCTCGCACGCGCCCCAGCTCGACTCGATGGCAAGCGTCAGACCCGAAGGCCGCGCGACCACGCGCGCGGCGCGCACGAAGGAGGCCGCCCCGAGCCGCTCTGCCGCCAGTGCCTGGCGTGTCGTGACGATGAGCCGCGCATGGGCACTCGCGCGCGCGAGCTGCCGGCCCAGGGCGTCGTCAATATTGATGACGCGCGCCGCGAGCGTCGTCCACGAAAACAGGCGCGCCTTCGCCGCTGCGTATTCGGCCATGGTGCCGTGATAATCCAGGTGGTCACGCGTGAGCTGGGTGAACACCGCCGTGTGAAACCGCACCGCCGTGACCCGGCCCTGGTCGAGCGCATGGGAGGAGACCTCCATGGCGACGCATTCGGCGCCGAGAGCGCGCAGCTGTGCGAGCTGGCGCTGCACGTTGACGGCATCGGCGGTCGTCAGGGCGGCCTCGCTCAGCGCTCCGGGCAGGCCGAAGCCGAGCGTGCCCATGTAGGCGGCGCGCCGCCCGGTGAGCACGAGCGCCTGCGCGAGCAGATACGCGCAGGTGGTCTTGCCATTGGTGCCGGTGATGCCGGCAATCGTCAGGTGCTGCGAGGGCGCATCGAAAAACCGCTCGGCGATGGTGCCCGCGTGACGGCCGAGGTGCGGCACGGCGCGCACGAAGATCCCGCTCGGCAGCGCCGGCGGCGCGCCCTCGGTGCCGCTCTCGTACAACACCGCGCGTGCGCCGAGCGCGACCGCCTCTGCGGCGAAGCGCACGCCGTGGTGCGCGCGCCCGCGGCACGCGAGAAAGAGACACCCGGCAGATGCGGCGCGGCTGTCGAGCGTCACATCGCTCACCGCGATCTCGGCGGGCACGTCGACGAGGCCAGCCGTGAGGTCAGCCAGGCGTCGCTCGCGCGTCATCATTTCAGCGCCGCCGTGCGAATGCCGCGGGTGGCGGCGGCGGGCTCGGTGTCGGGCAGTGCGCGCACCGGCTGATCCGGCGCGACCGCGAGCAGGCGCAGCGCGTGGCCCACGACGGCTGAGAACACCGGCGCGGCAACGTCGCCTCCGCGGTGCTGACCGGCGCTCGGCTCGTCGATGACCACCACCGCGGCGAGGCGCGGGTGGGTCGAGGGCGCGACACCGCCGAACACCGCCATGTAGCGATCCGTGGAATAGCCGCCGGCCGTTGCCTTCCACGCCGTGCCCGTCTTCCCGGACACGCGATAGCCTGGAATGGCGGCGAGCTTGCCGGTGCCTTCCGCGGCGACCACCGACTCGAGCATGCCGATGAGCTCGCGGCACAGGTGCTCATCGAGCACGCGCGCGGCGGCGGGTGCGCTGTCGACGCGCAGGAAGGACACCGGGCGGTTGAGGCCAAACGCGCCGAGAGTGGCATAGGCATGCGCCAGCTGCAGCGGTGTGACCGACAGGCCGTAGCCGTGCGACATGGTCGCAATCCCGATGGGGCGCCAGTGGGCGTAGTCGCTCAGCAGGCCCGCTGATTCACCCGGATAGCCGCTCGCGGTGACCTGTCCAAAGCCGAGCGAGGTGAGCGTCTTCCAGATGAGCTGCGGCTCGAGCGACAGCGCCAGGCGCGCCATGCCGACATTGGAGCTCTTGGCGAGAACGGTCGCGAGAGTGATGGCGCCGAGACTGCCGTGCTCATCCTCGATGGTCTTCATGCCGACCTTGAAGAATCCCGGCGCCGTATCGATCACGCTGCGGTCGTCGTACTTGCCGGAGGCGAGTCCCGCGGCGACGAAGAACGGCTTGATGCTCGAGCCCGGCTCGAAGATGTCGGTCGCCGCGCGATTTCTGTAGGTGGTCGCGACGAACTGCTCGCGATCGTTGGGGTTGTAGGCGGGCTGATTGACCATCGCCAGCACTTCGCCGGTGGCGACGTCGAGGACCACGACCGAGCCGGCGCGGGCGCGCTGCTCCAGAATCGCCGCCTTCAGCTCGCGGTAGGCGAGATACTGAATGCGCAGGTCAATCGACAGGATGAGATCGCGCCCCGGACGCGCGCTGCGGATGCTGTCCACGTCCTGCACGACGTGCCCGTAGCGGTCCTGGATCACGCGCTTGGCGCCGTCCTCGCCCGCGAGCCAGTGGTCAAAGGCGAGCTCGAGGCCCTCCTGGCCCGCATCATCGACGTTGGTAAATCCGAGGATGTGCCCCGCCACTTCCCCGGCGGGAAAATAGCGCCGGTATTCGCGCGAGAGGTACACGCCCGGAATGTCGAGCGCGCGGATCTGCTGCGCTTCGGCGGGCTGCAGGTGCCGCGCGAGATAGAGGAATTCGCGGTCGAGGTTGCTGGTGACGCGACGCGTGAGCTCCTGGCGGTCGAGTTTCAGTGCGGCCGCGAGCCGCGGGATCTGATCGGTCGCGAGTGCCAGCTCGCGCGGATTGGTCCATACCGAATCGACCGGCGTGCTGACCGCGAGCGGCTCGCCATAGCGGTCGATGATGGTGCCGCGGTGCGCGACGATGGCGGCCACGCGCGAGAAGCGGGCGTTGCCTTGGCTCGCAAGAAAGCCGTGATCGCGCAGCGCCAGATTCGCCGCGCGCCAGCCGAGCGCGAGCGCGCTCGCGCCCAGAATCGCCAGCAGCACATAGGAACGCCAACGAAACGACCCCGCGGCCTCCTGGCGCGCCTCGTAGCCGGTCATGGCGCGATCACCTCGATGGCCTGCGGCGGCGGGGTCGCCATGCGCAGCTTGGTGCTGGCGACCCGCTCGACGAAGGCATGCGTCGACCAGGCACTCTGTTCGAGCTGCAGCTGGCCCCATTCCACATCCAAGTTGTCGCGGCGCGCGTTCAGCCGCTCGAGCTCGACGAAGAGCTCGCGCGCGCGATGCTTGCAGTAGATCGCGCCGGCGGCGCTGCCGAGGACGCCGAGCCACAGCGCGAGAACGATGACGGCGAGAGTGCGCGGCGAGGTGGCTCTCATGAGCGGCAGCGCCTCACGCGAGTTTCTCGGCAACGCGCAGCAGGGCGCTGCGCGCGCGCGGGTTGCGGGCGATTTCCGCGCTCCCCGGACGCGTCTTGCGGCCGACGAGGCGCGCGCGCGCGCGCGCGGCCACCGGCACGACCGGCAGACGGTCAAACGCCGCAGCGACCGTGGACGAGCGCTGCATGAAGCGCTTGACCACGCGATCCTCGAGCGAATGGAAGCTGATGACCGCGAGGCGCCCCCCGGGCGCGAGCACCGCGAGCGCTGCGCTCAACGCGCGTTCGAGCGCGCCCAGCTCGTCGTTGACGAACATGCGCAGCGCCTGGAAAGTGCGGGTCGCCGGGTGTTTTCCCGGCTCGCGCGTGCGCACGGCGCGCGCGACGAGCGCCGCCAGCTCAAGCGTGCGCAGCAGCGGCTGTGCGCGGCGCGCCGCGACGATGGCATTCGCGACGCGTCGTGCGAAGCGCTCTTCGCCGAGCTCGGTGATCACCTCGCAAATCTCGTCGACGCCCGCCCGAGCGAGCCAATCAGAGACGGGTTCGCCCCGTGACGGGTCCATACGCATATCGAGCGGGCCGTCCGCGCGGAAGCTGAAGCCGCGGGCCGGGTCATCCAATTGCGGGGATGAGACGCCGAGGTCGAAGAGCACACCGCGACACGCGCGGCCGTTGCCGTATGCCGGCACGAGCGACCCAAGCTCGGCAAACGACGCGTGCACGAGCGTAAGCCGCACTTCGTCGGCAAAGCGTGCGCGACCGGCCTCGATGGCTTGCGGATCCTGGTCGATCGCGAGCACGCGACCTTCTCCACCCACGGTCTCGAGAAGGCGTGCCGTGTGGCCCCCGCGCCCGAATGTCGCATCGACATAGTAACCACCCGCCCCAACGGCCAAAGCCGCGAGCGCCTCCTCGACAAGCACCGCGGTGTGCTCACTTGTCATCGGCTGCGCCCAACTTCCCCGGGGCCGCACCCTGGCTGCGGCCTTGTACGAATAGCGGGGCGAAGCGCGCTGCCGCTGCGCTTCGCCCGCACTGGTGCATGTGAGCCTGCGACGCGCTGCTTACAAGGACAGCGAATCGAGCTCCGAGGGCAGATCGGTGACGGCCTCTTCGCTGGTGAGCCAGAAATCGCGCCGCGTGTTCCAGCGCGTCTCATCCCACAACTCGAAGCGATTGCCCTGTCCGATCAGCATGGCGTGCCGCTCAAGGCCGGCGAATGCGCGCAGTTCCGCCGGCAACAGCAACCGGCCGTGCCCGTCCAGGGTCAGATCGGTCGCGTGCCCCACCATGAGGCGCTGCAGCCGGCGCGCTCGCGGATGCAGGCTGGGCAGGCTCATGAGCTTGCGTTCGACCTGCTCCCACTCAGGCAGCGGATACAGGAGCAAGCATTGGTCACGATCGACCGTCACCACGAGCTGCCCCTGCGAGCGCTCGGCGATCTGTTCTCGATACCGGTTGGGAATGACCATCCGGCCCTTGTCGTCCAAGGTGACCTTTGCTGCGCCGCGAAACATGGTCTTGAGCGATCAATACGCCCATTCGCCCCCACTTCTTCCCACTTCGCGCCACTATAGAAATGACGCGCCCAAGATGTCAATCACGAAGAGTGAGAGATGTGTCGCAGTCGCAGCGCATTATGTTTATTTAGACAGCACTGCAGGTGCAGGCGCGCACTGATTTTTGATGGACGCGCAGCAACGAGAAAAAAGGAGCCGGCCTGTAAGCCGGGTTCTGTCTAGGGCAGCCATTCCTCTGGGACCCGCGTCGCCGCGGGCCTCTAGCGGCCTACCCGGAAGCGCGTGCGGAATGACGCTGCGGCCCTTGTTGCCAAGCACCGCTGCTTCCCTATTTGGCCTTGCATCAGGTGGGGTTTGCCGTGCCGTCGCGTGTTACCACTGACGCGGTGCGCTCTTACCGCACCATTTCACCCTTACCGGCACCGTTTCCGGCGCTTAGGCGGTTTGCTTTCTGTTGCACTTTCCGTGGGCTCGCGCCCCCCAGGCGTTACCTGGCACCTCATCCGACGAAGCCCGGACTTTCCTCCACATTTCACCGTGAAATGCAGCGGCTGCCCGGCCGGCTCCAGAGCTCAAGTTAGCACGCCGGGCGCGTGAGTTCTTGCTCATGCGCCGGCGATCGCGAGGGCGTAGGCCTCGCTCCTCTTCGCGCCCGTGAGCTGCGCGGCGAGCGCCGCCGCCTTGCCGGGGGGCAGTTCCCGCAGCAGAAGCGCCACCGTGCGCTTCAGAAGCTGCGGATCGGCGCGCGCGCGCGCGGCCGCTGCGCCGGCGACGACGAGAGTGATTTCCCCGCGCTGGAAATTCGCATCCGCCGCCGCCTGTGCGGCAAGCTCGGCGAGCGTGCCGCGATAGACGCTCTCGTGCATCTTCGTCAGCTCGCGCGCCACCACCGCGCGGCGCGTGGCGCCGAACGCCGCCGCCAGGTCCGCGAGCGACGCGGCGATGCGATGCGGCGCCTCAAAAAAAACCAGGGTCCGCGGCTCGCCCGCGAGCGCCAAGAGCGCGCTGCGCCGCTCGCGGGTGCGCGCCGGCAGGAAACCTTCGAAACAGAAGCGCCCCATCGGCAGTCCGGCGACCGCGAGCGCAGCGGTGATGGCTGACGGCCCGGGAATCGAGCGCACTTCAAAACCCGCGCTCATCGCCTGCTGCACCAGCTCGTAGCCCGGGTCGGACAACAGCGGCGTGCCCGCGTCGCTCACGAGCGCGACCACCGCGCCGGCTTCGAGGCGCGCAAGCACCTGCGGCACGCGCTGCGCTTCGTTATGCGCGTGCAGCGACACGAGCGGCCGTGACACACCGATGGCGCGCAGCAGCGTGAGGGTGTGGCGCGTATCCTCGGCGGCGATGAGGTCCGCCTCGCTGAGCGATGCGCGCGCGCGCGCGCTCAGATCGGCGAGATTTCCGATCGGCGTCGCGACGACGTCGAGCCGGCCCGTTGCTTTCTTCACTATACTTCCCCGGAACGCCGCGCCACCGGCAGCGGCTCGAAAGGGCATCCTGCCCACGCACAGAAGGTCGCACAACTCATGTTTGATGCCCGGTGGGGTCTGCGAGGGATGGGAGCGGCGGCGCTTTTGGCCCTGGCGGGCTGCTCGCTGGTGAACACGACGGCCGAAGCGCCCCCCGCGCCGGTTCCCAGGAGCACTCAGCAGCCCCCGCCGCCGCAACCCCCACCTCAACCCGCGCCGCTGCAAACCGCGCCCGCGTCCGCCGTCACGCCCGCCAATGCAGCGGGGAACGTGGCGCTCCTCATGCCGATTTCGGGCAAGCTCTCCAGCGCCGGCATCTCCCTGCGCGAGGGCTTCATGACGGCGTACTACCACTCGCCTGCGGATGAGCGCCTGCACATCCGCTTCTATGACACCGCGGAGTTGGGGGTTCCCACCGCCGTTGCCCAGGCGACGCGCGACGGCGCGCAGCTCATCGTCGGTCCCCTCGCCCGGGACGCCGTGGTGGCCGCCGCCGCCATCACCAGCGCGCGCGCCCCTATCCTGGCGCTGAACTTCCTGCCGGCCGGCACGCCGGTACCGCCCGCGTTCTATCAATACGCTCTGTCGCCCGAGGAGGAGGCCCGGCAGGTCGCGCGGCGCGTGCTCGCCGACGGGCATCACGCCGGAGTCGCCCTCGTCCCCACCGGCGATTGGGGTACGCGCGTCCTCGCGGCGTTCACTCAGGAGCTGCAGTCGGGCGGCGGCACGCTCCTCGCGCAGGCGTCCGTCGACGCGGGGCTCACCGACTATGCGCCTGAGATCACGCAGGTCCTGCGCATCAGCGACAGTCGCGCGCGCGCCAAGCGCCTGGAATCCGTCATCGGCGCCAAGCTCGAGTTCGAGCCACGCCCGCGCGGCGACATCGAGTTCATCTTTGCCGCCAGCCAGGTGAACACGGCGCGCCTGCTGCTGCCGCAGCTGCGCTTTCACTATGTCGGCGGAATTCCGACCTACGCCACCGCGGATTCCTTCGAGCCCAATTCAAGCGCCAACCAGGATCTGGAGGGCCTGCTGTTCCCGGACATGCCGTGGATGCTCGGCAGCGAGCTGGCGGACGCCGTCCATGATGCCGCGCGCAGCGCCTGGCCCAGCGGCGGACCCAACCGCAACCGCCTCTTTGCCTTCGGCTTCGATGCCTATCTGCTGGCGGCGGCGCTGCACGCCCAGGCGGGCGCCACGCAAGTGGATGTGCAGGGTTTGACCGGTCGGCTGTCGCTCGACGCCGAGCGGCGCGTGCATCGCGAGCTCGAGTGGGGCGCCATGCACAACGGACAGGCGCGCGTACTGCCCGCGCCGGGCGGCAACTGACGCGCCTATTTGACGAGCTTCAGGTGCGCGCGCCGCGAGCCGTCTTCCTCGGCGCTCGGCTGCGGCGGCGGCTCGGGACCGAGGTCCTGGTCGGAGAACACCATGCCCTCGCCGGTCTCGCGCGCATAGATGCCGAGCACCGCGGCGATCGGCACGCGGATGAAGTGCACGACTCCCGCGAAGCGCGCGCCAAATTCGATCCACTCGTTGCCGAGGGTCAGATTCTGCGTGGCCGTATGGCTCAGATTGAGCACGATCTTGCCGTCTTTGACGAACGGACGCGGCACGCTGACGCCGGGCCGATCGGCATCGATGATGACATGCGGCGTGTGCTGGCTGGCGGTCACCCATTCGTGCATCGCACGCAGCAGATAGGGGCGCTTGGGCGGAACGGAAGGCACGTTAATTCACGGCGGCGGACGTTAGCCTCACAGTAGGCGCATCTCCTGCTCGGCGTCCGACAGGCTGTCGCGAAACGCCGGGCGCACGAAGACCATGGATGCGTATTTGGCAATCGGCTGCGCCTGCGGCGGCAGCTCGATCTCGTAGTAGGGCAGGCGCCAGAGAATCGGCGCGATCGTGGCGTCGACCAGCGAAAACTCCTCGGATAGGAAAAACCGCTTCATGGCAAAGAGTTCGGTGCTCTGCAGGATGACGTCGCGCAGGATTTTCTTGTGCTTCATGGTCTGCTTCTTGTCCGGCTCCTGCTCGATCTGCTGCACGAGCCCATACCAGTCGCGCTCGATGCGATAGAGCGCGAGCCGAAACTGCGCGCGCGTCACCGGGTCGACGGGCATGAGGGGCGGATGCGGGAAGCGCTCATCGAGGTACTCGATGATGACCCGCGAGTCGTACAGCACGAGCTCGCGGTCGACGAGCGTCGGCACGCTGTGGTACGGATTGAGGTCGAGCAGGTCCTCCGGGAAGCGGCCCGGCTCGACGCTCACGATCTCAATGCTGATGCCTTTTTCCGCGAGCACGATCCGCGTGCGATGACTCCACGGATCGGTCGGCGCTGAAAACAGCGTCATGATGGAACGTCGGCTCGACAAGAATCCCTACCCCCGGGGCGATCAGTGGACGTCTTTCCAGTATTCCTGCTTGAGCAGCCAAGCAAGCCACGTAACCACAAGCAGGAACAGCACGACCCAGATGCCGAGCGCACGCCGCGCGGCCTGGGTGGGCTCGCCCACGTAGTCGAGGAAGTTGACCGTATCGTGGACGAATTCATCGTACTGCGCTGCGCTCAAGCGGCCCGGCGCGAGCGGCTCGAAGTGGTCGAAGACGTGCTTGGTCATGAGCTTGCCGTCGGCGCCGGTTGCCTGTTCGTCCTTGAAAACGGCGCGTTTCAGGCCTTCGAGCTCCGACAGCACCGCCGGCATCGCAGTCGCATCGAGGCGCAGATTGTTGGCGCCGCTCGGCTTCGACGCATCGACATAAAACGTCTTCAGGAACTGATAGAGGTAGTCCGTGCCGCGCGCGCGCGCCATCAGCGACAGATCGGGCGGCGTCTTGCCGAACCAGGTCGCCGCGTCGCCCGCCGGCATGGTCGTCAGTATGTAGTCCGCCGGCTTGTCACCCGGCGCGAGCAGATATTTCTGCAGCTCCTCGGCAGTGATGTCCAGATCCGCCGCAAGCCGCGAGTAGCGCTCGTATTTGAGCCCGTGGCAGCCGAGGCAGTAGCCCATGAAGTTGCGCGCGCCGCGCTGCAGCGATGCCGTGTTGGTGACGTCGTCGGCCGCGCGCCAGCTCATCCAGTCGGCGCCGAAACCGGGGACGGGCTCGGCGGCCGCGGCGGCCGCGCCGCTCGCGACGACGCAGGCGAGGAATAGCGCCCGTTTAAGGGTGCCCATGAAAAACCACCCTTTCGGGAACCGCCTTCACCTTGTCGATATGCGAGTACCAATACATCAGCAGGAAGAAGCCGAAATAGCCGCAGGCAAAGATGCGCGCCAGTATCACGTACAGCCCTTCCGCCGGCTGCAGGCCGAGATAGCCGAGCGCGACGAAGCAGACGACGAAGATCGCCAGCGCCATCCGCGAGAGCGGGCCGCGGTAGCGCATCGATTTGACCGGCGAGCGGTCGAGCCACGGCAGGAACACGAACAGCGCCACCGACAGGAACATCAGCAAGGCGCCGAGGCGCTGATCCGGCACGGCACGCAGGATCGCGTAGTAGGGGGTGAAGTACCACACCGGCGCGATGTGCTCCGGCGTCGACATGGGATTGGCCGGCTCGAAGTTCGCGGGCTCCAGAAACAGGCCGCCGAAGGTCGGCACGAAGAACACGACGATGGCCAGCAGCACGAACATGACGCCCACGCCGACGATGTCCTTCACCGTGTAGTAGGGATGGAACGGAATGCCATCGAGTGGATGGCCATCGGCGCCGACGCGCTCCTTGATCTCAATGCCGTCGGGATTGTTCGAGCCGGTCTCGTGCAATGCCACGAGGTGCAGCACGACGAGCAGCAGGATGCCGAGCGGCACCGCGGCAACGTGCAGCGCGAAGAAGCGGTTGAGAGTGGCGTCCGCAATGCCGTAGTCGCCGCGGATCCACTCGACGAGGCCCGGGCCGATCATTGGAATCGTGCCGAACAGGTTCACGATCACCTGCGCGCCCCAGAAGGACATGTTGCCCCAGGGCAGCACATAGCCGAGGAACGCCTCCGCCATCAGCGCAAAATAGACCAGCATGCCGATGAGCCACAGCAGCTCGCGCGGCGCCTTGTACGAGCCGTAGAGCAGCGCGCGGAACATGTGCAGGTAGACGATGATGAAGAACAGCGAGGCGCCGCTCGAGTGCAGATAGCGGATGAGCCACCCCCACTGCACCTCGCGCATGATGAACTCGATCGAATCGAATGAGGTCGCCTCGCCCGGCTTGTAGAACATCGTCAGGAAAATGCCGGTCACGAGCTGCAGCACGAGCACCAGCAGCGCGAGCGAGCCGAAGAAGTACCAGAAGTTGAAGTTCTTCGGCGCGTAGTAGCCGGTGAGCTGACTCGATATGAACTCCTCGACCGGAAAGCGCTTGTAGATCCAGGCGCGCAGCCCCGCGCGCTTCGCCGCCGCCGGCGGCGCGGCCGGGGTCATCACGCCGCTCCTTTCTGATTCGCCGCATCGACGCCGATCACGAGCGTCTGGTCGTTGGCAAAGGCATAGGGCGGCACGCGCAGATTCACCGACGCCGGCGAGCCATCGAATACGCGGCCGGCGAGGTCAAAGCGCGAGCCATGGCAGGGACAGAAGAAGCCGCCGGGCCAATCGGCGCCGAGCTCGGCGAAGCCCGGCTCGAAGCGCTGCTTCGGCAGGCAGCCCAAATGCGTGCAGATGCCGATGAGCACGAGGTATTCGCCCTTGCGCGCGCGCTGCACGTTCTTTGCGTACGGCGGCTGGTCCGAATGCGCCGAGGTCGGGTCCTTCAGGCGATCGTCGTGGCCGGCTAGGCTGGCGAGCATGGCCGGCGTGCGGCGCACGACATAGATCGGCTGCTTGCGCCAGATGACCATCACCATCTGCCCCGGCTCGACCTTGGAGAGGTCGAGCTCGGCGGGCGCTCCGAAGGCGCGCGCGCGCTCCGATGGCATCCAGGATGAGATGAACGGCACGAGCGCGAAGGCCACTCCAATTGCGCCGGTCGTGGCCGTCGCCGCCGTAAGAAACACACGCCGACTCTTGTCGACCTGACTGTCGCCGATCACTCCATCAGCCATCGAGTGGCTCTCCCGCTGTCGTCCGTCGCAAGACCGCCCATGCCTTCGCGCCCACATCTAGTGCGCGCGCGAGCGCGTGCGCACGCGGCTGGCGGCTAGCGGGGGGCGGCGTGATTTAGTATACACGATCGACTGTGCCCTTCGGACGAGCGGGGCGCGCACGGATCATTACTCAAGACACTGACGACTCAAATGCCGCGCTGGCTTACATTCATAATCGGCTGGGTCGTCGGCGGCCTGGCGCTCGCGTTCATCATCGTCGCCCTGCGGCCGCAGCTTCTGACCCATGCCCCCATCGCGCCGCAGGTCGCCCTCGCTCCGCCGTCGGCGCCGATACCGGGACGTGTCACCTACGCCGACGCCGTCGCCCGCGCCGCCCCGGCGGTGGTCAACATCTACACCGCGCGGCTGGTGACCGAGCGCGTGGCGCCGTCGGGCTGGGAGGAGCTCTTTGGGAATTTCCTGCCGCGCTACCGGCAGCGGGTGGAGCGCAGCCTGGGCTCCGGCGTCATCGTCGACACGCTCGGCCACATCGTCACCAACCATCACGTGATTGCCAATGCCGATTCGATCAAGGTGCAGCTCGCGGACGCGCGCGTCGCCGATGCCCACATCGTCGGTCGCGATCCGGATACCGATCTCGCCGTGCTGCAGATCGACCTCGCGCCGCTGCCGGTCGTGACCTTTGGCCGCTCCGACAAACTGCGCGTCGGCGACGTCGTGCTCGCCATCGGCGATCCGATCGGGCTCTCCCAGACCGTCACCCACGGCATCGTCAGTGCAACGGGACGCGAGCAGCTCGGCATTGCCACCTTTGAGGATTTCATCCAGACGGATGCCGCGATCAATTTCGGAAATTCCGGCGGCGCGCTGATCGACACCAGCGGCGCACTCGTCGGCATCAACACCGCCATCGTCGCCAAGAATCTGGGTGTCGAAGGCATCGGCTTCGCCATTCCGGTCAATCTCGTGCGCGGCGTGCTCGACGACATCATCGCTCAGGGTCGTGTGATCCGCGGCTGGATCGGCATCGTGCCCGAGGATGTCAGCGACGCCCAGGCGACGCAGCTCGGCCTGCCGCGCGGCGGCGTCGTGATCTCCAACCTCTACGTGAACAGTCCCGCACAACAAGCTGGCCTGCAGCCCGGCGACATCCTGGTGACGATCGACGGCAAGCCGCTGCGCAGCGCTCAGGAGGCACTCGCCAACATCGCCGCGCGCCACCCGGACACGACCATCACGATCCGCGCTCTGCGCGGGCGGCAGTCCGTCGACGCGCACGTGCGCGTGAGCGAAGCGCCGCGCAATCGCTCACCTTAAGGACGCCTTGCATGAATCCAGGAACTCCCGCAGCCGATGTGCGCGTGCGCCGCTTTGAACTGCGCCGCGATCTCGACGCCGCGCTCGCCGAGCGCCTGCGCGGCGCGGCGACGCGCGGCGCGCCCGGCGCCGTCATGCTCGCCGGCGGCACCACTCCGCAACCCGCCTTCGCCCTGCTCGCCGCGCATCCGCTGCGCGCGGCGCCCGGACTCCATGTTCTCTACTCCGACGAGCGCTACGTGCCCTCCACGTCCGACGCCAGCAACTATCACCTGTCGCTGCCGTTGCTGGCAGCGCTCGGGCTGCCCGCGCGCCAGGTGCTGCGCGTGCAGACGGAGCTGCCGCTCGAGGCGGCGGCGCAGGCCTACGAGGAGCGGCTGCAGAGCCTGCTCAGCGAGCAGCTGCCCGTGCGCTTGGGAATCCTGGGCCTGGGGGCCGACGGCCACACGGCCTCGCTCTTCAAGCCGGCGGATCTCGCCGCCGCGCGCGGCCGGCTCGCAGTTGCCGTGCAGCGACCGGACGGCCGCGCGGCAGTCAGCGTCACGCCCGAGTGGCTCGCGCAGATTGCAGAGATTCTCTTCGTCGTCGCGGGCGCAGATAAGCGCAGTGCGCTCGCGCGCCTCGCGGCGCGCGACCCGACGCTCATCGCCTGGCAGGCCGTGGAGCGCTGCGCGCGAGTCGAAGTGTGGGCGGACGGCGCGGCGTGGGAGGCTCGCGACTGAGGTTCAAGGTCCGCAGGCCCGCGTCCAGGTGTGCGCGTCCGCGCCCGGATTGTGCCAGCTGCACACCCCCTCGACGAGCGGGTCTGCGGCCTGGGGGCCCCAGCTGCCGACGGCGTACTCGCTGACGGGCGTCGCCGCGTTCAGAATCGGATCGACGATGGCCCAGGCCGCCTCGACCTCATCCTGGCGCGCGAAGAGCGCCGAGTCCCCCTTGAGCGCATCGCCGATCAGCCGTTCGTAGGCCTCCATCTCCTCGCCCTCTTGCTGGGCGACGAAGAGTTCGACGGCCCGCCCCGCCATGAGCGTGCCCGGGCGTTTCGCGCGCGCTCCGAGCGCGATGGCCACATCAGGCCCGAGGCGGAAGCGCAGATGGTTGGGGGGGTCCGACGCGCAGTCCGCGAACACCTGCGCCGGCGGCGCCTGCAAGTCGACCACCACCTCGGTCGCCGTCACCGGCAGGTGTTTGCCGGAGCGCAGGTAGAAGGGCACTCCGCTCCAGCGCCACGAGTCGATCGCCAGGCGCACCGCCGCATAGGTTTCGACGTTCGACGCGGGCGCCACGCCGTCCTCCTGCCGATAGCCGCGATACTGGCCGCGTATGAGGTGCGCCGCATCGAGCGGCCGGATCGCCTTCAGCACCTTCACCTTCTCATCGCGCAGCGCCTCGCCCGTGCCGTTGATCGGCGGCTCCATGGCGAGAAACGCGACCACCTGCAGCAGGTGGTTCTGCACGACGTCGCGGATCGCCCCGGCCTCCTCGTAGAAGCGGCCGCGGCCCTCGACGCCGATCTTCTCGGCCATCGTGATCTGCACGCTCGCGACGAAATTGCGGTTCCACACCGGCTCCAAAAAAGAATTGGCGAAGCGGAAGTACAAAAGATTCTGCACGGGCTCCTTGCCGAGGTAGTGATCGATGCGAAAGATCGAGCTCTCCGGAAAGAGTTTCAGCAGCGTCCGATTGAGCTGCAGGGCGGAGGTCAAATCGCGCCCGAAAGGCTTCTCAACCACCACTCTTGCGCCCTGCGCGGCGCCCGAGCTGCCCAGGTGATCGATGACGACGGGAAACATGCTCGGCGGAATCGCGAGGTAGTAGAGCGGATGCTGCGCGGAGGCGAGCGCCTGATGCAGCGCTGTGAATGTCGCCGCCTCGCGATAGTCGCCGTCGACATACTGCAGCAGGCCCGCGAGGCGCTCGAGCACCGCCGCGTCGGGCGTCGGCTCGGCGTTGCGCACGCTTGCGCGCACGTGCTCGATGAATTTCTCGCGCGTCCAGCCCGCGCGCGCGACACCAATCACCGGTACCGCCAAGTGCCCGTGGCGCACGAGGTTGTAGAGCGCCGGATAGATCTTGCGCGCCCCCAGATCTCCAGTCGCGCCGAAGATCACCAGAGTATCGGCAGCGCTCGTCTGCATCAGGATTTGCTCTCCACGTGACCGCCGAACCCGAGCCGCATGGCGGAGAGCACCTTGCCGGCGTACTCGGCGTTGCCGCGCGAGTCGAAGCGCGAATACAGCGCCGCACTCAAGACGTGCGCCGGCACGCCCTCCTCGATCGCCGCCTGGATAGTCCAGCGTCCCTCGCCTGAATCCGCGACGCGGCCGGCAAAATGTTCAAGCTGCGGATCGCGCGCGAGCGCCGCGGCGGTCAAATCGAGGAGCTGCGAGGCGACGATGCTGCCGTGCCGCCACACTTCCGCGATCGCGGCAATGTCAAACGTGTACTGAAAGAGCTGCGGATTCTGCAGCGGCGCGGTCTCCGCATCGGCGCTGCGGGAGGCCGCGCCGGCGTCCGCATGCTTGAGAATATTGAGACCCTCGGCATAGGCCGCCATCAGCCCGTATTCGATGCCGTTGTGCACCATCTTCACGAAGTGCCCGGCGCCGACCGCGCCGCAATGCAGGTAGCCGCGCGCCGCCGTGCCGGCCGGCGCGCCCGCGGCCGCGCGCGCACCCGGCGCGAGCGTTGCAAAGATCGGCTCCAGGCGCCGCACGACCGCCGGCTCGCCGCCGATCATGAGACAAAAGCCCTGCTCGAGGCCGAGCACGCCGCCGCTCGTGCCGACGTCGACATAATGGATGCCGAAGCGCTGCATCTCGCGGCCGCGGCGCAGATCGTCGTGATAGTAGGAGTTGCCGCCGTCAATGATGACGTCGTCCGTGTGCATGAGCGGCGCGAGCTCACCCAGGATTTTGTCGACGATCGCGGCCGGCACCATCAGCCACACCACCCGCGGCGGCGCGAGTGCGGCGATGAATGCGGCGAGCGAATGCGCACCGTGCACGCCCGCGGCGCTCAGCGCCTGCACGGCCGCGGCCGACTGGTCGAACGCCACGCATTCGTGGCCGCCGCCCGCGAGGCGCCGCACCATGTTGGCCCCCATCCGGCCGAGTCCGATCATTCCGATTTGCATGCTGCAGGTCTCCTTCAGTTCGGCACGCGCCGAATTTGCGCGCCCAGCTGCGCGAGCTTCTCCTCGATGGCCTCGTAGCCGCGATCGATATGGTAGATCCGTTCGACGTCGGTGCGTCCCTCGGCCACCAGGCCCGCGAGCACCAGGCTCGCCGAGGCGCGCAGATCGGTGGCCATGACCGGCGCCGCCGTCAGCTTGTTGACACCCTTGATGATCGCCGTGTTCCCCTCGAGACGAATCTCCGCGCCCAGGCGGCGCATCTCCAGCATGTGCATGAAACGGTTCTCGAAGATCGTCTCGGTGATGGTGCCCACCCCGGCCGCGATGGTGTTGAGCGCCGCGAACTGCGCCTGCATGTCGGTGGGGAAGGCCGGATACGGCGCTGTGCGCACGTCGACCGACTGCGGGCGCCGGCCGCGCATGTCCACTTCGATCCAGTTGTCGCCGCAGGCGAGCGTCGCGCCCGCTTCGCGCAGCTTGGCGAGGATGGCATCGAGGTGCTCCGGCCGGGTGTTCTTGATGCGCACGTGGCCGCTGGTGATGGCGCCGGCGACCAGATAGGTGCCGCCCTCGATCCGGTCCGGCAGGACGTCGTAGTGCGTGCCCCGCAGATTCTTCACGCCCTCGACCACGATGGTGTCGGTGCCCGCGCCATGGATGATGGCGCCCATCGCACTGAGAAAATGGGCCAGATCCACCACCTCAGGCTCGCGCGCCGCATTCTCGATGACGGTCTCGCCCGCGGCGAGGGTGGCGGCCATCATGAGGTTCTCAGTCCCGGTGACCGTGACCGTGTCGAGCACCAGCCGCGCGCCCCGCAAGCGCGGCGCGCGCGCGCGGATGTAGCCGCCCTCGATCGTGATGTCCGCGCCCATCGCCTGCAGGCCCGCGACGTGGATGTTGACCGGCCGGGCGCCGATCGCGCAGCCGCCCGGCAACGACACGTCCGCGCGCCCGAAGCGCGCGACCAGAGGGCCCAGGACGAGAATCGAGGCGCGCATGGTTTTGACGAGATCGTAGGGCGCAAAACACTCGCGCACCGTCGAAGGGTCCACCTCGATGTGCATGTGCTCGTCAATCGTGACGCTCGCGCCCATCTGTCCGAGAAGCTCGATGGTGGTCGTCACGTCCTGCAGGTGCGGCACATTGCCGATGACCACCGGATCGTCGGCGAGGAGGGCGGCGGCGAGGATCGGCAGCGTCGCATTCTTGGCGCCCGAGATGCGCACCTCGCCCTCCAGAGCCGTACCGCCCTGGATCTGCAGTTTATCCACGCGTCACCTTGCGCATGCTTCAGGAAGACGTGCGCGCCGCCCACTCCTGCGGAGACAGTGCATCGATCGACAGGGCGTGGATCTCGCGTCCCATCGGCTCGCCGAGGGCGCGGTAGATGAGCTGGTGGCGCGCAATGCTGCGCAGCCCCGCGAACTCGCGGGCGACGACCCGCGCGGCGAAATGCGTGTTGTCGTCCGATTCGACGTGCACCTGCGCACCGGGAAGCCCGGCGCGGATGAGTTCGGCCACTTGCTGGGGAGTCATGCGGCACCATCCTACCGCACGGCGCGCGCTTCATGGATTTTGCCCCGCGGGCGCCGTTGAACGCGCTAGCATTGAGCGCATGCATCCTCCGACCGCCCCGCAAGCCGACGCCGCACAGCTTCTGGCTTCGGCGCGGCGCTCGCTGCAGATCGAGGCCCGGGCAGTGGAGGCGCTCTTGCCGCGGCTCGATGCCCGCTTCGCCGAAGCCTGTCAGCTCTGTCTCGCCTGCCAGGGACGGGTGGTCGTGACCGGCATGGGAAAATCCGGACACATCGCCCGCAAGGTCGCCGCCACGCTCGCGAGTACGGGGACACCGGCCTTCTTTCTGCATCCGGCCGAGGCCGGCCACGGCGACCTGGGAATGATCACGCGCAGCGACCTCTTGCTCGCGCTGTCAAACTCCGGCGAAACCCCTGAGATCGTGCTGCTGCTGCCGCAGCTGAAGCGGCTCGGCGTGCCGCTCATCACCCTGACGGGCCACCCGGCCTCGACGCTGGGCCGCACCGCGGCCGTGGTGCTCGACGTCAGCGTTCCCGAGGAGGCGTGTCCGCTCAATCTGGCGCCGACGGCCAGCACCACGGCGACGCTGGCGATGGGCGATGCGCTGGCGGTGGCGCTCCTCGAGGCGCGCGGCTTCACCAAGCAGGATTTTGCGCTCGCTCATCCCGGCGGCAGCCTGGGCCGGCGCCTGCTGCTGCACGTCGAACAGGTCATGCGCACGGGCGAGGCCGTGCCGCGCGTGCGGCCGGACACTTCGCTGCGCGATGGGCTTCTGGAAATGTCGCGCAAGGGCCTGGGGATGACCGTGGTGGTCGATGAGACGGACCGGATGGTGGGCATCTTCACCGACGGCGACCTGCGCCGCACGCTCGATGGACAGATTGACGTGCATGCCACGCGCATGAGCGCCGTCATGACTCAGAGCGGCAAGAGCATCCCCGCGCGCGCGCTGGCCGCCGAGGCCGTGCACCTCATGGAACTGCACCGGATCACCGCCCTGCCCGTCATCGATGCGCAGGGCAAGCTCATCGGTGCGCTCAACGTCCACGACCTGCTGCGCGCCGGCGTCGTCTAGCCGCTGCATTGGCCGCCCATGACGCGCCCTCCCGCCGCCGCCGCCGCCATCCGCCTGCTCGTGCTCGACGTGGATGGCGTGCTCACGGACGGCCGTCTCTACTTCGGTCCGCGCGGCGAGGCGCTCAAGGCATTTCACGCGCGCGACGGCTACGGCATCCGCCAGCTGATCGGCGCCGGTGTGGAAGTCGCCGTCATCTCGGGGCGGCGCTCGGCGGCGGTGTCCGCGCGCTGCCGCGAGCTGGGCATCGCGCGCGTCATGCAGGGCGTGGGCGACAAGCTGGCGGCCTTCGAGCGGCTGCGCGCGCACGCCCGGGTGGCGGCGCGCGCCTGCGCCTGCGTGGGCGATGATCTGCCCGATGTGCCGCTCTTCGGCGCGGTGGGGCTCGCCTTCGCGGTCGCCGATGCGCATCCCGTGGCGCGGCGTGCCGCCCACCAGGTGACCGCGCTGCCCGGAGGCTGCGGTGCGGTGCGCGAGGTGTGCGATCGGCTGCTCGCGGCGCGGGCGCGCCGGGGCGCCACGCCGTGATCTTCCGCATCTTCGCGACCCTGGCGCTGCTCGCCCTCATCGGCGGCAGCATCCTCCTCGGTCGCCAGCAGCGCGAAGCGGAAACGCCGGCGCCCGCCAGCCGGCCTGCCGAGGATCTCGGCTACGGCGCGCGCGATGCGCAGCTCATCGAGACGGGCACGGATGGCAGGCCAAAATACACATTGAACGCCAAATTGATTGAGCAGCATCCCAAAGACGACAGCGTGCAGCTGCACATCGTGCACATGATTCTCGACGATCCCGATGGCAACCGCTGGACGGTGGACGCGCAGCGCGGCGATATCCTCCAGGCAGGCGAGAACATCGACCTGTCGGGCGACGTGCACGTCTCGGGCCTGCTGCCCGGCACGCAAGCGCCGGCGGACATCTCGAGCGAGCGGCTCTCATTTGATACGCGCACCGACGTCGTCAGCAGCGAGGATCCCGTGACGCTCACCTGGGCTGGCCGGCAGATCCACTCCGTGGGAATCGTCGCCAACTTGAAGGACAGTCGTGTGCAGCTAGAATCGGCCGTCCATGCCATTTTCCAGCCTTAGCCTGCGCATTGCGGGCGCGCTTGCGGTCACCGCGCTCAGCGCTGCGGTGAGCGGCGCCGACACGGCCGCCAGCCGCCAGAACATCTTCCTCGATGCCGCCTCCTCCGAGGTCGACTACAAGAAGAACACCGTCGAGTTCAAGGACATCGTCATCTCGCAGGGCGATATCAAGGTGGAGGCGAATCACGCCGAGGCCGAGGCGACCGGGCTCAACTTCAAGACCGGCGTGTGGACCTTCACCGGTGATGTGCGCATCCACGTGGAGAAGCGCGGCAATCTGCGCTCCGACCAGGCCGTCGTCGATTTCAAGGACAGCCAGATCGTGAAGGCGACGGTCACCGGCAAGCCGGCGCAGTTCGAGCAGCAGCGCACGAGCTCCGATCAGCTCGCCCGGGGCCACGCGGGCCAGATCGTTTATGAGCCGACCGACGGCGTGGTGCGCCTGTCGAACGATGCGTGGATCTCAGACGGCCGCAACGAGATCCGCGGAGCGCTCCTGGTGTACAACATCCGCCAGCAGCACGTGGAGGCCGTGGCGCAGCCCGGCAACGACGAGCGCGTGCACATCACCATCGTTCCGGGTCAGGACGTGAAGCCCAAATGACGGCGCTGCGCGCGGTCGGCCTTGCCAAGAGCTACAAGTCGCGCCAGGTCGTCCGCGACCTCTCCGTGGAGGTCAATAACGGGGAAGTGGTGGGGCTCCTCGGCCCGAACGGCGCCGGCAAGACGACGGCGTTTTACATGATCGTGGGCCTCGTACCCTGCGATGCGGGGCGCATCTATCTCGACGAGAAGGACCTGACCTTTCTTGCAGTGCACAAGCGCGCCCAGCTGGGCCTCGGCTACCTGCCCCAGGAGGCCTCCATCTTCCGCAAGCTCTCCGTGGAGAACAACGTGCTCGCGATACTCGAGGCGCGCGAGGATCTGGACCGCGCCGCACGCGAGCGGCGCCTGGAGGAGCTCCTCGAGGAGCTGCGCATCGGGCACGTCAGGAAGATTCTCGGGATGTCGCTGTCGGGCGGCGAGCGCCGGCGGGTGGAAATCGCGCGCGCGCTGGCGGCGGAGCCGCGCTTCATGCTCCTCGATGAGCCGTTTGCGGGAGTCGATCCGCTCTCGGTGCTCGACATCCAGCGCATCATCCGCGAGCTTGCGAGCCGCGACATCGGCGTGCTCATCACCGACCATAATGTACGGGAAACTCTCGGGGTCTGCGCCCGCGCGTACATTGTAAATCAGGGAACTGTGATCGCCGCCGGATCTGCAGAAGAAATCCTTGCCAACCCCCAAGTTCGTGAGGTGTACTTGGGTGAGTCGTTCCGCCTGTGACGACCCCGCAGACCTAGGATTTATTGCTCTCGTCCACCGTCATGCTGAAACCTTCTCTGCAGCTCCGGCTGGGTCAGCAATTGACGATGACCCCGCAGCTGCAGCAGGCCATCCGACTCCTGCAACTGCCCGCGCTCGAGCTTCAGGCGCATATCCGCGAAATGCTCGAAAGCAACGTCATGCTGGAGGCGGACGAGGAGACGGAGGCGACCGCCAATGTCGAGGTGAATCCGCCCCCCGCGGAGACCTCTCTGCCGGAGCGGCCGCCGGAGAACACCGTCGAGGTCCTCGATGAGGGCTGGGGGGAGCGCAGCGTCGGCGCCGCGGATACGCCCTGGAGCGGCGACGATGATGACCGGCAGCAGGAGTTTGCGGACGCCGCCGGCCAATCGCTGCAGGAGCACCTCCTGTGGCAGCTGGAGCTGGCGCGCCTCGCCCCGCAGGACCTCGCCATCGCACGCGCCCTCGTCGACGCCATCAGCGATGACGGCTACCTCACCGAATCGCTCGATGAGATCGCCCGGACGCTCAAGCCCGAGATCGATTGCAGCGCCGCGGAGGTCGAAAGCGTCCTGACGCGCGTGCAAAGCCTGGATCCCACCGGCGTCGGTGCCCGCTCGCTCGGGGAATGCATTGAGCTGCAGCTGCGGCAGCTGGATCCGGCGACTCCCGGGCTCGCCACCGCCGTCCAGATCGCGCGCCACCACCTGGCGCTGGTCGCCGACCGCGAGGCCTCCGTGCTGCGCCGCGAATTGCACGCCACCGACGAGGAGCTCAGCGAGGCGCTCGCGCTCGTGCGCGGCTGCCACCCGCGGCCCGGCACCATCGTGAGCGCCGGCGCCGCGGAATACGTCGTGCCGGATGTCTTCGTGCGCCGCACCGATCATGGCTGGGCGGTGGAAATCAACGCCGCCACGCTGCCCCGGGTGCGCCTGAACCAGGGCTACGCCAGCCTCATCGGCCGCAATTCGAGCCACGCCACCATGCGCACGCAGCTGCAGGAGGCACGCTGGTTGCTCAAGAGCCTCGAGATCCGCAACGAGACCCTGATGAAAGTCGCGCGTTCCATCGTCGAGCGGCAGGCCGCGTTCCTCGAACAAGGCGAGGAGCACATGCGGCCGATGATCCTCAAGGACATCGCCGAGGCGGTCGAGATGCACGAGTCCACGATTTCGCGCGTGACTTCCGGCAAGTACATGCACACCCCGCGCGGCGTCTTCGAGCTGCGCTACTTTTTTTCGAGCCAGGTCGAGGGCGCGGACGGCTCCGGAACCTCATCGACCGCCATCCGCGCCAAGATCCGCAAGCTCGTGAAGGAAGAAGACCCGGAGAGCCCGCTCAGTGACGGCCGCATCGCTGAGTTGCTCTCCGCAGCAGGCATCCCGGTGGCGCGCCGCACGGTTGCCAAGTATCGCGAGGCCATGGGCATCGCGCCTTCGAACGAGCGCCGGCGCGCCGGATTGAAGCAGATCTGATCCAAACCACAACAGGAGACGAGCTATGCATCTGAGCGTCACCGGTCATCATGTCGAAATCACCCCCGCACTACGCGCCTACGTGGAGAAAAAACTCGAACGGATCTTGCGACATTTTGATCACGTCATCGATGTCCATTGTGTGTTGACGGTGGAGAAGCTCAGACAGAAGGCCGAGGCGACGCTGCACGTCAGTGGCAGCGCCATCCATGCGAACGATGTGCAACCGAATATGTACGCCGCGATCGATGGGCTCGCGGACAAGCTCGACCGCTGCGTGAAGAAGCACAAGGAAAAGCGCTCGGATCACCACGCCGCCGAAGCCCAGAAGGGGCTCAGACTCTAGCGATGCGGATCATCATCGTCAGCGGCCTGTCGGGCTCGGGAAAGAGCGTCGCGTTGCATATGCTCGAGGATCTCGGCTTCTACTGCATCGACAATATCCCCGCGGCGCTCCTCAAGCCCTTCATTTCCTACACGGTGCGCAGTCCGCAGAAAACCTATGAGCGCACGGCAATCGGTCTGGATGCGCGCAACACCACGGCGGAGATCGCCACGGTACCGACACTCATCGAGGAGCTGAAGCGCAGCGGCATCAACTGCGAGGTGCTGTTTCTGGTTGCGAATGAGGAAGGCCTGCTGCGGCGCTTCGCCGAGACGCGCCGCAAACATCCGATGAGCCGTGAGAACATCGATCTGCGCGCCGCCATCGCGATGGAAAGCAAACTCCTGGAGCCCATCGCCTACGCCGCCGACCTCGTCATCGACACCTCCAGGATGGGCGTGCACGAGCTGCGCGACATCGTGCACGAGCGCGTCGAGAAGCGCATGCACGGCAGGCTGGCGCTGACATTCGAGTCCTTCGGCTTCAAACATGGCATTCCCGGGGATGCGGACTTCGTGTTCGACGCGCGCTCGCTGCCGAATCCGTACTGGGAGCCGAGCCTGCGCAGCCTCACCGGCGCCGATGCGGAGGTGGTGCGCTTTCTGGAAGCGCAGCACAGCGTCGGCCAGCTGATCGAGGACATCGTGCGCTTCATCGATGGCCGCATTCCCGAGTACGAGTCGAACAATCGCGGCTATCTCACCGTCGCCATCGGCTGCACCGGCGGCCAGCATCGCTCGGTCTACATCGTCGAGCGCCTGGCGGAGCACTACGCCAAGCGCTTCCCGACGGTGACCGCGCGCCACAGCGGCCTTCCGGGCACGAAGTTCTTCCGCCCACAGACCGTGGCTGCGAACAGCTGAAGCCAATGCGGCGAAAAGCTGCGCCTTGGCGCATCGAATCCATCCTCCGCGTGCGTGACTGAAGCTGAAATCGCGACGGTCCGGGGACTGCAACGCATTGCCGCAGCCGACGACGCGGATCCGGCGCTCGCCGCGCTGGATGAGCGCAGCGGCACAGCGAACCTGCTACAGAGCGCAGAGCGGCAGCAGGCGATACCGCGTGAAAGCGAATTGAGAATTTTTGAGCACGTCAGTCAGCGCTGCCCGGCGAAATCGCACGTCTCCTTTCGATCGCTCTCGAAGGAGCAAACTCCTGGACGAGGCGGCAGGCAAACGCATCGTCATTGCGACACGCGGTTTGCGCATCGTGAAGCGCAGCCGTGCGTTGTCCAAGCGCGTCCCGAACTACCGAGCGCCCCGACCAGGCACGCCACATCTGCGGGTTCAATTCGATCGCGCGCGTATACGCTTCAACGGCTCCGGCATAGTCGTGAGTCCTGACCTGCGCCTCGCCGAGACCGAACCAGCAGTACGCGCTTCGTGGTGCCAACAAGAGTGCCCTGTGAAAATCGGCTGCGGCCGCTTCGTATTGACCAGCGCCCTGTTCTGCCGCGCCCGCTAACGCATAGCCCTCGATCGAGTTCGCATGGGCATTAGTGATTTTCTGAGCCTCAACCTTCACCATTTCCCAATCGCGATTGGCAAAGGCTAACCGCGCTTCGTTTTGCACGCGCAAAAGCTCTTCTTCAGTCAGAGAACTCTCGGAGCTCGACTGCTTCAACACCGATACGTTGGCGGCGTCGACTTTGGCATCGCAAATTCCAATTGAGACTTTTTTTGACCACGCGGTCGCTGCGAGCCGGCTCGTCAGCAGCGGACGTAGCAGATGATACTCGTGAAAGTCGCCGGCTTGGCAAGCGAATCGTGCGTAGCTATTGAGCACTAAGTCGCTTTTCGGATACCGCGCTCGCATGTCTTTAAAACCGCTCTTCATTTTCTGCCAGCTCGCGAGGGCGTCGTCAAAAATTACAACGTCATCGCCCTCAAGCAGACCGTACATCCAATAGAGTCGTGAATACGTTTCCGGTCCGAGATGGGCGCTCGGATGCTCGGACATTTCGTTGATGAATTGGTCAACCTTTTCGTAGGAGCCGTTCCAACGGGGCATCAGCGTTCGTAGGATGCTTCTATACAGCGGCAGGTATCGCGGAAACCTCGCTACGCCGCGGTCAAAAATCGCGCGCAGCTTCTCAATGCCGATGGACTGATCGATCCCCGTATTGAGGGCCAATGAGTACCAAAGCGGATCCGCGGCGGCGCGATCCGTTATTTCGCGCAAGCCGACCGCCGCCATCTCGTCGCGCGCGATAAACAGGGTCCATGCTTGCGGAGTCACCGTATTTGCTGCACCTTGCCCGCGCGCCGACCAGGCCCATATCCTGAATAGCATCGTCTCGACAAGATCTGGCTGCACGGAGCCCGGCATTGACCGTCGCCAGTCCGAAGTTCTACGCAACACCTCGCGCAACTCTAGTGTCCCGTACTCAAATAAATCCGACAGACCCTCCGTTAACCCCTCGAGACGAGACCCGCCGTCGGGCAGGTCTGCGAGCGAAGATGAGAATCGGCCCATCAGCTGATCGAGCGCGCGGTAGTCTGTGCTCATGAAAAGGCGTTGCGCATCACAGCCGACAGCCTGACGAATAGCGGGTCCGTCAGTCGTTGCAGGTAGCGCAGCACTCGACTCAGATGAGGTCGCGGGAGCCTCGGCACACTTCTTTGGCCCCGACCACAGTCCGCGCACCTCCGCGAGGAACGGACTGCTAGCGAGGGCGCGGGGACGATGATCCATGCTGGCGCGTATCTCCAATCGCTCAATCCGAGCCTGCGCACGCACCGTATTGCGCTGAAGATCTGCAAGCACGGTCGCGCCCTCCGGATCGCGGTTCTTCGCTCCAGAGATCAGTGCGCGAACCCATTCTTCGCGCGCTTTGGCAAAGTCTGCGACAAGTAGCGCAAACGGCCGCTGTGCGGCGGCGAGAGATTTGGTCTCTTTTTGCAGGCGCTCACTTGCCTGCTGCCAGAAGGGCAGGATGTCGCGTTCGAACCGCTCGCCTAACTCCGCGTCGCTGATACTGCCTACGCTTGCGCGCGCACTGATTTCTTGCCACAGACGCAAGTTGTCAACTTCACCGGCCACAAACCAGTTGCGATCACGAAAGTACTGTTCGGGAATCGTAACCTGCGACCCGAGACCATGCACTTGCCACAGCCCCGCCAATAGAGCGGCGACAACGAGTACCGCAGCCGCGATGCCCCGACCCGGTGGCAAATACGCGGCTGCCTTGAGGTTGAGCGGACGCGCCATGATCCAACCGAGAACAAAGCCGCTAAGAAGGCCCACAACGTGTGCGGCATTATCGACTGTACTCTGGCGAAAACCGTAAAAGAGATTGAACAACACGAAAGCCATCGTGCTGATCCAGTACGCGCGAAATATCGTCCTCGGCACTTGTGCCTTGCGATGCGCCAGAAATGCGAGGAACGCGCCGAACACTCCGAAGATTGCGCCGGATGCGCCAGCGCTCATGCGACTTGGATCCCACGCTATGCTGGCAATATTGCCGAGGATCCCGGCGCTGAGATAGATGCCGAGGAAAACCCATCGCCCGTAAAGGCGCTCGGTCAGGCGCCCTACGTTCCAAAATGCCCACATGTTAAGAAGGACATGCAGCAAATTGAAGTGAATGAAGAGCGCGGTAAGCAATCGCCACCACTGTCCACCGACAGTCAGCGGCCCGAAATTGGCGCCCCAGACCAGTAGTTGCTGCAGATCGGCTGTACCAAAGCGCTTGGCGGCCAGTACCATCGCCATGAACACAGCCAAGTTGGCAATAACTATGGCCGGAGTGATCCATGGCGGGCCGCTTACAGTGTTCAAGTAGCGATTGAATTCGCGAACCTCTGACCATGGTGCCTCGAAATCAGCTGTGCGTACGCGTGGAAGCGCGTCGCGCAGGCGTGCAGCCTCTGCGACAGATGCGGTGCGCAGCTCGACACGCCTACGGCGATACCGGCTTTGGTACTCAAAGCGGAGCCAGGCATCCTCCTGGGTAACATTGCGGACAGCGTCTACGGGGACGGTGATCTGTGTCTGCAAGGGAACGCCGAGCCAGGTTCGCTGCCAGCCGAAGAGCACGATCTCTTTCGGCCGCACTTCAATCACGCCTGTTCCGTAGACCGAGAACGACATGCGCTTGGCCTCGAGCCAACCGCGCACCCCGTCGTGGCAGGTAAATTTCCCGGCAACGCGCACGAGCGGTGTGGATTGCGCGTCCTCCGTCTCACGCCGAGCAAGAACGCTCAGGAGCTCGTCGTAGGTCTGTGGAAATTTGCGGCGATCGATGCTGCTTTGCAGCTTCGTCAGCTGCGCCGCCGAATATTGGGTGAAATCAATTGAGCCGTCCCGCGGATCTACCTCGGTCGGGGACGCGTCCGGTCCCGTGTCGTCCTCCCCCTGGACACTCATGGGTCAGATTGTGACCGCAATCCATGCTGCTGGGAACTAAAGGTCGAGGTGACCCCAAATCGCTGTCGCATGTGCAACAGCGACATGTTGAAAATCTCTCTGCTGCACTGGCCCACGCGCGGCGGGTCGCGGGCGAAAGCCGCTTCGCGCCCGCTCACGTCGCCTGCGTCACGCCGGCAGCGCGAATGACTGCCGGCGGCGGCTCGCCCTTCATGAACGCGAGCAGGGTCGCGCTCGCCTCCATGGCATCCCGGTAGCCGAGCTCGATCAGCTCCTGGGTGTAGCCCGACTCAAACATGAGATAGCTTGAGAGCTGGCTACCGGCGGTGTCGCCGCTGCCGCCGATCACCCGCAGCAGTGCGCGCAGGCCGCGCGGCATTTCATGAGCGTGGCGGGCTGCGACTTCGCGCGGATCCACGCTCGGCGCGAGCATGAGCGTCTCGACATGGCGCAGGCCGGGTGCTGCAGCGGGAGCGCTGCGCACGAGTTCATTGATGCGCTCGCACTGCTCAAGATCCCCGTAGATCTGATCCGTGAACAGCGTGTCGAGCATGTAGCCCAAGATCTGGCCGGGCGTCGGCATGGCCGGCTCGGCGCGTGGCGTCGCAACGCCCGCATCCTCGCGGGCGCGCACGCCGATGATCAGCAGGCGCTCCGCACCCAGGTGAATCGCCGGGCTCAAGGGATTCAGCTGACGCATCGCACCGTCGCCGAAATACTCATGTCCGAGCGGCATCGGCGGAAACAGCATCGGGATGGCGACGCTCGCCATGAGGTGATCGAGCGTGAGGCGCGCGTGCCGGCCGATGCGCTGTACGCGGCTCCACTCCTGCAGTGATTCGACGCCGTCGTAGAACGCCACCGAATGGCCGCTCGCATAGCTCGTCGCGCACAGCGCCAGCGCCCGCAGATGACCGCGCTCGATGCTGCGACGCACGCCGCTCCAATCGACGTGCGCGCGCAGAAGCTCGCGCAGCGGCGCGTTGTCGAGCATGGATTTGGGAGGCGCGACCAGGATCCCGCCGGAGGCGAGCGACAAGAGCCAGTGCAGCCCGGCGCGCATCATATGCCAGGGATCAACGCGAAAGACCTGCTCCGCGCGGAAGTTGGCCCACACCTGCTCGAGGCCGACGACGGCGCGGCGCCACTGATGCGCCTCGGCGGCCAGGACACCGGCCGCAACGGCGCCCGCGGAAGTGCCGACGATGATGGGAAAGGGATTGCGTGCGCGCGGCAGGAGCTGCGCCAGCGCGCGCAGCACGCCCACCTGGTACGCCGAGCGCGCGCCACCGCCGGTGAGCACCAGTCCAACGAGGGGACGCAGGGCTCTGCGGCGCTCGGTGAGGGTGGTTACGGAGTCATCCATACGGTCGACATAATGGACTCAATGGCGCGCCCCGGCCCATAGGGGTGCAGGCTAGCGTGTTCACGGCTGCAGCAGCAGGCGGTGCTGCACAGATCCGGGAAGAAAAGGCAGCGGCGCGCCCGCCGCCCACGCGTCGAAGCCCGCCCGATAGAAGGGCGACAAGGGATGACCGCTCTGCCCGCCCGCGATGTGCAGATAACCCTGCGACTCATGACCCGGAGAGACGGCGAAGCGCTCGGAGGCGCCGAAGGCGCCGTCCTGCACGCGCGGCATGTCGTGATCACCCGGTAGCTCGAGGCTCGGCATGTCAATGAGGCGCGCCAGATAGGACAGCGCGCCCGAGAGCGGGTGGCGGATGCGCACGAGGTGGCGCGCGCCCCAGGTGCAGCGCGCGAGCTCCCCGCATTCATCGGTGAGCGCGACTAGGGTGGCATCGATCTGGGCGAGCAGCAGCTCCCGCCAGTTTCCGTACTCCGCGGCGAGTGTGTCGGGCGGCCGCGTGGTGACGAGCTCCCACAGCGGCTGCTCGAACTGATCCGGCGGCGCCGACTCTTCGGTGATGCCGATGGCCTGCAGGAGCATGCGCCACACGGTGCGCTCGGTCTGGTCGCGAAATGCCCGCACCAGGCGATACCCGACCGAGTCGACGCTGGCGCGCGCGTTCCACTCGGCGATGAAGCGCTTGAACTGCGCGCGCCGCGGGTGAGCGCGCAGGGCATCCGCATCGAGGAGCTCGAGGATCAGCGCGCGCCAATGAGCGAGGAAGACCGCTCGGTCATCGAGCTGCACGCCGAGCATGTCCGCGGGCGTCGCGCGTTGCGGCAGCGCCGCCAGGTCGTCGCGGATCTGGTGCGCACGTGCCCCGATATCGTAGCCCGCGCCGGTGAGCGCTTCATCGCCGCCCAGCAGCGCCTCCGCCTGCGCATCGTCAACGGGGCGCGCATTGGCACTCCACAGACGCCCCAACGGCGGATCGACGAGGCGCGGATGCTCGCGAGCGCTCGTCCACGGCGCCTGCCCGCTCAAGCGCTCGGGCCCGGAACCGAGCGGGATGCGGCCGAACACGGTCCAGGCAATGTGCCCGGCGCTGTCGCCCACGATCGCATTCTGGTGCGGAATGCCGATGGCGGGCGCGAGCTTCAATGCCTCCTCGACCGAGCTTGTGGTTTCCATCCCCAGCAGGTTGAGATTGTTGGCCTCGGGCAGCTGCGCAAGCCAGTGGGCGAACCAGCAGCGCCCCTCCTGCGGCTGCGCCTGAAAGAGAACGCCCATCGCGGCCGACCTGACGGGCCAGGAGACGCTGGGCGCGCCGTGCACGCGAATTTCCTCCTGCTCCACGTCGAGCGGCACCGTGCCTTCGCGCGTGCGCAACTGCGCAGCGCCCACGGCAAGGCACTCCACGGGGTGAAGATCAAGCCACTTGCCATCGCTGTTGGTAAATCCCCACGCCACGTGCCCGTTCGATCCTGCGACCAGGAGAGGTGTGCCCGGCAAAGTCAACCCATTCAGATCAAGCGCCGGCCCCGATGCGCTCGGCGTCGTGCGCATGCGCACCCGATACCACGTGGTCGGAACCCGCAGGTTGAGATGCATGTCGCTCGCCACGAGCGCCGCGCCGCTCGCCGTCAAGCGCCCGGCGAGCGCCCAGTTATTGCTGCCGGCATCGCTTGAATCCCCGGCCGCCTCAGCGGGCGCGGCCTGCCCATGCGCTCCGCGCAGATCCAGGCGGTGAGCGGCAGCGCCTGGGCCGGCGGTTCCGGCCGTCGCCTCATTGGGGCTGTCCCAGGCCGTTCGCTGCGGATACAGGAACTGCAACGCGCATTTCCAGCCCGGCGCGCAATCGGGGCCGCCGAGCCGTGCATTGATCTCGCGCTTGAGCTGTTCGCGCTTGAAGCCGCCGTACTGCAGGTCCCACCACATCGCATAGGCAACGAGCACCGTATCCTCCGCGCGCCACGGCGCGGGCGCGGCGCCGAGGAGCCAATACTCCCAGGGCCGGCTGTGAAGGCTCGCGAGCGCGTCGTTCACGCCGCGCGTGTAGGCTGCCAAGAGGGCACGCTGCTCGGGGGTTGCCTGACTCAGCACGACCCCCGAGAGGTGCCGGAAGCGGAACAGGCGCGCCTTCTCGTCCTGTTCGAGCGCGACGGCGCCGAAGAGCTCGGCGAGCTCGCCGGCTGCGAGGCGGCGCGACAGATCCATCTGGAAAAAACGGTCCTGACCGTGGACGAAGCCCGTGCCGTAGGCGAGGTCGGCTCGATTGGCGGCCTGCAGCGTCGGAATGCCGAGCGCATCGCGCTCCACGGTCACCGCCGCGCTCAGCGCCGGCGCGGCGAGCGTGCCGTCGAGCTGCGGCAGCGAGGCGTGCAGAACCGCGTAGACGAGCGCCGCCGTCAACACAATAAGAAGTGCCGCCCCGATCGCGACGGTCCTGACGGTCCGCCTCCGCATGACGGCCACCTTTGAGCTCAAGAGTTAGTCGAGCGCGACCTTGAGGATCTGCAGCGAATTGGTGCCGCCTTGCACCCCCGACTGCTCTCCCTTGGTGAGAATCACGAGATCGCCGCGCTCGACGAGCCGCAGATCCAGCAGCCGCGAAAAGATCGAGTGGTACAGCCGCTCGGTGGTGGCGGCCGCCCGCACGTCGAAGATCACCGGATAGACGCCGCGATACAGGGTCACCCGGCCGCGCGTCGCTTCGTGTCCGGTGAAGGCGTAGATCGGAATATCGGCTCGGATGCGCGACATGAAGAGCGGCGTCGCGCCCGATTCGGTGAGCGCGACGATCGCCCGTACCTTCATGTGACTGGCGGTGTACATCACCGCCATCGCGATCGCCTCTTCGCTGCCGGCGAACACCCCTTCGACGCGGTGACGCGTGCTCGCGTGCGTGAGCTCGTATTTTTCGGCGCCTTCGATCACGTCGGCCATCGCGCGCACGGCTTTGATGGGATAACGGCCCATCGCGGTCTCGGCCGACAGCATCACGGCGTCGGTGCCGTCCATGACTGCGTTCGCCACATCGCTCACCTCGGCCCGCGTCGGCACCGGGTTTTGGATCATCGACTCCATCATTTGCGTCGCGGTGATCACGACGCGATTGCGCAGCCGCGACTCGTAGATAATCGTCTTCTGCAGCCCGGTGAGCTCCGCGTAGCCCATCTCGACCCCGAGATCGCCGCGCGCGACCATGACGGCGTCCGCGGCCTCGACGATGCTGCTCAGATTGGTGATCGCCTCCTGGCGCTCGATCTTCGCGACGACGCGCGCCGCCCCGCCGGCGCTGCGGATCAGGTCGCGCGCTCTTTCGATGTCCGCGGCGTCGCGCGCGAAAGACACGGCAATGTAGTCGATCCCCTGCTCGGCGCCGAAGCGGATATCGTCCTTGTCCTTATCGGAGAGCGCCGGCGCGGAAATCCCCCCGCCCTGGCGATTCAGGCCCTTGCGGTCGGAAAGCTCCCCTCCCAGGCGCACGCGGCATTCAACGCGCGTGCCCGCGACCGCAACGACATCGAGCACGATCTGTCCGTCGGAGAGCAGCAGTGCATCGCCCGGGCCGACGTCCCGCGGCAGATCGCGGTAGGCCACGCCGACCGCCTCCACCGTGCCCGCCTTGGCGCCGAGGGCGGTGTCGAGCGTGAACGGCCGGCCCTCTTCCAGGCGCACGGGCCCGTCGCGGAAGCCCTCGATGCGGATCTTGGGCCCGCCCAGGTCCATGAGCACTCCGATCGAGCGATCGGCGCGCCGCGCCGCCGCGCGCACCTGCTCGAGGCGGCGCAGATGATCCGCCTGCGTGCCGTGCGAGGCATTGATCCGCGCGACGTCCGCGCCCTCCTCAACCATGCGGTCAAACACCGCCCCCTCATCAGTCCCCGGGCCGAGGGTGACGACGATTTTCGTGCGCCGCAGGCCGATCATCCGCGTGCCCGCGCTTCGAGCATGGCCACGGCGGGCAAGGTCCTGCCCTCGACGAACTCGAGAAAAGCTCCGCCGCCGGTGGAGACGTACGAGATGCCGTCCTCGACGCCGTACTTCTCGATGGCCGCGAGCGTGTCGCCGCCGCCGGCGATCGAAAACGCCTTGCTGCGCGCGATCGCGTCCGCGATTGTGCGCGTGCCCTCTCCGAACTGTGCGAACTCGAACACTCCGACCGGCCCGTTCCAGATGATGGTGCCGGCGGCCTGCAGCAGTTCGCTGAAATGCTCGGCCGTGTCCGGTCCAATATCGAGAATCATCTCGTTGTCGCGCACGTCGTGGATGGAACGCACGTCGGCGTGCGCGGTCGCGGCAAATTCCCTCGCCACCACGACGTCGGTGGGCAGCGGGATCTGCACGTCGCGCGTGCGCGCGTGCGCGCCGAGCGCGCGCGCCACGTCCAGCATCTCCGCCTCGTGCAGCGACCGGCCCACGTTGACGCCGCTCGCGGCGAGAAAGGTGTTGGCAATGCCGCCGCCGACGATGAGCTTGTCCACCTTCTTCAAGAGTGACTCCAGAACCGTAAGCTTAGTCGATACCTTCGAGCCCGCAACGATCGCTACGAATGGGCGCGCCGGCGACTTGAGCGCCCGCTCGAGCGCGGTCAGCTCGCCGACGAGCAGTGGACCGGCGCAGGCGACCGGCGCGAATTTCGCGACTCCATGCGTACTCGCCTCCGCGCGATGCGCCGTGCCGAAGGCATCCATCACGAATACGTCGCACAGCGCCGCCATCTGCCGCGCGAGAAGCTCGCTGTCCTTCTTCTCCCCCGGGTTGAAGCGTACGTTTTCGCACAGCACCGCGCTGCCGGGCGGGCAGTCCACACCCGTCAGCCAGTCCTTGCGCAGCCCGACCGGCTGGCCGAGAAGATCCGACAGGCGCGCCGCGACCGGCGCCAGGGAGTACTGCTCGTCGTACACGCCTTCGGTGGGGCGCCCGAGATGCGACAGCACGAAGACCTTCGCGTGTTGATCGATGGCGTAGCGGATGGTGGGCAGCGCGGCGCGAATGCGCGCATCGCTCGTCACCGCGCCGGCGTGCACCGGCACGTTCAGGTCTTCGCGGATCAGCACGCGTTTGCCGCGCAGGTCGGCATCCGACATGCGCAAGACGTTCATGCCGACTTCGACCAGGCGAGCGTCGTATCGAGCATGCGGTTCGAGAAGGCCCACTCGTTGTCATACCAGGCGCATACCTTGACGAGCAGGCCGTCGATGCATTTGGTGAGCGTCGCGTCGAAGATCGCCGAGTGCGCATCGTGATTGAAGTCGATCGAGACGAGCGGCGCCTCGCTATAGGCGAGAATTTCGCGCATCGCGCCCACTGAGGCTTCCTGCATGAGTTTATTGACCTCCGCCACGCTCGTGGCGCGCCGCGCGCTGAAGGTCAGATCGACGAGCGAGACATTGATGGTCGGCACGCGAATGGAGAAGCCGTCAAGTTTGCCCTTGAGCTCGGGCATGACGAGCCCGACGGCGGTCGCTGCGCCGGTCTTGGTCGGAATCTGCGACATGGTCGCCGAACGGGCGCGGCGCAGGTCGGAGTGGTAGACGTCGGTGAGCACCTGATCGTTCGTGTACGAATGAATCGTCGTCATGAGACCCGCGACGATGCCGATCTTGTCGTGCAGGACCTTGGCGACGGGCGCGAGGCAGTTGGTCGTGCAGGAGGCATTTGAAATCACGCTGAAGGAGGACTTGAGCACCTGGTGATTCACGCCGTAGACGATGGTCGCGTCGACATCCTCGCCGCCCGGCGCCGAGATCACGACTTTCTTGGCGCCCGCCTGCAAATGGCCGCTCGCCTTGGCGCGGCTCGAAAAAAGTCCGGTGCACTCGAGAATGTATTCGGCGCCGAGCCCGCCCCAGGGCAGCTTCGCCGGATCCCTCTCCGCGAGCACCCGGATGCGATCGCCGTTCACGACCATCGCATCGCCATCAACTATCACTTCGCCTGGGAATTTGCCGTGCACGGTGTCGTAGCGGGTGAGATGCGCGTTGGTGTGCGCGTCGCCGAGATCGTTGATGGCCACGATCTGGATTTGCGCCGTGCGCTTGGCTTCGTAGAGCGCGCGCAGAATGTTGCGGCCGATGCGGCCATACCCATTGATACCGACCCTGATTGGCATGTTTCCCTCAGCTCTGCAGCAATTCTTCGACTTGCTTGACGACATTATCGGCCGTGAAGCCGAAGTGTGGAAATAGGTCGGACGCCTTGCCCGAGGCGCCGAAGTGATCGATGCCGAGCACGCGGCCTTCGCTTCCGACATAGCGCCACCAGCCGAGCGTTGCTCCCGCCTCCACCGCCAGGCGCCTGCCGACCGCCTTGGGCAGCACCGTCTCGCGGTAGGCCGCATCCTGAGCATCGAAGATATCGGTTGCGGGCATCGACACGAGACGCACGCGCCGCCCGCGCTCGTTCAGGCTCTGCACCGCCTGCGCGGCAATGCCCACTTCCGAGCCGGTTGCAATGACGAGGGCTTGCGCTGTGCCCGCGCAGTCGATGAGCACGTAGCCGCCGCGGCGCACGGCCGCCTGCTGCTGCGCGGTGCGCGTCTGCTGCGGCAGCGCCTGGCGCGTGAGCACGAGCGCCGTCGGACCGGTGCGCCGCTCGATGGCCGCGACCCAGGCGACGGCCGTCTCGAGCGAATCGCAGGGCCGCCACAGGCTCAGATTCGGCATGGCGCGCAGGCTTGTCAGGTGTTCTATGGGCTGATGCGTCGGCCCGTCCTCGCCGAGACCGATGGAATCGTGCGTATACACCAGGATCACGCGCTGATGCATGAGTGAGGCCAGGCGCACGGCGTTGCGCGCGTAGTCGGAGAACACCAGAAAGGTGCCGCCGTAGGGGATGAATCCGCCGTGCAGCGCCATGCCGCTCATGATCGCCGTCATGCCAAATTCGCGCACGCCGTAGTGAAAATAACGGCCGGAAAAATCCGTCGGAGTCACCGCGACAGAGTTCTTCTGCTCGGTGTTGTTTGAACCGGTGAGATCGGCGGAGCCGCCGAGCAGCTCCGGAAGCGCAGGACCGATCACGTTCAAGGAGGCCTGCGAGGTCTGGCGGGTGGCCTTCGGCTTCGACTCCTGCTGTGCCGCGGCGCGCGCTTGGGCGGCGATGTCATTCCACTGTGCCGGCAGATCCCCCCTCATGCGGCGCTCAAGCTCGGCCGCCAATTGCGGATTCGCCGCGCGGTAGCGGGCGAAAAGCTCGTTCCATTTGGCTTCCGCGGCCGCGCCCGCCGCGCGGTGATCCCATTCCTTGAGCAGCGGCGCGGGGATCACAAACGGCTCGCTCGTCCAGTTGAGCGTCTTGCGGGCGAGCGCGACTTCCTCAACCCCCAGCGCTTCGCCATGGGCCGCTTTGGTGCCCTGGCGATTCGGGGCCCCCCAGCCGATGACCGTCTTGCAGCAGATGAGCGACGGGCGCGCCGTCTGCGCGCGCGCCGCCTGGATGGCCGCGGCCACCGCCTCGGCGTCCTGCCCATCGACGTGCGCCATCACGTGCCAGCCGTAGGCCGCGAAGCGCTTCGGCGTGTCATCAAGGAACCACCCCGCGACCTTGCCGTCGATGGAAATGCCGTTGTCGTCGTAGAAGCCGATGAGCTTGCCGAGCCCGAAGGTGCCGGCGAAGGAGCAGGCCTCGTGCGAAATGCCTTCCATCAGGCAGCCGTCGCCCATGAACACATAGGTGTAGTGATCGACGACTTCCAGCCCCGGGCGGTTGAACTCGAGCGCCAGCAGCTTCTCGGTGAGCGCCATGCCGACTGCGTTGGCGAGGCCTTGGCCGAGAGGACCGGTGGTGGTTTCGATCCCGATGTCCAGATCATGTTCAGGGTGACCCGCGGTGCGCGAGCCGAGCTGGCGGAAATTCTTGATTTCATCGATGCCGAGCGGATAACCGGTGAGATACAGCAGCGCATACAACAGCATCGACGCGTGGCCGTTCGAGAGCACGAAGCGGTCCCGGTCGATCCAGCGGGGATTGCCGGGATTGTATTTGAGGACGCTGCGCCACAGCACTTCGGCAATATCGGCCATTCCCATCGGTGCACCCGGATGCCCGGACACGGCGCGCTGCACGGCATCCATGGCAAGGGCGCGGATCGCATTGGCAAGTTCACGGTGGCTGGTCATGGGTTCAATCCGGTATGGGGGTCGGGCGGTGCAGGAGCGGGGCGGCATTTTCCATCACGCGATCCCGCGCGGCAATCGCGCCCTGCGGCGCGTGCACCTGTCGGGGGCGACCGACACCGCGCGTGGCCGGCTTCACAATATCCGCTTGCGCGACGCGTACTGCGTCACTACGCGTACCGGCGAGCGTTCTTGCCTTGATCCAGTTCACTTTGAACCCCGCGAACTTTTGCTACGCTTTCCATCACACGAAGTCCCAGGGCGCTCCGCATGACGTGTCGAACATGAGCCAGCTGCGTCTCATACAATTCACCGATCCGCACCTGTACGGCAACGAAACCGAGTCGCTGCGCGGCGTACAGACGGCCCCGGCGCTCGCTCACGCCCTGGCGCGAGCGCGGGCCCGCGACTGGCCGGTCGATGCGGTGCTCGTCACCGGCGACATCGTCCAGGATGATCCGGCCGGCTATGCCCATTTCCGTCGCCTCTTGAGAAACGCCGGGGCTCCCGTGTTATGTATCCCCGGTAACCACGACGATCCCGAGGCCCTGCGGCGCGAGCTTGACTGCGAGCCTTTTGTCGTCGGCGGCCAATTCGACCTCGGACCGTGGCGCGTGGTGCTGCTCGACACCTGGGTCGCAGGCTCCGCGGCAGGCCGCCTGAGCGCCGCCAGCCTCACGCAACTGGATCAGGCGCTGCGCACCGCAGCCGGCCGGCACGCGCTCGTGTGCCTGCATCATCACCCGGTGAGCATGTCGAGTTCTTGGCTCGACGCGGTCGGCCTTAGGAACGCCGCCGATTTCTGGAAGGTCCTCGACCGGCACCACAATGTGCGCGCAGTCCTCTGGGGCCACGTGCATCAATGCTTCGACGCGCTGCGCGGCGATGTGCGCCTGCTCGCGACGCCGTCGACCTGCGCACAGTTCATGCCGGGCTCGGAGGAATTCGCGCTCGATTCGCTGCCGCCCGCGTACCGCACCCTGCAGTTGCGAGCGGATGGTACTCTCACCACCGAGGTCGTGTGGGTAGAAGAATGCGCCGTTGGCTCCTCATCGTCGGTCTCCTCGGCTGCCTAGACGCGCAGGCTCAAAGTCCCGTCTGGGCGCTCACGGGCGCGCACAACACCGTCTACCTCGCAGGCTCCGTGCACCTTCTGAAAAAGGATGACGCGGGCCTGCCGCCTGCCTTCGAACACGCCTACGCAGCCGCCAAGCGCCTCGTCATGGAGGTCGATATCGACCAGCTGGACTCCCCCGCCGCACAGGCGCTGGTCCTGCAGAAAGGCATGTTCGCCGACGGCTCCACGCTGCACGAAGCGCTCGGCGACGTGCGCTACGGCCGCGTCGCGGCGGAGGCTGCGCGCCTGGGGCTGCCGCTCGAGGGCCTGCAGCAGTTCGAGCCCTGGGCGGCCGCGCTCACCCTCACGCAGCTCGAGTACGTCCAGCTCGGGTTCGATCCCGATGAGGGCGTGGAGCGACAGCTCGGACGGCGTGCCCATGCCGACGGCAAGCCGATTCAGGGACTTGAAACCATCGAGCAGCAGGTCGGCATCCTCGCCTCGCTGTCGAAGGAGGATCAAGCGGCTTTCCTCGAGCAGACCGTCATGGACATGCACGATGCCGAGCGCGATACGCAGGACATCCTCGCCGCCTGGCGCAGTGGTAACGGCGCCAAGCTTGCGGCGCTCATGAGCGAGGACTTTCGCGGTTTTCCGCACCTGTATCGCGCGCTCGTCACCGACCGCAATCGCCGCTGGCTGCCGCAAATCGAGAGACTCCTCAAGGCCGAGCAGAACTACCTCGTCGTCGTCGGCGCGCTGCATCTCGTCGGCGATGGGGGATTGCTGCAGCTCGCCCGGGCCGAGGGCCTAGAGCCCCGACCGCTGCAGTGATCGCGCGCGCATGAGTCCGCAGCGCCCGCTCGTCATGCGCTGCGGCGCATTCGGGGACATGGTGTTGCTCACGGCTCTGTTGCGTCAGCTGCACGCGCGTCTGGGAACCTCGGCCGATCTCATCGCCTCCGGCCCCTGGAGCCGGCCGCTGCTGCAGGGTCAGCCCGGCGTGGGCGAGATCTTCGTCCTGCGCAGCCGCAAGTCACCCTACTGGGCGAGCCGCAGCCAGCAGCGTCTCGTGCATTGGCTGCGCGCACGAGGCGCCGGGCCCACGTGGTTCTGCGACACGGGCGCCGGTCGCGAGCTCCTGCGCCGCGGCGGGATCCCGGATGACTTCGTCTGCGAAGATGCGGCGCTGCCGCGGGTGCCGGGAGAGCACTTCGTCGATCGCTGGATCCGCTTGGCGAACTCCACTCCGCCGGCATTCGCCGAAATCCTGGCGCCGGGCAACGTGCGCATCGCGAGCAATGCCGTGCTCAGCGTCGACGCGGCCGCGCGCAGCGCGCTCGAGCCCTGGCTCGCGCGCCGCGGCCTGGGCAAACGCGAGCTCATTCTGCTGCAGACCGGTAACAAGCGCACCATGCGCGGGTGGCTGCGGCGCCGCGCCACGAACACCAAGTATTGGCCGCCGGAGCGCTGGGCCGCCGTCATTCGCGCGCTGCGCGCGGCGCGTCCGGGTGCCGCGATCGTGCTCATGGGCGTGCCGCGCGAGTTCGCACTCAACGCGCAAATCATTCGGCGCGCCAATGTACCTGACTTGCACAATGTGGCCGACGATCTGCCGATCCGCATCCTGCTGCCGCTCCTGGAGCGCGCGCAAAGCCTCGTGTCTGTCGACACCGGCCCGGCGCACGCGGCCGCCGCGCTCCAATGCCCGACCGTGGCGCTCTTCGGTGTATCCGATCCGCGCCTGTATCGGCCGGGAGGCGTCACGACACCCGCCATTGCGCTCGTCGGGGAAATAGCCGGCCGCCCCAATATTCTGGGGATCCAGCCGCCAGCGGTCATCGGCGCATGGCGCGCACTGACGGGGTGAGTTGCCGTGACGGGCGCCCCGCGGCCGCGCCTCGAGTCCCCGGGACCGCTCCCGAGAGGTCGCGTCCATGATGGCGAGGGTCTGCACGGCCGCGCCCGGGCAGACTGCAGTGCACGTGCGCAGGGCCGCGCCATCGCGCTGACCATCATTCATTGATTGACCACGCGTCCCATATCAGTATTGGGAATGAGCACCGCGCGCTGCGCTGATTGAACTTCGCATGAGCGACGGCCACACGCGCCTCCTCTTCATCCCGGTGTCCGGGCCGCGCGGCATGGGCGAGTACGCGCGCACCGTAGCGATCGCGACCGCCGCGGCACGCCGCTGGCCGCATGTCGAGATCCGCTTTGCGCTCAGCCGCGGCGCGGCCTATGCGGCCGATACGCCCTTCCCGGCGACATTTCTGCCGTCGTCGCCAACCTTCCATTCGCGCGAGGTTGCGGCATTGATCCGCGAATTCCGGCCCACCATCGTGCTGTTTGACAATGCCGGCCGCACTTCGCAACTGCATGCGGCGGTCACCAGTGGCGCGCGCACCGTCTTCATCAGCTCGCGCCCGAAGCAGCGGCGCAGGGCATTTCGGCTGCGCTGGATGCGGCTCCTCGACGAGCATTGGATCGCCTATCCGCAGTTCATCGCCGGCGCACTGGGCGGTATCGAACGGCTGAAGTTGCTGCTGCTCGGACGCCCGACGGTGCGCTTCCTCGATACGGTGCTGCCGCAGAGCGACGCGGCGCTCGCCCACTCGGTGATGGCGCGTTTTGCTGTGCGCGCGGGCGAATACATTCTGGTCGTGCCCGGCGGCGGCACCGGCCATCCCGGAGCGCTCGCTGCGCCGCAGGTGGTCGCGGAGGCGGCGCGCCGCATTGCGCTGCGCTCTTACCCGACGATTCTCGTCGGCGTGACTCCGCAGCGCGCGCGGGGCACGCCCCACGCCGACAATCTGAAGCTGGCTCCGCGGCTGCCGATCGCGACCGTGAGCGAGCTCATTCGCGGCGCCCGCCTGGTGGTCGCCAATGGCGGGGACACGATGCTGCAGGCGCTCGCCTGCAAGCGGCCGTGCGTCGCGGTGCCCATCGCGGCCGATCAGGCGTACCGCATCAAACGCTGCGTACGCAGCGGGCTCGTTGCGAGCGCGCGCCTCGATGCGGCGGATCTCGAGCGGGTGACCCTGGGCATGCTCGAGGCAGGCGGCGGCGCCGCGCCGCGGGTTACGGTGGCAGATGAGGCGGCCAGCGCCGCGGTGAGCAACGGCATCGACACGGCGCTCGCCGCAATCGAAAGGCTTGCGCGGCTCGACTCGCTGGAATACGTGCGCGCGCGCCCGCCCGGCGAGGCTCGCGACGCGCGGGCCGCGGTCGCGGAGCCGGTGCACCCCGGCGCCATCAGCGCACCGCGATTCCTGTTCCTGCCGGTCTCCGGTCCGCATGGCATGGGCGAATACGCGCGCACGATTCAAATCGCGCAGGCGGTCGCAGCGCGCTGGTCCGATGCGCAGATCCACTTCGCGCTCAGCCGCGAAGCGCCGTACGAGATTGATGCCGCCTTCGACTGCACGCTGCTGCCCTCATCGCCCACTTTCCACACGCCCGAGGTGATCGCCCTCATCGAGCAGATGCGCCCGCACGTGGTCATGTTTGACAATGCCGGGCGAACCGCGCAGCTGCGCGCCGCGCAACGCATCGGCGCGCGCGTCGTCTACGTCAGCGCCCGCGCACGCCAGCGCCGCAAGGCGTTTCGCCTGCGTTGGATGGCGCTGATCGATGAGCACTGGCTCGCCTACCCGGAGCTCCTCACCGGTTCTTTGAATGCCGTGGAGAGGTTCAAGCTGCGCTGGATGGGTCGCCCGATCCTGCGCTACCTCGACGTGATGCTGCCGGCCCCCGATCCGGATGCGCAGGCGGCGGTGCTGCAACGGCTCGACCTCAGCAACAAACCCTATGTGCTCCTCGTTCCCGGCGGCGGCACCGGGCACCCCGGCGCACGGGATGCCGTGCAGGTCTTTGCGGCCGCCGCCCATGCGCTCGCGGCGCGTGGAATCACGACCGTACTCGTAGCCTCCGCCAATGGCGAGGAGCTGCCGGTTCCCGCCGCGCTGCAGACGCTGCCGCGCCTGCCGCTCATCGAACTCACCTCTCTCATGCGGCATGCACGCCTCGTCATCGCGAACGGCGGCTCGACTTTGCTCCAGGCCATCGCCTGCCGCGCGCCCTGCATCGGGGTTTCGATCGCGAAGGATCAGGCGAAACGCGTGCGGCAATGCGCGGAGGCTGGGCTTGCGCTCGCGGCAACCTTGAACGCTCACCACATTGTGAGCGTTGCGACGTCGCTGTTGGACGATGACTCGGCGCGAGCTGCGCTCGCACGCCGCGCCGGGGATTTGCGGCTCGCCGACGGGCTCGGCATTGCACTCACCGCAATTTCAGGCCTCCTCAGCCGGCCTGTCGCCGTGTAGAGCTGCTCGGGTGCCGCACGCGACGCTCCTCGGCTACCGGCTCGAACAGCCGTCGTTCCGCTATCGCATGTCGAGCTTGGTGGGCGCGCTGGAAGCGGCCGGCTGGACCGTGGGGCTTCACCGCTTTCCTTCCGGTCGCTACCTCGTGCGTACCTGGGAGCGTCGCGAGTTGCTGCGGCGCTCGAGCGTGGTCGTGCTGCACCAGATCAAGCTCGCCGGCGTGGAGGCGCGCCTGTTCGCGGCGTTGGCTCCGCGTCGGATCTTCGACTTCGACGATGCCATCTACGTGCGCAAGCCGCGCCGCCTGGGCGAGCCAGCGGACGATTCATGGTGGCGCCGCCAGAAGTTCGCCGCAACCTGCGGCGGGGTGGATGTGGTCGCGGCGGGCAACGACGTGCTGGCCGCCGCGGCCGCGCCGCACGCGCGGCGCATCGTCATGTTGCCGACCGCGCTTGACGCCAGCGTGTACCGGGCGACCTCGGCGAGGCAAGGTGATCCGCCGACGATAGCGTGGGTGGGCAATCCCGAAAATCTCGTTTACCTGCAGATCATGCGTGCGGCGCTTGCGCGTCTGAGCGCGCGCCATCCGGCGCTGCGGCTGCGCATCATCTGCTCGCGCTTTCCCGAGTGGCCGGAGGTGCGCATCGAGCCCGTCCCCTGGAGCCCGGCCGCCGAGATCACGGCCCTTGCCGGAGCGCACATCGGCGTCATGCCGTTGACGGACGACGCGTGGTCCCGCGGCAAGTGCGCATTCAAGCTGCTGCAGTACATGGCCGCATCGCTGCCCTGCGTCGCCTCGCCCGTCGGGGCAAACACCGAAGCGGTGATCGATGGCCGCACGGGCCTGTACGCGCGCAACGATGCAGAATGGGAGCAGGCACTCGAGCGCCTGATTGTCTCGGCCGAGCTGCGAGCGCGCCTGGGTGCCGCCGGCCGGGCCCACGTTGAAAGTCGCTACAGCATGCACAGCTACCAAGCCCGCTATGTCGCGCTCTTTGCAAGCCTGGCGAGTGAGGCGCGCTGATGCCTTAACGGGCGCGGCGCTCTGCAGGGTGGCGCGCGCGTGCAGCGGCTCCGGATGCCAGGCGCCCACAAGCCTCGGGCGGCAATCTATTCGGCCGCCGTGCCACGGGTCAGCATGCCTTGCCACCATGCGATCGTGTCCGCCAAGCCATCCTCGAGCGTGAAGCGCGGCCGCCAGCCCACCTCATCGTAGAGCCGATGCACGTCCGGCACGAGCACCGCCGGCTCATTCGCGCCGGCCGCGCGTGCGCCGAGCCGCAGCAGATCCGGGCGGCCGATCAGGGTTGCAATGCGCCCGACCAGCGCCGCGATCGAGATCCGCTCAGACGAGCCGATGTTGACCGGCCCTTGCAGGTCGCTGTCGAGGAGCGCGGCAAAGGCATCACCCACATCGGCGACGTGCAGGAAATTCCGAACCTGGCGTCCGTGCGAGCACGGCGCCTGCTGATCCGAAAGTAGCTTGCGCACCACCGACGGCACGAGCCGCTCGGGATGCTCGTACGGGCCGAACGGAAAAAAAATACGGCCCGATGCGCTCGACAAGCCGTAATGAGAGCCGAAGCTCGCCAGCATTTCTTGCAACGCCAGCTTGCAGATCGCATACGGCGTGCTGCCGGCTGCCGCACTGGTTGCGAGCGCACTTGAGCCCTCCCGACAGACATCCACCCGTGACCAATCGTATTCTGCGCAGCTGCCGGCGAGCACGGCACGAGTTCCGCCGTGCTGGTGAAAAGTCCGCAGCAGATGCAAGCTCGCGGCGACCCAGGCAAAATTCTCGGCACTCAGCGCGTAGAGCCGCGGCGTTGCGATCCAGGCGAAGTGCAACAGGTGCGTGGGCCGCACTGCAGCGCAGAGTTTCTCGACGCTGGTGGGATCGAAGAGATCGCCGTAGTGCACCGCGGCGGCGGCCAGTTGCGCCGGTACGCTGCGCGAGCGCGCATCGTCCGACAGGAGCGCGTGCACCTCGTAGCCGCGCGTCAGCAGCGGCGGCACGCTCCAGCGCCCGATGAATCCGCCTGCGCCGCTGATGAGAATTCGCTTAGCAGTGGCCATGCTCGAGCGGCTGATAGGCGGCATCGCGCGCGCTGATGACGAGCGGCTGCAGCGGCCATGCAATGCCCACCTTTGGATCGTTCCAAAGAAAACCGCGGGCGGCTGCGGGCTCATGACGCGCGGAAATCATGTACAGAACTTCGCTCGCATCGGCGAGGCTGATAAATCCGTGCGCAAAGCCCTTCGGGGCGAGTAGCGCGCGGTGGTTGCTGGCGCTGAGCTCCGTTCCGAACCATTGGCCGAACGACGGCGATCCACTGCGAATGTCGACGATGACATCGAAGACGGCCCCGGCGGTGCAGCGCACGAGCTTATCCTCTTCATGGGGAGGCGCCTGATAGTGCATGCCCCGCAGGGTCGCCGTGCGGGCGTTGAATGACGCGCTGCACTCGAGCGCCGCCGCGTTAAATCCATATGCGGCAAATTCCCGCGCGCAAAAGGTGCGGGCAAAAAACCCACGCTCGTCGGATGCGCGATCAATGTCGACGATATAGGCACCGGCCAGCGGGATTGCGCTAAATCTCATTCGTAGCAATGCACCGTGGGAACCGCGGTTACGAAACGGCCGCCCCAGGCTCTGATGCCATCGAGCTGCCGCATGATTTCCGTTTTCAGGTTCCAGGGCAATATCAGCACGTAGTCCGGCTTGTGCCTGCGCAGCTCCTCCGGAGAGACCACGGGAATATGGCTGCCGGGCAGCAATTTGGCTTGCTTGTGCGGATTGCGGTCGGCGACCATCGGAATGTCATTTGCGGTGAGGCCGCAGAAGTTGAGCAAGGTATTGCCCTTAGCCGCCGCGCCATAGGCGGCCACCACTTTATCTTGAGCCTTGGCGCGCGTCAGAAACTCGAGAAGCGAGCTGCGGCAGGCGGCGACCCGTTCGGAAAAGCGCCGGTACGCGTCAAGATCCCCAAGTCCCGCGCGCATCTCCGCCGCGCGCACCCGGCACAAGGCGCCGCTGTCCTCGAGCCCGCGAGCGGCGTGCGCGGCATAGATGCGCAGTGACCCTCCATGCGTCGGCAGCTCCTCCACATCGAAGATGTGCAATCCCCGCAGGGAAAACACGCGCTCGATCGCGTACAAGGAGATGTAGGAAAAGTGCTCATGATAGATCGTGTCGAATTCAGCGTTCTCAATCAGCCTGAGGAGGTGCGGAAACTCGATAGTCACGGTACCGGCCGGCTTCAGCAGCGCCGCAATGCCCGCGACAAAGTCATTGAGCGCCGGCACATGCGCGAGGACGTTATTGCCGATGATCAAGTCAGCCTTGTGCCCCTGCGCCGCAAGCCGCGCCGCCAGATCTGCGCCGAAGAAATCGACGAGCGTCGCCACTCCCCGGCTCGTGGCAGCCGCGGCAACGGTATCCGACGGATCAATGCCCAGTACCGGTATGCCGGCGGCGACGAACTCCTTGAGCAGATAACCATCATTGCTGCCGAGCTCGACTACCAGGCTCTCGGCATTGAGAGCGAAGCGCTCGCGCGCCACGGCGCAAAAGCGCCGCGCGTGCGCCAGCCAGTCATCGGAATAGGACGAGAAATAGGCATAGTTGCTGAAGAGCTCCTGCGGAGGCACGTCGAAGTCGACTTGCACGAGCTTGCACGCGCAGCACACTTTGGCGCGCAGCGGATAACGCTTCTCTTGCTCGAGGTCCGCCGCGGGGTGCAAAAAGGCGTTTGCCGGAGGCTGCAGTCCCAGATCGGCGAAAGTCACGGTGAGCTCAGCGTCGCACGCGCGGCACAGCGTGCGCGCTCCCGGTGTCAGGGCCATGATTTCCAGGGCGCCTTGTTGGCATCCCACAGCGCGTTCAGATTCATCATGTCGCGCAGCGTATCCATCGGCTGCCAGAATCCCTGATGCACCCACGCGGCGAGCTCGCCGTGCGCGGCCAGATGCTCCATGGGCTCCTTTTCCCAGACGGTGTGATCGCCCGAAACAAGATCGAGAACGCCCGGCTCGAGCACGAAAAAGCCGCCGTTGATGAGCCCGCCCTCGATCTGGGGTTTTTCCTCGAAGGAGACGACTTTGCGGCCTTCCATGACAATCCGTCCGAAGCGCGCCGGCGGACGCACGCACGCTACGGTCGCCTTGCAACCGTGCTCGGCGTGAAAGGCGATCTCAGCGCGGATATCGATGTTTGACAGGCCATCGCCGTAGGTCATGCAAAACGGCGCTGCGGCATCGAGATAGTCACGCACGCGCAACAGACGCCCACCGGTCATGGTCTCTTCGCCGGTGTCAACCAGGGTGACCTGCCAAGGCTCGCTGCGCGAATCGTGGTAGCTGATTCGATTCTTCGCCATGTCGAAAGTGACGTCGGCCTGGTGCAAAAAGTAGTTCGCAAAATACTCCTTGACCATGTAGCCCTTGTAGCCAAGGCACACGACGAACTCGTTCACTGCGAACGACGAGTAGAGCTTCATGATGTGCCACAAGAGCGGGCGGCCGCCGATCTCGACCATCGGCTTCGGCCGGACATTGGATTCCTCGGCGATCCGCGTACCTTTGCCGCCCGCAAGAATGACGCACTTCATGGCTATAGACCCCGGTTGCTCAGCATCAGGCGCTGGTACTGTGCGATTTGCTCCTGGCACAGCGCCAGCATGTCCGCACCGTCAAGCTGCGCACGATACCAGTCGGCAGTCCAGGACAAACACGCATCGAGGCTCAACTGCGGCCGCCACCCGAGGGTACGGTGTGCGACTGCCGAGGAGAGCACGAGTGTCTGCATCTCCGCTGGCTGCGCGCCCCGCTCGCGCACCCAGCCGGGCTTGCCGCCGAATCGGGCGCTGAACGCGTCCACCACCTCGCGCACCGTGCACGCGCCCGACGAATCCGGCCCGAGATTTATCGTTCGCGGCGCGCTGTCGGGGGACTCGATGAGCGCCTGCAGCAGAGCCAAGTACCCCGACAGGGGCTCGAGGACATGCTGCCACGGCCGGATCGCCTCAGGACAGCGCAGCTGCACCGGCACACCCGCAACGAGTGCCCGCACGCAGTCAGGAATGAGGCGATCTGCTGACCAGTCGCCGCCGCCAATCACATTACCGGCGCGCGCGGTCGCAAGCGGCGCTCCCGCGCGATAGAAGCTGTGGCGAAAACTTGAGGTCACAAGCTCGGCGCACGCTTTGCTGCTGCTGTATGGATCGTGGCCGCCGAGACGATCGCCCTCCGCAAACGCGTGGCCGCTGCCGTCGGATTCATAAACCTTGTCGCTCGTGACCACGAGGACGCACTGCAGGGCCGGCGCGAAGCGGCAGGCCTGGAGCAGATTCGCTGTTCCCAGCACATTCGTTGCAAGGGTGCGCAGCGGATCGCGATAAGAGTCGCGAACCAGAGCCTGGGCCGCCATGTGAATCACCACCTGCGGCCTCGTTTCCTCGACCAGCGCGCGCACCAGCGCCGCGTCGGTAATGTCGCCGATCACCGAATGCACGCCGCCGCCGACCATCGACCAGAGGTTGGGTGTGGTCGCCGGTGGCAGGGCGAACCCGGTCAGATCCGCGCCGAGCGCGCGCAGCCACACGCTCATCCATGCACCCTTGAATCCGGTGTGCCCGGTCAGCAAAACCTTGCGACCCTGCCAGAAAGCGGTCATCCGCGCAGATCCTCTACTGCTGCGTCTCGTGCCAATACTCAAACCAATCCGGTCTTTCATTCGAGGAGTTGTCGATAACGTCAAATCCGGAATCCAGTGCCCCCCGCGGGGTGAAACGATTCAGGAATTGAAAGATGCGGCAATTTGCCATACCGACCTCGGAATTTGGCGACCAGGCCATTCTACAAAGGAGTGCGGAGTGATCACGGTCGGCATGTTGACCGATTTAGACGTGAGGTTCGATAGCTGAGTGTCTTGCTTGCCCGACTGCGGCGCAACTCGCCCGTGCGGTTGTCCATCGATGCATGATCTGCACGCGCAATTCGCGCAACCCGGCAGCGGCTCGAATGCCGGCACACGTAGTACAATGCCGCATGCCTGGCACTTCAGAACAGCCCTCGGCGGAGCGCGCCGACTGCAGCTGGCGCGCTCGCGTGTGGCATCTATGCAGCGCCGTCGTCGTCACCGCCTTCGTGAGCGCAGCCACTGCCGCTGCCCCGCAGGCAGCTGCCACTGCACCTCTGACCGCCGCGCAGGTATTGAAATTTCTCGACCAGAGCATCGACTGGTATCACGGGCTCAACGTGCAGCAGCAGATGGCAACGACGGCAACCGATCTTGCGATCCTCTACGACAATCGTCAGGCCGCGACCCAAGCCGTACGATTGGCCTTTGAATTTGCGCGCGCCGAGGCTGCGTTCATCGTCGACACCACGCCCGCAAGCCAGGGGCAGAGCACGGTGCTGTCTCAGTACCAGTCGCTCGGCCAGTTGCAGGCGCGCTTTGACAAGCAGGTGCAGGACACGCAAGCGGAGCTCGATGGGGACCGGCAGAAGCTCGCGACTGCGGGCGCCAAGGATCGTCAGCAGCTGCAAGCGCAAATCTCAGAGTTGCAGGGCGAGCTCGATCTGGCGGGTGCGCGCCGCGACGCTGTGCACAGCATGCTGGAGTTCGTAACCGGCAGCAGCGCCAACGGCCTGGGTGCGACTGGCCTGCGCGCGCAGATTGAAGCCCTTGCGCGCGCCATTCCCGGCATGACGCAGGCGTCGACGCCGGCAAGCGCCGGCAGCGCGCCAACCGGTGCCACGGCGACGCCGCTCAGCGCCGCGCCCTTGGCGCCGGCGGCGGCAAAAAGAATCGATACCAGCGGCATTTGGAATCTGGCGGCCGATGCGTTCGCGCTCGCCGAAAAGATCCGCTCGATCGCTTCCCTCATGCAGCAGACCGCGGCGCTCGAGGCCTCGGCAAAGCAGTTGAGTGCGCCGTACCTGGCTCAACTCAAAGCGCTGTCGAGTCGCGGCGATGAGCTCGGCAAACAAGCCGACACCGCGAACAGTTCGACGCTGCAGGACGAACGCGCGCAGCTGGATGCGCTCGCAGGCGAGTTCAAACGCCTCGCCGCCGCGGTCATTCCATTGAGCAAGCAGGCCGTGCTGCTGGAGCTCTACGGCAGAAACCTCGGCAATTGGCAGGATGCCGCCAGAGTCGACTTGCGCAGCGATCTTAAGAGCCTCGGGCTGCGCCTGGGATCTCTGATTGTGGTGCTAATGATCGTAATCGGCGGGGCGGACTTGTGGCGGCGGGCCGTCTATCGCTACGTCACTGATCCGCGGCGCAGATACCAGTTCCTGTTGCTGCGGCGGTTCGTATTTTGGTTCCTGATGGCGATCATCATTTCGTTCGCATTCGCGAGCAGCGCCGGATCCATCGTTACATTCGCCGGCCTCATTACCGCGGGCGTCGCGGTCGCGATGCAGGGCGTCATCATTGCCATCGTCGGATATTTCTTCCTGATCGGTAAATTCGGCATCCGCGTGGGCGATCGCGTACAGATCGGCGGCGTGACCGGAGAAGTAATCGATGTGGGACTGGTGCGGTTTCATCTGATGGAGCTGCGCGGCGGCCGCGGGTCGGATGGCCCGACCGGCCGCGTGGTGGCGTTCTCGAACTCCATCGTTTTCCAGGTAGGCGCCGGTCTATTCAAGCAGATTCATGGCACCAACTTCGATTGGCACGAGATCACGCTCACGCTCGCCGCGCAGGCCGATTACGCCGACGTCAAAAAACGCTTGCTGGCGGCGGTCGACCGTGCGCTCGCCGATTATCGCGAAGAGATAGAGCGGCAAACGCAGGAGATCGCGCGTACCGTCATCTGGGCGCCGGTGGGCAGCCTGCAGCCGAACGTGCAGCTGCGATACGTCGCGACGGGTATCGAGGCCATGATCCGCTACCCGGTCGATCTGAAGAACGCGGCCGAAATCGATGAGCGCATGGCGCGCGAGATATTGAAGTCGCTGGAGCAGGAGCCGAAGGTGCCACTCGCCGCTGCCGGCGCTGCCGGTATTCGCCTGACGGAGTCGCTCGACGATGCTAAGAGCTAGCGCCCCCACCGCGCGGGTATGCCGCACCAGTGGCGGCGAGGTGGCGCCGATCGCGTTCGCCGCGTCTGCAATCCTGTCCGCTCATGCTGCCCGCGTGCTGACCCGTGACGCGGACGGCTCGCCGTGAAGGTGCTCTTGACCGGAGCGGGCGGCCAGGTCGGCCGCGCCTTGCGCGCGTTGGCTCCGCCCGCAGCGGTGGTCAGCGCGCTTACGCATGCGGATCTGGACATCACCGATGCGCAGCAGGTCAGGCGCGCGGTTGCTGCAGAGGCGCCGCAGTGGATCGTGAATGCGGCAGCCTTTACCGCCGTGGATGCTGCCGAGAATGCGCGTGCAGCCGCCCATGCGCTTAATGCGACGGCCGTCGGATATCTGGCACAGGCGGCACGCAGCACAGACGCGCGCCTCCTGCAGCTGTCGACCGATTTTGTATTTGATGGCCGCGGATCAAATCCCTACGAGCCGGACGCAGCCACCGCACCCCTCGGCGCGTACGGCGCGACGAAGCTTGCCGGCGAGCGCCAGGCGCTCGCGGACGGCGCGCCCGCGATCGTCATGCGCACTTCGTGGGTTTACGCGGCCTATGGTCAGAATTTTGTACGCACCATGCTGCGCCTCATGGCCGCAAAGCCAGAATTGCGCGTCGTCTGCGACCAGATCGGCTCGCCCACCTGGGCAACGAGTCTGGCGCAGGTCCTGTGGCGGATGATTGAGCTCGACGCGGCGGCTGGAATCTACCACTGGTGCGATGCGGGGGTTGCCAGCTGGTATGACTTCGCAATCGCAATTCAGGAAGAAGCGTTGCAACGCGGCCTGCTGACGCAGGCGATCACCGTGCTGCCCATCCGTACCGCGCAGTACCCGACCCCGGCGCAGCGGCCAGCCTACAGCGTGCTCGACACGGCCCGCACCCGCGCGCTCACCGGCGCTGCGGCAGCGCATTGGCGCACGCACCTGCGCAGCATGCTCGATGAGCTCGTCGCCGGCACTAAGTGAATGCACTGAACCAGCGGTCGAGCACCAGCAAAGACCAGGCGCGACGGAATTCGATCGACACCGGCCGGCGCAGCACACCCCGCTCCATGAGGCGCCCGATCGCGGCCTTCCACATGTGCGGATGGCGCCGTATCCAGCGGTGCGCCGGCAGGCCGAAGCCGCTCTTGGGACGCTCGAGGTGCCCGGGCGGCAGTCGCGGCCGCATGAGCTCGCGCACCAATAACTTGCCTTGCCGCGCGTTCTGATCCGCGAGCAGCCGCGGATCCACTCCGAGCATGAACTCGACGAGGCGGTGATCGAGCAGCGGCGGTCGCACTTCGAGCGAATGCGCCATGCTCGTCCGATCGACCTTCACGAGCAGACCCTCCGGCAGGTTGGTGTTGATGTCGAGCCAGCGCAGCTGCGCGAGCGGATCGAGCGACTCGCGCCAGAACTGGCGGTAGAACCAATGGTAGTCGTAGTCGCTCTCGAGCCACGCCGGATCCAGCAGCGCATCCATCTGCACGGCGGTCAGGGCACCCAAGGCGGCCGAAAACCCCGTCAGCCCGGTCCATGCACGCCGCTGCATGGACTGCCCGAAGCGCGACAGCGGCGGCAACCAGTCGGCGAGTGCACGATTGAGGCTGCTCGAGCGCGCACCGATTCCCGCCCAGTAGCGCGGGTAGCCGCAGAAGATTTCATCGCCCCCCTCGCCGCTGAGCGCCACCGTCACTTCGCGGCGCGCGCAGCCGGCGATCAAATAGTTCGACCAGGCGGCACTGTCGCCGAAGGGTTCATCGAAGAGCTGCGGGATGGCATCGAGCGCCTCATCGAGATCGGCGCTGGTCGCACTCATCGCCGTGTGGCGCGTGCCCAGATGCGCCGCGAGCGCGCGCGCCGCATCCGCCTCCGAGCGCTCAGCCGCATCAAATCCCAGCGTAAAAGTGCGCGGGCCGTCCAGGTAGTAGGCGGTCAGCGCCGAATCGATGCCGCCGCTGAGGAACACTCCAACCGGCACGTCACTCAGGGTGTGCTCTGGGACCACCACGCGCAGCAGCGCATCAAGCTGCCCGAGACTCGCCTCGCGGTCGCGCAGATTGATTTCAAGGGACGGCTGCCAGTAGCGTTCGATATGAATTTCACCCGCCCGCCAGCTTAAGGAATGGCCCGCGGGAAGCTTCGCGATGCCCTGGTAGATGGTCTTGGGCGCGGGCACGTAGCCGTGAAAAAGGAAGTCGCGCACCGCGCTCTTGTCGATCGGCGGCGTGCCCAGAACCAGCAACGCCTTGAGTTCCGAAGCGAAGGCGATGCCGTCCGCCAGCACCCGATAATAGAAAGGTTTGATGCCGAGGCGATCGCGCGCGGCGAACAGCTCGCGGCGCTCGTCATCCCAGACCGCGAACGCGAACATGCCGACGAGCTCGGAGAGACAGCGCTTGCCGTCGCGTACGAGCAGTTGCAGCAGCACCTCGGTGTCGCAATTGGAGCGCAACGGCACGTGCAAGCGCGCGCGCAGTGCGTGGAAGTTGTAGAGCTCGCCGTTATAGGTGAGGACGTGCGCAGCCGATCGCATCGGCTGCGCGCCCGCCGCGGACACATCGAGGATTGCGAGCCGGCGATGCGCGATCGCCGCCCCTGCTCCGATCCAGATGCCGTCGCCATCCGGGCCGCGATGCGCGAGCCGTGCCGACATCGCCTGCGCCGCCTCCGCACTCGCCTGCCCACCGATGATTCCGGCGATACCGCACATGCGGACAGCCTACCGGATCCACGTTATATTCTCTTAGCCATGCGCACCTTCCTCTGGTTCTTGGGACTGCTCGTGGCGGGCTTTGCGGCCATGGCGCTGTTCGCTTATCCGGCGTGGATGCTCCTGCATCCGCATTTCGACTTTCCTTTTCATCGCATCGCCGGCCGCGTAGGCATGCTCGCGCTGCTGGTGGGTTTCGTTTGCGTGGCGCGGCGGCTGCGCCTCGCCGACCGCGGCAGCTTGGGTTATGGCGTGCCGCGGCGGGTGTTTCTGCGCGAGTTCTCGCTGGCGCTCGCGCTCGGAGCGGGGCTGATGCTCCTGATTGTCGCGGTCATGCTCGGCATGGGGCTGCGGATCTGGCAGCCGGCCGTGGAGGTGCATACCGCAGCCCTGGCGCGCCTTCTCCTGCAGACTCTCGCGAGCGCGCTCGTTGTGGCGGTCATCGAGGAGACCTTCCTGCGCGGCGCAATGTTCAGCGGCATTGCGCGCGAATCCGGCGCGCGCAGCGCAATTGTGCTGACCGCGCTGGTGTACGCAGCAGCGCATTTCATCGCGCGCTACCGCATACCCGCGGAGCTCGTCGTCCCCGCGAGCGGGCTTGCCATGGTCGCCGGATCACTGCGCGCATTTGCAGACCCGCTCGCGATTGCTGATGCGTTTGCCGCCCTTTTTGCGGTGGGCGTGCTGCTGGCCGCGGTGCGCGCGGCCACCGGCCACATCGCTGCCTGCATTGGACTGCATGCCGGATGGGTGTGGGTCATGCTCTTCGCGCGCGCGACCTCGGTTCCCGACACGACGCGCCGCCTGAGCTTTCTCTTGAGCCATTTTGATGGATTCGTCGGCTGGCTGGTGTTCGCCTGGATCCTCGCGATCGGGTGGCCCCTCTATCGGTTCTATGTCCGCCGCTCGCTGCCTACTCGGCATGCTGGATGAGCGGGCTCAAGCGCGCCAGGCGCGCGAGCGGATCGTCGAGCTCAAGGCAGTACTGCTTATCCGAAAGACTCAGCGGCAGGATCTCCGCCAGGCGGTATCCGACCCACGCACTATCCTCGAAGCGCTTGCTGACGCCTTCATAGAAAGCGCCCAGCTCCGGCAAGACCTTGCGCAGCAACTGCCCGAGATGCTGATACTCGGCGGGCAGCGCGATCTCACGCTCGGCGGCGAGCCAGTCGACCGCGCCCAGATGCAGCCCGTCGCTCTGCACGCGCCGGTCGCGCAGCTGAAATTTGCGCACGCCGAGGCAGGTGATGCCGAGCAGACCGTCCGGCAGAGAATAAAAATCGGCGATCCGCGCCGTCGTGCCGACGGCGGCGGTCGAGGTAACCCCGCCCGTCTCGGCGCCGCCGTCGAGCAGCACGACGCCAAAGGCGCTCTGCGTGCGCAGGCTGCGGCGCACCATGTCGATGTAGCGCGGCTCGAAGATCCGTAGCGGCAGCGGCCCGCCCGGAAACAGCACCGCATGCAGCGGGAAGAGCGCTATTTCGTCGGCCGCGGGCACCCGTTCAGGCATCCGTGGCGCGTCCGAAGCGTGCCCGCAGCGCCGCCAGCAGCCGCTCGTGCAGGGCGCCGAAGCTGCCATTACTCATCACGAGCACGTGGTCGCCCGGACGCAACGATCGGGACAGCTCGGCGCCGAGCGCATCCAGATCGCGCTGCACGTGGCCCCGCTCGCCGAGCGCCGTGATGACCGGCTGCACATCCCACCCGAGATTGGCAGGCGCATAGATCCATACCTCGTCGGCCAGGGCAAACGCCGGCGCCAGCGCATCGCGGTGCACGCCCATGCGCATGGTCTGCGAGCGCGGTTCGAGAACCGCAACGATGCGCGCGCCATTGACTCGCGCGCGCAAGCCCGCGAGCGTCGTGTGAATCGCAGTGGGATGATGGGCGAAATCGTCATAGACGACGATGCCGCCCGCTTCACCGCGCACCTGCATGCGCCGCGCGACGCCCTTGAAGGAGCGCAGCGCCTCAATGGCCTGCGCGACCGGAACGCCTGCGTGACGCGCAGCCGCCAGGCTCGCGAGCGCATTGTCGACATTGTGGTCGCCGATGAGCGCCCACTGCACCCGGCCGTGCACGGTCGCGCCCTCGAGCACGTCAAACGAGGAGCCGTCGGTCACGCCGGGCGCCGGGCGGCTCGTCCAGCGCGCATTCAACCCGGCGGCGCGACCCGCAAATCCTTCGCACGGCGTCCAGCAGCCCATTGCGAGGGTGCGCGCCAGGCGTGCATCGGCGGCGTTCCAGAGGATGCGCCCGCTTGCGGGTACGGTGCGGATGAGGTGATGAAACTGGCGCTCGATGGCCGCCACGTTCTCATAGATGTCGGCGTGGTCGAACTCGAGATTGTTGAGGACCAGCGTGCGTGGACGGTAGTGGACAAACTTCGCGCGCTTGTCAAAGAAGGCCGTGTCGTACTCGTCCGCCTCGATCACAAAGAACGGCGCTCGCCCGAGGCGCGCGCTGGATTCGAAGTTGGCCGGCGCGCCGCCGATCAGGAATCCGGGCGCGCAGCCTGCGTGCTCGAGAATCCAGGCGAGCACCGAGGCGGTGGTCGTCTTGCCGTGCGTGCCCGCGACCGCCAGCACCCAGCGCCCCCGCAATATTTCGCGCGCCAGCCATTCCGGGCCGGAGGACTGCGGGATGTCGCTCTCGAGCAGTGCCTCGATGACCGGCTGGCCGCGCGTCATGACGTTGCCGACCACGACCACATCGGGTCGCGGCGTCAACTGCGAGGCCTCGAAGCCCTCGATGAAGTCGATGCCTAGAGCCTGCAGCTGCGTGCTCATCGGCGGATACACGTTTTGGTCGGAGCCGGTGACGTGATGGCCCGCTGCCTTGGCAAGAGCCGCAACCCCCGCCATGAAGGTGCCCGCAATACCGAGAATATGGACGTGCATAAGACTTCAGCCCGGCACGGAAAACACGTAGAGCAGCAGGATCTGCTCCGCAAGGTTCTGCAGAATCACGAGCGCGACGCAGGCAGGCGTTCCCCATTCGAGCGCCGCCTTGAGCACGCTCGTATTGGCGGCCACTTGCCACACGACAATCGCGAGCGCCAGCAGCGAGATCGGCAGACGCCACATGTCATCGTCGGCGTATCGGCGCACGAGCCACACGGCGGCAATCGATAGGGGCGCCAGCACCGCCTGATATCCGAACACCGCGGTGGTCGTCTGCAAGAATCGCTCCGGGCGACGCAGGATCTTCAGCAGCAGCGCATACCACGCGAAAGTGAATACGACCTCGATGACGAGCTGCGTGAGCCAGGGCCCTGGGATGGGCGGTAACACCACGCTGACGAGGCAATTGATGAGAAAAAAGGCCGCCGCGGTGGCCGCCAGCAACGCAACCGACGCCGGGACATCCTGTGGGCCCTTGCGCATGACTGCGATCTGCACGAACAGCCGGACCAGCTCCTTCATTTCGGTCAGGTCCGCGATGACTAATCCGATAAGCTTAAGGAAGCCCGATTGTACAGATCATCGTTGAACACGTTGCAGCCCGTCATTACCACCGCCTCCGATCTCACGGAGCTTGCCGGCCTTCTGGCGGCAGCGGACGCCTTCGCTGTCGATACTGAATTTCTACGCGAGCGCACCTATCGGGCGGAGCTGTGCCTGATCCAGGTCGCGACGCGCGATGCCGCCGCATGCGTCGATCCGCTGCTGCTGGGCGATCTCACGGCACTGGCCGGGCCGCTCACCGCGGGCCCCGCGGTGAAGGTGATGCATGCCTGCCGGCAGGACCTCGAGGTGCTGCATCCCGTCGCTGGTGTGGTCGGGCCGGTGTTCGACACGCAGATCGCAGCCGCGCTCGCCGGAGCGCCGGCGCAGGTCGGCTATGCGGATCTCGTACGCCGGCTTCTCGGCTGCGACCTGGCGAAGGCCCACACGCGCACCGACTGGTCAACCCGGCCGCTGTCGCCGGAGCAGATCGAGTATGCGCTCGACGACGTACGCTACCTCCTGCCGCTCAAAGCTCATCTCGAGGAGGATATCGAACGGCTGGGCCGAACCGCCTGGCTCCAAGAGGAGCTCGCGGCGCTTGCGACCGCGGGCAACTTTGGCGTCGATCCGCAGCAGGCGTGGCTGCGCGTAAAGGGTTTGCATGGGCTCGACGCCGCGCGCCAGCGGCTGCTGCAGGATCTTGCGGCCTGGCGCGAACGGCGCGCCATCGACCGCAATCGTCCGCGCGGCTGGATACTGGAGGAAGGCGCGCTGCGCGAGATCGTGCTGCGCGTGCCGCGCACGCCCGCGGAGCTCGCCGCAATCGCGAATCTGCCGCCCAACCTCCTCAAGCGCTGCGGCGAAGAAATACTTGCATGCGTGCGCGCGGCCGACATTCCCGATCCGCCGCCGCCGCTTGATCCGCGCGTGCGCCCGGATCCGGCGAGGACGGCGCTCATTCGCAAACTCGCCGACCTCAACCAGGCGATCGCGCTCGCACTGGGGATGAGTCCCGAGGTATTGACGACGCGACGCGAACTTGAGCAGCTTGCGGATGGTCGCCGCGACGTCCCGGTGCTCAACGGCTGGCGGCGCAGCGTCGTCGGAGAGCGTTTGGTTGCAGATTTACAATGAAATGTGCGCGCGCGCGCGCGCGCGCGACTGCAGCGGTGCTACAGTACTCAGCTGTGGAAGAAACCAGCCGCGATCCGGACGATCTGCTCGCGACCGAACGCGCCGCGCGCATCGAAGCCGAGCGCGCGAGCCATTTGAAAGACGAATTCCTGGCGACGCTCGGTCATGAGCTGCGCAACCCGCTGAACGCCATTCTCGGCTGGGCTCGTCTGCTCGAGCTCGGCCGGCTGTCCCCCGAGGAAGCTCACGGCGGCGCACAAACGATCGTGCGCAACGTACGGGTGCTCTCGCAGATCGTCAACGACGTGCTTGACGTGAGCGGCATGGTGAGCGGCAAGACGCGCATCGATCCGGAGGAAACCGATGTGTGTGAGGTCATCGAGGCGACGCTCGAGACCTTGAAGCCGACGGTGCAGGCGAAGAACATAGAGCTGCACAAGCACTTGGGCGCTGCGACGTGCCTGGTGTTTGGAGATCCGCACCGCCTGCAGCAGATCATGTGGAATCTACTGAGCAACGCCGTGAAATTCACGCCGCGGCGGGGTCGCGTGGCGGTGGCTCTGGAATGCGCGGGCGCCACCTGCCGGATCGCCGTGACCGACACCGGCGATGGCATTCCGGTGGACCTCTTGCCCTTTGTCTTCGATCGCTTTCGGCAAGCGCAAGCGGCGAAAACCACTCCCAACCGCGGGCTCGGCCTGGGGCTCGCGATTGTCAAACAGTTGGTGGAGCTGCACGGCGGCAGCGTCGCCGTCGAGAGCGCCGGGGTGGGACAGGGCGCCACATTCACCGTGGTGCTGCCGCGTCTGGCATCGCTCGAGGAGACATCGAGTTCGGTGCCCGCGCCGACCAATGGCGCGGTCGCGGCCGATTCGAGCAGCTAATCCGCGCCGGCCGGCGCGCTAACGGGAACGCTTGGGTGTGCCGCGAGTGCGCGGCCGCGGCGCGCTCAGGGCGCCGCCGAGCGGCCGATGGCGCCGCACGACCGCCGCGCGTTTGGAAATTCCGAGCGCCGCATCCAGCCGTTTGGCGACCTCCGCTACGCTTCCCTCGGCCTTGATCGCGCGCAGCAAGCCACGCGCGCGATAGAACTCCACCAGCGGCTTCGTCTTCTCGTCGTAGATCTTGAGCCTTTCGGCCACCGTCTGCTCATTGTCGTCGGGACGCTGGAAGAGGCGGTGCGGACCGCCCTCTTTCGGGCAGGCCTCGGCGCTGCCGCCACCGCCTGCGCTGCTCACGTTGAACACCCGTCCGCAGTCGCGACAGGTGCGCCGCCCGGAAATTCGCCGCACGAGCTCGCCGCGATCAACTTCCATCAGCACGACGGCGTCGAGCGGTTGAGCGAGCTTGACGAGCATGGCATCGAGAGCGGCCGCCTGCTCAAGGTTGCGCGGAAAACCGTCGAGAACGAAACCCTGACTCACGTCGGCCGCGCCCAGGCGCTCGGCAATGATGCCGAGGACGATCGCATCTTCCACGAGACCGCCCGCATCCATGGCGGCCTTGGCTTTGATGCCGAGGGGCGTGCCCGCTGCCACCGCAGCGCGCAGCAGATCACCGGTGGAGATCTGCGGCATGCCCCTTTCCCGCGCCAGACGCTGCGCCTGTGTGCCCTTGCCAGAGCCCGGCGCACCCAGCAGAACGATTCGCATAACGAAGAGCTCGGCCCCAGTGGGACAGAAGGGCCGCCACGTTACCGGCGCCTTCCGGCGAGGTCAAACGAGCGCGCGCCCGTGTCTGCCCCGGCGGCCTGCGCTATCCTTCGGATCATGAAGAAACCTGCACCCAAAAATGCGTTCTACGCGCAGTCGGGCGGCGTCTCCGCCGTCATCAATGCGTCCGCCTGCGGCGTCATCGAAACCGCCAGGCGGCATCCAAAGCACATTGGCAAGCTCTTCGCGGGACGCGACGGCATCGTCGGCGCGCTCACCGAGAACCTCATCGACGTGAGCCGCGAGAGCCCGGCGACCATACGCGCTCTCAAACACACTCCCGCCGGCGCCTTCGGCTCGGCGCGCTTCAAGTTGAAGGGCCTGGACAAAAACCGCGCCGAGTACGAGCGACTCATCGAGGTATTCCGCGCGCACCACATCGGCTATTTCTTCTACAACGGCGGCAACGACTCGATGGACACCGCCCTCAAGGTGTCGCAGATCGGCGAGTCGCTCGGCTATCCGATCACCTGCCTCGGCGTGCCAAAGACTGTCGACAATGACCTGCCACACACCGACTGCTGCCCCGGATTTGGCTCGGTGGCGAAATACATCGCGGTCTCGACGCTCGAGGCGGGCCTCGACGTGGCCTCCATGGCGCGCACTTCGACCAAGGTCTTTGTGCTCGAGGTCATGGGGCGGCATGCCGGCTGGATCGCAGCGGCAGGGGGACTCGCGGGCAGCAGGCCCATGGACCCCCCGCACATCATCCTGTTCCCGGAGGTGCCATTCGTACCTCAGGAATTTCTAGCGCGCGTGCAGCACTGCGTCGGTCAATACGGCTACTGCGTGGTCGTCGTTTCCGAGGGCGCCGCCTACGCCGACGGCCGGTTCGTCGCCGACGCCGGCACCAAGGACGCTTTCGGACACACGCAGCTCGGCGGCGTCGCGCCGGTAATCGCAAACATGATCCGCGAGGCGCACGGTTACAAGTACCACTGGGCCGTCGCCGACTACCTGCAAAGAGCCGCGCGGCACATTGCCGCGCGCGTCGATGTCGAGCAGGCCTACGCGGTCGGCAAGGCCGCCGTGGAGCTTGCGGTACAGGGCGTGAACGCGGTGATGCCGATCATCGTGCGGCATTCATCGCGACCCTACAAGTGGACCATCGGCCATGTGCCGCTGGCGCAGGTTGCGAACGTGGAGAAGAAACTGCCACGCTCATTCATCACCGCGGACGGCTTCGGCATCACCGCCGCGTGTCGGCGCTATCTGGAGCCACTCATTGGCGGCGAGGCGCCCCCGCCCTACAAGAATGGCCTGCCCGACTATGTGCGCATCAGGGGCGTCGCCGTACGCCGCAAGCTTGCGGCGCAATTCAAGGTCTGAGCCGCCGCCGCCGCAACAGCGTACGCGGCGGCCATGCTATAGTGCGTAGCCGCGTGGCGACCGGACGGGGCTTGGAATGGGCCGGATTCGCCGAAAGAATACCAATCAAATGAATTTGGAGGATTCCTGATGGATCCCACGACATGGCTGTGGCTCGCGATCGGAGCCGGCCTGCTCGCCGTGCTGTACGGCGTCTTCTCGACCTTGTTCATTCTGCGCCTGCCCGCGGGCAGTGCGCGCATGCAGGAGATCGCGGCGGCGATCCAGGCCGGTGCCAAGGCCTATCTCAACCGTCAATACTCGACGATCTTTATTGTCGGCGTCGTGCTCTTCGTCGCAATCGGCTTCGCGCTCAGCAGCTGGGCGACGGCGGGAGGATTCGCGGTGGGCGCGCTTTTCTCCGGGCTCACCGGCTACATCGGCATGAATATTTCCGTGCGCGCCAATGTGCGCACCGCGCAAGCCGCCCACAACGGCTTGAATGCTGCGCTCAACGTCGCATTTCGCGGCGGCGCGATCACCGGCATGCTCGTGGTGGGCTTAGGCCTCATCGGCGTCGCCGGCTACTTTGCGCTGCTGCGCCCGCGCATCGGCGACGCGGCGGCGCTGCATGCGCTCGTCGGCCTCGCCTTTGGCGGCTCGCTCATTTCGATCTTCGCGCGCCTCGGCGGCGGAATCTTCACCAAGGGCGCCGACGTCGGCGCAGACCTGGTCGGCAAGGTCGAAGCCGGCATACCCGAGGATGACCCGCGCAATCCCGCGGTGATTGCCGACAACGTGGGCGACAACGTCGGCGACTGCGCGGGCATGGCGGCGGATCTGTTTGAGACCTATGCGGTCACGCTGATCGCAACCATGTTGCTCGGAGGGTTGCTGTTCGCCCCACGAGGCGCGGATGCGGCGCTCGCCGCCGTCATCTATCCGCTCGCGCTCGGTGCAGCTTCCATCGTGTCGTCGATCATCGGTACTTTTTTCGTCGCCACGCGCGACGGCGGGAAGATCATGAATGCGCTCTACAAGGGCGTCGTCGTCTCCGGTGTGGTATCGGCAGTATTGTTCTACTTCATCACGCAGAAGCTGATGCCCGCGCAGGCCTCGGCCCTTTTCGGCTGCGCGCTCATCGGACTCGCCCTGACCGCGGCGCTGATGATGATCACCGAATACTACACCGCAACCGAGTTCTCACCGGTACGCGGAATTGCCGCCGCCTCGCAGACCGGGCACGCCACTAACATCATTGCGGGCCTTGGCATCTCTATGAAGTCGACGGCCATGCCGGTCATCGCGGTCTGCCTCGCCATTTGGGGCGCCTACACCTTCGGTAATGCCGACGGCGTCGGTTTGTACGGCATTGCCATTGCCGCAACAGCGATGCTGTCGTTGACCGGCATGATCGTGGCCCTGGATGCCTACGGACCCATCACCGACAACGCCGGCGGCATCGCCGAGATGGCGGGCCTGCCCAAGCAGGTGCGCGACATCACCGACCCGTTGGACGCCGTGGGCAATACGACCAAGGCGGTGACGAAAGGCTACGCCATCGGCTCGGCGGCGCTCGCTGCACTCGTGCTGTTTGCCGACTACACTCACAATCTGCAGGCCGCGGGCAAGCTGGTGGATTTCTCGCTGTCAGATCCGGCCGTAATCATCGGCCTCTTCATCGGCGGTCTCGTTCCCTATCTGTTTGGCGCCATGGCGATGGAGGCCGTGGGGCGCGCGGCAGGCTCCGTGGTCATCGAAGTGCGGCGCCAGTTCCGCGAGATCAAGGGCATCATGGAAGGCACAGGCAAACCCGACTATTCCCGGGCCGTGGATCTGCTGACGCGGGCGGCCATCCGCGAAATGATTATTCCCTCGCTGCTGCCCATTCTGGTGCCGATCGCTCTGGTGTTTGCGCTCAATGCAATGATGGGGCCCGGAGCAGGCGTCAAGGCGCTCGGCGGGCTGCTCATCGGGACGATCGTCACGGGGTTCTTCGTCGCGATCTCCATGACGACCGGCGGTGGCGCCTGGGATAACGCGAAGAAATACATCGAGGAAGGCAACTACGGCGGCAAGGGCTCGGATGCGCACAAGGCGGCTGTCACCGGTGATACGGTGGGCGATCCCTACAAGGACACGGCAGGCCCCGCCATCAATCCGCTGATCAAGATCATCAATATCGTGGCGCTGCTCCTGGTACCCCTGCTCTAGGGGATCGGGCGTCAGCCTCGCCCGGCGCGCGTCTCGGTGAGCACCGCGCTCACGAGGCCATTGAGCCGCTGACAGAATTCCGCGACCGGCGCATCTGCTGCAACCTGCTTATCGGCGAGCGCCGTACTGATTTCAATGAGGCGGCGCTCGATGCGATCGTCCACCGTCATGGTGTGCGTGAGCAGTGCGCTCACGCACGAGGTGATTTCCGCATCGAGCGCGCGTGCGTCCGTGCCGGCGATTTCAACGCCGGTCAGTTCACGGGGATAGCCAGCCTCCAGATGCTGGCGCCACAATCGCGCAAGCTGCATAGCGCACTATCCTTCGCGGCTGTTGTTATTCGTTAACCGGGCGCCCTTATTACCACGCTCGCCCAGCGACTGCACTGTCGCTATATTCTGCAATCGCCCGCAGATCCAACGGTCAATGTGAGGGTAAAAAACCTCAATCTGCCGAGATGGCTGAGGGTGGGCGAAATAAGTAACTGATTGTTCACAGTCTTTAACCATGAACACGCTGTTGCTTCTTAGACTCATCGCGACGCGCGCGTGCGGCGCGTGGCGCAAGGGGTATGACCGTCAGACGATTCTTAAGGAGTCCTTTAGATGAATTCCAGAACCGCCCTGCTTGCGACCGCGGTCGGCAGCCTACTGGCCCTGAGTTCCTCGTCCATCGCGGCCGCCGACGATGCGACTACTGAGAAGTGCTATGGCGTTGCGAAGGCCGGCAAGAATGACTGCGCCGGTCCGGGACATGTGTGCGCGGGACTGGCAAAGACGGACGGCAATCCCGAGGAATACGTGAACCTACCCAAGGGAACCTGCGAGCGCATCGTCGGTGGCATCCGCAAAGACGCCGCGACCTGATGTCGTGAAGGTCCCGGAAGAGTGCAGCGGCATCGGCCTGCGGGGGCCGCACCATGCCGAGTTCCTGGCGCGCCGCCCGGCAATCGGCTGGGTCGAAGTGCACGCCGAGAATCATTTCGCACGCGGCGGGCTGCAGCGCGAAGTGCTCGCTGAGATTAGCGCCCTTTATCCGCTCAGTCTGCACGGAGTCGGCCTCTCGATCGGCTCGACGGACGCGCTCGACACAGAGCACCTGGCGGCGCTGGCACGCCTGACGCGCGACTTCGCTCCGGTACGCGTGTCCGAGCATCTCGCCTGGGGATCTGTCGACGGCCGGTTCACGAATGATCTGTTGCCGCTGCCGTACACCGAGGAGGCCTTGCGCCACACCGCGGCGCGGGTCGGCATAGTTCAGGACGTTCTCGGCCGCCAACTCCTGATCGAGAATGTATCCAGCTACCTTGAGTTCAACGACTCCGAAATGGCGGAATGGGAATTCCTGGCCGCGCTCGCGGCCGAATCCGGCTGCGCCCTCCTCCTCGATGTCAACAATGTCTATGTCAATGCAAAGAATCATGGCTTCGATCCGCAGCTCTATTTGAATTTCCTCCCGCGCTCGCTCGTGCGCGAGATCCATCTGGCCGGACATAGCGTGACACCCATGGGCGCCCGTGAACTCCTCATCGATACCCATGGCTCGCCGGTGCAGGACCCGGTGTGGGAACTGTATGGCGCGGCGCTCGATCGCTTTGGCCGCATTCCGAGCCTCATCGAGTGGGATACGAATCTGCCACCACTCGAAGTACTGATCGGCGAAGCGCGCAAGATCGAGCAGGCCCTCGCGGTGCGGCGTGCCGAGGCTGCGTGATCTGCAGCGGCGCTTTGCCGCCGCGCTATTCGACGACCCACGCGAATCGCTGCGCGAGGACATCCGCGCCGCCGGCATCGACAGCAGCGAACGCATGGGAATCTATCGCCAGCAACTGCACGCGGTTTTTGCGCGCACCCTCGCCCTTGAGTTTCCCGTCATCGAGCGCCTCGTCGGCAAGGAATATTTTCGGCAACTAGGACGTGAATTCCAGAGCGCGCATCCCTCGCGCGCCGGCGATCTGCAGCACATCGGTGCGCTCTTCGCCGCCTATCTGAAGAGCCGCTTTTGCGGCGGCACTTACGCTTACCTCGCGGACGTTGCCGCTCTGGAGTGGGCGCTGCAGGAATGCATGATTGCGCCCGCGGCGCCGGCATTTGATCGCCATGCCCTGCGCAGCGTCGACCCGGCCGATTACGCACATCTGCACCTGGCAATGCACCCGGCGTGCCGCCTCGTGAGCTCGCCGTATCCGCTGCTCGATATTTGGCACGCCAATCAACCCGATACAGCGGCGACCGCGATCGTCGATCTTGCAGGCGGAGCCACACGTGTGCTGCTGCAGCGCCGCGGACCGGGCGTCGCGTTTCATCTCCTCACCGCGTCGGAACACGCGCTCCTCGATAGGCTCGCCCGCGATTTCTGTCTGGGCGCGGCGTCGGAGGCTGCGCTCGAAAGCGATACGGCCTTTGACCTCGCTCCTGCACTGCGCCGCTTCGTGACAGTAGGAGCGCTTACGAACGCAACCGCGCCTCAGTCATCCGCGAATGAAAGGCAACGCGCGCCATGACCATGCTGTCGAGTGCGGTGGCCGTTGGCTGCTGCAAGAGCAGCGCTCTCCGCCGATAAAAGCGGCGACTGATCTGCGTTCGGCAAGGTCAGCCGCCGCGCATTTGTTGGCCCGTTCTTCGCCTTGCCGCCGCCGCCGTGATAGTTTGCAAGCGGCGCTTGAGCTCATGCGGCTGTCGTGCCTGGCATCAGCAAATAACGGCGGCCGCATGACGGTCTTCTCGGGCAGGGACGCCACCTCGATGCGCTCGCGGGCATTCGCGGGAGGGCTTATGAACCAAATGACGTTGCCTCGACTGGACTTCGTCGATCGGGACAGTGCGCTGGCGCGGGAGTGGCTCGTGACCAACGGCTTGGGCGGGTTTGCCTGCAGCACAGTGGCCCAGGCAAATACGCGCCGCTATCACGGCCTGTTGATTGCCGCGCTCGCGCCGCCCGTGGAGCGCACGCTCATGGTCGCGAAGCTCGACGTCACCGTGCGCTACCAGGAACGTGACTTCGAGCTTGCGTGCAACGAATACGCCGACGGAACGATTGCGCCGCACGGCTTTGCGCGCCTGGCTGCATTTCATCTCGAGGACGGAGTACCGGTCTGGACCTACGCGCTCGGCGCTGCGCGCCTCGAGCAGCGTATCTGGATGGCCCATGGCCGCAACACGACCTACGTCAGCTTCACACTGCGGCATGCCTCACAGGCTCTGGAGCTGTCGCTTCTGCCGCTATGCACTTATCGCGATCAGCACGCGCAAACCCAGGGCGGGTCGCCATTGGATGTCGCCGCCGAAGCTCGCGGCTGTCGCGTCAGCGCCTTCGCCGGTGCGCGTACGTTTCGCCTCTGCATCGAGCGCGGCAAATTTCAGGCCGGCGCGGAATGGTACTGGCATTTCCGCCATCGCATCGAGGCGGAACGCGGACTCGACGCGCTCGAGGATCTGTTCCGGCCAGGAACCTTTCAAGCGCGACTGGCCCCGAATGAGTCGCTCAGCTGGATCGCGACCGCCGAAGCCGAGGCGCCGGCGCCCGCCCCCGCCGCGCTCGCCGCGGAGATGTCTCGCCGCCAGTCGCTCGCCGCGCACGTGACGACGGCCGTGCCCCTCTGGATCCGCGAGCTCACGCTGGCCGCCGATCAATTTGTTGTGACGCGCTCCGCAACCCAGGACAAGGCTGCCGGCACCAGCGTCATCGCCGGATACCCGTGGTTCAGCGACTGGGGACGCGACACGATGATCGCGCTGCCCGGTCTCGTGCTCGCAACGCAGCGCAGCGCCGCAGCGGCTGCGATCCTGCGCACGTTTGCCGCTTACGCCAGCGAAGGCATGCTGCCAAACCGTTTTCCCGATCAAGGCGCGGCTCCCGAGTACAACACGGTGGACGCAACGTTGTGGTACTTCCACGCCGTAAGCGCTTACTTTGAGGCGAGCGCCGATCAGCAGCTGTTGCGCGACCTCTTTCCGGTGCTGCGTGAAATCATCGAATGGCATCGTCGCGGCACTCGTTTCGGCATCAGCGTAGACCCCGAGGATGGCCTGTTGCGCGCGGGCGAGCCCGGAGTGCAGCTCACCTGGATGGACGCCAAGACGGGCGACAATGTCATCACGCCGCGCATCGGCAAGCCGGTCGAGATCAACGCACTGTGGCATTTTGCACTGGTGAGCATGGCGCGGTGGGCGCAGATCTTGAGCGAGCAGGTACTCGCGAAGGAGCTCAGTCGCGCGGCGGCGCAGGTCGCGCGCACCTTCGCCCGTACTTTCTGGTGCGAAGCGAGTGGCTGTCTGTACGACGTTGTCGACGGTCCCGACGGTACTGTCGATGCGCGCGGCCGCCGCGCGGATGCCTCCGTGCGCCCCAATCAGATCTTCGCCGTGTCCCTCGGGACGAAGCTGCTGGATGCGCGCCGCGCGCGCGCGGTCGTCGATGTGTGCGGGCGTGAGCTTCTGACGCCCGTGGGTCTGCGGAGCCTGACGATGGCCGATCCGCGCTACGTCGGCGTGTATCAGGGCACTCCCGCCGAGCGCGACGCCGCCTATCACCAGGGAACCGTGTGGGCCTGGCTGCTCGGGCCCTTTGCCCTCGCCCACTATCGCGTCTACCAGGACGCCGCCTATGGCTTGAGCCTGCTCACCGGGCTCGCGCCGCACCTGGGCGAGGCCTGCATCGGGTCGATCAGCGAAATATTTGACGGTAATGCGCCGCACACACCGCGCGGCTGCTTCGCGCAGGCCTGGAGCGTCGCGCAGACGCTGTTCGCCTGGCACGAGCTCACGCGCCGCGCCGCGGCGCCGGGCGTCGAATGACCAAGCCGAGCGCGGAGGAGCTGCGCCTCGGCGCGCACGCGGGCGCCGCCTGGAAGAAGTGGGGCCCGTATTTGAGCGAACGCCAATGGGGCACGGTGCGCGAAGATTACAGCGCCAACGGCAACGCCTGGGAGTATTTCCCCCACGACCACGCGCGCAGCCGCGCCTATCGCTGGGGCGAGGATGGCATCGCAGGATTCTCGGATGAGCAGCAGCGTCTTTGCCTTGCGCTCGCGCTGTGGAACACCCGCGATCCCATTCTCAAGGAGCGGCTCTTTGGCCTGACGAACTCCGAAGGCAATCACGGCGAAGACGTGAAGGAGCTCTACTACTACCTCGACGCGACTCCGAGCCATTCGTATTTGAAAATGCTCTACAAATATCCGCAGCGCGAATTTCCCTATGCTCCTCTGCTCGCGGAGAACCGCCGCCGCGGCAGAAGCCAGCCGGAGTACGAGCTGTTGGATACCGGCGTCTTCGAGGACGGACGCTATTTCGACGTATTCGTCGAGTATGCGCAGGCGCAGCCGGATGACATTCTCATGCAGGTCACCGTCTTCAATCGCGGGCCTGAGGCTGCCGCGCTGCATGTCCTGCCGCAACTTTGGTTTCGCAACACCTGGAGCTGGACGCCGGGTGCCGCGCGGCCGCAGCTGCGCGCGGGCCCACACGCTACGCTCGCGGCGACTCACGCCGAGCTCGGGACGTACTATTTGCATGCGGACGGCACGCCAACCGGCAGACTCTTTACCGACAATGAGTCGAATACGGCGCGTCTCTGGGGCACTGCGCCGATACCGGGCCACTGCAAGGATGCCTTTCATGAGCGTGTCGTGCACGGCCGCGTGGCGGCCGTCAATCCGCAGCAGCAGGGCACGAAGAGCGCGTTCTGGCACGAGCTTGAGATCCCCGCACAGTCGCACGCCCGGCTGCGCCTGCGGCTCATGCAGCAGGCAACGCCCGGCGCGTTCAGCCATTTCGACCGCATCTTCAAGGAGCGCATCGCCGAGGCGGATGAGTTCTACGCGCTGCTGCAGCACGGCATGCGCAGCGCCGATGCCCGCAACGTGCAACGGCAGGCCTTTGCCGGCTTGCTTTGGAGCAAGCAGTTCTTCTATCTGGACGTGCCGCAATGGCTCGCCGGCGACCCCGGCCAGCCGGCGCCCGCCGCAGAACGCAGGCGCGGCCGCAATCACGAGTGGCCGCATCTTAACAATGCAGACATCCTCTCGATGCCTGACAAGTGGGAGTACCCGTGGTACGCCGCCTGGGATCTGGCATTCCACAGCATCGCGCTTGCGCAGATTGACGCGCACTTCGCCAAGGAGCAGCTCCTGCTGCTGACGCGCGAGTGGTACATGCATCCGAACGGACAGATCCCCGCGTACGAGTGGGCGTTTGGCGACGTCAATCCTCCGGTGCACGCCTGGGCGGCGCTGCGCGTGTTCCAGATCGACCGCAATCGAGGCGGCAAGGCCGATCTGGAGTTCCTCGAGCGCGTGTTTCACAAGCTCATGCTGAATTTCACCTGGTGGGTGAACCGCAAGGACGCCGAAGGCCGCAATGTGTTTCAAGGCGGCTTTCTCGGCCTCGACAACATCGGCGTGTTTGATCGCAGCGCAACGCTGCCGACCGGAGGCCACATCGACCAGGCGGACGGCACGAGCTGGATGGCAATGTATGCGCTCAATCTCATGCGCATCGCGCTCGAGCTTGCGCAACATAACCATGTCTACGAGGACATCGCCACCAAGTTCTTCGAGCACTTCCTGCACATCGCAGCGGCCATGAGCAACATCGCAGATGAAGGCATTCGCCTATGGGATGAGGCGGATGAGTTCTTCTACGACGTGCTGCATCTGCCCGATGACACCATGACGCCGCTCAAGGTCCGTTCGATGGTCGGTCTCATTCCACTCTTCGCAGTGGAGACGCTTGAACCGGAGCTTCTCGATGCATTGCCGGACTTCAAGCGACGCCTGGAGTGGTACCTCAACTACCGGCCGGAGCTTGCGGCGCTCGTCTCGCATTGGAATATCCCGGGCCGCGGCCATCGCCGACTCCTGTCGCTGCTGCGTGGCCACCGCATGAAGCGGATCCTGCGGCGCATGCTGGATGAGACCGAATTTCTATCGCCCTATGGCGTGCGTGCACTCTCGCGCGTCCATGCCGAACATCCGTACGTCTTCAGGCACCAGAGCGTGGAGCTCGCGGCGGGCTACGATCCCGGGGAATCGCATACGGGTTTGTTCGGCGGCAACTCCAACTGGCGCGGTCCTGTTTGGTTTCCCGTCAACTTCCTGCTCATCGATTCGCTGCAGAGGTTTGCGCAGTATTACGGGGATGATTTCAAGATCGAGTGTCCCACGGGCTCCGGCACTTTCATCACCATCGACGCAGCCGCGCGCGAGCTCGCGGCGCGTTTAACCCGCATTTTCCTCAGAAACGAGCATGGTCTGCGTCCCGTGTACGGCACGGATACGCGCCTGCAGCACGATCCGCAGTTCCGCGACTATGTGCTCTTCTACGAGTACTTCCACGGCGAGTCGGGCCGTGGTGTCGGCGCTGCACATCAAACCGGATGGACGGGGCTTGTTGCCAATCTCCTGCTGCCGCGCTACGCGCGCGATCCCGGGCACCCGGCACCTTAATCCGATGATCTGCGGGTGCCGGGATCCTCAAGCGCCCCCGGAGCACTACAGAATGAGCGGCGATCCGCGATTGTCCTGACAGGTTTCAGGATGTCGCATCAGGCGAGGCGCGCCCTCGCCCATCAGTTCGATGAAATGATGCGCTCACTTGTCGTGGTCGTGGTCCTCGTGCCGGTCCCGATCATTGTACTGATAGTGACACTGGTCCCGATCCGAATCGCATACCCAACGCCCCGCATGGCGATAGATATCGTTTGTATGGTATTGCGAGCGCCGCCAGCATTCATCGCCATCTCTGTCGCAGCTGATGCGCACGCAATGATCGCCATCCGCATCGCAGCGTTCGTAGGTGCCGGCAACGGCCGGTGTTGCAAAGAACGCCGGCAACGACAGTGACGCGGCGACGACGAGCAGTACGGTTTTGGAAGCATGTAACATGTTTGATCTCCACGTTGAAATCCACTTATGTTTTTCAACGCGAGTCGGCGCCGTTCGTTCCCCAAAAGGCAACTAGGGCGCAGCTACAGCGGCATGAAGCGGACTCCAACCATCCTCGTGCTCAATGGGCACGGGGTTTGCTCGAGGCAGTGCACTGCTGGCGCGAAGATTCAATCTCAAATGGCGCGGCGGTGTTTGCGGCTGGCCCGCAACGCTGCTCGCATTCGGGTCAACATTGAGGCCGCGCGCTGCGCAATTGACCTATGCGCCCTGCTCACGGCGGCGGAGTATTTGTAGTCGTGCCATCCGCGGGCGTCGTCCGCACGTGAAGCCCGTGGAGAAACTCGAGCGGCAGCACTGCGTCATGGGCACCTGATTCGTTCGACCAATTCACGATCAGCGAGCGGGGATTGGGCACCATCGGGAAGAACAGACTGCCGCTGCGCGTCTCGCCGGGCGCAAGGCCCAGAGGCAGAAGCAACCGGCGGCGAGTGAACTCCGCCTTGATCTTTGCCTTGTTGTGGCTGTTGATGCTCAAGATGGTCACGCCATACACGGGCAGCGCCACGACGGTAGCCGTTGCCGCCGCGGCGGCGCCGGCCGCCCCGATTCCCGCACCTGCAATCACGCCGGGTTCAGCTGCGGCGACGAGCACGCGGGGCGCGGCGATTCGCGCGAAAGCCATCCCGGCCTCCTGGTAGCGCTTCTCCAGGGTCTTGCTCTCTTTTTCCAGCGCCCATGGATCATCACCGGCGGAGCGGGGAGTTCCGGCGAAATCCACCAACGTAGCGGCGGCAATTTGCAGCGGCTCATCGCCCTGATTGTGAAACGTAACAACATACTCGTCCCAGAATGCCTCCCGCTTCCACGAGCCGGGGCCGCCAAAGATGATGACCGAGTTGAGGTTTGCCCCGAGAGGCGCTGGCGGGAAATTGACGTTTAATGCGGGTGCGGGTGGTGTGCTCTTGCTGGCGGCTTTATATTTGGGAGACAGGCACCCGCTGAGCACGCACGCCACGGCGGCCGCCGCTACCACGGCAAGCAGATTTTGCACGCCGCGCGGCCGCAGGGGTGGGAACAACCCAAAAAACGGTTCCGGCTTCGTAATGTCAGCGCCCGCCTGCAATTCGAGGCGCCAAGATCCTGCGCGCCACACATGTGAATGCGAATCGTCGCGGTTTGTTTCATCGCAAGTCAGCCGGCGCGAATACCTGCAGCTCGCTACGATCCGCGAATCTTGATCAAAGGCTGGCCAGCAGCAGCTGCAAAGACCTATTGATTCAACGCCTTGCAGGGGCAGCAGCGCGCGCGAACATCGCTTATGTAAAGAGACGACGAGGAACTTAGTGCGCATCGTTTCGTTCATCAGTACGGGCACGGTTATCACACGAGCACCCGCCCGCGAGCACGATATCTCTACAGCGTGCACCTAACTTAAGTGCTCCAGAGGACATTCCCATGAAGGCGAAATTTACGATCCCATGTTTGATTCTCAGCGCATCACTTGCCGGAGCTGCCATGGTCAGCTACGCCGACGATACGGACACGGATCGTTCACACCCGAAGGCGTTCGTGACGGACTCGAAAATCACAACAAAAATCAAGACCAAGCTGGCGGCAGAACACCTGCCGAGTCTGGCGCGGATTCATGTTGATACCGACGCTAACGGCGTCGTATGGCTGAGTGGAACGGCGCACAGCCAGGGCGAAATTGACAAGGCTGTGTCGATCGCCCAAGGCACCGAAGGCGTAGCTTCCGTCAAAAGCAGTCTGAAGGTCAGGGCCGACGACTAAACCAGGCCCGCGAGACGCGCTGGGAAACCATGCGTCGACGCGTTGGGGGTGCGACTGCACCCCCGCGCTTGAGATTCGGGCCATTGCCCCGATGACGGGTTACGATAGGCGCTCCCGAGCCGCGCAGATTAAGAGACGCCCATGCCCACGAAAGACGCCCCAGCCAGCGATCCGTACGGTGTCGAAAAGGCAGACGAGGCGTGGCAGCGCGAACTCACGCCCGAGCAATACCGTGTCTTGCGCGCTCACGGCACCGAACGTGCCGGCACGAGCCCGCTCAACCGCGAACATCGAGCGGGTATGTTTCACTGCGCCGGTTGCGGGCAGCCGCTGTTCAAATCAGATACGAAATTCGACAGCGGCACGGGTTGGCCGAGCTTTTACCAGCCGCTGGAGGGCGCGATCGGCACCTCGCAAGACGGCGACTACAGCATGCAGCGTACCGAAGTGCATTGCTCACGGTGCCGCGGCCATCTGGGTCACGTATTTCCCGACGGGCCGCAACCCACCGGCGAGCGCTATTGCATGAACGGTGCGGCGCTGCAGTTCACACCCGCAACCGCGGTCGCGGACGGAAAAAAAGCCTAGCGGGCGCCCGCAAAGCGCGCCGGCGAGCACCCCTGCAACCGCGTCCCGCGCGCCGCGCTTACGCCGCGAGCGCCAGAGGCTCCGGCTTGCCGATGGCGAAACCCTGCAGGAAGTCGACGCCCATGCGCCGCGCCGCGTCGACCGCGGCGTCATCTTCCACCTGTTCGGCGATGACCTTGAAATGCAGGGAGCGTGCGAGCTTGATCATCGCGGTAACCATCGCCTGGTTGACCGAATCGCGCGCGAGATTACGCATGAACGAGCCGTCGATCTTCAGATAATCCATCGGCAGATTCTTCAGATTCGAAAACGAGCCGACGCCGGAACCGAAATTGTCCAGGGCGAACTGGCAACCCATGCCGTGCAGTACCCCGACAAAGCGGCGCGCGTGATCCATGTTGGCGATCACGGCATTCTCGGTGATCTCGAAGCACACCTGCCCGGGCGTCACGCCGGTGCTGTCGAGACACTCGACCACGAATTCCAGGAACTGCACGTCACCCAGCGTCTGCGCCGAAATGTTGATCGCAACGCTGCGGTTGGTCGGCACCGGCAGCGCGCCGCGACCCAGCGCCGCGAGCGTCGTCTGCACGACCCAGCGATCCACCAGGCCCATCAGGCGGTAGCGCTCCGCAGCGCGCACAAACTCGATGGGCGGCACGTCATTGCCTGCCTCGTCGCGCATGCGCACCAAGACTTCCATCGCAGGTCCGCCGCCATTCGGACCATTGGCGGGCACGATGATCTGCTGATACAGGTGAAAGCGGTCTTCCTTCAGGGCGCTCTGCAGGCGCTGCAGCCACTGGATCTCCCCCGAGTGCCGGGCGTGGGCCTCGTCGCGCGCGGAGTACACCGCCACGCGGCCGGAACCCTGCTTCTTCGCGACGTAGCAGGCCGAATCGGCGGCGGCGAACAGCTCATCGAGCGTGCCGCTCTCGCGCGAGATTTCCACGATTCCGACCGAGACGCCGATATTGAAGATCTTATCCTTCCAGACGAAGCGATAGTCGCCCACCGAACGACAGACGTCATCGGCGATCTGCTGGGCTTTCTCCAGCGGGCAGCCGATGAGCAGCATGCCGAATTCATCGCCGCCGAGGCGCCCTACGGTATCGCTGTCGCGCACGGCGTCACGCAACAGCTTCGCGACCTCGCGCAGCATGCTGTCGCCGGCCAGGTGGCCGCTCGTATCGTTGACGGATTTGAAGCGGTCGAGATCCAAATAGCACAGCACGTGCTGGCCGTCGCCACGCTGGCCGCGATCGATCGCCTCCTCGCAGCGCCGCTCGAAGTCGCGCCGGTTGATGAGGCCGGTGAGCGCATCGTGGGTCGCCTGATAGGACATCTGGCGAGCCAGTCCGCGCAGTTCAGTCACGTCGTGCAGCAGCGCGACCGCGCCCGTCACATCGTTGGCGTCATTGCGAATCGGCGCGGCCGAGAGCTCGATCGAGCGCTCGGCGCCGTTGGCGCGCGACAGCAGCAGCGCACGGCGGCTCAGGTTCACGGCCGCGCCGCTCGTCAACGCCTGGCGCAAGGGATCGCTCAGCAAACGCCGGTCGTTCTCATCGACGAAGCCCACGACCTGCTCGAGCGTGCGCTCCTCCGCGGCGTCGACCGCGGTGCCGGTCAGGCGCTCCGCGGCCGGATTCATGTAGCGGATATGGCCCTGCACGTCGGTCACGATCACGGCCTCGGCGAGCGAGCTGAGCGCCTGCAGGTGCAGCGTCGGGGCCGCGCCGGCATCGGCCGCCACGGACAATTGCGCAAGCTGCGGCACCGTTTGCGTCGGCAGAATCTCCGCTCCGGTGATGAGCAGCGCCGGCTCGCCTTCGTAGTCGATGACGGTGGAGCTGATTTCCAGGCGGCTCACCTGCCCCTGCAGGCCGACCATGTCGATTTCGTACCGCTCGGCGGCCGCTTCGCCCTTCAGGCGGCGGCGGATATTCTCCTGGACGAGCTCGGCGTACGCGGGCGGCACGAGGTCGGCGAGTGAGCGGCCGACGAGCGCGCTTTTTTCGGCGCCAACGAGAATTGCAAAGTGCTTGTTGGCGTGCAGAACCACGTCCCGATGGACGATGACCGCCTCGTGAATCCGATCGGCGAGCTCGGCAAAGAGCTGCGGGGAGCCGGAGCCGCTCTCCAGGTCCAGGCGCGCGCCGCTGCTGCGCGTCAGAAGATGGTTGATCGCGGTGCCGAGCGCCGCGATCTCGGGGTGATCGGTACGCAGCTCGACCCGCCCTTCCAGGCGCCCACCGATCGCTATGCGCTGCAACTGGTGCGAGAGCTGCTCCACCGAGCGCATTTCACGGCGTTGTAGCGCATACAGCACCAGCAGGAGGGTCGCGATGAGCGCAAGCAAGAGGCACACAAGGCCGAGAATCGACATCTGGAATTCTTTAGCGGGTCCCGCAGTAAACGCGCATTGGCCGGACACTCGTTGTCATCTTGTGGTGTCGGTGCGCTGTGGAAAGCAGCATATCGCACGACACCCCTCGCTCTGCCTGTATTTCACCATATCTCGTCGCAACAGCGCTTGGCAGCGACCTCGAAAACCCTTAACTTCTTCCGCCCATTTACTCAGGCAGAATAAGTCCAATTGGAAGGCGCGATGATGCACACTGAAGCGGCCCGCGAACAGATGATCGAGCAACAGGTTCGCGCCTGGGAAGTGCTGGATGAGCGCGTGCTGGCGGTCCTGCGCGCTGTGCCCCGCGAGCACTTCGTGCCGCCGGAGCAGCGCTTTCTCGCCTTTGCCGACATGGCGATCCCTCTGGCGCACGGCCAGCATATGCTGCGGCCGAGTGTCGTCGGACGACTGCTGCAGGCGCTGGCGCTGGCAGGCACCGAGCGGGTACTGGAAGTGGGCAGCGGAACCGGATTCGTCACGGCCTGCCTTGCAGCGTCGAGCCGGGCGGTGCGTTCGGTGGAAATCTTCGCGGATCTCGCCGCCCTTGCGCAGACGAACCTCACGGCGCTCGGCGTCGACAACGCGCAGGTGGTGAACGAGGATGCGCTGCTGCTGGCGTCGGACATTCGTTACGAGGCGATTGCGCTCACCGGATCGCTGCCCGTGTACGACGAGCGCTGGCAGCGGCAGCTGGAGATCGGCGGCCGCTTGTTCGTGATCGTGGGGGAAGAGCCGATCATGGAAGCGCGCCGCGTGCGGCGGCTGTCGGAGGAGACGTGGACTTCGGAGAGTCTGTTCGAGACGAGCGTCGACCCGCTGCGCAATGCGCGCCGCCCGGAAGAGTTCAGTTTTTGACCGCTATGACTATAAGCTCCTGATTTAAAAGGCGAATGGTGTATATGAAGATCGAGCTGGCCGTCGCGCTTTGGGCCGTTGCCTTGCCGGGCGCGGCCGTCGCGGAGGACCTTCTGAAGGTCTACGACGACGCCCTGCAGAGTGACCCGCAGATGCGTGAGGCCAGCGCCACGCGGATGGCCACACTGGAAGCCAAGCCGCAAGCCCGTGCGCTTCTGCTGCCGCAAATCGCAGGCGCGGCGTCCGTGGAAAAGGACAGGACGAACGAGGACCAGTCCGCGCCGCAGCTGTTCACGGATCCGTTGAACCCGAACAGGCTCATCCTGGTGCAGGAGGACGTCTCCGGCGTCGTGCGTCCCGTGACCAGTCAGTGGAGCGTGACGCTGCGGCAAAACGTCTTCAATTGGCAGAACTGGGAGAACCTGAAGCGCGCCGATCACACCGTCGCCCAAGCCGAGGCGGACTATCGCGCGGCGCAAGAGGACCTCGTGCAGCGCGTCTGCCAGCGCTACTTCGACGTGCTGCGGGCGCGCGACGCCCTGGAAGCGCAGCAGGCGGCCCATGAGGCCATCACGAATCAGCTGGAGCAGGCCAACAAGCGCTTCGAGGTCGGATTGATCGCCGTCACCGACGTCGAGGAGGCGAAAGCGGCCAACGACCAGGCCGCGGCGGCCGTCATTGCCGCCAAGCGCACCCTGGCAACCAATGTCGAGCTGCTGCGCGAGATCACCGGAGCGCACTACGAGCTGCTCTCCCGACCCGGACCCAACATTCCCCTGAAGTCCCCGGACCCCGCGAGCGAGGACCGCTGGGTCGAAGTGTCGATGGAGCAGAATCTCTCGCTCGTATCGAGCCGCCTCGCCGCGGAGATCGCCCGCGATGCCATCCGCGTGGCCAAAGGCGGCCACCTGCCGACCCTCGACCTGGTCGCCGGTCATACGCACTACCGGCAGACCTCGACCGAAATCTTTCCGGAGGTCCCGAGCGTCGACTTCCCCGGAGCCGTCGGTCCGACTCTGAATGAGACCAACAGCAACTCCATCGGGCTGCAGCTCAACGTCCCCATCTTCAGCGGCGGACTCACCCAGTCGCAGGTGCATCAGTCGCAATACCAATGGATCGCCGCCAAGGAGCGCGTGGCACGCACCTCGCGCGATACCGAGCGCGCGGCGCGCGACGCGTTCCTGAGCGTCAACAGCGATATCTCACACGTGCAGGCGCTGCGCCAGGGTCTGGAGTCGAGCAAGACCGCGCTGAAGGCGACCGAGGCCGGCTACGAGGTCGGCACGCGCACCGCGGTCGACGTGCTGAACGCGCGCAGAACTCTCGTGCAGGCGCAGACCGATTATTCCGGCAGCCGCTACGACTATATTCTCGACATCGTGAACCTGAAGCTCGCATCGGGGAGCCTCGACCGCGCGACGCTCGCCGAAATCAACCAGTGGCTGGATGAAACGGTGCCCACTTCGGCAGCGCCGTCGCACACTCCTTCGACCGCCACCCAGCCCTAGGCGCCCTGCAGCACCGGATCGATGAGGCGCAGCAGCTTCTCAAGCGCGCCGCGGTTGTCCTCGATGGATGCGCGCGCGAGTTCGCCGCGGCGTGCGCGCTCCGCCGGATCCGACAGCAACGCGGCCAGGCGCTCGGCGAGCCCGGCCGCGTCGCGCACGACTTCGAGTGCGCCCCGCGCAATCAGCAGCTGCGCAATGTCCGTGCTATTGAAGGAATGGGGGCCGGCGAGGATCGGCAGTCCGAGCGCCGCGGGCTCGAGGAGATTGTGTCCGCCGACAGGCACAAGGCTGCCGCCGACGAAGGCCACGTCGCCGGCGGCGTAGAAATCAAGCAGCTCACCCAGCGAATCGACCAGCAGCACGGCGGTGGCCGCGTCACAGGGGCGGCGCTGTGAAACTTTGACGAACGACACTCTTTCGCGGGCGAGCCACGCGGCGACCTCCGCGAAGCGCGGCGGATGGCGCGGCACGAGCACGAGGAGCGCATCTGCTGGCGAGCGCTGCAGGCGGCGCTGCGCGTCGAGCAGTATCTCCTCCTCGCCGGCGTGAGTGCTGCCGGCTACCCATACGCCGCGGCCCGGCGCATGGTAGGCACGCAGTTCGCGTCCGCGTGCGATCACCTCCGCCGGCACGGTGAAATCGAACTTCAGATTGCCGGTGACATGCGTGCGCGCCGCCGGAGCACCCACCGCGCGAAAGCGCTCCGCGTCCCCGGGGGCCTGCGCCGCGATAACGACCCCCTGCGACAGGGTGTCCGCGAAGATCCCGAGGAGCCTGCGGTAGCGCCGCACCGAGCGCGGCGAAATGCGCGCGCTCGCCAGAACCAGCGGCACGCGACGCGTGTGGCACTCGTGATACAGATTCGGCCACAGCTCGGTTTCGAAGATGACGGCGAGACGCGGGCGCACCCGCGTGAAAAATCGCCGCGCCGCGCCCGGCAGATCGAACGGGACGAAGCGCACATCCACGTGGTCGGTAAAAAGCGCGCGCGCGCGTTGCGCTCCGGTGGGCGTCGCGGTGGTGAGCACGAGCGGTATGCCGGGGTAACGGGCGACGAGATTGCGGATGAGCGCCGCGGCGGCCTGGACCTCGCCCACCGATACGGCGTGCACCCAGATACTCGGCAGCGCGAGCGTGCGGCCGAAGCCGAAGCGCTGCGCGAAGTTGTGCCAATAGCCCCGATCGCGCCAGCCACGCCACAACATGACGAGAGTGACGAGCGGAACGAGGAGATAGGCGGCTGCGCCATAGAGCAATCGAGAGCGTGGGCGCATCGTGCCGTGCCGCTAGGACGCCACCAGCAAGCTGCCGCCCGAGGAGACCCGGTAGCCGTCCAGCAAGCCGTGCCAATCCGCCTCGGTGAAGCGCTCGGCGGGCAATCCATACGTCACCTTTTCGAGCGAGCGCCGCAGCCGCACGAGATTGGCGTCACACCACAATCCGGGCTTGCGCAAACGGCCGCGATCAAAATCGATGAGGTGTACCGACTCGCCCTCGCCGAGGAGCACGTTGTGCGCGTTCAGATCCGCGTGGCACACCCCGCAGTCGTGAAAGCGCCGAATGCAGCGCCCGATCGCAATCCAGATGAGGATCGGCACCACCGCCTGCGCCAGGCGCGCCGACAGCGGTTCGCTGTCCACCAGTCTCTCGGTGATGAGATCGCCGCTGTAGGTGAGGCCCGTGCGGCGATAGCGCGCTGCGATCGGTGCCGGCACCGGCAGGCCCGCGCGCGCGAGGTGATACATGAGCTGCCACTCGGCGTACGGGCGCGTCTGCCACTCTCCGCGCCATAGGTATCGATCGATCGACAGATGCGCGATCAGGCCGCCGCGCCGGTAGTGACGCAACACGTAGCGCTGACCACTCGTGTGAATCAAATGCGCTGCGCCGCGTCCGTGCGCGACGCCCTCCAGCTCGCCGCGCGAGAGCCAGTGCTCCGGATCAAACCAGGCGGGCGTCAAATTGCTCGCGCGGGAAGTGTCGTATAGGATGGCGCCGCCCGTTAGCACACGGCGTTTGACCTCGGAGCCGAGCGGCCACTTTGCGCTCACCGCACAACTCCTGTGAAGTTGCCGTTAGCAGAAGCTCCGCGCAGCGTGTGCATACTGCGCCTGTCCGCGATCGGGGATACATGCCACATCGTGCCCGTGCTGCGCACGATGCAGAAGGCTTGGCCGGCAACGCGGTTCTCATGGATCATCGCGAAGAGCGAATCCCGCCTCATGAGGCTGATCGGGGGCGTCGAGTTTATCATCGTGGACAAGCACGCCGGGCTGGGTGGCGTGGCGGCGCTGCGGCGCGATCTCGACGGACGCCGCTTCGATGTGTTGCTGCATATGCAGGTCGCGCTGCGCGCCAGCCTGATTGCGCTGCAGGTGAGCGCGGCCGTCAAGCTCGGATTCGACCGCCCGCGCGCCCGCGAGCTGCAGTGGCTGTTCACGAACGCGCGCATTGCGGCGCGCTCCCGTGAGCATGTGCTCGATAGCTTTTTCGGCTTTCCTGCGGCGCTGGGCATCAAAGAGCGGCTGCTGCGCTGGGATATTGCGCTGCCGGACGCGGCCGAGGCGTACGCGCGTGCACAGATACCCGATGCACAGCGGACGCTCGTGATCAGCCCCTGCTCGAGCCACGTGCGGCGCAATTGGCGCCCCGAACGATACGCGGCGGTCGCCGAGCATGCGGTGCGCCATCACGGCATGCGCGTGATCCTCTCCGGCGGCCCGAGCGCCCCTGAGCAGGCAACGGGCGCAGCCATCGTGCGTGCCGCGCGCGTGCCGCTGGTGAACCAGATCGGGCGCGACACGCTGCCTGAGCTCCTCGCGCTCCTCGCGCGCGCCGCCGTACTCGTAAGTCCGGATTCAGGGCCGGTGCACATGGCGACCATGGTCGGAACGCCGGTCCTCGGGCTGTATGGCGCAACCAATCCCGCGCGCAGCGGACCGTATCTTTCCCAGCAATGGTGCGTCAACGTGTACGGCGCGGCGGCCCGCCGTTTCCGGCACTGCGAACCCGAAGAGCTGCCATGGACCGCCAAGATCGAGGAGCCCGGCGTCATGGACCTCATTCAGGTCGAAGAGGTCATCGCCAGGCTCGACGAATTGCTACGATCGCATCCATGAAAGACGTCTTCGTCCCCGTCTCCGCTGGCGAGCTTCTCGATAAGATCACCATCCTGCGCATCAAGGCGGCGCGAATGAGCGACGCGCAGCAACTGGCCCACGTGCGCCTCGAGCTCGGGCTCCTGGAGAAGATCTGGAACGACATCGGCGGTGCCACGAGCGAGCTCACCACCGAGGAGCATGCGCTGCAGGGCGTGAACGAGCGGCTCTGGGACATCGAGGACCGCGTACGCGACCGCGAGGCAAGGCAGCTCTTCGACCGGGAATTCATTGACCTTGCGCGCGCAGTCTATGTAACGAACGACGAGCGCGCGGCGATCAAGAAACGAATCAATCTGCAGCTGGGTTCGCGGATCGTCGAAGAGAAATCGTACACCGCCTACCAGAAGGCGCCGTAACCGCACCGTGGCTCGCCGCCGCTTACCGCTGCAGCGTGTACTCCGCGCTGCAGTAGGGGCATTTCGCCCAGCCGGTCGATTCGATCGGCAGATACACGCGCGGATGAGAATTCCATAGAGCCATCTGCGGCATGGGACAGGAGAGCGGCAGGTCCTCCAGGGTGACGTCGTAGTGGTTCTGCGTGTTCGGCTCGATGAGCGGTTTTGCGACTGCGGCCATATGAAATCTCTCTCCATCGCAGCAGCCGATTATATCCGAATCGAATGCCCGGCTAGCCGAGCCCCGCTCGCGGTGAGTCAAATCTCGCTCCCGCTCAGTACCTTGACCGGCATTCACGAACCGGATGTCTTAATAAACGGGCAACGCACTCGGACGCAATCAAGCGTGGCGGCATGCAACCTGAGATTATTAGTCGCGTGGACACCGTTCTCTTTATCGCCCCATAGATCTCAACCGTCGCATTGTCGGCACAATCGAAGTCATTGCCGAATATCACGCCCGAGCCGAGGCGCTCTGCCGACCTTGTTCCAAGGAAGAGCTCGCTGACCATCGACAGAGTTTTTCAATGAATTAGGTATCCGCCTCCTATCCGCAAGCATTAAGCTCATTTGTGCCACTCAACTCCCAGGAAAGGCCATGCAATCGATACCGGTCGGGGTCACGGGCTCGTTCAGTCTTGTCGTCATTGCCGACCATCTCGCCAGCCGTTTCAAGGATGCGACATTGCCCCCGGTTCTGGCGACGCCGGTCATGATCATGGTCATGGAGAACGCGGCGCTCAACGCTATCAAGCCTTATCTCGACGCCGGCGAAAGCGCGCTCGGCACGCGCGTCGACGTGCGCCATGTGGCAGCGACACCGGCCGGTCGGCACGTCACCGGCGAAGCGAAGGTGACTCACGTTGATGGGCGACGCATCGAGTTTTCGATTCGCGCGACCGACGGGACGGAGGAGATAGGAGTCGGCACGCACGAACGCGTGGTAATACACCTGGCAAAGTTATCTGAACGGATGAAGGCCAAGTTTGGCTAGCGAATCGACCGAATGACTACCGCGCCGAATCTGCAGGATCCCACGCGACTCTGGCGGGTTTTGGGCGCTCTCGGGTGGTGAGATCAAGTCAGACTCGCGACTGCGCGTGCTGAATGCGCGAGCGCTCACGAACTCATCAGTCCCATAGAACGGCAGTCACCTTGATCGAACCAAAACGTTCGGGAGCTCAACGCCAAGCTTGGCGACCGTGCGCGTCGGCGGATCGATCGGGAAGAACTTTGCGTATTCTTCGTTAAGGCCGGGGAAATCGTTCGGCCTGGCGAGTAGCACGTAGACCTCGACGACATTCTCGAGCCTTGCGCCGGCGGCATGCAGAATGTTCTCGCAGTTGACAAGCGCCTGCCGCGTTTGCTCCTGAATTGTCACCCCGGCCAACTGGTTGGTCCGCGGATCGATGCCGGCGATACCCGACACGTATATGGTCGAACCGACCTTGATTGCCTGACTGAACAGCGCCGAGTTGGGTGCGGCCGGCGTTCGAATGACCTGTCTCGTCATGTAGTGCAAGCTCCAACGATTCGTCCCAACCGCCCGATAATACCCGCGTCGCCGAGCGCCGTCCGCTCTCGGGGAGCCCCATTCGGTGCGCCGGATTTCCCTACATTGGGCCGGGCGCGGCCCGATTCATGAATGCCGCTTTTGACACGCAGTGGATGCTGCGGTGGGACCGCTTCGAGGAATTCCAATCAAGATTTCTGCTTTGCCGCCGCCTCGCGCGCTTCCTTGAGCTGCTGCCAATTCGGTGCGTATTTGAGCGCCTCGTCGTATTTGACGAGAGCCTCTTTCGTCTTGCCCTGCTGCACGAGCACGTCGCCCCACACTTTCAGCGGATCCGCCCAGTGAGGCCCGCGCTGGTTCGCGTCTTTGAGCTTCGCTTCGGCTGCGGCAAGTTCGCCGTGGCGGGCGAGCGCCACGCCCCAAGAGTAGTAGGCCGCAGGTAGATCCGGGGCGAGTGCGACCGCGTCCGCGTAGGCCTTCTGCGCGCCCAGCCAGTCGCCACGGCCAGCAAGGATGTCCGCGCGAAACCGATAGCAGTCGACGAATGTGCCACCGGTCTTTAGAACCGCATCGGCCTTGTCCGGATGCCCAGCCGCCTCTTCGGCCGGCGCAATCCAGCAGTGGTAGCCGGGGTTGTTCGAGGACACGGCGGGGTTGGCGTAGTCAGAGCCGAAAGCTTCCATCTCCATCGTAGCGCCGGCCACATCGCCCGCCTCGGCCGCCAATCGGCCCCGCACAAAGTGCGTCAGCGCGCCAATGGTCGGATCGTGCGGGTCTTCCTTTGTCGTCTTGAGCGCAAGATCAGCCGCTTGCGGGTCGTGCAGTCGAGCCCGGATGTCGGCGATGGGGGGCCCAGCGGTAGTCACTCCCGTTCCAGTCCCGGCGTTGGATTCGGCGTCGGCCAACTGCGCAGCCAACCCCGCCAGCAGGTTCCAGGTGAGCACGTCCGAGTTTTGGTAGTACAACTCAGCCGCTCGACCCGGGCGGCCGCCGGCGACCTTGCGCATGTCCTCGCCCGCACGCCACGCGCCTTCTTCGTCGCCCAGCAGCGACAGGGCATTCACGACGTTGCTGTAGCCGATCCAATAGTCCGGCTTCAACTTCACAGCCTCGCGGTAGAGCGCTAGCGCCTCGCGTTTCGAACCGCCCGCGTTCTCCATGGAATTGGCCCAGACGTTCAGCAGGTACGGTCGATCGGCCTTGCTGGCGCTACCGAGCGCCGCCCGACAGAACGCAATCGCCTCCTCGTTACGCCCGACGTCCTGCAGGTAATAGGCCCAGCGTGCCGGCTGCGATTTTGAGTAGACGTACTCGGTCGCTTGAACAGTGAGCTTCTCAAGGTCCGTGGCCGCCCCGTTAAAAGTCCTAGGCGGCACGCCGTTGCCACGGACGGTAAGCGCAAGACCTGCCGTCGGAGTCTCGATCACATCCCCGTCGATGTGCACGTCATCCCCAAACCGCTCCCTCAAGAGACGCGAGATCTCGCCCAAGGAGATGCCGGTCTCCGGCACTTCAAGCTTCACTTGACTTGCCCAGGCGTTTGACAAATCGCGCCTCTCAATCTGACTGCGGGTGGCATCCTGGAGTCGGCTGAGTTCGTCGAGCAATCCTGCGGCGATGATCTTTCCGCTTGGGACTTGGGCGGCGATGTTCGGTGCGATATCGAACGGATCGACAACGACACGGCGTGAGGTGACGGCGTCGTGGATCATGATCGCAACGCCAACCCCAATAACGGTCGCGAATAGAGCGATGAAAATCTGGAATCCGGTACGCAGCCGCGTGCCCAGAAGACGCGGCCCCCATTCCGCCTCGAAGTACTCGTGTTCGGCTTCGACGAACTTCCGCTGCGCCTTGACCAGATCGGTCTGCTCCTCGAAAAAGGCCGCCGTCTTGGCTGCCACTTCCGGGCTAATGTTCGCAATGTTGGTGGCCACCGCCGCCGCGAAGGCCTCGGTCCCGGCCCGGGCGGGCGCAGTTTTTTCCTCCGCCTCGCCGCCGAGTATCCCGCCGAGCAAGCCTTCAGCCATGCCAGTTTCCCCTGATATTTGGCTATGTTCGTAGACGCACCCGTTCTTGGCAACCAAGGAGCAGATTGTCATCGCGGCATGCCGGCTTTTGGGATGCAACAATCTGACCGACAAATGGTGGAGGTCTTGGCCGCACTGAGACGGCCGGTCGCCGGCGCTCGTCAAATATGAGGAGCAAGTACGCGCCGAACTGGAAGCGGCTCAAGGACAAGCACACGGATTCGGCCCAGTGTGGGCCCTTCTGGTAGGCGTCCTTCAACTTCGCTGCAGCACCATCGAGATTCCCGTGCTTCGCGAGCGCGACGCCCCATGAGTGGTAGGCTGCGGGTACAGCTCGTGGTGGGTCATAGCGGCGATCGCGACGCGGCTACTCCGGCAGTTTCATCTTCCGCAGGAAGACCTTATAGCGTGGATCGTTTTCGAGGTTTTTGAGCAATGGATCCCCTTTGACCCAGTAGAGTTCGGCATCTTTCTGGATGTAGGCCCGATCGAGCCAGACGAATGCCTGGTCAAGTTCGGCTCGGTAGGCATGAGCCTGAGCAATCTCGTATGCGGAGTCGCTTGCGTGCTCCGCGGTCTGTCGCTCAAGTGCCCGATCCGACTCGGCCTTGCGCCCAAGCGCGTGATAAGCGATCGCAAGCCCCGTATCGCGCCCGCTCTCTGGCACCTCCTGCTGCATCGCGACCAGGGCTGCGTCGGGTTCGCCTTTTGCGAGGAGCACTTGCCCGAGGAAGAAGTGCGCCTCGGCGTACGTTGGGCTGATTTCGAGCGCCTTGTGCAGTTCCGCCTCCGCCTCAGCCAGTCGTCCAGCGCGATAGCGCATCTGACCAAGATATTCATGCCAAGTGCCGTTAAGTGGGTCGAGCGCAAGAGCGGCGGTTACCAGGCGTGCACTTTCCTCCGGCTGAGCGAATGCCGATCGCGCGAAGCCTGCGTCCCCGACGACATTCGGGTTGCGTGGTTCGAGCGCCAGCGCCTGCTCACACTCGCGATCTGCGCTAGGCCAGTCCCAGTCATAGTCGGCGTTGATGCTTGCCAATACCGCATGCGCAATACCGGATCTCGGGTTCAACTTCAGCGCGCGCTGCGCGGACAGCCGGGCACGTTCGAAGCCCTGATGTGGCGGCACAAACCCCCATATTGCTCGATACAGCTGCGCGGTGGCGAGCCACTCGGCAGTGCGCGCTGCGGTCGGGTCGAGTTGTAGCGCCTGGCGAAAGTATTCCTCCGCGGCCTCGAACCCTGCTCGATCCCACTGATCAATAGCGTGTCGCCCTCGAAGATACAGATCGTAGGCCTCGCTGCTTGTCAATGCGGGAGGGGCGCTCAATTCGTCGGCGCCCACCGTCACCTGAAGCGCACGCACGAGTCCCATCGCGATCCTGTCTTGCACCTTGAGAACGTCATCGGAACGCTCGTCGTACGTTTCTGACCACACGTGGGAGCCATCCTGGGCGCCGATGAGCTGAGCCGTCACGCGTATTCGGTCGCCGGACTTGCGCACGGACCCTTCGACTACGTAGGCGGTGCCGAGTGTCCGGCCGATTACCCGAAGATCCTCCGTCTTGCCCTTGAATTGGAAGGACGATGTGCGACCTATGACTCGAATAACCGGCGGCAGCTTGGCCAGGAGGTCGATCACTTCCTCTGCCATGCCGTCCGCGAAATATTCCTGATCCTTGTTCTCACTCATGTCGGTGAAAGGCAGCACGGCGATGGATTTGTCACCGACAGCGTTCGTCGCAACACTCGTCGACTGCGCCACCGTGACGCGCTTCGCCAGCCAGAACCGATCCGTTAACAGCGCGACGATTGCCAGCGCGACGACGGCGAGTCCGGCCGCGAGCAGAACCCAGTTACGACGTGACTTGGGTTGTGGCCCCGAGACTTTACCGGCTGACGTTCCGGGAGTCGCAGCTGGAATGTTCGTCGGCGCCGTTCGGTCAGGCTCGCGAATTGCGTCGATCAACTTGGCGTGCGCGGCCTCATTCGTTCCCGACTGAGCCTCAATCCACTGTGACTCGCTGAGGAAGTACTCGAATGCAGGTGTCAGCGGTGCAGCATCGATTCGCAGCACAATAATAGGGCGCTTCTTGGAGGCAGCGCGCTCGATCTCTTTGCCGACGTGTGATGAAGCGGTGGCACTTTCGGACAGCACAAGTACGAAGGCCTTGGCCCCGCTGATCGCCCGAACAATTGCATCGGCGTACAGGGCGCCGGCTTTGACATCCCGAGGCGCGATCCAGCATACGATGCCGCATCGCTCTAGCGCTTCGACTAAGGCCGCTGCAACGGCCGCGTCCTGAGAAGCGTAGCTAATGAAGACGGGGGCCGTACTACCGCTCGCCTTCTGATCGCCGCCGCGTTCGGCCATCTGGTGCCCCCGTCACTTGCAGGCATGGTCACGGATGCCTTCGGGCTTGGCAACCAGGGAGTTCGGCGGCGCGGAATAACCGCTTTTGGGAGCCCAATTCGCCGGATAGACGTCCCGTTTTGGCCCGAACCGAGACGGTCGCCTGGATGCAGGGTCAAAGGTCCGATATTTCTACTGGCTTCGACTAGTCGCTCATTAATGCGATATCTTCCGGCATCCTCGCCGCACCACTAGTGAAGCCCGTCATGCCGGATAACAAGAATGCGTGGCCCGCCGCTATGCGGCGCGTTGCCGCGCTCATCGGATTATCCCTGGCATGCGGCGGCCCGCTGTCGCTCGCTGCGGATCGGGCGCTGCCGACCTACGATCTGATCATTGAGCACGGCCGAGTCGTCGACGGCACAGGCGCACCCTGGTTCGCTGCCGACGTCGGCATTCGCGCGGGACGCGTCGCCGCGATCGGCCAACTCGACAAGGCCACGGCGAAGCGGCGCATCAACGCCGCAGGCCGCGTCGTCGCGCCGGGGTTTATCGACATGCTCGGTCAGTCCGAACTCACCTTGCTCGTGAATCCGCACGTACCTTCCAAGATCTTTCAGGGAATCACGACGGAGCTCACCGGCGAGGGCGAATCCGTCGCGCCCGTCAATGCCGCGATTGCCAAGGAAGCGGCGCCCAAATTCGCGCACTACCGGATCACGCAGGACTGGAGCGACTTCACGGGCTATTTCGCGCGGCTCGAAAAGCAGGGCATCGGCATCAACATCGGAACTTACGTCGGCGCGACGACGGTACGCGAGATGATTGTCGGATATGCCAACCGCGCGGCGAGTCCGGACGAGTTGGCCCGCATGCAGGCAATCGTCGCTACGGCGATGCGTCAGGGCGCGCTCGGGGTATCGAGCGCCTTGGAATACGCTCCGGCGCCGTACGCCAGCACCGAGGAACTCATCGCGCTTGCGAGTACGGCGGCGCAGTTCGGCGGAATCTACGCGACGCACATGCGTTCCGAACAGGGATCAATCATGGCCTCGATCGACGAGACGATCCGCATCGGTCGTGAGGCGCATATCCCCGTCGAGATCTGGCATCTCAAGGCCGGCGGCGTCGGTAACTTCGGCCTTATGCCGGAGATCATCGCGCGTATCGACCGCGCCCGTACCGCGGGCGTGGATATCGCGGCCGACACCTACGCCTACCCGGCTTGGTACAATGACCTGTCGGCGTTCATTCCCCCGTGGGCGCACGAGGGTGGTGGTGCGGAACTCATCGAGCGGCTCCGGGACCCCGCGGTGCGAGCGCGCCTCAAGACGGAACTCGCCACCGCGGCGAGCGACTGGGACAACGAATGGCAGTCGGTGCCGGGTCCGGAAGCGATCCTCATCGCGACCGTGCTCAATCCGAAGCTGGTCGATCTGCAAGGCCGCAGCCTCGCCGAGATCGCGAAGGCGCGCGGCACCGATCCCCAGGACACACTCTTCGACATCCTCGTCGAGGACGCAGCGCAAACCACCGTGGCTGTCTTCGCGATGAGCGAGCCCGACATTGCGCTTGCCGCGGTTCAGCCCTGGGTTTCGTTCTGCAACGATAGCGAAGGCACCTCGCCTGAGGGTCTGCTCGGCAAAGAGTTCCCGCATCCGCGCGCCTACGGGACATTCCCACGCGTGCTGCGCAAATACGTGCGCGAGGAGCGACGCATGCGCCTCGAAGAGGCCATTCGAAAATTCACGAGCCTGCCTGCCTCCCGTCTGCGTCTGAATGATCGCGGTGTCCTCAAGGCCGGGCTGTGGGCCGATATCGTCGTCTTCGATCCAGAGCAGATCACGGACAAGGCGACCTTCAGTGCGCCGAAGCAGCTGTCGGTCGGCATGCAATGGGTGCTCGTCAACGGGGTGCCGGTGATCGCCGACGGCGTTTCGACCAATGCGCTGCCCGGCCAGGTGCTGCGCGGGCAAGGCTACCGAGCGATGCGTTGATCTGATGCGGGCCTCTCACGGACCCCGATGCGCGCGCCGCCTAGACGGTGCGAGTGATTCGGAAATCTAGCTTCCCAGCGTCTCCTTCCAAATACGCATCACCGCCGCGCGCTCCGCGACGAAGTCTACCGCCGCAACCACCGCTTCGCGTCCTTCAAGGGCAAGATGGTGCGCGCGGCTGCGGTAGGCGCGGTAGGCGCCCGTCAGGAGGTCAACCGTCGCCTGCGGCACAAGATCACCCGAGGCCACGGTCTCAAGCTGGCGGATGGTGTCGGAGAACATCACGACCGCCGCATGAGCTTCGGCCCAGGAGAGTGCCCAATACTGCGCGAGAAACTCTATATCGGCGATGCCTCCCGCGCCCTGCTTGAGGTCGAATTCTGCCGGTTGCGGTTTTGCTAGCTCGCGGCGCATGCGCTCGCGCATTCTGCGCACCTCCTCACGCAGCGTGGCGCGGCGCACATGATGTCTGAGGATGTGCACGCGCAGCCGCTCGAACTCGGCGCGCAGCTGCGCGGCGCCGGCGACCGCGCGGGCGTGCAGCAGCGCCTGGTGCTCCCACGTCCACGCGTCGCTCTCCTGATAGTCCGCAAATGCGCCGATGCTCGTCACCAGCAGCCCACCTTTGCCGCTCGGTCGCAGGCGCACGTCAACCGCATAGAGCCGACCGGCGCCTGAATGCATCGTCAGTAGATGCATGATGCGCTGGGCGACGCGCACGAAGAACAGCTGATTGTCGATCGGTTGACTGCCCTGCGTCTCCTGCTGCTCGCCCTGCGAGTCATGCAGGAAGACGAGATCCAGATCCGAGGAATAGCCGAGCTCAATGCCGCCGAGCTTGCCGTAGCCGACGGCGCAGATGCGCACGGGGCGCCGCTCTGTGCCTGCCCCGCACATCGGCGTGCCAAACTGTGCGCTCATCTGCTGCCAGCCGAGCTGCATCGCGCGCTCGACAATGAGCTCGGCGACGTCGGTGAGGCGATCGCTCACCTTCATGACTGGCAGCCAGCCACTCAGGTCCGCCACCGCAATGCGGAATACGGCGGCACGCTGGAAGTGACGCAGCGCCTCGACCTGGCGCTCCGGATCCTCATCGCGCATCTCCTGGACGATGAGCTCGAGATCGCGCGCGAGATTCGCCCGCTCGGGCAGCTCCGCGAGCAGGCGCTCATCAATGAGCTCATCGAGCAGCAGCGGATAGGCGGCGATCTGGTCGGCGAGAAAGTCGCCGCGACCGCACAGCTCGACGAGTCTTTTCCGGGCCGTTGCGCGTTCCTGCAGCAGCGCGAAATATACCGAGCGCTGGCCGATCGCCTCGAGGATCTTGAGAATGCGCCGCAATACGGCCAGCGGCGCCGCGCTCGCTGCGATGTCCGCAACCAGCGCCGGCAGGAGCGCGCGCAGACGCTTGGTGCCGGGCTCATCAAGCCGCCGCACGAGCGCGGACTCGCGGAATTCCAGAAGCAGGCGCGCGCCCTCTGCCGCGGGCGCAAATCCGACCCGCGCCAGGGACTCGGCGAGCGCCGCAGGTTCGCCGCCCGACTGCCACAGCGGCGTCAGGTCCGCGCGCGCCAGCGCGGGATCCGCCGCCGTCTGCGCGCTGAAGATCACGGCATTGAAGTGCCGGCTCACGCGAGCTCGGTGCGCGTCGAGCTCGCCTGCGAGCGCTGCCCAGTGCGGCGCGCCCATCGACCGGGCGAGGCGCGCACGGGCTTGATCCTCTTTGGGCAGGCGGTGCGTCTGCTCGTCCGCCGTCATCTGCAGACGGTTCTCGAGCCGGCGCAAATAGTCGTAGGCCGCTGCGAGGTCGGCGACCACCCCGCCCGGCAGCAGCTTCGCGCCGTCGAGCTGCGGCAGCGCGGCGCCGAGCGCCGGCGTCTGCAGGCGCCGATCGCGTCCGCCGCGGATGAGCTGGAACGACTGCACCATGAACTCGATCTCGCGGATGCCGCCGGGCCCGAGCTTGATGTCATCGGCGAGCTCACGCCTCTCAACCTCGCGCTCGATCAGGTTCTTCATCTCGCGCAGGCTCTCAAAGACGCCATAGTCAAGGTAGCGTCGGTAAACAAAGGGCCGCACCGCCGCGGCATAGATCTGCGCGTACTGCTCGCGAGCCGTGATCGGGCGCGCCTTCACATAGGCGTAGCGCTCCCAGTCCCGGCCATGGCGCAACAGATAGTCCTCGAAGGAGGCAAAGCTTGCGACCAGCGGGCCGCTTGCGCCGAAGGGACGCAGCCGCAGGTCCACGCGGAACACGATGCCCTGGGAAGTCGGCTGATCGAGCAGGCGCACGAGCATCTGGCCCGTGCGTGTGAAGAACTCCTCGTTTGCCATCGGGCGCGGTCCGTCGGTCTCGCCGTGCTCTGGAAAGAGAAAAATGAGATCGATGTCGGAGGAAAAATTGAGCTCGCCGCCGCCGAGCTTGCCCATGCCGAGGACGATGAGCGGCTGCGCCTCGCCGTCGCGCGAACGCGGCACCCCGTGGCGCGCGCTCAACGTGCGCATGGCAAAACTGCACGCCGCAACGATGGCCGCATCCGCGCACGCGGACAGATCCGCGAGTGTTTCGGCAAGCGCTGCCCAGGTAGCCAGATCCCGCCAGGCGATGCGCACGAACTCGCGGCGCCGCCAGCGGCGCAGCGCGCTCATCCAGTCAGCCTCCGCGACGGCCGTCACGCCGGGTGCCTGCGGCACGTGCGCCGCGAAATCTTGCGGTGCAAGAGTGCGCTCGAGATCCCCCGAGTCGACGAGCGATTGCAGCAGATCGGGATCCGTGTTCAGCGCGCGCGCGATGAAGTCGCTCGCCGCGCACACCTGCGCGAGCGACTCGCGGACCCGGATGGAGGCGGATGCAACTGCGGCAGCGGCGCCTGCGCTACCGTCAGTTCCAGACATTACCGCCCAGATCGTGCAAGGTCTCGGGTGTGAGTCCGCGGCTCAGGCCCCTGAACCTCGAGGACTGCGCGTACACCTGCGCGCCGTCGGAGGCCAGGATGGAGCCTGATTGACCTTCGATCGAGCTGTTGTCGATATGCACATTGGCGGCGCGCGCGGACACGCCCACGCCCTTCGCCGCGATGCGCGAGTTGGTGATGTGTATTTCGCAGCCGTCCTCCGCGCTGATGGCATCGCCTTCGAATTCAAGGTTGCGGCCATCGATGCGCAGGAAGCGCGCGCCCTGGCAAATGATGGGCTCGTCGCGCCGCTCGATCGCAATGCCGCGTGCAATCGTGTCGGCCTGCGCAAAACCGCTCGCGCGCGCATTGGCGGAAGTATCGTTGCGCGCCGCCCGGATGCTGTAGCCCGGCCCAGAGGCAATGACGCCTGCGCCGCCGGTCACGGGCGCGGCGGTGGCCGCCGCGGCTTGCGGCTCGGGCGCGGCAGGGCTCTGCGGCGTGCTCGCCGCGGCAGATTCGGGCGCGCGGGCCGGATTCGCGGCCTTCTCGGGGGCGGCATTTGCAGCCGGGGCGGCCGTCGCAGGCGCTTCGGGCGTGGGCATGGAACCGACGATCTCGTCCGCCTGCACGATGCGCAGCTCACCCGTCTCCTTCAGGCGCACGGTGAAGGATCGCGCCTGCCGATCAACCGACAGGATTTGCACAGCGCTGTTGCGTTCCAGCGCATGCTGCGCCCAGCTCATATCATCGTGCTTCGACTTTTCGCACCCCGCGATGAGCGCCAGTGCACAGGCACAGAATGAAATCGCCGATGTTCGGGCGTCCAACACCGCTTCGCCTTCCGTGTAGAAAAGCCGCGCCATCATTTTAGTCATTCGACCCCAGCCGCACCAGAACGTGCCGGCCGGCAGCCGCGCCGCAGCTGGCGGTGGGCTCTTTCTCGATCCCGGGGCGGGCCGTCAATTGCAGCTGTTACATAACGCGCAGCGCGCCACGGCATTGGCCGACCGCGCAACCGCGACACCGGAAAAAGGCTTGCCCGCAAAAAAAAGCCCCGCGAGCAGCGAGGCTTCTAGTGGATCGGCCGCCGAGGGGGGCCCGGCGGCGCGATTGTTGGGAGGTTGGCCTGGCGCGCTGCGTAACAGTCCCGACAGGCCTTGTGTCCTTCTGCTACATGTCCATTCCGCCCATGCCGCCGGGAGGCATTCCGCCGCCGTGAGCATGGTCGTCATCCTTGGGCGCATCGGCAACCATGACTTCGGTCGTCAACAGCAGACCCGCCACCGAGGCTGCGTTCTGCAGAGCCAGCCGCGTGACCTTGGTCGGATCCAAAATGCCCTCTTCGAGCATATCGCCGAATTTGCCGGTGGCTGCGTTGTAACCGAAGCTGCCCTTGCCTTCCTTCACGCGATTGAGGATGACCGCCGCATCTTCGCCGGCGTTATCCACGATCTGACGCAGAGGCTCTTCGATCGCACGGTGCAGAATACGCACGCCGATCGTCTGATCCTCATTGGAGCCCTCGAACTTCTCGAGCGACTTCTGCACGCGAATCAGTGCGACGCCGCCGCCGGGCACCACGCCCTCTTCGACCGCAGCACGCGTGGCATGCAGCGCATCCTCGACGCGCGCCTTCTTCTCTTTCATCTCGATTTCGGTGGCTGCACCGACCTTGATGACGGCAACACCGCCGGAGAGCTTGGCAACGCGCTCCTGCAGCTTTTCCTTGTCATAGTCGGAAGTGGCCTCTTCAGCCTGCTGACGGATCGACTCGATGCGGCCCTTGATGTCGGCCGCCTTGCCGGCACCGTCGATGATGGTGGTGTTCTCTTTCTCGATGACGATCTTCTTCGCCTCGCCGAGATCATTGAGCGTCGCCTTCTCAAGCGACAGGCCCACCTCATCCGAGATCACCGTGCCGCCCGTCAAGGTGGCGATGTCCTGCAACATCGCCTTGCGGCGATCGCCGAAGCCGGGGGCCTTCACGGCCACGACTTTGAGGATTCCGCGGATATTGTTGACGACCAGAGTCGCAAGTGCTTCGCCTTCGACGTCCTCGGCCACGACCAGCAGGGGTTTGCCCGCCTTCGCAACGGCCTCGAGCAGGGGGAGCATTTCGCGAATGTTGGAGATCTTCTTGTCGCACAGGAGAATCACGGCCTTCTCAAGTTCGGCTGTCTGATTCTGCTGCGTGTTGATGAAGTACGGGGAGAGATAGCCGCGATCGAACTGCATGCCCTCAACCACCGCGAGCTCGTTGTCGAGCCCGGAACCTTCCTCAACGGTAATCACGCCTTCCTTGCCGACCTTCTCCATCGCATCCGCGATGGTCTTGCCGATCGACTCGTCGGAATTCGCCGAGATCGTGCCGACCTGTGCGATCGCCTTGGAGTCCTTGCAGGGCTTGGAGAGCTTCTTCAAGTCCTCGACGGCGATGATGACGGCCTTGTCGATACCGCGTTTGACATCCATCGGGTTGCGGCCGGAGGCCACAGCCTTCAGACCCTCGCGAATGATCGCCTGCGCAAGAACGGTGGCGGTGGTGGTGCCGTCGCCAGCCTCATCGGAGGTGTTGGACGCGACTTCCTTCACCATCTGCGCGCCCATGTTTTCGAACTTGTCCTTCAGCTCGATTTCCTTCGCCACCGAAACGCCATCCTTGGTGATGGTGGGGGCGCCGAAACTCTTCTCGAGCACCGCGTTACGGCCCTTCGGGCCGAGCGTCGCCTTGACGGCGTTCGCTAGAACATTGACGCCGCGAAACATCTTCTGGCGGGCGTCATCACTGAAACGAACATCTTTAGCTGCCATTGTCGTGATCCTTCAGGGTTATTTGCCTTCAATCACGGCCATGACGTCTTCTTCGCGCATGACCACGAGCTCTTCGCCGTCGACCTTGACCTCGGTTCCGCTGTACTTGCCGAACAGAATCTTGTCGCCGACTTTTACATCGAGGGGACGGACCTTGCCGTCTTCTAAAATCTTGCCTTTGCCGACCGCGATGATCCTTCCCTGCACCGGCTTCTCTGCCGCCGTGTCGGGAATCACGATGCCGCCCGGAGAGGTACGTTCCTCTTCGAGACGTTTCACCATGACGCGATCATGAAGAGGACGAATCTTCATGGGGTACGCTCCTAAAAGCTGTTGGTTGACTATGTTAAAACGGACAGCGCAGAGGGTTGTTAGCACTCCCCCTACGCGGCTGCTAATGATATGCCTGGAATCCCGAAATTCAAGCTTGGCGGAGGTTATTTCGCGCTGACGCCCGCGACCCCGAGCCCGTATGCTCGCGAACCTCCGGCTGTTTGCACGGCCTAAGCCTCAGCCCATGACACCCACCGGTCGCCTTCTCGCCCTCCTCGCGCTCTTCCTCCTCACGCTCGCTGCGCCGGGAGGCTTTGCCGCGCGCGCCGCTGAGGAGCGCTTTCTGCCGCCGGAACAGGTCTTCAGGTACGCCGTAACGAGCGATGGCGCAAGCGTTGCCGTGCACTGGAATCTGCCTGACGGCTACTACGCCTACAAGGCCCGGATGTCGCTCGAGAGCGCGACCCCCGGCGCTGCGCTCGGGTCGGCGATCTATCCCCGGGGCGAGATCCACAAGGACGAGTACTTCGGGGCCCAGGAGGTCTTCCGCGGCGCTTTCGTGGTGACCGCCCCGCTGACCCTCAGCGCGGGCGCCGCCCGCACTCTCCTGCTTAAGCTCAAGATTCAGGGCTGTGCGGATGCGGGACTGTGCTACCCGCCGCAGCTGTCCGATGCGAAGGTTGAGCTGCCGGCCGCTGCCCCGGGTGCGGCGGGCGGCGGCATCCGTGCCATCCTGGGCGCGCATCGCCCGGCCGGTGCCGACAGCGATTTTCTGCCGCCGGATGATGCGTTCCGCTTCGATGCCTTTGCCGACGGGCCGGATCGCGCGCGCCTCGTGTGGCAGATTGCGGACGGCTACTACCTCTACCGCAGCCGCATCACGGTCCACACGACGAGCCCCAAAGTGGAGCTCGGGCGCCTCGAGCTCCCCGCCGGCACCGTCAAGACCGACGAGTACTTCGGCAGGCAGGAGATCTATCACCACGAACTCGTGGCGCAGCTCCCGGTGGCGCGCGGCGCGGACAGCACCGCCGACACGGCGCTCGCGGTGACCTATCAGGGCTGCGCGGAGGCGGGGCTGTGCTACCCGCCGATCACGAAGAGCCTGCACGTCACCTTGCCGCGCGGCGGCGCCGGCAGCGGCGCCTTCGTCTCGGAGCAGGAGCGCCTGGCGACTCTCGTGCGCAGCGGCAGCCTGCTGCTCGTGCTCGGCACCTTCTTTGGCCTCGGCCTCCTCCTGGGTTTCACTCCTTGCGTGCTGCCGATGGTGCCGATCCTCTCGGGCATCATCGTCGGGCACGGCGCCCGCATCACCACCGGACGCGCCTTCACCCTGTCACTGACCTATGTGCTCGGCATGGCGCTCACCTATACCATCGCGGGCGCGGCTTTTGCCGCCTTCGGCCATGGCCAGCAGGCGCAGGCCATGTTCCAGCAGCCGTGGATCGTCGCGCTCTTCGCGGGGGTGCTCATTGCGCTCGCGCTTTCCATGTTCGGTCTTTTCACGCTGCAAATGCCGACCGCCGTGCAGACCTGGCTCGGGCAGTTGAGCAATCGCCAGTCCGCCGGCCGCTTCGGCGGGGTTGCGGTCATGGGCGCGCTGTCGGCACTCATCGTCACCACCTGCGTCGCGCCGGCGCTGGTGGCGATCCTCGCGGTCATCGCGCAAAGCGGCGCGATCGCGCGCGGCGCGGCCATCCTCTTTGCCCTGAGTTTCGGCATGGGCACGCCGCTTCTCATCGCCGGCGCATCGGCCGGCAAGCTCCTGCCCAAAGCCGGCGCGTGGATGGACATCGTCAAGAGATTCTTTGGCGTGCTGATGCTGGCGGTCGCCGCCTGGATGCTGACGCGCATCGTGCCCGCCTCAGTGGCCCTGCTTCTGTGGGCGGTGCCGGCGCTCCTGTGCGCGTGGGTGCTCTGGCCGGCCGCGCGCCGCCGCACGGCAGCCGGATGGCTGGTGCGGGCAGCGGGCATGGCCTGCGGGCTCTTCGGTGCGGTGCTGATCGTCGGGGCTGCGCTCGGTGGCACCGATCCGCTCGAGCCCATTCCGCGCTGGGCCGGCCCTCACCAGGAGCTGCCCTTTCGCACCATCAAATCCCTGGATGATCTGGAGCGCGATGTCGCGCGCGCCAAGGCCGCCGGCCATCCGGTGCTGCTCGACTTCTATGCCGACTGGTGCGTCTCCTGCAAGGAGATGGAGCGCTACACCTTCGCGGATCCTGCGGTGCAGAGCCTCCTGCACGACGTGGTGCTGCTGCGCGCGGATGTCACGGGCAACGATGCGCAGGATCAGGCGCTGCTCAATCATTTCGGCATCTTCGGTCCGCCGACCATCGCCTTCTACGGCGCCGACGGCCACGAGCAGCGAGCGTATCGCGTCGTCGGCTACATGAAGGCGAGCGAGTTTGGCGCGCTCGCCCGCCAGGCGCTCTTCGGACCGCCCGGCACGTGAACCCGGGAGTGCGGGTGGCCGCCGGCGTCACCCTGGTCGCGCTGGGAGTCCTTGCCGGCGTCGGATTGCAGCGCGGGCTCGCGCCACGCGCCACCCTGCGGCCGCAAACGACCGCTGCCCACGCGCCGCCCCGGCCCGGCACGTCATCCCGGCGCGTCGTCCCCACGGTTCTGCCGGATCTTGCGCTTTCCGATCCGGCGGGCGTCTCGCATCGGCTCACCGAGTGGGCGGCTCACCCGCTCATCCTCAATTTCTGGGCGACCTGGTGCGAGCCCTGCCGTCGGGAGATTCCTCTTCTTATACGGTTGCGCCACGAGCGCGCGGCCGCGGGCCTCGAGGTCGTGGGCATCGCGGTCGACTTTCGCGCGGCGGTGATCGAGTATGCCCGCGATGCGGGCATCGACTATCCTCTGCTCGTCGGCGAAAGCGACGGTCTCGAAGCGGTCAATGCCTTCGGCATGCCGCTGGTATTCCCGTTCAGCGTGTTCGCCGATGCGCGCGGCCGGATCGTCGCGCTCAAAGTCGGGGAGTTGCATCGGGATGAGGCCGACTTCATCCTCGATCGGGTACTGGACGTCGATCGCGGCACGCTCAGCCTCGAGGCCGCGCGCCAGCAGATCGAGGCCCGTTTGAAGGATCTGGCCATAGAGCGCGCGAAGCACGCCTGATCAGCGCAGTTCGCGACGAAAACTAGCTCATTCGGGGCAGATTAAGGTACATTCGCCGGCGATGGCGCGCGTGCTGCTCCTCAATGGCCCGAATCTGAACCTGCTCGGCAGCCGCGAGCCCGAGCTCTATGGGACCGACACGCTCTCCACCATCGAGGAGCGCCTGCGCCAGCTTGCCGCGCAGGCGGGCCATGAGCTCACGGCGTCGCAGAGCAATGCCGAGCACGAACTCATTGCGCAGGTGCACGCCGCACCCCAGGCGGGCATCCGCTTCCTCATTTTCAATCCCGGAGCCTTCAGCCATACGAGCCTTGCGCTGCGCGACGCGCTGCTCGGCGTGCGACTGCCCTTCATCGAGGTGCATCTGTCGAACACCTACGCGCGCGAGAGCTTTCGCAAGCATTCCTATTTCTCGGATATCGCCAGCGGCTGCATCGTCGGGCTCGGCCCACTCGGGTACGAGCTCGCCCTGCGGGCGGCGATCCACAAGCTGCAAACGTGACCGCCAGGAGGTCGTTTCGTGGACATTAGAAAAATAAAAAAGCTGATTGAGCTCCTCGAAGAATCGGGCATCGCGGAAATCGAGATCAAGGAAGGCGAGGAGGGGCTGCGCATCAGCCGCATGCCGAGCGCCAACCTCTCAGCCGCCCACTCCCTGCAGAGCGTCTCGCATCATCTGCCCATCGCAGCTCCCGTGCAGCTGCCGCCGTCCGCCGCGCCGACCCACGCGCCGCCGGCGACGGTGCCGCATCCCAAGCTCAACGAGCACGTAGTCACCGCCCCGATGGTCGGCACGTTCTATTCGGCGCCATCGCCGGCGGCCAAGGCCTTCGTCGAGCTCGGCGATGAGGTCAAGCCCGGACAGGTGCTGTGCATCATCGAAGCGATGAAGATGATGAATCAGATCGAGGCGGACCAGGGCGGACGCATCACTTCGATCATGGCGAAGAGCGGCGATCCCGTCGAGTTCGGCCAGCCGCTGTTCGTCATCGAATAGCCGCATGCTCGATAAACTCGTCATCGCCAATCGTGGCGAGATCGCGTTACGGATCCTGCGCGCCTGCCGTGAGCTCGGCATCAAGACGGTGGCCGTGCACTCCACCGCCGACTACAGCCTGAAGCATGTGCTGCTCGCCGACGAATCGGTGTGCATCGGACCGCCGTCCTCGGCTTTGAGCTATCTCAACATGCCCGCGATCATCAGCGCCGCCGAAGTCACCGATTCGGTCGCCATCCATCCGGGCTACGGTTTTCTCTCCGAGAACGCCGACTTCGCCGAGCGGGTGGAAAAGAGCGGCTTCGTCTTCGTCGGCCCCAAGGCCGAGACCATCCGCAAGCTCGGTGACAAAGTCTCGGCGATCCGCATGATGAAAGCGGCGGGCGTGCCGTGCGTGCCCGGCTCGGACGGGCCGCTCGGCGAGGACCCGGAGGAGAACCTGCGCATCGCGCGCGACCTCGGCTACCCCATCATGATCAAGTCCTCAGGCGGCGGCGGCGGACGCGGCATGCGCGTGGTGCACAGCGAGGCCTCGCTCCTGAATGCGGTGGCCATCACGCAGTCCGAAGCGCGCGCGGCCTTCGGCGACGATCGCGTCTACATGGAGAAGTTTCTGGAGCGGCCGCGCCATATCGAGTTCCAGGTGCTCGGCGACAACTTCGGGCACGTCATCCATCTGGGCGAGCGCGACTGCTCCATGCAGCGCCGCCACCAGAAGGTCATCGAAGAGGCGCCGGCGCCGGGCATCACCACGCGGCAGCGTCGGCTCATGGGCGAGCGCTGCGTGGAAGCCTGCCGCGCGGTCGGCTATCGCAGCGCCGGCACGCTCGAGTTCCTGTATCAGGACGGCGAGTTCTACTTCATCGAGATGAACACGCGCATCCAGGTCGAGCATCCGGTGACCGAGCTCATCACCGGCATCGATCTGGTGAAGGCGCAGCTTCTGGTCGCCTCCGGCGAGCGGCTGCCGTACGAGCAGAGCGACGTGCAGATCCGCGGTCACGCCATGGAGTGCCGCATCAATGCGGAGGACCCGAAGACGTTCACCCCCTCGCCGGGGCCCATCCGCCTGTGGCACGCGCCCGGGGGCCCGGGGATCCGCGTCGACAGCCACGTCTACTCCGGCTACAACGTTCCGCCGAACTACGACTCGCTCATCGGCAAGATCATCGCGCACGGCGACTCGCGCGAGACCGCCATCGCACGCATGAAGAACGCGCTGGCGGAGATGGTGATCGAGGGCATCCGCACGAACATCGCCCTGCACCAGGAAATCTTCAACCACGCCGCCTTCCAGAACGGCGCTCTCGACATCCATTACCTGGAGCGCCGTCTGGGTTTGCGCTAGACGATGGGCGCGCCCTGGGTCGAAGTCGGGTTCGAGCTCGGCGCGCTCGACGCCGACACCGCCTATGCCGCCTGCGTCGCGTGCGGGGCGATCGCCGTGACCTTCACCGATGCCGGCGATGCTCCGGTCCTGGAGCCGCTGCCCGGCGAGTTCCGGCTGTGGTCGGCGACGTGCGTGCGCGCGCTGTTTGCGAGTGAGCCCCACATCCCGCCGGCAGCGCTCGTGGACGCACTGAGCGCAACCCTCGCACGACCGGCCGACAGCCTGCACACCCGCGCCGTAGCCGACCAGCGCTGGGAGCGCGAGTGGCTGAAGGATTTTCATGCGCAGCGCTTCGGCGCGCGCCTGTGGATTTGCCCGCGGCACGAACGCGTGGCCGATCCGCTCGCCGCGGTCGTGCATCTGGAGCCGGGACTCGCCTTCGGCACCGGCAGCCACGCCACCACCGCGCTCTGCCTCGAATGGCTCGACGGACACATCCGCGGCGGCGAACGCATCATCGACTACGGCTGCGGCTCGGGGATCCTGGCGCTCGCCGCCATCAAGCTCGGAGCCGCGCAGGCCTTCTGCTTCGACATCGACCCGCAGGCCCTGATCGCGACCGCCGACAATGCCGACGCCAACGCCGTCGCGGCGCAGGTGACGGTGTGCGCGCGCGCCGACGAGCTGCCGCTCGCGGCCGATCTGCTCATCGCCAACATTCTCGCCGCACCCCTGTGTGCCCTCGCCGCACGCTTTGCCGAACTCGTGCGCTCCGGCGGCATGCTCGTGCTCGCCGGGCTCCTCGAGGATGAGGCGCACGAGGTGACACGGGCAAACGACGCATGCTTTCATATGCGGCCCTGGGCACAGCGCGTCGGCTGGGTGGCCCTGTCAGGACGACGCCGCGAGCACTGCTGAAAGATGTTCACTGTCTGCCCGAAATGCGCGCTCACGCTCACCGTGACCGCCGCTGACCTGCGGGTCGCACAGGGGTTCGTGCGCTGCGGGCAGTGCACGAATGTCTTCAACGCCCTCGTCGCCCTTTCCGATGAGCGCCAGCCCGCCGCCGCCCCGGCAACCGAGGAGGCCGAGGTGGCGCCCGCAGAGGCCGGCGCGCCCGCCGCGCAAGACAGCCCGCCGCCCGCACGCACGGAGCCGGCCCGCGAGCCCGAGGAAACGCCGCTCGCCGAAGACGACTCGATCGAGTCGACCTCCCTCGAGTTCAACCCGGCGGCAACCGATCTCAACAAGATTTTCGTCGAACCCGATGCGATCGCGGACGACGAGGTCACCGGCACCTACGAGTCGATCGTGCTCGGTACGCCCGAGTCCTCGGCCGCGGAACCCGAAGAGCCCGCCGCGACGGTGCGCAGCGCGGACGACGAGCTCAACGATCAGCTGCAATCGCTCGCGGCACGCATTGACGCCGCCCGCCAGAACGAGCTCGCGCAAACTCACACGGGATTGCGGCCGCTCATCGAACCGTTCGTCGTGCCGCAGAGCGCGACCCGGCCGCCGCGGTCGCAGCGCTGGACCGCCGTGCTCGTCGGCCTCGCCGTGCTGCTCGTCGCGCAGGTCGTCAATCATTATCGCGATGATCTCGCCGTGAACACGCACCTGCATCGCCCGCTCACCGCGCTCTATGCGGCCTTCGGCGTGGCGCTCGTGCCACGCTGGGACCTCGGCGCCTACGAAGTGCATCAGCTCGGCGCGTCGGCGCCGGCGCAGGCCGCTGGCGAGCTCACCGTGCGCGCCAGCGTCCGCAACGACGCGGGACAGGCGCAGCCGCTGCCGCTCTTGCGCGTGACGCTGCTCGACCGCTTCGGCAAGCGGCTCGCCGCGCGCGACGTCCCGCCGGGCGCCTACCTCGGCACGGCACCGGCCGCGGGCGCACTGCTGCCCGCGGGCGAACGCGTCGACGCGCAGATGGCCTTCGTCGATCCGGGGCGCGATGCGGTCGGCTTCGAGATCGACGCGTGCCTGCCGACGCCCGGCGCGCAGGTGCACTGCGCCAATGACGCGGCGGCGAAGTGACGAGCCTGCGCATCGGGCCTTATGTCCTGCCGGCGCGTGCCGTGCTCGCGCCGATGGCGGGCGTCACCGACCGGCCCTTTCGCGTGCTCGCCCGCAGACTCGGCGCGGGCCTCGCCGCCGCGGAAATGCTCACCAGCGACGTGCGGCTGTGGAGCACGCCGAAGTCGCGTCAGCGGATGGATCATGAGGGCGAGCCCGCGCCGCGCGTCGTGCAGCTCGCGGGCGCCGATCCGGAGGCGCTCGCGCTCGCCGCTCGCATCAACGTCGATCTGGGCGCGCAGATCATCGACATCAACATGGGCTGCCCGGCGAAGAAGGTCTGCGGGCGCGCGTGCGGCTCGGCGCTGCTGCAGGATGAGCCCCTGGTCGCGCGCATCCTCGGCGCGGTGGTGCGCGCGGTGGACGTGCCGGTAACGCTCAAGATCCGCACCGGCTGGGAGCGCACGCACAGGAACGGCGTGCGCATTGCCCGCATCGCCGCCAGCTGCGGCATCGCGGCTCTGGCGGTGCATGGGCGCACGCGCGCCGATTTCTACCAGGGGGATGCGGAGTTCGACACCATCCGCGAGATCAAATCGCAGGTTTCGCTGCCAGTGTTCGCGAACGGCGATATCGACGGCGCGCAAAAAGCGCGCGAGGTACTTGATTTCACGGGCGCAGACGGAGTAATGATCGGTCGCGCGGCGCAGGGCGCGCCATGGATTTTCGGTCCTGTCAATGCTTACCTTTGCGCTGCCGCAGTTCCGCCACCGCTCGCGCGCGCCGAAGTGCGTGCTATTATTCTCGGGCATCTGGAGTCCCTGTACGCCTTCTACGGCGAAGACGCGGGAACGAGGATCGCGCGCAAACATCTCGGTTGGTATTGTGTACAGCTGCCCGACGCGGCGAACGTTCGCCGTAGTCTGATGGCAATGGCAAGCACCGCCATGCAATTCGCGCTGGCACGCAGCCATCTCGATGGTTGGGTAAGCGGGTCGGCGCAGACGGCCTGAGGTTCGGTTTGTAGGGGGAGCTTACATGCCAGCGAAAAGAAGAAGTCGCGTGCGTCGGGATTACAGCGCGCGTGTCAACGGCCGCGGCGAACTGCCGTTGCGCGATCATGCCGAGCGTGCGCTGCACGACTACTTCACGAATTTGAATGGCCACCATCCGGCGCAGCTCTACAACATGGTGCTGCGCGAGGTCGAGGAGCCCCTGCTCAAGGCCGCGCTCGACTATGCCGAAGGCAATCAGGTGCGCGCCGCCGGCATTCTCGGCATCAATCGCGGAACCCTACGTAAGAAGCTGCGGCAGTTTGGCCTTTCGGGCTAGGTGAACGTTCCCGTCCGCCGCGCGCTGCTGTCCGTCTCCGACAAGACGGACCTGATCGAACTCGCCGGGGCGCTCGCGCGCGCGCAAGTCGAGATTCTCTCGACCGGCGGCACGGCGCAGCTGCTGGCGGCGAACGGCATCGCCGTCACCGACGTCGCCCGCTACACCGGCTTTCCCGAGATCATGGACGGACGCGTGAAAACGCTGCACCCGAAAATTCACGGCGGCCTCCTCGGGCGGCGCGGCATCGACGAAGCGGTCATGGCCGAGCACGACATTGCGCCGATCGACCTCCTGGTGGTCAACCTCTATCCCTTCGGCGCCGTCAGCACGCGCGCGGATACCTCCTATGCCCGCGCCATCGAGAACATCGACGTCGGCGGCCCCGCGATGGTGCGCGCCGCGGCGAAGAATCATGATCGCGTGGCGGTCATCGTGGACCCGCACGACTATCGATTGCTCGTCGAGGAGCTGGCGCGCGAGAACGGCGCGACGACGCTCGCGACGCGCACGCAGCTTGCCGCCAAGGCCTTTCTGCACACCGCGCAGTACGATGCGCAGATCGCGCAGTACCTGCTCGCTCCGCATCGGGAGCCGGATCCGGCCGAGGAGTTCCCGCCGCTCCTGACGCTCGCATTTGAGCGCGTGCAGGAGCTGCGCTACGGCGAGAACCCGCACCAGCGCGCCGCTCTCTATCGCGAGCTCGACGCGCGCGGCGCCACGGTGGCCAGCGCGCGCGTCGTGCAGGGCAAGGAGCTGTCCTTCAACAACATTGCCGACGCGGACGCGGCCATCGAGTGCGTGCGGCAGTTCGAAGAGCCCGCCTGCGTCATCGTCAAGCACGCCAATCCCTGCGGCGCCGCGAGCGCCGCAACGCTCGCGCAAGCCTACGAGCTCGCGTATCGCACCGATCCGGTTTCCGCCTTTGGCGGCATCATCGCCGTCAACACCGAGCTCGACGAGCGCACCGCGGCGGCCATCGTTGCGCGGCAGTTCGTCGAAGTGCTGGCTGCGCCCCTCATCCTGCGCGCGGCGCGCGAGGTTCTGCGCACCAAGCCCCATATCCGCGTCCTCGAGCTTTCGGCCCGCGACGAGCCGCCGGTGCGTGCGCTCGAATACCGCAGCGTCGCGGGCGGGCTGCTCGCGCAGACGCGCGATGAGGGCGCGGTCGCTCGCCAGGATCTCAGGACCGTCACGCGGCGCGCGCCGAGCGAGCGCGAAACGCTCGACCTGCTCTTCGCCTGGCGCGTCTGCAAGTTCGTCAAATCAAACGCCATCGTGTTCGCACTTGAATCCGCCACCGTTGGGATCGGGGCCGGACAGACGAGCCGCGTGCACGCGACGCGCATCGCCGCGGCCAAGGCGGCGGATGAGAAGCTCACGCTCGCGGGCGCGGTGATGGCATCCGACGCCTTCCTGCCCTTTCGCGACAGCATCGACGCCGCCGCCGCGCACGGCGTGCGCGCGGTGATCCAGCCCGGCGGCTCGGTGCGCGACGGCGAGGTCATCGCGGCCGCCAACGAGCACGATATCGCCATGGTGTTCACCGGCATGCGGCATTTTCGGCACTGATGCGCGTCCTGATCGTCGGCGCGGGCGGCCGCGAGCACGCTCTGGCATGGAAATGCGCAGCCTCCGGGCGCGTCGCCGAGGTCATCGTCGCGCCGGGCAACGCCGGCACCGCGATGGAGGCGCGCGTGCGCAACGTCGCCATCGGCGCCGAGGATATTCCGGCGCTCGTGGCGCTGGCGCACGCTGAGCGCATCGATCTCACCGTCATCGGGCCCGAAGCGCCGCTCGTCGCCGGCATCGTCGATGCATTCGCGGCCGCCGGTCTGGCCTGTTTTGGGCCGCGCGCCGCGGCCGCGCGGCTCGAAGGATCCAAGGCCTTCAGCAAGGAGTTCCTGCGACGCCACCGCATCCCGACCGCGCGGCATGCGACCTTCACCCGCGCGACCTTCGATGCGCGCTATGTGCGCGGCCAGCGCGCGCCGATCGTCGTCAAGGCAAGCGGTCTCGCCGCGGGCAAGGGCGTCATCATTGCCGCGTCGGCCGCGGAGGCGCTCGCGGCGGTTGAGGCCATGTTTGCGGGTGAATTCGGCGCGGCCGGACACGAGGTCGTCATCGAGGAGTTCCTGGGCGGCGAGGAAGTCAGCTTCATCGTCATGGCCGACGGACGCCACGCACTGGCGCTTGCGACTTCGCAGGATCACAAACGCCGCGACGACGGCGACCGCGGCCCGAACACCGGCGGCATGGGCGCCTATTCGCCCGCGCCGCTCGTGACGCCGGCGCTGCACGCGCGCGTCATGCGCGAGGTGATCGAGCCTGCCTTGCGGGGGCTGGCCGCGGAGGGCATGCCGTACACGGGCTTCCTGTACGCGGGTCTCATGATCGCGCCCGACGGCACCCCGAACGTGCTCGAGTTCAATTGCCGCCTGGGCGATCCGGAGACGCAGCCGCTTCTCATGCGTCTGCAGTCGGACCTCACGGTGCTGTGCGCGGCGGCATTGGCCGGGCGCCTGCACGAAGTGGACGTCAAATGGGACCCGCGCACCGCGCTTGCGGTGGTGATGGCGGCGGCGGGCTATCCGGGAGCTGCGCGCTGCGGCGATGCGATCGACGGACTCGAAGCTGCGGCGCGCCTGCCCGGCAAGGTCTTTCACGGCGCCACGCGCGTGGCGGGCGCGCCCGGCCGAGTGCTGACGAGCGGCGGGCGGGTGCTGTGCGCGGTCGGCATGGGTGAGAGCGTGCGCGCCGCGCAGTGTGAGGCCTATGCACTCGCCGCCGCCATCCGCTGGCCAGGCGTGCACTATCGCCGCGACATCGGAGCGCGCGCGGCCGCGCGCGAGACCGCAGAGGCACATTAGTTGCTAAGCTCTCGCCAGCACGAAGAGGAGCAGCGCATGGGCAGATCATCTCTTTCCACTTCACTCGCCGTGGTGGCGCTCGCGGCGCTTGCCGCCTGCGCGGGCACCCGCACCCAGCAGAGCACCGGCGAGCACATCGACGATTCGGTGATCACCGCCAAAGTCAAAGCCGCGCTGATCGAGGATCCGGCGACCAAGGCGCGCCAGATCGAGGTCGACACGTTCCGCGGCACCGTGCAGCTGAATGGCTTCGTCGATTCCGTCGATGAGAAGGCGGCGGCGGCGCGCGTCGCGCATTCGGTGAACGGCGTCCAGAACGTGCGCAACAACCTCAACGTCGGCCACACCGAGCGCGCGGCCGGCGAAGTCGTCGACGACAGCGTCATCACCACCAAGGTGAAAGCGGCGCTCGTTGCGGAGCCCACGACCAAGGCGCGCGATATCACCGTCATCACCCGCGAGGGCATCGTGCAGCTGAGTGGCTTCGTCGACTCCGCGGCGGAACAGGCCACCGCGGCGGTGGTGGCCCAGGGCGTGGCGGGAGTGCGCGAGGTGCGCAACGACCTGCAGATCAAAAAGCTCTGAGGCGCGCGCGAAGATCAGAAGCTGACGCGCAGGAAGGCCTCCGGGCCTTTGATGCCGAGCGCGAAGCCCGAGGGCGCGCCATTTCTCTGCACGGCGAGCTGCGCGCGCAGATCCTCGTAGCCGAGGCCCACCTCAAAATTAGGGCGCCAGCGGTACTGCAGGTCGGTGTGATAGTCGCCGAGCGAGCCGGTGATGCCGTTGATGCTGGCGCGCAGGTACTGGGCGCGCGCCGTCCAGGCGAAGCGCTGCGAGAGGGCCCAGGTGCCATCGAGCGCCGGCGTCGGAAAGGCGCCCACGCCCGAGGTTTCGGCATGCTGCGCGAGGGTCACGTCGGTGGCGCGCGCGTCGGCCTGCATCAGATGCACCCCGAGTCCCGCGCCGAGCTCGAAGTGCTGCGTGCGGATCACCGAATAGCTGTAAGTGAACCCGAGCATGCTGTATTGCAGGTCACTCTGCACCAGATCGCCGCTCACGAAGGTGTGGCCGCCGAAGAAGACGTCGCGGTCGAGAGGCCGATCGCCGTCACGGTCGCTGCCGAAGTAATCGACGCGCAGCCGGTGCCGCTCGCGCAGGCGGAAGATGAGCTCCATCCGTCCCTGATTGAGATGGCCCTTCAGGCCCAGATCGTGCTCGGCATTGATGAGCGTTCCGGGCACGGTGGGGGAGGCATCCAGGTGCAGGTCGGTGTTGACGGAGGCTGCAAAAAAAGTGCCGCGCACGGCGAAACGATCCGTGATCGGACTGGGCAGCGCACGCTCGTGCTTGGGATAGGTGGGGCGCGGCGCCGGGCGCGGCGGCGCGGGACCCGCACTCTCGGGCTCGGCAGCGAATGCCTCGCCGGCGAGCAGGGCCGCGATGAGCAGCAGCAGCATGCGCATTTGCGAATGACTCCGCGCCAGGATCGGCGCCGGGAATTTTCCAACATCGGGCCGGCTGCGCGCCAGCGTCGCGGTGTTGCGACGCGCGAGATGTGAACTCGCGCACGCTTGTGCGGCGGCGCCCGTGGCGCTAGCGCTTCATCGCCTCGAAGAACTCACCGTTCGACTTGGTGTCCTTCATCTTGTCGAGCAGGAATTCGATGGATGAAAGCTCATCCATGGGGTGCAGCAGCTTGCGCAGGATCCACATCTTGGCGAGCTCGCCCTGATCGGTGATGAGCTCTTCCTTGCGGGTGCCCGAGCGGTTGATATGGACCGCAGGGAACACGCGCTTCTCGGAGATGCGCCGGTCAAGATGGATTTCGCTGTTGCCCGTGCCCTTGAATTCCTCGTAGATCACGTCGTCCATCTTCGATCCCGTGTCGACCAGAGCGGTCGCGAGAATGGTGAGGCTGCCGCCCTCTTCGATGTTGCGCGCGGCGCCGAAGAAGCGCTTCGGGCGCTGCAGCGCGTTGGCGTCGACGCCGCCCGTCAAGACCTTGCCCGATGAGGGCACGACGGTGTTGTAGGCGCGCGCGAGGCGCGTGATGGAGTCGAGCAGGATGACGACGTCCTTCTTGTGCTCGACCAGGCGCTTGGCTTTCTCGATCACCATCTCGGCCACCTGCACGTGCCGCGCAGCGGGCTCATCAAACGTGCTCGAGACGACCTCGCCCTTCACCGTACGCTGCATCTCCGTGACTTCTTCGGGACGCTCATCGATCAGCAATACGATGAGAATCACTTCCGGATGGTTGGCAGTGATGGCGGTCGCGATGTTCTGCAGGAGCATCGTCTTGCCGGCCTTGGGCGGGGAGACGATGAGGCCGCGCTGGCCCTTGCCGATGGGGGCGACCAGATCGATGGTGCGCGCGGTCAGGTCCTCGGTCGAGCCGTTGCCGCGTTCGAGCTTCAAGCGCTTGGTCGGATGAAAGGGCGTCAGGTTCTCAAACAGCACCTTGTTGCGCGAGCTGTCCGGGGAATCAAAATTGATCTCGCCGACCTTCAGCAGCGCGAAGTAGCGCTCGCCGTCCTTCGGCGGACGGATGAGGCCGGAGATGGTATCGCCGGTTCGCAGGTTGAAGCGGCGGATCTGGCTGGGACTGACATAGATATCATCGGGGCCGGCGAGATAGGAGCCGTCGGCCGAGCGCAGAAAGCCGAAGCCGTCCTGCAGGATCTCAAGCACGCCGTCGCCGTAGATGTTCTCGCCGTTTCTCGCATGCGCCTTCAGGATCGAGAAGATGATGTCCTGCTTGCGCGAGCGGGCGATGTTCTCGATGCCCATCGACTCGGCGAGCTTGACGAGCTCGTGGATGGGCTTCGACTTCAGCTCCGTGAGGTTCATCGACATCCGCGACTGCGACAGTTCCGCGGGGCTTATGACCTCCGCATCGTTGTCGCCGTCGAAGACCTCGACCTCTTGCATCTCATCGGGACGACCGTTGAGGCGGTTGCCGTCGCGGTTGCGCTCACCGCCACCGCCGTGGTGGCGCGGGCCCTTGTTGGGGCGGTTGCGGCCCTGGTTACCGAGGTAGCCCCTCACAGGTTACTGTCCAGGAAGGCCGAGAGTTGCGATTTGGACACCGCACCGACCTTCTGGGCCTCGACCGTCCCGTTCTTGAACAGGATCAGTGTGGGAATCCCGCGGATCCCGAATTTCGGCGGAGTCTGCGGATTCTCATCAATATTCAATTTGGCCACCTTGATCCGATTGACGTACTCGGATGCGATTTCGTCCAGGAGCGGAGCAATCATTTTGCACGGACCGCACCATTCGGCCCAGAAATCCAGCAGTACTGGTTTTTCTGACTTGAGGACATCCTGTGCAAATGTGGCATCCGTGGTGTGCACGATGTGCGAGCTACTCACGCGATCAACCTCCAAATGGAGACAACGAGTTGTGGGATAAAATCTCGAGAATTGGGGTACCGAATCGGGGGGCGGCGAAAGCCGTGCCTGAAGCACCCGTCAAACGGTTACACTAATACTTCAGAAAACTAGAGAGATTGAATGTCGAAACTAAAGCCTTTGAGGGATTCGAATCCGGCCGGGAAGGTGCGGGGCCGATATATATGCCCGCGGGCTGGGTTACTTTGTAGCGCTTCCGAAGCTATTTTTCAAGTCCTACGAGGGGTGCAGGCGATGCAATTGGCTGTTCGATGAGTGATCAAGATCCCAATTCCGTGACATTCGAATCATTGGGGCTGGAACCGGCGCTGATGCGCGGCATCCGCGATGCCGGCTTCACGCAGTGCACTCCAATCCAGGCGCAAACGCTGCCGCGTGCACTTTCCGGCCACGACGTGGCAGGACAGGCGCAGACCGGCACCGGCAAGACCGCCGCCTTTCTGGTCGCCCTCTATCATGCGCTCCTCAAGCAGCCCACCGCGCACGGGCGCCATAAGAGCTCCATCCGCGCGCTCATCGTCGCGCCGACGCGCGAGCTCGCCGTACAGATCCATCACGACGCCGAGATCCTCGGACGGCATACGGGACTGGTGCACGCGGTCGTGTTCGGCGGCGTGGATTACGAGAAGCAGCGCCGCCAGCTCAGCGATGGAGTCGATGTGCTCATCGGCACGCCCGGGCGGCTGATCGATTACCTCAAGCAGCACGTCTTCGACATGCGCCACGTACAGGTGCTGGTGCTCGATGAGGCCGACCGCATGTTCGATCTGGGCTTCATTGCCGATATCCGCTACCTGCTGCGCCGCCTGCCCGCGCCCGAGCGGCGCCTGTCGATGCTCTTCTCGGCCACGCTCTCCTATCGGGTGCTGGAGCTCGCCTACGAGCATCTGAACAATCCGGAGCTCGTGCGCATCGAGCCCGACAAGGTCACCGTCGATCAGGTGCGGCAGATCATCTATTACCCGTCCATGGAAGAGAAGCTGCCGCTGCTCATCGGTCTGCTGCGCCAGGCCGAGGCGCGGCGCACCATGATCTTCGTCAATACCAAGCGCATGGCCGAGCGCCTCGAGCGCGTGCTGGGCGCCAACGGCTTTCACGCCCAGGCGCTCTCCGGCGACGTGCCGCAGAACAAGCGCCTGAAATTCCTGCGCGACTTTCACGACGGCAAGCTCGCCGTTCTCATCGCAACCGACGTCGCCTCGCGCGGCCTGCACATCCCCGATGTCAGCCACGTCTTCAACTATGACCTGCCGCAGGATGCCCCCGACTACGTGCACCGCATCGGCCGCACGGCGCGCGCCGGCGCCGAGGGCGACGCCATCAGCTTTGCCTGCGAGGAATTCGCGGTGTCGCTGCCGGAGATCGAGGCCTACATCGGCCACAAGATCCCCTCGGCCGCGATTTCTCCGGAAATCATGGCGACGGGGCTGTCGCCGGGGCCGCACGCGGAACCGCATATGCGAGCGCGCCAGCGATTCTCGGGCGGCGGCGCTCGCCCACCCCGGCGCGGCGGCAGGAACGGCGCGCCCGCTGGCCGCGGCTCACGCCCGCGTACTCATTAGAGCAGCTCGGCCACCGAATGCACGCCGGGAAAATCCGCATGCTGCCGCGGCGGGCGTGAACTGTCCGGGTGGCACATCGCGCAGATGAAGCGGATGCCGGCCGCGCGCGCCGCCTTGAGCACCGCGGCGTTGTCATCCACAAACAGCGTGCGCCCGGGATCGAAAGGCTCAACCTTGCGGATGTTCGCCCAGAAGCGCGCATCCTCCTTGGCGGCGCCGAACTCGTGCGAGCTGAATACGGCGTCAAAGTAGCGCCGCACGCCCACGGTCTCATCCTTGACCTGCAAGAGGCGCGGATGCGAGTTGGTGATGAGGACCAGGCGCTTGCCGCGCGCCTTCAGTCCCAGCAGCGTCTCGCGGGCGCCGGGCAACCAGACGATGCGCGGGGCATGGTCGCGATGCAGCGCGGTCACGTCCAAATCCAGCTCGCGGCTCCAGTAGTCCATGCAGTACCAGTCGAGCGTGCCCGCACGGGCGCGCAGCCGTGACTGCAGCGCGTCGCGCGCCTCGGCGACCGTCAGGGAGCGCGCCGCCGCGTATGCGGCGGGCACGATCTCGCGCCACAGGTGGTTGTCAAAAGACAGATCGAGGAGCGTGCCGTCAAGATCGAACAGCACCGTGTCGATGTGCTGCCAGTCGGGGGCGTACGCGGCGCTCGTCCTCATAGGAGTATCATATGTCCAATGGCGCCGTGGCATCCGCACGGCCGGTTCGCTAAGCTACTCATTGGCCAAGGCCGTTACCGGCGGCCGTCTCACGCGCAAGATTCGCGACCGCAATCAATCCATGGCGGAGATGGAGGACAACGTCGACCGCGAGCTGTTTCGCAACTTCGAGAAGCTGCGGCAGCTGCGCATCGAGCACCGCGATCTGGATGAGATCATTTCACGCCTGGCCCTCGACATGCACGTGGATGAGATCCAGATGAAGCGCCTGAAGAAGCGCAAGCTTCTGCTGAAGGACCAGATCGCGCGCGTGGAAAGTCTGCTGATTCCGGACCTGAACGCCTAGAGCGGACGCTGTAACAGTTCATGGACAGCGCCGACAGCGCCAATAGAAGCGTTTTTCTGCAGCTGACATCGCCCGAGATCCTGGCCGAGGTCATCGTGATCGCGGTCGCGGCGGTGAGCGGCTTCGTGCTGGCGCACGCGGCGCGCCGCTGGCAGAAGAACCGCACACCGCTGCCCGATGCAGAGGATTGGCAGATCCACGCGCTCGACGGCGCGGTGGCGGTCGCGCCCATGATCCTGGTCGTCATTCTGCTGCTCCTCGGGCGCGGCGCCTTCACCATGCTCAGCATGGCGACGCGCGCCATCGACACCGTGGTGCAGCTCGCAACCGCCCTGGTGCTGGTGCGCATCGCGGTGTACCTCCTGGGCGTGCTCGTGGGGCCGCAGTCCTGGTTTCGCCGCTGGGAAAACCGCATCACCTGGGGGCTCGCGGTCGCCATCGGCTTCGAGCTCGTCGGCTGGTTCACGCCGACGCAGCGCCTGCTCGACAGCATCAATCTGCTGCCGGGCAAGAAGACCTTCACGCTGTGGGAGCTGTTGAAGGGCCTGGTGGCGGTCGTCGGGTTCGTGATCGTCAGCAGCTTGGTGGCGCGCACCCTCGAACGGCGCGTCATGCGCCTGCACGGGCTCGCCCTCTCCACGCGCATCGGCATCTCGAAGTTCGTCTATTTCCTGCTGGTGGGCATTGGCATCCTGGTCGGCATCAACACCGTGGGCATCGACCTGACCGCGCTCGGGGTGCTGACCGGGGCGATCGGCCTCGGCCTCGGCTTCGGCCTGCAGGCGATCGCGAGCAATTTCGTCAGCGGCTTCGTGCTGCTCATGGACAAATCGATCAAACCCGGCGACGTCATCAGCTTCACCGGCCACACCGGCACCAGCACCGAGAACTTCGGCTGGGTGCAGGAGCTGCGCGGCCGCTTTGTCGTGGTGCGCGACCGCGACGGCGTCGACACGCTCGTGCCGAATCAGAATCTGATCACGAACTCCGTCATCAACTGGAGCTACACCGATCAGCGCGTCCGCATCCGCCTGCCGGTGACGATCAGCTACGACGACGATCCGGAGAAGGCCCTGCAGGCGCTCCTCGAGGCGACCCAGCACCATCCGCGCATTCTGAAGGAGCCGCATCCGGTGACGCGGCTGATGAGCTTCGAGGACCACGGCATGCGCCTGGAAGTGCGCTTCTGGATCGCCGATCCGATGAACGGCGTCAACAATGTGCGCTCCGACATCAATCGGGCGATCTGGCGCGTCTTCAAAGAGCAGGGCATCAAGATTCCGGTCGCGCAGCGCGAGATCCGCCTGCTCGACCGCGGCGCGGAGCCGTTGCTGCCGCGCCCCGGCGCGGACGTCCACCGCGACCCGCCGGGCTGAAAGCGCGCCGAGCGCCGCATGACTCGAGCGCCCGCAATCCCGGAGAGCGATATCTCGCTGTCGTTCATGCGCTCCTCCGGCCCGGGCGGCCAGAACGTCAACAAGGTCGCGACCGCCGTGCAGCTGCGCTTTGACCTGCGGGGCACCGCGGTGCTCGATGCGGCCGCGAAGGAGCGACTGCGCCACCTCGCCGGACGCCGCGTCACGCAGGACGGCGCCCTGCTCATCGTCGCCCGCACTCATCGCACCCAGGAGCAGAACCGCCGCGCGGCATGCGAGCGGCTCGCCACGCTGATCGCGGCCGCACTCGTCGAGCCCAAGCGCCGCAAGGCGACGCGGCCTACGCGTGCCGCGCGCGAGCGCCGTCTGGCCGGCAAGGCGCATGGCCAGAAAACCAAGCGGCTGCGCGGCAAGGTCGGCTGGGAGGATTAGGGAGCGCTGCCGCCCAGGGCGAGATACAGCTGCGCCGTATCGGCGTAGCGCTGGCCCTGCACACGCACGAAATCGAGGCGTGCGCGCGAATAGGCGCGCTCGGCATCGAGCACCTGCAGCACCCCGACGTTGCCCGCGCGATAGCTCTCGCGCGCGAGGTTGACGCTCGCCTGCGCCGCATCCACGGCATGGGTTTCGGCGCCGAGGAGCTGCGCATCGTGCTCGATGCCGGCCAGTACATCCGCCACCTGCCGCAGGCCCTGCAGCACCGTCTCCTCATAATTGGCGGCGCGCGCCTGCAGGGCATCCATATCCGCGCGCCGCTCGGCGCGCAAAGTGCCGGCGTCGAAGATCGGCGCGGTGAGGCCGGAACTCAATGCCCACACGCCGTTGCCGCCCGCGAACAGCGTGCCGAGCGTCAAGGCCTGCTGGCCGGCGGAACCGCTGAGCGTGATGTGCGGATAGAGATTGGCGGTGGCGATGCCCACCTGCGCGGTGGCCGCATGCAGCTCGGCTTCGGCGGCGAGGATATCCGGGCGCTGCCGCACGAGTTCCGACGGCAGACTCACCGGCAGGGTTGCCGGCAGGCTGAGATTGGCGAAATCGAGCTGCGGCGGCGCCCAGTCCGCAGGCGCGCGGCCGAGGAGGACGGCGAGCGCATGGCGCGCCAGTGAGAGCTCCTGGGCTGCGGGCGGCCGCAGGGTCTCGTCGTTGGCGAGCTGGCTGTCGGCTAGGAGTACGTCGACACGGGTGGTATTGCCGGCCGCGAACGAGGTCTGCACGAGCTCTAAGTTGCGCCGGTCCTCCGCGAGCAGTTCATTGATCGCCCGCATGCGCTCGGCGGCCGCGGCCAGCGCAATCGCTTGGCTGACGACATGGCCCGAGAGCGCCAGCTGCGCGGCGCGCAGCTCCTGGCGCTGATACTCGGCGAGCGCGCGCCGCTCCTCGATCGATCGGGCAATGCCTCCCGCGGCATCGAAGCTGTAGCTCACCGCTGCGCCGGCGGCAAAATACGTGAAGGGCGGCGGCGGCGTGAGGGGACCCAGGAACTCCTTGCCGTATTTCTGCCGTCCGGCGCCGGCTGTCAGGTCGGCCTGCGGGTAGCGCGCGCCGCCGGCGGCGGCAGCGAGCTCCTGCGCCTGCAAGAGCGTGCTCTGCGCGGCGCGCACCGTGGGGCTGCCGGCGAGCGCCTGCTCGATGAGGTCATTCAAGGCCGCGGAGCCGAAGAGATTCCACCAATCGGGAGCCACGGGCGCACCGAGCACGATCCGCTGCGCACCCTCCGCGGCGGGCGCGGCGTTGTCGGCGGAGGCGGGCGCCGCGGCGTAGGTCTGCGCGCGCGGCGCAGCCGGTCGCACGAAGTCCGGCCCGGACGCGCAGCCGCACAGCATCAACAGCAGCAGCGCAACGCCGCCTTTCATTCGAGCACCATCGCGGCGCTCTTCTGGTGCTGCACGTCGCGCAGCAGAAAGACAAAGGGGATGACGCAGAGGGTGAGGATCATCATCAATTTGAAGTCGTCGTTGTAGGCAATCATCGCCGCCTGCTCCGTTACCCGCGCGTTGAGGAGCGCGAGGTCCGCTCCCGCGCCCGCCCCGTGCGTGTCGGCATAGCGCGTCAGATGCGACGCGAGCGCCACGTGCATCACCTGGGTGTTGCGCACCAACAGCGCCTCGACCACCGAGATGCCGATGCTCGAGCCGATGTTGCGCATCAGATTGAATACTGCGGTCGCCTCGTTGCGCAGCTGGACGTTCAAGGTCGCGAAGGCCACCGCCGCGAGCGGCACGTACACGAAGCCGGTGCCGAAGCCCTGGATGAAGCCCGACCAGATGATCGGTGAGCCGTCCATCAGGAGCGAGAAGCCGCTCATCTGCCACAGCGAGAAAACGGTGAGCAGGAGGCCAAAGAGAATGAGGTAGCGGGTGGCGACGCGGCCGATCAACCGTCCCACGACCACCATCGAGACGAGCGTGCCGATGCCGCGCGGCGCCGTAATCAATCCGGTGAGGAGCACCGGATAGCCCATGTGCTCCTGCAGCAGCGGCGGCAGGAGCGCCAGGGTCGCGAACAGCACCACGCCGACGACGAAAATGAAGATGTTGCCCGTGAGAAAATTGCGGTCGCGGAACAGGCTCGGACTCACGAACGGCGGCTCGCGGGCGGTGGCGGTGTGCACCGCGAACAGGTAGAACCCGAGCGCCGCGATCGTCGCTTCGATCCAGATCTCCGTCGCGCCGAACCAGTCCTTCAGCGGGCCGCGATCGAGCATCAGCTGCAGCGCGCCGAGCGCGAAGCTCAGCGTGAGGAAGCCGAAGAAATCGAAGCGCGTGCGTTTGCGCGGGCTCTCGGCGAGGAAACTGAGCACGCCGAGAAATGAGATCAGGCCAAACGGCACGTTGATGTAGAACACCCAGCGCCAGTTGTAGTCGTCGGTCAGCCAGCCGCCGAGCGCGGGACCGATGATGGGACCCAGCACCACGCCCATCCCCCACACGGCCATGGCGCGCCCGTGGCGCTCGGGCGGATTGATATCCAGCAGCACCGCCTGCGACATCGGCACGAGTGCGGCGCCGCCCAGACCCTGCAGGGTACGAAACGCGACCATCTCCGGCAGGGTCTGCGCGAGCCCGCACAGCACCGAGGCGACGGTGAAGACCGCGATCGAAATCAAAAAGATGCGCTTGCGGCCGAACTGGCCGGCGAGCCAGCCGGCGAGCGGCATCATGATCGCGGTGGCGATGATGTAGGAGGTCAGTACCCAGGTGATCTGATCCTGCGTGGCGGAGAGACTGCCTTGAATGCGCGGCAGGGCGACATTGGCGATGGTGGCATCGAGCGCCTGCATGATCGAGGCGACCATGACCGAAATGGTGATCAGCACGCCGTGCTGTCGTGTGGCCGGTGTCATGGCGAGCGTGCGCGCTCAGGGCGTGCGATCCGCCCCGTGGCGAGTGCGCGCTGCGAAGAGCCCGCTGCGCGCATGCCGCGTGTCCACGCTCACATCGGCGCTCAGTCCGGCGCGCAGCGGCAGGGTGGACGGCGCGTCGATCACGGCGAGCCGCACCGGCAGTCGCTGCACCACCTTCACCCAGTTGCCGGTCGCATTCTCCGGCGGCAGCAGCGAGAACGCCGCTCCGGTCCCGGGGCTCAGGCTGGTCACGCGGGCCTGAAAGAGCTTCCCGGGATAGCTGTCGATCTTCACCGTGGCCGCCTGCCCCGGACGCATGTAGGTGAGCTGGCTCTCCTTGAAATTGGCCTCGACCCAGACATCGTGCGTGGAGATGAGCGCGAACAGCGCATTTGACGCGTTGATGTAGTTGCCGACCTGCAGCTGCTCGACTTTTGCGGCAATGCCGTCCTCGGGCGCGCGGATGACGGTGTAGGACAGATTCAGTAGAGCCCGATCGAGCGCCGCGCGCGCCTGCAGCACGGCGGGATGAGCCTCGATGGCCACGCCCGCATCGCCGCCGAGGCTTGCGGCGACTGCGGCGAGCTCCTCGCGCGCCGAATTGCGCGCCTGGCGCGCGGAATCGAGCGCGTGGCGCAGCTGATTCACCTGCACCTGCGAGGAAATGCCGGAGGCGAGGAGGCCCTGTTGCCGATCGTATTCGCGCTGCTGGTAGGCGAGCGTATCCTCGGCCCCGGTGAGCTGCGCCTGGCGCTGGCGATAGGTCGCCTGCAGCCCCTGGACCTCAAGACGTGCGCTGGCGAGCCGTGCCTGCGCTTCCTGCACGGCGATGCGAAACGGCGCATCCTCAATCCGGAACAGCACCGCGCCCTTCTGCACCACCTCGTTGTCGCGCACGTCGATCTCGCTCACGCGCCCGGAAATATTGGCGCTGATGAGCACCTGCGCCGCCTCGACGTAGGCATCATCGGTCGACTGGTAACGGCCGCCGGTGAAGTAGAAATAGAGTGCGCCCGCGAGCACCACGAGCGGCGCGATCAGCATGAGCGGCAGGCGCAGCCGCTCCTGCCAGCCTCGCGGCGCGGCCGCCGCGGCGGCGGGCGCGCCGCGCTCGCCCGCGATGTCGAGCCGTTCGACGCGCGCCTGCGCGGGCGCGGGGCTCATGAGGAGGATCCCGGAACGGCCGCGGGCGCGCCGCGCTTGGCGCCGCGCGCCGTGCCGGCGGAAGCCGCTGGTGATTGCGGCGCGACGAGCGCGCGTGCCGTGGCATGAATGCGCTCCAGCATGTCGATGAGGCGCGAGCATTCCTCCGCGGACAGATCGCCCAGGAATTCCATGCGCGTGGCATCGGCGAGCCGCCAGATCTCATCGAGGATGGCGCGCGCCTGGTCCTTGATATAGAGGCAGCGGGCCCGGCGGTCGTTGGGGTCCGCGCGCCGCTCGACCCAGCCTTCCGCTTCCATGTGGTCGAGAATGCGCACCAGGCTCATCGGATCGATTTCGGCGAGCTCCGCGAGCCGGGCCTGGCTAATGCCTTCGTGTCGGAAGAGGTGGCCGAGCACCTTGCACTGCGGCAGGGTCAGCTGCAGTGCCTGCGCCCGCTCCTCAAAGCGCCGGGTGTAGAGCCTGCCGAGATCCTTGAGGAGATAGCCGAAGTTACGCAGTCTTTCCATTCGCCAGGCCTCGCTTGAACCTAGCGCATTATATTATCACTAATGATAAGATATCAAGAGTGATCGACAGGTCCCGGAGGCCCTAGGCGTGGGTGACCTGGAGGATGCTGTGGCGGATCTGCTCCTGCAGGACGAGCTGCGCGTCGAGTGCCACCTGGACCAGCACCTCATCAAAGATCAGCTTGCCGCCCTCGGCAATGCGAATGACCCCGCGCGCGCGCAACAGGTCGATGAAGTGTTCGAACATCGTGCGATCGAAGAACTCGGGCGAGTTGAAGCCATAGAGCATGGTCATGCGCTGCCCCAGGAGCTGGCAGCGCTCCTCGAGCGCGTATTGCGTGATCTGACCGCTGCCCGCCTGCAGCAAGAGCGCCACCGCCAGGTAGTAGCGCTCGATGGTCTGGATGGTGGCCTGCGCCAGGAGCGACAGCTGCACGGCTTTCGCCGAGGTCGGCGGCGGCCGGCGCCACTCCGTCGCCGCGGCATCGGATTCGAGGAGCCCATGCTCGGCCAGCGCCGCGAGCACGCCGTCGATCACCGGCGGCAGCTCCTCCTCGCGCCAGCGCAGAAACAGCTCGGATGCGATGTACGGATAGATGCGCCGCGCGAGACGCTGCAGATCCAGGGTGCGCATCGTCGCATTGCTCGTGAACGCGCAGGCCACCAGCGAGGGCAGCGCGAACAGGTGCAGCACGTTGTTGCGGAAGTAGGTGGCGCGCACCGCGGCCGCATCGCTCATGCGCACCAGGTCCCCCAGGGGATGGCTCTGGCGCGACACCACCTGCAGCGCTTCGCCATAGGCAATCATCTGCGGGCCGCTGAGCGTGGTGACGGTCACCCGCGCACTGTAGGGAAAGCCCGCGAGCAGCGCCTGGTACAGATCGAGCTGCCGCAGCAGATCCGCCTCGGGCAGAGTCTGCCGCGGCGTGGCGAGCAGCGTCACGGCGAGCAGGTTGATGGGCGTCACGGCGGCGGCGGCATTGATGTTGCGCATGATGCGCACGGCGAGCTCGTCGCCCGCGGCGCCAAGCCACGGCAGGCGCGCGTCGTCCTCGGCGGCGCGCGTGCGCCAGTCGCGATCAAAGCTGTCGAGGAGCTCCGCGAGCACGATCGGCTCGCCTAAATTGACGTGCACCTGGCCAAAGCGCTCCTTCAGCCGCGGCAGCGCGCGCAACAGCCCAAACACGCTCTCCTTCTGCTTCGGCGCGCCGGAGAGCTCGCCGATGTAGGCCGAGCTTTCAAATATGCGCTCGTAGCCGAAGTACACCGGCAGGAACATGACCGGGCGCGACGGATCGCGCAGAAAACTCTTCACCGTCATGGCGAGCATTCCCGTCTTCGGCTGCAGCAGGCGCCCCGTGCGGCTGCGGCCGCCTTCGATGAAATACTCGAGTGAATGCCCGCGCGCCATGATGGCGGCGAGATAGCTCATGAAGACGACGGTGTAGAGCGCATTGCCGCGCAGCGAGCGGCGGATGAAGAACGCCCCGCCCTTGCGCAGGAAGCGCCCGACGAGCGGCAGATTGAGATTGATGCCGGCGGCGATGTGCGGGATCGCGTAGCCGTGGCGGAAGATCGCATAGGAAAGGAGCAGGTAGTCCATGTGGCTGCGGTGGCAGGGCACATAGACGATTTCGTGAGTCTCGGCCGCACGCTCCAGAGTCTCGACGTGCGTGAACTGCACGCCGTCGTAGAGGCGGTTCCACAGGCGCGTCAGGATGTGCTCGAGAAAGCGCACGAAGGCGGGCGAATAGTTCGCGGCGATCTCCAGCGCATACTTCTGCGCCTGCATCATCGCCTGGCGGCGCGTGATCTTCTTCTCGCGCCGCTCCTGCGCCACGGCCGCGCGCACCGCGCGCGTGCGCAGCATGCCGGTCACCAGAGTGCGGCGGTGTGAGAGGTCCGGCCCGATGCGCGCCGTGCGCTGCCGCGCATAGAGCGCGCGCAGCGCGCGCGTCACACGCCGTCCCTGTACCGGCACGCCGGCCGCGTCGCTCAAGAGGCTGCGCAGGCTGACCGGCTCGTGGATCTCCACGAGCGCGTTCCTGCCGTTGATCAGCACCTGCAGAAACTTGCGCAGGCGGCTCGTGATTGCCCATTCTTCCACCAGGAGGAGCTTCAGCCACGAGCCCTCCTTCTGTGGCGCGCGCCCCCAGTACACCGCCGCCGGAATGAGATCGATGTCGAGCGCCGCGTCGGCCTGCACAATCTCGATCATGCGCACCAGTTGCGCCGGCGGGCGGCGGTCGCGGCGCTCCTGCCAGAAGCCGTGCGGGCGGCTCAGGTAGAAAAACGAGCGCAGCTCGCGCGCCTGCGCCGGCAGGCGCTTGGCCGGCCGCGCCAGTTTCAGCCGGACGCAGGCGCTGTGCAGTACGGCGAAATCGGCGAAGCTGCGGGCCTCGAGCACGTAGCAGACGGGATTGGTGCGTTCGCGCAGGCGCTCGACGACATCCTCCGGGCGCACCTGATATCGCACCCACAGGAGGAGCAGGCGCCTGAAGAGCCAGGTCACGGCGGTCGCGCAGAAGAGCTCAACGACGCCTCCGCGCGCAAGCGTGCCCGGTCATTCGAAGGCCGTCGCCGGCAGATCGAGCGCGATGAGGAAGTACTCAAACAAATAGCGCAGCACGCGGATCTGACTGTGCAGCCGGTGGTCGCTGTTCAGAAGATGCAGCGCCGCGCCGTAGCTGTGCGCGAAGCGGATGCTGTGCTCGTACGGCACCACCTCATCGCGCCAGCCGTGCACGATCGAGGCGGGACAGTCGAGTACCCCGGGACGCAGCTCCGGCAGCCCTTCCATGTAGAGGGCGGGGGCCATCAGGAACACGCCGCGCGCATGCAGGAGCGATGCAGAGGCCACCGCCACGTAGCCGCCGAGACTGGAGCCCACGAGCACCAGGTCGCCCTGCAGCTCCTTGCAGAAATCGGCGAGGCGTGTGATGCGCGCACGCGGCGCATCGATGCCGCGGTAGTCCACGGACTCGGTCTCGTAGCCTTCGCTGCGCGCGACCTCGGCTAAGGCGGAGATCTTGCGGCCCCAGGGGCCGCTTTCCTGGCCGTGCGAGAAAACGACGTAGCGAGTGGTCATGCCGCCCTCAAAGTGATCCCGGCTTCCATAACAGTTCATCCAGATCCGGCGCGGCGCGCCCCACGACGCGGCCGTGCACGACGTCGACGCCCTCGGCGCGCAGACGCCGTGCCTGCTCGGCGTACAGGCGCGATCCGCGCGGGAAGGCGATGCGCCCCCCCGCCGACAGCACCCGATGCCAGGGCAGCGCCAGCTGCGGCGGCGCCACCTTCAATGCATGACCGACCATGCGCGCGCGGCCCGGCAGCCCGGCGCGACGCGCAATCCCACCGTAGGTTGCAATCTCTCCGCGTGGAATCGCAACGACAGTGCGCCAGATGAGTTCGAATGCCTCTGTGCGCATGCGCGAATGATACGCCAGGGCTGCGCGCGGGTAAGACCACTTGCGCGCCTGCTTGAGCGGGGGACCAAACGCGCATACATTGCTTCCCGGTACGTACCAGGCCTGAGGCATCGCAGCCGACGGATGGACTGTGCTCACCATGACAGACCCGGAGTTGATTGGTCCGACCCTAAGAGCCTGGATGAAGCATTGCGGCTCGCGAGCCGGTCGCTGGTTCTTCGCCCGCATGGTGTGCCGGCGCGCGCCGTACTTCGCCACGATCCGGCCGCGCTTCATCGAGCTGCGCCCGGGCTTCTGCAAGGTCGGCATGCTCTCCCGGCGCCGCGTTCACAATCATCTCGGCGCTATCCATGCGCTCGCCCTCGGCAATCTGTGCGAGCTCGCCGCCGGAATGGTGACCGAGGTGACGACTCCGCCCGCCACGCGCTGGATCCCGCGCGGCATGACCATCGAATACCTGCGCAAGGCCGAAAGCGAAGTGCGCGCCACCGCGCGTCTGGACAAGAGCGACTGGGCCGCTCCCGGCAATGTCGCGGTCCCGGTGAGCGTGACCGACAGGAATGGCAACGAAGTCGTGCGCGCCGTCATCACCATGCACATCTCGCCCGGCAAAGCTTAGCCGCCGCGCGCCGCCGCGCGCTTATGGTCCGATGACGATGCCGCGCAGGATCGACGTCTCGATCTCCCATTCGAGTCGGCGCTGGGAAGTGGCCTGGCGGTTTGCCGATACGCTGCGCACCTGACTGCGGCCGCTCTGATGCGTCACGAGGTAGGCGTGAAAATCGCAGGCCCGCGTGAGGGCAAAGCCGTAGAGGAGCTTCACCTTGCCCTGCGCCACACTGTCGCGTGTATTGACGCGCTCGTCGCAGATCACAAAGTAGCTCTCCTCGGCCGCGCCGCCGGCGAAGGCGCCCTCCACGTCGAGGGCGTCAAGGAAAGCCTCGGTCTGCTCGCGCGCCCGCAGCCACGCTTCGCGTGAGTTCTGCTCGGATGCCAGCCAGCGCGTGCCACGCTCGATGCTCGCATTGATGAAGAGCGCCAGACGCCGCGCCGACAGATACTGCCAGTCAGAAGAGACGCCGCCGCCGGCAGCGAGCGTGCACGCCGTCACGCGCGGCAGCGCCGGCGGGTGCACCGCGAGCAGCGTGTTGACGCCGGCCTGCGCAAGTCGCACCCGGTCCGAGTCGTCCACCGCGTTCGCCGGGCGCAATCCGCTGCGCAAGGTGGCCTCCTCGCCCTGCGCCGCGGCCCAAACGGGCCACGCCTCATCGAGGCGCGCCAGCATGCCGGCGACCGCGCCGCAGGGGGCGAAGGTCTCGACGCGTCCGCGCAGGCGGTCAAAGGCGGTGAGCCGCGGGTAGTACATGAGCGCGTTTTCGCTGCGAAACGGCCAGGTGCGCAGCGCCTCGAGCGCGGCGCGCGTGCAATTCCAGGCCGCTGGCGGATCAACGAGCAGCATGGCGTGGCGATCGCGGCAGTAGCGCGCCGCGACCATGAGCGTGCTCATGCCCACATCCTGCTCACGCGCCAGCGGCGGGATGCACAGGAAGTTGAAGCCGTCGGTCGCCTGCAAGGCGAAGAGCCCCGTCGCCTCAAGCGCCGAGCCGATGAGGTCGTAGTCGGTGAGCGCGGCACCGTCATCGCCATCGGGATTGGAGTGGACATAGCCGACCACCGGCGACTGCGGTGAGCGCACCGAGCGGTCCGGCCGCTGTGCCGGCAGCGCACCGACGATGCGCGTCAGGCGCGATTCGATGAGCACCTCGTCGATGGCGCGTTCGGCGCGCGGCACGACCGACACCCGCCGGAAGATTTCCTGGTCCTCGATCTGCTCCGAAGCCGCGGTACGCAGGCGCTGCACGACGAGGTTGAACAGATCGGCTTCGTCGGCGTGGATGCCGTCGTAGTCGACCGAGGCACGCAGATACTCGCGCGACCCCGGATTGATGCCGCGCAGCTGCAGCGCGCCCTCTCCTGCGGGCAGGGTGAGGGTCGGCGGTCGCGCGCCGTTGATCACACGCACCACGTACGCCTGGCGGCCGCCATTCTCGAAGAACTGCTCGATGGCGTACGCGAGCGTCGAGGGCTGCCACAGTCCGCCGAAGAGCTGTTGGAAGTCGCTGAAGCTCGCGATGGGCGTTGCGCGGTTGACGGGTCCCTTCAGCGTGCGCCCGATGAAGGCGGTGACCCCGGTCGGCGCGCGCGCGATGGCACCGGCCGCGCCGTCGGCATTCGCAAGAGCGCGCAGCGGCGCCGGCGCGGACCATGCGGCGGCGCTATCCTTCATCGGCGCTCTGTTCGCGCGCGCGCAGTTCGCGCTCCGCCAGCGCGCGCTCGAGCTCTTCGCTTTTGCGGGCGATTTCCGCGAGCAGCAGCTGGAGCCATTCGGAAAGCTCAGCCATCTGCACTCTACTACGTTCCCGTCTTCACAGGCGGGGCGGGCGCGACCGGCAGCGGCGCCTCGTGCGGATCCCGATCGGACAGCATCTCGCGGAAGCTCGCCTCGTCGGGGGGCAGGTCTGACTTTCCGTCCCAGGTGGCGCCGTCGGGCACGCGGTTCTGCACCGTCGGCGCGCTCGCGAGCACCGCGTCCAGGCTTGTGTCCGCGCGCGACACCGCCACGGGAATGCCGCGCGGCTCGTGCGCGAGCGCCGCCACCAGCTCCACGTTCAACGTCTTCTCGTGGTGCTTCAGCTGCTTCTCGATGCGCGCCTGCTGCGCCTTGGGCAGGCCATCGGCCTGCGCCTGCTTGCCGTCGTGGGAGTCATCCTCCAGAGCCCCGCTCGCCTGCATGTACAGCTCGCCGTCGCGCCAGCCGAAGAGGAACGGCTGGTTGACGACGCGCACCTGCGTGCCGATCGGAATCATGTCGTAGAAAGACTCGATGTCCTCCGGATACAGGCGGATGCAGCCGTGGCTCGAGCGCAGGCCCACGCCTGCCGGCTTGTTGGTGCCGTGAATCAGATAGCTCGGCCACGCCAGGTAGAAGGCATAGCGGCCGAGCGGATTGTCGGGGCCGGGGCCGATGATGGCATCCAGATCCTCGCCGTTCTCCTTGTGCTCCTTGATGACGGAGACCGGCACGTGCCACACCGGATCCTTCTGCCGGCGCGTGATCTTGGTGACCCCTTCGGGGGTTTTCCAGCCGACCTTGCCGATGCCGATGGGGTGCGTGTAGACGAGCGGCACTTCGCCGGCCTTGTGCGCCGGGAAGTAGAAGAGGCGCATGGTGGCCACATTGATGATGATGCCCTCGCGCGGCGCGGTCGGCAGAATGAACTGCGTCGGCACGACGATCGTCTTGCCCGCGCCGGGCAGCCAGGGATCGACCCCCGGATTCGCGCGCACGATTTCCTCATAGCCGACATTGAAGCGCCGCGCGATGTCGGTGAGCGTGTCCTCTTTGGAGGCGGTCGTGATCTGCACGTGACCGATGAGGTCCTGGTCGGCCTCGAGCTCGAAGCGGAAGGTCGGCTCCGGCAGCGCCGCCGGCGGCGGCTCGGGCGGCAGCGGCGGCGGCGCGGCCTTCGCACGGCCGGACCACGCCCCCTGCCAGAGCGAGCAGGAAGCCAAGCCCAAGAGAAGGATCGCCAGGGCGATGCGCGGCAGCGGGTGCGAAACGGGGGGAGGCATGCGTTCGATTATGACATCCGCTCTCATTGCGCTACAGCAGAACGGGCTGGTTCGGCAGCTCGTTGCTGCCTGCGCCGCGGCGGCCCGGAAAATGCCGCTCCAGCAGGCGCCCGACCTGCTGAATGCCCGCAACCGAGCCGCTGCCAAAGTCGCCGGCCCGATAGTGCCGCTGCATCTCGCGGCAGATCTGATCCCACTCCGACTGCTGCACCTGCGCCGCAAGCCCCCGATCGGCCAGTATCTCCACGGCGCGGTCGGCGAGCAGCACGTAGATGAGAACGCCGTTGTTGTGGGCCGTGTCCCACACGCCCAGCTGGCCGAACACCTGCAGGGCGCGTTGCCGGGGCGAGACCTCATGCCAGAGCGCAGCCGGATGCAGCGCCGTCTCGATGACGAAGCGGATCTCGCCCGCATGCTGCGACTCGACCTGCGCGATCGTCGACTCGATATCCTTCAGCACCTGCGGCGTAAAGCGCCGGTGGGTGCTCCAGTGTGTCGCAAACAAATGGCGCAGGGCGCGTCCGAGCTTCACTCTACGACTCCTACCAGCTGCCCGAGGCGCCGCCGCCACCGAAGCCGCCGCCACCGCCGCTGAAACCTCCCCCACCGCCAAAGCCCCCGCCGCCCAACATGCCGCCGCCGAAGCCGCCAAACCCGCCGCCGCGCATCAGTCCGCCGCCCATGCCCGAAAGGAGCGAGAACACGAACGCCGCGAGCGCCGCCAGGATCGCAGCGACCAGGAGTCCGCCGAAGAACCACACCAGGACGCCGGTGATCCCCGCGGTCACCGCCGCGCCCGCGGGCCGTCCCAGAACCGCGCGCAATACGCTCGAGCCCACGAGCACTGCGACGAATAGGACCGGCAGAAACCCGGAGCCGCGGCGCGAGCCGCCCGCGCGCCAGGCGTGATCGGGCGCGGGCAGCGCCTCGCCCTCGATGACACGGGCGATCTGCTCCACCCCGGCATTGATGCCGCCATAGAAATCATTCTGTGCAAAGAGCGGCCGGATGGTCTCCGCAATGATGCGGTTCGCGATCGCATCCGGCAGCGCCCCCTCGAGACCGTAGCCGACTTCGATGCGCACGCGGCGGTCGTTCTTCGCGACAATGAGCAGCGCCCCGTCGTCCACGTGCGCGCGCCCGATGCGCCATTGTTCAACGACGCGGATCGAATATTGCTCGATCTCCTCGGGGTGCGTCGTCGGCACGAGCAATACCACAATCTGCGCGCCCTTCCTCGCCTCGAAGGCGGCGAGCTTCTCTTCCAGTGCCGACTGCTGCTCGGCGGTCAGCGTGCCGGTGAGGTCCGTGACCCGCGCTTCGAGCTTGGGAATGGGCTGCAGGCCCTGCGCGCTCGCCAGCCCGAAAGTTCCCATGAGGAGCGCGAGCCAGGCGCGGCCGACGCGAGACCTCACCGCCTGCGCGCGAGCGCTCAATGAGGCGAAGCGGGTGCCGGTGGCGGCGGCGCTGCGGCCGGGCGCGCCTGGGAGGCGACGCCGTTGCCGAAATCGACCGTCGGCGCGACCGCAATCGCCGCCTCGTTGCCGACCGTGAAACTCGGCTTCACCTTGAAACCAAACAGCTTGGCGGTGAGATTGGCCGGGAAGGAGCGCACGGTGACGTTGTAGTTGCGCACCGCGTCGATATAGCGGTTGCGCGCCACGGTGATGCGATTTTCGGTGCCCTCGATCTGCGCCTGCAGATCCCGGAAGTTCGCATCCGACTTCAGCTGCGGATAGGCCTCGGTGACGGCGAACAGGCTCTTCAGCGCCTGCGTCAGCTCGCCCTGCGCGGCCTGAAATTTCTGCAGCGCCACCGGATCATTGATGAGCTCGGGGGTGAGCTGGATGGAGTTGGCCTTGGCACGCGCCTCGGTCACGCCGATCAGTACCTGCTGCTCCTGAATGGCGAAGCCTTTGACGGTGTTGACCAGATTCGGAATGAGATCGGCGCGGCGCTGGTACTGGTTGACCACCTCCGCCCAGGACGCCTTGACGTTCTCATCCTGTTGCTGCAGCGAGTTGTAGCTGCAGCCGGAGAGCGCGGTGAAGACGACAGCCACGAACGCAAGTGTCCAGCTACGCATCGATCCCTCATCACGGCAAGTTAGGGGCGGGCAATCTTCCCGAGCCCTCGGGAGGTCGATTCTAGACTAAAAAAAAACCCCGGGCGGTTAGGCCCGGGGCTGAAATGCGGACTTTCGATGAAGGGAAGGAAGTCCGCTAGGGGATTGTGAGCACCCTCTGGGTTGGTCCAGTCAATGCAATCGGGCCCAGTGAAGAATCTTGATGTCCTCACTGTTGAGATCGAAACTTTGCGCGAGCAAGGTGCACAATTCGCGGGCGCCGCCGGCCGGCTCGAGCGGCTTGCGCAGCTCCACGACGCCGCTCCATTCGCTGGCATCGGATTCCTGCAGCGGAATCTGGGCGGTTGCCGTTACGAAGTGTGTGTAATACCGAGCGGGCATGCTCTAAAGAGTAGTGGCCGCATTGATTTATGGCCGTGAAGCGTTCCACAAATCGATCAAGCTTTCCGTCAGCTGTTGTTGCAACATAAGATCCCCCCGGAACCGCCGCATGCCGCGTTTTAGGCCTCCCGCAACGCCCGGCTCGCAGTACATCACGCGAGAGGGCGCGGCGTGCCTGCGTGCGGAGCTCGACGCGCTGTGGCGGCGCGAGCGCCCGCGGGTGACGCAGGCGGTGGCGGAAGCTGCGGCGCAGGGCGACCGCTCCGAAAATGCGGACTACGTGTACGGCAAGCGGCGGCTGCGCGAGATCGACCGGCGCGTGCGTTTCCTGCGCCAGCGCCTGGACGGCATGGTGGTGGTCGAAGCGCCGCCGGCGGACACGGCCCGCGTATTCTTCGGCGCGTGGGTGTCGCTCGAGTCGCCGCACGGCGGCCGCGAGTGCTATCGGATCGTGGGCCCCGACGAGTTCGATCAGGCGCCGGGCTATATCAGCATGGACTCGCCGCTGGGACGCGCGCTACTGCGCAGGACATTGCACGATGAGCTCACGGTCGAGCTGCCCGGCGGCGCGCGCACCTTTGTCATCACGCGGATTCAATACGGCGAGCGGCCGCCCGAGTGAATGAGGACTACCACAGCACGCGCACGTTTTTGAACTGCCAGGGATCGCTCTTATCGATGTCTTCGGGAAAGAGGCGATCGCGCTCATGCAGCGGCGTCCAGTCGGTGTATTGGCCGACGACGCTGCCCAGATAGGGCATGCAGATCTCGAGATTGCGCCGGAAGTCCATCTCGTCGGGCTCGGTGACGCCGCAGTTGGGGTTCTCGATCGCCCAGATCATGCCGGAGAGACACGCTGCCGTGACCTGCAGGCTGGTCGCGCTGTTGTGCGGCGCGAGCTTGCGCGCCTCGCCGATCGCAAGCTGCGAGCCGAACCAGTAGGCGTTGTTCTTGTGTCCGGCGAGCAGCACCCCGAGCTCATCGATGCCCGAGTCGATGTCGTCCATCAGAATCCGCTTGCGCTCCTGCAGCTGCCAATTGCGTCCGGCAAACTCGTGCAGCGACACGACCGCCGCGTCGCACGGGTGATAGGCGTAATGCACGGTGGGCCGGTAGACCGCCTGCGCGCCGTCGCGCACCGTGTAGTAGTCGCAGATGGAGATCGATTCGCCGTGCGTGATGCAGAAGCCATGAAAGTGGCCCGCGAGCGGCGTCCAGGTGCGCACGCGCGTGCTCGCACCCGGCTGCATGAGGTAGATGGCGCACATGCAGCCAAAATCATGACGCTTGCCGTCGCGCGGAAAGTTCCGCTCGTGCGTTCCCCAGCCGAGTTCGGCCGGCTGCGAGCCTTCGCTGACGAAGCCGTCGATCGACCAGGTGTTGACGAACTCGTTCGGCTCCTTGGGCACGTGCGAGACCTGCGTGTCGCGCTCGGCGATGTGGATCACCTTCACGCCGAGACGGCGCGCGAGATCGCCCCAGTCGGCGCGCGACTGCGGATTGCCGCTCTCGGCGCCGGTGTCGGTGGCGATATTGAGGAGCGCCTGCTTCACCAGATGCGAGACGAGCCCCGGGTTTGCGCCGTGCGTGAGCACCGCGGTCGGCGAGCGGGCGTTGCCGGGACGCAAGGCGAGCGCCTCCTCGCGCAGCGCGTAATTCGTGCGGCGTGCCGCCGGCACCGTCGGGTCCGTGTAGCCGCCGGGCCAGGGCTCGATGCAGGTGTCGAGATACATCGCGCCTTTTTCCCAGCACAGCTTGATGAGAGCCGTGCTCGAGACGTCCACCGACACATTCAGGAGAAAGTCGCCGCGCCCGAGAAGCGGATTCAGGACTCGGCGGAAGCTCTCGCGCGTGAGCGTCTCGCACACGAGCTTGATGCCAAATTCAGCAGCCACCGCGCGCCCGCGCTCGTCCGCCGTGACGATCGTCAGGCGCTCGGGCGGCACGCCGATGTGCCGCAGGATGAGCGGCAGGACACCCTGCCCGATGCTGCCGAAGCCGACGAGCAGAATCCGTCCGGGAAATTCAATGTGAACTTTGTGGGAAGTCATCAATGTTTCAGCCGTGCGTTTCGCGCCAGTGCGGCGGGTAGGTGCGCTCGTAGCCCGGCAGCGCCTCCACGCGCGCGATCCAGCGGCCGAGCGCCGGGTAGTGCGTCTCGATCGGCAGGAAGCGCGAGGACAGATCACGCGCCGCGGGTCGGTTGAGCGCACGCCGCACCAGCTGGATCGACGGAAAAATCACCATATCCGCAGCCGACACGCTCTCCCCCACGATCCAGTTGGACTTCGACAGCCGGCCCTCGATGGTGCGCGCTTCACTCGCGACGACGTGCATCGCCTCGGTAAGATCGGGCGCCGGCCCGTTCGGCGCGAAACCGAACACGGTTCTGACGAGGCTCGTCACCTGCTGCTCGGCATAGGCCTGAAATTCGCAGATCACCCGCATGATGACACCCGCTTCCTCCGGCGTGCGGCCGAAGATCGGCGGATCCGGGTACTTCAGGTCAAGATAATAAAGAACGGCGAGCGACTCGAATATGACGTAGTCGCCGTCCTTCAGCACCGGCACCCGGCCGCGCGGATTGAGCGCCAGCATCTGCGGCGACTTGTGCTCCTGCTTCGAGAACTGCAACACGTGGCTCGTGTACGGCACCCGCTTGTACTCGAGCGCCAGCAGCACGCGCCACGCGTACGGACTGCCGCTGCCCCAGTACAAGTCGATCGCCATAGAATGTCGCAGCCCTTACACCGTTGCGTGATTGTAGCGGCAACGCTGCTCGGCCGAAAATGCATCCCCTCCGAAAATGCGTGACTTTATGTACACGACGCTCATAGAAACGGCGCAACTCGCCGCCGCACTCGACGATCCGCACTGCGCGATCTTCGATTGCCGCTTCGATCTTGCGCAGCCGGACTGGGGCGCGCGCGTCTACGCCGCCGGCCACATCCCCCATGCGCGCTATGCACATCTTGACCGCGATCTGGCGGGCGCGGTGCACGTGCACAGCGGCCGCCATCCGCTGCCGCAGATCGCACACTGGAGCGCGCGCCTGAGCGCTTGGGGCATCGATGCGAGCGTGCAGGTCGTCGCCTACGATCAAGGCAACGGCGCCTATGCCGCGCGCCTGTGGGCGCTCATGCGCTGGGTCGGCCACACGAGGGTCGCGGTTCTGAACGGCGGCTTCGCTGCGTGGGTCGCCGCGGGGCTGCCGGTCAGCGTCGCAGTCGCTGCGCGCACGCCAACGCAGTTCACTGCGCCTGCCAGTGCCCTCGGCACGCTCGGCACCGGCGAGGTTGAGCGTGCGCTCGCCGAGGCGCGGATCCTCCTGGTCGATGCGCGCGGTGCCGATCGCTTCGCCGGCGAAAATGAGAAGATCGACCCCGTCGCCGGGCATATCCCCGGCGCTCGCAACGAGCCCTTCGCGGCCAATCTTGACCCGCAGGGACGCTTCCTGCCGGCGTCAGCGCTTCGCAGCCGCTGGCAGGCGGTTCTCGGAACGCGCCCCGCCAGCGAGCTTGTGTCTATGTGCGGCTCGGGCGTGACTGCATGTCACAACCTCTTGGCGCTCGAGATTGCGGGCCTGTCCGGCGCGCGACTGTATCCGGGCTCTTGGAGCGAATGGATCCGCGATCCATCGCGTCCCATCGCTCGCGGACCCATCTGATATACCCCGTGCTCTATACACCGCAGCCAGTTTTGGTATGGTGCGCAACGTTGAAACTGTCCGCTTCGTGGCTGGTCCTTTGGAAGTCAAGGAATCCAGCCACGCGCATTTTTGGGAGTCGCAACACTTGTCCGCGGATCCGAAGAGCGCCGTCAGCGGCGGCAAAGTGAAGTTCAATCCGGCGCAGCCGTGGCGCATCGAGGATTCGCTCGATCTCTACCACGTGAACGCCTGGGGCAAGGGCTACTTCTCCATCAATGACGCCGGACACGTTGTCGTGCGCCCGGACACCCAGCCGGGCCGCGACATCGATCTCTTTGAGGTGGTCGAAGGCCTGCGGGCGCGCGATCTCACGACCCCGGTCGTCGTACGGCTCTCAGACATCCTGGCGCACCGGCTGAAGCATCTGCACGCCGCCTTCCAGCAGGCGATCAGCGAGAACGACTACAAGAACTGCTACGCGGCGGTGTATCCGATCAAGGTGAACCAGCAGCGTCTGGTCGTCGAAGAGGTGTATCGCTACGGCAAGGAATTTGGCTTCGGCCTGGAAGTGGGCTCCAAGCCCGAGCTTCTGGCGGTCATGGCCATGACCGAGAATGAGCCCACCCGGCTCATCATCTGCAACGGCTTCAAGGACGACAGCTACATCGAAGCTGTCACGCTTGCGACCAAGCTCGGCCGCACCATCATTCCGGTGGTCGAAAACTTCGCCGAGCTGAATCTGATCTTGAAGCATGCCGATACCTATGGCGTGCGGCCGCGCGTGGGCGTGCGCGTCAAGCTCTTCAGCGAAGGCTCGGGCCGCTGGGCCGACTCGGCCGGCGACAAGTCGAAGTTCGGCCTGTTCATTACCGAGATCCTCGAGCTCTTCGCCGTGCTCAAGGCGCGCAACATGCTCGACTGCCTGCAGCTCGTGCACTGCCATCCGGGCAGTCAGCTGCAGGACATCCGCCGCGTCAAAGACGCCATCAACGAGCTCGCGCACGTGTACGCGGAGCTGAAGCTGATGGGAGCAGGATTGCAGTACATCGACGTCGGCGGCGGCCTCGGCGTCGATTACGACGGCAGCGGCACCAACTTCTCCTCGTCGATGAACTACACGCTGAACGAGTACGCGAGCGACGTCGTCTACCGCATCGCGAGCGTCTGCAACGCGCGCGACATTCCTCATCCGATGATCATCAGCGAATCCGGCCGCGCCATCGCGGCCTATCACAGCGTGCTGATCTTCAACGCGCTCGGCTCCTCGGCGCTCGACAAGTTCAAGGTGACGGGCGAGGTCGCGCAGGATTACAGCGGCAGCGAGGAGCTGCCGCAGCCGGTGCAGGACTTGTTTGAGGCTTACCGCGCGGTCAGCGAGCGGCGCCTGGTCGAGTGCTACCACGATGCGCTGACCGCGCGCGAGCAGATCCTGCAGATGTTCAATCTCGGACTCTTGTCGCTCGAGTTCCGCGCCCTGGCAGAGCGGCTCTACTGGGCGGTGTGCACCAAGATCCGCGACGCGTGCAGAAAGATCGATCGGCTGCCCGAGGAGCTCGAGGATCTCGAGTCGATCCTGAGCGACACCTATTTCTGCAACTTCTCGGTGTTCCAGTCGCTGCCCGACAGCTGGGCGATCGACCAGCTCTTTCCCATCATGCCCATTCATCGGCTGGGCGAGCGCCCGACGCGCACCGGCGTGCTCGCGGATATCACCTGCGACTCGGACGGCAAGATCGACAAATTCGTCTCGCTGCGCGACGTCAAGCACGCGCTCGAACTGCACGAGCTCGTCCCCGGCGACGAGTACTACCTGGCCGCTTTTCTAGTCGGCGCCTACCAGGAAACGCTCGGCGACCTGCACAATCTCTTCGGCGACACGCACGTCATCCACATCCGCCTCCACGACGAGGGCGGCTGGTGGATCGAGGAGATCGTCAAGGGCGACACCGCGATCAAGGTTCTCGAGTACATGGAGTACGACGTCGAGGAGCTGTATCCCGCGCTGGCGCGCGACTGCGAGCGCGCCATCCGCGACGGCCGCATGACGATCGCTGAAAGTCAGGCCCTGAAGCGCTTCTACGAGGGGGAGCTCAACGGCTACGCCTACCTCGAGTCGGACGGCCCGGCGTAGCGCGGGATTCGAGGACCTGCGCTCGCCCCGGGGCACGCGTGATTGCAGCCGCCCGCGCTGCGGCGCTGGGACGTCCTCAGCCACTGCCTTTCGGTATGCCATTTGCAGGTCGCCGCCGGCACCGGCGGCATCGTCATCGGCGCCGGAAAGTCCGCTGCACGGCTCACTATTTACTTCCCGCGGCGGCGGGGAGTAGCATTTCCGCTGCCCGCGCTCAGCTGTCTGCTTTTCACAAGCGAGTGATTGGATGACGACGATCTATGTAGGGAATCTCTCCTTCAACGCCACCGAGCAGGACGTTCGCAGTCTTTTCGAACGCCACGGCAAAGTGGATTCCGTCAAACTCATAATGGACCGTGAAACCGGCAAGCCCCGCGGCTTTGGTTTTGTTGACATGGAACAAAACGAAGCACAGGCGGCCATTCAAGCGTTGAACGGTCATCAGATGAACGGCCGACCGCTACGCGTCAATGAAGCGCAGGAACGTCCGCAGCGCCCACGTCAGGGCGGCGGTCCGTTCCGGCGCTGAATGCCTGCAGCGCACAGGTGCGTTCTCGCCGCTCTCGCCATTGCGCTGGTGACCGTCGCCTGCGCAGCGGCCAGCAGCACCCAGGAAACGGCCGCCGCGGCGCTCGACCGCGTTGTCGCTGACGGCCATCGGCCCGCGGCCGACCGCGAGCGCGACGCCTACCGCCACCCGAAGGAAACCCTGCTCTTCTTTGGCCTGCGCCCGCACATGCAGGTAGTGGAGATCTGGCCGGAACCGGGCTGGTACACCGAGATCATCGCGCCGCTCGTCAAGGATCAGGGCAAATACTATGCGGCGCTGGTGGTTGCGCATCCGGACAATGCCTACGCCGCGGCGCGCCGCAAGGCCTACGAGGAGCGCTTCGCCGCTCACCCCGAGATCTATGGAAAGATCGAGCTCACGAGCTTTGGCCCGGGTGCGGGGGCCATTGCGCCCCCGGAGTCGGTCGACCTGGTGGTCACCTTCCGCAATATCCATAACTGGATGGCGGGCGGCTGGGCGCCGCAGGCCTTTGCCTACATGTACAAGGCCTTGAAGCCCGGCGGCATCCTCGGCGTCGTCGAGCATCGCGGCAATCCCGACCTGCCGCAGGACCCCAAGGCGAAAAACGGCTACGTGCGCGAGGATGAGGCGATCCGCCTGATCGAGTCGCAGGGATTCGCGCTTGTGGCGAAGTCGGAGATCAATGCCAATCCCAAGGACACGAAGGACTATCCGCAGGGCGTGTGGACGCTGCCGCCGGTCTATCGCCTGGGAGACAAGGACAAGGAAACCTACGCCGCCATCGGCGAGAGCGATCGCTTCACCCTGAAGTTCGTGAAGCCGAAGAGCAAATAGCGCTCACCACATCTCCTTCAGACGCGTGCCGACGTCGAGCGCCGCGCCGTTGCCGTCCGCGAGATTGTCCTCCGCCAGAGTGGATCCCTGGAATGCCACCGCGTCGAAGCACTTCAGAACCTTCTCCGTCATGAAGCGGCTGCGCCCGCCATAGACGTGCGCTGCCGCGTTCTTGGGCTGATTCGTCAGATAGAACTTGAGCGGCACGAGGAGGAGCAGCTCGTCGCGCGCGCGGGTCATCGCCACGTACAGGAGTCGCCGCTCCTCCTCGATGAGCTCCTCCTTGCCGGTGGCGAACTCGGAAGGAAAGCTGCCGTCGACGACATTGAGCAGATAGACGGTGTCCCATTCCATACCCTTGGCCGAATGGATCGTCGAGAGCACGAGATAGTCCTCGTCGAGCACAGGCTGTCCGGCAAGATCGCTCGTGGCGTGGGGGGGATCGAGTGACAGCTCGGTGAGGAAGCGCTCGCGCGAGGGATATTGCCCCGACAGCAGTTCGAGCTGATCGAGGTCGCCGATGCGTGTATGGACGTGCTCGTAGAGGCGCTCGAGGTGCGGCTGGTACCAGTCGCGCACGAGACGCACCTGCCCCGCCCATGGCCGCTCCTGCGAACCGAGGATCATCACAAGTTCGGCAAGCTTGCGCCAGGCCACCGCGGCGGCCGGCGGCGCTTTGAAGTCCTGCAGGGACGCGAAGCTGCAGCCCGCGGCCTCGAAGTGCTCGAGCGCGTGGCGGCCGTTCGCGGGGCCCATGCCCGGCAGCAGCTGCACGACACGAAACGCGGCGACCGTGTTGCGCGGATTGTCCGCCCAGCGCAGCACCGACAGGAGATCTTTGATATGGGCGGCCTCGAGAAACTTAAGTCCACCGTACTTCACGAATGGAATCCGCCGCCGCGCGAGCTCCACCTCGAGGATGTCGCTGTGGCTTGAGCCCCGAAACAGCACCGCCTGCTGGCGCAGCGGCACATTGGCCTCGCGCCGCCGCAGCACTTCACTGCAGACAAACTCCGCCTGCGCCGCCAGATCAGGCACGGTGATGAGGCGCGGCCGCGCGCCGGCGCCGCGGATTGCGAGCAGGTGCTTGCGGTACTGGCGCGGCGCGTCGAGCATCAGCGCGTTGGCGGCATCGAGCACGGGCTGCGTCGAGCGGTAGTTCTGCGCCAGCGTGACGACCTCGGCGCGCGGCACGAAGCGGTCGGGAAAGCCGAGCATGTTGTCGACCGCCGCCGCGCGAAAGGAATAGATGGCCTGCGCATCATCGCCCACCACCGCGAGCCCCGCGCCGTCGGGCCTGAGTGCATGCAGGATGTCGGCCTGCAGTTTGTTGGTGTCCTGATACTCATCGACGAGCACGTGATCGAAGTTGCCGCTGACGTGCGCGGCCAGGCGCGACTCGCCCATCATTGCGTGCCAGTACAGCAGCAGATCGTCGTAATCGAGCAGATTGCAGCGCTGTTTGCGCTCCACATAGCCGCGATACAGTTTCGACAGCTCCGCCTCCCACTGCACGCACCAGGGATACTGTTCGGCGAGCGTCTCCTTCAGGGCGCGCCCGGTATTGACGCGATAGGAGTAGATCTGCAGGCAGGTTTCCTTGCGCGGGAAGCGCTGCTCCTTGGCGGCAAGCCCCAGCTCCTGGCGCAGCCCGTCGAGCAGATCCGCGGCATCGGCGCGATCGATCACGGAGAACTGCGGATCAAGCTTGAGGTGGCGCGCGTAGTGGCGCAGCAGCCGGTTGCCTACGGAATGGAACGTGCCGGTCCAGATCAGGCGCTGCAGGAGCGTCTGAGCGAGTCCGCCAATGGATTCATTGAGAGCCTTTCTGATGATGTCGTGGGCGCGACGCCGCATCTCCGCGGCCGCGCGCCGCGTGAACGTCAGCATGAGGATGCGCCCCGGATCCACGCCGTGAATCGCCAGGTGCGCAACGCGATGTGCGAGCGTGTCCGTCTTGCCGGTGCCGGCGCCCGCCACGATCAGAAGCGGCCCGGACTTCAGGCCCTTCTGCGGTTGCGCTTCTCCATAGGAGACCGCCTTCCGTTGCGGACCGTTGAGCTTCTCCAGGTGCGACGCGGTTGCCAAGCGCCGCGACTATACTCAAGGGCCCGCCGCGCGGCTATTGACGCGGTCGCAACTGTGCGCGCTGCGCCAGCGGTGCGCACAGTATTTCGCCTGTACGCGGCGCGCCGGCGTCGCTAGGCTTGCAGCATGACCTTGCAGAGCCGCACCAATCACTTTCGTGGACGCGTGGTGCACGTCACGGTCGACGAAGTCGTGCTGCCGAACGGCCATCGCGCGCTGCTGGATGTTGTGCACCATCCCGGAGGGGCTGCGGCGGTGGCCATCGATGCCGCGGCGCGCGTGTGTCTGCTGCGTCAATATCGCTACGTCGCCGGCGGCTGGCTGTGGGAGTTGCCGGCCGGCAAGCTCGAGCCGCATGAGGAGCCGCTGGCGACTGCGCAGCGCGAGCTCGCGGAGGAAGCCGGCGCACGGGCCGCGCATTGGCAGCCGCTGGGAAGCTACCTGAGCTCGCCAGGCGTCTTCACCGAGGTCATCCATCTGTTCCTCGCGACCGATCTGGCTGCGGCGGTGAGCGCGCATGAGGCCTCCGAGGTCATCGAGGTTCATTGGATCGCGCTGGCGCAAGCCCGCGGCTGGGCTCTCGAGGGCACCATCCGCGATGGCAAGACGGCCCTGGGCGTCCTGCGCGCTGCCGCCCAAGTCATTCCGTGACGCGCTGCACAGCCGCTCGGGCGGTGCCTCTCTAAGCTTTATTACGCTCGATGGGGCCAGCCCCAATGCAACTTAATCTATGAAAGATCCCAAGACAAAACCGCCTGTCGAGAGCGATGCCGACGGCAACGCGGAAAGCGCCAATCGCAGACGTCTCGGCAAGATCGTGCACGATGACCGTGGCTGCGCCTCGGTCGAATGGCTGGATGCCCCGGAGGACTACGTGCGCCCGGTGCTCGAGCTCGAGGACGGCGGCAAGGCGCAAAGCCGGGTGAAGATCGTGCGCGAGCGCGAGCGGCCGCTGTCGATCGCCAAACAAGACGCCTTCAATCCCTACCAGCGCTCGGTGCCGGAGGCGCCGGCCGCAGGCGGCGGTGGTACGCGCCGCGATCTGCGCAAGCTCTCCAACTGGATCAAGATGATGCGCGAGATCGAGGAGCGCAAACAGCTCGACAAGGACGAAGCCGAGAAGCCCCGCGAGGATTAGGCGCGCAAGCCTCAGCGCCCGCGCTCGATGTGTGCCATCTTGCGGCCGTCGCTCAGACGATAGAAGCGGCGCAGCTGCGCCAATACGTCCCGTCCGAGTTCCGCGCGTGAGTCACGCAGACCGCGTTCGAGCTGCCGGCAGAACTTCTCCGCATAGCCGCTCGCGGCGCGATACATCCGCTGCCGGCTGCGCGTCAGAGTCGGATCAATGCGCGTGCGCTCGAACAGCAGCCGCATGAGCTCGGCCGGAAATCGCTGCGGCGACTGCCGCCGCAGGAGCGCGAAGCTCGCGACATATTTGTCGATCTCCGCCTGCATCTCCAGCTCCAGAATCGATACCGGCTTGTCGTGCCCGGCATTCCACGCCAAATAGACGAAGTGGCTCACGCCCTCGAGCGCCGTCCAGTAGTCGGCGACGTTGCCGGCGTGCAGATGCTCGAGCGGATCGGCGCGTCGCAGGCGCTCGAGGAGCTCGGGATCAAGATAGAGCGACACGCCGACGGCATCGCGCTCCTCGACGATGATGAGCTCCTCTTCGGCTGAGGCGTGCGGCGCACGCTGCGGCAGTCGGGTGCGCTCGGTGACGAGAAAGTCGTAGACGTCGTGCGCGAGCGGCACGTCGTAGATGCCGCCGATGAGATCCTGGATCCTCCGCAGAATCATCGGCTCAGTGCGCAACGGCGAGGCGCGCCGCGGCGCTCGGATGCACGCCGAGGCGCTGCAGAATCTGATAGGAGCGCCGGCTTCCGGTCTTCAGCCAGATCTCGTAGAGCCGCAGGATGTCGCGATCCGAATGACGGTAGGCCGTTTCCGCCAGCTCGTTCAGTGCATCGACCAGCGGCTGAAATTTTTGCGCGAGCTCGGCGAACACCGCGCCCAGCACGCGCCGCGGGCCGCGCGCGTGCGCCACGGCGAGCGTGCCATAGGCGCGGCCTCCCATGGCGATGTGGTAATCGATGTCGACAAGCCTGCGCGCGAAGCTTTGCGCGAAAAAGCCGGCGATGAAGAGCGACACATCACCGAGACGCTGCAATCCGCGGTGGCGGTCCTGGGCCGAGGGTGCCTCGAGCGCCTCGGAAAGCATCACCGCGAGCGGTTTCAAACGTGTGCCGGTGGGCGTGCGCTCGTAGAGCGCCTCGGAGCGGGCAAACAGCGTGAGGAGGTTGACGACATAGTGTTCGGTCTGGTCTTCAACGCACAGGCGCTGCTTGGCGCATGCGCTCTGCAGCGCGTCGTGGAAGAACTCGCGCAGATTGGCGACAGGAATCAGTCCCGGCGAACGTGCGGATTCAGGCATGGCGGGCCTACCTCCTGTTATTGTTTATATATTAATAACGGCGCGCGCGGCATAAAGTTCACACGGTTCGGCAGCGCAAATGTGTGATCGAGTGCGCTGAAATCCAAGCGCGCCGCAGCAGCGCCGCCTTGGCAGCCAGAATCACAGAGTGCTGATGCGGGGCGGCGCGCCGAGGCTACAATAAGTAGTGCCCTTCTCCGGAAAACCCTCCGTGGCGAGTTCGCGCCTTCTGTGTTTAGGCCTGCTGGCGCTCGCGAGCGCGCTCGCGGCACCTGTGCGCGGCAGCGGGGCGGCGTTTACCGCGGACGATCTCGTACGGCTGCAGCGCGTCTCCGATCCGCAGCCCTCTCCCGACGGCCGCTACGTGGTGTTCGTGCTGCGTTTGACGGACTTGGCCGCCAATGAGGGGCGCACGCATCTGCTCGTCATCGATACCACCGCGCAGAGTCGACGCGTACGTGCGCTCGCGTGGAACGTGGCCAATGATTGGAGCCCGCGCTGGGCGCGCGACAGCCGCACGCTCTACTTCCTCTCGACGCGCTCGGCGTCCGTGCAGGTGTGGCGCCTGTCGCTCGACGGTGGCGATCCGCTGCAGGTGACGGATTACCCGCTCGATGTCGGCAGTCTGAAGGTATCGCCGGCGAGCGATCGCATCGCAGTCTCGATGGAAGTGCTGCCGGAGTGCGCGGATCTGCAATGCACGAAGGCGACTCTCGAAGCGCTGCGTGTCGGCGGCGGCACGAGCGGGCGGCCGGCGGGCGCATCGGGCCAGATCTACACACAGCTCTTCGTGCGCCACTGGGACCGCTGGAGAAACGGCACGCGCTCGCATCTATTTGTCGCCCGCCTGGAAAAGGACGGGCGCGCTGCGACCCCCGTCGACGTGTCGAAGAGCCTCGATGCGGATGTGCCCTCAAAGCCCCTGGGCGGCGATGAGGAATTCAACTTCAGCCGCGACGGCAGGAACATTGTGTTCGCGGCGCGCATCGCCGGTCGCACCGAGCCCTGGTCGACCAACTTTGATCTCTTCGAGGCGTCCGTCGACGGCTCGGCGCCCACCAATCTCACCCAGCAGAATCCTGCCGCCGACACTCAGCCCGTCTTCCTGCAAAACGGCGATCTCGCCTATCTTGCCGCGGATCGGCCCGGCTTTGAGTCGGATCGGCTGCATATCAACGTGCGCGATGCGCACACCGGGAAAACGCGCGCGCTCACGGACTCCTGGGACCGATCGGTCACGCGGCTCGGCAGCAGCGCCGACGGCGCGCGCCTGATTGCAACCGCCGCCGATGGCGGCCAGGAGGCGCTCTTCGCGATCGATCCGGCCAACGGCAAGCCGCACAAGATCGTCGGCACGGGCGAGGTCGGCAACTTCGCCGCAACCCAGGATGCCGTCTACTTCACCTGGGCGAACCTCGCCGCCCCGGCGGATCTGTACGTCACGCGGCTCGCGGAAGGCGCGCCGCCGCGGCGTGTGACCGCGGTCAACCAGTCGCTGCTCGCGCAACGCGAGCTCGGTGCCTACGAGCAGTTCAGCTTCAAAGGCTGGAACGAGGAGACCGTGTACGGCTATGTGGTGAAGCCCTTCGGATTTGCAGCGGCCAAGCGCTTCCCCATCGCCTTCATCGTGCACGGCGGCCCGCAGGCGAGCTTTCAGAACATCTGGAACTACCGCTGGAACGCGCAGGTCTTCGCCGCACGCGGCTACGGCGCGGTCATCATCGATTTCCACGGCTCCCCCGGCTACGGCCAGGCCTTCACGGATTCGATCAGCAAGGACTGGGGCGGCAAGCCGCTCGTCGATCTGCAAAAGGGCCTGGCGGCCGCGATCGCCCGCTATCCGTGGCTCGACGGCGCGCGCGTCTGCGCGCTCGGCGCCTCCTACGGCGGCTTCATGATGAACTGGATCGAGGGCAACTGGCCGGATCGCTTCCGCTGCATCGTCAATCACGACGGGCTCTTTGATCAGCGCAGCATGTACTACGAGACCGAGGAGCTGTGGTTTCCGGAATGGGAAGCCGGCGCGCCCTACTACGAGAATCCGCAGGCCTATGAGAATTTCAACCCGGCTGATTTCGTGACACGCTGGCGCGCACCGATGCTCGTCATCCACGGCGTGCAGGATTTTCGCGTTCCCTACACCCAGGGCCTCGCGACATTCACCGCGCTGCAACGCCGCGGCATCGAGAGCAAGCTCTTGATCTTTCCCGACGAGAACCACTGGGTATTGAAGCCCGCAAACAGCCTCCTGTGGCACGCGACGGTGTTGGACTGGCTGGACGCGCATCTGAAGAATTGACCGCGCGCCTACGCTGCACGCCGATCCGCCTTACTGCTTGTGCTCGTTGCCCTTGCGAAAGCGATACAGCGGATCCTCGGCGCGTCCCTGCATGAGGACGCCGCTCGCGTCGTACGACTGCTCCGACAAGGCAAGCTCGGTGGACTTCAATTCGGCGACGAGCAGGGTGCGGGCGGCGGCTTCGCTCGTATGCGAGGCCGTATGGCAGCGCAGCGGCTCGTCCGCGCCGACGAAGCCCTCGCCGCTGCGCGTCCAGAAGAGGTCGCAGCCGCTCATCGGCACCAGATCCTCGAGCACCATTGCCGTGAACAGCTCGGGCGTCAATTGCCCATCGCGCCAGCGCCGCGGCTCGACCAGTGTGGCAATCGACTCCTTGATCTTGCCGTTGCCGGTGAGCTCGAACGACAGCACCTGCTGCACCATGACGCGGCGCGGATCGTCAGCCGCCATCTGCTGCAGGTAAAAAGCGTGCGGACCCATGATGGGCGAATCGATCGGCACGATGGCAACGGCGAGGGCCTCGTGCGGCGGCTTGCCGGCCTTCACGTCGGCTTCGTGCTGCGCGACATTGCTATAGGTGCCCGGCAGCCAGCGCATCATCTGCGCAAGATTCAGCTCCTGGTCCTTCGTTTGGCGGCTTGCGGCGCAGGCGAGGAGCGCGCCGCACGCGGCGGCGCATAGCACGAGCGACAGCGCCGGCAGCGCCCGCGCGCGCAGCTCCTTTCGTCGCAGAGGATGCTCAGCCATAAGACATACGCCATTCGGCTCGGTACGAAAGGCCGAGCGCCATCAGCTTTTCCAGGAGCTCATTGTAGGGCATCCCGGCAGCGCGCGCCGATTCGGCAAAGTCCTCGGCGGCTTCGAGATTGGGATTGGCGTTGGCTTCGAGCACGTAGACCTCGCCCGCTGCGGTCACGCGGAAATCCATGCGCGCGTAGCCCGAGAGGCCGAGCGCCCGATAGATGCGCCGCGACAGTTTGTCGAGCCGCGCGACGACGGCGGGCGCCAGATCCTGGGCGGCGCGCGTGCTGATGCCGTACTTCTGCTGGTAGCGCTTGTCCCATTTGACCTTGCGCGTCGCAATCGCCGCGAGCGACTCGGGCAGCGAGCCAAATACCATCTCCCACACGGGCAGGCGCGTCAGGCGCTCATTGCCGAGGACGCCGACGTAGAGTTCGCGCCCCTCGATGAATTCCTCCACCAGCGCATCCGACCCCACCTGCGCGTGCACGAATTCGATGCGCTCCTTGAGTCGCGCGGCGTCCTCCACCACGGATGCCTGCGCGATGCCGAGCGAGGCATCCTCCACCGTCGACTTGACGAACAGCGGAAACTTGAGTTTGCGCGGCAAGTGCAGGCGCGCGCCGCGGCGGCTGACCGCGAAGCGCGGCGTGGGAATGCGATGAAAGGCGAGGAGCTGCTTGCACAGGAGCTTGTCGCGCGACAGCAGCAGGCCGCGCGGATTGCAGCCGGTGTAGGGTTGCCGCAGGAGCTCGAGGAATGCGACCACGTGCTGGTCGTAGGTTACGATGCCGCCGAATTCCTCGAGCAGATTGAAGACGATGTCGGACTTCCAGTCGCCGACCGCGGCGCGCAGCTCGGTCAGGCTGTCGAGCACTCCGAGGCAGCGCACCTCGTGCCCGGCCTTGCGCAGCGCCGTCATCACATCGTATTCGGTGCGCCATTCCTCGATCTGTTTGACGGTGTAGCCGTCGAGGCTCTCCGGAGGCACGAGGCTCGCATGCACGACGACGAGCGCACGCAGCTTCTTCATAGAGCCAGGTGCGGAGTCTCGCCTGCGGTGTAGAGCCGCGTGATCCGTGCCAGCATCGCGCGCGCATCGCGCGCGGCCTCACGGCGGTTGCCGCGCACGTGCAGCGCGAGTGCCTCGCTGCGCGCGATCAATAGGCGCAGCACCTGATGAACGCTGTAGCGCGGCGTCGCGAGCTCGCGCGCAACCGCGGCCACGAGCGCCGACTTGTGCGCGCGCAGCAGCGTGCTGGCGCGCATCGAATAGGCGTGGGCGCGCTCCTCGCTGAATACTCTGTGCAGCATCTCATCCGCCAGGCCGCGCCGATAGTGGCGGTGGCGCGCGAGCTTTCTGCGGTAGTGCTGCGCCAGAGTGCGCGTGCTCGCATCGATCGGTTCGACGCGCTGGCGGTTACGCACCGGGGCGCGCCGCGCGCGCACGCTCGCCATCAGCTCATCGACGAGCTGCAGCTTCTCGAACGCGGGCCAGTCGGCATAGCTCGTGCGCCAGTTGGAGCGCGGCTGCAGCCACACCGCAAAGGTCTCGGCGAAATCCTCGGTCGGATGTGCCTGTGCGTACCACTCGCCGAGGTGATGCACATAGCGGCGGCTGCCGGGCCGCGCGCGATAGCGGCGCGGATAAGGGCGTGAAGCCGGGCCAAACAGCTCGCGCCAGCATTTGCGGCGCCGCAGTCGATAGGCATTGTCGAGCGCATGACCCGCCTCATGGCGCAGGATGCGCATCAGCCAGCGCGCATTGCCGCCCTCGACGCTGCGCATGATGCGCCGCTCCAGCCGCTCGAGGCGCGGATGCGCCAGATAAAACGGTACGGCGATGCCGGGCACGCCGTCCGGCGAGAACCACTCTTCACCGAGCCACACATGCGGACGGAAGCGCACGCCGCGACCCTCGAGCTCGGCGTAGAGTCGGCGCAGATGCGGCCGGATCGCGGAGCGCTCGATCGACAGGCGCAGGTCGCACAGCCGCAGCTGCAGCAGCTTCTCGTCTGACAGGCGCGTCCACGGAAGCGCCGCTGTGCGAAGACGATGCGCCATCGATAAATCCTTGAGCTGGTGCGAATGACCCGCGCGAGAAGCGCGGCGTGCTCATCTTATAAGGGGGCAGCTTACCCAAGCATTGCACAAGCCAGCAAGCGGTCGGCATAGCGTTCGATGAGCTCGCGGTGCGCGAGGGCCGCGCGCCACGCCTCCGGAATGGCACCGGCGCCGTAGTGCGCGCCGGCCAGTGCTCCGTACGCGGCCGTGACGACGTCCGAGCTGCCGCCCAGGTTCGCCGCGCGCAGTGCGCCCGCGCGAAAGCTGTTCGTCGTCCGAAAGGCCCACAGCGCGGCCTGCAGGACGCTGTCGATGCGCTGCGCGGCGCCCCGCGGCCGCGGCTCGCGAACCTCGGTGGCGAGCGCGGCGATCGTCGGCCGCAGACGCGACACCTCGAGGATCTCCGCGCCCGGCTCGAAGAGGGCGCTTTTCGAGTGGCCCGCCAGCGCGCCATAGAGCAACGCCGCGAAGAGCCGGCAGGAATCGAGCACTAGAGGCGCCTGGCAGGTCGTTCGCGCGGCTTCGCAGGCCTGATGAACCGCAACCTGTGGCGTGGCGTAGAAAAACATGACCGCCGGCGCCACGCGCGACAGCGGCTCCGGGTCCAGCTGGCCCGGATCGTGGGACCCGGAGAAGAGCTTGCGCTGCCACTTGGCGAGGGCGAGCGCGCGAGTGGTGCTCGCAGTGATTCCCACTGCGCGTCCGGTCGCGGATAAGTATCCGTGCTGCTGCCAGCGCGCATAGCGCTGCATCTGATCGCGCGCATCAAAGCCGCCGCGCTCGAGCAGGCTTTCCGCCAGGCACAGCGCCATCGCCGTGTCGTCGCTCCAGGCCCCTACGGGCAAATCGAAAGGCCCCCCGCCGAGGAGTTCCTTGACCGGCGCGAACTGGCCGGGCGTGCGATCCTGGGTGGCGGCGGCGAGCGCATCGCCCACCGCGAGCCCGGTCAGCGCGCCGAGAAAGCGCGCGTGCAGATCCTCGGTACCCGCCGGCAGGGCCGGCGCGTCCGGGACGCCCCGCGACCAGCTGCGGATGTATTCGACCTGCTCATCCGTTTCCGGGACGAAGGGCCAGATTCGGGCGCGCTTCGAGCTCTGCCACAGCTGATTCAGCAGTTGCAGCGCCTCATCGCCCGAGCGGCCGTGTTCCACCAGGAGACAGCCGACGACGGTGCCGGTGCGGCCGATACCGGCGCGACAGTGCACGTAAATATGCCGGCCGAGCTCCAGCGCGCGTTCGATGAAATCGATGACGCGCATCATCTGCTCGCGCGAGGTGGGAACGCTGTGGTCCTGGATCGATTCGCGCAGATACTCCACATCGGGCGGCAGCAAGGCGTCGTACGCCTCGAGTTCCTGCGGCGCCGTCAGGTCGACGAAGCAGTCGATCCCCGCCGCGAGCAGGGACTGCAGGCGCGTGCGCATCTCGGCGGGCGTCTCGCCGCAGGGGTGCTCACCGGCGAGGAGCCGCCCGGGCAGCACCCAATAGCAGCTCGCCAGCGGCGGCACGGGCGCGGACGGCGAGTTCTCCATACGCATGCGCGGCCGCTTCACGCCGCCTGGACGGCGGTCGACTCCAGCCGCCGGGCGAGCGTGCGTTCCTCGACATCGCTCATGACGGCTAACGCGCCCGCGCGCAGCTGCGCAAAGTCGAATTGCCGCGGGTCGAGCAGATGTTCGGGCGCGAGATTCTGCAGGGCGGCGAAGATGGCGGCGCTGCGGCCCGGGTACTCGCGCTCCCAGCCGGCGAGCATGTTCTTTACCGCGACCCGCTGCATGTTCGGCTGCGAGCCGCACAAGAGACAAGGAATGATGGGAAATGCGCGCCCGCGCGCATAGCGCGCGATGTCCCGCTCCGGCGCGTAGGCGAGCGGCCGGATGACCACGTGGCGGCCGTCCTCCGAGAGCAGCTTCGGCGCCATCGCCTTCAGGCGCCCGCCGAAGAACATGTTCAGAAACAGCGTCTCAATGATGTCGTCGCGGTGATGACCGAGGGCGATCTTGCTGATGCCGTGCGCGGCTGCGAAGCGATACAGCGCGCCGCGGCGCAGCCGCGAGCACAGTCCGCACATCGTCTTGCCTTGCGGAATCACGCGTTTGACGACGCTGTAGGTGTCCTGCTCGATGATGTGGAAGGGAACGCCGCGGGAGGTCAAATACTGCGGCAGCACGCTTGGCGGAAATCCCGGCTGCTTCTGATCGAGATTGACGGCGAGCAGGTCAAATTCAACCGGGGCACTGCGCTTGAGGGACAGCAGAACGTCGAGCAGCGTGTACGAGTCCTTGCCGCCCGACACGCATACCATGATCCGGTCGCCGGCCTCAATCATGCCGAAGTCCGCGATCGCCTTGCCGGCGAGCGCGCGCAGATGGGCCTGCAGGCGCTGAAGGGTGCGGGACAGCTTCAAGGTATCGATCAGGCGGCGGCGCTGCTCGCCGTCTCTTCGAGGTACTTGTTCTCGACGTAACGAACGAAGGCGACGGCCGAGAGCGGCTTGCCGGTGGCCGCTTTCATGAGTTCCTGCATCGTGACCTTGGCGCCGAGTGCGTGCACATGCGTGCGCAGCCACGCAAACAGGCTCGTGAAGTCGCCGCGCGCAAGCTCCGCATCAAGCTGCGGCACGTCGCGGCGCAGGCTCTCATGCAGCTGCGCGGCAATCACGGCACCGAGCACGTAAGAGGGGAAATAGCCGAACGAGCCCACCGCCCAGTGAATGTCCTGCAGCACGCCTTCCGCGTCGTTGGCCGGCTTGACGCCGAGCCGCTGCTCCATGCCGGCGTTCCACGCCGCCGGCAGGTCGCGCACGGCGAGCTCGCCGCTCAGGAGCTGCTTCTCGAGCTCATAGCGCAGCATGACGTGCAGCGGATAGGTGAGCTCATCCGCGTCGACGCGGATCAGGCTGCGCCGCACGTGCGTGAGGTGCGCGTAGATATTCTCCTCCTGCCACTCCGGTCCGCTCACTCCGAAATGCTTCTCCAGAAGTGGCCGCAGGTAGTGCACGAACGGGCGGCTGCGGCACAGGATCATTTCGATGAGGAGCGACTGGCTCTCCTCCAGGCCCATGCCGCGATCGCGGCCGACGGGCTGGTCGCGCCACTCGTGCGGCAGGCCGAGGTTGTACATCGCGTGTCCCGTTTCATGCAGCGCGCCGAGCAGCCCCGAGAACAGATCGCTCGCATCGAAGCGGGTGGTCACCCGCATGTCTCCCGGCACCCCTTCCGTGAAGGGATGATCGCTCTCATCCAGACGCCCGCGATCGAAGGGAAAGCCCATCGCCGTCATGACCTCGACGGCGAGCGCCTGCTGCTTGGCCGCCGGAAACTTGCCCACGATCGGCAGCGGCGGCCGCGCGTCCTGCAGCGCAATCGTCTCGCGGATGAGCGATGGCAGGCGCCTGGAGAGCGCCTTGAACATGGCCTCGATCTCTGCGCTCGTAAGTCCCGGGCTGAATTCATCCACGAGCGCATCGTAGGGGGTGAGGTTGAGCGCCTGACCGAGGAGGGATGCCTTGTCGCGCACCAGGCTCACCACTTCCTCCAGATGCGGCGCGAAGAGCTCGAACTTTCCCTGCTTGCGCGCCTCGAGCCACTGCGCTTCGGCGCGTGCCGTCGCCCGCACCAGCCCCGAGATGATCGATACGGGAATGGCGATCGCGTGATCGCGCTGGCGGCGCATCTCGCGCAGGTTGGCGAGCTGCCAATCGGCAAGGCCCGCAGAGTTCGCCTGCGCGCGATCGAGAAGACGTGTGATGCGCGGCGCGGTGAGAAATGCGTGGTACTCGGTTTCAAGGGCTGCGCGCTGCTCGCCGCGCAGATCGGCGCTGGCCCGCGGCATCATCACCGCCGCGTCCCAGCGCAGCAGCGACAGCGCACCGCGGAACGCGTGCAGGCGTTTGAATTCCTGCTCGAGTTGTTTGTAGGGCGAGGCCGACATGATCTAGTGCACCGATTCCGCTTCAAGGCCCCGCCACCCGCGAGTATCCGTGAAGGTCTCAAAGCTGGCCCGAGAGCGGGCTGGCGGGGGTAGGGAGTAGGCGTATTCTACCAGCGAGGGCGCCCGCCGGCCGACTCCGAAGTGATTTTATTTATTTTTATCAATAAGTTAAGAGGTCTCGGCAGGGTTGACATGGGTATGGCGCAGCGCTTCGGGCCGAGCTTTCTATTGCACTGCACCATAATCCCGCGGCCGGCGCGCGCGGCTGCACTCAATCGTTCGCGCGCGGCGCGATTCTAGAATGTGCGCATGACTTTGAAGATTTGCCTCATCGGCTCAGAGGTCGCGCCGTTCTCAAAGACCGGGGGCCTGGCGGATGTGTGCAGTGCGCTCAGCAAATACCTGCAGGCGGCCGGCCACGACGTGCGCGTCTTCACGCCGCTCTACAGTGCCATTGACCGCACGGCGGCCGAGCTGCATGCGCTGCCCGGCCTGCAGGATGTTCCCCTGGACATAGGCCCGCGCCGCCTGCGCTATTCGCTGTGGGCCGCGCCCCTGCCGGGCGCGCGCGCCGAAATCTATTTCATCGACTGCCCGGCGCTGTATGCCCGCTCGGAGCTCTACACGACGGATCCGGATGAGCACCTGCGCTTCATCGCGCTCACGCGCGCCGCGCTGGATTGCTGCCGGCGCATGAGTTTCAGCCCGCAGATCCTGCACGCCCATGATTGGCATGCGGCGTTTGCACCGCTGTATTTACAGGTGATTTACCAGAAGGATGCGCTTTTCAAGCGCACCCGCTCGGTCCTCACCATCCACAATATCGGCTACCAGGGGACCTTCGCGGCGAGCGCCGTCGCGGACGTTGGGGTCGGAACGCATACCGACCGGCTGCATCAGGACGACCTGCGCGCCGGCTCCATCAACCCGCTGAAGCACGGCATCCTGTACGCGGATGCGATCACGACGGTGAGCCCGACCTACGCCCGCGAGATCTGCAGCGACGAGTACGGCATGGGCCTGCAGAGCGTGCTGCGCGCGCGCGCGGGCGTGCTCTCGGGGATCCTGAATGGCGCCGACTACGAGGAGTGGGACCCGCGCCACGACCGCTACCTGCCGAGTCACTATGACGCCGCGCACCTGAAGACGAAGGCGGCGCTCAAGCGGCAGTTTCTCGCGCGCTGCAAGCTCAAGGGCGGCGCGCGCGCGCCCCTCGTCGGCTTCGTGAGCCGCATGGCGTCGCAGAAGGGATTTGACATCACCTTCGATGCGCTGCCGCGCGCACTCGCCGAGCGGGACTTCGCGCTCGTCGGACTGGGAAGCGGCGAAGCACGCTACGAGGACTACTTCGCGAGCCTGCAACAGCGCTTCCCGGGACGGGTCCTCTTTCACCGCGGCTACAGCGACGAGCTCGCCCACTGGATCGAAGCGGCGAGCGATGTGTTCCTGATGCCCTCCTTATATGAGCCCTGCGGACTCAATCAAATGTACAGCCTGCGCTACGGCACGGTGCCGCTGGTGCGGCGCACCGGCGGGCTCGCCGATACCGTCGAGCACTACGAGCGCGCGACGCGGCGCGGAACCGGCATCGTGTTTGACGACTTCTCCGCCGCGGCGTTTGCGCAGGCGCTCGCGACGGCCCTCGATCTGTACGCGCAGCGCGACCATTGGCGACAGCTCGTCGCGAACGGCATGCAACAGGATTTTTCCTGGACGCGCCAGGCAGGACTGTACGTGGAGCTCTACGAGCGCCTGGCGCGCGGCGCTACTGAATCTTGAACGTGCCCTGGTGCTCGAAGGGAATCGCGCGCACGAAGCCGCCGCCGAGCGTGATCTTGCCGGCGATGCGGTAGTCGATCGCATCGTTAGCGCCGTCGTGGCTGCGGCCGAGGATCGCGAGCAGCGCGCCCGCCATGTTGGCGGAGAGGTCGGTGGCGAACTCGGTCTCGCCGAGCGCGGGAATGATGAAGCCCTCGTTGGCGGCGCCGTGCCCGAGCTCCTGGCCTGCGACCTCGATCGAATAGGTCAATGCCGACACCGGCAATACGCGGTCATTGGGATTCTCCACACGAATGTGCACCCGCAGGCGCTGCTCCCACAGGTTGCTGCTCAGGAGCTCCACATTGACGATCGAGAGGTGCGGACTCTGGAGCTTGGGTACGAAAGCCGAGCAACCCGCGAGCGCCCCTGCGACGAGGACCATCGCGACAAATTTCATCACCGCATGATAGCAAAGCGCTCGCCCCTCAAGCGCGCGCGTACAGGCGGTTGAGGTGCGCGCAGCGTTGCGCGAGCTCGTCGGTGAGCGCCTCGTGCGAAACCTTCCAGCTCCAGTTGCCCTGCGTGGTGCCGGGCGTGTTGAGCCGCGCCGCACTGCCGAGTCCGAGCAGATCCTGCAGCGGCACGACCGCGAGCGCCGCGACCGACGCGCACGCTGCGCGGATCAGCGCCTGCGGCATGGCTGCATCCGCGCCGAGGTAAGTCTCGACGCGGCGCTGCGTCTCGCGGTCCAGGCTCGCGAACCATCCGGCGCTCGTGTCGTTGTCGTGGGTGCCGGTGTAGACGACGCTCTGATGGCGGTGCATATGCGGCAGATGCGGATTATAGGGATCGCCGTCGAAGCCAAACTGCAGCACGCGCATGCCGGGCAGACGAAAGCGCCGCCGCAGCGCCTCCACATCGGGCGTGATGAATCCCAAATCCTCCGCGACCAACGGCAGCACTGCCAGTTCCCGCTGCAGGCTCTGCAGCAGTGCGCGTCCCGGCGTGCGCTGCCAGCTGCCGCCGCGCGCATCGGGCGCGCCCGCAGGCACGGCCCAGTGCGCCGCGAGTGCGCGAAAATGATCGATGCGCAGCACGTCCACGCGCTCGAGCTGGCTGCGCACGCGCGCATGCCAGAACTGAAAGCCGTCGCGCCGCATGCGCGCCCAGTCATAGAGCGGATTACCCCAGAGCTGCCCGAGCTCGGAGAAATAATCGGGCGGCACGCCCGCGACCGCGCGCGGCAGGCCCGCGGCGTCAAGCTGAAATTGTGCGCGGTGCGTCCACACTTCCGCAGAATCCGGCGCCACGTAGAACGGCACGTCCCCGAGCAGGCGCACGCCGCGCGCATGCGCATGCGCGCGCAGCGCCCGCCATTGCGTGGCGAACACGAACTGCTCGGCCTGCAGATGGGACAGCGCCGCGGCGTGCTCGCTCTGCAGCCGCGCCAATGCAGCAGGTTCGCGGTCGCGATAGGCGGTGGGCCACTGCCACCAGGGCGCTCCACCGTGCAGCTCACTCAGGACCTCGAAGGCCGCGTAGTCCTCGAGCCACGATTGCGAGGCGGCGAGGAACTCGCGATATTCAGACCCTTGCACGCGCGGCCGCTCGCCGTCGTCGATGAACGCCGTGTTGCCCGCAAAGTCGGAGCGCACCCAGTAGGGGGAGTGCGTCACGCCCGTCGGTCCGAGCGGCAGGATCTGCCAGACGCTGAAGCCTGCCGCGGCGAGCCAATCGATGAAGGCGCGGCCGCCGCGGCCGAGCGCCGCATCGAGCGAGCCCAAATGCAGCAGCACTCCGGCACGGCGCCGATCGAAGACCGGCAGGACGGCGCCGCTCACTGCCGCCTAGCCCGCCGTCGCACGGCGCATGGCGCCGCCGTGCTCCGGGGCGCCGTGGCCGACGCACAGGGGCTGCGCCAGATTCTCCGGAGGCGTGAGCTGCAAGAGCCGATACAGATTGACGAGCTGGCGCCGATAGAGATGGTCGAATTGCCTCCCCGCGTCCTGCGGGTTGTAGTCGCCGAACCACCAGAACCAGTCGGAGCTTTCGCATAAGGCGAGCTGCCGCTCGGCGGCGCTCCTTTGCGCGTGGCCGCCCTCGGCGTCGAAGGCCGTGCGGTCAAACGCCCGCTTCGCCGCGCACAACAGCTCCCATGCGGCGTTCTTCGCCGCATCCCCCATCCACGTTGCGAGCGTGCCATGCACCCAGCTGCCGGCGACGATGCGTGCCAGAGTCGCCGGCGCAGAAGCGCGCGCCGCGCATTGCGCCAGCGTCGTCAGCTCCAGGGCGGGATGCGCCGCGAGCACCGCGTACAGCGCACTCAGGAAAAAATAACCGTTGAAAGGATAGTGCTCCCAGGCATTCTCCCCGTCGAGGGCAATCAGCACCACGTGTCCCGGCGCGCCGGCGAGGCGCTGCGCCTGCGCGGCCAGCTCGTTGACGAGGTTGGCGGCGGCATCATCCCCGCGCCACGTGGCGTAGTTGAAGCCAATCAGGTCGGAGAGCTCATCGTCGCGAAAAAAACAGCGCAGGCGCGCATTGTCGAGATGGTACGGACGATTGAAGTCACGCGGGACGAAGCTGCGCGACGGATCGCTCGAGAGCAGCAGGCTCGCGCGCAGCACGTTGGCACTGGATGCGGTCCAGCGAAACTCGAACTTCTCGATGAGCTCGAGCGTCTCCTGGCTGATCGCCCCTTCAGAGGGCCAGCAGCCCACGGGCCGCGTGCCAAAGGCCGCCGTGAAGATGCGGATGCCCTCGCGCATGTGCCACGCCGCCCGCTCGGCGCCGCCCGGATAGGGCCCCTGAGGCAGCGGCGCCGTCGGCTGCGCCTGGCGCGCGGCGTTGAAATCAATCAGCAGCGGCACGATCGGGTGCGCGTACGGGGTCATCGACAGCTCGCATTGGCCCGCATCGGCGAGCGCGCGAAAGCGCGGGATGATGCTCGCCACCAGACGGCCCACGAGCGCGAGCAGATCGCGCCGGTTGGCGCCCGTGAAGGCGCGGCCCTGCGCGCTGAGCGCCGCGACCAGCGGATCGGCGCGGCGCACCGTTTCGCCGAGCCACGCCAGGTGATACCAGACCGCAAGGTCATGCACGAACGAATCGGCGGCGTAGCCGATGCGCTCGGGGGTGGCAAAGCTCTCGGCGAGCGTTGCGAGCTCAAGATAGGCGGGGAAGCGCTCGATCATCGTCTTTCTCTGCGCGCGCAGACAGGCGCGCACGAGCGCGAGCCGCGCGGCGGCGTCCTGCGGCACGGCGGCGGGCCCGAGCAGCGCAAGCACCGGATCGGGCAGCGCCGCGCCCGTATCCAGATGCTGGGCGATGCGCGCGGCGAGCTCCTCGAGCTGCTCGATTAGGAGCGGCGTGAAATTGACGACCGCGCGCGCCGCCGGCAGCGCCTCCAGATGCGCCGCCATGTCGACGTAGTCCTTGATCGCGTGCAGATACGTCCACGGCAGGACGTACTCACCCGTGAGCGCATCGCGGTACTGCGGTTGGTGCATGTGCCACAGCAGCACGACCGGCAGCCGCGCCGTCTCACTCATCGTGCAGCGCCCTCCAGACGCCGCAGCATGCCTGCCGTCACCAGCACCACGCCCTTGTCGGTGAGGTCAAAGCGATGCGCATCGGCGCCGCGGTCGACGCCGATCTGCATGCCGTCGCTGATCACGCAGCCCTCATCGATGATCGCGCCGATGACGCTGCAGCTCTTGCCGATCTCAACGTGCGGCAGAACCACCGAGCGCTCGATGCGCGAGCGCTCATCGACGCGCACATCCGAGAACAGCAGCGACTCGCGCACGATGGCGCCGGAGATGATGCAGCCGCCCGAGACCATGGAATTGATCGCCATGCCGCGCCGCCCATCCTCGTCGAGAATGAATTTCGCCGGCGGCTGATGCACCTGATAGGTCCAGATAGGCCAATCCTCATCGTAGATGTTGAGCTCGGGGCGCACGTGCACCAGCTCGATATTCGCCTCGTAGTAGGCATCGACCGTGCCGACGTCGCGCCAGTAACTCTGCGCGCGCGTCTTCACGTCCTGAAACGGATAGGCAAAGGTCTGCAGCTGGTCGATCGCCTTGGGAATGACGTTCCTGCCGAAGTCATGGGAGGACGCCTCATCGGTGGCGTCCTCGGCGAGCAGTTTCTCCAGCAGCCGCGTATTGAAGACGTAGATCCCCATGGACGCCAGGATCGACTCCGGCTTGCCGGGCATGGTATCGGGCACCGCGGGCTTCTCCGCGAACTGCGTCACGCGGTTCCATTCGGTGGCGGTGAGCACGCCGAAATGCCGCGACTCGTCGCGCGGCACTTCGACGACGCCGACGGTGATGTCCGCGCCCTTCTCCACGTGGTACGCGATCATCGGACCGTAGTCCATCTTGTAGATGTGGTCGCCGGCGAGCACCAATACATGCTTGGGGCGATACGACAGGATGAGCTCCATGTTCTGATAGACCGCATCGGCGGTGCCGCGGTACCACTGCTCGCCGATCTGCTGCTGCGCCGGGATGACTTCGATGAACTCGCCAAATTCACCGCGCAGGTAGCTCCAGCCGCGCTCGACGTGCTGGATCAGCGACTGCGCCTTGTACTGCGTCAGGATCGCGATCTGCCGAATGCCGGAGTTCACGCAGTTCGACAGCACGAAGTCGATGATGCGGAATTTGCCACCGAAGGGGCTCGCGGGCTTGCAGCGGTGCTCGGTCAGCGCCTTCAGTCGTTCGCCGCGGCCGCCGGCCATGATCACTGCGAGCGTGCCGCCCGTCAGGCGGCTGACGTAGCGTCCGGAGGAGGCGCGCGCAGGGTGTCGAGGCATAGTTCGCTCAGACGCTTTTTGTTCTGCCAAGTTCTGTCTACACGCTCGACCGACGGCGCGTCAATGGTGCGCAGCGCCGCGCTGCATCAGCGCCGTGCCGCGCTTTTGCAGGCGCGCCGGCGCTCGCGAGCGCAGGCTTTGCAGGCGGCGCGCGCCGGCGCACTACAGCTCCTTCATGAGCCCGAGCTCAAAGGGATGCGAGAGCAGCTCGTGCCAGGGATAGATGCGGATTTGAGTGGTGAACTGACCGCACTCGATGGGCTGCGCCTCGAGCGCAAACACTGCGGCGCCGTCGCTGTCCTGCTCTATCGTGGCGGTGAGCATCGCGCTCCACAGGCCGTCGCGCACGCCGTCCGCATAGGATGTCAGCGCGGGGATCTCGAAGGCGCTCTCCGGCAGAAGGCGGCGCGCGACAAATTCCACGCGCACGTCCGCGGGCTGCAGACCTGCGAGCGCGGCTGCGACGCGCAGGCGCAGGCGCTCGGCGCGCGGCATGTCGGCGGGCACATCCGTCAGCAGACGCAACACCACCCGCGGCCAGGCCTGACGCACGCGCTGCTTCCAATCGGCCAACGCGCGCGCGCCGGCGAAGTTCGCGTCCGCGAGTTTCGCGTACTGGCGCGCGGCCGGAGCGTACAGTCCCTGCGCGTAGTCGTAGACCATGCGCCGCGTGTTGAAGCGCGGAATCACCGTCGTCATCGCGCGCTTGCTGCGCCTCACCCATTCGGGCGAGTGCCCCTGGGTGTTGCGCGCGTAGTAAAGCGGCACCACCTCCTGCTCCAGAGTCTCGAACACGAGCTCCGCCTCGAGCGCATCGCGCCGCTCCGGGTCGCGCACGTTGACGGGGGGAATTCCCCAGCCATTGTCGGGCGCGCAGGCCTCGCCCCACCAGCCATCGAGCACGCTGAGGTTGAGCCGGCCGTTCACCGCCGCCTTCATGCCTGAGGTACCGCTTGCCTCGAACGGCGCGATCGGATTATTGAGCCAGACGTCGACGCCGGAGACGAGCCAGCGCGCGAGCTGCATGTCGTAGTCCTCGAGAAAGACCACCCGGCCGACGAACTCCGGCAGCAGCATCAGTTGTTTGATCTCGCGCAGCACCGCCTTGCCGGGCTCATCCGCCGGATGCGCCTTGCCGGCGAACAGGAAGAGCAGCGGCCGCCCCGCATCGTGCAGCAGCCGCGCGAGGCGCGGCCGGTCGCGCAGCAGCAGGGCCGCGCGCTTGTAGGTCGCGAAGCGGCGTGCGAAGCCGATCGTGAGCACGTCGGGCTTGGCGGGATCGAGCAGGCGCGTGACGTGCCGGCACTGGGCGGGGCTTAACCCCTTGCGCGCGTACTCGCGCTGTACACGCTCGCGCACGCTGGCGAGCATCTGCGCCTTCACCGCCTGCGCGGTCTCCCAGTAGCGGTCATCGGGGAGCGCCTCGACCACGCGCCAGAAATCGATGTCGCGCAGGCGCTCGCGCCAGTCCGCCGGCAGCGCGACGTCGAAAAAATCCGCCCACGTCTGGTGCAGAAAAGTCGGCACGTGCACGCCGTTCGTGATGAAGCCGACCGGATTCTCCTCCGGCGGAATCTGCGGCCATTGGTCGGCGCACAGGCGCGCCGACACGCCGCCATGGATGCGGCTGACGCCGTTCACGTGGCGCGTGCCGTTCAGCGCCAGGCGCGTCATGTTGAACAGGCCCGGCACCGCGGGTGCGTGCGCCAGCTCGAGAAAGCGTTCGATCGGCACGCCGAGATCGCGGATGAAATCGCCGAAGTGGCTGACGAGGAGCTCATGGCCGAAGGCATCGTGTCCGGCCGCGACCGGGGTGTGGGTCGTGAAGACGCAGCCCGCGGCTACCGCCTCGAGCGCGGCATCAAAGGGCAGCCCGCGCGCCATGTGCTCGCGCAGCAGTTCGACAATCAAGAACGCGGCGTGTCCTTCGTTCAGGTGCCACACCGCAGGCGCAAGCCCCAGTGCGCGTATCGCGCGCGTGCCGCCCACGCCGAGCAGGATTTCCTGACGGATGCGCGTCGACTCATCGCCGCCATAGAGCCGATGCGTAATGTCGCGGTCCGCGGCCGCATTCTCCGGGCAGTTGGTGTCGAGCAGGTAGACCGCAACGCGGCCGACCTCGGCCTTCCAGACGCGCGCCACGACATCGCGCCCGGTAATGCGCACGCTCACCGTGAGCCACAGTCCATCAGGGCGACGCAGCGGCTCGACGGGCAGATCGCGCGCGTCGTGTTCGCGGTATTGCGCGTACTGCACGCCGTCGTTATCGACGCTCTGCGTAAAAAAACCCTGGCCGTAGAGCAGCCCGACGGCCACGAAATTCATCCGCTCGTCGCTCGCCGCCTTGCAATGATCGCCGGCGAGTACGCCCAGGCCCCCGGAATAAATCGGGAAGCTCTCGTGAAAGCCATATTCCGCGCAGAAATAGCCGATCAGCGGCGCGTCCGGGCGCGGCGAGGGCGAGCGCACATAGGTGTCGAAGGCCTCGAGCACCTGTGCATAGCGGGCGAGGTAGCGTGGGTCGCGGGCCGCCGCATCGAGCGTGTCCTGGCTCATGCAACGCAGCATCAGACGCCCATTGCCACCGGCCTGCTTCCACAGCTCACGATCCAGATCCTCAAAGAGGGCGCGGGTGGGCCGGTGCCAGCTGAAGAAGAGATTGGCGGCGAGCTCCGGCAGCCGTGCCAGAGCGCGCGGCACAACCGGGGTCACCTCGAGGAGTGGATTTCGCATAATCGGGAGCGGACGTTAAAGGACGGCCAGTCTAGTTGCTGCTGATTACGTCTCAAGAGCCGCTGAGCGTCGCCACGGAGGCCTGCGCCCTATTTCGATCGTTGCATACTAGTTGACGTATAGTATTAGTAATTTTATAGTACTGGCCAGCGGATCATAGAACGATGGAAGACAGCCAGGTACGCAAGTTTCAGAAAGACCTCAACGCCGGCCTCGTCACACTCGTCCTGATGGCGGTGCTCGCGGCCAGCGAAGAAGACCTCTATGGATACGAAATCGCGAAGCGACTGCAAAAAGCCAACGAAGGCGAGGCGCTGTTCAAGGAGGGGACCGTGTACCCGGTGCTGCGGGCGCTGAGCGCAGCGGGGCTGCTGACGAGCCGCATCGTGCCCTCGTACACGGGTCCGCCGCGACGCTATTACCGCATCACCGACGAAGGCCGCTCGATGCTCTCTCAGTACCGCGCTGTCTGGCGGCAGACACGCGACTTCGTCGATCGCTTCATTGAGGCAGGAACCGCACCATGACACCGGCCGCACCCCGATCCATTGACGCGTATCTGAAACAGCTGCGAGCTGTACTCGCCGGTCAGGACGCCGCCCTCGTCCACGATGCGGTCTACGACGCCGAAGAATATCTACGCGCCGAGATCGCCTCGCATCCGGATAAGTCGGAGGCGGACGTGCTGGAGCTCATTGCCAGCACCTATGGCGCGCCGGAAGAAGTCGCCGCGGCGTACTGCGAGACCGAAGCGAAGGTCAAGGCGGCCCTGCAGCCGCCGGCCCGGCCCGCGGCGCGCGCGCCGGGCGTGCTGAGCCGCTTCTTCAGCGTCTACTCCGACCCGCGCGCCTATACATCCGTATTCTTCATGCTGCTGACACTGGCGACCGGCATCGCCTACTTCACGATTGCCGTCACGGGCATCGCGCTGTCGCTGGGTCTTGCCGCGCTCATCATCGGTATCCCGTTCTTCCTCGCCTTCATCGGCATCGTGCGCGTCATCTCCCTGGGCGAGGGGCGCCTGATCGAGGCCATGACCGGGGAGCGCATGCCCCGCCGGCCCGTGCATCCGGGTCCCAAAGAGAGCCTCTGGGCAAGCATCGGGACGATGCTCAAGGACAGCCGCACGTGGACGACACTCGCCTACTTCATAATGATGCTGCCGCTGGGTATTTGTTATTTCGTGATCGCGGTCGCCGGACTGTCGGTGGGGCTGGGCAGCCTGGTCGCGCTGCCCATCGCCGTGCTGCACCACTTTGATCTCATCAACGCCTCGATCGAGCCCGCCTGGGTGGCACCGGCGCCGGTGCTCATCATCGCGGGCGTTTTCGGGCTTCTCGTTCTGACCACATTGATGCACGCCGCGCGCGGCATCGGACGAGTGCATGCGCGCCTCGCCAAGAAGTTTCTCGTCACGCCGGGCTGAGGGCAACGGCAATCGCGGCTAGACTTGGCGCATGCGCCGCACGATTGAATGCCGCGATCCCAATAAAGGGGAGCGTTCATTTGACGCCGCAGGCCTGCGCCGCCTGAGCAACCCATCCCCGTGCCACGCAGTCTTCACCCTCGCCGCGGCTCTGGCAGCCGGTTGCGCGGTCACGCCCGCCGCGCGCGACGGAATCCCCGCGGAGCCCACGATCGCCCAGGTCCGCGAGGATCTGACGGCCGGTCGCTACTCGGTGCGCTCGCTCGAGCGCCACTACGAAGCGCGCATCGCTGCCGTCGATGGCAGCGGCCCGGCACTGCACGCCGTCATCGAAGTCAATCCCGACGCGGCTGCCCTCGCCGCCACCCTGGATGCGCACGGCGCTGATCGCGGCCCGCTCTTCGGCGTGCCGGTGCTGCTCAAGGACAATATCGACACGGCGGATCGCATGCAGACCACGGCGGGTTCGCTCGCCCTCGCAAGCTCCAGGCCGGCGCACGACGCCTTCATCGTCCGGCGGCTGCGCGCGTCGGGCGCGTTGATTCTGGGGAAGACCAATCTCAGCGAATGGGCGAATTTTCGTTCCACGCATTCCACGAGCGGCTGGAGCGGCCGCGGCGGCCAGACGAAGAACCCCTACGCGCTCGATCGCAATCCATGCGGATCGAGCGCCGGCTCGGCAGCGGCGGTCGCGGCGGACCTGGCGGTGGTCGCGGTGGGCACGGAAACCGACGGCTCCATCGTCTGTCCGGCGAGCGTCAACGGCCTTGTCGGCATCAAGCCCACTGTCGGACTCGTCTCGCGCTCGGGCATCATCCCGATCTCGGTGAGCCAGGACACGGCGGGGCCGATGGCCCGCTCGGTGGCCGACGCCGCGGCGCTGTTGACCGTGCTGGCAGGCTATGACCCGGACGATCCGGCCACCGCCGTACTGAAAGAGCGTGCGCCGCCGGACTACACGCAGTTCCTCGATCGCAGCAGCCTGCAGGGCGCACGCGTCGGGGTGCTGCGCCAGTACGCCGGCTTCCACCCAGAAGTCGACGCCGCCTTCGCGCGCGCGCTCGATGCGCTGCGGGCGCAGGGCGCGGTCATTGTGGATTCCGCCGCCATCGCCGCTGAGAGCACGCTCGAAGCGGACGAGCAGACCGTTCTGCTCTACGAATTCAAGGACGGCATCAACCGCTATCTTGCCGGGCGCGCGGGCAGCGGGCCGCGAACCCTCGAGGAGCTCATCGCCTTCGACGTGCGCGAAAGCGGCCGCGAGATGCCCTTCTTCGGACAGGAACTCTTCATGAACGCGCAGGCCACGGTCTCCTTGAGCGACAAGGCGTACATCGAAGCGCACGAGCGCGCCCGGCGGCTGGCCGGCATGGAAGGCATTGATGCGGCGCTGGCGAAGGATCAGCGCGACGTCCTCGTGGCGCCGACCATGGGCGCCGCCTGGACGAACGATCTCGTGAACGGTGATCACACCCTGGGCGGCGCCATCTCGACGGCGCCCGCCGTGGCCGGGTATCCGCACATCACGGTGCCGATGGGAAGCGTGCACGGCCTGCCGGTGGGTGTTTCCTTCGTGGGCCCCGCCTGGAGCGAGCCGAAACTCATTGCCTACGCCTATGCGTTCGAGCAGGCCACGCACGCGCGCGAGCCGCCCCGGTTCGCAGGCGCGGTTCCGTAGGCGAAGCGCCACCGCGATTTTTTCGCGGGGTCGGCGCCTCAGGGTGCCGCAGATCTTGTCGTTGTTCTATGACAACAGATCACCCGAACGCATTTAAAAAAGCCGAACAACTTGTTGTGGCCCCGCTAATTGACATACGATCGGAAATTCGCGAAACAAGGCTCGACAGGTGCCATCGCGTCCCTCGCAGGCAGGGCGAAGCGCTCACGGCATGGGGAATCGTCCGTTAAGCGCAACTAATAAACTTCAGGGGAGTCATCGAATGACCGCAAGCCAAATCCTCCGTCGGGCCGTGTGGATCACGGCGGCTCTCGCCGCTGCACAGTCCGCGAATGCGCAGACCGCACCCGCACAAGACACGGGCGAGCTCGCGACCGTCATCGTCACCGGGTCCTTGATCAAGCGCACCGACACCGAGACGCCGAGTCCCGTGCAGGTGATCAGCGAGCAGGATCTGCAGAATTCCGGCTACACCAACGTCTCGGACGTGCTGCGCAACCTCGCGGCCAACGGCCAGGGCACCTTGAATCAGGCCTTCGGTCAGGCCTTCGCCGCCGGCGGCTCCGGCATCGCGCTCCGAGGTCTGACGGTGGGCGGCACCCTCACCCTCATCGACAGCGAACGCATGGTCGCCTATCCGTTGAGCGACGATCTCGAGCGCAGCTTCGTCGACATTACCGCCATCCCCTTCAATGCCATTGAAAGCGTCGAGGTCCTCAAAGACGGCGCCTCGGCGCTCTACGGCGCCGATGCCATTGCCGGTGTGGTCAATATCAAATTAAAGAGGACCTACGTCGGCGCCGAGATCACCGCCGAGGGCGGTACCTCCCAGCATCGGGACGGCACCACCGAACACCTGGCCGGGATCATCGGCTGGGGCGATCTCAGTAACGACGGCTACAACCTCTACGCCGCCATCGACTGGCATCACACGGACGCGATCCTGGGCTCGAACCGTCACGCCGGCTTTACCACGCTCGACTGGAGCAATCTCCCGGGCGGGCAAAATACCCGGCCGGGCGCCATTGGCGCTGCGGGACTGGCCTATCCGGACAGCGTCACCGGCTATCTGGTGAACCCCAATACGTCCTCCGGTAAGCCGTACGCCTTCCTGCCCGGTTGCACGCAGGCCTTGCAGAATCTCGATGACTGCGCGTTCAACTTCCCCGGCCAGATCCAGGCGCCGAGCGCGCAGACGAACTTCCTGGCCAAGTTCACCAAGGGGCTGGTCAATGATTGGACCGTGACGTTCACCGGATCGCTCTTCGACAGCATCGCGGAGCAGGTGGCAGCCACTTTTCCTTTCGGCCACGCCTTCAGCAACACGGGCCAGGAAGCAGGCTCCATCACCAACATCACGGGCAGTCCCGGGCAATTGTTTTCGACGGTCGTCTTTCCCGTGCTCTCGCTGCCGGCGAATTCGCCGCTGAACCCGTTCGGCAAGCCGGCCAACCTCGTGTACAGTTTCCCGGATCTGGGCCCCGCGGTGACGGACGTTGAAACGACCACGTACCGCTTCTTCGCCGACGTCCGCGGCACCGCCGCCGGGTGGGACCTCGATGGCCAGGTCGGCATCATGTACGCGCGGATGAGCGACCAGATCTCCGGCTACATCGAGCCGGCACTGGCGCAGGCAGCGCTCAACAGCGGCGCCTACATTCCGGGAGTCTCAACGAACGGCACGGCGCTCTTTGCGCCGCCCTTGAACTCAAGCCCGACGAGTACGCTGGACATCGTTGATGTGCACGGGTCGCGCGAGCTCTTCCAGCTGCCGGGCGGGCCGCTGGCGCTCGGCGCGGGCGTGCAGTATTCCCATCGGGCGCAGAACGACCAGAACGCGCCCAACATTGTCTCCGGCGTACAGGAAAGCCCGGGCCCCGCCTATTCCGTCGGCTCGCAGAATGCGAGCGCGGTCTTCCTGGAGCTCGACGGCAAGGTGATCAAACAGCTGGAGTTGAACGCCGCCGTGCGCTATGACCACTACGACACCTATGGCGGTCAGGCGACACCAAAGGTCGGCTTCAAATTTACTCCCATTGAAATGATTGCCCTGCGCGGTACCTGGGGCAAGGGATTCCGCGCGCCGTCGATTTCCGAATCCGGTACTGCGGGACTCGCCTTCGGGCAGGGCAACGGCTTTGATCCGGTGCTCTGCCCCAAGGGTATTCTCAATGTGAAGGGCACGTTCAACGCCCTGTGTTCCTATCCCGTGGTGGGGGTTGCCGGAGCCAACCCGAACCTCAAGGCCGTCACCTCGACCAACGAGACCCTGGGCGTCATCTTCGAGCCGTTCAAGCAGTTCAACGTGTCGGTGGACTGGTACCGCATTGAGCTCACGAACGACATCATCTCCGCCTCCTCGGCGGGCGGACTCAGCAACTTCGTCACCGGCGTGCGCGGACCGTCGGCCAGGCTGCCGGAGTGCACCAACACCACCACCGGTGGCGTTCCCTGCGCGACCGTGAACGCGCCGACGCCCGTCGGCTATCCCGCATACAACCTCTACCCCTATCTGAACGCGGGCAGCACCCGCACCTCCGGCGTCGATGTCGATATGCGCAGCTTCGTCAACATTGGCGACAGCAAGTTGAGCGCGGAGCTCAACTACACCTATATTTCCCAGTACGAAATCACGGTGACGGGCATCACCTACGATCTGGCCGGCACGCACGGCCCGTCAACCGTTTCCGGCGATACGGGCAATCCGAAGAGCCGCGCCACGGCCTCGTTGACCTGGCAGCGCGGCCCCGCCAACATCACCGCCTCGGTGAACTACACGGGTCCCTTCAATATCACGGACCCTTCAACCAACTACAATAACTGCATCGAGGCGCTCCATGGACGATCGCCCTCGGCGTACGGATCGGCGCTGCAGTCCTCCGTCACGACGCTGCCGAGCGCGTGGTACCAGTTCTGCTCCGTGCATAGCTTCCTCGACACCAACCTGTATGCGAGCTACACCATCGGCGATCACTTGAACATCCACGGTTCGATCGTGAATCTCTTCAATGTGAGCCCGCCGATCGACCTGCAGACCTACGGCGGCGGCGCGGAGCTCGCCTACGACGCCGCGCTCCACCAGGACGGCGCGGTCGGCCGCTTCTTTCTGGTGGGGGCGACGTACAAGTTCTGATGTGATCCTGATTTAAGAGTGGAGGAGCGCGCCCGCTCCTCCACTCCTTATTTGCGCGCCCCTTGTTTACCAAGTTCGCGCGCACCGCGAAGGCCCCGCATGGCCGGGCTGAGCGGATCCGCAATCGGGGCTACACTTAACGGCATGCGTGACGGCGCGTGGCGAAAATTCCTGTGTGTCTTCTTGTCCCTGGCGGCCGCGCCCCTTGCCGTAGCGGCCGAATCCGGCACGCCCGCAAGTCCCGGCGCTCGCGCGCCGGCGGCCGGCTGCCTCGCGGCCGGCAATGGCTACCTGCGCGCGCGCATTCGCGGCGCGCTCAATCTCGACATCAACTGGAAGAATGCGGAGCTCGAGTGCGACGGCAGCGAGCGGCCCAACGGCCATGGGATCCGCCTGAGTTTCGCCGGTCCCCTGCGCTCGGGCGGCCGGCGCATGCGCATGGTGTTTGGGGTTGCCACCACCGCCGAGGGCGCGCCGGGGCGCGCGCTGCCCACCAATCTCACCGTCATCTTCGAAGGCGAGCAGCGCCTGTATACGACGCGCGGTGACGACCGCTGCACGGTCGATGAACTGCAGGAGGAAAGAGTGGGTGCGCTCGGACCCGCGGTGCGCTCCTATCGGGTGGTCGCGCGCGGCTTCTGCGTGGCGCCCGCGAGCGCGCTCGGTCGCGAGGAGCACATCCTCGTCACGCGCTTCGATTTTGCCGGTCGCGTCAATTTCGACACTCCCTTATCGCATCCCGCCACGGAGCATGCCCTGTGAGCCTTCGCAGACCTCGATTCGCAATCGTGCTCCTGTGGCTCATCTGTGGCACCGCCGTGAGCGCGCTCGGCGCTGCCGGCACCGTACTTGACCTTGCGACCTTCGCGCAGAGCAGAGTCGACATCGGCAAGCCGCCGCGGCAGCAGCACTTCGACGTATGGATCGCGGACACCCCCGAGCGCCAGACGCAGGGGCTCATGTACGTGCGCGATCTGCCGGCCAGCCGCGGCATGCTGTTCCTGGAGCCCGAGGCGCGGCCCACGGCCTTTTGGATGAAGAACACGTACATCGAGCTCGACATGCTCTTCATCGCCCCCGACCATCGCATCGCGAAGATCGCGGCCCGGGCGACGCCACTGTCGCTGGCCACCATCAGCTCCGACGCGCCGGTCATCGCCGTGCTCGAGATCAAGGGCGGCGAGGCCGAGCGCCGCGGCATCCGCGTGGGCGACCGGATAGCCTGGCCTTGAGCTTGACAGGTCGTTGTGCCGGAGCAACGATACGGCCGTCGCGTGCGACTTATTTCTGCCTGCCGCCAGTCGGGGCGCTCGAACGCTTGTCCTGACCTGGAACTTCACCCCGACCCGCCACCCCGGCTGTGTTGTTTTTTCACACAGTCTCTTCCGTAGTTGTGGCGCAATTGCTAGCATCCGTCTCATTCGAGCCTCAGCCCGTCGCATTGGATCTGGCACTGGCTCCGAAAGGCCCTTGGGGAGATGTCGTTGGATCGAGTTCCATCCGCGGCTCAACAAAATGAACGGCACCACCGTTCCCTGGAGAAATCGATGACTCGCAATACAGAAATTGCGCGCGCAGTCCGTCACGCAATCGTAATGGGCGCCGCGACGATCGCCGCCGCCACTACCTTGCCTGCGGCAGCGCAGACGCAGGTGGCGCAGGCGCAGGCGACTGATCAAGGTGAAACCGCCCTGACGACGGTGGTCGTCACGGGTTCGCGCATTCCGCAGCCGCAGCTCGAATCGGTGGCCCCGGTGAGCGTCGTGAACCGCGAGGAAATTGCGCAGACCGGTACGACCCGTATCGAGAATCTGCTCAACACCCTGCCGCAGGTGATGAGTGATTTCGGCTCGGGCGACTCCAACGGCTCCACCGGCGAGGCGACCGTGTCCCTCTACGGCCTGGGCTCCGCCCGCACTCTGGTGCTGGTCAACGGCCGCCGCCTCATGCCCGGCGACCCGACCCAGAACGCGAACGCCGCGCCCGACCTCAACCAGATTCCGGCCTCGCTCGTCGAGCGCGTCGACGTGCTGACGGGCGGTGCCTCAGCGGTCTATGGCGCCGACGCCGTCGCCGGCGCCGTCAATTTCGTGATGAACGATCATTTCGAGGGCGTGCGCGTCGACGCCAACTACAGCTTCTACAATCACACCCAGCATGACAAATGGGTGGAAGGCCTCGAGAGCACCTTCGCGATTGAGACGCCCCAGCACACCGTCAACGACGGCTACAACCGCGATTTCACGGTGATCATGGGTGCGAACTTCGCCGACGGTAAGGGCAATGCCACCGGCTACTTCGGCTACCGCCGCATCGATGCGGTCACCCAGGCGCAGCGGGATTTCAGCAAGTGCTCGCTCAGCACCTCCGGCGGCCATGTGAGCTGCGGCGGCTCGCTGACTTCCGCGCGCGGCGTCTTTCTGACCGGCACGGGCTTCAACACGATTGGCCCCGGCAACGTGCTGGTGCCGGCGTCCTTTTCCGGACCCAACACCGCCCTCTACAACTACGCACCCGCCAACTACTACCAGCGGCCGGATGAGCGCTACACCGCCGGCACGTTCGTCCACTACGACATCAACGATCACGTCCAGGCGTACATGGAATTCATGTTCATGGACGATCGCTCGATCGCGCAGATCGCGCCCAGCGGCGCGTTCTTCTTCTCGGGCACGGGATCCACCGGCGGTGCGCCGGATGGCACCTGGGAAGTCAACTGCAATAACCCGTATCTGTCGGCCTCCGAATTCACCGGCTTCGGCTGCACGAGTCCCACCGATATCGCGCACGTTGCCTTCGGCCGCCGCGATGTGGAGGGCGGTAACCGCTATGACGACCTCGGCCACACCTCGTTCCGCACGGTGGCGGGTGTCAAGGGCGATATCACGGATGCCTGGACCTACGACGTCTATGCGCAGAACGGCATCACGCGCCTCAACGAGGCGTACTACAACAACCTCTCCAAGAGCCGTATCTCCAATGCGTTGGAGGCTGTGAAGACTCCCACCGGGACAGTCTGCCTTGCGAACTCAGGGGCCGCGATCGGCGCACCGGGTTGCATACCCTGGGATATCTTCCAGCTGGGCGGCGTCACGCCCGCGCAGGTGAACTATCTCGCGGTGCCGTCGCTGTCAAAGGGCGCCACCACCGAACGCGTCGTGGACGGATCGATCACCGGCGACCTGGGGAAGATGGGCGTGCAGCTGCCCACGGCGCACCACGGCCTCGGCGTGAGCTTCGGCACGGAATATCGCGAGGAGAAGAACGAGTTCCAGCCGGACGAGGAATACATCAGCAACGATCTCTCGGGCAATGGCGGCCCGACGCTGCCGACCAATGGCAGCTTCCACGTCTTCGAAGGCTTCATGGAAGCGCGCTTGCCCATCCTGGAAGACATGCCGCTCGCGAAGTCCTTCAACGTTGAAGCGGGCTACCGGTACTCGGACTACAACCTGTCCTTCGGATCCACCAACACCTACAAGCTCGGACTCGAATGGGCGCCGATCAACGATGTGCGATTCCGCGGCATGTTCAACCGCGCCGTGCGCGCACCGAACATCCAGGAGCTCTTCCTCGAGCCGCGCGTGCAGCTCGACGGCACCATCGACCCGTGCGCGGGCGCGGCTCCGGTTGCGTCAGCGGCGGCCTGCGCGGCCTCCGGCGTCACCGCGGCCGAGTACGGCCACATCGCGGCGGATCCGGCCTCGCAGTACAACGGCCTTGTCGGCGGCAACCAAAATCTGCAGCCGGAGGTGGCCAAGACCTACACGGCGGGCTTCGTCATCACGCCGAGCATGCTGCCGAACTTCAACGCGACCATCGACTACTACAGCATCAGGATTGATAACTTCATCACGACCTACGGCGCGAATTTCATCCTCAAAACGTGTTTGGCCACCGCAAATCCGTTCTTCTGCGACAAGGTCCATCGCGCGCCGGCCCTGGGAACCGCCGCCGACGGTTCGCTGTTTGCGGGCGACAACAGCTACATCGACGATGGCACCTACAACCTCGGCTGGCAGAAGGCGCAGGGCATCGACCTCACCTCCGAGTACAAGCTTGACATCGGACGCGCCGGAAAGCTGAACTTCAGCTTCGTCGGCAACTACGACATCAAGTTCGCCACGGAGCCCGTTCCGGGCTTTGGCAGCTACAACTGCGCCGGCTACTACGGTGCAACCTGCGGCGTGCCGGCTCCGAAGTGGAAGCACAAGATCCGCATGGACTGGCGCACGCCGATCCCTTCGCTCGATGCGTGGGTCGACTGGCGCAAGATCGGTTCAGTGGCGGTTGAGAACACGCAGACGAACCCGCTGCTCAGCGGACCGACGAGTCCGTTCGATCCGGCGGGGACCCATCTGGGCACGCAGCCCGGAACCTGGGTCAGCGCGCGCAACTACATCGATCTGGGCGTGGCGTATACGGCGGCGTCGAAGTACACCATTCGCATGGGCGTCAACAACCTGTTCGACCGGGATCCGCCGCTCATGGACCTGGACTACCTGCCGACCGTATTTGGCAATGGCAATACCATACCGGGCACCTACGACACGCTCGGCCGGTATATCTTCGTCAGCCTCACTGCGGACCTCTAACGGCGCGTTCGGTACGCGAGGCAAAGGCGGGCTTCGGCCCGCCTTTTCTTTTGGGCCACGGTCTGTGGCCGTGTGAGCGCCTATTCGGTTAGCCTGTGCCCAAAGGCCAACGACGTGATCCATACATGCCATGAATGCATCAGCCGCTGACGATGCGCAGATCCGCCGCCTGATCGATGCGGCGGACAAGGCCGCGGCAGCGGGCCGGGTGGTGGAGGCCGGACGGCTGCTCGCGGATGCGCACGGCGCAGCCCCCCAGCACCCTTCCGTTTTGAACGCGCTCGGCATGCACGCGCTCCGAAGCGGCGACTTCGCCTCCGGACGACGCTACCTCGAGGAGGCGGTCGCGCTCGATCCGCGCGCGCCGGTGTCCTGGTTTCACCTCGCGCTCGTGTGCCGTGCGCAGGCCGATGCCGCTGCGGAAATGGCCGCCCTCAACAAGGCGCTGGCACTGGATGCCTACTTCTACCTTGCGCTCCTGCAGAAGGCGACGCTCCTCGAGAGGCAATCGAAGCCGCGCGAGGCCGCACAGATCTATTCCGCCTTTTTGAAGTGTGCACCGCCTGCGGCTCAGCAGGTGCCTGCCTTGCAGAAGGCCGTGCAGCATGCGCGTGCCGCCATGGCCGCCAATACGGCGGCGCTGGAGGAATTCATCACCAAGAGGCTCGCCGCGCACGAGCAGCGCCACGATGAGAAGTCCCTCGGCCGCTTCCGCAATTGCCTCGATGTGCTGCTCGGCAAGCGCCAGGTGTACACGCCGCAGCCGACGTTCATGCATTTTCCGCAGCTGCCGGCGCTCGAGTTCTATGAGCGCAGCGAATTTGCCTGGCTCGACGCCTTCGAGGCGGCGGCCGAGGCCATACGAGCCGAGCTCGTGCAGCTGCTCGCGAGCGGCGCGGACGGCATGGTGCCGTACGTCGACTATCCGGATACGACGCCGCTCAATCAGTGGAAGGAGCTCAACCGCTCGCGGCGCTGGAGCGCGTACTACCTCATCAAATGCGGCGAGCGCCTCGAGGAGCATCTCGAGCGCTGCCCGAAGACGGCGCAATTGCTCGCCGCGGCACCTCTCGCCGATGTGCCGGGCCAGGCGCCGACGGCGTTCTTCTCGATCCTCGAGCCGCGCACGCACATTCCGCCGCACACCGGCGTCACCAATACGCGCCTCGTGGTGCATATCCCGCTCGTGATCCCGCCGCGATGCCGCTTCCGCGTCGGCTCAGAGACCCGCGAGTGGCAGCCGGGCCGGGCCTGGGTATTTGATGACACGATAGAGCACGAAGCGTGGAACGACAGCGATGAGCCGCGCGCCATCCTCATCGTCGACACCTGGAATCCCTTCCTGAGTGCCGCCGAGCGCGAGCTGGTGCGCGCCGCGACCGCCGCCTACGTGGAGTTCTACCATGAATAGCGCGCGTCGCAGCGTCCTCGCCGGCCTCGCACTTGCCACGTTGGCGATCGCTAATGATCCGGCCGGCGCGCAGTCGCTGCGGGCGATACGCGCCTGCACCACCGAGGCGGATGCGGCGCTTCGCCTGCGCTGCTACGACCGTGCGGCGGGACGGCCGGACACGGCAGCGGCGGCGGCCGCCGCAACGACATCTGCGCCGGCTTCTCCAGCGCCGGCCTCTGCTGCAGCACCGACTTCCGCAGGCGCGGCCGCGAGCGCACCCCCCCCTGCCGCGGCCCCGGAATTTGGCGTCGCGGGCGGTCCCCTGAGCGCCAAAAAGCAGGCCGCGGCGACCCATCAGATCACGGCCAGCGTCACCGCCATCCAGACCAAGCCTCACGGCGAGCTCGTGATGACCCTGGATAACGGCGAAGTGTGGGCACAGCTCGAACCCGTCGCCTACTTTCCGCTCAATGTGGGCGACAGCGTGCAGATCCGCGCCGCAACCCTCGGATCCTATCTGCTGTTCACGCCTGCGAAACGCTCGACCAAGGTCACGCGGCTGCGCTAGGGCCGGGTGCGGCCCGCATGGATGACCCCTGCGGGCGCTGCTAGGCTAGCCCCACATGAGCACCGCGCCCGATCCCGATACGCTCGCTGAGCTCGCCCTGCAGGACATGCACAACAATCAGCTCGCGGCGGCGGAAGACAAATGCCTGCGGGTCCTCAACGCCAATCGGCAGCACGTGGGTGCACTGACCGTGCTCGGTCTGATCCTGCATTGCCGGGCGCGCCACGAGGATGCCGTCCGCGTCTTCAACGCGCTCACCCTGCTGCAGCCGAACAATCTGCAGCACTGGAGCAACCTCGGCACCGCTCTGCGCCCGACCCGGCGCTACGACCAGGCCCTCGCAGCCCACGCCCGCGCCATGCAGCTCGGCCCCGTGTCGGCGCCCCTTCTCTACAACATGGCCCTGGTGCAGATGGACCGGCTGGACTATAACGCAGCCTATGCCAGCCTCATGCAGGCGCGTGATCTGGCGCCCGCGGACGCCGGCATCTGCTGCCTCTATGCACAATGCTGCTACGACGTCGGTCTCTTCGAGGAAGCGCTCGCCGCCTTGCAAGACTGGCCGAAGCTGCAGGGGCTGAACCTCGAGGTCACCGCGCAGATCGCCCACCTTCTCATCATCATGGGAGAGTCGCGGCGCGCGCAGGCGGCGCTGCGGCAAATATGCACTCCTATGCCGGGCGGCGCGCTCGCCTCGCTCGCCGCCGTTCGCCTGCTCGAGCGCATCAACCGACTCGACGATGCGCGCGCGGCGCTGGAGAGTTTTAAGAGGAGCGCGCAGACAACAAAGCCCGATCCGGAGCTGCTCATGCTCGAAGCGGCCCTGGCGGCCCGCGCCGATGACCACGAAACTGCGCGCGCGCGTCTGTCGCTTGCGCTCGAGGGCCACAATGACTTTCCGCGGCGCTACCATTTGCTGTTTCCGCTCGCCGCCGCGCAGGACGCACTCGGTCGCTTCGATGAGGCGTATGCAACCCTGGTAGAGGCCCATCGATCACAGGTCGTCTATTTGCAGGCCGTCACGGGACGAAATCCCGCAGACGAGTCAGCGACGATGGCCGTGGCGTTGCAGGGATGCGATCCCGAAGACGTGCGCATCTGGGAGGAAGAGGATGCGCCGACGACGCAGGCGAGCCCGATCTTCATCGTCGCCTTTCCGCGCTCTGGGACGACGCTTCTCGAGCAGATGCTCGATGCGCATCCGCAGGTCAAATCCATGGACGAACAGCCCTTCATCAAGAAGGCGCACGACGAGGTCACGGAGCTCGGCCTCCGCTATCCCGCCGAACTCGGCAGGCTCAGCGCCGCGCAACGGCAGAGCATCCGTGCGCACTACTGGGAGCGCGTACGCGCCAAAGTGGAGCTGCCACCGGGAAATCGCCTGGTCGACAAGAATCCGCTCAATCTGCTGCGGCTGCCCCTCATCAGAAGGCTCTTCCCGCATGCGCGCATCGTGCTCGCCATCCGCCATCCCTGCGACACGCTACTCAGCTGCTTTGCGCAGCAGTTCCGCGCACCGGATCTGGCGCTCATGTGTCGCGACCTCGGGGAACTGGCGGGCCACTATCGGCGCGCCTTCGACTTCTGGTATGCGCAGTGGCCGCTGCTGCGCCCCGCAAGCTACGAGCTCAAATACGAGGAGCTGGTCGCCGACTTTGAGCACGAGGTGCGCCGCCTGAGCGAATTTCTGCAGCTGCCCTGGCACGATGCCATGCTCGCGCCCGGCGAGCATGCGCGCGCCAAGGGCTACATCAGCACCCCAAGCTATGCGCAGGTCATCGAGCCGATCAACAGCCGCTCGGTCGGCCACTGGCAGGCCTACCGCAAGCACTTCAAAGAGGTCCTGCCGACGGTGCTGCCCTATCTCGAGCGCTGGGGCTACACGACCTGAGTGGGAACGGCATCGAAGGCGATCGTGGTGCGCAGCTGCGAGCCCTGGATCGCATTGGTTCCATGCCACATGTACGACGGAAACAGCACCAGTAATCCGGCGCTCGGCTGCACGTAGTGCTCGGGCGGCGCGCCGGGGGTCGCAAAGCGGGGCTCGCCGAACTTGAGCCAGCCGGATTTGAGCGCAACGTCTTGGACCTCATCCGGCACGGAGACGTAGTACGCCGAACTGATCCAGCCTTGATGGTGAAAATGATTGACGTGAAATCCGCCGCGGTAGAGCTGCACCGACCAGGCGGCCCCCATCACCGCGGCGCCGCGATTGCGCGAGGCGAGCGGATGACCGGCATCGCGCCCCAGCTCCTGCAGGTACAGTCTGATCGGCTCGTCAAAGGCGCCGAGGATCGCGCGGATCGCCGGGTCGTGATCGGCGATGAGATTGCGCGTGGTCTGGCTGCCATGCCGCAGACTCTGATCGAGCGGATGCGAGTTGAAGCGGTGGCGCGCATACAGCGCCGCGCCGAGCGCGGCATTGAGCTCCGCCATGGAGGACCAGCCGCGGGGCGCTTCGATGCGGTATTGGCGCACGACGCGTTCGTAATCAAAGAGCTCGCGGTAGAGGGGCCGGCCGAGGAGTCGCGCGGCGGTCGCCTCATAGGCGATCCAGCTTTGTCCCAGGGGCTCGCGGCTGCGCTGCCGATCAATGAAGGGCAGTGCATCCTCGGGCCTGCCGCGCGACAGCAGGATCGAAACCAGATTTTCGATGCCCGGGGAATAGTCGGGCATGGCGATGGCCGTCTCCAGGGCCTCGGTCTCCGCCTCTGACAGACGATTCATGTCGCGCAGCACCTGCGCCAGGAGGTGCCGCAGCTGCGGCACGGGTCCATGGCGCTGCAGCGCGTCGCGCAGCTGCGTCTCGGTCGCCTCCAGCTTGCCGGCGCGCATCAGCACCGTGGACAGCACCGTCTGCAGGCCGAGATCCTGCGGATGGGCAGTGACGGCGGCGGTAATGTCGGCGGCGAAATCCGCATCGCCGCGCATGAAACGCAGCCGCGCGAGATTGAGCTGCGCATCCACATCGCGGGGCTTCAGCGCGACGGCCTGTGCGAAGGCGCGCTCGGCCTCCGGCAGGCGGTACAACAATGTCAATGCCATGCCGCGACTGAAAGACAGCTCGAAGCCTCTGCCGCCCAGGGCTTCCGCCCGCTCGAGCGCGGCGAGCGACTCCTCGGCCCGGTCCATGCGCGCCAGCAGCGCGCCCAGATTCTGGTGGGCGAGGCTCAAGCTCGGATTGAGCGTCAGCGCCCGGGCGTAGGCGGCCTCGGCTTCGAGAAGCCGGTTCTGGTTCGTCAGGATGAAGCCGAGCGCGGCCCAGGCCTGTGGATCGTGGTCGCGCGCGCGCAGCAGCGCGCGGCACTCCGCTTCCGCCTCGGCGCCGCGGCCGAGATTGTCCAGGGTGAGCGCCAGGCTGTGGCGTGCGGAGTGCTCCGCCGGTTTCAGGGCGAGCACTCTCCTGTAATGCGTCTCGGCCTCGGCGAGACGGCCGCTCTTGCGCAGGAGATTAGCGAAGTTGAGGTGAAACTCATGATTCGCGGGCTCAAGCTCGAGGCTGCGGCGAATCAGCCGCTCGCCCTGCTCGGTGTCGCCGCCCTGGGCGCGGATGAGTCCCAGGAGATGCGTGCTCGCCGGGTTCGCGTGCGCGCTGTGCAGCGCCACGCAGGCCGCTTCGGCCTGCGGCAATTGCCCCGCGTTCAAAAGCGCCGTGATCTGCGCCATGCGTGCTGCGACTTCAGCCGACAAGTGCATCCTCCTGCTGTGATTGCCGCCTGAGCGCGCCGGCGGCGGTAAACCACGGCGCGTGCGAGCTGTGCGCAGCGGTCGCGGATGAGAAGGTTAGCGCAGCGCGATACGCGCCGCGCCGACGATGTGCCCCGGACCCGTCTGCTGCACGATCACGGCGAGTTCGGTCGCATCCGGCGGCAACTGCGCCAAGGGTACGCCCAGGTTCTTCGCCTGGCCGTTCCAATCATCGAGCCTGAGAACGGCGCGCACCACGTTGAACTCCTCGAGCGTGCGCCCTGCGTTCTCGCCGCGGCCGATGGCAGACACCGCTCGCGGCAGGTAGGCGAAGAGCAGCACATCGCAGGGCTCGCCGCCGGCAGCGGCGCCGAGCGCGATGCGCAGCTGCCCGGCGTCGATGGCGAGATCGACGGGAATGCCCTGCGCGGCCGCGCGCGCGGCGGCCAGGATTTCCACGCGATTCGTGCCCTCGACCGCGCGCGCGCCGTCAATGACGAACTGCGGCGTGACTACGCTCGCGCGCTGCAGGGCGTGCGCGTACTGGTTCTGCCGCTGCGTTGCGGCGCGCAGCGCGTATTTGTCGGCCCAGCCGGCGCTGTCCCAGTAGTCGACGTGCAAGGCGAGCGCAATCACGTCCGCCCGATGGGCGATGCGCCCGAGAAGTGCCTCAGCCGGAGGGCAAGAACTGCAGCCCTCCGCCGTGTAGAGTTCGATCACCGTCGGCCGCTCGCTCGCGTAGAGGCAAGTGCAAGCGAGCAGGGTCAGCGGCAGCAGCCGCCGCGCCTGCCTCACAGATTCTTCCACGACTCGCGATCACCCCAGTGCCGCACGGCCAGTTCCGGCGCCTGCCGGGCCACCAGCTGCACTTCGCAGCGCTCGTAGTCGATGACCATCGCATCGAGGTTGCCGATGATATCCATGCCGATCACGAGCGCCGGCTGCGCATCGAGATTCCAAAGCTTGAAGACGTAGAAGCCGCCAAACACGACATCGAAGTGCGTGGCGCGCACGTCGCCCACTTTGATCAGGCTCACGGGCCGGCGCTCGCCTTGCTGCTTGTCGAGCGTCTCGCCAATCACTTCGATCTTGCCTTTCTGCCGCAAGTCAGCGGTGGCGAACAGCGCGGCGCGCAGCGCGTCATTGCCCAGCGTGTACTCGCTGCCGGTGTCGATCACAGCCTTCGCATGCACGCCATTGACATAGGCATTGACGACCATCAGACGTCCGAAGCGCAATTGTGCCGGTATGCGCGTCACGCCCGCCATCGGCCGCTCGTAGCGCGAATTGCGAATCTCAATCCGATCCTTGGCGAAGTCGACCAGCACGCGCTTCGCCGACAGGCCGTCCACTCCGAGGATGCCGTCGATTTCGCTGGTGAGAGAATCGGCCACCGGCAGCCGCTGCCGCTCGAGCGCGAGGTCCCCCGCCGCGACCCGCTCGACGAGCGTCGTGGGAACCGCCGCAGAGCCGGTGACGCCGTTCATGGTGACGGCATCACCATCGTCGGTGTGCAGGCCGAGCACCGTCACCAGATGCGGCGTCAGCACGCTGCGATTGGCGCCGGTATCGAGCGCAAACCGAAACGGTCCCTGCCGGTTCACCATGACGTTGACGATGATGCGCCCGATCTGATCGGGTCGCGTCCCCGCCGCATAGTCCGCTTTACTGGGCATGTCATGGGGCGTGAGGTCGACCGGCGGCGGCGGTACGACGATCTGCTGCGGCGGCATGCTCCAGGTGACCGGGGGCCGCGGGGCCGCGTTCACCGTGCCCGCCACGATGGCAAATGCCAGGGCCATGGCGACAGCGCTCCGCCTCCGGGCCGCAGTGTGCCCATACCCGATCGCTGATGCAGGCTCAAGCATAGGTGTATCCGATCTTACACCCGCCGTGGCGCACTGGCGCAAAGTCACCAATCACTCTTCGAATACGGGCGAAATGTCAACTGATCCCGATTAATGTGAACTGCCGCAACGCGGGAGAAAGGGGGCTATTTATCCTGATCCACGCCCGGAGCTGATCCTGCACCGCGCTCTTCCGCGCGAACCCATCGCGGCGGCGTGGGCAAGCAGTGCTCCGCACCCCTGGAGAGGTCACATTGGCCAGTTCTGCATTGCAAGTCGAAACCCTCGCTGATGCCGGCGCCGACCCGGAGGCATCGGGCCCGGCCCTGCCGCCCAGCGTGCAGACAGCGGCCGAGATCGTTGCGGTCACGACCGAGGATGACTTTCTGCTGGAATTGGGCGCGGTGCTCGGCGGACAGGCGGCCGTACATCCGGTCGATTCCGTGACTGCGGCGCTCGCGCACATGAGCGCCGCGCGCCGCGCCTGCATTCTCGCGATCGATACGCGCGGCATGGACGACCTGCGCGACGCGGTGGGGCGCATCTTCGCGCGCGCGGCCGACGCCGTGATCGTGCTTTTTGCAGCGGAGGATGCAGAAGAGAACCTGCGGCAGGCCTTCGCAACCTCGAGAGTTTTTGGCGTACTGCCGCTGCCTGTCGATCCGGCGCGAACGGCGCTTGCCGTCGCCGCTGCGCTCGCCGACGCCGTGGCGAGGCTGCAGGCGCCGGCGCCTGCCGTTGCCGACGCGCCACCCATCGCCGCCGAGCCCCTGCCCGCGCCCCGCAAGCATGGATGGGCGCTCGGCGCCGGGCTTGCAGTGCTGGTACTCGCAGTTGCCCCCTGGTTCGTGCGTCGCGGCACGCCACCCGCGGCGCCCGCGGCACGACCCGCGATCCCGGCCCCGGCGGCGCCGGCACCGCTCGTGAACGGCCACATCGATGAGCTCCTCGAGAAGGCACGCACGGCCATGGCCGACCGGCGCTACACCGAGCCCGCCGCCGACAACGCGCTGCTGTACTACCGCTCCGCGCAGGCCTCAGACCCCCGCAGCGCCGAAGCCGTCGATGGACTGGCGCGGCTGGCGGGGCTCCTCGGCGCGCGCTTCGATGAGGACCTGCGGCAGTCACAGTTGGATGCCGCGGCGGTTACGCTTGCGAATCTTGCAAGCGCCGCGCCGCGCGACCCGCGCAACGCGGAGCGCGAGTCGCGCCTGACGGCGGCGAAGGCGCATGCTGAACTCGCACGCCGCGAGGAGCAGGCGCGCCTCAAACATCAGGCGGAAGTTGAGGCGCAAAGTGCCCGCGAAGAGCAGGCTGCGCAACGCAAGGAGCGCGAGCGCGGCGCCGCACTCGCCGCCGCGGCCAAAGCGGCACAGGAGAAGGCCGACGAGGCTGCCGCCGCGGCCGCGCGCGCGAGCGCGGCGCAGGCGAAGAATTCCGCGCCGACCACGGCCGCGGATCATCCGTCGCTGTCGCAGCTGCAGCTCAAACTCGTTCGCTACACCGCGCCCGAGTATCCCGCTCCGGCACTGGCGCGCAATCTCAGCGGCAGCGTCGTGGTCAGCTACACGGTCGATCTGCAGGGCGCGACGCGCGACGTGCGCGTGCTCTCCGCCGAGCCCGCCCATATTTTCGATCGCAGCGCGGTCGAAGCGGTACAGCGCTGGCGCTATGCACCGGTCGTCGTCGATGGCGCGGCCATCGCCGTGCCGACCCGTACCACGATTCAGTTCACGCCGAAATAACCGTCAATGGAGACTGCCATCGCATGAAAACCATGGGCGCATCGCGCCTGCGCCAGTTCGTCACCGGCGGCGTAGGCATATTATTGACGGCCGTCATGGGCGCCGTCCTGATTCTGGGACTGCGACTCGCGACCCAGATGACGGCGCATATCTCGGCGCTGCAGAGCGCGAGCGTGCTGCAGACCTATCCGGGCGCGCTGGCGCGCGAGCTTACGGCGTTGCGCGACCGGCTCGAGGTGCGCGCCTACACCGGCCAGGTATTCGCCGATCTCGGCGCCACCAACGCACACTTCGACCACGAGCTGCGGGCATTCGCCGACACCGATCTCGGGGCGTCGCAGGAAATGCACGAGGCCCTCTTGCTGTGGCAGCAGTACGCCGCCGTCATGAATCCGGTCGTGACATTCGGCGCGCAGCCCTACATGGAATCCGACGCGGAGGGCAGCGTGCTCTCCGCCGCAGGCCGCGCCCACTACGCGGACGTCAAGCGCGCACAGCTCTTCACCCGTGAGAATGCCCCGCGCCTGCAAAAGCTCCTGGCCGAAGCCGCCGCCGCCGTGCAGCGCGACGTCTCGGAGCGTGCCGCGCGGCTGCGCCTGCTGCTCTCCGCCGGCGTACTGGCGACGCTCGCGCTCGCGGCGGTCGCCGCATACCTGCAGGTGACGCGCGCGCGTCAGGAACGCGTCGCGCGCGAGGCGCGCGAGCAGACGCGCGACATTCTGCATACGGTGAAGGAGGGCTTTTTCCTGCTCGATGCGGATTATCGCATCGGCGCGGTGTGGTCGAGCGCCCTGACGCGCATGTTCGGCCGCAAGGATTTCGCCGGCGTCGCCTTCGAGGAGCTGCTGCAGGGTCTCGTGCCGGCGGCGACGCTTGCGACCGCGACCAAGTACATCAGGCTCCTGTGGGGCGAGCGCGCGCAGGAAAACCTGATGAAGAGCATCAATCCGCTCGCGGAACTCGAGATCCACGTCGACAACGGCCGCGGCGGTCACGACACACGCTATCTGCAGTTCGACTTCCATCGCGTCATGGGCGAGAGCGGGGTCAAGCACGTCCTCGTCAGCGTCGGTGACGTGACCGGCAGCGTGCTGCTCGCGCGCGAACTCGCCGACGCGCAGCAGAACGTCAACTCGCAGGTCGACATGATGCTCGGCGTGATGCACATCGATCCGCTGCAGCTGGCGGCGTTTCTCGACAACACGGAAGCCGGACTGCAGCTCGTCAATGCCATCCTCAAGGAGCCGGCGCGCGCTGACGCGGAGTTCCGCAAGAAGCTCGATGGCCTGTTCCGCGAGCTGCACTCGATCAAGGGCGAGGCGTCCGCGCTCAATCTGCCGAGCGTGGCCCAGCGTGCGCATGGCTTCGAGGACCTGCTGAGTGATCTCAAACAGCGCCCCGAGCTCACCGGCAATGATTTCCTGCCGCTCGTCCTCAAGCTCGATGAGCTGCTGGCGCACCTGCGCGGCATCCGCGAGCTCGCCCTGCGCGTCGTCGCGCTGCGCGATGCCGCGGCACCCAGCGCGCCGCGCGGCCCCGCGCCGCAAACCCCTGCTGAGCACGCCGCGGCCGCGGCTGAGGAGCTCGCAGCGACGCTGCAGAATCTTGCGACGCGTCTCGGTCGCGAGCTGCAGAAGAAGTTCCGGCTGTCGCTGCACGGGCTGGCGCAGATCCCGGCCGCCTATCGCACGACGGTGCGTGAGGTGCTGATCCAGATGCTGCGCAACTCCGCCGTACACGGAATCGAGGCCGCCGAGGTGCGCCGCGCCCACGCGAAGGACGAGGTGGGCATCGTGCGCGCCGAATTCCGCGCGGCCGGCGATGGCTTCGAGCTCGTAGTCGAGGACGACGGCGCGGGCCTGGCACTCGATGAACTGAAGGTCGCCGCGGTCAGAAAGCACCTGCTGACGGCGGCCGAGGCTGCGCGCATGGACACGCGCGCCGTCATGGGATTGATCTTCCGCGCCGGCGTGTCCACCAGCGAACGCGTCACGATGGACGGCGGTCGCGGCGTCGGCATGGACGTCGTGGCGCGCGGGATCGCATCCCTCGGCGGCAAGATCGTCCTCAGCACGGATGCGGGCAAATTCACGCGCTTCAAAATTGCGCTGCCGGCAGCGCGGGCGGCGAAGAGCGCCGTCGCCTAAGCACGCCGCCACGGCACATGAACGCCAGCAACGCCCAGCTCACGCGGCCCGCCGCGAAGCGCACTCTCAAGCTGATGATCGTCGACGACTCCAACATCATGCGTCGCCGCATCGAGCGCTCGCAGCAGTTCGCGCAATTGAAGTTCGTCGGCGCTGCGGCGAACGGCGTCGAGGCGCTCGCTCTGTTCAAGCGCACCGATCCCGATGTGGTCACGATGGACCTGACGATGCCGCAGATGGACGGGGTCGAGTGCATCGAAAAGATCGTGCAGCTGAAGCCGGCCGTGCGCATTCTCGTCATTTCCGCGCTCAACGATAAGGCGACCGCGATCGATGCCATGGAAAGGGGCGCGAACGGCTTTCTCAACAAACCCTTCACCGACCGGCAGCTGACCGAGGCCCTCGCCGAACTTACGAGGGACGCCTAATGCTGCAGGAGCAGGAACTGAAGACCTTCGTCGAAGGGACGACCAACTACTTTGAGATCGCCGCGCAGCAGCCCGCCAGCATCGGCTCGCCCTACCTCGTGAGCGGCGTGCCCACGACCTACGACTACACCGGCATCATCACCATCTCCGGCAAACGCGAGGGCGTCGTCTATTTTACCGCTCCGCGCGCCATGCTGACGGTACTGCTCATGAAGATGCAGGAGAACGATTTCAGCCACGAGAACATGTGCGACCTCGTGGGCGAGGTGGCGAACACGATCTCCGGCAATGCACGCCGCGACTTCGGACGTGAGTTCGTGATCTCGGTGCCGAGCGTAGTCCACGGTGAGCGCGCCGACGTCAGCGTCGTTGCCGGCAGGCGCTCGTTCGTCATCCCGATCAATTGGCGCAGTCACTCGGCCAAGCTCGTCGTCGCACTCAAATAACGGCAGCCTGGTCCGGGCGCGCATCGCCCACCGCGGCGGCAGGCTCTGCCAGCGCCCGCCGTGCATCGGCAATGACCGATGCGGGCACCGCCATGCGGCGGCCGATTCGCCACAGCTGCACGCTCGCCAGCGCGGCCGCGAGCGCGCGCGGCACGATGATATAAAGGGGAGTTATATACTCGACTCCCGTGCGCGAGAATAAGCCGTGATCCTGACGTACCGCTATCGTTTGCTGCCGCTCAAGTGCCAGCACCGTGCATTGGAGCGGCTGTGCGCAGTGCAACGCGAGCTGTACAACGCAGCGCTTGCGGCCTCGGCCTGGATCAGCAGGACCGTACGCAGCGCGCGTTCGTGCAGGGCTGGGTCGCTTTGCGCGCGCCCTTAGTCGAGGCGCTGCACTTGCAGCGCGTGCAGTGCGCCGCTGTCCTCGAGCTCGATGCTGAGCGCCATCGGCCGGCAGCATACCTCGCAGTCCTCGATATACTGCTGCGCTCCCGCGCTCACCTCGACGCGCGCTTCGAAGCGTTCGCCGCAATAGGGGCAGCGCGCGGCGACAAACTGCTCCGCCGCAATGCCCGCGCGCGCGGTTTCCGGCTCATACACGGGCTCCAATCCGTAGAGCCGATCGATCTGGCGTGCATCGAGGCTCGCTATACGCCGCGTCAGGGATTCGATCAGAGGATTCTTGCGACGCGCCATGGCAGTCATTTTATACTGCCGCCGCATCCGCCGCCGGACCGAAGATCTTGAGGTCGCCGTGAATCCCGCTCCCTCCTGGCAAAGACTGCTCGCGTGCGCGCTCCTGTGCGCGAGCCTCGGCGCCTGTGGCGGCGCGCACGGTCTTGACGAAAATGCGCCGGCCGGCGTCAATCTCGCCGGCACCTGGAAGCTGGACCGGACGGTGAGCGATGATCCCGAGAAGATCTACGACAAGATCCGCCGGCAAAGAGCGGCGCGCGATGCCGAGCAGGCGCCCGCGCCGCCGCCGCGTGCCCCGGGATCAGGCGGCGCACCCGCGCCCGGCGGCGTCAATCCGGACGGCACCAGCGCGGATCTCAATAACCCGCTGTCGCTCGAATCGCAGACGGCGGCAATCGTCGCCATGAGCCACCTCAATCCCTTTGACATGGGGGTTTTCGGCAACATTCCGCGCGGCGATGTCATCACGCTCAGGCAGCGTGCGGATGAGCTGTCGATCTCTGACGGCATGACGGACCGCAGCTTCACGCCCGGGGCGAAGAGCGTCGTGTCGGTGCCGGAAGGCGTCGCCGATCAGCGCTCCGGCTGGAAATCGCGCGCCTATGTCATCGATGTCAGAGCGCAGGCCGGCCCGGAGACCGTCGAGCGCTACCACCTCTCGGACGATGGGCAGCACCTGCTCGCCGACATCCAGTCGAGCGGCGGCAACCTGCCGAGCATGAAGATCAAGCGCGTTTACAATCGCCTGGGCGCCGCGCCGAACGCTGCGCCCTCGAATGATTGAAGGGCGCCAGGGCGCGCCTCAGATCCGGATGGCCTGCCACGCGGCGGAGCGCCAGCGCGCGAACAGGATGATGCCGAGGAGCAGCACATACAGAACCATGGCGCTCCAGCCGCCCACCGCGCCCCAGCCCGCCTGCGGCAGAAACCCAAACCAGCCCTGGCCCGGCGCAAAGGTCAGCGCATGCGCGACCGGCAGGAACACGAGCCAACAGATGCCTAAGACAATGGCCGCCGGCAGCGCCACATCGCCCGCGCCGCGCAGGCACAGTGCCGATCCGAAATTCAGACCGTCAAAGAACTGATAGGCCGCGGCGAGCCACAGAATCCGGGTGCCGAGCAGGATGATGGGTCCCGCCTGCACATCCTGGGTGCTGACGAAGAGCGGCAGGAGCCAGGGACCGAGGAGCGCGATCAGCACACCGGCGCCGCCCATGTAGAACGCCGCGAGCATGATGACGTGCGTGCCGATGCGGCGCGCCCAGCGGCGATCGCCCGCGCCGATCGACTGCCCGACGAGGGTGGTGCCGGCCAGCGCGATGCCAAAGCCGGGCATGTACGCGATCGAGGTCAGCATCATCACGATCTGCGTCGTCGCGCCGTCGATGGTACTCAGACGCACCTGCATCATCTGGAAGAGCGCCGCGCCCATGAGATCGGCCGCCGGCAGCAGTCCGGTGGGAAATCCGAGCTTGAGCTGATCCCAGATGCGCCGCAGCTGCGGGCGCCAGGTCAGGTTCGTATGGAAGCGCAGTCGGAATTCGGGACGCATGAATATAAAGAGTGCCACCGCCAGTCCGATCGCCTGGGCGACCGTGGTCGCGAGTCCCGATCCGGCGATGCCCCAGCCGAGCGTGAAAATGAAGAGCGCATTCAGCGGCACATTGGCGAGCGCGGTGATCGCAGACACCAGCGCCGTTATGCGCGAGCGGCCGATGCCGTTGAAGAAGCTGAGCAGCGCCCACAGCGCCATGCCGCAGGGCGCGCCGCCCAGGCGCGGCAGCCAGAAGCGGCTGGCGAGATCGACGATCGGCGCGTTGAAACCAAAAGGCGCGAGTATCCAGCGGCTGGCCGCGGCGACCGCCAGGAACAGCGGCACGGCACACAGGATGCCCCAGAGCGCAGTCCACGCGGCCTGCGACGCACGCGCGTAGCGGCGTCCGCCGAAGGCCTGCGCCACCCGCGGCTGCACCGCCATCGCAATCCCGCCCAGCAGCATCACGAACACGAGGATCAGCCATTGCACCGCGCCGACCGCAGCCAGCGCCTGCATCGAGATGTGGCCGATGAACCAGACGTCGGTCAGATTCAAAACCACCTGCACCGCGCTGTTGGCGATGAGCGGCAGCGCCAGCGCCAGCACCGCGGAGAAATCGACGTGCGCGGCGCCCGCGGCGTCGAGGCGCTGTGCGGGCAAGCCGCGCGGCGGCGCGGCGCGTGAGTCAAGCAGGTTCTCCATAGCAATAAAGCTCGGACAGAGGATCGGCGTGGGAACCGGCATTTTCGCACATCGAGCTTTACCGCAGAGCCCAAGGCGGGCAAGTTAGCGGCATGGCCAAACGCAAATCAGCGCCACGATCGAGCGGGCGACCGCGCCGCAAGGCCGGCAAGCTCGCGCCCAGCCGCATCCAGCGCGGCCCGGCCGCCGCCGACATGGCCTGCGGCGTCGACACCGAGGCGCTGGCACCGCTCGCAGCGCTCATC
>DATHRI010000021.1:0-178769 GCA_035481795.1 Steroidobacteraceae bacterium
GACGCTGCACTGGAAGAGCTTGCCGAAATTGCCGCTGCCGCCCACCACCGCGGGCGTCAGCGCATACTCGTGCAGGTTCTGCCCGGTGCTGGCCGCGTCACTGTGGCGCGTAAAGATACCCGCAAGGTCCGTCACGGCGACTGTTCCCGAATTGCTCTTCGTCGGATCTACGGTGCTTGTCGCCGTGATTTTATGGGTTCCCGCCGCGGTCGGCGGCGTAAAGAGGCCGCCGCTTGTGATGGTGCCGACCTGCGAGTTACCGCCGCTGATCCCGTCGACGCTCCAATCCACCGAAGTGCTCGTCGTGTTGGCGAGAGTGGCGGCGAATTGTTGCGGCTCACTCGTGGTGAGGGCGGCCAGACTTGGCGACACCGTGACGACGATGTTTGTGACGGGTGGGGTGGAACTGCTCCCCGAACTGCCACCGCCGCACGCGGCCAGGGCAAGAGCCGCCACGAGCATGACGAGGCTCCAGGTGCGCGCGAGAATCAATGTTGGCCCAGTACGCTGTGGCGCAGCGCTCGTGTTGCCCATCGGCACATAACGCATATCCTCCGCTTCGGTTTACGCGCCGCACGTGTTCTTTACGGCTCGGACATCGCACCCCGTGCCGCCGCGCTCGGCTCCATCGCCTCAAGAATAACGACAAGGATTAGCAGCTCCCTGCGGCTCGGGGGCCGCGCAGCTTTTATTATAAGGAGTTACGCGCCACTTGGCGGCGCTGGCGCGATGCGTGGGAATTATGCCAAATGGCGCCAATCCCGCGCCCTATGCTCGATCTCAAGCGGTGTCGTTCGGCGAACAGTCTGATCGGCAACGATGGAAACCGAGCGGCAGCGGTGAGCGTTGCGCGCCGAGCAGCCATGCGACTTAGAATTGTGGAGTTTTCAGAAGAATTGTCGGACCGCCCCATAGGCGCGCGCAGGGCAAAGAACGCGACGGTCGCCTGTAGTCAATATCGCCGCGACAGCAGCCAGTCAGCCAATGACCGCAGAGCTGCGGCATGCGCTCCAAATGGGGCGAGAGCATCGAGGGCCTGATCATGCAGCAAGCGTACTCGTTCCTGCGAAGCTACTATGCCGATGACAGCCGGATGCGTGGGTTTTGCGCGCTCGCGGTCTGCCCCGGTTGCTTTGCCCAGCGTCGAAGCATCTCCAATCACGTCCAGCAGATCGTCCTGAATCTGGAATGCCAAACCGATTGCAGTCGCAAACCGGCTGAGCGCGGCGTGGTGGTGCGGCTCAAGAGTGGGCGCGCAGGCCGCTGCCATCATGACGCTGACGCGAATCATCGCGCCGGTCTTACGGGCATGCATGTCCTCCACCTGCGCAATATCAAGACGCATGCCCTGCACCGCCAAATCAATCGCCTGGCCTCCGGCCATTCCGAACGTGCCGATCGCCTGAGCCAGTAAGTCGATCAGCCGCAGACGTATCGCTGGCGCGGTCGGCAGTGCCGGATCGCGCGCGAGCAACTGGAACGCGAGCGGCTGCAACGCATCCCCCACCAGTATCGCCGTCGCCTCGTCAAAAGCCTTGTGACAGGTCGGCCGGCCGCGGCGCAAATCATCATCGTCCATTGCCGGCAGATCATCATGGACAAGGGAATAGACATGCACCAGTTCTATGGCACAGGCCGCGGCCTCGACCTCGTCTTCCCCAAGGCCCAATGTGCGCGCGGTGGCGAACAGCAACGCCGGTCGCACGCGCTTGCCTCCTCCCAGCACGCAATAGCGCATCGCCTCGTGCAAACGCGTAGGCACCACGTCCGCGTTGGGAAGCCGCGCCGCCAACGCGCGCTCCATGCGTGCACGCCACGCCGCGAGCTGTGCGCCGAATGCGTGTGACGGGGCTGCCTCGTCCGGCATTAGGGGAGAGGAATCGGCTGCATTCTTCACGGGCGTTCGCCTGCTGCTCGTTGTGCGCGTGATTCGGCGCGACGCGACGGTGTGCCGACTGCAGTCAGACTCGCGGACCGGCGAGTTTTATTTGCGTGACTGGAATCGCGACCGCAAAGGGCCTAGGCGCCTCGTCATACAGAGTAGGCAGCTCGGGAACCATCGGACCCGTGATTCGCGGACCCAGCAGCGCAACCTTCAGTGCCTTGAGCGGGTGCGCAAACGCATCATTTACGGCCGTGCCCTCGAAGCCGCAGTGCGCCATGCAGTTGCCGCAGCGTCGGTTGCGACCCACGCCGTAATGTTCCCAATCGGTGTCTTCGATGAGTGACCGGTAGCTCGGCGCGTAACCTTCGTCCGAGAGCAGATAGCAAGGGCGCTGCCAACCGAAAATGTTGTAAGTAGGATTGCTCCACGGCGTGCACTGATATTTCTGGTTACCAGCGAGAAAGTCCAGAAACAGCCCGGAATGATTGAATGACCACGCGCTGCCTGTGGCGCGACGCCGGCGCCGAAAGATGTCGCGGAACAGTTGCTTGCTCGCGCTGCGTGCAAGAAACACGTCCTGCTTCGGAGCGTGCTGGTAGCTGTATCCAGGGGAGACCGTAATCCCTTCGATACCAAGCTTCATCGCCTCATCAAAGAAAAGAGCCACCGCGTTCGGATCCTCACCGACAAACAGCGTGCAATTGATGGTCACGCGAAATCCCTTACTGCGCGCAAGCCGGATTGCCGCTACTGCCTTGTCAAAAACGCCCTCTTGGCACACGGATTCGTCGTGACGTTGCCGATTGCCATCCAGATGAATGGAGAAAGTCAGATACGGCGAAGGCGCATATTCATCGATGTGCTTCGCGAGCAAAAGCGCATTGGTGCAGAGATAGACAAATTTCCTGCGGGCGACGATTGCCGCGACGATCTGCGGCATTTCCTTATGAATGAGGGGTTCACCGCCGGGTATGGACACGATCGGCGCACCGCATTCGTCAACGGCATGCAGCGCATCCGCGACGCTCATTCTCTTCTGGAGGGTCTCCTTCGGGTAATCAATCTTGCCGCAGCCGGCGCAGGCAAGATTGCACTGGAACAGGGGTTCCAACATTAGCACCAGCGGATAGCGCTTCTCGCCACGCAGCTTGCGCCCTGCGAGATATCGTCCGACGTGATACATCTGAAGCAGCGGAATTCCCATGTGTAATCCTACGCGGCCCGCACAGCCGGGGCCAGTGCCAACAAATTACCGCATCGCGCAGCCGGTGCACAGGCGCGTTTCATGACCGCAGCGGGTGCGTATGCAGACCCAATACGGCTGCACGATGATCGCGCCAAATCTGCGCCCATTCCAGCATGAACCATGGAGTAAACCTCGCCGCGCCATCCGCGGACATTTCGTCGTGGAGCGCGTCCACGCTGATCCAGCGCCAGCTTGATATTTCTTTGCGATCCGTTCTCACCGGGTCGGTGCAACGCGCGATGAAGACCGAGCAGAGTTCGTGCTCGGCACCAGTCGCGTCGAATTGCGCCTGATACTTGAACTTAAACAAAAAACGCAAGGGGCAGTTCAAGCCGAGTTCTTCGTACAGACGCCGCTTGATCGCCGCCTCCATCGACTCAGCGCGTCGTGGATGGCTGCAGCAGCTGTTCGACCAGTAGAGCGGCCACAGCCGTTTTGACGGCGCGCGCTGCTGCAGCAGCAGCTCGCCCTTGCCATTGAAGACCAATAGCGAAAAGGCCCGATGCAGGACGCCCCGGCCCTGATGGCACAAGGATTTGCTTAGATGCCCGATTTCGCGGTCGGCTTCATCCACCAGAATCAGCGTGTCTGTGTCTGCTGAAGTATCGCTTGCGGCCGCACTTGCGCTGCCGTGAAGTTCATCCATCAAAGCAGTTCCACCTCTGATACGCGTGAGTAGCCTGCCGGGCAAAGCGGCTCTGAAGGAGCCGTAACGAGCTTCGGCGCAGGCGCAGGCCTAGGCGCCCGAGCACTCATGATAGCACTGTCCGCGAATAACCTGCCGGCCCGTTCCCTTACCGCCAAGGCTCAGCGCAGAAGTCCCCGTGCGCGGAACCACCGCACGGCATCTTCCAGCGCCTCCAGGGAAGGACGCGAGCGGTACCCGAGCTCATTGATCGCCTTGGCACTTGAGAAGAACATGCGCTTTTCCGACATGCGCACCGCTTCTACGGTAATTCGAGTAGCGCGCCCCGAGACCTTGGAGAACGCTTCGGCCACATGTGCGATACCCAATACCGCGGCGTGCGGCAAGCGGATGCGCGGCGGCCTGCGCCCGACGATTCGGCTAATTTGCACGAGAATTTCCCGCAGCGTCATATCCTGTCCGCCAAGAATGTAGCGCTCGCCGGGCCGCCCGTGTTGATACGCGAGCAGATGACCAGCGGCGACGTCGTCGACGTGGACGATATTGAGCCCGGTGTCCACGTATGCCGGGGTCCGGCCTGTGGCAGCGTCCAGGACAAGTTGACCTGTCGGCGTGGGTTTGATGTCACCGGGCCCGACTGGCGTCGATGGGTTGACGATGACTACCGGAACATCGGTCCGCGCCGAATCGCGCACGACTTCCTCCGCTAGGTACTTCGAGCGCTTGTAATGGCCAATCATGTCGCTGAGTGCGACGGGGGTGCTCTCAACTCCCGGCGAGCGATCTTGCGGCAGTCCAATCGTTGCGACGCTACTGGTATAGACAATGCGTTCTACTCCCCCCTGTCGGGCTGCCGCCAGAATATTGCGGGTTCCCTCGACATTGCATCGGTACAGCTGCGAGGGATCGCGTGTCCCGAGGCGGTAGTCAGCCGCGACGTGAAACAGGGCCGGGCAGTCCGCAAGCGCTCGCGCCAGTGTTGCGCCGTCCGTCAGATCACCGACTGCGATCTCGACCGGCAAGCCCTTTAGGTTACTCCGGTCCGAGCTGGCGCGGACCAGTGCACGCACCTGCCAGCCAGCGCTCACCAAGGCCCGCGCGACCGCTGCTCCGACGAAGCCGGTTGCGCCAGTGACGAGCGCCCTCATGCTACGTCCGGGAATGCGAGCGCACTCAGCAGCCCGCTACGGGCGACGACCCGCAGAGAGCGGCCTGCGGCTTGATACCGCCGTGCGAGCCGGATAAGCGCGAGTAGGTCGGCAGGCGCCAGAGCCATGGCGGCCATGAGACGTCGCAGCTGCAGATGCCCTGTGCGGCTCGCGGCCATGATCGCCCGAGGCAGCGCATCAGCAGCGGTATCGACGATTACTCGGACGGCAATGAACGGCAGCCGGTGAGCCGCAGCAATTTCTGCGATGGCGAAACTTTCCATATCCACCGCCACAGCGCCCGTCGCACGAAAGGCGCTGGCTTTGTCGGCAATAGCTCCGATCGCGTGCGTGCTGGTGAGGAGTCTCCCGCTAGCGAGTGGCCGGCGCGCGGCAACTGCAGCACTTAGCCCCTCTCGCCAATAGGACGCCGTCGAAAACTGAATGCCGCGCTCGCAAATGACCTCGGTCGGAATGAGGATCGTTCCGGCGCGCAAGGCCGGGTCAAGTCCGCCCGCCATGCCCCAGCTCGTGAGCGCCGTGGCGCCGGCATCGACGAGCGCTTGGGCGGCTAGCGTCGCCGCGGCGCAGCCAATGCCACTCACGGCCAACAAGGAACCGTCGACCAGAGACGCCAGAGCACCGCGCTTGCCGATCGTCGGACCCAGAACGCGCGCCTCTGCCGCAAGGGCTGCGACGATTCCGACTACCTTCAATGAGCGGTTCCGACGCGCGTCAAAGTGCGGTAGGTAGCCAGCGCCCACAGCGGGAAATAAGCGCAATAGCCGTGGTATCTCAGGTAGAAAACCCGAGGGAAGCCAGGCGCGGTGAATCCGGGATCGCTCCAAAGTCCGTCGGCTTGTTGCGTTCGCATCAGGTACTCAATGCCACCGCGCACGGCATCCGATCCGACCTCGCCCGACGCCAGCAACGCCAGCAGTGCCCACGCACTCTGATACGGAGTGCTGGCAGCTCTATCTGCTGCAGTTTGCCCTTGCAGATAACTGTCGTTGCTCTCGCCCCAACCGCCATCGATATTCTGTCGCGCACGCAGCCAATCTATCGCGCGCCGCACGCCCGCGTCATCCGCGCTAATGCCGGCCTGCGCGAATGCGCTGAGCACCGACCATGTACCGTATATGTAGTTGGTGCCCCAGCGGCCGAACCACGAGCCGTCAGTTTCCTGCTCATCACGCAGGTAGGCTATCGCCCGATCGAGCGCCTGCTTGTCCTGTGGACGCGCAACGAGTGCCAACGCCGTCACGACTCGCGCGGTGACGTCGCTCGTAGGCGGATCCAAGAGCGCGCCGTGATCTGCAAATGGGATGGCATTGAGGTAATAGCAGGTATTGTCAGCGTCGAATGAGGCAAATCCGCCGTTGCGGCTCTGCATGCCGACGAGCCAATCCAGCGCGCGCTCTAGACTGTCCTTGTAAGGAGCGGAGTCGCGCGCCTGGTGCATCGCCCAGGCAACTACGGCCGTATCGTCGAGATCCGGGTAGTAACTGTTGGCGAACTGAAACGCCCAGCCGCCTCCCGCCAGATGGGGGCGGCGTGCCCGCCAGTCGCCCGGCTCGTCGAGCAGCTGCCGCGACCGCAGCCAGTCGAGCGCCCGGATTGATGCGCCGAGCGCCGCGGCGCCACCCGTCTCCTGCATGGCGAGAATCACCAATGCGGTATCCCAGACTGGTGAAACGCAGGGCTGGCAATAGGCGCTCGAAGAGTTGACGACAACAAGGTTCTGTAGCGAGTGCTTGGCAGCCACGCGCCGCGGGTCGGCACTGGCAAATCCCAGAGTTGCCATCGCTTCCAGAGAGTTGACCATGGCTGGAAAGATGGCGCCGAGCCCATCATTGCCGTTCAATCGTTCGAGCATCCACGATTCCGCGCGGCGCGTGGCGTGCGCGCGCAGCGCTGCCGGAATCAACGGATCGATCATGCGGCCGAGCCGATCAAGAACCAGGAACGCCCGGGCCAAAAAGCCGCTGCGACGGAAATAATGACGCTCCTCCTCGGGTGGCGTCGTGAACAATTCACGAATGTGCACGTTCCGAGGATTCCTCGCCACGGGCTTGCGCGTACACAGGATCAGCAACGGCACCATCACCGTGCGTGACCAGTAGGACACTTTATCGAGGTGGAAGGGGAACCAGCGCGGTAACAGCATTATCTCAACGGGGATATAGGGCACGCCGCGCCAGGGCAGCTGCCCGAACAGCGCGAGCGTGATGCGAGTAAACACATTGGCTCGGGCCGCGCCACCGCGTTCTAAAATCGCAGCACGCGCGCGCGCCATGTGCGGCGCCTGCGGACTGTCGCCCGCGAGCTTTAAAGCAAGGTATGCCTTGACCGAACAACTCAAATCGAAGGCGCCGTTATGGTAGAGGGGCCAGCCGCCATGCTCGGCCTGGCGGGCGCGCAGGTGCGCGCAGATTTTTACCTCCAGAGGCACATCGATCTCGTCCAGAAAATGCATCATCAAGATGTACTCGGCGGGAATCGTGCAATCCGCCTCGAGTTCGAATAACCAGCAACCCTGCGCACGCTGCAGCTCGAGTAGCGCATCGCGCGCGGCCTCAATGCTGGAATCCAGCAGCGAGCTTTCCCTATGCCTCGTTAGGTTGTGCGACAACAGGTCCGAGCGTGCCGCCGGTTTCGCCTTCGTCAATGGCACGCGCGTCGGTGCAATACGCCTCATGTTGCGGAGCTCCCGTCAGAGCGGCGCAGCGTGCGCTCCAGCGGCGCACCTGATTCCAGTTGCAGGCGCGCGGTGTGTCGAGCGTATTCAGCTGATGAGGCTGATTCATGTCCCGTGCCCGAGCATGCCGCGCGCGCGCGGCGCACTTCGGAGGGCGGCGCCAGCGGCAGACCACGGGCAGCCAGATTGAAGAGACGGGTAAGCATCCAGTCATTGCGAACCGCGAAGTTTGTCAATATGCGGGTTGCAGTGACTGCAGAGCGCGACACTTTCACTTGGGCGCCGGCCGTAAATTCGGGATTGCGTGCAATCTTACTCAGCGTAAGCACTGCAAGACCAATGGCCCACAGGCAGAAACGCCGTATGCCGGTCTCTTTGCCTGGAATCAGCAGTGTGAATGTCAGAGCATTGCGCAAATGGCCGTGGGCCACAGCGATGAGCTCGCGCATGCCGGCGCCGAAACCAACATCGTAATGCCGGGCAGACAGGCACGCGACATCGACGCCAAAGCGGGAGAAGACCTCCTGCGGCAACCAGCAGGCTCCGCGGCTGCGGTCCTCCCAGACGTCCTTGAGGATGTTTGTCATCTGCAGCCCTTGCGCGAAGGATGCGGCGAACTCGTGCAGCGCCCGGCGCCGCTGTGCAACATCCGGGGAATAGTCGCAAAAGAGCTCAGTGAGCATCTCACCCACGACGCCCGCAACGTAGTAACAGTAATCATCTAGGTCGCTCGCCAGCGGCAGGCCCCGCAGGCTCGCGTTATTCTGGAAGTGCGGCATGCCGTAGCACATGAGATCGATGCAGCGTTGAATCGCGGCGCGCTGCACATCATCGAGCCGCGCCGTAATCCTGATGACGCGATCCATGTTGCTCACCAGATCGCGCTCCGCTGGCAATGTCCGCTCCGACAGCTGCCGCTCGAGCTCGCTCGCAAGCAGGGCAGGCTCCGCCGTGCCGGCCACCACGGCCTTGAACTGCTGTAGGAGCGCGAGTGTTTCTGCGGCCGACAGAGCCGGCTCATCCTCGATCGTATCGGCGATGCGGCAGAGCAGGTACGCGTTCGTCACTGCAGTGCGCAGCGCCGGCGGCAATTGCGGAATCGTCAGAGCAAACGTGCGCGAGACGTACGGGAGAATCCGATCTTGATAGACCTCATCGGAATTGATGCCATCCATGCAGACAGTATCTCGGAAAGTCATAGGAATAGGAACATGTTAGCGCTAAGACCATGGCGCTATTGGCCTAACGCGCAAAGATTGATCGGCAGGTACACGCAGCGTTTAACATGCGCGGGACATCCCTTGAGCCCGTTATGTTTCGCGCCCGGTCCGGCAGCTCAGGCCGCGATTGCAGACAGGTTCCTTGAGTACCCAGCGAGAGGTTAGTCGATTGCTCGATTACTTATAACGTTGGCTGCGCGCTACCGCAACCGCACGCGTGCCACGAGTCCGGCCCGAGACGGGCAGCGCAGCCTAGAATTTGCCGCTAAATTGCCGACGAGTCGGCGCCGCAGTACCCCTTGGTGCGGCGGTCGAGCGTCGTTCAGCAAACCCGCGTGTCGGTGCTACAGAATCCAACGCCAATGGATCTCAATGACCGGCCGGCAGGTCCTGCTTACTGTTCAATCCGTCACCGACCTGTATTGGCAGCAGTCGAGCTCAGCGTTCACGCCCACAATTTGCGACGACCGGTGGGCCAATTTTTTGGTAAAAATTGTGTTACGCGCCCGGCATCCCGCGGCCTTGCATCTCGTCCGCGACACCATTAAGGTCGCGACAAAGAGCGCGTGGCCCGAAAGTGCGGGCTCGGCCGCGCGTGGCCAATATCAACTTGACCTGGACCGACCGGGTGGGTCCATCGCAGAACGGCGCAAGACCACGCGAGAAGTCGTTGGCGTAGCGCATCGGCCCTAGAGACAGTTCGGCGCGCGCCGGCGCGGGGCTGAACGGCGGCCCCGACGGCGTAAAGACTAAGGCACGGGATATGCTGCCGGCAGAGGTCGTGGGCTGTTGGGACTACAGGCGAAGAATATGTCCGAGAGTGAACAAGCGACTTGCGTGGGCACCGCTGCACAGCGTCCATGGGACGCGCGGCTGGCGTGCTGGCTGGTTACGCCGCTCAAGAACAGCGGGGCTACACCGAATCAGCTGACCACTCTGCGCCTGCTCATCGGTCTCGGCGCCGCTGCCGCGTTCATTCCCGGAACCTACGGCTGGTCGAATCTTGGCGCGCTCTTGCTGATCCTCTCGAATTTCGCCGATCACATGGACGGTGAGTTGGCGCGCATCAGTGGCAAGTTCAGTCCGATTGGACATCTATACGACCTCGTCAGCGATGCGGCGGTAACGATCCTTCTCTTTATAGCCATCGGCGTGGGGATCGGCTCGAGGCACGACGGCGCGTTGCGGGTCTCGCCCGTTGTTCTCGGCACGGTTAGCGGGACCGCGATCGCATTGATTTTTTTCCTGCGCATGCGCATCGAGGAACTAGCTGGCAAGGCCGCAACCCAGCAGGCCTCGCTCGCTGGGTTTGAGACTGAGGACGTACTGTATCTGCTGCCGTTGGTGACCTTAGGAAATAGAGTCGTGCCGTTTCTGGTTGTGGCGTCGATATGCGCTCCTCTGTTCGCCCTCTGGGTCGTTGTGGACTATCGCCGCGCGTTGGGCCGGCGGCAGTGGACGACCTGCCGGCCATCAACGGAGGCAGCACAATAAGCTCGACCCGCAGCAGTACCGCGACAGGACAGGCTCTTTCGGCCGCGGCCGCATCGCAGGCCCAGAACGGTTGCGAACCGGCGGTCGTGGCGCGCCTGGCGCGCTTCGATGTGCAGCAGTTGCGCCGCGAGTTTGTGGCCCAGGGCGCGTTCCTGTACCTGCCGGATTTGCTCGGTCGCGAGATGACGGCGCGATTGATTGCGGCCGTTGCGACTGTCGAGACGTCGGTGAACCGCAACTACCTGCCAGGCCACAAGCAGGGCGGTAGCGTCAGCCGCCACACCATAGACCGGCTGGCCCCTGTTATTGCCGAACTCTATCGCTCCGTGGCACTCATTAATTGGTTGGGACAACTCGCGGGCGAACCTCTACTGGTATCACCGGCTGCAGACCCTCACGCCTATGCATTGTATTTCTACACACGCCGCGGCGACCATATCGGCTGGCACTACGACACATCGTATTACGCCGGCCGTCGTTACACGGTGCTGCTCGGGATTGTTGATGAATCATCATGCCGGCTCGATTATCAATTGCATACGAGAGAAAAAAGTGCAGCCGTCGTGCACGGCTCGCTGCAGATTCCTCCGGGTGGCCTGGTGTTTTTCGATGGCGACAAGTTGCGTCACCGGATCTCGCCGCTGCGCGAGGGCGAAGTGCGCGTCTCGCTGACTCTTGAATACTTGACGGACCCGAGAATGCGCGCCGCGTGGCGGCTCATTTCCAACATGAAGGACGCGGTCGCCTACTTCGGCTTTCGACAGGTTTTTCGGCGGCTGGCGCAAGAGCGCTCCAGACGCGCATGACGCGTGCGGCGACCTGGCTCCTTTCAGCGGGCGCGCTCTTGTTCATCGGCGTGCTTGCGTCGCAGGGCCTGCCGGCGGTGGTTGCAACTTTGGCGCTCGCCGGCTGGGGGCTGTTGCTGGTCGCCCTGTTTCACCTTGTACCGCTCGTGCTCGATGCCGCGGCGATTCGCGTACTTTTCGATGGCGCTGCGGCGCGCGGTTCGATTCGTGATGCCTTGCTCGCGCGTTGGGCGGGCGAATCCGCCAACAGCTTGATGCCCGGCGGCCAGATAGGCGGACCGCTGCTGATGGCCCGTCAATTGGCAATGCGCGGGATGCGCATGCAGGACGCTGCCGCGGCGATCACGATCAGCACGACCTTTCAGACCTTCGCGCAGATAATCTTCGCCTTGCTCGGAGTTGCGCTGCTTGGTGCGCAGTCGAGCCAGATCTCAGCATATGCTCTGCGCACTTCCGCATTGGTTGCCAGCGGCCTGCTCGCACTGCAGGTCGGGGGATTTTATCTGATACAGCGGCGAGGTTTTTTCAGCAAACTGATGCGCGCGGTCACTCGATTCTCCAGCAAACGTGACTGGTCCCAATTAATGAGCCAGGCTGAAGCCATCGATCTCGAGGTGCAGTTGACCTACCGCCGACCCGGAGTTGTGGCGGCGAGCTTTATACTGAGCCTCATTGGGTGGGTGGTCGGAACCGGGGAGGTATATCTGATCGTCCTATTATTCGGTCAGCCGGTCACCTGGCGCGACGCACTGCTGCTCGAAAGCCTGGGTCAGGCCATCCGCGGTGCGGCGTTTGCCATCCCTGGAGCGCTCGGCGTGCAGGAGGGCGGCTATCTGCTGCTTGCACCGCTGGCCGGTTTGCCGCCGGATACGGGACTGGCCTTGTCGCTGGCAAAGCGCGCTCGTGAGCTTCTGCTCGGCCTGCCGGGCCTGCTGTACCTGCACCTTGCAGAGCGCGCCGGCGCTGCCGCGGCGCGCCCGGCGCCGCCGTAAACCGACCAGTTTCGAAATGCCCGCGAGGCAGACACGCGGCGCGCCTGCGCGCCGCAGGATGACGCAAGCTGATTATGATAATGTTTCCGAGAACGTGCTGAGCCTTCGATTTTTGCGAGAATATTCATGCGCGCCATCATTCTTGCCGCAGGGCGCGGCTTGCGTCTGCACCAGTCTCCAGATAAGCAACTGCCCAAGTGTCTGTTGCGATTTGATGGCATGAGTCTGCTCGAACGGCATCTACGCTTGCTTAAAAACGCCGGCGTCGACGAGATCGTTCTCGCGCTCGGCTATCGCCACGGGCTTGTCGAGGCTGAGCTCGATAGGCTGCGCTGGCAACCACGCCCCGAGATTGTGGTGAATCCGCGTTTCGATCTGGGCAGCGTACTCACCGTTCATACGGTCGCCGGTCCCCTGACACGGGGCGGCAGCGTGTTGTTGATGGACGCCGACGTACTGTATGGCGAGCGCATCGTGACCGCGCTGGTCGCGGGCGATCAGCCGGCCAACCGCCTGCTGTTCGACCGCGATTTCGAGGCTGGCGACGAGCCCGTCAAAGTCTGCGTGCGCAACGCAATACCGATCGAATTGCGCAAGCGCCTTGCGGCCGATCTGCAATTCGACACCATCGGCGAGTCAGTCGGCTTCTTCCGCTTCGACCAGGCCGGCGCGCAGCGGCTCGCGGCGCTCGTCGCCGGCTACGTCGATAACGATCGCGCCCATATGCCGCACGAGGAAGCGGTGCGCGATTTGCTGCAGGAGCGCAGCCAGATTTTCGAGATCGTCGACGTCACGGGAGCGCCGTGGATCGAGATCGACTTTCCCAATGACGTCGCGCGCGCGCTCCGGGAGGTGCTACCGCTACTTCAGCCACTGTCGGCAGTGTGCCGATTAAGAGCGTCGTGAACTAGCGGTGCTACCCGAGGCGTCGGCGATGGTCTTGCACGCGTACCATTTGCCCTGTGGTGTGACCTGTACGGCGCTGCATCGGACTCCGACGGCCACGGGCATTGTGATCCACACGGCACGGGGACCTCTGGCAGCGACGCTGTTGCGCTTCTTGACGCCGGGCCTCTTGGTAGCGTCGGATATCGAGCGGCTAGTAGACTGCTTTGCCCAGTTGCACGGCTGAGCGGCCGGTCACGCACGGTTCACAGCAGTGATCTTGATTAGGCACCGTGCGTTTGTCCCCGGAGCAAGATGCCCGAGGCATATTGCGCTCGCATTGATTCTGTTCTGTGGCGGCATCGCCTGCCTGCCGCCGCCGCCAGCGTGGGCGGCCGCAGCTGCGGAGGAGCCGCCTCAGCCGCCGGTGGCCGGACCAATTCCGTTGCCAGCCACGGCGCCGCCCGCGGGGTTGTCAGGTTGGTTTAATCCCGCGACCGCGCCATTCATTCCGTTGCCGGAGATCGCCGTTGATCCGGACAGCGGCACCACGGTCGGAATTCTGCCGGTTTGGCTGCAGACCGATGAACACCACGATGTCCGCCAAATTATCGCGCCCGATCTGCTGCACAGCCAATATTTCGGGTACGGCTTACACGCGCGCGCGTTCGCGTATCCCTCTGCGGATTTGCAGTGGTCAGTGGTCGCGGGCATCAAGGAGCGCGTGGAGCGCGAATTCGACGCCGAGTATCAGAGCGGGCGCTTGCGCGATGAACGCTGGTCGATCAACGGCAGCCTGATTTACGATCGTGATGGGACACCGCGCTTCTTCGGCATCGGCAATGAATCGCCGGCGACGGATGAAACGGACTATATCAATCAGCAGCAGCTGGTCCAGGCGCAGGTCGGCCTGAATTTGAGCCGTGCGTGGCAGCTGCAGTACACGGGTCGCGAGCAGGTCGTGGACGTACTGCCGGGGACTCTGGCGCGTATCGCCTCCATTGAGACGCGCTTCGGCCGGATCCTGGGCGTAGGCACCAATGACCTGCTGCTCAACCGCCTCGCCGTCATTTATGACACACGGGACGACTTGACGGTACCCACTCATGGCATGGAATGCGTGGCTTATGGCGGCCTCGCGAGCCGCCGCGGCATCCTGAATGATTCGCTCTACAGCGAAGCCGGAATAGACGGACGCGCCTTCTGGCCGATCGCACCGGGCACGGTGCTCGCAGCGCACATGGCGCTGCGTTATCTGCCGAGCACGCACAATGTGCCATTCTGGGCACTCAGCAGTATCGGTGGGGATAGGAGCGATATCGGGGGCGAGCAGGCGCTGCGCGGATTTGGTGCCGGCCGGTTTTACGATCGCGATTCGTTTGCTACCAGCGTCGAACTGCGCAAGACGGTGGCTTCCTTCGATGCGGTCTCGACCACGGTCGACCTGGAACTGGCTCCGTTCGTCGATCTTGGCCGGGTATTCGCGCGCGCGAGCACGTTTCCTGTGGAGCAGCTACATCAAGTTTACGGTCTGGGATTTCGCGGCGTCGCGCGGCCCTTCGTAGTCGGATACGTCGATATCGGCTTCGGCAGCGAGGGCGTTGCCGCGTTCACGGGCCTTAATTATCCCTTTTAGCGGCTAAGACATAGCGGCTGCGCGGCTCGCAGCACTTTGCGGAAATTGCCGCTAGGGCAACCCGCCGAAGCGCCGTGAATCACAACTCTTGACCACGGGACGCTTCGACGCGCTACTCTGGTGCCCTAGATCGCTTCTGCTGGAGCGCCCCATGTCCGAAGATCGCTCGAATCTGAACAGCATCCGCGCAGCGAATTCGCACAATGCATTCGACCTGCGGCGCGTAGGCGCGAATCCGAATTACTGGTATCCGGTGGCGTGGTGTGATGAGCTCAAGGTCGCGCGCACGCTCGGCCGCTGCTTCGCCGGGGTGCCCATCGTGTTGTATCGCGGCACGAGCGGCCAAGTATTCGCTTTGGAGGACCGCTGCGCTCATCGCCAGGTGCCGCTGCATCTGGGCGTAGTCAAGGGTGATGACCTCAAATGCCACTATCACGGCTGGACCTATAACCGCAGCGGCAAATGTGTAAGCGTGCCGTACCTGGGGCCGGATCGGCTTCCCAACGGGGTGAAGAGCTATCCGGTACGCGAGGTGAGCGGTCTCATCTTCGTTTTTCCGGGCGATCCGGCCCTGGCCGAAAGCCGCTTGCCGACGACGCTGGGCTCTGCACACCGCAGCGACTTCAAGACCCGGCGGCTGAACCGCGAGGTAGCCTGCCACTACACGTTCATGCACGAGAACCTGTTCGACATGAACCACCAGTTCATGCACCGCAAGCAGATGGGCTCGATCAGGGCCAATTGCATCGGTCGCCAGCACGGCGACGACTGGGCGCAAGTGGAGTACAGCTTCAGCCGAACCGCGGGGAAGTCATCGATGGGCGAAAAGGTCATTGTGGACTTGATGCGCAAGCGCGGCCAAGTGAAGAAGGATTTCTCCGATCACATGCGCATTCGCACCGATTATCCCAGCCAGCGTCTGAAGGTGTGGATCGGGCGCGATATCCAGGAAACCAAGGATCCGGTGCTGGATGTCTGGCTGTGCTACACACCTTTGGATGCTGAGCAGCGCACCAATCGCACCTACGGCTACCTATCGGTGAAGAAGCCGCGAGTACCTGGCGTAATCCACGCCGTGTGGCCGTTCGTGATCTGGTTCACCGAGAACATTTTCCGCGAGGACAAGGCCATCGTGGAATTCGAGCAGCAGGCCTATGACGCGCAGGGGGCCGACTGGAACAACGAGATATTTCCCGCATTGCGCGACCTGCGCGGCGTCCTCGCCCGCTGCGGCACGCCCAGCGGCTAACGCCATTAGATTTGGTGAAACATCGCGCGCGTGGCGAAGATGGCACTCCGCGAGTATTTCGGAACCGCTGTGACCGCATGGAAATCATAGCTACTGCTCAGTTCGCCATCACGGAAATGAGTCGAGCACTGCCGTCATTGCTCGACCGGCGGTGCCGCAGTGTAAACTGATGCCGATGCTCGACCCGCCCGAGAAGTACCCCCTGCTCGAAACCATCGATACCCCGGCGGATGTGCGGCGCTTGCCGGCCGCAAAGCTTGTGTTGCTGGCCCAGGAACTACGGCAGTTTCTCATCCACAGCGTCAGCACGCGCGGCGGGCATTTTGCCGCCGGGCTGGGCACGATCGAACTCACGATCGCGCTGCATTATGTGTTCAACACGCCGCACGACCGCCTCGTCTGGGACGTCGGGCATCAGGCCTACCCGCACAAAGTGCTCACCGGCCGGCGCGAGCGGCTGCATACGATCAAACAGAATGGCGGCCTGGCGCCGTTTCCCTCGCGCAGCGAAAGCGAGTACGACACCTTTGGTGTTGGACACTCCAGCACCTCAATCAGTGCAGCGCTCGGGATGGCGGTGGCAGCTGCGCAGCGCGGGGAGGATCGCCGCGTCGTCGCCATCATAGGCGACGGTGCCCTGACCGCGGGCATGGCCTTTGAGGCGCTAAATCATGCCGGCTCGCTGCCAGCGGATCTCCTCGTCATCCTCAATGACAACGACATGTCGATCTCGGAAAACGTGGGCGCGCTGTCCAATTACTTTGCGCGCGCGCTGTCTGGGCGCATGTATGCGCACCTGCGCGCGGGGGGCAAAAAGGTTCTGCGGCAGATGCCCGTTGTCTGGGAGCTGGCGCGCCGCTCCGAAGAGCATCTGAAGGGCATGGTATTGCCGGGGACGCTGTTCGAAGAAATGGGTTTCAACTACATCGGGCCGATGGATGGCCACGACGTCGCTGCGCTAGTGCGCACGTTGGGCAACCTGAGCAAGCTGCGCGGTCCGCAGTTGCTGCACGTGGTCACGCGCAAGGGAAAGGGCTATGCGCCGGCGGAGGCCGACCCGATCAAATGGCATGGCCCGGGACCCTTCGATCCGCAGAGCGGCACGATTTTCAAGGAAAAGAGCAGCGGCCCGACCTATTCGCAGATATTCGGGCGCTGGCTATGTGACATGGCCGAGCGCGATCCGCGCATCATCGGCATCACGCCGGCGATGCGCGAGGGCTCCGGTCTCGTGGAGTTCTCCAAGCAGTTTCCGGAGCGTTATTTCGACGTTGCCATTGCCGAACAGCATGCCGTCACCTTTGCTGCCGGCCTCGCGGCGGAAGGGTTCAAGCCCGTGGTCGCCATATATTCGACCTTCCTGCAGCGTGCCTACGATCAGCTCATTCATGACGTCGCCTTGCAAAACCTGCCCGTCATTTTCGCTCTGGACCGGGCGGGGCTCGTTGGCAGCGATGGTGCCACCCACCAGGGCAGCTACGATCTGTCGTTTCTTCGCTGCATTCCCAACATGGTCGTCATGGCGCCGGCCGATGAAAACGAATGCCGCCAGATGTTGTACACCGCGAGCACTCTGCCCGGGCCCTCAGCCGTGCGCTACCCACGCGGGACGGGTCCCGGAGTCCCGGTCGAGGCGCAAATGACGGCCCTGCCCGTGGGGCGTGCACAACTGCGTCGCGAAGGACGCAGCGGTCTTGCGCTTCTCGCGTTTGGCGCGCTCGTCGACCACGCACAGAAGATTGCAGAGCGCCTGGATGCCACGCTCGTCAACATGCGCTTCGTCAAACCACTCGATGAGGAGCTCGTGATCGCGCTCGCCGCGCGTCATCGCGCCATCGTGACGATCGAGGAGAACGCAAGCATCGGCGGCGCCGGCGCCGGCGTCAGCGAACTTCTTGCTTCGGAGGGACTGCAGCTGCCTATGCTGCATCTGGGCATACCGGACCGCTTCATTGAGCACGGATCGCGCGACAGCTGCCTTGCCGCGGCCGGACTCGATTTGGCAGGGCTCAGCGCGAGCGTGGAGCAATGGTGGGCACTGCAGACCCTGGAGCGTGTGCGCTCGGTGGCGGCTGTGTGATTGAGGCGGAGCGCGTTGCGCTCGCCCAATGAGAAATTGATCTTTCGCGCGCCGATTGGATTCTACGCAGCCCTCCAAGAACTGTTCATGCGGTATGCGATGGATACTTTATATCTGGTTGATTTAACTACTTATTCTGTAGGATTTACTCTTCATGTGTCGTGTCGCTGCGCAGGCGCGCGCGGCTCGGATCGCCGGAGGGACGATGTGCGGCGCGAGGCTTGCGATGGCGTGGCGCATCTCGGCAACGGCCGGTAGCTCCACGCCATTCAGAGTCGCTGGCGCCGGCTCAGGATCCAAAGTGCTCCCAGGAGCGCCGTAAAATCGGCAACCAGCGCCAATACAAAGGCTGAGGCAGAAACGATACCAAACTGACGCAGCGCCGGCAGATCGGAAAACGTCAGTGCGAGAAAACCGCCTGCATTGATCAATGTTGCGAAGGCGATGGGGCGCCCGGCAATGAGCAGAGCATGTCGTAACGCGTCCGCTGTCGAGCCGTTCGATCGGCCTTCCTGAAAGTGGTAGAAGAAATGTATTTGGTCATTTTCGGTCGAACCCAACACGGTTGATCCGATCAGGATCGTCGCGATGTTCAAAGAGATGCCGGTAATACGCATCAATAGAAATGCGACCAGAATCGCGAACAGTGACGGGATCATTGCCATCAAGCGCGCGGCGGGGCTGCGAAACACCACCAGGAATGCGAAGAAGATGACAGTGGCGGTCAGCGCAAAGCTTTGAATCAGGCTTGGGATCAGCCGCAGCGTGATCTGATCAGCGACCACGCCTTGTCCGACGACCCGACCGCGCACAGCGCGCAGCGCTGGTTCCCGCAGCTGCTCCGCATGCCAAGCCTGCTCGACGAACGCGCGCATCGCACCGGGGCCACCGAAAAGTGCACCGCGCCCGCGAATGCTGAGGCGCGCATTGGCGAGGCTGCCGACGTCGACGAAGTCACGCGCAGCGGGTTCCGTCAGCAGGATTTGCTCTAGATCTGCAGCGAGCTTGGGCCACGCTGCAGCATTGGACGGCAGGTGATCGGATCCGGTTTCGATATAGTTCGCCCAACGCAGCGCCGAAGTCGGTCCGTCGATGGCCGTGATGCGTGGATCGCGTTCGAGGTGAAGCGCCAGCTGCTCAATGGCGCGCAGAAACTCGGGCTCCGACACTTCCCCGGGGCGCGCCTGCAACCACAGTTCGGTTACCGAAAGGCCGTTGGTGCGTTCAAATTCTCTAGTGTCTTTGGATATCGCGACGTTGGGATTGACGTATTCGAGCGAGTCGGTCTGCAGGGCGAGCGGCGCCAATTCGCCGGGCACGCCGAACAATGCCGCCGCACCGCAAACCATCAGCAAGACCGCGGCGCCCACCATCGACCAGCGGTAGCGCGCGGTGAACGGTACCCACAGCTCGACGAACTGGGCGAAGCGCCGTCCCACCGGCGCACGTTCGGCCCGCGTCGGTGTGCGCAGCAAGGATTGCAGCGCAGGAAACAGGGTGAAACTGCCGACCCAGGCAACGATGAGTCCGCTCGCGGTCCATAGCCCCATCTCCCGGATCGGGCGAATATCCGACACTGCCAGCGCGGCAAATCCCACTGCGGTCGCGAACATTGAAGCCGTGCAGGGCAGAAATTTGTTGGCGAGTGCGGTTGCGTGATGCTCGATGAGAGGTTGTGCGTCGCTCCGCTCGACGTAACGGGTATGAATGTAGACCAGCGTAGCGGTCGTCGTGACCATGACCGTCAGTGGCACGAGCGCGGAGACGATGGTATTGGGCCAGCCGAATGGATCCGCCAGACCCACCGCCATGGCCACCACTGCCGCAAGAGTCAGCACGATGGCCGCAAGGGCACGCCAGGAGCGGTAGACGAGGAGGATCAGCGTCATGAGGAAAACCCCGAACAGGGGCATGAAGCGCATCGTGGCGACTGCGGTCTTGGCTTCTAGCCATGCGTTCACCCACGGAGCCCCGACGCGTCGCACGGCGGTAAATGGGCCGCCGCTTACGGATTCGAAAGGTTGGGTTGCCGCCTCGATGGCTGCTAACGCTGCGTCGCGTTCGGCGGGCGAGTGCACGCGCAGCTCGAGCGCAATACCGAGAAAGTGATCACCGATGAGACCGGCGCGGCGAAAAAGCGCTGTCCCGAGTGCGAATTTGCGCACGCGCACTTCCTCCTCCGATGTGATCGGCGCGGAGGCTCCTGCGTGCCGGTACACGGTGAGCACGCTGTGAGGCTCGACATGCGGCAGCTGTGAGAGCTGGCGCTCGAGCTCATCGGTGGCGCGCAACGAGCCGGGGCTTAACGGATCCGCCGACTCCAGCATCAGCAGCGCATGCTCGCCCTCAGGAAACACTCGCTCGAAATCGCGCGCGGCTCGCGAATCCGGGTCATCGGCAATGACCAAGCGGTCGATAGCCGCATCGGTGGGAACCTGGATTGCTCCATAGAGTCCAGCGCCGGCGAGCAGCAGAAACGCTCCCGCGATCCAGCCGCGCGCGCGCAACACGCGCAGAAAGAATTGTACGGCTGCGGGCGAGGCGGACACATTCATGCGCGATATTCAGCTCTTCACACGGCGCAGGCACAGCGCTGCGAGGAATGATAGCCTAATGAGATGGCTACACTATTGGCCGGCGCTGTCGTAACTATAGTCTTCTGTGCGCCGGGATATCCCGGCGGCACGGGCGAAGCGCAGCCCTATCTCGACGCCTTCGCCGCGGCCGCGGCCGCTGCCGCGCACTGGCCCGCCGGAAGTCTCGCGGCGACGTACGACGCCACCGAAGCAGGTGGCCTTGAGAAGCTCGCGCAGCCCGAAGCCGCGCTGGCATTTGTGCCGTATCCATTCTTTGTCGAGCACGCAGCCGCTTTGCATCTTGCGCCGCTCGTGCAGGCGGACGTGACCGGCGTCGGCGTACGGCAGCGGTGGACGCTGGTTGCAAAGAAGGGTCGCGTGAGTGGGCCCGCCACGATTTCCGGCTACACTATTCTTAGCGTCGCTGGCTACGCAGCGGATTTCGTGCGCAACTACGCCCTCGCATCCTGGGAATTGCCCGCAGATGTGAAAATCGCCCAGAACGCGCAGGTGCTCTCCGTATTGCGACGGGTGGCAGCGGGTGATCCGGTGGCGGCGCTGCTCGATGGGCCACAAATGGCAGCGCTTGCGAGTCTGCCCTTTGCAGATGATCTGCAGGCGGTCACACAATCCGCGCCCTTGCCCGCTGCTATCTTCGCGGTCGTCGACTCGCGTGTGCCGAAATCGCGAGTCGAGTCGCTGCGCGCTGCTCTTTTAAGCTTGGCCAAGGGCGGGCCCGGCGCGGAGACATTGGCTAACCTTCGCCTGCAGGGCTTCGTCTTGCCACAGCTGCCGGCGCGCACGGCCGCGCCGTGAGGTTGCGTTTCCTATGGGCGCTTGCGGCTTTGCCGCTCGCCGCCTGCACGGTGCCAGTGCGGCCTGCGGTGCAGACGCCGACGCACGCTTCGAGCGCAGAGCTGGCGGCGGCCATTGCCGCAGACGCCCGCAAGGCCGAGCATGAGTCCGATCCGCACATCCGCGCCGAGCTCGCGCGCGCAGCCCGCCGCGATGCTGATACGTGCATCGCCGCGGCGCCGCAGGCGGTTGCGTGTCTTTTCAGCCGCGGGGTCGCATTGGGACTGGAGGCGCGGGAGCACCCCGCACTGGCGGGCGCCATTCTCAACGACATGCTCGCGACTCTGGCGCGTGCCGAAACTGTCGACCCGGCCTACGATGACGCGGGGCCCGCGCGCGTGCAGGCATTGGTTTGGATTCGTGCGCCGGGATGGCCGTTGGGACCTGGCGATCCCGAGCGCGGCCTCGCCGCGGCCGAGCGCGCGGCGGCACTTCGCCCCGAATACCCGCCGAATTGGCTCGCCGTCGCCGAGGCGCAAGCCAAAACCGGGGCCGCAGCGGATGCGCGCGCAAGCTACGCGCGCGCGCGCGAGTTGGCGACACAACTGCCAGACAGCCCCGAACGGGCTGAATGGCTCAATGAAGCCGCACAGGGCTTGAGTCATCTTAGATGAGCGTGACGCGCAATCCGCACGCCGATCAAATGGCGCACGAGTCGATGATTCGCACTCTCTTTGCGCAGGCGAATGCCATCTGGCCGCAGGAAGAGCGGCTGTTCGCGCGCTATGTCCTACCGCACGACTGCCGCATCGCCGACATCGGCTGCGGCAGCGGCGAGATCACGTCGCGGCTCGCGCTCATGTACGAACGCGCCACGGTGATCGGCATCGACATCCTGGAAAGCTCGGTCGCGTATGCGAGCCGCCGCTACGCTTCACTCGCGCCGCGACTGCGCTTTGAGCAGGGCGACGCGTTCGCGCTCGCGCTTGAGTCGGAGCAATTTGATCTCGTGGTTTGCCGCCACATGACGCAGTCGATTCCGGAGCCGGAGAAGGCACTCGCGGAACTGTGCCGGATCTGCAAGCCGGGCGGCTGGCTGCACGTCCTGAGCGAAGACTACGGGATGCTGCACATGATGGCGGGCAAGCTCGATCCGGATCGCTTGTGGCACGAAGGCGCCGTCGCTTTCGGACGCGCCACCGGTGTGGATGCGCGCATCGGACGGCGCACGTGGACGCTGCTGCACGACCTTGGCATCGAAGAGCTGCACGTCGACTACGTCACCGTCGATACCGTGCGCGTCCCGCGCGAGACTTTCGCGACGATGCTCGAAGCATGGCGCGACGGCTATGCGGAGGCGATCGGCGCCCGCACCGCGCTGCACGCTGACGCAGCGCGCGCACTTTTTGATTACATCATTGCGAGCGTCCGCAATCCTCGAGAGTATGCCGTCTGGCAGGTTCCCATCGTGAGCGGCAGCAAACCGCGTTGATCACGCGAGCACGATGAGCAGGTCTTTAGCGTCAACCTGCTGACCCGAGGTCGCCAGTATCTCGGCGACCTCGCCGTCCGTCTCGGCGCGCACCGCGGTCTCCATCTTCATGGCCTCGAGGGTTAGGAGGATATCGCCGCGCGCGACCTTGCGGCCGAGCGTCGCGCTGACAGTTGCGATTGTCCCGGGCATTGGCGCACCCACTTGCAGCGCGTTGCCGGATTCGGCTTTGCGTGGCGGCGGGCGCTGCGCGACCTGGCTGCGATCCGCGACGCGCACCGAACGTGGCTGGCCATTCAATTCAAAGAACACCGTGCGCGTGCCGTCCTCGTGGACCTCGCTCGTTGCGACGTACGATACGATCAGCGTTTTGCCGCGCTCCAGACTGACGCTGATCTCCTGTCCCGGTTCCATTCCATAAAAGAACACCGCCGTCGGCAGGATCCCCACATCGCCGTACTGCATGCGCTGGGCGGCGTAATCCAGCCACACCCGCGGATACATCAGGTACGATGCCAAATCCTCATCCGTGATTGGCCGCGGCAACTTCTGTTGGATCTTGGCGCGCTCAGCTTCGATATCCACCACCGGCAGCGAGGCGCCGGGGCGCGCACTCAGCGGTTGCGCGCCTTTGAGAATCTTGCGCTGCAACGGCTCGGGAAACCCGCCCAGGGGCTGGCCCATGTCGCCGTGAAAGAGCTGCACGACGGATTCCGGAAATGCGATTTGAGTGTGCGGATCAAGAAGCTGCTCGCGTGTCAGGCCGCTCGTGATCATGAGGAGCGCGAGATCGCCGACGGTCTTCGAGGTCGGCGTGACCTTGATGATGTCGCCGAACATGTCGTTCACGGTGACGTAGGCCTGGGCCACCTCGGGCCAGCGTGTGTCTTCGATTCCGAGCGCGCGCGCCTGCGCGCGCAAGTTTGTGTACTGGCCCCCGGGCATGCCGTGGACGTACACCTCGGATGCGCCGGCACGGATGTCGCTTTCGAATGCTGCATAGAGTTTGCGCACTTGTTCCCAGTAGGCCGAGATCATGCGCAGCTTCGCCGGATCGATGCCGGTGGCGCGTGGCCCGTGGCGTAGAGCTTCAATAATGGAGCCCAGATTCGGCTGTGAGGTGAGCCCGCTCATCGCGTCGATCGCGCCGTCGACCGCGTCCGCCCCCGCATCGATTGCGGCAAGCACGCTGGCTGCACCGATGCCGCTGGTATCGTGCGTGTGGAAGTGCACGGGCAGGCCGATCTCTTGCTTCAGGGCTTGCACCAGCGTGTGTGCCGCCCGCGGCTGGCACAGGCCTGCCATGTCCTTTATGCCGAGCACGTGCGCGCCAGCGGCTTTCAGTGCGCGGCCGAGCCCCAAATAGTAATCGAGGGTGTACTTCCGTTCGTGCGGATCGCTCAGGTTTCCGCTGTAGCAGATTGCGGCCTCGCAGAGCTTACCGGACTCGAGCACTGCATCGATGGCGACGCGCATATTCTCGACCCAGTTGAGCGAGTCGAAGATGCGGAATATGTCGACGCCGCCTGCGGCGGCCCGTGCTACGAAGAAACGCACGACGTTGTCCGGATAGTTGGTATAGCCGACGGCGTTGGCGGAGCGCAGCAGCATCTGCAACAGGAGATTAGGCATTTGCGCACGCAGTGATGTGAGCCGCAGCCAGGGGTCCTCGCGCAGAAAGCGCAGGGCGACGTCGAAGGTCGCGCCGCCCCAGCATTCCACTGAGAACAGCTCGGGCAGCAGGCCCGCGTAATAGGGTGCGATTGCGGTCATGTCGATCGTGCGCATTCGCGTAGCGAGCAGCGACTGGTGCGCATCGCGCATCGTCGTGTCGGTAATGAGCACGCGCCGTTCCTTGAGCATCCACTGCGCGAAGCGCTCCGGTCCAAGTTCGTCGAACCGTTGCTTCGTGCCCGGGGCGGGCGCCGGCAGCGCGACCGGCGGCAGGCGCGGCGCGGCGAGGCGGGTGGGGTGGATGCGATTCTTGGTCTCCGCGGCGCCGTTGACGATGGTGTCGCCGATATAGGCCAGGATTCGCGTCGCCCGATCGCGCTTGCGCGGCCAGCGGAAGAGCTCGGGCGTTTCCTCGATAAAGCGTGTGGTGTAGTCGCCGCGCACAAAACGCGGGTGGGTGATGAGCTGATCGAGAAAGCGCAGGTTCGTGACCACGCCGCGAATGCGGAATTCCCAAAGGGCGCGGTGCATGCGCGCGATGGTCTCCTCAGGCGTAGGCGACCAGGCGGTGACCTTGACCAGGAGCGAGTCGTAGGAGCGGGTGATGATCGCGCCTGCATAAGCGGTACCCGCATCGAGCCGCACACCGAAACCTGCGGGGCTGCGGTAGGCCGCGATCTTGCCGTAATCAGGAATGAAGTTATTCTCCGGATCCTCGGTGGTGATCCGACATTGCAGTGCGTGAGATGCGATACGAATGTCCTCTTGCGCAGGCACGCCGCTGTCGCGCGCGCCGATGCGTGCGCCGCCGGCAATTCGGATCTGCGCCTTGACGAGGTCGATGCCGGTGGCGCACTCGGTCACCGTGTGCTCAACCTGGATGCGCGGATTGACCTCGATAAAATAAAACTTTCCGCTGTCGGCATCCTGCAGGAACTCGACCGTGCCGGCATTGACGTATTGGACTGCGCGCCCGATGGCAAGCGCCGCCGTACATAACTCGCGGCGCGTGCCTTCCTCGAGGAACACTGCCGGCGCGCGCTCCACGACCTTCTGATGGCGCCTTTGCACGGTGCAATCGCGCTCGAAGACGTGCACGAGTCCCCCATGGGAGTCGCCCAGGATCTGCACCTCGACGTGGCGCGCGCGCCGTACGAGTTTTTCGAGATACACCTCATCGTTGCCGAAGGCCGCGAGTGCCTCGCGCCGCGACAGGGGCAGAAGCTCACGCAGCGCGGCTTCGCTCTCGATCACGCGCGTGCCGCGTCCGCCGCCTCCCCAGCTCGCCTTCAGCATCAGCGGATAGCCGATGTCGCGCGCCAGGCGCGCACAGGCCTCCGGGTCGGACGGCAACGCCGGCGTTGCCGGCATCACCGGCACGCCGACGGATTCGGCGAGATGCCGCGCCGCGACCTTGTTGCCGAGCGTGCGCATGGTCTCCGGGGAAGGGCCGACAAAGATGACGCGCGCCGCCGCGCACGCCTGCGCAAACTGCGGGTTCTCAGCGAGAAAGCCATAGCCGGGATGAATCGCATCGACATGCGCATCGCGCGCGATGCGCAACATATCCTCGATGTCGAGATACGCCTCGATCGGCCCGCGGTCGCGGCCGACGAGGTAGGCTTCGTCTGCCTTCGTGCGATGCAGGGAGAAGCGATCTTCCTGCGAATAGATCGCTACCGTGCGCACTCCGAGCTCACTCGCAGCGCGCATGACACGGATGGCGATTTCGCCGCGATTGGCGACGAGTACGCTGCGAATTTGCGGCATGCGCCGATTCTACGCAAGATTGTCGGAGGCACCACAGCTTAGGCGCCGGCACCGGCTGCACCGTTATGGCGCGGGCTTTTTCAGCGCGTCTTTATAGGCCTTGGCAAAGGCTTCTACGTAGGTGTGCGGCAGGTGATCGGCCGGCATCTCGATGAGGCTGCGGTAGAACTCGGCATACAGATCCCAGTAACCGGCACGGCCGCCGCCGCGCAGCTTGCCGCGCCTGCTGGCGCGTTCAAAGCGCGCTTCGAGTTCCGCAGGATCGAGCCGGTCGACGAACTCGACGAATGCCGCCCGCAACGCAAGGGCTGAGGCGCTTTCATGCGCTTTGGCGGAGTCCACGGTCTCGCGCAGCCACTGCACGGCATCCGTCTGGCGGCTTTCGTGCTGTGTTAGGAGATTGAGCAGGAGCTCTTCGATTGCCGATTTAGCGAGTGACGGTCGCGGGTCGTCGGCATCGGCCTGGATCTCGATGCGAAAGCGGTTGCGGATTTCGTTGCGCGCACGCTCCAGATCCTTCAATCCCACCAGCGCCTCACGCAGCAGCTGTCCCGCGAGATGCATGAGGCGCGTCTGCGCGTCAGCCGGCAGGCGCTCGTTATCGATGCCGGCGCCGCGGCAGAAGGCGGCAAGTCCGCTCTGCACGTCAAAGAGAGCGGGAACACTGGCACGATTCTTGGGATTGCGCGCCGCGGCTTTTGCAAGCCGCGCGATGCGGCGGGCGATGGCCGCTTCATCGAGCCCGGGGGAAGTCTCCGCGAAAATCCCCGAAGCCGACGCCGGCACCGCCTGGCCGAAGGCATTCACCGGTTGCATGGCGCCGCTGCCGGGGGCATCCACTACCAGTAGCGCGCCGAGGTCAAGCGCGGAGCCCAGGTCCGGCTGCCCCTTGCGATCAACAGTGCGCAGGGTTGCGATGTTCGTCGGCAACGCGATCGGCGGCTCTTGCGGCCCAGCCCCGGACACAGGATGCGCATCTTCTTCGACGGCGACCACCAGCTGATACTCACCGACGCGCAGTACGTCGCCACTACAAAGCTGGCGCGCGGTGTCCTTGCCGAGTGGCCGCTCGTCCTCGTTGACGAATACGCCGTTGGTACTCAGGTCTTCGACGAAATACTGCCCGTTGCGGCAGGCGATGCGGGCATGACGCGCCGACACATAGCGTTGCGGGTCCGGTAACACCCAGTCGTTGCTCGGCGCACGTCCAATGGTCGCGCCCGCCGCTCCGAGCACGATAGTGCTGCGGTCGCCCAGCACCCGCCGATGATCACTGACGACGCTCAGACGTAGCGCCATGGTTGCCCCAGAGGCCGTAAATCTTGTGTCGATCGCATGTCCTGCGCGCACACCCGCCTCCCCGGCGCGCCCGGACATATAATGTATCCAGCAACTTAGCAGTCGCGAGCCCCGATCCCATGGCAGCCAGTCACATTTTCAAGATTATGTTCGTGAATCAGGGCAAGGTTTATGAAGTTTACGCCCGAAAAGTAAGCCACGGCACTCTGTTCGGCTTCCTGGAAGTCGAGGATCTGGTCTTCGGCGAACGCTCCTCAGTGGTCCTCGACCCGGGTGAAGAGCGCATCAAGGGAGAATTCGAGGGGGTCAGGCGCACGTACTTGCCTTTGCATTCGGTACTGCGGGTCGATGAGGTGAAGAAACAGGGAGTCAGCAAGATCACCCCATTCGAGGGAGGCAACGTCAGCCAGTTTCCCGGGGCGCTGTACGCGGCGCCGCCGCGCGACTCCCCGCCGAAGAAGTAGCACCGCAGCCGCTCATGCTCGAGATTCCCGGTTCCGCGGCGCTATCGACCTTTCGGATCGCAAAACTTCTTGATCGCCTGACGGTGTTGGACCCCGCCGTCACGGGTCTCAGTTCTGCATTCACGCATTTTATCGATGCGGATCGCGCCTTGAGCGATGTGGAGGCGGGGGTCCTGCGACGCCTGCTGACATACGGTGCAGGCGCGCGCTCAGGCGCTGCTGCGCCGCCGAGCGCCGCGGCACGCAAGCAGCTCATTCTCGTCGTGCCGCGGGCGGGCACCATTTCGCCCTGGTCGAGCAATGCCAGCGACATCGCACACGTTTGCGGGCTCGAAGTCGTACGGCGCATCGAACGCGGCATCGCTTACGAGGTTCACTCATCCGCCGGGCTCAATCGCAAGAGGCTCGAGCGCCTCGCACCCGTGCTCCACGACCGGATGACCGAGATGGTGCTGTTTGATGCCGAGAACGCAGCACAGCTTTTTCAGCAGGCAGCACCGCGCCCGCTGGCGCGGATTGCCCTCGCCGCCGGCCCCGGCTCGCTCGAACAAGCCAACAGTGAGCTTGGCCTGGCGCTCTGCGCGGATGAGATCAGCTATCTGCGCGCGAGCTTCACTCGCATGGGGCGCGATCCGACCGACGTCGAGCTCATGATGTTCGCGCAGGCAAATTCGGAGCATTGCCGGCACAAGATATTTAACGCGAGCTGGATCATAGACGGACAGGCACAGGCAAAATCTCTGTTCGCGATGATCCGCAATACACACGCGCGCAGCCCGCACGGCATACTGTCGGCGTACCGGGACAATGCCGCAGTCATTGCAGGCGCCGTCGGTGTGCGTTATTTCCCCGCTCCGGACAGCGGTGTCTACCGCGGTGTCAGCGAACCGATCGACATCGTAGTCAAAGTCGAGACACACAATCATCCGACCGCCATCTCACCGTTTCCCGGCGCCGCAACCGGTTCGGGCGGCGAGATCCGTGACGAGGGAGCGACCGGCCTCGGGGCGAAGCCCAAAGCGGGACTGACTGGATTTTCCGTATCGCATCTGCGCATTCCCGGTTTCGAGCGCCCTTGGGAGCGTGAGTTTGGCCGTCCGGAGCGCATCGCCTCGGCTCTGGAGATCATGACTGACGGTCCCATCGGTGCGGCCTCCTTTAATAACGAGTTCGGGCGCCCCGCGATCTGCGGCTACTTCAGGACCTTTGAAGGTCGGGCAGCGGGCGATGGCGCGGAGCGCATTCGCGGCTATCACAAACCGATCATGATCGCCGGCGGGCTGGGCAACGTGCGCCGCGGGCACGTGGAGAAGGGTGAGGTGCCGATCGGCGCCAAGCTCGTCGTGCTCGGTGGCCCCGCGATGCTGATTGGTCTCGGCGGCGGTGCATCCTCTTCGCTCGGTAGCGGCGCGAGCACCGTGGATCTTGACTACGCCTCCGTGCAGCGCGGCAACGCCGAGGTGCAGCGACGCGCGCAGGAAGTGATCGACGCCTGCTGGGCACTCGGGCCGGCAAACCCCATTGCGCTCATCCACGACGTCGGTGCCGGCGGTCTCGCGAACGCCATTCCCGAGGTTGTCGCGCACAGTGCGCGGGGCGCGCGCATTGATCTGCGCGCCGTGCCGAGTGCGGAGCAAGGTATGTCGCCACTGGAGATCTGGTGCAACGAGGCGCAAGAACGTTACATCCTCGCCATCGCACCCGCGAGACTGTCAGGGTTTGCCGACTTGGCGGCGCGCGAACGCTGCCCGTTCGCAGTCATCGGCGTCATCGATGCCAGCGGACAACTCGTCGTGCACGATTCGCTCTACGGCAACGAGCCCGTCGATATGCCCATCGAGGTTCTGCTCGGCGGCGCGCCGCGCCTGCGCCGCGAGGTCCACACCTTCGAACGCGAAAGCCGCTCCTTCGACTGCGCGCGCATCGATTTGCGCGAGGCAGCCTATCGGGTACTGCGCCTCCCGGCGGTTGCAGACAAGACGTTTCTCATTACCATCGGCGACCGCACGGTGGGCGGCCTCATCAGTCGCGACCAGATGGTCGGTCCATGGCAGGTGCCGGTGAGTGATGTGGCCGTGACCCTTGCCGACTACCATGGCCACGCCGGGGAGGCGATGGCGATGGGCGAGCGCACGCCGGTTGCGCTGCTGAACGCGCCCGCCTCCGGACGCCTCGCGGTGGCGGAGGCCGTCACCAATATCCTCGCCGCGGACGTTGAGTCGCTCGGAATGATCCGCCTGTCGGCCAACTGGATGGCCGCCTGCGGCGAACCGGGTGAGGATGCGGCGCTCTATCAGACCGTGCGCGCCATCGGCGAGGAGCTTTGTCCGCGGCTCGGAATCGCCATCCCTGTCGGCAAGGACTCACTGTCGATGAAGACGACATGGCGCGAGGGTGATGCAACGAGGAGCGTCGTCGCGCCCCTGTCGCTCATCGTATCGGCCTTCGCGCCGGTCGCGGATGTGCGGCGCACGCTCACTCCCGAACTGCGCGTCGACAGCGGCGCAACCTCGCTCTGGCTCATCGATATCGGTCGCGGCAGGAATCGCCTAGGCGCTTCCGCTCTCACGCAAGTCTATGGGGAGCTGGGCGCTGAGCCTGCCGATCTGGACGACGCTCAGCAGCTTTTGCAGTTCGCGCACGCGCTGGCAAGCCTCAAAGCGGCGAACCTCGTGCTCGCTTACCACGACCGTTCGGACGGCGGTCTCTTCGCGACGCTCGCCGAAATGGCCTTCGCCGGACACTGCGGCCTTGAAATCGAATTGCCGTGCGCGCGGGGAGGCGCGCTGCAGCAGCTCTTTGCCGAGGAGCTCGGGGCGGTGATTCAGGTGCGCACGAACGATGAGGCGCGCGTGGCGGCGCTGCTCGCGAGCCACGGCTTTGGCGCGCACGCATTTCGCATCGGCACGCCGGCCGTGAGCGGCGCCGGCGAGTCGCGAGTGCGCATTACGGTGGGCGCGCTCAGATTTGACGAATCGTGGACGGCGCTGCGGCGCGCCTGGTCGGAAACATCCTGGCAGATGCGCAGGCTGCGCGACGCGCCCGTGAGCGCTGATCAGGAGTTTGCCGCCTGCACCAGGGATGCGGATCCGGGCTTGTGCGTGGCACTGACGTTTGATCCGGAGGAGGACGTCGCGGCGCCTTATATCGCGCGCGGCCTGCGTCCGGCCGTTGCAGTCCTGCGCGAGGAAGGCGTCAACAGCCAGGTCGAGACGGCTGCCGTGTTCGAACGCGCCGGCTTCGAGCCGCACGACATTCACATGACGGACCTCATCGGCGGCCGACGCTCGCTCAGGGACTTCAAGGGGCTCGTTGCCTGTGGTGGATTCGCGTACGGCGACGTACTGGGAGCGGGTGAGGGATGGGCCAAGTCGATCTTGTTTCATCCGACCGTGCGCGAGGATTTCGTGCGTTTCTTCGCGCGCTCCGACAGCTTTGCACTCGGGATCTGTAATGGCTGTCAGATGTTTTCAGCCTTGACGGAGCTCATTCCCGGCACCGAGCATTGGCCGCGCTTCCTGCGCAACGCAAGCGAGCAGTATGAGGCGCGATTTGCGCTCGTTGAGATTCTGCCGTCGCCGTCAGTCTTGTTCACTGGAATGTCGGGATCATTTCTGCCCATCGCAGTCGCGCACGGCGAAGGCCAGGCCGCGTTTGCCTCGGCTGCCGCAGCCGATGCCTGCGCGGCGAGCGGTCTTGTGGCCTGTCGCTACGTGGATCATGAGTGCCGTGTCGCGAGTACCTATCCGTTCAATCCGAGCGGCTCGCCCTTTGGCCTCGCGGCTCTGGCAAACACGGACGGCCGCGTCACGATCATCATGCCGCACCCGGAACGCTCGTTTCGCTACGTGCAGAATTCGTGGCGGCCGCAGGGTAGTGGGGAATATAGCGGCTGGCTGCGCCTGTTTCGCAACGCACGAATGTTCGTGGGATGACGGGCGGCGCCGGCCGCTCAGCGGCGCGCCGGACTTTGCGCGTCGCTCAAGGCGCGCCAGCCAGGCCCGCGCGGCTACCGCGGCGGAGGGCGTCTGCCTTCATGACCCAGCTGGGCTCCTCTTCAGGAGGAGGCCTTGCAGCGCCGCGCGCGACCCGTGCGCCGTCGCCGCCGGACGGGCTTGGCTACCGTAGGAGCGGGATTCGGTGCTGCAGCCTGCAGGGTTGGCACGCACAAGCTCAGCAATCCCCATGCGCCGAACCAGGCGGCCGCTTGCGACGACACGTCGGTGCCCGATTCGCCAGGCGCATTTGGCGCTGCGGCGCTCTGCAGGCTGGCAGTTCTCACAACGCTCGGCCGGGCGGCCACGGCCTCGGCACCGGTGCGCCGCGGTGCCATGGTTTCCGAGGCTGCAGGCGCGGGCAAGAGTGTTGGCGGCGTCACATGCGGCGGTGGCCCGGTGAACGCCGCAAAAGTTGTCAGTATTGCCGGCGCGACTCGTTCCGGCACGGCGGCGGCTATGCAGGTCGCCGTTACGGGGGGCGTCGCAAGCGCGGCGTTGCCGGCAGCTTCGGCGTCGATATCGGCGGCGGCGTTTTCAGGCGCCATATGCCGCGCGCTCGCGGATCGAGTGTCGTCGCAGGCGAGCAGCAGAGGCGCGCTGCGTGCAGTGATTACCGAAGCCATATTCTTCGTTTTTCCAGCGACTGATGAGCCGCCCGACGACCTCAACACGCTGTGCGGCGTCTTTCCAGCTCAGGCGCTCGGCGTCGCGTTCGGTTCGCGCTCGCGTCACGAGCGTTGCCTGCTGCCGCACCGCCGCCCTGAGTCGTGCAAGATAAGTGAGACAATCGCTCAGCCCAGCCTCGCCCAGCGGCGCGCCTGCGCGCGCATTCAGGTGGTGCGCATAAGTTTCACTGTGCGCTTCGAGATCGGCGAGTTTCGCCGCACTGGAGGTGAGCTGCCGCTCCCTTGCGGCAAGTGTTGCGGCGCGGCGGCGTTCAATCTCCTCGATGGCGAGCTGGAAAATGCGCAAGCGTTCGACTCGTTTCATGAGCTCACCGTGGCCAGTGCGTGGTTGCGGAATGCTGCTGCTGCGTTCCCCGCGTGATATTGTTCAACGGCGCGCGGCAAATTATTGTGAAGCGAATCCGAAGTTGCGCACGCGATCGTGGCGACGTGCGTGAACGCAGTCACAGTCTGCGGCTAATAGGTGGGTTGTCGGCCGCGACGCGGTGACGCGCGGCGGCGGTGTGGCCGGTGACCGCGCGCGACTTGAACCAGCTTTGAGGGCGGCTAGGTCGCGCTGCTCGCGCCGGTTGCGCTCGCGAGTTGCGTGATGTTGCCGGCTTTCTCCTCGACGAAAAAGCGCCGCACCATCATCGCCTGCTGCAGCTTGCCCTTGCGGACGTACGCTTCGTAGAGCAAGTCCTTCATGATCTCCAGCAGCACGCCCGCGGCGTAGCTCTCGAGAAGGGGCGCACTGTGGCGCGGATCAGAGTCATTGCCGAAGAGCACGCTCTTAATGCGCGTGAAGGTCTCGACATCGAGCTCGGCCATCGTGCGCACATTGTTGAGCTCATCGAAGAGTCGCAGTCGGCCGGTCTCGCCGAGGTCGGCGAACACCGCCTGGGCACTGCGTCGGCACATGGAGGCGAACGCATTGAACGCGCCGCTCGAATAGCACGTGAGCGCCTCTTTGAAAAAAAGCTCGACCTCCTCCGGCAGATGCGTGAAGGCGAAGGTCTCGCGCGCCCGTTCGATCTCATTAAACTGCGGGGCGAGTTCGACACGATTTGCTGCATACATGCGCGCCGTGAAGCGCAGAAAAATCGGCGCCAAACATGCATCGCAGCGATAGACGAGTCCGATGTACTTCGGCTTGTGCGCCTGCAGATCTTCAAATCTGGGAACTGCGGCCGGCGTGATATGCGCGGTAATCAGGCAATGCGGGCAGACCAAGGCCAGGCTCTGCTCCTGGTCGTGCACGATGCGGCTCGCTGCGTCTATGTATACCGACATGCTCGTACTGCGGCGCCTGTCGTTATTGGTCTGCGCGCCGCAACCAGAATTCTAGCGCATCCGCGCATAGCCAACTCGCCATCAATTATGGTGCGACATAATGCCTGCAAATGCCAGTATCTGATCAGCGATAGCAGCGTAATCGCCGCCAAAGTGGTGGCCGCTGCCGATGCGTTCACCGCGGACGCGTCCGCTCTGCACGGCCGGGCAGATCGTCGTGCTCTCGCCCTCGCCATAGATGCACAGCACCGGCGCGTTGATGGCCGCGAGCTCCGGCCGCACGGCGCGACCGCGGCTCGCCGCGCCGGAAATCCAGTCGGCGACACTAATTTCGAAGTCCGCGTCGGATTCGATGCCGAGCAGGCTTACCGCAAGGAGCTGCTGCTGCAGGTGCGCCGGCAGGCGATTGACGATGAAGGGCGCCACGTCGGCTCCGAAGGAGTAGCCGATGACAATAAAGTGCGTCTTCTTCCAAGCGCTCAGAAAATGCTCGATTACCCGCGTCACGTCGCCGGCGGCTTCCTCCGGGGTGCGCTGGTGCCAGAAGTACCGCAAGGAGTTGAAGCCGACAGTGGCAACACCGCGCTGCGCAAGGTGCGCTGCGAGATCGCGATCAAGGCCGGCCCAGCCACCGTCACCCGTCAGAAGGAGCGCGAGCACACCGGCTTCTTGCACAGTTGCGCGCACCGTGGTGATCGGCAGATCCTGTATTTCCGGTCCCCGGGCCGCCGACGCCTCCGGCTGAGTGGCAATGCTCTTGTAGGCGGCGAGCAGCTGCGGCAGCCAATTGCGTTCGACCGAAAAGCCGTGCCCGACGTGGGCCAAACGCACCACCGCACCGCCGCCGGTATTAGCGACGAATTGATCGACGGCCTGCGCCGAACACACGGCATCCTCTTGGCCCTGCAAGGCAATCCAGGGAATTTCGAGATGCGGCGCCGGTTCGAGCACCAGCGCGCCCGCTTTGCCGTGCGTATAACGCAGCTGCGGAGCGGGGCACAGCGTCGCGCCGCCAAAGTCCTGATCCGGGCAGAAGCCCATGCTGATGGCGCCGGCAAAGGTGCCGGCCGGCGCCTGCGCGAGGGCGGCGTAGACGATGGTGGCGCCAGAGGAATACCCGACCAGTACCGGTACGTGATAGTCCTTCAGACCGGCCTGCTTTTGTATTTGATGGCTCAGGCGCTCGAAGTCAACCGCAAGCGGCTGGCACGCCGCATGCGAGTGGGCGACCGCGCTCAGGAAGTGCCGCACGTCGACGCCGATGACGAGGGCGCCCGCACTCGCGAGCGCGCGGGCCATATTGACGACTCCCAGATTCCAGCCGCCGTCGCCGGACACAAACAAGGCCACGCTGTTGGGCTCCGCTGGCGCCGGCTTGTAAACCGTGACGATTCCGAAGGGTGCGGCGCGCATTGGCTTGCCGCCCGAAAGGTTGGCGGCAAACGCGTGCGCCTGCGCCAAGGCCCCGAGCAGCACAAAGTAGGCAGCGCGCCGCTGCTTCATCGCCCAAAGAGCTCTTTCATGCCACCGGAGATCAGCATCGAGACATCCACCAGAATTCGGGGCAGGGCGATGCCGCCCGGTGCAACCAGGTATTTCGGCACCCAGGTCGGGTCGAATTTCGTCTTGTAGCGGCGCAGGCCGTCGAAGTTGTAGAAATGCTCGCCGTGGCGAAATACGAAGTTGCCGACGCGGTGCCATGCAGGGGCGAGCGGATGGCTTTCAAGGCCGGCGAGCGGCGCCATCCCGAGATTGAACCAGCGGTAGCCGTGCGCGCGCCCCCACAGCATGAGCTCGATGAACATATAGTCCATGGCGCCGCGCGGCGCATCGGGGCCAAAGCGCATGAGGTCGATTGAAAGCTCCTCCTTCGAGCCCGTACGCCACAGATTGGCAAACGCCGAGATGTTGCCTTCCGAGCGCACCAGTACGGTTGCGAAGTTGCTCATATAGGCTTCCGAGAATGCGCCCACCGAGAAGCGCTTCTCGGCCACCGATTTGCGCGCCAGCCACGAATCGGAGATCCGCCGCAGATCCGGCAGCACTTCGGCGATGCGCTCGGGCGGAATGACCTCAAAAGTCGCGCCGTCGCGCTCCGCGCGCCGCCACGCCTGCCGCAGGTCAGCGCGCGCCGCTCCCTCCAGCGAGAAATCACTCAGCGGCACGCGCGCCTCCTCGCCGATTTTCAGCGCGGCGAGGCCGAGATCGATGTACAACGCGAGACAGTCGGCGCTCGCCTGATAGAAGACCGTGCGGCCGCCGTGATGGTCAGACAGCTCCCGAAAGCGCCATACCAACTCTTCGGCGCGTGCTGCGGCTCCGACCGGATCACCGAGTGCGATCCAGCTGCGGCCCGCCACCTGGTACATGACGAACGCCTCGCGATCGTCGCTGAACAGCAGGCGTTTGTCGCCGCTCAATGCCGCATTTGCGATCGTCAGGTCCGAGGTCCGGATGATGCGGCGCGCCTCATCCAGATCCTTTTCGTCCGCCACGCCAGGCTCAGGCCGCGCCGGCTGCAACACACTCAACAGCAGGTAGGCCGTGGCGAGCACGACCACGAGGAAAAGTGCGCGCAGGGTGCGCGGAGCATTCGCATCCATGGCAAACGTCCACCACAGGTCATTGGAGAGTTCGATATGGCGGAACGCGAGAAACGAAACCCAGATTGCGGTCGCGATGACCCCGGCAATGCTGACTGCCCAAATAGGTGTGAAGCCCTCGTCGAGTATCGAAGTCGGCCTATAAAATGCGCGCCGCCCGAGCACCAGCACGGCAAGCACGACCGCAAGGACGGTGGCTTCCTCAAAATCGAGTCCCTTCAGGAGGGAAGCGGCGATACCCGCCGCGAGCAGCCAGAAGGAGATGTGATAGGCCGCCTGCACGCGCCGGAACAACGCACGCGACAGCACCACGAGCCCTAAGCCGATGACGCTGCCGGCGAGATGCGAAAGCTCGAGTACCGCGAGCGGCAGAAATTGACGCAGTACCGTGAGCCGCACGTCCATGCTGGGGGTGGCTCCGGAGACGAGCAGTATGAAGCCGGCGAGAAAGGTCAAAGTCCCGGCGACTTGCGGCACTACGGGCGCGATGTAAAGTGAGGCGAGTGCGTGGGCGCGCGCGAGTGGCCCCCGCCGGGCGCGCAGCTCCTCCAAGCCGAACAGGAGCGTCGCGGCCGTGAGCGGGGCGAGGTAGTAGACGGCGCGGTAAACGAGCATCGAGCCGAGGAGCGAGCTTGCCGGCACGTCGGGCAGCGCGAAGACGATCACGGTCTCGAACACGCCGAGACCGCCGGGAACGTGACTGACGATGCCGGCCGTCACCGCTGCGGCGTAGGCGCCGACGAAAGTTAGAAAGCTCATGCTCGTCTGCGGCGGCAGCAGCCACCACAGCACCGCGGTCGAACAGCTCAAGTCGCATACCCCAAGAGCGATCTGCGCAAAGCCGAGGGCGGGGCGCGGCGGGCGCAGCGCCCAGCCGCGGATCTCAAGCGGGATGCGGCCGACGATGCACCAAGTAGCGTAGGCGGCCACACTCGAGAGCAGCATGATCCCGACCAGCATCGCCCAGCGCGGATGCAGGTGCAGCACCGCTGCGGTATGAGTCGGTTCGAGCGTGAGAGACAAGCCGCCGAGCGTCGCCAGAGCGATGCCGATGGTGAGGCTGCAGAAGCCCTGCAGCGTTGCGACATCGACCGCCGTCAAACCCGCGGAGGCATACAGGCGAAAGCGCACGGCGCCGCCCGTAAAGGCCGCGAGGCCCAGATTGTGCCCAAAGGCGTTCGCAATAAACGACGTCAGTAGGGTGCGCCGATAGGCCACCGCCTTGCCGAGATAACGCAAGCCGAGGAGATCGTAGAAGCCGAGCAACCAGTAACTGGTGGTCGTAAAGGCCAGCGCGATGAGCACATGCGCGCGCGGCGTCTGGCGCAGCTCCTCGAGAATCTCGCGCGTATGCAGATGCGCGAGCTCTCGATGCAGGACGAACGCGACGACTGCAAATACCAGGAGCGAGGCGAGCGGTCCGATCCAGCGAAGTCGCGTACCGTTGGACTCTTCAGAGGTCATTGATTGCTATTGGCGCTGCAGCGGGCGGTATCTGACGCGGTGAGGGTGCGCCGCTTCCTCCCCCTTGCGGCGTTTGAAGTCTTCGACGTATTCCTGATAGTTGCCTTCGAACCATACGACTTCGGAGTTGTTCTCAAAGGCGAGTATGTGGGTCGCGATGCGGTCGAGAAACCAGCGGTCATGGGAGATCACCACGGCGCAGCCGGGAAAGCTCAATAAGGCCTCCTCCAGCGCGCGCAGGGTTTCGATATCGAGATCATTGGTAGGCTCATCCAGGAGCAACACGTTGCCGCCGGACTTCACGACCTTTGCAAGATGTACTCGATTTCTCTCGCCGCCGGAGAGCTCGCCGATGTGCTGCTGCTGCTGCGCGCCTTTGAAATTGAAGCGTCCGACGTAGCCGCGCGATGGCGTCTCGTAGTTGCCGACCTTGATCATGTCGAGGCCGCCGGATATTTCCTCCCATACGGTTTTTTTCGCATCAAGGCTCTGCCGTGATTGGTCGACGTAGGCGAGTTTGACCGTCGGGCCCAGGCGGATCTGTCCGGCGTCAGGTGCTTCCACGCCCGTCAACATGCGGAACAGCGTCGTCTTGCCGGCGCCATTCGGGCCGATGATTCCGACGATGCCGCCGCGCGGCAAGTTGAAGGAGGCATCGTCCATCAGTAAGCGCTCGCCGTACGCCTTGCGCAGGTTCTTTACTTCGATGACGAGCTCGCCGAGCCGCTCGCCCGGTGGAATATAGATCTCGTTGGTCTCATTGCGTTCCTGGAATTCCTTGGATGCAAGCTCTTCATAGCGCTGCAGCCGCGCCTTGCTCTTCGCCTGACGCGCCTTGGGGTTTTGCCGCACCCACTCGAGCTCGCGCTCCAAGGTTTTGCGCAAAGTCTGGTTTTCACGCTCCTCGAGCGCCAAGCGCCGTTCCTTCTGCTCGAGCCACGAGGAATAGTTGCCCTGCCAGGGTATGCCGTGTCCGCGGTCGAGTTCCAAGATCCACTCGGCGACATTGTCGAGGAAGTAGCGATCGTGCGTGACCGCGATCACCGTGCTCGGGTACTCCTCGAGATAGCGCTCAAGCCAAGCGATCGATTCGGCGTCGAGGTGGTTGGTCGGCTCATCGAGCAGCAGCATGTCCGGAGCCGACAACAGTAGGCGGCACAGCGCGACGCGGCGCTTCTCCCCGCCCGACAGCGTCGCGATTTTGGTGTCCCACGGCGGCAGGCGCAGCGCATCCGCCGCGATCTCAAGTTTGCGCTCCAATTCCCAACCGCCTGCGGCGTCGATCGCATCCTGCAGCTTGGCTTGCTCCTCGAGAAGCGTCTGCATCTCCTCGTCCGACAGCGGCTCGGCGAACCGGTCACTCACCGCATTAAAGCGCTCGACGAGCCCAAAAACGTTACCCACGCCTTCCATGACTGTGACGCGCACATCCTTCGACGCGTCCAGTTCGGGCTCCTGGGGCAGAAAGCCGACGCGGATGCCGCTCTGCGGCCTTGCTTCACCATCAAAGCTGACATCGAGGCCGGCCATGATGCGCAGCAGGGTCGACTTGCCGGAGCCGTTGAGACCCAGCACGCCGATCTTTGCTCCCGGAAAAAACGAGAGACTGATGTCGCGCAGAATCACCCGTTTCGGCGGCACCACCTTCGATACCCGATTCATCGTGAATATGTATTGGGCCACGCAAACGCTCGCACGAAGATCTGAAAAAGAGCCGCGCATTATGGTCGAGTCGCGCAGCCTTGGCGATGGCCGCGCAAGGCGCGTGTGCTAGGCTTTGGCAGCTCCCTGAGGAGGTATCGTGGGCGCAGCTGTGGCAGTGGTCTTGGGGGAGCGTATCGCGCTGCAGCTTTGGCGACGGCCAGCCACTCGAGTCGGACCGCTATGCGGCGGGGCGGACGGTTACGATGGCGAACCGATTACGCGACTGAGCGGCTCAGCGGGCGGGCGACCCACGAGCTTTGCGAATTCGCCGAGCGCCTGGGCCACTGACGTTTCCTCGCGATCGGCTATGGCCGTGACAAGCCGGCGCGGGCCCGCAACGCAGCCCGTCGAGAATCTGCTGTAGAAGGGTACAATTCGCGTGGCTCAGCCGGCGCAGACCGAGGCTTTAGATACATGTTCAGGAAAACGATGGAAATTGCAGGATTCGATCCCGAGCTCGCGGCAGCGCTCGCCTCCGAAGTGCGTCGCCAGGAAGAGCATATCGAGCTCATAGCGTCGGAGAACTACGCAAGTCCACGCGTGCTCGCCGCGCAGGGCACCGTGCTCACCAACAAGTACGCCGAAGGCTACCCGGGCAAGCGCTATTACGGTGGCTGCGAATACGTCGACATCGTCGAGCAGCTGGCGATCGACCGAGCAAAGAAGCTCTTCGGCGCCGCCTACGCCAATGTGCAGCCGCACTCCGGCTCGCAAGCCAACGCCGCCGCATATCTCGCCCTGATTCAGCCGGCAGATGTGATTCTCGGCATGAGCCTGGATCACGGCGGCCATTTGACTCATGGCGCCAAGGTCAATTTCTCAGGCAAATTATTCCGCGCCGTACAGTACGGCATTCGCCCCGACACGGGGGAAATCGACTACGAACAGGTGCAACGCCTGGCCGAGGAACATAAGCCGCGCATGATCATCGCGGGTTTTTCCGCGTACTCGCGCATCATCGATTGGGCGCGCTTTGCCGCGATTGCCAAGAGCGTCGGCGCATACTTCGTCGTCGACATGGCGCACGTGGCGGGGCTCGTCGCAACCGGGTTCTATCCGAACCCCGTGCCGCACGCCGACGTGGTGACCAGCACGACTCACAAGACACTGCGCGGGCCGCGCGGCGGGCTCATCCTCGCGCGCCCCAACGAGGAGATTGCAAAAAAGCTCAACTCGATGGTATTCCCGGGCACCCAGGGCGGCCCCCTCATGCACGTCATCGCCGCCAAAGCGGTCGCTTTCCTTGAGGCGTTACAACCTGAATTCAAAGAATATCAGCGGCAAGTGGTCGCCAACGCGCGCGCCCTATGCGCCCGGCTGATGGCGCGCGGGTTTCCGATCGTCTCCGGCGGCACGGACAATCACCTGTTCCTGCTCGCTCTCACAAGCCACGCCATTACCGGCAAGGATGCGGATGCAGCACTGGGTCGCGCCAACATCACCGTCAATAAGAATGCGATTCCGAATGATCCGCGGCCGCCGTCGATCGCGAGCGGTCTGCGCATCGGTACTCCGGCGGCGACAACCCGCGGGTTCAAAGAGCGCGAGGTGGAACAAGTAGGTGACTTCATTGCCGAAGTGCTCGAGGCGGGGGGCACTGCAGTGGCCATCGAACGGATTCGGCCGCAGGTCCTCGACTTGTGCCGCCGCTTTCCGGTCTACGGTCCGTGAGCGGCGCAACCCGGGCGGCGCATGTACTGTCCCTTCTGCGGTCACGTCGAAACCAAGGTCATTGATTCGCGCCTGGCGAGCGAAGGCCAACAGATTCGCCGGCGCCGCGAGTGTCTGTCCTGCGCGGAACGCTTCAGTACCTTCGAAACCGCCGAACTCGTGATGCCGCTCGTGATCAAGGGCGACCGCAGTCGCGAACCGTTCGATGAAGTGAAGCTGCGCACGGGCATGGAAAAGGCGCTGGAAAAACGCCCCGTCAGCCGCGAGGCGCTCGAAGAGGCAGTCGGCCGCATCCGTCATAAGGTGCGCGCGCTCGGCGAGCGCGAGGTGCATTCGCGCGCGCTCGGCGAGTTGGTCATGGAGGAGCTGCGGCATCTGGATGAGGTCGCCTATGTGCGCTTTGCCTCGGTCTATCGCAGCTTTCAGGATCTCGATGCATTTCGCGAGGAGATCGAGCGGTTGCGGCATCGTCGGCCGCGCGACACGACGCGCGAGAAGCGCAGCGATCAGCTGCCGCTGCTACCCGCTGAGCCTGCGACGCCGGACGAGCGCAAGTAGCCAGGCCATGCCTGCGCAGTTCAACGCATTCGACCGGCTCGCGATGGCGCGCGCTCTGGAGCTTGCCGAGCAGGGCCTCGCGAGCACGCATCCCAATCCGCGCGTCGGCTGCGTGATCGCACGTGACGAAAGGATCGTCGGTGAAGGCTGGCATGAGCGCGCGGGCGCGGCGCATGCGGAAGTGATGGCGTTGGCGGCAGCAGGCGCCGCCGCGGCGGGCGCGAGCGTATACGTCACGCTTGAGCCGTGCAGTTACTTTGGGCGCACGCCGCCCTGCGCCGACGCGCTCATTGAGGCGCGCGTCGCGCGAGTGGTGTTCGCGATCGAGGATCCGAACCCGCGCGTCGGCGGCGCGGGCGCGTTGCGACTTCGGCAAGCTGGAATTGCAGTGCAGTCCGGCTTGCTGACGCGCGAGGCGGAAGAGCTCAACGCCGGTTACCTGAGTCGCATGCGACGACGGCGTCCGTGGGTGCGTATCAAGCTCGCGATGAGTCTTGACGGGCGCACTGCACTGGCAAATGGGCGCAGTCGCTGGATTACGGGCGAGGCTGCGCGCATTGACGTGCAGCAGTGGCGCGCGCGCAGCTCCGCCGTGCTGACTGGCATCGGAACGATCCTCGCCGATGATCCGCGCCTCGATGTGCGCCTGGACGGCGCCCAACGTCAACCCCTGCGAGTAGCCCTCGACAGCCACCTGCGCACGCCGCCGGCAGCACGCATTCTCGCGCCACCCGGCGAGGCCTTGCTGTTCACCTCAATTGACGACGCTGCGCGCCGCAGCGTGCTCGAGCGACACGGCGCCAAGGTCGAGCGGCTTGCGGCACCGCGGCCGGAGCTGGGTGCAGTGCTCGCACGCCTCGCGGAACTTGAGATCAACGAAGTGCTGGTTGAGGCGGGGCCGACTCTGGCGGGCGCGTTTGTGCAAGCCGGGTACGCCGACGAGCTCCTGCTGTACGTCGCGCCCATGCTGCTTGGACCTCAAGCGCGGCCGCTGCTGCAGCTCGTTGAGCTCACCGAACTGGCTCAGGCCAGGCGATTCACGCTCAGCGACATGTGTACGATCGGCGCCGATGTGCGGCTGCGACTGCGGCCGGCGTGAGGGTAGGGCGTGTTTACCGGAATCGTTCAGGACGTCGGGCGGGTACAGCAGCGCGAAATGCGCGATGGCGACATGCGCCTCACGATCGCAGTCGATCGGCTGAATCTCGCCCGCACGGTGGTGGGCGATAGCATCTGCGTGCAGGGCGTGTGTCTGACGGTGACCGCACTGAGCGATCGCAGTTTCGCCGCGGATGTCTCCCGCGAGACGCTGGCGCTTACGACCCTGGGCGAGCTTGAGCATCTGGCGGCAGTGAATCTCGAGCCCGCACTGCGCGCGGGGGACGCGCTCGGCGGGCATCTGGTGTCCGGTCACATCGATGGGGTTGCCACGGTGATCGCCGCGACAATCGAGGCGCGCTCGTGCCGCCTCACCGTGCAGGCGCCGGCGGCGCTGGCACGCTACGTTGCACGCAAGGGCTCGGTGGCGCTTGACGGGGTGAGTTTGACCGTCAATGAAGTTGAAGCGCAGCGCTTTGGGGTCAATCTGATCCCGCATACGCTAGCGGTGACGACGCTCGGCCGGGTCACGAGCGGAGCGCGTCTGAACCTGGAGATTGATCTGGTGGCGCGATACGTAGAACGTCTTGCAGCCTTCGGCAATCTGGTGCAGTAGTCGAGCCAGATGCGGAGTAAAATTAGCTTAGAAACATGCGCTTCAACCGTGAACCCGACCTCTCGCAGGTCCCTCAGAATGGCATCCCGGTGATCGGGGGTGATCTTATAGAACTCGCCATTAAACACGCTTTCATGGTAGCTGCCATATCGCTCCAGAATCTCGGGGGGCACATGTTTGTCCATCTCTTGAGCAAGCCACGGCGGATAGTCTCCATCACAATAGCCGGGCACCCAGTCACTGTAGAACGGTGAGTCACCTGAGCGCTCCAGCGCATCTAGACCGCTGTCGTCGGAATCTTCGTCAGGATCGGGGTCGTAGAAGTCCTCGCCGAAAAGGTCGGCATGTGCTTCCGGGCCAATCCTGCGTCGAAATTCGCCCCACGTTTCAGATGTCTCAATGGCCCGACGCAGTCGATCAATCTCGAGGGCACGATCAGGGGATGTAAAGACAAGGGAATCCTGATCTGGGGATTCGCGAAAGACGAGATGCAACTCGCGCACAGCTTGTGTGCCCATAAATCAGCCTCCAGTTACGAACACTGGGAAGCTGACTCTGAAGGATGGCTGCCCGTTTAATTGCCGGACCGGCCACATCCCCTTGCGGGTACCACCTTGCCCGGGTAGGCAGGTTGGCGGGAGTCAGCTCCACTCTTGATGCGCGATCAGTATAGCGCTGCATTGAGCGCGTGCAACTGTGCGGGAGTCCGGCAGACTCTAATCGAGTGCTGCAGTGCGGGCATCAAGACACCGGTTGACTCCGAGTCGCAAAAGCGTACTTTCGACCGCCAAGAACGAACGGATTTGACGCGATAGCTGCCACATCGGCTATCGGCCAACGGTGAAACAGGGAACTTACCGCACGATTATGTCAATAAAATCTGGCAACACGGAATTGGGGTCTTACGTCATGAAAACTCTCTATCAGCCTTTGTTACTCGCGATTGGCGCGCTCGCGCTCGCAGGAACGGCTTACGGCCAAGTGCCGTCGACGAATGATACGAGCGACATAAACGCAAACACAGGAATGGGGATCAATGCGCTTGGCGGGCCGGCCGCCTCGAACGGCGGCTACTTCAACACCGCCTCCGGGGCAGATGCGCTCAGCTACAACACGACCGGCAGCAACAACACCGCCTCCGGGCAGGGCGCGATGGGTAACAACACGATCGGCAACGACAACACCGCCGCCGGATACGAAGCGCTCTATTTCAATACGAACGGCAGCAGGAACACGGCCGACGGGTATGGCGCGCTCTTTTCCAACATGAGCGGCAGCAACAACACCGCCTCCGGGTCCAATGCACTTTATTCCAACACGGGCAGTAACAACACTGCCACTGGATCCAATGCACTTAATCAGAACACAAGCGGCAGCAATAACACCGCTTCCGGATTCAATGCGCTTTATTACACGACGAGCGGCAACAGCAACACCGCCTTCGGAGAATACGCGCTCCGGACCAACACGACCGGCAGCGGCAACATTGCTGTGGGGTTTGAGGCGGGGTTGGAGCTGACTACCGGAAGTAACAACATCGACATCGGCAATGGTGGTGTTGCCGGGGAGAGCAACGTAATCCGCATTGGCACGAAAGGGATTCAAACGGAGGCTTTTGTTGCCGGCATCTACAACCACACACTTACTGGCAATGTCGTTGTGGTGACCGCCGCCGGTCGCCTGGGCGTGCAGGCGGTGTCCTCGGAGCGCTTCAAAACCGCCATTACGCCCATGGGTTCGAATAGCGAGAAGCTTGCGCAGTTGAAGCCCGTCACCTTTCACCTGAAGACGGACCCGAAAGGCGCTCTGCAGTACGGGCTCATCGCCGAGGAAGTGGCGAAGGTGTATCCAGAGCTGGTGATACGCGATGGAAACGGCAGAATCGACGGGGTGCGCTATGACGAACTTGCGCCGATGCTGTTGAACGAGGCGCAGAGGCAGCAGCGAATAAATGAAGCACAAGCTGCGGAAATGCGTGACCTTAAGCAACAGGTAGCAGAACTGAAAGCTCTCAATCAAGCGACGCAGGTCGCACCACGCAAGCTCCAAGCGAAAGATGAGTTTGTCGCGCAGCGCTGAAGGATCATACCCTTGCCACCGCGCCGCGCGCCGTAATCCTGCGGCGCGATGTGTCCATTGAGGTCTTCCTATGAAGCGAATAACAATAATGTGCGTGCTAGCGCTCGTCTCGACGGCCGCCAACGCTGAGTACACCATTAGGCAGTATCACGACATAAGAGCGGCCGGTGGCGACGCATGGAACAGATTAGCGTCGTATATCGTAGGTTTTGCCGCCGGCTTTAACTATGCAGATGCGATGCATGTCTCTCGACGTGCGCCGCCCCTAGATTGTCCACCTGACAAAATTGGCATACGGGACTTGTTCTATGTGGATATGCTGGACGAGATAATTCGACGAAAGAAACTACCAGATACCGTAGCCATTGAGACCGCTTTGGCACACGCGATCCCCGAAGCGTTTCCCTGTAACAAGTAGATTTGCCGTCTCGCTTGGGTTTGCGAGAGGAATCCGCCATGAACAAGAATTGGCAAAACAGGGTGTTGGTGCTGCACTGCCTGCAGCTGCTTGCGCTCATTTGAATTGGCTTCCAAATGAAGGAAAGCAACAGAAAATGGAAGAAATGCGCGCCGTCCTATTGAAGCTGCAGATCAAGGACGAACTCGTTGCGCAGCGCTGAGACGATTTATACAAAGGTAGTTTTACCTAAGGCCCGGAGTTGGCCTTTTATGGCGCCAGTGTCTAGGGCAATCGACGGCATTGTTTTGACATCACTTAAAGATCTGGAATGGTGCATACAACAGGTGTCCGTGAATACTCATCGACTCTGTCGCACAATGGCCCACGATCGCCGTGAGCGAATGGTGAGTTATGGGGCTTTTTGCGAAAATGTTTTAATAACTTGAACCGACACGGAAGCAGTCACATGAGCACAATCATTCCGACGGTCGTCACTACGGTCTTTCTAGGCAGCACTGCCTATCCCGAGCTCACCACTCACTGTTGCAAACAGTTGCTCGGCGAGCGAACAATAAGCTGCCTGCGGGGAAGGAGAGCGCTATGAAGACGAACAACTGCGGATTGTTCGCGGTGGGACTGCTGATGGTTGCGACCGTCGCAAAGGGGGTCAAGAGCCGTCATTGGGCCTGTACGAAATCCTTCCGGAAAGCGGTCCTCGTGCGCCGTGGACGCGCAGCTACTCCACGTGGCGCGGTTCAGTAAGGAGTACGAGGAGATTGTGAACGGCAGTACGCGCTTACTTTATGTCAAATCCTCAAGTGGGACGGCCGCCCGCCTCGCAGTGCAGCATGCGATAGAGGTGCAATTTCGCCGACACTGGAGCATTAATATGCGCTCATTGAGGGTCGGACTCCGAGGGAACTTCGTCAACCGCTACCGCGAATGAAGCGGTCGCAGATGATGCGGCGGGCTCTCATTGAAGAATGACAATTGCACCGACAGGCGAAGGAATGCCCGTGAAACACTCCTACAACGCTCGTCCAATCTTAATTACTGCGTTCGTTGCCATAACGAATAGAACGCAATCTTCTTACTCTGTTGCTGACCTGCGTTTTTGACAGGGAATAATTTTTTTCAAATGACACCGATGACGTGCTTGCTAACCATGGGTTAGGTAATTGATGTATTTATTGGTGCGGTAGGGATATCTAGTAATTCTAAAAGAGGGAATGTTTTATGAATTTCAAGAAATATGTGCGAACTATAGTAGTCGGATCAGCGCTTGCTGGGTTGGTTTCCCCGGCATTCGCAGCGTGGGTGGCGCAAACTGCGATGCCGACCCCCGTCAGAGACGCAGCCGCCGAACAGGTCGATGGACTCGTCTATGTTGCGGGTGGATTCGACACCAGCAATGAGTCATTCCTCCAGGTTTTTGACCCGACCAGCCAAACTTGGAGCACTGGCGCGTCAATGCCATCAGCGCGCTACCAGGCTGATGGTGCCGGTGTCATCAACAGCGTGCTCTATGTGGCGGGTGGTTGGAGCGGTTCTCTGCCCACCAGCTCACTATTTGCCTATAACCCAAAGACAAACTCTTGGGCGACATTGGCGAGCATGTCGCATCTGAGCAGTTGCGGGGCTACCGGCTCGATCGACGGCAAGCTGTATGTCACGACTCCGTGTAATGGCAATTCCGGCTACTTTACGTTGCTTGATATCTACGATCCAGTCGCAAATTCTTGGAGTAGCGGAGCTGATTCGAATCAAGCGCACTCCCAAGGAGCCGCTGGGGTAATTAACGGAAAGTTCTATGTAGCCAGCGGTGTCAATACGAGTGGCGTCGTCGGAGCATCTACAGAGGTCTACGACCCCACTGCAAACACCTGGACGACACTCAGAAAAATACCAACATCCGTCAACGCGCCGGCGAGTGCCGTGATAAGTGGGCGTCTCTACGTGATTGGTGGGGTTGCGGGCGGCTCCGATACCACCGTCGTTCAAATCTACGATCCAATCAAGAATACGTGGACAAGGCCGGCTGGTGACGACTTGCCTACGGCCACGGAGGGCCTCGCCGGAGTCGTCGATTACGGAGTGCTGTTCGTCACCGGCGGCACAGCGGACGGATCATTGTCGGGCGCGACCGAGTCTTTGGCAGTGCTGCCACGTGTTCCCTAGCGACGCGACGTAGGGCCTGATGATGAATCTGCGCCGATACAGGTTGCAGCGTGGCTGCTGGTCCAACCGCTGCCGCGCCCCTCTGCCCACTCAACTACAAAGGCACTGGCACCTAATAGAAAATTGCGAAGTGAGAGTTTGTTGTGCGTACAGACCATGGTAGTGCGTGGTTCAAAATGATGTGAACAATCAATCTATACTTTTGGGGAATACCATGAACACTCTTTGGCGCAATTTCATAGGTTTAACCGGTGCGCTCGCCGTTGCAGGGGCAGCTTACGCTCAAGTGCCGTCCACGAACGACACGAGTACGACCGACGGCAACAACAACACGGGAATGGGAACCGGCGCGCTTGGAGGACCGAGCCCCGCGAATCTCACCGGCAGCGACAACACCGCCTCCGGGGCGTTTGCGCTGTCTTCCAACACCACAGGCAGTTTCAATACGGCTGTGGGGTTTAAGGCGCTCGTCGTTAACACGAGCGGTTCCAACAATAGCGCCACTGGGTTACATGCTCTCTGGAGCAATACAACCGGCAGCGAGAACACCGCCAATGGGGTGAACACCCTTCTTTACAACACGACGGGCAGCGACAACACCGCCTTGGGCGTAAACGCGCTCTTTGAAAACACGAGTGGGCACGAAAATACCGCCTCCGGGTACCAGGCGCTCTATAAGAACAAGACTGGTGCCGATAACACCGCTGCGGGGATGGACGCGCTGTATGCCAACACGTCGGGCCACTACAACACCGCCTCCGGATACGACGCGCTCCGTTTCAACACGACGGGCGAGTACAACACTGCCTTGGGGTGGGAAGCGGGTTACAACCTAACGACGGGCAGTAACAACATCGACATCGGCAATCCGGGTGATTCAACCGACGGTGTGGCGGCAGACAGCGGGATCATACGTATCGGCACCTCGTTACCGTCACCGCTTCAAACAGCCACTTACATTGCTGGCATCTATGGGGCTTCCGTAAGCGGCAGCCCGGTTTACGTCGCATCCAACGGTCAGCTAGGCACGGTAGTGTCTTCCGAGCGCTTCAAGACAGCGATCATGCCGATGGGCTCTGAAACGGCGAAGCTGTTACAGCTACGACCGGTGACCTTCAAGCTCAAAAGCGATGCGAAGGGTGCGCGGCAGTACGGGCTTATAGCTGAGGAAGTCGCCAAGGTGTATCCGGAGCTGGTGATTCGAGATCAGAGCGGTCGCATCGATGGCGTTCGTTATGACGAACTTGCGCCAATGCTGCTGAACGAAGTGCAGCAGCAGGCTGCGGAGATTCGTGACCTAAAGGAGCTAGTTGTTGAGATGCACGCGGGGCTACTGAAGTTGCAGGCAAAGGATTCACTGGTCGCCCAACGTTGAGAAAAATCGCAGGCGACTCCGAGATCACCTTCGAAAGGCCTCCATGAGAGGCAATGCGCTAGGCAAACCCGGTTGGCGGTATCTGTGACGGCATTACGTCGTGACGCGTGACACGTAAACTAATAAAAACAATAGGTTATCTCGCAAATACACCTAATGGCGCGCTATGTGGAGCGGCTGTTGCCCGGTTGTGCCGACCGCAGCTAGGGAGGCGGCTTGCGCGCGTTCGGCCGTGCGCGGCGGCGCGGCCGTCAGCCGCGCAGCCGCGCCGGGGGCGATGCTAGTGGATGGAGGAGGGGCGAGAGGTGTTGAGCGGATTATTGCCGCCGATGAAGGCGAGGATGTCGCCGAGGCTGACGCTGGTATCCTCGAACACCTGATCGATGAGGAAGTAGTTGGGCCCGATCGAGCCGCCCGACTCGATGGAGCCGGAGACCGCTTCGTTGTAGAGCTGGTTCAGGAATGAGGGGCCCTGGCCATTGATATCCGGCCACTGCACTTCGGATACCCAGGGCAGGGTGCCGCGCCAATCGCGGCCACCGGTGTAACCGTTGAAGACAAGGTTCGAGGTGCCGAGGAAGGGCGGATTGCCGCCGCCGGCGTTGAGCGACACATCCGGTCCGCCCATGCCGATGCCGGATTGCTGAGCGCCCGTGAAGAGGGTGGTGAATTCCCCCGCGTCGTTCACGAAGTTCGAGCTGATCGACACCTGGGTATGAGGTCCGGCGGCGCGCATGGCGGGCATCCACAGCAGATACTGCGCCATGTACTGATCGTAAGAGGCGGTGGAGGTCCATTCCGAGTTGGCCGTCTCCGGCGTGCGCCACATTTCAAAGTTCGGATTGGAGTCATAGCGCGAGAGGTACGCAGCCCCGAGCGCGATCTCGCGTGCCCACACCGCGGGATTGAGCACGTCCGCGATCATTTGCAGCCCTTCGCCGTTGAAGGTGGTGCCCAAGGGCGCGGCGTTGTAGCCCGGATTGCCGTTCTCCAAAGTGTCGAAGTACGGCGGCAGTTGACCTTCGGAGCCCATGCTCTGAGTGGGTCCGCCGAAGGAGCGGTCCTCGTAGCCGAGGATGAGATGCAATCCGCCGCCGGCGCAGGCGGCGAGCAGCTGATCCACCATGGCGAAGCCCTGGGCATTGGTGCCGGAGCCGGAAGTGTAGACGCCTTCGGCAAACTCCAGGGCCGACCAGGGCTGAATGAGCGCGACGCCGACGACGTTGTGCGAACCCTTGATGGAGGCGATGGTCGAGAGCCACTGCGCAAGGCTGCCGTTCTGATCTAACTCCACGTAGTAGCCGGGATGGAACTTGATGGTCTTGCCGCCACCACCACCGCCGCCGCCGGAGGCCTGTACGGTGATCGAGAACGCGGGGAGCGAGGCGGAGAGGGTGCCGTCGCTCACGCTGATGACGATGTTGGAGAAGAGGCTTGCGGTGACGCTCGTGGGAGCGGTACCCGAGAGCTCGCCCGTTTTCGTGTTGAAGCTCATCCACGAGGGGGCGTTCAGAACGCTGAAGGTGAGTGCATTGCCGTCCGGATCGCCCGCGACGGGCGTAAAGCTGTAGTCGCCGCCGGCGGCGACGGTGCCGGCGGGCGACCCTGAGATCGTCGGCGCGCTGTCCGCGGCCGCAACCACCTGAATGGCAAACGGCGGCAGCGACACGGGTGCGCCGGTGGTGCTGACGCTGATCACGATGTTGGCGGAGCTTCCCACGTTCGCGTTCGTGGGATTTCCCGAAAGCGCTCCGCTTGCGGAATTGAATGTCGCCCAGGTGGGTCGATTGACTATCGAATAGCTCAGGCTGGCGCCACTGGGATCGGTCACAGTGGGTGTAAAGCTGTAGGGCTGGCCTGCAACCACGCTCGTGGCCGGTGTGCCGGCAATTGTTGGCGTACTTGGTGCGGCACTGCTTTGCAGCGCGGTCACGTTGATGCGAAAGGGGCCGACCGAGGCTCGGTTCGTGCCATCAGACGCGTTAATCTGGATCTCGCCCGACGCCCCGACGTCGCCGGCATCCGGAGTTCCGGAGAGCTCGCCGCTTGTGTCCACAAACACTGCCCATTCGGGCTTATTGACGATGGTGTAGGAGACGACACGCGCGTCGGGACTCGATGCCACGGGGGTGTATCGATACATGGAGCCGGCCTGAATTGAGGTTCGCGGCACGCCGATGACGATGAAAGGTTGAGTGGCTGCGCTCGTGCTCGGCTGGCCAATCGTACTGTTGGTGGCGTCAGAACTGCAACCAGCGAGCGTTAGGGACAACAATGCGCAAGCGGCAAAATGTTGGAACTTAGAAGCCGAAACCGAGAATTTGTAGTACATCCGTGACCCACCCTGAAAACAGCCTTAAAAAAGGGCTGCAGAGCGCGATCATTTGAGAGTGCACGGATAACACCGGAAGAACTGACGACACACGCTACGAAAACCGTAGCGCCCTGCCGGCAACCCCGCTGTCTTCACAAGCCATTTAGGCTCTCAAGACCGGAAGCTTTGCGTCCCCGCCTCACGACGGGTTTGCCCTTAACTTGCAACGAGTAAAGCGCGACGACATTTCAATTGCAAATGTCGTTGCCTACCGACAGCGTTTTTACCTAATACGATCCTCTGGATTTAGTTGACAGCAGACAATTTGAAGTCGTCATGTTTGACAAAAAGCACAGACTGAGAGCTCGCACCAATCAACTGCTGATATACGCGATCTTCATTTGATCCTGCTGTGCTCTGCGTCTCGGTACAAACGTTCGCGTGATGGTAGCGCCGGGAATGCGCGCGACCGCAAATGTCAAATCGCGGCCACCACGAGCGCGCGCGCACCGACCGCAAACTTGGAGAATCGTGACTGGGGCTGCGGCCAATGCGCGCCGCGAGCGCACGGCAGCTGGCAAGAAAAGCCAACGTACCGCCGGCGCAAGCTAAGCAGTCGATCAGCGGCGAAAGCAGGTTTTCCGCTTAGGGGTGCAGATCCCTTTCGCGGCCGCCCAACGCGGCGGCGGCGCAGGCGATGAACGCGCCGATGAGCATGGACAGTGCCGCCAGGATCGAAGCTGTCGCCGCGGCCTTGCGTGCGGCCTCGGCGGCTTGTCGGGCTTTTGCTACGACATCGTCGACGCGTTTCTGGGCGTCGGCCTGAGAAATGCCGGTGCGTGCCGCGATCAGCTGCGCGACGTAGGCCCGATCGGCAGCGGATACGTCGCCCATCGTCAGGTCTTTGGCGAGAATGCGTGTCGTTTCCGCGCGCACATCGGCTGCGGGGGCATTCGCGCCAGGCTGCGTCGAGCGAAACAATACATCGACGTCATATCCTCTTTCCATGCTGGTAGCGCCCTGGGTAGCACTGGTACCGAGCGTTGCGCCTGCACGCACGCCGGTACCAATCATTGCCGAGGCGGTGGAGGCAATCACGATGGCCATGAGAACCGTTGCGAGTGCCCAAGTGACGAAACCATGCGCGGTGTCACGGAAGAAAACTTCGTGATCATGCGTGCCGACCCATTTGGTGCGCATCCGACCGGTCAGATAGCCGCCGAGGCCCGACGCAATCCACTGCACCGCAATTAACCAGATGGCGGCAAGCGCCGTGACAGCGCCCGCGGAGGCAGCGGTTGCAGCCGAGGGCGAGGTTGAAATGAGCCCCAATCCCGATCCCAGCGCCAGCAACAACACCGATGCAGCGGTTGCGACGACTGCGCCGGCGATGATCGCGGGCCACGAGACCGCAGACCTCGAGGACTCATTGGCAGCGCCGGCCACAGGCCGGTCCGCATTCACTAAGCTTTCCATGTCAGCTCCTTGATGTGGCTAGTGCTGGCACATGGCAAGAAGCAGGATGATGGGGATCGGCACGCCCAGCATCCACAGTAAAATTCCTCGACCCATGATTTTCTCCCTGCGGCGGCACTGCCGGCGCTAATGTCATGAACAATGCGCGTCGTGGGGAAAAGATCCGCGGGCTTGCACCGTGCAACCAGGCTCGTCAACGGCGAACGCCTGCGCCGCACATCGAGCAGCAATGCACACGGCGCAACAAGATCGCGCCGCCGCGACGCCGCGTGGACGTATCGCCAACGGCTCTGCGCTGCATGGGATCGCTCGATTTGCCACTGCAATTGTGGACAGGGCCTGCGCCACGCTTGCATGTAGCGTGGCTGTTGCGACAGTTATACTCACTCTCGGGTGCGCGCCGAGCCGGATAATCAGGCCGTGCACGCTCATATAATGCCATATTTATCATGGCGTTACGTTGTTAAATTCGGGTGATGCTTTATGTCAAAAATTTCATCGCTGCCCACCCGGTCTGCGGACGGCAGCGCTGCCGCACCCGGTATCGCGGGCGTCGATGAAATTCTCGCGGAGCTGCGCGCGGGACGCATGGTGCTCATGCTCGACGACGAGGACCGCGAGAATGAGGGCGATCTCATTATGGCGGCGCAGTGTGCGACGGCGGAGGCGGTCGCCTTCATGATCCGCCACACGAGCGGGATCATCTGCGTGTCGATGGACCCCGAGCAGCTTGCGCGCCTGGAGCTGCCGCAGATGGTTCCCAACAATGACGAGGCCTATCGCACGGCCTTCACGGTCTCGGTCGATTACCGTTTCGGTACCACGACGGGAGTGTCCTCAAGCGACCGCGCCGCCACCATCCGCGCGCTTGTCGATCCAGCCTCATCCGCCCAGGACTTTGCGCGCCCCGGGCATATCTTTCCGCTGCGGCCGCGGCGCGGCGGGGTGCTGATCAGGGCCGGCCATACGGAGGCTGCCATGGATCTGTGCATGCTGGCGGGCCTGCAGCCCGCGGGCGTGCTCTGCGAACTCATGAATGACGACGGCAGCATGGCGCGCCGCGCGCAGATCGAGATTTTTGCCCGCGAGCATGCGCTGAAGATAGGCACGATTGCTGACCTCATCCGCTACAGGCTGCGCAACGAGCGCTCGGTCGAACGCGTATCAGAGCAAATGGTGCAGACTGAATTCGGCGAATTTCGGCTCTTCACCTACGAGGATCGCGTGCAGCGCGGGGTCCATTTGGCGCTCGTGCGCGGCCGGCTAGATCAAAAGGTCGCGCCGCTCGTGCGTGTGCATGTCGCCGATACGCTGCGTGATCTGCTGGGCATTCGCGGCGATGCGCGGGCCTGGACGCTGCGCGCCGCGCTCGAGCGCGTAGCGCAGTGCGGCAACGGCGTGGTCGTCATCCTGCGCGAGCCCGAAGGTCCACAGGAGCTGAATGAAGCGCTGCGTTCGCTGGCGCCATCGCCGGGTGGCGCGCAGCACAACGCCTCAGGCGGCGATAAGCCGCCGCCAAGCTCGCGCGCAGTGTTGCGCACCTATGGGATCGGTGCGCAGATCCTCAAGGACCTCGGCGTACGCCGCATGCGCGTGCTGTCGGCACCGAAGCAGATGCACGGCATCTCGGCGTTCGATCTCGAAGTGGAGGGCTATCTCGGTGAAGAGTCGTGAGTGGAGCGCCGCCCAGCGACGCTGACTTTCCGGCCGCCGGCCGGCGTGTCGCGATCGTCGCGGCCCGATTCAATGAGGTCGTCGTCTCCGCTCTGCTGCAGGGCGCCGTGAGCGCCTGGTGCCGGCGCGGTGGCGAGGAGCGCGACCTCTTTATCGCGCGCGTACCGGGAGCCTTCGAGCTGCCGGTGGTCGCGCGCCGGCTCGCCGCAAGCGGTCGCTACGAGGCGATCGTCGCGCTGGGCTGCGTGATTCGCGGCGACACGCCGCATTTTGAGTACGTGGCGGGCGAGTGCGCCCGCGGGCTGCAGCAGGCAAGCTGCGACACCGGCGTGCCGATCGCCTTCGGCGTTCTCACACTGGAGAACATCGAGCAGGCGCGCGCGCGCGCGGGTGCGGACTGCGGCAACAAAGGGGCCGAAGCCATGGCCAGTGCGCTTGAGATGGCTCACCTCATGGCGCGGTTGCCCCGCTAGGACGGCCGTGCCGAGCGCCTCATCACCCCGTGCGGCCGCGAGCGCCCGCTCGGTCGCACGCAAGCTTGCCATGCAGGCGCTGTATCAGTGGCAGCTGAATGACTGCCCCTGGCAGGAACTCGTGCAGGAATATTCGGCCGCGCACGATATGGAACGCGCCGACCGCGAGTACTTCCGCGCCATCCTCGGCGCCGTTTGCGCCGCGCGCGAGGCTCTCGATGCCGAGCTTGCCGCATGGATGGATCGCGAGCCGCTGCGCCTTGATCCGCTCGAGCATGCGGTGCTTCTGATCGGCACCTACGAGCTCAAAGAGCGACCCGAAGTGCCGTTTCGCGTGGTCATCAATGAAGGCGTCAGCCTGACGAAGCGTTTCGGCGCAACCGACGGCCACAAGTTCGTCAATGCAGTGCTGGATCGCGCTGCGCGCTCCCTGCGGCCAAACGAGCATTAGAGGGTGCCATGGCGCTGACGGAGTTCGCGCTGATTGAGCGCTATTTCAGCCACTGCGGCGCCGAGCGCCGTGACGTGGAGCTCGGCGTCGGCGACGACGCCGCGCTGCTGCGCTCGGCGGCTGGCGAGGATCTGGTCGCGGCGATCGATACTTTGGTCGCGGGCGCGCATTTCCTGCCGGACGCTGCGCCGGGGTCGATCGGGCACCGCGCACTCGCGGTCAACTTGAGCGACTTGGCGGCGATGGGCGCGCGGCCCGCCTGGGCGCTCTTGGCGCTGACGCTGCCGCAGCCCGACGAGCACTGGCTTGCGGGTTTCGCGCGTGGCTTTGACGCGCTGGCGCGAGCGCATGACGTTGCGCTGGTGGGCGGCGATACCACCCGCGGTCCACTGTGCATCACCGTGCAGGTGTTGGGATGGGTGCCGGGCTCAAGCGCCCTGCGCCGCTCCGGCGCCCGTCCCGGAGATGCGCTCTTTATCTCCGGCACCGCCGGAGATGCGGCGGCCGGACTTCTCCTTGAACAGGGCCGGCTTGCCTGTGGGGATTTGGCTGCCGCGCAAGAGCTGCGCCAGCGCTTCTTGTTTCCGACGCCGCGCGTGGCACTCGGTGAGCGGCTGCGCACGCACGCCAGTGCCTGCATCGATGTTTCGGACGGCCTGTTGGGCGATGCTGCAAAGCTTGCCGCAGCGAGCGGCTGCGGGGTTGAGGTCGAATATGAGCAGCTGCCGGTGTCGCCGGCGCTCGTGCACGCCGTCGGGGCGGAACGGGCGCGGCAGCTGGCGCTGAGCGGTGGTGATGACTATGAGCTGTGCTTTGCGGTGCCGCCGGCACGCATCGCGGCGCTGCAGAGCGCCCTGCCACCCGAGCGCTGGGACTATCGGCGCATCGGCACACTTTGCGAGAGCGCGGCCGCGGTGGTCAGGCGCGACGGGATTGTGATGCAGTTCTCGCATTCAGGCTTCGATCACTTCGCAGCGTAGGAGCTGCAGGAAGCGCGCGCCGTTGCGCGCAACGGCGCGCGAATGGCGCGGCCGGTGGGGTGAGGGGCGCATCACAGTCGCTCGGCAGAAGCAAAAGTATGCTTCCCGCCGGTTCCGGCACTTCAGCGCCTCATGTCATCCGCCTTATCGAAAACCTCCGCGTCACGCAAGAGTCTGGAGAAGATCGGCAAGTACGTGGTCGTCAACGAGGTCGGCCGCGGCAGCACCGGCATCGTTTACCTGTCGCATGATGCGTACTACGGGCGCGATGTTGCCATCAAGGTCTATAACATGGATGCGGGCATCGACGAAGAGCGCGCTCGCATCGCCCGCAAGATGTTTCTCTCCGAAGCGCATCTGGTGGGCATGCTGCAGCACCCGCATATTCTGCCGATCTACGATGCCGGCGAGGAGAACGGCAACTGCTACATCGTGACGGAACACGTGCACGGCGCGCGCACGCTCGCCGCCTACTGCCGGCCGGACAATCTGTTACGCATCGACGACGTCGTCGAGATTATCTTTAAATGCGCCAAGGCGCTGCACTATGCCCACTCGCGTGGCGTCATCCATCGTGACATCAAGCCGTCGAACATCATGCTGACTCAGGACAGCGACGTACGCATCATCGACTTTGGCATCGCCCTGGTGGCCGATTCGGATATTTCCAGCATCGACGGCATCGCCGGCAGTCCCTCGTACATGTCACCCGAGCAGGTGCAGAGTCTTGAACTCACGAATCGGTCGGATCTGTACTCCCTTGGGGCTGTGATGTACGAACTGTTGAGCGGCTCCCGGCCGTTTCGCGCCGGCAATCTGCAGAAGCTATTGCATCAGATCGTCTATGCCACTCCGCCGCCGCTGCATACGTTGCGCAAGGACATTCCCGAGGAACTCGAGAGTATCGTCGCGCTCGCCCTGCACAAGGATCCCGCCAAACGCTGCAAAAGCGGTCTGGATTTTGCCGCCGAGCTTACGCGCGTGCATCAGACGCTGCGCGAGCACAATTCGCGCATCGATCGTCAGGAGCAATTCGGTGTCCTGCGGCGCTTGAAGTTCTTTCACGATTTCTCGCACGCGGAGATCTGGGAAGTGCTGCGGGCGAGCGGCTGGCAGGACTACGCGGCCGCCGAAGAGATCGTCAAGGAAGGCGAGATGGACGACCGCTTCTACATCATCGTGTCCGGTCACTGCGGTGTCGAGCGCCATGGCAGCCGGCTGGGCATCCTCGACACCGGCGACTGTTTCGGGGAGGCGAGCTACGTTGCAGGCGCCAAGCGCACTGCGACCATCCGCGCAGTCGGCGCCGTCACGGTGCTCAAGGTGAGCTCGACGCTGCTCGAGCAGGTCTCGGCTTCCTGCCAGCTGCGTTTCAACCGGGTATTCCTGCGCACGCTCATCGGGCGCCTGCAGAGCGGGGATTCTGCGCCGACCTGATCGGCAGGATTCTGCGGCCGTCAGCCGGGAGGCTCGCCCCTCTCGATGCGGGCATAGGCCGAGTGGTTGTGAATCGACTCGAAATTCTCAGCTTCGACAATGTAGGCTGCGATGCGTGCATCGGCAGAGAGCCGCCCGGCCACGTCACGCACCATGTCCTCGACGAACTTCGGGTGATCGTAGGCGTGCTCGGTCACGTATTTTTCGTCGGGCCGTTTCAAGATTCCGTAGAGCTGTGAGGAGGCTTCGCTCTCGGCGATCTCGATCAGTTCCTCGATCCAGATATGGCTCTTCAGCTTCGCCGTCACGGTGACATGCGATCGCTGGTTGTGCGCGCCGTACGCTGCGATTCTCTTCGAACACGGACATAGGCTCGTGACCGGCACGACAACGCGGATCCACATGTCGGTGCGCAGTCCGCGCCGCTCGCCGATCAGGCTCGCTCGGTAGTCCATCAGGCTCTCGACTCCGGACACCGGGGCCTTCTTCATGACAAAGAATGGAAAGCTCATTTCAATGTGTCCGTCGTCGGCTTCGAGCCGCACGGTCATCTTCTCAAGCATCGCGCGGAAGGATTCGACGGAAATCTCCCGCTCGGTGTGCAGGATCTCAATGAAGCGCGACATGTGTGTGCCCTTGAAGTTGTGCGGCAGGTTCACATACATGTTGAAGTTCGCGATCGTATGCTGCTCGCCGGTGGTGCGATCCTTCACGCGCACGGGGTGATTGATGTCTTTGATGCCGACGCGATTGATCGGTAGCCGGCGCGTGTCCGCCCGACCCTGGACGTCTTCGACATCGCTTGGCGAGTGCTTGGTTTTGGTGATCACGTCATTCACGACAGTGCCGCGCCTGCCGAGCGCAGCGCCTGGGGGGTTTGCAGCGCCCACCAGTGCTCGATCGCGCCCGCGATACTTGCCGCATCAAGGCCCGCCGCCTGCAGACACTCCTCGCGCGAGCCGTGCTCGATGAAACGGTCGGGAATTCCCAGGTGCAGCAGCGCCACCGCCAGCCCGTGCGCTGCCAGGAGCGCGCCGATGGCGGAGCCCGCGCCGCCGGCCGTGGCATTTTCCTCGAGCGTCACGATCGCGCGATGGCGCCGCGCAAGCGTCAACACCAGGTCCTCATCGAGCGGCTTGACGAAGCGCATGTTGACGAGAGTCGCGTCGAGCCGCTCCGCGACTGCTTGCGCGGCTTCGACCAGCGCGCCGAACGCCAACAGTGCAAGCCCCGAACGTCCCTCGCGCCTCACCTGCGCGCGCCCGACGGCAAGCGCACTCATCTCGGCCGCGACCGCGCTGCCGGGCCCGCTGCCGCGCGGATAGCGCACCGCGGTGGGAGCGGACAGCGTGCTCGCCGTGTAGAGCATTTGGCGGCACTCGTTCTCGTCCGCCGGTGCCATGATGACGAGATTCGGCACGCAGCGCAGATAGCTCAGATCGTAGCTGCCCTGGTGGGTCGCGCCGTCCGCACCGACGAGCCCCGCGCGATCGATCGCCAACACCACGGGAAGATTTTGCAGCGCAATGTCGTGGATGAGCTGATCATAGGCGCGCTGCAGAAATGTCGAATAGATGGCGACCACCGGCTTCAATCCCTCGGCCGCCAGGCCAGCGGCGAAGGTGAGTGCGTGTTGCTCGGCGATCGCCACGTCGAAGTAGCGCTCGGCAAAGCGTTTGGAGAATTCGACGAGCCCTGAGCCTTCGCGCATCGCCGCGGTGATGGCGATGATTTTAGGATCGCGCTCGGCCATATCGCACAGCCACTCGCCAAAGATCTGCGAGTAGGTGGGAGCGGCGCTCGCTTCGTTAAAGAGCGTGCCGCTCGCCGCATCGAACGCGCCCGGTCCATGCCAATTGCGCGGGTCGGTTTCGGCCGGAGCATAGCCCTTGCCCTTGTGCGTGACGACGTGCAGAAACTGCGGGCCCTTCAACTCCTTGATATTGCGCAGCGTGCGCACCAGCGCGCGCACGTCGTGACCGTCCATCGGACCGATATAGTTGAAGCCCAGCTCTTCAAACATCGTTCCCTGGAGCACCATGCCCTTCATATGCTCCTCGGAGCGCCGCGCAAGTTCCAAGGCCGTCGGCAGCTGCCGCAAAACCTTCTTGCCGCCCTCGCGCAAATGCGCGTAGACCCGTCCGGAGAGCGCGCGGGCGAAGTAATTGGAGAGGGCGCCGACATTTTCCGAGATCGACACGTCGTTGTCATTCAGTACGACGAGAAGGTCGGTCGGCAAAGTGCCGGCGTGATTCAGAGCCTCGAAGGCCATTCCGGCCGTCAGCGCACCATCGCCGATCACTGCCACCACGCGGCGCTGCTCGCCTGATTGCGCGGCGGCAACCGCCATCCCGAGCGCTGCTCCGATCGAGGTGCTCGAATGGCCCACTCCGAAGGTGTCGTACTCGCTCTCGCCGCGCGACGGGAACGGGGCAAGTCCGCCGTGCTGCTTGATGGTATGCAGCCGCGCGCGCCGTCCGGTCAGTACCTTGTGCGGATACGCCTGGTGACCCACATCCCAGACGATGCGGTCGTGGGGGGTGTCAAAAACATAATGCAGGGCGACGGTGAGCTCCACGGTGCCAAGTCCCGCTGCAAAATGATCGCCCCGAGTGCTGACGCTGCGAATGAGAAATTGCCGCAGCTCTTCGGATACCTGCACGAGCTGAGTCGCATCGAGCTTGCGCAGATCCGCTGGGCTGTCAATGCTGTCGAGCAGCGCTGAGGCGACATTGTGAGCGGGCATAGGCTAGTTTAGAGACTTTCCTTCACATGGCGCGACTTACGACATAGCGCGCCAGATCCGTCAGCGCCTCGGCCCGTGCACCCAGGCAGGCGAGCCTTGCGATCGCGAGGTCGCGCAGCTGACAAGCGCGATCGCGCGCGCCGTCGAGACCCGCGGTGCTCGGGTACGTCGGCTTGCGGCGCGCTGCATCTGCGCCAGTACGCTTTCCCAGAAGTCGTGCGTCACCGGCGACGTCGAGGATGTCATCCTGAATCTGAAACGCGAGTCCGATGTCGGCGCCGAATTGCTCGAGCGCGGCAAATTCCTCGCCCGCGATTACACCGGCCGCTGCCGCGCCGAGCAGCACGCTGCCCTGAATGAGAGCGCCGGTCTTCCTGGCATGCATGTTTTCGAGCGCTTCAATGTCGAGGATCTGGCCGACGGAGACCAGGTCGATCGCCTGCCCGCCCGCCATGCCGCTGGTGCCGGCGGCCCGCGCCAGAATGCGGATCATCGTGACGCGCGCGGCGTGTGCCGCGCCCGGATGCACGTCGGTTGCGAGCACCGAAAATGCCAGCGCCTGCAGGGCGTCGCCCACGAGAATGGCCGTGGCCTCATCGAATGCCCGGTGGCAGGTGGGCCGGCCGCGGCGCAGATCATCGTCGTCCATCGCCGGCAGGTCATCGTGCACGAGGCTGTAGACATGGATGAGCTCAACCGCGGCGGCCGGCGCATCCAGCTGCTCGAGGGGCGCGCCGAGGGATTCTCCGGTGACATAGACCAGCAGCGGGCGCAGCCGCTTGCCGCCACCCAACGCGCTGTAGCGCATCGCTGCGCGCAGCCGCGCCGTTCCCGGATCGGGCAGCGCGAGACAGTCGTCCAGGACCTGTTCGATTCGCGCCCGATAGGCCGCCATGCGAGCCTCGAACCGCGTCATTCTGCGGCGGGCTCGCTCAGTTCATCTTCGGGAACGCTGAAGGGCGCAATCTCGTTCTGTCCGCTGCTCGTCAAGAGGATCTCGACCTTTTGCTGGGCAGCTTTCAAAGCCGCTTGACAGTGGCGCGTGAGCTCGATGCCGCGTTCGAAGGTCTTTAACGCTTCATCAAGCGGCAGATCGCCGCGTTCGAGACGGCCGACGAGGGTTTCGAGCTCCGCCAGAGCCTTCTCAAAGTCGGCGGGCTTGCTCTTCGCGGTCAACCGATTTCTCCTGCTTACGGGTCAAGAGAATGAGTGAGCGGGGGCGCCGGGGTCAACGTGGTTGACGTCTCGGACATCCCGGCTTAGAGTCGGCTCCTGATATTAGACTAGGTCTAAGTTAAGGAGAAAGTCGTGAATCTGAAGGGCAGCAAGACCGAAAAGCATCTGAAGGACGCGTTCGCGGGAGAATCGCAGGCGAATCGGCGTTATCTCTACTTCGCGGCCAAGGCCGACGTCGAAGGCTACAACGACGTTTCTGCGGTCTTTCGCTCCACCGCCGAGGGTGAGACCGGCCACGCTCACGGCCACCTCGAATATCTTGAGGCAGTCGGCGATCCTGCGACCGGCTTGCCGATCGGCGAGACGAAGTTGAACCTGCGGGCGGCGATTGCCGGTGAGACGCACGAATACACGGATATGTATCCCGGCATGGCCCGCGCGGCACGCGACGAGGGGTTCACCGAGATCGCCGATTGGTTCGAGACGCTCGCCAAGGCGGAGCGCTCGCATGCCAACCGCTTCCAGAAGGCTTTGGATTCCATCTAAGGCGCGTCAAGAGTTGTTTGATCCCCCGGCTGCGGCCGTTGCGGCCGGGGCCGCGAACGATCAAGCTTGCGCATGAGTCCACCGACGGAAGGCCGGCGCGAAGGCAGTCTCGAAGCGCCGACGCGCCATCCGCTCGACTGGCGTAGCCCTTCTTTTTATGATGCCGCGGCCCTCACGGCCGAACTGACCCGCGTCTTTGATATCTGCCACGGCTGCCGGCGCTGTTTTAGTCTCTGCAACGCCTTTCCGACGCTATTTGATGCGATCGACGCTGCGCCAAGCGGCGAGCTCGACACCGTCGACCGCAAGGTCTACTGGCAGATCGTCGACCACTGTTACCTGTGTGACATGTGCTTCATGACGAAGTGTCCGTACGTCCCGCCGCATCCGTGGAACGTCGATTTCCCGCATCTCATGCTGCGCGCCAAAGCGGCGCGCGTGCGTGAAGAGGGTTTGTCGCTGCGCGATCGCGTGCTCGCCGCGACCGATCGCGTCGGCATGCTTGCCGGGATCCCGGTGGTTGCGGAAGCGGTGAACGCCGTCAATCGCACACGCGGCGGACGCGTGTTGCTCGAGAAGATTGCCGGCGTGCATCGCGACGCTCCGGTGCCCGTCTATCACTCGCGCAGCGCGCGCCGCGTGCTGGCATCGCAGGGCTATGCTGTTCCCGGCGCCGCGCCGGCAAACGTGCAGGCGACGCCGGAAACGCGCGGCCAGGTTGCCCTCTTCGCTACCTGCTACGGCAATCGCAACGAGCCCGATCTCGACCGCGATCTGGTCGCGGTGTTCGAACACAACGGCATTCCGGTACGCCTTGTGCCGACCGAGCGCTGCTGCGGCATGCCCTCGCTCGAGCTCGGCAATCTCGAAGAAGTCGCGCGCCTGAAGGAGAAGAATATCCCGCAGTTGCAGGCGGCAATTGATGCCGGCTATGACATCGTGGCGCCGATTCCTTCGTGCGTGCTCATGTTCAAGCAGGAGCTGCCGCTGCTCTTTCCGGACGATGCCGCCGTGCAGGCGGTGCGCGCGCGTGTTTTCGATCCCTTTGAGTACCTCATGCTGCGTCATCGCGCAGGTCTGCTGCGCACGGACTTCAAATGCACGCTCGGCAAGGTGAGCTATCACGTGCCGTGTCACCTGCGCGTGCAGAACATCGGGCTTAAGACTCGCGATATTTTAAGTCTCATCCCCGGCACGACCCTCGAGGTCATTGAACGTTGTTCCGGCCACAATGGCACTTACGCGGTCAAGAAAGAGTTTCGCGCGGCCTCAGTGAAGATCGGCCGGCCGGTGATGCAAAACGTTGCGCAGGCGCAGGCTGACTACTACGCCAGCGACTGCCCGATGGCGGGCCACCAGATTGAGAGTGAGCTTCCCACGCCGCGCCCCCCGACGCATCCGCTCGCCCTGCTACGCAAGGCGTACGGGCTGAAATGAGAAAGTTAACGCCCGACGACCTCATGTCACTCGAGCGCTACGCGCGCGAGCGCAATGCTTTTCGCGCGCGCGTCATGCAGCACAAGTCAATCCGGCAGCTCGCGGTCGGCCCACATGTGCGCTGGTGCTTCGAGGATCGGCTCACCATCCAGTATCAGCTGCAGGAGATGTTGCGCACCGAACGCATCTTCGAATCCGAAGGCATCGCTGCGGAGCTTGAGACCTACAATCCCCTGATCCCGGACGGCGGCAACTGGAAAGTGACGCTGCTCATCGAATTCCCGGATCCCGAGGAGCGGCGCGTGCAGCTCGCGCGCTTGAAGGGCGTGGAGGACGGATGCTGGATTGAAGTCGCCGGCGCAGAGCGCGTATTTGCGCTCGCCGATGAGGATCTGGAGCGGGAGAATGAGGAGAAGACCTCGTCGGTGCATTTTCTGCGCTTTGAGGTGAGCGCGACCATGCAGAGTGCGCTGCGCGGCGCAGCGGCGCTGGCTGTGGGCGTTGAGCACCCCGCCTATCAGCACCGCGTCGACGTGCCGGAGGCGGTACGGCGCGCGCTGCTTGCCGATTTTGCCTGACCGCCAGGTGTTTGCGACCCCGTATTGTCCGCGCGGCTATCTGCTAACATCCGCCGGTCCGCGTCTGACAGCGCGGCTGCGAGAAGCCCGATGACCCAGTCGTACACCGCCTCCGACATCGAGGTCCTAAGCGGCCTCGAACCCGTGCGTCGTCGTCCGGGCATGTACACGCACACCTCGCGCCCGAACTATTTAGCGCATGAAGTCATCGACAACAGCGTCGATGAGGCGCTCGGCGGCTACTGCAAGGAAATCAACGTCACGCTTTATAAGGACGGCTCGCTCGAAGTTGCCGATGACGGCCGCGGCATGCCCGTCGATATCCACCCGAAGGAAAAGGTGAGCGGCGTCGAGCTCATTCTTACGCGCCTGCATGCCGGCGGTAAATTCTCGGATAAGACCTACCAGTTCTCCGGCGGGCTGCACGGCGTGGGGGTGTCGGTCGTGAACGCGCTCTCGAAGCACCTCGAGTGCTGGGTGAAGCGCGACGGCAAGGAATACAACATCGGCTTCAAGGACGGCAAGGTGACCTCCAAGCTCGAGGTGATCAACGCCGTCGGCGCGCGCAATACCGGCACGACGGTGCGCTTCTGGCCGGACCCGAAATTCTTCGATTCGGACAAATTTTCTGTGCCGCAACTGAAGCACACACTGAAAGCGAAGGCCGTCCTGTGCCCGGGCCTGCGAGTGCGCTTCACCAACGAGGCGACGGGGGAGAAAGACGAGTGGTTTTTCAGCGGCGATCTCGGCGCCTATCTGCTCGAGGAACTCGGAGCGGCCGAGTATCTTCCCGATGAGCCGATCAGCGGCAAGGGTGAAGCGGCGCATGACGCTGTGGATTACGCGCTCGTGTGGGCGCCGTATGCCGAGAACGTCGTCGCCGAAAGCTATGTCAATCTGATACCCACCATCGAAGGCGGCACGCACGTCAATGGACTGCGCTCGGCGGTTGCGCAAGCGGTGCGCGAGTTCTGCGAGTTTCGCAATCTCGTGCCGCGCGGCGTCAAGGTGACGCCGGAAGATGTGTGGCAGAGAGCCTGCTTCGTGCTGTCGGTCAAAATGCAGGAGCCGCAGTTTGCGGGGCAGATGAAGGAGCGCCTCGGTTCGCGCGATGCGGCGGCGCTGGTGGAAGCCTATGTCCGTGACTCAATGGCGCTGTGGCTCAACCGCCACCCGGACGCGGGCGAGCGCATCGCGCAATTTGCGATTGCCAATGCGCAGGAGCGCATCAAGGCTGCGCAGCGCGTCGTCCGCAAACGCATCGCCTCCGGCCCCGCGCTGCCGGGCAAGCTCGCCGACTGCGCGAGCCAAGAACCGGAGCGCTGCGAGCTTTTCCTGGTCGAGGGTGATTCCGCCGGCGGCTCGGCGAAGCAGGCGCGCGACAAGGATTTTCAGGCCATCATGCCGTTGCGCGGCAAGATTCTGAATACCTGGGAGCTCGACGCCGGCGCGATCGGCTCCTCGCAGGAAGTGCACGACATCAGTGTTGCGCTCGGCGTCGATCCGGGCTCCGCGGACCTCTCGCAGCTGCGCTACCACAAGATCTGCATCCTGGCCGACGCGGATTCGGACGGCCAGCACATTGCAACCTTGCTGTGTGCCTTGTTCCTGCGGCACTTTCGCCCGCTGGTGACCAACGGCCACGTGCACGTGGCGATGCCGCCGTTGTACCGGATCGATGCCGGGCGCCAGGTCTACTACGCGCTCGACGAGCAGGAGCGCGACGCGACCCTGCAGCGCATCGCGAAGGAGAACGCGCGCACCCGCCCCGTGGTGACGCGCTTCAAAGGCTTGGGGGAGATGAACCCGACACAGCTGCGCGAGACGACCATCGATCCGCGCACCCGTCGCCTGGTGCAGCTGACCATCGACGGCGTCGACAACACCGACCAGTTGATGGACATGCTGCTCGCAAAGAAACGCGCGTCCGACCGGCGCGACTGGCTCGAAGAGAAGGGCAACCTCGCCGCCGTGCAGGTCTAGCGCATGCAGAAGCAGGAACTGAACTTTGAGGGCGTCGAGCGCCAGGCAATGAAGACCTTCACCGAGAAGGCTTACCTCGACTACTCGATGTACGTCATTCTCGACCGCGCGCTGCCGGCCCTCGGTGATGGCCTGAAGCCCGTGCAGCGGCGCATCACCTTTGCAATGAGCGAGCTTGCGCTCTCGGCGCTCTCCAAGCACAAGAAATCCGCGCGGACCGTCGGCGATGTCATCGGCAAATACCACCCGCACGGCGACAGCGCCTGCTACGAGGCGATGGTGCTCATGGCGCAGCCCTTCGCCTACCGCTATCCGATCGTCGACGGCCAGGGCAATTGGGGTTCGCAGGATGACCCGAAGTCTTTTGCCGCGATGCGCTACACGGAAGCTAAGCTCACGAAGTACGCCGAGGTGCTGCTGAGCGAGCTCGCGCACGGCACGGTCGACTGGACGCCGAACTTTGACGGCACTCTGGAGGAGCCGGCAATCCTGCCCGCGCGTCTGCCGAATCTTCTCTTGAACGGCACTTCAGGCATAGCCGTCGGCATGGCGACCGATATCCCGCCGCATAACCTCAAAGAGGTCGCCGCCGCCTGCATTCATCTTCTTGAGGATCCCGAAGCGACCACCCGCGCGCTCATGAAGCACGTGCGCGGCCCGGACCTGCCGACGGGCGCCGAGATCGTCTCGCCGCGTGCGGACCTCATCGAGTTCTACGACAAGGGCGTCGGCAGCTACAAGGCGCGCGCGACCTATGAGATCGAAGACGGCAATATTGTCGTGACGGCGTTTCCGTACCAGGTGTCGGGCAATCGCGTGGCGGAGCAGATTGCCGAGCAGATGCGCGCCAAGAAGCTGCCGATGGTCGAGGACGTGCGCGACGAGTCGGATTTCGAGCATCCCACTCGGCTCGTGATCGTGCCGCGGTCAAACCGCGTCGACACGACCGAGGTCATGAATCACCTCTTCGCGACCACCGATCTCGAGCGCAGCTACCGCGTCAATCTCAACATCATCGGCCTTGACGGCCGGCCGCGCGTCCTCGGCCTGAAGGCCGTGCTCGCGGGCTGGCTCGAGTTTCGCATCGCCACCGTCACCCGCCGTCTGCAGTACCGGCTGGAGAAGGTCTCCAGGCGTCTGCACATTCTCGCGGGACTGCTCATTGTCTATCTGAATCTCGACGAAGTGATTCGCATCATCCGGCGCGAGGATGAGCCGAAGCCCGTCCTGATGAAACGCTTCAAGCTCTCCGAGGAGCAGACCGAAGCCATCCTCGAGACCAAACTGCGCCACCTCGCCAAGCTCGAGGAGCTGAAGATCCGTGAGGAGCAGAAGAGTCTCGCAGCCGAGCGCGAGGAGCTTGAAGCGCTTCTGAAGAGCAAAGCGAAGCTGCGCCGCCTGGTCGCCGACGAGATCCGCGCCGACGCGCTCACCTACGGCGACGAGCGCCGCACCAAGATCGTGGAGCGCGAGGCGGCGCAGGCGATTGATGCGGCGAGCTTGATCGCCAATGAGCCGACGACGGTGGTGCTGTCAACCGGTGGATGGGTGCGTGCGGCGAAGGGCCATGACATTGATCCGCTGTCACTGTCGTACAAGACCGGCGACGCGTTCCAGTCTGCGGCGCGCGGCCGCAGCCTGCAGAGCGCGGTATTCATCGACAGCACCGGGCGCACCTATGCGCTGCCCGCACATTCGCTGCCGTCCGCGCGCGGCCAGGGCGAGCCGCTCTCCGGACGCCTGAATCCCCCCGACGGCGCAAAGTTCGCCGGCGTCATGCTGGGCGAGCCTGAGGAGCTGTGGCTGTTGGCGAGCGATGCGGGCTATGGCTTCACGGTGCGCTTCAAGGACCTCTTGACCGACCGGCGGGCGGGCAAGACGGTGCTGAATGTGCCGCAGAACGCCCTCGTGCTGCCGCCCGCGTTCGTTGCCTCGCCCGAGGGCCTGGTGTGCGTCGTCAGCAGCGAGGGCAAGATGCTGGCATTCGAGGTCGCCGACGTGCCGGAGATGCCGCGCGGCAAGGGCAACAAGCTCTACGATATTGCGGGCAAGAAGGCGGCGGCGCGCACCGAGGTGCTGACCGGCGTCGCGGTCGTGCCGCCGCAGGGCCAGCTCATTATTCATTCGGGGGAAAAGCGCAAGGTCCTCGAGTGGAGCGAGCTTAAGGACTATCGAGGCGCGCGCGCGCAGCGTGGCGCGGTGCTGACGCGCGGCTGGCGGCAAGTGGACCGGCTCGAAAGCGCTACACGCTCACCCGCTGAATCGACGTAGTGGGGTCGGAGTGCAGCACGACCTCTTCGGGAGCGTGCACGAGGTAGCCCTGGATGTACTGCACCCCCAGCTGCCACAGCACCGCCATGGTGTTCGCATCCTCGACGCGCTCGGCGATGGTTTGCACCTTGCGCCGCGCAGCGGCTTCGACAAGATTGCGCACGCGGCTCTGCAGCTCATTGTCCTGCGCCAGCGCCTGCACGATCGCACCGTCGATCTTCACGAAGTCGAGTCCCATGTTGGCGAGCAGCCCGTGCGAGTCGCGACCGGCGCCGAAGGCTTCGAGTGCGAAGCGAAAGCCGCGCTGGCGCAGCGCCGCCGCGAGCGCCTGTAACTGCTCGACATGGCTCGCCGCCACGGCCTCGGGCACCTGAAAGCACAGCCGCGCCGGCTCCGCGCGGCTGGTGCGAATGTGATTGTCGAGCCACTCGAGGAAGGAGTGATCGTTCACCGTCTCCTTGGAGAGGCGCACGAACAAGCATCCCGGCTTGCGCTGTGCGGCGAACGACAGCGATGCGCCGACCACCCAGCGGTCGATGTTCTTCAATAGATCGTTGCGCTCGGCCGCCGCCATGAATTCCGCCGGCAGCACCTCTTTGCCGTGCGGGTCGATCATGCGCACGAGCACGTCGAACATGCTCGGATCATCGCCCTTGAGGCTCGCGACCGGCTGCTGCACGAGCCGGAAGCGGTTTTCCATGAGCGCCGCCTTGATGTGCTTCACCCATACCTTGTCATAGGACTGCACTCGCTGGTCGGCATCCGCGCGCGCCGTGGTGACGGCCTGGTTACCGCCGCGCTGCCTGCCGGTGCGGCAGGCGGCGATGGCCTGCGCGATCGCAGCCTCAAGATCTGCATCCGCCGGTGGCACGACGCTCAGCCCGAGGCTGCAGGTGACCGACAGGGACTTGTCATTGACGTGCATGACGTTCTTTGCCGACTTCGTCACCAGCTGCTCGCTCCACGCCTCGACGTCGCGCTCGTTGCCGCGCTCCAGCAGCACGAGGAAGCTCACCCCGCCAAATCGGCCGGCGATGTCTTTCGGGTTCAACTGCTCTTTGAGAAGATTCGCGAACTCAACCAGGAACTGCTCGCTCGCGCCCACGCCGACGTCGCGTTCGACGGTGGCAAACTTGTCGATCCGCGCGAGGACCAGATAGCGCACTCCTCCGGGAGCCGCAGTCGCGAGGCGCGCGGCGAGCTCCTGCAGCAGCGGCCCGCGGTACAGAAGTCCCGTGGACGGATCGCGGCGTGCGGCGTCCGCGAGTTCCTCGGCGAGCCGGCGCTCGTCGCGCTGCCGTGCGGGCACGATGAGCTGTACGCACGGTTCGCCGTCGTGTTCGCCGAGCGCCAGCACAAGTTCCACGGCGAGCGTCGTGCCGTCAGTCAATTGCGCGTCGAGCTTCAAGGCGTGATCGTGCCAGCGGCCCTGCAGGCAGGCGGCGAGTGCGCCCTTCAAGGCGGCGTGGCGCGATTCTTCAAACAGATCCATGATGGGCTGGCCAATGAGAACCGCGGGATCCTCGAAGCCGAAAAGCTCGAGCCACGACGGATTGACGCCCACCGCGATGCCTTCCTGAACCTGCACGATCGCGTCGTTGGAGCGTTGCAGTGCGGTGTCGAGCTGACGGCGCGCGTCGCGTGCGGATTTGATGGTTGTGCCGAGCACGCGCTCTAAGCGAAAGGTGTGCAGCTCACGCGCCATCACCGCCTGCAGCCGCGCCGGATTGCTCAGCGACACGACGTCGCGCGCGCCGCCCAAGAGGGCGGCGGCGATGCGCTCTTCATTCACCGCTTCCGCAACGACGACGAGCGGCACGGCCGGCGCAATGTGGTCACGGACGCCCACGGCAGCCGAGAGGTTTTCCGAGCCGCTGTCGACATACAACAGGAGCTCCGGATTTAGCTGTGTCAAGGCATCGCCGAGATCGCGCAGCGACGGGATCCAGGTGCAATGCACCGCGTGCCCGGCGCGACGCAGGATGCTATTGATGGATTCCACCGGGTCCCGTGCCGAACTGAGTACGATTAGCGGCACGGCGTTCTGCTCGTTCAAGCCGTTCTCCAAAGGCGGCGCAGAAGCCGCTGCGATTCTAGCAGCGCCCTGCAGCTTGGGCGTGCGCAGCCTCTCATATTGCAGTGCACCGCTGCGTGCTGCGCCTCTCAGAAACCCCGGGCATGGCGCGCCCCTGAGGGGTCTGTGGCGGGCTCGCCCGAGGGGCGCCCGCACAACCCTCGCGTCCGGCGCACCTGGTTGGTGCGCGGCTTGCGATGCCGCTATCATACGCGGCCTTTTGGGCCCCCAAATCGAGAGCTTGCGCGCGGCGAGGATTGCGATGGCAAATTACAGCACGAGCGAATTCCGCTCCGGGATGAAGATCATCCTTGACGGAGATCCTTACGCAATCGTGGAAAACGAGATGGTGAAGCCGGGCAAGGGACAGGCTTTCAACCGCGTCAAGATCCGCAATCTCAAATCCGGTCGCACGATAGAGCGCACCTTCAAATCGGGCGACACGGTGGAGGCGGCGGACGTCGTCGATATGGACATGCAGTATCTGTATCAGGACGGCGAGTTTTGGCACTTCATGGTCCCCGAGAGCTTCGAGCAGTACACCGCCGGCAAGGCCGCCATCGGCGACAATGCGATGTGGCTGAAGGACGGCACAGTGTGCATCGTGACCCTGTGGAACAACGTGCCCCTCGTCGTGACGCCGCCGTCCCACATCGAGCTCGTGGTCACTGAAACCGATCCGGGGCTGCGCGGCGACACCGCGACCGGCGGCCAGAAAACCGCCAAGCTTGAGACCGGTGCCGTCGTGCGCGTGCCGCTCTTTATTAATGAGGGTGAGCTGATCCGCGTCGACACCCGCACCGGCAACTACATCTCGCGCGCCAAACAGTAGCGCGCCGCGGGCGACGGGGCGCGGCTCGCGCTGCGGGGATCCTAACCCGGGGCCCGTCCACGCCACAGTGAATCGCCCGCATACACCAGGAGCGCCGCCCAGATGAGCGCGAAACCGAGTGCGCGGGTGCGCTCAAAAGGCTCGCCAAAGGCAAACACGCCACAGGCGAGCTGCAAGCTTGGTGTGATGTACTGCAGGATGCCGACGCTTGAGTAGGGAATGCGGCGCGCCCCGTAGGCGAACAGGAACAGGGTGACGGCCGTCACCGGTCCGGTACCTATTAAGAGCGCGGCAATGGCGGGCCCGGCATGGCCGAGGGCGCCGCTGCCGGTCGCCTCGCACCAGACGAGGTAACCGATGGCCACGGGCATGAGCAACAGAGTTTCGGTCGCCAGTCCGGCGAGGGCCTCGACCTGCACGACCTTGCGGATGAAACCGTAGGAGGCAAAGGAAAATCCGAGTGTGAGGGAGATCCAGGGCAGGTGGCCGGTCTCGAAAGTGAGGTCGGCGACGCCGCCCACGGCGAGCGTCACCGCAATCCATTGCGCGCGAGTCAAGCGCTCCGCCAGCACCGCAACCCCGAGCAACACGTTCACCAGGGGTGTAATGAAATAGCCGAGGCTGGCGTCAATCACGTGATCGTGGGCCACCGCCCAGACGTACACGATCCAGTTGATGCTGATGAGAACGGCGGCCAGTGCGAGACGTGCGAGGATGCGACGCTCGACGAGCGCGGCCCGCACTTCATTGAGCTCGGCCCGCAGCGCCAGGCACAGAAGCACCAGCAGGCACGACCAGACCGCGCGCTGCGCCACGACCTGAAACGCCGACACCTCGCGCAGCGGCTTGAAGTAGAGCGGGACCAGCCCCCAGATTGCGAACGCGGCCAGCGCCGCCGCGAATCCCTTGCGCGCTTCCCGCATCTCTTACCCGGCGCGTTGCGCGGGCTGGCTGGCAAGAAAAATGGCCGCCAGATTCTCGAGCCCGCGTCGATCGGCCGCATCGAAGCGGGCAGTCTCGGGACTGTCGACATCCAGTACGCCCAGCAGGGAGGTACCGCGGATGAGCGGTATCACGATTTCGGAGCGCGATGCGGCATCGCAGGCGATGTGGCCTGCAAATTGACTGACGTCAGCTACGACGAGCGTGGTGCGCGCGAGCGCCGCCGTGCCGCACACTCCCGCGCCGAGCGCGATGCGCACGCAGGCGGGCTTGCCCTGAAAAGGCCCGACCACCAGCGTGTCGCCCTGCAGGAAATAAAAGCCCACCCAGTTGATACCGGGCACGGCATCAAAGATGAGCGCAGCGGTATTGGCTGCGTTGGCAATGAGATCGGACTCGCCCGCGAGGAGGCCCGACAGCTCGAGTGCCAGGCGCGCATAGTCCGAGGCCTTGTCGGCGAAATCGTAGCGCGTTCCTGCGTGGCTCATGGCACGGGCTCGCTCAGGCCCACTCGGTTGCAAAGGCAATGACATCGTCAATGCGCGCAGCCCCTGTCGAGAGCATCAGCAGTCGGTCCATTCCGAGCGCGACCCCGGCACAGTCGGGCAGCCCCGCCGCCAGCGCCGCCAACAGATGTTCATCGATGGCTAAGGCCGGCAGGCCGCGGCGCTGTCGCTGCCGATTGTCCTCAATGAAGCGCTCGCGCTGCTCCTCGGTCGAGGCCAATTCATGATAGCCGTTGGCGAGCTCCACGCCTTCACGGTAGAGCTCGAAGCGTTCGGCTGCGCGCGCATCCTGCGGATCCCGGCGCGCCAGAGCCGCCTGCGAGGCCGGATAGCTGTGGATGAAGGCGAGACCCCGCCGGCCGAGGCCGGGCCCGATGCGCAAGGCCATGAGAAAATCGAGCAGATCGTCCCGGCTGGCGGCGGCGGTCCCGGCCACGAACCCGAGGCGCTGCGCCGCCTGCGCAAGCTCGGCCGTGCTCGCGGCAAAAGGATCCAATGCAAGCTCGCGCCGAAACGCTTCAGCATAGCTCACCTGCTCGGTTATGCCGGCCGCAACACCCGCTGCAACGTCGCGCAGCAGCGCCTCGACCTCCGCCATCAGATCGCGGAGCGAAAAGCCGGTGCGATACCACTCGAGCAGGGTGAATTCGCTGTTGTGCAGGCGACTCCTTTCGCAGGTGCGCACGACGTGGCAGATCTGGAAGATATCGCCACTGCCGGCGGCGAGCAGCCGTTTCATTGCATACTCAGGCGAGGTGTGCAGGAAACGCACCGCTGCATCGGCAAAGTCGACCCGCGCAGATTGGATGTGCACGTCGCTTGCCGCGTGGTTGACGACGCAGGGCGTGTCCACCTCGAGCACGCCACGCGCGGCAAAGAAAGCGCGTACGCGCGCGAAGAGCGCAGCACGCTGCTCGAGCATGGCACGGTCCGCGCCGGGCCGCCAGTTCTCCTGCGTCATGGCGCAGGCCGCCGCGCGAGCGCCTGGCCGACCACGACGCGGCTGCCCGCGGCGAGCCCGGGCAGCCAATCCGCCACACCCTTCGGCAGCAGGAGAATCACAGTCGAGCCCATATTGAAGCGGCCAAGCTCCGCGCCCTTCGCCAGGCGCAGCTCGGCATGCTGCGCAGCTTGTAGCTCGCAGCGGCGCCGCGCCGTTGCGGGCGTCACGTCGCCGTGCCAGTGCGTACTCATGCTGCCCACGAAGAGTGCCCCGACGAGGACCAGTGCGAAGCCGAGCGATGCATCGTCAAATACGCACACGATGCGCTCGTTGCGCGCAAAGAGCCCCGCGACGCTGGCGGCTGTGGCTGCGTTGACGCTGAAGAGCCGTCCGGGCACGTACCATGCGGCGCGCAGCGTGCCGGCGGCGGGCATGTGGATGCGATGATAGTTGAAGGGCGCGAGGTACAGGGTTGCAAAAGAGCCGTCGATGAAGCGCGCACTCGTCGCCGCCGATCCTGCCAAGAGTGCCGTCAGAGAATAGCTGCGATCCTTGGCCTGCATGAGCGCGTCGCCCGCGATGCGGCCGATGGCGCTGATCGTGCCATCGACCGGCGATGCAATTGCGTTCGGATCGGCATCGATGCGCCGCGCATCCGCCCGCAAGGCACGCGTGAAGAACTCGTTGAAACTGCAGTAGCGCAGCGCCGCGGGCTCTTGGGCCTCGCTCATGTCCGGTGCAAAGCGCTTGACGAAGCGGCTGATGAGGAAATTCTTCAGCGGCACGCGGCGGCTTCTGGCCACATGCCAGACGAGCCGCGAGAGCGCATGCTGTGGCAGGAGGTATTGCAGAATGACAAAAAGACGTGCCCGAAGCGTCGGCGGCGCGACGGCAGCGGAGCCCTGCTGAGTCATCAGCTGTGCAAACGCGATGCGACGCGCCGCAGGTCGGAGGCGAACGGCGCTACTTCAAAGGGCGGGGTAAACACGGCCACGATGTCGGCGCGGCGATCGAGCAGGAATACCGCCGCCGAATGATCCATCGCATAGTCCCCGCCCGGCAGGTCGACGCGCGCCACCGCCACGCCGAACTTGTGCGCGAGCCGAGCAATCTCGGCTGCATCGCCGGTTGCGCCGATGAAGTCCGGGTCGAAGGCATGCACATAGGCGGCGAGCACCGCGGGCGTATCGCGTCCCGGGTCCACACTCACGAATAGCACGCGCAGATCGGGCAGCGCCGCCGCCTTCTTGACCTGAGCGAGTTTCACGAGCGTCGTCGGACACACGTCCGGACAGTGGGTGAACCCGAAGAAGACGAGCGTCGGATGACCCTCGAGGTCGGCGGCGGTGAATGCGCGCCCGTCGTGCGCGGTGAGGGCGAGCACGCCAATCGGCCGCGCGGCGGGAAACCACGTCCCGCTTGCCAGCTGCGGCGCGGCGCTGTCAACTTGTCGCGCGACCCAAAATCCCAAGAGCGCAGCGCCGGCGGCGGCGAGCCCCCAGGCCCACCATGATGAGCGACGTGTCATGAGTGAATTATCTCACAGCGCGCGCCGCACGACGGTGCGCCGCCTCATTAGTGCGAGCGCACGGCGCCTCACCCGCGCCAAGGTTTTCTTTGGCCACGGCACCGACAAAGCCGCCGATGAGGCGGCCGCGCTGGTGTGGCACGCGCTGCATCTGCCGTATCCCGCCAGCACGCGCGTCTATGCGCGCCGCGTCGGCGCGCGCGCTTGCGGGCAGGTGCGGGCACTCATCGAGCGGCGCATCCGCGAGCGCATACCGGCGGCCTATCTCATCGGCCGCGCGCGCTTCGCCGGACTCGCCTTCCACGTCGATCCGCGCGTGCTGATTCCGCGGTCGCCCCTGGCGGAGCTCATCGAGCGCGGCTTTGCACCGTGGATCGACGCGGCACGGGTGCGGCGCGTGCTCGATATCGGCACCGGCTCCGGGTGCATCGCGATCGCCTGCGCGCGCGCGTTGCCGCGCGCGCGCGTCGATGCACTCGATATCAGCGAGCAGGCGCTCGACGTCGCGCGCAGCAACGTGCGACGGCATCGCCTGGCGCGGCGCGTGCGACTGCTGCAATCGGATCATTTCGCCGCGCTCCGCACCGAGAGCTACGATATCATCGTAAGCAACCCGCCTTATGTCGGCGCACGCGAGCTTGGCGCGCTGCCCGCCGAGTACCGGCACGAACCGCGGGTCGCCCTGGCTTCCGGGCGTGAGGGACTGGACTCTATTCGGATCATTCTGCGCGATGCGCCGCGCCATTTGCGGCCGCGCGGCATCCTGGTCGTCGAGGCGGGCAATACGGAGGGTGCCGTGCGACGGGCATTTGCGGAACTGCCGTTTACATGGCTGGACTTCGAGCGCGGCGGCGGCGGAGTTTTTTTGTTGACGGCGGAGCAGCTGCATGCCCGGTAACACGATCGGCAAACTCTTTGCCGTCACCACATTTGGTGAAAGCCATGGTCCGGCCATGGGCTGCGTCGTCGACGGCTGTCCGCCGGGGCTTGCGTTGAGCGAAGCGGACGTGCAGGCCGACGTCGACCGGCGGCGCGCCGGCACTTCGCACTTTGTCAGCCAGCGCCGCGAGACGGATCAGGTCCAGCTGGTGTCGGGCGTATTTGAAGGCAAGACGACGGGGACGCCCATCGGGATTCTCATCGAGAACACGGACGCGCGGCCGCGCGACTACGAGCGGATCAAGGATCGCTTCCGGCCCGGTCACGCCGACTATACCTATCAGCAAAAGTACGGCCTGCGCGACTACCGCGGCGGCGGCCGCGCCTCGGCGCGCGAGACCGTGATGCGCGTGGCCGCCGGCGCGATCGCGCGCAAGTACCTCGCAGAAAGGCTCGGTGTGCGGATCTACGGTTATCTCAGCCGCATCGGTGGCGTGACGCTGGACCCGGTGAACCCCGCCTTTGCCGCCGAGAACCCCTTCTTCTGTCCGGACCCGGCGCGCATTGAGGAGCTTGAGGCGCTTATTTGGGCAATCCGCGGCGCGGGCGATTCGGTGGGTGCGCGCATCACGGTAATAGCCCAGGGCGTGCCGCCGGGCCTCGGCGAGCCGGTGTTCGACCGCCTGGATGCGGATATCGCGCACGCCCTGATGGGCATCAATGCGGTCAAGGCGGTCGAGATCGGCGCGGGCGTCGCGGCGGTGGCACAGCGCGGCAGCGAGCATCGCGACGAACTCACACCGGCGGGCTTTCGCAGCAACCATGCGGGCGGTGTCTTGGGCGGCATCTCCTCGGGCCAGGACATCGTGGCGCATGTCTCATTCAAGCCGACGTCAAGCATTCAGGTTCCGGGACAGACGATTGATACGGCAGGCCGACCGGTTGAGATCGTGACGACCGGGCGGCACGATCCGTGCGTCGGCCTGCGCGCGACGCCCATCGTCGAGGCCATGCTCGCCATCGTGCTGCTTGACCATTACCTGCGGCACCGCGCGCAGAACGCCGACGTCAAATCCCCCACGCCCGTCATCACGAGCCCGGCGTGACGCGCGCATTCCGGGTCGCCATTGTTGGGGCATCCGGAGTCGTCGGCGAGACGCTCATTCGCGTGCTTGAGGAGCGCGACTTCCCGGTCGCCGAGCTCTTTGCACTCGCAAGTCCGCGCTCAGTCGGGAAAAAAATGCGCTACCGCGGCACGGACGTGCCGGTGGATGAGCTCGAGTCGTTCGACTTTCGCCGCGCCGAGATCGGTTTTTTCTGCGCCGGTGCCGCGGTGTCGCGCGAGCATGTCCCGCGGGCGAGCGCCGCCGGCTGCATCGTCATCGATAACACGGCGCAGTTCCGCTACGAGGAGGACGTACCGCTCGTCGTGCCCGAGGTCAATGCGCCGCTCATTGGCGAGTATGCGAACCGCGGCATCATCGCCAATCCGAACTGCTCGACCATTCAGCTGGTCGTGGCCCTCAAGCCGTTATACGACGTCGCCGGCATCGAGCGCATCAACGTCGCCACCTATCAGGCCGTCTCCGGTGCGGGGCGGCGCGCCGTGGAGGAACTGGCCGTGCAGTCGGCGGCGCTGCTCGGCGGCCAGGGACCGGTGGAGGCGGGGGTGATCGCGAAGCAGATTGCCTTCAACTGTGTGCCGCAGATTGATGCGTTCCAAGACAACGGCTACACGCGCGAAGAGATGAAAATCCTGTGGGAAACTCGCAAAATCCTGGCCGATCCGACGATTCGCGTGAATGCCACGGCGGTGCGGGTGCCGGTATTCTTCGGTCATTCGCAGGCCGTGCATCTGGAAACCCGCGCCAAGATGACTGCCGAGCAGGCCCGGGCGCTTCTTTCGCAGGCCCCGGGGATCGAGGTGATGGACGAGCGCCGGCCCGGCGGCTACCCGACCGCGGCTACCGAGGCAGCGAACCGCGACACAGTTTATGTCGGGAGAATACGTGAAGATATTTCGACCGATCGGGGATTGAACTTATGGCTCGTTGCCGACAACGTGCGCAAAGGCGCTGCCACAAACAGCGTCCAGATCGCGGAGATTTTGGTCCGCGAGCATATTTAAGTTATATTGCCGCCCAAATCCGTATGGGCTCTCGGAATGCGGGCCATACGCCTGTTTTTAAAAGACTTTTAGGCGGGCTCGTGGTCCGCGGGGTGTCCTGATGGTCGCAAAATCCCTCAGCCGGGCCCTGGCCTTATTGCTTTTGTGCCCTGCGGCCGCGTTTGCGCTTGGCCTCGGGGATATCCGCCTCCAGTCTTCACTTAACGCCCCGCTCAATGCCGAGATCGAGCTTGTCGGCGCCACGCCGGAGGACCTGAGCACCCTGCATGCGAGCGTCGCCAGCCACGATACCTTTACCCACTACGGCCTCGACTGGCCGGCGTTTTTGGGTGGAATTTCCATGCGTCCGGAGCACACCGCCGACGGACGCGACATCATCAAGCTCTCCTCTCATGAGGCCATCACCGAGCCCTTCGTCACATTGCTCATCGAGGTGACCTGGGCCCGCGGACAGCTGGTACGTGAATATACCGTGCTGCTTGATCCGCCGGTCTATACCCCGGGACAGAGCGAGGCGACCAACGCGCCGGTCGCCGCACCCGTGGTCGGCGCGGCCACACGGGAGGGGTCGATCAGCCGCACGCCGGCCCCGGCCTCCACGACGGCCGCCGCAACCAGCGGGGAAATCGCTGCGCCGGCTGCATCGCCGCGTGCGCGCGCGGCTGCGGCCAGCACGCAGCCCGGTACCACCCGGCTCGTGCAACGCGGCGACACGCTCTCGCAGATTGCCGGCTCTCTGTCAGCCGCCGGCGGCGCCAGCACCCGCAGCTGGATGGTCGCGGTCTATCAGGCCAATCCGAGCGCGTTCGAAAGCAACATGAACCTCATGCACGCTGGAGCGGTGCTGCGGATTCCCGAGCTGGCGACGGCCGCGGCCATCGCGCCCAGCGACGCGCTCGGCGAAATACGCCGCCAGTACGCGTCCTGGCGCGGTACGCCGCCAAAGACCGAAGCCGCGGCGGCTCAGCCCGGCCAACTGCATCTCGTGACGCCCGACCAGTCGACGCAACCGGGAACCCAGCCGAGCACTGCAGGCGCCAACGCAGCCGTTGAGGCTCGGATGCATGAGCTCGAGGCGCAGCTGCAGGAATCACGACGTCTTCTTGAGATGAGGAACGCGGAGCTTGCCAAGCTGCAGGCCCAAATTGGTGCGCAGGGTGCCGCACCGCGAGCCCCCTCGGCGCCGGCAGCGGCCGCTCCCGCGCCCACTCCTTCCGCGCCCCCGGCAACACCACCCGCGCCGGCCTCCGAAGTGACGCCCCCGCCTGAGGCCGCGCCGCCCCCGGCTGCGCCCGTAGTCGTCCACACCGCCCCGGTCGCAACGACGCCGGGCCCGTCGCTGGGGTCGACGCTGCTGCGCTACTGGTGGATTGCCGCGCTGATCGTGGTTGCGATTCTGGCGCGCATCGGTTTGGGCGCCTGGCGCTCGCGACAGGAAGTCAACTTTGACGATTCCCTCGGCCGCCTTGCCACCGCCGGCGCCGATTCTATGAACCGGGACGCGCTGGGCGACACGGCGAACATGCGTGCCGCCCGCGATCCCACCTTCGTTGTCGAGGAAGCGGCCGCGCACGAGCGCCCGCGCGTGGGCGTCGCGCCCGTCGCGGCGCGCCCGGTCAAGGTCGACGACACGATGAGCAATGACACGGCCATCAATCTCGACCAGGGCGATCCGCTCGCCGAGGCCGATTTTCACATGGCCTACGGCCTGTATGACCAGGCGGCTGATCTGGTGCGCATCGCCATCTCGCGCGAGCCCGAGCGGCGCGATCTGAAGCTGAAGTTGCTCGAGGTATTTTTCGTCTGGGGCAATAAGGAGCAGTTCCTGCGCGCTGCGCACGAGCTTGCCGCAACCCGCGATCAGGGACCGCCGGGCGAATGGGAAAAGATCGTGATCATGGGCAAGCAGCTTGCCCCGGAGGACTCGCTCTTTTCCGGCGGCGCGGCGGTGAGCGGCGCGGCCGCCGGCGGAGTCGACCTTGACCTCGAAGGCGGGGAGAGTCGGATCGACTTTGATCTCCTCGGTGAGCCGGTCCCCGAGGAGGCCGCTGCGGGTCTGGATCTGGATATCGGCTCCGCTCTCGGCGAGAAGGATGCGAGCGCGTCGCAGACGACGCGCGCAACCGATGCCAATCTCGCCCTGCATGGGCTCGACCTCGGTCAGGATGCCAGCGCCGCGACGACCCGCCAGATGACCCAGCACATGGATCCCATGCCGGCCGATGGCGTGGAGCCGACGGTCGAGCAGCCGCAACTGCATCACGACGACAATCCGACGATTCGCCAGAAAGTCGAAAGGGCGTTGAAGCACAGCGGCGGGGGTGAGCAGACCGCGGAGCTTGCCCTCGACGACTTGGGGCTCGATCTGGGCGCGCTCGATACCGTCGATCAACCGAATCTGACCTCCTCACCGGAAGCACCGACTCTGGTTGCGGGGCTCGATGAGACTTCGCGTCAGGCGATGGCGAATGCCGAATCGCACGCGCACACCACCCCGGGGGGGAGTGCGGCGAGCGGCGCGTGGCGGGTCAAACCCGAAGATATGGATGCCACCCTTCCGCCGGTCGCGCTCAGCGAATTCGAAGACCACAAGACCGGAAGCGCTGATGACACCTCGGGAACCTCGCGCCTGGCGGCTCTCAAGGGCCACGATCTCGACTTCGATCTGGGCGAGATGGATGCCGCGCCGGCGGCCAACGCTGCAGGCGAGGTTGACCTGGACGTGGGCGACGCGGGCGCTGCGGATAAGGCCTTTACGATCACGCAGAAGCTCTCCTCCGAGGAGTTGGCGCTTCCGGATCTTGAGCCCGCGACCATGAGCGAGGTCGGTACCAAGCTGGATCTTGCCCGCGCCTACATGGACATGGGCGATCCCGAAGGCGCGCGGAACATTCTCGAGGAAGTGCTGAACGAAGGCTCCGTCGCTCAGAAACAGGAAGCACAGCGCCTGCTGCAATCCCTTCCGGGGTGAGGGGAATTACAAGAGTCGCGCTCGGCATTGAGTACGACGGCACGGCCTTCGCCGGCTGGCAGTCGCAGCGCGCAGCCCGAGCCGTGCAGAGCCTCCTTGAGGCGGCACTGAGTCCCGTCGCCGCCGAGCCGGTGAGTCTCATCTGCGCCGGGCGCACCGATGCCGGCGTGCACGCCCGCGCCCAGGTCGCTCACTTTGACACCCAGGCACGCCGCAGCGCGCGCGGCTGGGTGTTGGGCGCCAATACCCAATTACCCGCCGATATCAGCGTCGCGTGGGCCCGCCCCGTGCCCCTGCACTTTCACGCCCGCTACTCCGCCGAAGCGCGCACCTACCGCTACTACGTGTTCAACGCTCCGGTGCGCTCGGCGCTGGCGGCGCGCAGTGCGGCTTGGATCCGCCATCCGCTCGACCATGAGCGCATGGGGCGCGCGACCCGCTCTCTTCTGGGCTCGCATGATTTCAGCGCATTCCGTTCGGCGCAGTCGCAGAGCCACTCGCCGATTCGGCGCCTGGAGGCGCTCAGCGTGAGAAGAGACGGCGAGTTTGTCATCATCGAAATCACCGCCAATGCATTTCTGCATCACATGGTACGCAACATCGCAGGGCTCCTGATTGCGATCGGTGAGGGCGAGCGGGAGCCGCGCTGGGCGCAAGAGGTGCTCCTGTCCAAGGAGCGCAGCGCTGGCGGTCCGACGGCCCCCGCGCAGGGCCTGTACCTGTGGTCGGTGCGCTACTCTTCCGCGTTCGGGTTGCCGGCGGCGCGTTCCGCTATCATCTCGGCACTGCTATAGGATGACCGCAACCGACAATGTCCTGGTTCGAGAAGATCATGCCTTCGCGGATCAAGACCGAGCGGCGCACGCGCTCGGTGCCGGAGGGGCTTTGGATCAAGTGCCCCGCCTGCGACGCCGTGCTGTATCGCGCCGAGCTCGAAAGAAATCTCTACGTCTGTCCGAAGTGCAGTCATCACATGCGGATCGCCGCGCGCGAGCGACTCGAGGCGTTTCTTGATCCGGGAGAGCTCATCGAGATCGGCGCCAACATCTCGCCCGAGGATCCGCTCAAGTTCCGCGACAGCAAGCGTTACAAAGACCGCCTGGCGCAGGCACAGAAGGCGACAGGCGAGAAGGATGCGCTCATCGCTTTGGCCGGTCAGCTATTCGAGCTCAAGGTGGTCGTCTGTGCTTTTGAATTTCAGTTTCTCGGCGGCTCGATGGGATCGGTCGTCGGTGAGCGGTTCAAGCGCGCGGTCGACTACAGCATCGAGTACCGCCAACCCCTCGTATGCTTCTCCGCGAGCGGCGGCGCACGCATGCAGGAAGCCCTGTACTCGCTGCTGCAGATGGCCAAGACGAGCGCGGCGCTCGCGCGCCTTGCCAAGGCCCATCTGCCGTTCATCTCAGTCATGACCGACCCGACCACGGGCGGGGTGTCGGCTAGTCTTGCGATGCTGGGGGATCTGAATCTCGCCGAGCCGCGTGCGCTGATTGGCTTCGCAGGTCCGCGGGTCATTCAGCAGACGGTGCGTGAGACGCTGCCCGAGGGCTTCCAGCGCAGCGAGTTTCTGCTCGAGCACGGAATTCTCGACATGATCGTGGACCGGCGCGACATGCGCGAGCGGATCGCCGCGTTGTTGCGCATCCTGCTGCAGCTGCCGCCAGCGGCCGTCGCCTGACGCGGATCGACCGCGCCCCCGCGAGCACCGTGCGCACGCTGGCCGAATGGCTTGAGCTGCAGGAAGCGGTGCATGCAAAGAGCATCGATCTGGATCTTGCGCGCGTCGGCGCGGTTGCCGACAGGCTGGCGTTACGGCCGGTGCCCTATCGGGTGATCACGGTGGGCGGCACCAATGGCAAAGGGTCCACGGTTGCGCATCTCACCGCGTTACTGGCCGCGCTCGGCGTGCGCACCGGTGCGTTCACCTCGCCACATCTACTGCGCTACAACGAGCGCATCCGCGTTGACGGCGAGGAGGCGGGCGATGCTGAACTCATCGCGGCCTTCGAGCGCATCGAGGCGGCTCGCGATGCGACGACCCTCACCTTCTTTGAGTACAACACACTCGCCGCACTTCTCATCTTCGCCGCGCGCGCGGTTGAGGCGGCGGTGCTGGAAGTGGGTCTCGGCGGGCGGCTTGATGCGACCAACCTCATCGATGCGGACGTCGCCGTGCTCGCATCCGTCGGCATGGATCATCGGGACTTCCTCGGCGATGATCTGCAGAGCATCGGGCGCGAGAAGGCCGGCATCTTCCGCGCCGGCCGGCCGGCGGTGCTCGGCTCCGCGCAGATGCCGGGCTCAGTGTTTGCCGCGATCGCCGCGACCGGGGCGCGCGCCCTTATCGCCGGCCGGGACTTCACCTGGCGCATTGACGATGGCCTGTGGAGCTACCGTGGCGTTCGGCAGCAGTTCGCGCAACTGCCGCCCTCGGCGCTCGCGGGCGGCGTCCAATACCAAAACGCCGCCACCGCCATCGCGGCGTTGGAGGCGCTGGCGCTGCCGCGAGCCCTTGATCGCGCGCTCATCAGCCGCGCACTCACTCACGTACAGCTTGCCGGACGCTTTCAAATTCTCCCGGGTCCGGTGGAGTGGATTCTCGATGTGGCGCACAACGAGCCCGCGGCGCGGGTGCTGGCGAGTCATTTGGCCGAGCGCGCCTGCGCGGGGCGCACGTTTGCGGTGGCCGGTATCTTGCGCGACAAGGACGTGGCGGGCATCGGCCGTGCGCTGCGCAGGCAGATTGATTGCTGGGTTGTATGCACGCTGCCCGGCCCGCGCGGCTCGCAGGCCGCCGAACTCGCAGATCGCTTGGGCCCCATCAGCCCTGCGAGCCTGCTGCAGGCGGACAGCGTCGCGGACGGCTGCGCGCTGGCGCGCGCTCAAGCGCAGCCGGGAGATCGGGTGGTGGTGTTCGGTTCCTTCCTCGTGGTCGGATCGGCGCTGCAGTCGCTTGGGCTATACTAATTTCTTGGCGGACGCTGCGCGCCGGGCGCTGATTTCATCCCCCGGTGGCGCTTGATTCTCGCCGCATGGATCCCCATCGTGGACGTTCAGGCTAAAGACAGACTCACGGGCGCAGTCATTCTGGTCGTGCTCCTGGTGCTCGTCGTCCCGGAGTTCCTGTCCGGGCCGGCACCCAAGGTGGCCGTCGAGACGACGCCAGCTTCGGACGAACCGCCGCTGCGATCGTACACTGTAGAGCTCGGAGACACGCGCCATGCGCTCTCGCCGGGCGCCGTAACGGCAACGCCGCCGACGGTACCGGCGCCCCAGAGCGCTTCGGCAGCGCCACCGCAGCAACCGGCCGCGACGCCGGCTGCGGAAACCCCTCCGCAGCACCTGGCCACGGCGCCCCCTGCGGCCTCGACGCCTACGCCGGCCGCTGCGCGGCCACAGGAGGCGGTCAAGGCCATTGCGGTCCGCCCGAATCCTGTCGCGCCTGAAGCGGCGGCGCCACCCGCGGCCGGATGGACCGTGCAGCTGGGCAGCTTCGCCAGTCGCGCCAACGCCGAACGGTTGGTGCGCGAACTCAAGGCCAAAGGCTTTGCGGCTTTTTCGACGGAGAGTGCCAGCGGTGGACGTAAGCTTTATCGCGTGCGAGTGGGTCCCGCCGGCAATCATGCTGCGGGCGAGGCGCTGGCCGCGCAGCTTCGCTCCGCCGGCCATCCCGGCTCGCTTACCCAGCGACCTTGACGCACATCACAAGCGTGACCTATTTCCGAATCCCCGCCGTGCTGATGGGCAGCCAAGCGGGCGCTCTTGTACAATGCGCGCCGCGCACGCAGTGAGCGCGATTCGAGTCAGGCTATGTTGAAGTCTGCCGACTATTGGGTGGTCGCAATCGTCTTTGTCATCGCGATCATTGGACTCATGCGCGGTTTCCTGCGCGAGATGGTCGCGGTCGTCAGCTGGCTGCTCGCGCTGTTCATCGCCTGGCACTTTGCCGCCTGGCTCGCGCCGCACCTCGGCGGACTGCTGGCGGACGAGCCCGTGCGCTCATGGGCGGCGCGCGCCATTCTTCTGCTGCTCGTGCTGTTTATCGGCTCGGTCGCCGGAATGGTGATCGGGCACTTCGTGCGTCTGTCGATATTCAGCTATACGGATCGCTTTCTCGGCTTCGCGCTCGGGCTGCTGCGCGCGGCCATCGTGCTCGGCGTGCTGGTCATCGTCTGTCAGCAATTGCGTCTGGATGGCGATCACTGGTGGCATGAGTCGCGGCTCATCCCCTACGCGGAGCGTGTCGCGAATGCTCTGCGCACGCTCGTCGGCGATGAGCAGCATCGGCTCACGCGTGTCTGAAGCGCTGAGAGCTGCACGGAACAGAGGCGAGCGAGCATGTGCGGAATAGTCGGCTTGGTGGGAAACAGCGCGGTCAACCAGCGTCTCTATGACGCGCTCACCGTGCTGCAGCATCGTGGCCAGGACGCGGCCGGCATCGTGACCTCGAGCGAAGGGGAGCTCTACGTCAGAAAGGGCGCGGGGCTCGTGCGCGACGTCTTCCAGCAGCACCACATGGTGGAGCTCAAAGGCAACATCGGCATCGGCCACGTCCGCTATCCGACCGCAGGGTGCGATCGCGCCTCCGAAGCCCAGCCCTTCTACGTCAACGCCCCCTACGGAATTTGCCTTGCGCACAACGGCAACCTCACCAACGCCGCGGAGCTGGCCGCCATCCTCATCCACGAGGACCGGCGCCATCTGAATACGTCCTCGGACTCCGAGGTGCTGCTGAATGTGTTCGCCTCCGAGCTGCAGCGCGTCGGCACGCCGCGCGTCACGCCGGCGGACATTTTTTCGGCGCTGAATGCCGTGTACCGGCGCTGCCGCGGCGGCTATGCGGTCGTGGCCCTGGTGATCGGCCACGGACTGCTTGGATTTCGCGATCCGCACGGCATCCGTCCGCTCGTGCTCGGACGGCGCGATACGCCGCGCGGCGCGGAATGGATGCTGGCCTCGGAAAGCGTGGCGCTCGCAGCGCTCGGTTTCAAGTTCGAGCGCGACATCGGACCGGGTGAGGCGGTATTCATCGATGAGCAGGGGCGGCTGCATGCGCAGCAATTTGGCAGCAATCTCAGGCATACGCCCTGCATTTTTGAGTACGTGTACTTCGCCCGGCCCGACTCCATCATCGACAAGATCTCCGTGTATCGCGCACGCATGCGCATGGGCGACAAGCTCGCCGAGAAGATCCTGCGCGTCTATCCGCAGCACGACATCGACGTCGTGATTCCGATTCCCGATACGAGCCGCACGAGCGCGATGCAGGTGGCCTTGAAGCTCGGCCTGAAGTACCGCGAGGGGTTCATCAAGAACCGCTACATCGGCCGCACCTTCATCATGCCCGGGCAGCAGCAGCGCGAGACTTCGGTGCGCCGCAAGCTGAATGCAATTGATCTCGAGTTCCGTGGCAAGAACGTACTGCTGGTCGACGATTCGATCGTGCGCGGCACCACCTCGGCGCAGATCATTGATCTTGCGCGCGAGGCGGGCGCGAAGAAGGTGTACTTCGCCTCCGCGGCGCCGCCGGTGCGCTTCCCCAACGTGTACGGCATCGACATGCCGGCGGCAAGCGAGCTGGTGGCGAGCGAGCGCACGGTGGATGAGGTCGCGAGTCTCATCGGCGCGGATTGGCTCATCTATCAGGATCTTGATGATCTGGTCGCGGCGTGTCGGCACGACGATGCGCGCATCGAGGAGTTTGACACCTCGTGCTTCTCCGGCGAGTACGTCACCGGCGACGTGACGCCTGAGTATCTGGAGAAGCTGAAACTCGAGCGCTCGGATGCAGCCAAGTTGAACCGGCGCGACGAACGCGGGCCGTTCAAGCTCGTACGCGGCTGACGCGGGTTGCCCAGGCGCACATGTCGCCGTGACCTCGCCCGACCCTCGCCGGCAGCTACTGTTGGAGCTCTTTCAGGCGGGTCTCGCGCGCGTCGAGGGCCGTCACTGCACCGGCGCCGCGCTGCGCGCCGCCGCGTGGCGTCCGCTACGGGTCTGGACCGCTGCCGTCGGCAAGGCGGCATCCGCCATGGTCATGGGCGCCCACGATGCGCTCGGCCGCGCACAGGAGCGCGTCCTGCTCATTACCAAGGACGGTCACGTGGCGCCGGAGGCGCGCGCGCTGCCGGACATTGAAATTCACGAAAGCGCGCATCCGCTGCCGGACGCGCGCTCAATTGCCGCCGGCGAGCGCCTGCTGCGCTGGACGCAGGAGTTGCCGCCTGATGTGGAGCCGCTGTTCCTGATTTCCGGCGGCGCCTCGAGTCTCGTCGAGGTGCTGGCACCCGGTGTGACGCTTGAGGAGCTCAAGCGCCTGCACGATGCAGGCATCGCCTCCGGAATTGCCATCGCGGAACTCAATGCGAATCGCACCCGGCTCTCGCGCATCAAGGGCGGCCGGTTGACGGCTGCGCTCGCGGGGCGCCGCGCGCGTGCACTCTTCATCTCCGATGTGCCCGGCGATGATCCCGCCGTCATCGGATCCGGACTCCTGGGCCCTGCGGCAGGCGCCGCCGACGCGGTCGAACGCACCGTGGTCGCCTCCATTGACGACGCGGTGGCCGCGGCGGGCGCGCTGGCGCAGGCGCGCGGCCTCGGCGTGCGGATGGCGGCCGAGCGCTTTGACGGCGATGTTCGCCGCCTCGCCGTGCGCTTCACGCACGAACTGGATCTGTACCCTGCAGGCGTCCACATCTGGGGCGGCGAGTCCGTGGTGCGCTTGCCGGCGCATCCCGGACAGGGCGGCCGCAATCAGCATCTCGCGCTTGCCGCGGCGCGCAGCATCGCCGGGCGGCGCGATCTGCTCTTGCTCGCCGCGGGGACCGACGGAACGGATGGCGTGACCCTCGATGCGGGCGCGCTCGTGGATGGCGAGTCCTGCGCGCGCATCGCGCTCGCCGAACTCGACGTTGAAGACTGCCTGCGGCGCGCCGACTCGGGGACGGCGCTCGCGCGTGCCGGCGACCTCATCCACACGGGACCCACAGGCACGAACGTCGGCGACCTCGTGATCGGTGCCAAATGCGGCTCCTGATGATCGAAGACGATGCGCGCTTCGGCGCGCTCATCCTGCACCACGCCAGCTGCCGCTGGCCGGAGGCGCGCCTCACCGTGCACAGCCCACGCACGCAGGGCGCGGTCTCGCCCGAGTTTCTGGCGCAGGGTTTTGATGCGGTACTGGTCGCAGGCAGCGGGACCGATGGGTGCGGGCTCGACTGGCTGCGGAATGTGGCTGGGCGGCCGGGATTTGCGCCGCTCGTGTTCTTGAGCTCCGACGCCCGCAAGGCGAGCGCGAGGAAGGCGCTGGCACTGGGCGCGCAGGCGGTGCTCGATCGCGCCAACATCGAGCACGGCGAGCTGATCGCGGTGCTCGCCGCGGCCGCGGAGAAACAGGCCATCGCGCGGGCCAACTGGCGTACCGCCGTCGACGCGCACGAGGCGCAGCGCTTCAGCGGTGCCTTCGTGCCAGGCTACCGCCGCATCCGCCAGCTCGCGGGCGGTCGCGTCTCCGATTTGTATCTGGCCGAGAGCGAGCAGGCCGGCACGCTCGTCGTGCTGAAAGTGGCGCGCGATCGGGAAAAGGAAAACGAGCTCGATCAATCCTTCCTGCGCTTCCTGCAGGAGTACGAGATCGTGCGTCGCATCATCCATCCGAGCATCGTGCGTCTCTACGACCTCGGCGTGAGCGACGAGCACGCCTATCTCGTCATGGAATATTTCCGCGCCGGCGACTTGCGCACCCGCATGAAGACGGGGCTCGCGCCGCGCGAGGCGTTGCGCGTCGCCGCGGCCATCGCCGAGGCGCTGCAGGCCATTCACGCCGCCGGCATCCTGCACCGCGACCTGAAGCCAGGGAACGTCATGCTGCGCGATGACGGCAGCGTGGCGCTCATTGACTTCGGTCTTGCCAAGGACGCCGCGCTCAACGTCGAGATTACCGACCGCGGCTTCATATTTGGTACGCCACACTATATGAGCCCTGAGCAGGGCCACGGCGAACCCATCGATGAGCGCAGCGATCTCTATAGCCTCGGCGTCATCCTCTTCGAGATGCTCGCGCGGGCGAAGCCCTTCGCTGACGACAATCCGATGGCGATCATCTACAAACACCGCCACTCACCCATCCCGCGCGTGCCGGCGCAGTTCGCGCCGCTGCAGGGGCTCATTGACAGCTTGCTCGCAAAACAGCCGGCGGATCGCCTGGTCGATGCGGCGACGGCGGCCGCGGCGCTCACCCACATGGCGGAAGAACTAGCGGGGTAGTTCGCGCAGCTCGAAACCGCCGCGCTCATACCACAGATAGCTGCCCTGCTCGTACCAGGCGCCGAGCACGATGCGTTGCGCGCTCTCGCCGTCGATCAGGATATGGTGGATGGCGGGCCGATGCGTATGTCCGTGGATGATGCGCCGCACCGCGAGCGCACGAAAGCTCTTCTCGACGGCACTCGCGTTGACATCCATGATCTCGCGCACGACCCGCGCCGTGTGCACCTGGCTGTCGGCACGGGCCTGCTGCGCGAGGTGCTCGCGCGTGGGCAGCGGCAAGCCGAGGAAGCGCTGCTGCCACGCAGGCGTGCGCACGCTGCTGCGCAGCCTCTGGTAGGCGCGATCATCGGTGCACAGCGCATCGCCGTGCGTGAGCAGCACCCGCTCGCCGTCGAGTTCGACGAGGGTGGGGTCGACGAGAAGCGCACAGCCGGTGCGCTGGCAGAAATCGCTGCCCAGGAGGAAGTCGCGATTACCGTGCATGATGAATGCAGCCACGCCCGTCGCGGTAAGTCCCCGCAGGGCCGCAGCGACTCGCGCCTTGCCGGGATCCGCATCATCATCGCCGATCCATGACTCGAAGAGGTCACCGAGGATGTACAGTGCCTCGGCGGGCCGGGCATGCACTTCGAGGAAAGACAGGAACTGCTCGATCGACTCGGGAGCACCCGCATCCAAGTGCACGTCCGAGACAAAGAGCCGAGCCATGGCCCTAATGCGAGGGGGGCGTGGGTGCCGCCGGAGTGGCCGGAGGGGGAGGCGCGGCAGCCGGCGGGCTCGGTGCCGGAGCTGCGGCCGCCACATTCACCTCTTCAATCTTCTGGATGATGATGGGCTTCAGCGGTGCATCGGACTTGAACGGGCCGACACTGCCGGTCGCCACCGCACCGATGCGATCGACGACGTCCATGCCCTCGACGACGTGTCCGAAGACCGCGTAGCCCCAGCGCGTGGCGAGCGGATCAAGGTCCGAATTGTCCGCGATATCGACGTAAAACTGCGCATTGCCCGAGTGCGGGCTGTCGCTGCGGGCAAGACCCACCGCGCCGCGCTTGTTCTGCAGGCCGTTGCCGGATTCGTTGACGACCGGATCGTGGCTGGGCTTCAGCTGCATGTCGCTCGCGGCATGCCCTCCACCCTGGATGACGAAATTGCCTACCACGCGGTGAATGAGCGTATCGGTGTAGTGGCCCTCGCGCACGTAACGCAGAAAGTTCGCGACCGTCAGCGGCGCGCGCTCCGGTGCGAGCTCGATGACAAACTGGCCCATGCTGGTGGTCACACGCACCCGGGGTGTGTTCGCGGCGAGGGCGGGGGTCAGGTTCAGGACGAGGAGCGCCGCTGCCAGCGAGCGCCAAGCGAGGTGTTTCATTGGCGAATTCTATCGCATGGCACGCGGCAAGCCGCGACAAGCTTTTGGGGGTGGCTGGCTTCCCTTAACATGGGTGCCAGCGATGTCCCCAGACCGTCTTAATGCCATGCACACCGTCACGCGCTTTGCGCCGAGTCCCACCGGGGACTTGCACCTGGGCAATGCCCGCACCGCGCTTTTCAACGAGCTCCTCGCGCGGCGCACGCGCGGGCGTTTCCTGCTGCGCATTGAGGACACCGACGCGCAGCGCAGCCAGGATGCGCACACCCGCGCACTCATCGCAGACCTGCGCTGGCTCGGCCTTGAGTGGGATGCGGGACCCGACCGCGAAGACGCGCACGGCCCCTACCGCCAGTCCGAGCGTGGCGCGATCTACGCCGCCGATTTCGCCGCGCTTGAGACCCGTGCCGTCGTCTATCCGTGCTACTGCTCGGCGCTCGAGCTTGAAGTCTCGCGGCGCACGCAGCTCGCCGCCGGCAAGCCGCCGCGCTACGCCGGGACCTGTCGCAACCTGGACGCTGCCGAGCGCGCGAGCCGCCATGAGCGCGGCCTCATCCCGACCCTGCGTTTTCGCGTGCCGGCGGGCAAGCGCATCGAGTTCGTGGATTTCGTGCACGGGCCGCAGAGCTTTCTGAGCGATGACATCGGCGACTTTGTGGTGCGGCGCGCGGACGGCACGGCCGCCTTCTTTTTCTGCAATGCTGTGGATGATGCGCGCATGCAGGTCACGCAGGTGCTGCGCGGCGAGGATCACCTGGCCAACACGCCGCGCCAGCTGATGATCCTCGCGGCGCTTGATCTGCCCGCGCCGCGCTACGGTCATGTCTCACTCCTGGTGGGTCCGGACGGCGCACCGCTCTCCAAGCGCCATGGGGCCGCGAGCGTGCGCGAATACCGCGAGCGCGGTTTTACCGCCGCCGCCATCGTCAATCACCTCTTCAGGCTCGGACATGCAACCGCCGAGCACGGCTTTCTTTCCCTTGCGGAGATGGCGCAGGCCTTCGATGCCACGCACCTCGGGCGCGCGCCGGCGCGTTTTGATGAGCAGCAGCTGCTCGTGTGGCAGAAGGACGCGGTGCATCGGATGGACGATCGCGAAGTGCATGCGTGGCTTGCCCCGATCCTGCCGCACGCCTTGGATGCCGACGCGCTCAACGCCTTCATCGAAGCGGTGCGGCCGAACATTGTGCTGCCCGAGGACGCCAAGGCCTGGACGGACATTATTTTCGGAGGCCCGCTGCAACTGGCTGCCGCTGATGCGGAGATCATCCGCAGCGCCGGCAGCGGCTACTTTTCCGCCGCTGCGCAGGCGGCTGACGGGCGTGCGGAACTGCCGGCGATACTCGCCGCGGTGCGCGCCGCGACTGGCAAAACCGGCGCGGCGCTCTACAAACCTCTGCGCCTCGCGCTGACAGGGCGGCCGCAGGGTCCGGAGCTTGCGCCCCTTTTGAAGGCGATGCCCTCAGGCAAAGCGCGCGAACGGCTGGCGCGCTTTGCCGGCCCCACCACATGATCCGCATCCACAATTCCATGACGGGCGCCAAAGAGGAGTTGCGCCCCCTCGAGGATAAGCGCATTGGCATCTATGTCTGCGGCGATACCGTCTACGATCTTGTGCATATGGGTCACGCGCGCTCCAAGATCGTCTTCGACGTCGTGCGCCGCTACCTCATGCACCGCGGCTACGAGGTCAACTTCGTCCGCAACATCACCGACATCGACGACAAAATCATTCGCCGTGCGGCGGAGCAGAATCAGCCGATCAATGAGTTCACCGAGCACTTCATCGCGCAGATGCACCGCGACTACGACAGCTTGGGCATTCTGCGGCCCGATCACGAGCCACGCGCCACCGAGTACGTGCAAGGAATGATTGATCTTGCGGCGGACCTCATCGCCAAGGACTACGCCTATGTCGCCGCCAACGGCGACGTCATATACAGCGTCGCCGCTTTTGCCTCCTATGGGCAGTTGTCCGGCCGGCGCCTGGCCGACCTGCGCGCCGGAGCACGCGTCGAAATTGACGAGGCGAAGCGCGATCCGCTCGACTTTGTCTTGTGGAAACATTCGAAACCGGGCGAGCCGGCATGGCCGTCGCCCTGGGGCCCGGGGCGTCCGGGCTGGCACATCGAATGTTCAGTCATGGCTGAGGAATTTCTCGGTACGCGCTTCGACATTCACGGCGGCGGTCTCGATCTGAAGTTTCCACATCATGAGAACGAGATTGCGCAAAGCTGCGCGGCGAGCGGCGACAGCTTTGCGCAGCTTTGGATGCACAACGGCTTTCTGACGATCGACGATGAGAAAATGTCGAAGTCGCTCGGCAACTTCTTCACCGTCCGTGAGGCGCTGCGGGTGGTGCGCGACCCCGAGGTCATCCGTTATTTCATACTCTCGAGCCACTACCGCGGCCCGCTCAACTATTCACTCGAGCAACTCGATCAGGCCGACGCTGCGCTTACCGGGATCTATACGGCGTTGCGCGGGCAGCCGGCGTGTGCGGCGGGCGGGGCGAGCGAGCACTCGCGAGCGTTTGCGGAGGCGATGGATGATGACTTCAATACGCCGCTCGCCCTCGCCGAGCTGAAGAGCCTTGCGCGCGCCGTGAACCTGGCGCACACCCAGGGGCGCAAGGGCGAGACCGCGTCGCTGGCGTCCGAGCTGCGCGCGCTCGGCGGCGTTCTTGGGCTCTTGCGCCTCGATGCGGAAGAATGGCTGAAGAAGGCGAGGCCCGCCCACTCGCCGCAAGCGACGGCGACGGCGGATGCGAACATCGATGCGCTCATCGCCCGGCGCATCGAGGCGCGCAAGCGCAGGGACTTCGGCGAGGCGGACCGCATCCGCGACGAGCTCGCGCTCGCAGGGGTGGTGCTCGAGGACGCACCCGGTGGCGCAACGACGTGGCGCCGTAACTGAGGTACCATCGGAGAGGTTCGGTTTCGGTTCGGGGCATGGCGCAGTCTGGTAGCGCATCTGCTTTGGGAGCAGAGGGTCGCAGGTTCAAATCCTGCTGCCCCGATGTCCATTCCGGGCACATGGGGTGACACATCGTTTTGGCGTGCGGATCGCACGGGTCTCCCGGATCTGCCGCACTCGATCCGAAGGCCCTTGGCATTGGCACAGTTAGTCCTGCGGGTCACCCAGGAGTCGGCCCAGCAGCACGACATCTTCGGGGTGTCCGTCGAATAAAAATTGTTCTTTTCGGATACCTTCTAGGGTAAAGCCAGCCTTCTCAAAGGCGCGTCGGCTGCCGACGTGGGAAGCGTAGCAGCCGGCCGTGACCTTGCGCAGTCGCAGAGGCAGTCGTGCGATCTCGCACAGCAAGCCTATGGAGGTTGAGGCCACGCCCATGCCCCAGGCTGCGCGATCCCCGATCATCAAGCCGATTTCGCCCGTTCGATGCGGCCAGTTGATCGGGCCGAGCTTGATGTTGCCGACGTGGTTGCCGTGTTGCGCGTTACCGCCGGGTCGGTAGCGTATGCCGAGAAAGAGGTTATCCGCAGAGTCCAAAAGCGCGCCAACAAACGCCCTCGTTGACTCCACCGTATGCGCCTGGAACCGGCTCTCCAGATACCGATTGATCACCGGCTCATTGAGCCAGGCGACGTATTGATCCGTGACGTGGCGGGGCTCAAGCAAAAACAACTCCACCGGGGAGTCGAATGACGCGCGCGGTATATCAACGTGCATCTTAGGTTTGCAGCCTTATTGGAATGCCGGCGCTGCGCACGTGCGCACGGGTCTGCATGGGGTTCTGGTCCCGGAAGCAGAAGAACGTGCCGGCGGCGACCCCTTCGGCGCCGGCGACGAGAAATCCATCGACAAAATGCTGCGCGACCCCACAGCCGCCGGAAAGTATCACCGGTACGTCTACGGCCGCGGCGACCGCTTTGCCGACGACCAGGTTGAGGCCAGCTCCCGTGCCATCCCGGTCCGCGTCCGTAAGAAGAATTTCACCCGCACCGAGGTTCGCAGCGCGCTCGGCCCACTCGAGCACTTCAACGCCCGCGTCACGTGCCGCGTGGTGCGTCATGACCCCATCCCGTTGCTTCGCGGCGTCATGCCGGAAGTCGATCGACACGACCACACATTGGGACCCAAAGCGCTCGGCGGCGCGGCTGATGAGGCTGGGGTCGTGGAGAGCGGCCGCATTAATCGAGACCTTGTCGGCGCCTCGCTCCAAGAGCAAAGCAAAGTCATCGAGCTTGGTCACACCGCCTCCCACTGCAAGCGGCATGAATGTTTCAGACGCGAGGCGCTCGATCATGCTCAGGAGCGGGACGTCGGTCGCCACGGGCAGGCTGTCAATATTGAGAACAATGAGCTCGTCCGCCAGCTGCGCCTCGTAGATCTTAGCCTGGGAAATGGGGTCGCCGACGTCAGACACCTGTGTATAGTTCTGGGTCACGACCAGGATTGGCCGGGTGACCGCTCCGTAGACCCTGTCCCTGATCAGCAGCTTCGGGATGATCCGCCTCTTAAGCATCAGTCTGCAACGCCAGAAAGGACTCGATCAAGCGCATGCCGGCCGTCTGGCTTTTTTCCGGGTGGAACTGCACTGCCAGAATATTGCCTCGGCGGACGACGGCGCTGAAGTCACGGCCGTGATGACAAATTCCCACTTCGCTCCCGAGCGCCGGGTCCTGTAAGGCGAATGAGTGATCGAAGTAGAAATCGACCGAGTCACCCGCCGCGAAGAGTCCCAGCGGCTGCTTGAATACAACGTTGTCCCACCCGACGTGCGGGACGCGAATGCCGCGGCCCGCGTCGCGGCGCAGCTCCGTCACGGTGCCGCCCACCCACCCAAGACCCGCATGCCGGCCGAGTTCCTCGCTGAAATCCGCCATGAGCTGCATGCCCACACAGATCCCGAGGAGCGGCTTGCCTTCAATCAGAGCCGCGCGCTCGATCGCCGGCAGCAGACCGCTGTGTCGCAGCCTTTCGGCGCAAAACCCGAACGCGCCAACGCCGGGCAGGATGAGATGACTGCAGGCGTCCGCATCGCCCGGGTCAGAGACGAGCCGCGCGCGCGCGCCGACCGACTCAACGGCGTTGACGACCGAGCGGATATTGCCCGAGCGGTAGTCCACGATTCCGACTGTCAGGGCGGTTTTCATAGACGTCAAAACGCAGGAGCCGGCGACGGCTATTTCTGCCGCGATCTCCAGCGAATGACTTGAACTTCAGCGTCGGCCCGGTTCATAGGTCCCTCCCGGCTCCAGCGCTCAGTGTCCCGCAAGGCCTCGCCCGGCAGCGTTGTTTTCGGATCGTGCACGTAGGGAGAGACCTGGTGGGTCATTGCGATGTCGAGGAACTCCTGCTCGGTCAGTCCGACGAAGTCTAGAAACAGGTCGAGACTGGGCGGGCGTCGGCCCTCAAACTCCTGCACCAGGCGGTCGCCGTCTTCCTTGGTCATGCGGCCGTTGCGCACATCGAGCGCGATGAGGTGCGAGGGCCGCGAATATCCGCGCTTGATGAACTTGATGTAGTCGCGCACGCCCTGCATGTAGCATTCAATCTTTTCGTAGTTGTACTCCGGGGGCACATTCTCGACGCGGTCGCCCTTCCAACCGAGGTCCCGCTGAATGATCTCGGACTGCTTTTTCACATCCCACGGAATGTAGGACCCCAGGCACACGGATCGATAGCCGATACGCCGCAGTTCCTTCAGCGGCGGGTAGGTATAGGGTTTGAGGTCGCGCGGATCGACAATGCCGCCCAGTCGGATAAACATATCTTCCGACGTAATGCCCAAATTGATGTAGCGATTGAAGCGCTTCTCGTCGACTTCCTCCGACTGCGTATAGTCGTAGTACGCCGTGTATTCGGCGGACGGCTCACCCCACACAATGAGCGGAATGTTCTTCTCTATGGCCAGATGCATCGGGTAGGAGAAGATGCCGGTGTGGCAGTGCCAGCAGAAGTCGCCCTTCTCGAGAAAGCTCTGCAGCATGAGCTTTTGCACGACTTTCCAATTGGGCGTGAAGGTCAGGATGTCCACGCCGAGACGACGGACCGTGCGTTTGACGTTTTCCTCGAGATTCGGCCGCAGGAACCCGTGATCGAAGCGCACCACCAGCGGTTTGATGCCGTACTCTTTGACCAGGTAGTTGAGGGTGTAGGTGCTGTCTTTGCCACCGCTGAACGGCACCAGGCAATCGTAGTCGTTGCGACCGCGGTATTGCGCGATCAATTCGTCCAGATCCTTCTTGCGCTGCTCCCAATTGATGGCACCCGCCTTGAATAAGTGCTGATTGCAGATGTTGCAGACACCGGACTCATCGAAGGTGATGGTTTCATGGGTCTCGGGGAGGTTGCATTTTATGCATCGCTTCATGATTGTCCCAGTTTGACAAATTGTGCCTTCTATCATCAGCGCACATTTGCGGCTGAATCGGCGGCGGATTGCACAGCCCCGCCGCGATGATCTCCTAGAGGTGCTTGCCGCCGTCGCCGTGATTCAGAGCGGGCGCATTTCGGAGCACTCCTTTGCAATCGGCAAACCTGCACTGCGACTCGATCTTGTCTCCGCGCTGCCCTACAAATGGGCGCACCCTCTCTCTCCGGCGCCGCAACTGCATGATCCTCGCCTTGTCACGATCACGGCTCAATATGATCTATATCCGCGCAACGAAACCGCGAACCGCGCTGTCAAGCAGAATAAGCAGCCGTGGATGAATGCGACTTTACACCGCGCGGACACCACGGTGTCGGTCAGATCAGCTCCTCCGCAGCAGCAGCTCGGATGACTCGCTGCGCCAAAGGTCTTAGTTCCCATTGCGATTTGAAGTATCATTTCGCCACGGGGCGCTAATCCAGCGGCGGGAGCTGTAAGTCTTTGATTTTAAAAGGGCGCCCGTAGCTCAGGCGGATAGAGCATCGGCCTTCTAAGCCGAGGGTCGCAGGTTCGAGTCCTGCCGGGCGCGCCAGTCGCGCGGTTAGACGACGGTGGACGTAGCTCAGTTGGTAGAGCCCCGGGTTGTGGTCCCGGTTGTCGTGGGTTCGATCCCCATCGTCCACCCCACCTTCCGGGTGTTGGGAAGTGCAAGCGCGGGCCGTTAGCTCAGTTGGTAGAGCAGGAGACTCTTAATCTCTTTGTCGTAGGTTCGATCCCTACACGGCCCACCATTCAGATCAATCACTTGTGCTTCGATGGGTTCGTCATCCAGGGATGGAAAAGAAATGAGGGGGTGGTTTCTCGTCGCACTGCTGCTGGCGTCCGGAACGGTGCAGGCATCGGACTGGGTATCGCTCGGCAAGTGGGGTGACCGAAATGCTGAGATTTTGATCGATGAATCCAGCATCCGAGGCGCGGGCGAGATTCGGCGTGCGTGGTTCAAAGTCGCTTTCCCGTCACATATAGGCAGTGAAAGCGCAAGACAGAAGTGGGAGACGTTCCTATTGATACGCATTGCATTCAATTGCAGCGAAAAGACTTCGCTCGATGAAGTCCAGAAGCTGTACTACAGCGATGGAGCTATGGTGGCCAGGCCCGCGGAAAGCTTTTCTGACCGCTGGTATCCCGTCGCACCCGGAACCTTGGGGAACAAGGAGATGCAGTTCATCTGTGCGTGGAAGCCGAAATGATGAACAAGTTACCCTGTACTGCGATCCGACTGCTGCTGGGGTGCGGCGCGGCCCAAGCCTCAGAGTGGATGTCAACGAGTTAATGGGCGCAAAGAAGTCGCTGGCTCCCGCTTCGATGACGCCGCTGGGGCGCCCAAGTCTGGATTTGCCGTGGATAAGGCGATGCGGCAATGAGCACCGGAGAGCGCCCGGATTTTTCGGGTCGATGGACGTCGGCCAGAAGGGTGATGCAGTGGCGCATCGGAACGGGGACGTCGCCAACCGGCCGCGGATCCAATTGCAACGGTGAACCGTGCTTCTCCCCCCGGCTCGCGAGCCTCTTTAGAACGCTTAAAGATTGTTGTGCGCTGAAGCGCGTCAGGCGTGTATCGCCAAACGAGCCACGCTGTCGAGCCGGTTGAGGTCGAGAACGCCCGTCATCTCCTCTTCGGGGAGCGGCCGGTAGAGGAAATACCCTTGCACTGCGTCACAGCGCTGAGCCCGAAGAAACTTCAGCTGATCCGCAGTCTCGACCCCCTCCGCCACCACTTTCAGTTTCAAACTATGTGCCATGGCGATTATGGCGCGAGTGATTTTCTTGCCACCGGAGTCCGCGGGAATATCGCGAATGAACGAGCGATCTACTTTGAGGGTATCGATTGGGAAGCGCTTGAGGTAAGCGAGCGATGAATAGCCTGTTCCGAAGTCATCGATTGCGATCTGCACACCGATCGATTTCAATTTCTCGAGCACGGCTACAGCGCAATCCCCATGTGACATGACCATGCTTTCAGTAATTTCCAATTCCAGACTTGACGGATCGAGTCCACTGGCGTGGATGATCCGGGTCAACTTCAGAAGGAGCAACGGATCCGCAAACTGGCGCACTGAAAGGTTGACAGCGACACTGAGCTCCGTCAGGCCCCGATCCTGCCAAGCCTTGTTCTGCGCGCAAGCCGTGGCAAGCACCCATTCGCCGATAGGTACGATCAGACCTGTCTCTTCGGCAAGGGGAATAAATTCGATCGGCGGCACAAGTCCACGGAGGGGATGCTTCCAACGCAAGAGCGCCTCGGTCCCCGTGATCAACCCAGTCATGGTTTCTACTTTGGGCTGATAGTGGAGCAGAAATTCGCCCCGCTCCAAGGCATGGCTCAGGTCCGATTCCAGCTCCAGCCGTTCGACCGTATGCACGTTCATCGACGGTGAGTAAAACAGGTAATTGTTTCGCCCCGCCGACTTGGCGCGGTACATGGCCACATCAGCCGCTTTAAGCAGTGCTTGCGAATCGTTGCCGTCGGATGGGAAAACGCTGATGCCAATGCTTAATGTTACGTGGCAATCCTTTCTCCCAAGCACGTAAGGTGCGCTCAACGATTCGACGAGCCGCTGGGAAAAGGTGGAGATACCCATCAGATTTTCGTGGTTTTCAGTCAAGACGGCGAACTTGTCACCGCCGACGCGCGCCACCGTATCGCCTTCCCGTGACTGAGCCCGCAAGCGGTCGGCAACCTGGCGCAACAAAACATCTCCGACTTCGTGCCCCAACGAGTCGTTGATCACTTTGAAGCGGTTCAGGTCCAGAAACAAAATCGCCAGTTGTAAGCCGGTGCGATGGTGCCGGCTCAGGGCTTGTTCGAGGCGCTGGTTCAACAGCAAGCGATTGGGAAGCGAAGTAAGATCGTCATGAAAGGCGATATGATTTAGCCAGTCCTCCGCGCGCTTCCTGTGTCGAAGTATGCGCAGTGATAACACAATTCCGAGCAGCAGCAGACCAGGGGTTGTGGCAAGCATGACTCCCTGGAGCGATCGGTAAGTCGTGCGGGATGCCTCGCTTAGGGCATCGACGAATTGGTTCTCGATGGGGGCGAGCTTTTCGTTGATAACGAAGATCTCGCCGAGAATGGATTGGACCTTCTCGGCGCGCGGCGAGGGAGACTCAAGCTCACGCTGCAGTAGCGTTCCGGCTTGGTCTAGTTGAACGATGTAGCGGTCGCCCGCGTCCCAGGCTCGAATAGCCCGCTGCATAAATCCGACCCATCCAAATCTCCGATACAGCTTGAACATTCCGTCGACGTCGTCGATATGATTCCCGCCACGGATAAATCCTTGCTGGACAATTTCGATATCCGGATTCGGCCTGTCCATCTCGACCCGAGCTTCGTGGTCTCCCACGAGGACAGCGACGTCCGCGCGAAATTGGCGCAGCTCCTCGGGCGCGCGACTGGCGGCGTACTTTTGTAGATGATAGACGGCGTCTTTCTGGGCTTTTGACCACAAACTCTCCCCACCAACATACGCACGCACCGACGACAGCAGCCCGAAGCTGAAATTTGCAAGCATCAACAGAGCGAGCACAATCGCAGCAAACATCCAAATGATCGCAAACGGGGAACTCGCCTCTGGCGCCGCTACTGAAGACTCTGTTTGGGTCAATTTGTAGGACCGTTCGTTCACGATGCCTTATTGGGCTCTCGGATCCGCCCTGGGCCAATCCCGGTCATTGCCCCTGCCAGTGCGCGCTGCTGCCAGGCACCACGCACCCGCAGGAAACGGCATGCGCTTGGCCGCGTTCGCCGACTCGGCTGGATCGACCTTGTTCGTCACTTTGCGCCGCCTTAGGGTCGGTTGCTGCTCGCTGAACTTCGACGCATCGGTCGCGGCGAATAACGGCGCCCTACAGCTTACTACCGCACGGCGCACGAACGATTTCGGTCGATTTTATCGAATCGTGTTAACGCATGATGTGAGCTAAAGCGCCAAATTCGCGCCCGCTGAGACAATTCTTGCTAGAACGTGACACTGCTGGGCGTCGCTTGCCGTAAGCCGTTGAATTCCTCGATTCAACCCCGCCAAACAAATGCAAAAAAAGCGCGGTTCGGATCACCTCTAGGAGCTGGTTTGACAAGCCAAATGCCGACGCTATGCAAGAGTAAGCGCTTGTCCACGTGGCCGCTTTACTCGCAACGAAGAGCACTATTCCTGACGGCATTTCAATACCGCCGCAAATGCGCCTTGAGTTGCGGCTTCGCCAACTCCATCTGAGCAGGCTCGCTGCGGCAGTTGTGGATCGACACGCGCCAAATATCCCAACTATTTGACCTCGTGAATATCTTGCTATTGCTTGTTGCGATTCACGCGGTAATGAGCGTGCTGCCTTGTAGTCATTACGATCGTCCTAGGGGTTGGCGCGTTATGATCCTTGGTGTGGCCGTGCTCCTATTTGCGGCTGCATGTTGCCGCGCCGAATCGACGCTTGGAGGGCATCTACCGGCCCGAGTGATGCTCCAATTCCTAATTCCAGCAGCTGTCGGGCCGGCGTCTAGTTGCGGTATGTGCGCGTGGACTCTGTGGCGTATTCATACGAAGCCGATGCTCTAAAAGTGGAATCCGAGTAGGCCTTTGGTCACAAAGGTTCCGATCGCGGGCAAAATCGTTTCCGCTCCCATCCGCCGGGAGAATCGCTAGTCTTCCATCCAAGGAGCTGATTTTCGCAACTGCGATAACTTGCGTGAGCCTCTTTGCTTGTTGGCGAGCGCAGCCGCGGCGCGTGTTGCGTGGATTGTGAGCGGGTTCGCGCACATTGTGGCCAAATTGCTGACTCCATGCTGTACGCTGCGCGTGCCACGGCCAGACAGGGATTGCAAATCAAATGTTGGACGTTGTACGACGACGGTTTCTCCTCGCGGTATTTGTCGTATCCGGATTCACCGGCCTCATTTATGAGTCCATCTGGTCGCACTACCTAAAACTTTTTCTCGGCCACGCTGCGTACGCCCAATCCCTCGTGCTCGCCATCTTCATGGGTGGGATGGCGCTCGGATCGTGGATGCTTGCGCACTATTCCTCGCGCATCCGACAGCTCCTCTGGGGGTATGTTTGGGTCGAGGGGCTGATTGGAATACTCGGCATTGCCTTCCATAGAACTTTTGTTGCGGCCGTCGATTTCTCGTATGCCTCGGTGATACCTGTGCTGCCCGCGGGAGTTTTACTGCAAGCCTACAAATGGTCACTGGCTGCCGTCATCATCCTGCCGCAGTCGGTGCTTCTGGGCATGACTTTTCCGCTGATAAGCGGCGGCCTGATCCGCCGCTGGCCTGCTCGACCCGGTGAGACGCTGGCTACGTTGTATTTCACCAATAGCTTGGGCGCGGCGATCGGGGTTCTCGTCAGTGGTTTTGTATTGATTGCAGCGGTTGGCCTGCCCGGCACCATTCTGACTGCGGGCATTCTCAACGTTGCATTGGCCTTGGTCGTTTGGTCCATCGTCCGGGATGGGACGGAACCGGCACCGGCCCTACAACCCGCATCGGCGCTCTCTATAGCCACGGATAGATTGAGCACGTGGTTCACGGTCGCGGCATTTTTGACCGGAGCTGCGTCGTTCATGTACGAGCTGGGCTGGATCAGGATGCTCAGTCTGGTGCTCGGCAGCTCCACCCATTCGTTTGAGCTGATGCTCAGCGCCTTCATCTTCGGACTCGCCTTCGGCGGGCTATATGTGCGCCGGCGCATCGAGCACCTCCGCGATCCGGCGACCTACGTGGGCTACGTCATGGTCGCCATGGGTGCCCTCGCCGCGCTCACCTTGCCGGCTTACAACCTGACGTTCGATCTCATGGCGTGGGGCCTGAGAGCCTTTGCGCGCACCGCGAGCAGCTATGTGGCACTCAATGTCATCGACCAGTCGATCGCGGCGCTCATCATGTTGCCGGCGACATTTTGCGCGGGCATGACCCTGCCGCTGCTGACGCATGCACTCATGCGCCGCGGCGCCGGTGAACGCGCCATAGGCACGATCTATTCGGTGAATACTCTGGGCGCCATTCTTGGCGTGCTGCTGACTATTCATATCCTCATGCCACTGATAGGCGTCAAAGGCGTGATTCTCGGGGGGGCAAGCATTCATATGGGTCTCGGCCTGTCACGCCTGCTCGTTGTGCGGCGCGCTCAGCCGCGCGCTTCAGCCGCGGCATTGGCGGCGTGCGGTGCAGTGTTGGGTTTTGTTATTTTTCTTGTCACTCTGGATCCTTCGCGATTGGCCTCCGGAGTCTACCGCACCGGATTTGCAACGCTGCCAGCAGACTCCACCGTTACGTATCTGCGCGACGGCAAGACCGCGACCATCAGTTTGGCAGAGCAGAATGGAATGGTGTTCATTGCTACCAACGGCAAACCGGACGCCGCCATACAAATGGGGCGCGGGGAAGCGGCGCCCGACGAAGCCACGATGGTGTTGGTGGCGGCACTGCCGCTTAGCATGCATCCAAATCCAGCGCGCGTCGCGAACATCGGATTCGGATCCGGACTGACGAGTCATGCGCTTCTTACCACCGGCATGGTCAAGCGCCTCGATTCGATTGAGATCGAGCCGCTGATGGTGGAAGCCGCCCGCAAGGGCTTTGGTTCCAGGATCGGCAACGTCTTCGAGGATCCGCGCAGCCACGTGACGTACGAGGATGCGAAGATCTTCTTTGCAAGTGCCCGTGAACCGTACGATCTGATCATTTCCGAGCCATCCAATCCGTGGGTCAGCGGCGTCGCCAGTCTGTTTTCGGACGAGTTTTACGGCCGTATCGCCCAGCATCTGAACCCCGACGGGTATCTCGTGCAATGGCTGCAGATTTATGAAACGAACATACAAATCGTAGCGTCGGTCATCAAGGCTTTGGCCCCGCACTTCGGCGCCTATGCGCTCTACGTGACTGACAATTCCGATGTTCTGATCATCGCGACGCGCGGCGCAGCACTGCGGACACCGGATGAGCGGATATTCCAATGGCCGATGATGCGCGCCGAACTCGAGCGGATCGGAGTGCAGTCGAGCGCCGACCTGCGGCTGCGAAGGCTCGGCGATAATCTGAGCATCGGTCCGCTGCTGCAGGCTCTGCCGGCGCCGCCGAACTCCGATTTTTTTCCCTTTGTGGATCTCAATGCGCCGCGCTTGCGCTTCATGGGGGAGACCGCGCTCGAGCTGCCCTCGCTGACACTGATGCCCATGCCGTTTCTGGAACTCCTCGGCGGCGCGGCGCCGGCGAGTCCGACCGCCGAGCCTTCCGCGCACAGTCAGCTGGCGCGGGACCGATCCTTGCGAACGGCTCGGGCCATCCAACAAGCGGCAGAAGGTGGGAGCCTCGATCAGCTCGACCCGGTGAGCGCGTCCTATCTGCTGCTCGTCGATACCCCGCGGGAGCGCTGTAGGGACACCGGGGCGCAGAATGCATGGAAACGGGCAGTGCGACATCTCAGCGACTCGACGGCGGCGTATCTAAGTCCGGCCGAGCTTGAGCCGATGTGGAACCGGATCAGGGCCAGCCCCTGTTATCGCGACGCCGCCGGCGGCCACAAGATGTGGGCGGATTTTTTCGCGGCGCTAGCCGGGCGCAACGCAACGGATATCTCACGGCTCGGAGCCCAGCTGCTCGCCACGCCGGCATTCGTATCGCAGGACGAGCTTGGATATCTCACCACCGCGACCGCTGCGGCGCTCATCCGATTGGGCCAGCCGGCACAAGCGCGCGATCTGCTGCAAGCGCAGTGGGATCGATTCGATCACTCAGGGCAATTTTCATTGGCACTGGGTGAAGTGCTGGCGTTGGCAGAGTCCTCTCGCGCTGCTAAGTCTAATCGCGCAATTCCCTAAGGCGGCGCGCGGTTCCCTGTCGGTTCAGGAGGCGCGCGACACCCGCAGTTGCGCTTTTGTCGACCTACCGGCGGCGCGCAGCGCGCTCCGCCGCAAAATTTCGCACCCTTGCATCCGACGGAACCGCCGCCCTCGCTGGTGCGTTAGGCTCTGCACCGGCTTCCAGGAGAGTTCAAATGCGTGCGTCTTTAACCCAAGCGGCGAGCGCGCTGCAGCAGGCGCTGGTCGGCGTCGTCCTCGCCCTTTCCTTGGCGGGATGTGTGGCCACGGTGCGCGGTACGGTCCCCGAGCCTGCCTATTACGGCGTCGAGGTGGACATTGCTCCACCGCCGCCGCAAGTCGTCGAGGTGCCACCTCCGCGGGTGGGCTTTGTCTGGGCTCCGGGCTACTGGAACTGGAACGGCCGAGCGCATGTCTGGGTCGAAGGTCGCTGGATGCCTGCGCGTGCAGGCTATCACTGGGCGCCTGACCATTGGGAGCAGCACAACGGCAGGTGGCGCTTCGCTCGAGGTCACTGGGAGCGCTGACGCTGCGGATGTTAGTGACGGGCGAGCCGATCGCCCGTCACTGCGGGGGCTTCACGTCATTGAATGGCAGCAGCTCGAGGACGCCGTTCGCTTCATTGGTGAAGACGTAAGTCGTAATCGATCCGTCTGCTATCGACAGGAATATGGGTCCAAGAATGATGTCTGACGTGCCCGTGTTGGCGAAATACGCATCGTATACGCCCGCCGACACCTGCAGGTAAGGAGTCGAGGACTTGAACGCGACCGCCGTATAATTGGGCGGCGGGCGATTGCCGTTGGTCGCCAATATGTTGAGCCCCATGTCATGTGGCACCAGATAGATGTCCATTGCCGGACCAAATTCGAATTCATAGGCCGCATTCAGGAACCTGAATTCCCCCTCCACCGGCACGCTGCGGCGATCATCCTGCAGCACCACGCCAACGATGGTCGGCAGCGGACCGACGGCGTATTCGGTATAGCTCTGGTCGGCCTGCGAGACAAATGACACCAGAAAGGTCAGATGCGACGGATCAGCCGTCGGCGCCGCGATCGTCCCGGCGACGCCCGAGTTCACATTGCCGTAAGCCGATTTCTGACCGAAGCCAATATCCTTGGCGAGGGTGCTCTGCAGGTTCAGGCCGCCGATGACGTTGAAGGGCGGCGCGGTCGCGGTCACGTTCGCGAAGGCAAGCTCGGCATCATCAGCCGGATTGGCAAACAGTACGCCGCTCGCGGAGTCGCCGGCTGCACCGGCGAGTGCATCGATCACGATGGGCGTCGAGCCCGGTCCGATGTTATCCGCGATCACGAAGAGCACGCGCTCCTGTTCGGTGACTGTGAGCGTATTCGCTGGAATCACATCCTCTCCCGTGAGCGCATTCTCCAGCTCGATCGTGAGATTCAGGCTGAGCGTCGCTCCGCTGTTCAGAAGTCCCGGGGGAATCGCGATCGTCAGGGTCGTATCGTTCGTGCTCTCGCCGAAATTGAGCCTCGCGATCTCCAGGCGCGACGTAATCCCGGCTCCCGGGGCGGTGATGAACACAATCACCGGAGGACCTTTGGTGGCCACGTCCATGATCTTGTAGATGACCTCGTACTGGGGTACGGGGCTGTCAAGGTCGGTATCCGAAGAAACGATGAACTTTGGATCGCTGGTGGTGCCGTAGGCGACCACCGTGTAGCCCACATTCGCCGCGAGAGTCTCGTTGACGGGTGTTCCAAAGGGCGTGTAGGTGATCGTCGGCTGCGTGACGAGGTCCGACGGGTTGACACCGGCGACCTGAATCGCATGGGATCCCGGTCCTGCGGCCGTCAGCGGAGTCATGGCGCCGTAGGTCGCGGACGAGACGTCGACGGTGTCTACGGTGAATTCGAGATCCGGAGAGTCCGTGACGAGGTTGACGCCGCGCAGGTGGGTGGTCGCGCCACTGCTGCTGCCCAGACACGAGGTGAGCGCGACACTGACGAGCACCGCCGGAACGACTTGGCCGAGGGCCTTCACGACACGTGCCATGCGCGCGCGTCTAGAAGGCCTGGCCAATCGAGAATTGGAAGTGTTCGATGTCGTCGCCATAGTTTAACTCCGAGTCATGATGATACTTCAGCGGTATCGCGTAGCTGAATTTGAATAATCCGAGGGGCGCGAGCCACTGCACCGCGACGCCGGTAGAGGTCACAAAGTTCTTCGGCGTAAAGGCGTAATCCACGGGAAAGCCGCCCTTGTCCGTGAAGAGTACGTTGCCCTTGGAGGCGACCTGACCGAAGTCGTAGAACAGCGTGGCGCGCGCGGTCGATGAGAATTTCTCCGGCACCGGCAGGATCGCTTCCACCTGCCCGGTGAGCGCCAGGTTGCCGCCGTACGGATTGCCGTGGGAGTCGCGCGGTCCGAGCGTGCCCTCACGGATGCCGCGCACCGAATCCGGCCCGCCCAGATAGAAGTTCGAATAGGGCGGCACGGCCGTCGTGTTGCCCTCCGGGTAGGCCTGCGCGAGCCGGCCGGTGATGCTGATGGGGTAACGGGCGAGGTATGGCAGGTGGAAGAACTGCTGGAACTCGTAGCTTGCGAGCCCGTACTGCACATCGGTGCCGGGTACAGTCTGCTGCACGCTAAACGCATGGCGCGCGCCGGAGGTGGGAAACAGCGTGCGATTGCGGGTGTCGAAGCTCCAGCCGGTGGACAGCAGCACATCGGTGAACCGCGTCCCGTAGAGATAATAAGTGATGCCGTTGGTGTACAGCGTATCGGTGAACGAATGACCGTTCTGCTGCACCCAGTCGATCGCCTGCAGCGCGCTGCCCGTCGCCGAGGTGAGAAGCTGCGAGGTCTGCAAGGCGCCGCCGAAGCGGAAGACCTGATACTCGGTGAGGGGATAGGCGTATTCGAGGCCGAGCTGCAGGGTCTTGGAGGACAGTGCCGAGGCGTTCGACACGAACTGTGTGATGTCGCGGTAGCTCAAGGTGGTGACGCGCTGGATCCCGTCGACGGTCGCATAGGGATTGGTCTGCGACAGCGAGTACACCTTGCTGTAAAGGCCGCCTTGCAGCTCGAGGGCGACGCGCTCGCCGCTGCCGAGGAAGTTCGCATCGGCGTAGCTGCCGTTCAGGATGAACTTCTGCGACTCGGAATAGCCGATGCCGCCGCTCAATTGCGCGCTCGGGCCCTCCTCGACCTGGAAGTTCACGTCGACCATGTCGGCGGAGCCGGGCACCGGCGTCGTCTCGAAGGTGACGGTTTTGACGTAGGAGAGCCGCTGGATGCGCTGCTTGGAGCGATCGAGCGCGACGTTCGACAGCCATCCGCCTTCGAGCTGGCGCATCTCGCGCCTGAGTACCTCGTCGTTGATGCGGTTCTGGCCGGCGAAGGTGATGTTGCGGACATAGACGCGGTTGCCGGGATCGACAAAGAACGTGAGGCTCACCTGCTTCTTCTCATCGTTGGTGGTCGGCACCGGATCCACTTTCGCAAAGGCGTACCCGTCCTGCCCCATGCGGTTCTGCATGAGCTCCTGGGTCGCGGTGATGAGCTTGCGGGAGAAGATCTGGCCCGGCTGGATGAGAAGCAGTTTGCGCAGCTCCGCCTCCGGTACGACGAAGGTGCCGGCGAGCTTCACCTCGGAGACCCTGTAGACCGCGCCCTCATCGATGTTCACCGTGATGAAAATGTCGTCTTTTTCAGGCGCGATGGCGACCTGGGTCGATTCCACCTGAAAGTTGGCATAGCCGCGGTCCATGTAGAACGAGCGCAGCTTTTCCAGGTCCCCCTGCAATGACTCGCGCGAATAGCGGTCGTCCTGCTTGTACCAGGAGAGCCAGTTCGGCGTCTTCAGCTCAAAGGACTGGATGATCTGGGCGTCGGTGAACGCCTGGTTGCCGACGATATTGATCTGACGGATCTTGGCGCGCGCGCCCTCCTTGATATCGATCTTGATCTTGACGCGGTTGCCGCTTTGCTCCTCCACCTTGGCGTCGATGCGCACGGCGTACTTGCCGCGGCTGAAGTACTGATCCGTGAGGTACTGCTGCACGTCCTCGAGCACCGAACGGTCGAAGGTCTTGCCGGCGGCAAGGCCGACGTTGCGCAGCGACTTCTGCAGATCTTCGGTCTTGATGTCCTTGTTGCCGGTGATTTCGAAACTCTCGATCGAAGGACGCTCCTGCACGACAACCACCAACGTCGTGCCTTCGCGGCGCAGCTGCACGTCGCGGAAAAAACCGGTGGCGTAGAGCGCGCGTACCGCCTCGCGTACGCGCTGCGGGGTGAGCACGTCGCCGATGTTCACGGGGAGGTAGTTGTAGACCGTGCCCTCGGAGACTCTCTGCAGTCCCTCTACGCGGATGTCACCGACCGTGAAGTTATGCTGATCCGCCTCCGGGAGGGGCAGCGGCTGGCCGACCACGGGGGCCGCGAACCATGCCATAAGACCGATCGCGAGCGCGGCGTACGAGAGCCTGCGCCCCACGACTAGAACCGGCGGCACGTATCGTTCTCATCCGGACAAAAAAACAACACGGAAGACCGAACCGCGGACGCGGTGTCGCACCCCATCTGCATATCATTTCTCGCCCTAAGGAACGTGTTCTGCACGTTATGCTCGCTTTCTGACTGGCCCTACGAGCCAGGGTTCCCGACCCCATGGGTGGCATTGTGTCGAGGAAACGAACTCGGCCCCGGGCAACACCGCCCGCGATCTTAGCATCGTGCCGAGCGCCAACGAGAGCCGCGTGGCGCGCGGGCCACAAGCGAGCGCGCATTTCAACTACGCCTGGGCGAGGCGTACGAGGCGGGCGAGCGCTTCGGAATCAATCGACTGCCGCTCGCGAAAGAGCTGATAGAGCGTGACGATGAGCGCCGAGCGCTGCGTCGAGGCGAGCACCAGTTGAGCCTGCGCAAGCTCTGCGTCGACGCGCTCGAGCAGGGTTTCCAACAGCGCACACTCCGCGCGCGCCGGATCGCGCAGCGGGGGAGCGCTCGAGGGCGCCAGCGTGCGTTCGCCGCTGCCGCTCACGAGCCACGCGATGCTCGTCGCCGTTGCGTCGCAGATGGCGCGCAGGTCGGTCACGTTGGGTTCTGACTCGGCGCGCAACCACTTGCGCACGGCCCCCTCGGATCGCGCGATGATGCGAGCCAGGGCGCTCGCGCCGCCATGCGCGTCGATTACGCAGCGCAGACGCGATGCGAATCCCGCCGCTTCGGTTGCGGGTGCGCGGTGTCGCAGCGTATGACCTTGAGGATCCAAAGAAGCGCCCTAATGCAGCGTCACGAATATAGCGGCCACCGTGGCGAAAATCGACTGAAACCAGCATATTAGTGTTAATATTCGTACAAAAGTGACGCACGCTTCTTCTCTGTCCCTCACGCGCCCCTCGGCTGCCGTGAACCATCTTCGACGAGGTGCCTCGGTGCGCCGCGTGCAAGAGGCCGCGCGCGGCCGCGCTCGCGCGACGGCGTGCGCATGAGGCCGCAGACGCCAGTGAGGGGGCGCGCTTCGGCTTTTGCTTCTGGCGCCCCCTATAATGTGGGGCCCGACGCCGGGCCTGCACAGCCCGCGCGGGCACTCGCGCCTGCGGTGCGTGGAACGGCTCGGGCGAAAGTGGCGGAATTGGTAGACGCGCTGGACTTAGGATCCAGTGGGGCAACCCTTGAGAGTTCGAGTCTCTCCTTTCGCACCACTATTGGGATGCTCCAATCGCTGGCTCGGGTCATTCGAGTCGAGGAATGAACATGCAGGTATCTTTGACCGCGACTGGCGGTCTTGAGCGGCGCCTCGAGGTGGCGGTGCCGGCCGCGCGCATCGCAAGCGAAGTCGAGCAGCGCCTGAAGCGCATTTCGCGCACCGCGCGCCTGAAGGGATTCCGGCCCGGCAAGGCACCATTTACCGTGATTCGCAGGCAGTTTGGCGAGCAGGTGCATGCCGAGGTCGTGAGCGACCTGATGCGCAGCAGCTACGCCGATGCCCTCAACCAGGAGAAGCTGACGCCGGCGGCTGGCCCGCGCATTGAACCCATCGCCGTGGGACCGGGCAGCGATCTGCGGTACGCGGCCGTTTTCGAGGTCTTGCCCGAAGTGCGGGTGAGGCCGACGGGCGAGATGAGTATCGAGCGCCCGGTGGCTGCCGTCACCGACGCCGACATCGATGCGATGATTGAAAGCATGCGTCGCCAGCGGCCGATTTTTACCGCGGTCGACCGTGCGGTGCGCGATACGGACCGCGTCACCGTTGACTACCAGGGTCGCATCGACGGCGCAGCCGTGAAGTCGGTGCAGGGCGAGAACGTCGCGTTCATCGTCGGCGCGCGGCGCGTTATGACGGAGCTGGAAGAGGGTGTGAAGGGGGCCCTAGCCGGGGAGAGTCGCACCGTGACCGTGCGCTTTCCGGCGGAGCACGCAGATCCGGCGCTGGCAGGCCGGGAGGTGGAAGTGCAGCTTGCCGTCAAGAAGGTCGAGGAGATGAGCCTGCCGGCGGTCGATGAGGAATTCATGAATCACTTCGGCGTGACCGAGGGCGGTATCGACGCGTTGCGCGCCGAGGTGCGCGCCAGCATGGAGCGCGAGATGGCGCAGGCCGTGCGGCAGCGCATGCGCGCGGCGGTCATTGACGGTCTCGTCAGGGACAATGTGATCGAAGTGCCGCGCACCCTGGTGGAGGACCAGATTCATGAACTGCAGCGCGAGGCCGCCCGCCGCATGGGCATCAAGGATCCGGGCCACTCGCATGCGCACCATGCAGCCTTTGAGGAGCCTGCACGGCGCCGGGTGGCGCTGGGGCTCATTGTGGGCGAGATTATCCGGTCGGCGAACCTGAGGGTGGACCGGCAGCGGGTGCAGTCGCGGCTCGACGAGATTGCCGCGTCTTACCCGAATTCTGACGAGGTGCGACGCACTTACTTGCAAAGTGCCGAGGCGATGCGTCAGATCGAGGCCACCGTGCTCGAGGATCAGGTGATCGACTGGGTGCTCGAACACGCAAGCGTCGTCGAGCGTGCGTCGAGCTTTAGTGAACTGACAGGTTTTGCACACAGCAGTGAGGCTCCAATATGAACGAACGTGGCTTGAACCTCGTACCGATCGTCGTCGAGCAGACCGCGCGCGGCGAGCGCGCTTATGACATCTATTCGCGCCTTCTGAAGGAGCGCGTGATTTTCATCGTCGGGGCGATCGACGACTACATGGCCAACATCGTGGTCGCGCAGATGCTGTTTCTCGAGTCCGAGAACCCGGAAAAAGATGTCTCGCTCTACATAAATTCCCCGGGCGGTATCGTCACGGCGGGCCTGGCGATTTATGACACGATGCAATTCATTCGGTCGGATGTGAGCACGATCTGCGTAGGGCAGGCGGCCAGCATGGGTGCGGTGCTGCTCGCCGCCGGGGAGAAGACCAAGCGATTCTGCCTGCCGCACGCACGCATTATGATTCATCAGCCCCTCGGCGGCTTTCAGGGCCAGGCGGCCGATATGGAGATCCATGCCAAGGAAATGCTCGAAACCCGTGACCGACTGAACAAAATACTGGCAAAACACACCGGACAGAGCGTGGAGAAGATCAAGCACGACACGGATCGCGACCACTTCATGGACTGGCAAGAGGCCCAGGGATACGGTCTGATCGACCGGGTGCTCGAACAGCGGGGCGAGGCGCTCGTAACCGTTCCGGGCAAATCGTGAGTTGCCGCAACGAATCCTTGCTCAGACAGCAGCTTACGTCACATCTGCTCCTTTGCCTCTCGGGCACGTCGCGTGCTATAAAACTTGCGGTTGTTGGAGGAATCTCTGGCGACCCCACCTGGGGTGATGAGGGCGCTCGATGAGTGAAGATTCCCGCGGTCGGCACGACGATGGAAAACTGCTGTATTGCTCCTTTTGCGGCAAGAGTCAGCACGAGGTCCGTAAGCTCATCGCCGGCCCGTCGGTTTTCGTTTGCGACGAATGCGTCGAGCTGTGCAACGACATCATCCGCGAGGAGCTCGAAGACCGCGCCGAGCGTGCACGCGACAAGCTCCCCAAGCCCCATGAGATCAAGAAAGTTCTAGACGAGTACGTGATCGGCCAGGAGCGCGCCAAGAAGGTACTGGCCGTCGCCGTCTACAACCACTACAAGCGCCTGCAGACGCGCAGCGGTGCCGCGCGCTCGAAGGACGACGTCGAGATCGCCAAGAGCAATATCCTGCTCATCGGCCCGACGGGCTGCGGCAAGACGCTGCTCGCCGAGACCCTCGCGCGTCTTCTCAATGTCCCGTTCACGATTGCCGACGCCACGACTCTGACCGAGGCGGGCTATGTCGGCGAGGATGTGGAAAACATCATCCAAAAGCTCCTGCAGAAGTGCGACTACGACGTCGAAAAGGCGCAGACCGGCATCGTCTACATCGACGAGATCGACAAGATCTCGAGGAAGTCGGACAACCCGTCGATCACGCGCGACGTGTCGGGCGAGGGCGTGCAGCAGGCGCTCTTGAAGCTCATCGAAGGCACCATCGCCTCTGTGCCTCCGCAGGGCGGGCGCAAGCATCCGCAGCAGGAGTTTCTGCAGGTCGACACCGGCAACATTCTCTTTATCTGCGGCGGCGCGTTCGCGGGGCTGGAGAAGATCATTCAGAACCGCACGCAGAAGAGCGGCATCGGCTTCACCTCCGACGTGCGCGAGATCAACGCGCGTCCGCACGGCTCAGATCTCTTCCACGACACCGAGCCTGAGGATCTCATCAAGTACGGCCTGATTCCCGAATTCGTCGGCCGCCTGCCGGTGGTCGCGACCCTCGACGAGCTTGACGAGGCGGCGCTCATGTCGATCCTGACCGAGCCCAAGAATGCGCTCACCAAGCAGTATCGCCGGCTCTTCGAGATGGAAGGCGCGGAACTGGAGTTCCGTGACGAGGCGCTGCGGGCGGTGGCGCATCGCGCCATGCAGAGAAAGACCGGTGCCCGTGGGCTGCGCACGATCCTGGAGACCGTATTGCTCGACACCATGTACGAGCTGCCGGCGATGCGCAGCGTCGGCAAGATCGTGATCGATGAATCCGTGATTGAGGGGCATTCCCAGCCCTACGTCGTCTACAAGTCCGAAGAACCCCGGACGGCCAGCGTTGATGAGCCGCGGCGCGCCTCTGGCGCCGGCCATCATTGAGATCTACCTTCGATTTCCGATATCCCGGCCGTTGAAACAGGGGCGGGCGGCCCTCATTTCCCGCTAGACTAGATCTGTTGGGCGGTAGGTAAGCGGATCGCGGCGGCGGCCGAGTGATCATCCCACAACGAGGGCTTAAGCGTGTCTGAGACATCTGCGACGAGCGTCACGACGAGCGGCGGCCAGAGTGTGCCGGTTCTGCCCTTGCGCGATGTGGTGGTCTATCCCCATATGGTCATTCCGCTGTTTGTGGGCCGCGAAAAGTCCATTCTGGCGCTCGACGCGGCCATGCACGCCGACAAGCGCATCATGCTGTTGGCCCAGAAGCAGGCCGACGTCGACGATCCGAAGATCGACGATCTCTACCGCACCGGCACGGTGGCGACCATTCTGCAGCTGTTGAAGCTGCCGGACGGCACGGTCAAGGTGCTGGTCGAAGGCGTCGATCGTGCGCGGATCGACAAGCTCGCCGCCGCCGACTACTACTCCGCGGAGCTTGCACTGCTGCCGGACGTGGAGGGCTACGATGAGCGCGAGATGGATGTGCTCGCCCGCTCCGTCATCTCGCAGTTTGAGCAGTACGTAAAGCTCAACAAGAAGGTGCCTCCGGAAGTTCTGACCGCGCTGGCCGGCATTGAGCATGCGGGGCGTCTTGCGGACACGGTCGCCGCGCACATGTCATTGAAGCTCGCGGAGAAACAGAAGGTTCTCGAGATCCTGGACGTTCGCAAGCGCCTCGAGCACATCCTGGTTGCCATCGAGGGCGAGATGGACGTGCTGCAGATCGAGAAGCGTATTCGCGGCCGCGTCAAAGCGCAGATGGAGAAGAGCCAGCGTGAGTACTACCTGAATGAGCAGATGAAGGCGATTCAGAAGGAACTCGGTGAGATGGACGAGGGGGGCAACGAGGTCACCGAGCTTGAGCAGAAGATTGCCAAGGCGGGCATGCCCAAGGAAGCCCGCGACAAGGCCAACGGCGAGCTCAATAAGCTCAAGATGATGTCGCCGATGTCAGCCGAGGCGACGGTGGTGCGCAACTACATCGACTGGCTCGTGAAGGTGCCGTGGAAGAAGCGCACGAAGATTCTGAAGGACATCGAGCGCGCGCAAAAAGTGCTCGATGAGGATCACTACGGACTGGAGAAGGTGAAGGAGCGCATCGTCGAGTATCTCGCGGTGCAGCAGCGCGTGGATAAGCTGCGCGGCCCCATCCTGTGCCTCGTGGGTCCGCCGGGCGTCGGCAAGACCTCCCTGGGCCAGAGCATCGCGCGTGCGACCAATCGAAAGTTCGTGCGCATGTCCTTGGGCGGCGTGCGGGATGAAGCGGAGATCCGCGGCCACCGACGCACCTACATCGGCTCCATGCCCGGCAAGATCGTGCAGAACATGACAAAGGCGGCGGTGCACAACCCGCTCTTTCTCCTGGATGAAGTCGATAAGATGTCGATGGACTTCCGCGGCGACCCGTCGGCGGCGCTGTTGGAAGTGCTCGATCCGGAACAGAATTCCACGTTCAACGACCATTATCTCGAGGTCGATCTCGATCTGTCCGAGGTGATGTTCGTGTGCACCGCGAATAGTTTGAACATTCCGCCGCCGCTCCTTGATCGGCTGGAAGTCATTCGGTTGCCCGGTTACACCGAAGACGAAAAGATGAATATCGGCAGGCGCTACCTCCTGCCTAAGCAGATGAAGCACAACGGCGTGAAGGATCACGAGCTCAAAATGTCCGACGCGGCCCTCCTCGACATCGTGCGTTACTACACGCGCGAAGCGGGCGTGCGCGCTCTGGAGCGCGAGATCGCGAAGATCTGCCGCAAGGCGGTCAAACAGATGCTGCTGCACAAGAAGGACGAGAAGCACGTCGCCGTCACTCCCAAGAGCCTCGATAAGTTTCTGGGCGTGCGCCGCTTCCGCTACGGCAAGGCCGAAGACATGAACCGCGTGGGCCAGGTGACGGGACTTGCGTGGACCGAGGTCGGCGGCGAGCTTTTGAGCATCGAGGCGGCCGTCGTTCCGGGCAAGGGCAAGCTGCAGCACACGGGACAGCTGGGCGAGGTCATGCAGGAGTCGATTCAGGCAGCGATGACCGTGGTGCGTAGCCGCGCGCAGGTGCTGGGCCTCGAGAGCGAGTTCTATCAGAAGCACGACGTACACCTGCACATTCCGGAGGGCGCAACCCCCAAGGATGGTCCGAGCGCGGGCATTGGCATGTGCACGGCGCTGGTCTCAGCGCTGACAAAGATTCCGGTGCGCTCGGATGTGGCGATGACTGGCGAGATAACATTGCGCGGCGAGGTGCTGCCCATAGGAGGCTTGAAAGAGAAGCTCCTGGCCGCGCACCGCGGTGGCATCAAGACGGTTCTCATCCCGGATGAGAACCAGAAGGATCTCGTCGAGATTCCGGACAACATCAAGGGCGGCCTTGAGATCAAGGCGGTGAAGTGGATCGACGAGGTGTTGGAACTTGCGCTCACCTCGCGGCCGATTCCAATGCAGGAGAAGCTTCCTATTGACGAGAAACCGCGGAGAACCGTGCGTCGGGTGCTGAAGGACGTCGTGCCGGCACATTAACGCTGGGTGCTTAGCTCAGCTGGTAGAGCGTCGCCCTTACAAGGCGAAGGTCGCAGGATCGTAACCTGCAGCACCCATTAAAAATCAATGACTTACATGGCGCGACCTTCCCCGTGCTGCTTGAGGCGCCGGGTGGCAGAGCCGTAGATAGCGGGTTTGTGTCGCGCAACAACTCCGGACGAATCAGCAAAGAACTTCTTTGAGCTGAATATAAAGGCCGGTATTCCGCGCCGGCTAACGGTGATTTGGAACGCGGTGCCTTGGTACCTCGGCACGGGCACAAAGATTCGCGCAGCGACCAAGGATGATATTTGCGCAGGGCAACCGCCCCTATTGGAGCTGCTGTCTTTGCTTGCGCGCCTGGAGGTCGTCGTGTTCATCGGGCGCGCAGCGGAACACGCGGGTGATTGGTTGCAGCGCGAGCGACCAGAGCTTACCTATTTTAGCTGCCCGCACCCGAGCCCGCAGAACCTCAAGACTGCCCCTGCAAATCGGCAAAAGATTTTCGAAGTGCTGCACAAGGTCGCGGAGCGGCTTGCTGTAAGTTTTGATGCACCTAATCGCGCGAGGAACCCATGCCCCACGCCTTCGATGGCGATCCTCCAGTCAGCCACGCCATCGCCAACGGCTGGTTGGAGTTCGCCGAGACGGCTCTCCCCGCTATCGCAGGCACCGAGCGCGGCAAGGCGAACGTCGCCTTTCATTTCGGCGCGATGTACGTACTGCATATCCTGCAGCACGTTGTCGCGCGCGAGTCCGCGGAGGCGGCGGGACTCGCATTGGGTATGTTGAGCGCCGAGATTGACGAATACTGACGGCGCACGAGGTCGCGGTGCAATAGGCAACCAATAGGACGATTGACTCGGGCTCGCAAAGGCGTACTTTCAACCGCCAAGAACAAATTGCTTTAACGCGATAGCTGCCAAACCTGCTATCGGCGAGCGGCGAGCTAGGGAACTTGCCGAGATTATGTCAATAACATCATTCAGCAGGGAATAGGGGTGATACGCCAATGAAAACTCTCTATCAGTCTTTGTTACTCGCGATTGGCGCGCTTGCTCTTGCAGGAACGGCTTACGCTCAAGTGCCGACTACGAACGACACGAGCGACGGAAACCAAAACACGGGAATGGGGACCGGTGCGCTGGGCGGACCGGCCGCCACAAACGGCGGCTTCTCCAACACCGCCTCCGGAGCCGACGCGCTCTATTCCAACACGGGCGGCGCCTTCAACACCGCCTCCGGGGCACGCGCGCTCGGCGCCAACACGACCGGCTACTACAACACCGCCTCCGGGTACGAGGCGCTGTATAACAACAGGACCGGCCAGCAAAACACCGCCTCCGGGGCCAACGCGCTCTGGATCAACACAACCGGCAACAACAACACCGCCTCCGGATACGAAGCACTCGAGTCCAACACGACCGGCTCCAACAACACCGCCTCCGGGGTCGAGGCGCTCTTTAACAACTCGACCGGCAGCGACAACACCGCCTCCGGGTACGAGGCGCTCGCGCTCAACACGACCGGTGCCAAAAACACTGCCTCCGGGGAATTAGCCCTGTTCCACAATAAGGGCGGCAGTTTCAACACCGCCGTGGGGTACGACACGCTCAGCAAGAACACGAGCGGCAAGTACAATGTTGCCATGGGATGGGAGGCTGGCTTTGCACTGACGACCGGCAGTAACAACATCGACATCGGCAATCCGGGTGAGTCAACCGACGGCGTGGCGGCAGACAGCGGAGTCATACGAATTGGCACGCAATCGCCAACAGCGCTTCAAACACTCACTTACATTGCCGGCATCTACGACAACACTTCTGTGAGTGGTCTTGCCGTCGTGATTGACTCGAACGGGCAGCTCGGCACGGTGTCCTCGTCGGAACGATTCAAGACCGCCATCTCCCCGATGGGATCGAACACCGCGAAGCTGGGACAGTTGCGACCAGTGACTTTTCACTACAAGGCTGATCCGCAGGGCACGCTGCGGTATGGACTGATCGCAGAGGAAGTGGCGAAGGTGTACCCGGAACTGGTGATTCGCGATGTGAAGGGCCGGATCGACGGCGTCCGCTATGACGAGCTCGCGCCGATGCTGTTGAACGAAATGCAACAGCAGCATGTGCAAATGACTAAAAAGTCCGAAGCGCAGGCTGCAGAAATGCGTGACCTTAAGCAGCAGGTGGCAGAGTTGAAGGCTCTCAATAAAGCGACGCAGGTCGCCCTACGGAAGCTCCAGGCGAAGGATGAACTCGTAGCCCAGCGCTGAAGATCAATAACCTCCCCGCGAGGGGGTCGAGCGGCTCACGATGTCGATGGCGGGCGCGTCGCCCTCGCGCCCTCGAACTTCTCCGCAAGCCGCGCATAGCGCTCCGCGTCCGCCCCAAAAGTAGCGTTGATCCTCGGGTTAGGTTGCGTCGCAGCGTCCTGCTGCGCCCGGTAGGCGGGACCACCGCACTTTTACGGCAGCCACCCGAGCCCTAATGACGTCGCCAACGTCAGGATGAGCTGCCAGCCAAGCGACGAACTCGCCGCGCTCACTCCGTCCAGTAATCAATCACGCCATAGCCGGCTGAATGCTGGCGTCTCGACGATCGTGAACACTTAGGCTGTATACGTCACTGCCGTTATTAGTCAATGCCGTACATACTAACCCTCAGGGTCCGTCAAGAACCGTTGCGTCTGGCCGCACGGCAGCTTCAGTCAAGACGCGGACGCGCAACGTAACAGTCTCTGTCGTGCCTGTCGTATAATGGTCCAATTTGTAAATCCGACAGCCTGCTAGCCAGGCCAGTTTGACGGATTCGACGTCGCACCATGATCAATTATCAGATCGACCGACACTCTTTAATCGAACTCGGTGAGAAAGATCACGAGATTTATGCCACCAACGAGCCATTTTCTCATATTGTCATCGACAATTTTTTCGACCCGGCAGCTCTGGACGACGTGCTGACCGAGGTCGACGCTCTCGATCGGTCAAAACGCTACGCTAAGTTTCTAGATCGCAAGACCGATCACAACAAGTTTGCATTTTTTCCCGATGTAGTTGGCCCGAATACCGCTCGACTAGCACAGTGTCTGAATTCTGGTCCGTTTCTCGCCTATTTAGAGAAGCTCACGGGAATTCCCAATTTGATTGCAGACCCATCCTACTTCGGCGGTGGCGTGCATTTGATTGAGAACGGCGGGTACCTTGAGGTACATGCCGATTTCAATCATCTGAAACGCTACAACCTTGAGAGACGCATCAATCTGCTGTTGTACCTAAATAAAGACTGGAAGAGCGAGTACAACGGGGATCTGGAATTGTGGCATCGTCCGACCATGACGAAGCGAAAGGTGGTTGCACCCCTCTTCAATCGAACCGTGATATTTTCCACTGTAAAAGAGGCGCTGCACGGACACCCAACACCTCTGCTCACTCCGCCCGGTATCGCGCGACGCTCGCTAGCGCTGTATTACTACACGAATACTTGGGAGCCAGTAGAGCATGCTCACACTACCCTCTACTACATATCCCAAGAACATAAGGTGAGGCTCAGGCTTTCAAGGCTGGTGCGTGGCTTGATTCTTGATCTTATTCCTCCGATTTTTCGGAAGATATTTCGAGCGGTCAAACGAGCTATCAAAGGTGAAAAATTGTCGGAACTGTGGGATTAAACTTGAACGGTAATGCATCAAGCCCGGCCAGCCTTTTCCCAATGAGATGAAAGGGACTTCAGGCATGAGCGGACGTATCTGATGCCGAAGAGGTCACCGAGTCTGACTTGCCAGTTGAAGAACTTACTCAATTTACTGACCAAATAGAATAAATCCTTGTATTCCTCTTTGCGGCCGTTCGCGAGGTATGCAATCTTCAAAGCATCACACACGATTGCCGTTGGCAGCTTGTAAATGCGGGAACGGGCCGCGAACGGATCTCGCACACGCGCGGTAAACTCGGGGTTACAGGAGAGAATCCAAGTAGCTATGCGCTCGACAATGAATATCTTCATCGGCACGTTGTGACGACGCCGGTATGAGGTCACCTCTCGAAGCTTGGCGCCTAGCGGGTCCGTTGTCGATTCGGCGATCGCATATAGCTGCTCAGTGATGTCCAGCCATGCGCGCCAAAAGCGAGGCTTGGCGATCATAAAATTGGAATAAACTTCATTGCGCGAATGGGTAACTAGTTGCTCAAAATTTGTAAACATTCCGATACGTTGGAAAAACTCTTTGGCAATATTTAATAGTCCCGGGTGAAGACTGTCTCCATATTTGAAAGTGTTGAGATAATACGCGGCTTGGTGAATGCTTTGACTCAAAAGAACTATGTCGGTTGTTTTGGTTTCGATGTTCACGAACTCATGGACCGCAGCGGCGCTGAGGTTTGTCTTCAGTTTAAATTTGGGCGAAAGAAATCCGTAAAAGGCTTCTTCGTCCAACGATTCGGTGAGCAAGAATTTCCTAATCGGCCAATATTCGAACCAATCAGGTCTATCGTTTGAGGAATTATCCAACACCAGGAAACCGGGATCTAACGCTTCACGTGTCGTGTAGTGATTTAGAATTTGGTGGATGAATACTTGCGGCATGAGCACGATCGGTCTTGAAAGTGATATGGTTATTGCAAGCTCAGTGGATCAAATGGAGTGCGCAATATCTACCAGTTATTTGCCGGAAGCCACGGTTGCCGCACTCTTTCAATGCGCTCTAAAATTCTGGCCAGGAACGAGGAACTTTGAGAATGCCTAATCCTTCTAGCACATCTTGAGCATTAGTTCATAATGTACTCCGCACTGTGGGGCCTGTTCTCTGCTAAGCACAAAATACATTGGGGCTTAATCCCTCGGCCGCACTATGCGTACTGCATGTACCAAGCAGCACGACTGGCCCAGTTACTTGGGGTTTCGCGAATCAGTGTCCTGGAGTTCGGGGTCGCCGGCGGAAATGGCCTCGTTGCGATCGAACAGCATGCTCGTTGGATCCAGCGTGAACTGGGCGTAAATCTAGAGATCTACGGTTTCGATACCGGCCAGGGTCTGCCCGAGCCAGTCGATTACCGGGACATTCCATATGGCTGGAAGGCCGGCTTTTTCAAAATGGACCGAGCTGCACTTGAGCAGCGCTTGAAAGTTAGTCAGCTCGTCATCGGTAATGTGCGGGATACGGGCCGAACATTTTTCGATCAGTACAGTCCCGCTCCCATTGGCTGTGTATTTCACGATCTTGATTTCTATTCGTCAACTCGAGATGCCCTGAGCGTTCTCGAGGCCCCATCGGAGCGATACCTACCGCGGGTATTTCACTATTTCGATGACATTATTGGCTCAGATCTCATCCTGCAAAATGAGTTCGTTGGCCAGCGGCGGGCGATCCAGGAGTTTAACGAGTCTCACGTCGACAGGAAAATTGCAGGGTGTCATCAATTCCATCATAGGAAGACTCACAAAAAGTGGCACCAGCAGATCTTTGTCTTTCATGATTTCTTGCACCCGCAATACAATCAGTTTATCGAGGTCGACAACCAACAGCTGCCACTTGACGCATGACTACAGCGGCGAGGTCGTCGCCCGCGAATGGCTCATGCGCCGGAGAAGGGTATCAAGGCGAGCACGCTCGAGGACAATCGATTCCAAAGAATCCGGAGGAGGATCGCCACCGAACGGAAGCACCTGTCCTAGAAGCCAAGTATCCGCCACAAGCCGCTCTGGCTACAGCCCGTCAAAATGACTTTGATAAGCCGACGAAGTAGCCACGCCGCGGTCCGTATTGAGGCGCACCGACACCGACACCTGTGCCATTGCGTATCTGATAGATCTGATCGAAGGCGTTGATGACATCGACGCGGGCGGTAAGTCCCCTGACACCCAGCAAATCGAACGTACGACTCGCGCCCACATTGATCTGCCGGTAGTAGGGTAGGTGAGCGCCATTTGGGACGCTCGAACCGTCGGGAAGCACCAAATTAGCCCGCAACCCCGATCCGATCAGCATGTCGGCGCTGAATCGTGTCCCTTGCCAGAGATAGGAGACGCCACCCGAGGCGGTCATCTGTTGCTCGTGATCGAGATGGATGTAGTGGTCCGTAATGTAGGCCAGATCGTCGGCGCTGAAATTGAACTCGCTGCTCACGATGTCCTTACCGATAGCTCGCTGAAAGGCGAGATTGCCGTAGGCTGAGAATGCGTGCGTCGTATACGTTCCCGTGAATTCCACACCGTAGACTTGTCCGTACTTGTAGTTGAATGGCGTAAGGATGATCGGCGCGCCGAACTGTCCTTCGTCGATCAGATCCGTTGCTTGTTTGTAGTAGCTGTCGATGCCGAGGGTGACTGCCTTGGTGATAACCTGCTGGACGCCGAGGTCGTAGTAGTTCGACCGCTCCGCTTTGACGGGATCATCCTGTAACACCTGCGGCGCGGCCGTGGTGTTGGCGAACTTTTGCAGCGACTCGCTTCCTACGAGCTCGAAGGGCGGAGGCGAGAAGAAGCGCGAGTAACCTGCGTGGACGGTGGTATTTTCCGCCGCCTGCCACACGAAATTGACGCGCGGGCTCAACTGGCTACCGCTGCTGAACGCCGAGTAGTGATCAAAGCGGACGCCGTAATTGACCACGAGAACGGGCGCGAGCTTCCATTCATCCTGCACGTACAGGCTCTCGATGGTCTGACTATTGGCGCTGTTGTCGACGATCGAATCGGGCACATCGTTGATCGGCGCGCCGGTCAACGGATCAGTTTGTAAAACTTGGGAGGTCGTGTCGGAGGTCAGTCGATCGCTTTGAAAATAGACGCCGGCGCGCAGCGTGTGCGCATCACTGAGGCGATACGCGGCATCGGACTGCAGGCCATAGGCGACATCGCGTTTATAGGCCTGCTGCGAGATGCCATTGTAGAGCAGATCCCCGATCGGGTCGGGCGTGAAAGTGAGGCTCGAGTAGCGCGAAATGAAGGACGTCTGCAGCGTCAGATCGCCCGCGGAGTGCTGCAGGCTGACGATGCCGTACTGCGTGACCTCGCGCTGGTTCTCGTTGAGGTCTTGGCTTGGAAACTCACTCTGGCCGTCGACGACCAGACCAAGCGAGGGCCGCAAGCCGTTCTGATTTGGTATCTGGAATTTGTCCGTCGAAGTCCCGAGCACCACCGTCACCCGGTTGTGCTCATCGAGAATGTCTTCGAAGTAGCCGAAGCCGTGATACTGCGTCGTATGGTCATGCAGCGGATTCGAGCTCCCATCAGGCGATTCAATGCCGAGGCCGTTGCGCAGAAAATCGCCGGTCACGAAGTAGGTCAAAGATCCCGAGGCGCCACCATAGTCAATGCTCGGCTCGATTGAGCCATGGCTGCCGCCGTAGACGGAGATATTTCCTCCCGGCTGAAGCGAGCCGCTTTTGGTCGTCAAGTCGATGATGCCGGCACTTCGCAGGCCGTACTCCGCCGGTAAGCTTCCCATGACCAACTGCATGGAGGAGATCAGGCGCGGCGGCAGAGTCTGCCCGAAGACGCTGATTCCGTCAGGAAGGATGATGCCGTTCAGCCGATACTGCAGACCGTTGTGATCGCCGCGAATGTGCAGCTGGCCGAAGGAATCCTGGGCCGCATCGGGAACCTGCAGCATCACCTGGTTAAGGAGGACATTATCGCCCCCAGGAGTGGACTGGATGGCGGCAGAATCGACGGTGTAGGTCGACGCGCCAGTTTGCGTTTCGATCCGCGAGCGCTCCTCGTTCAAATGTTGGGCGGTGACGACGATGGTCGGTAACGGTCCGGTTTCATCGGCGACCTGTGCAAAGACTGCAGGGCTCACGAGCATGAGGAAAGCGGCATGCGCGGCGGCGCTGCGACGGATGAAATGTGACATGGATCTGATCCTGTGCAAATAGGACAAATAGCGTGCAGGCCTTGCCTGTACGCCAATCACCGAGAGTGCAGGGACCCGAAGAATCGGGCCCGGAAGGATCAGACGCGCGGCGGACCGCGGCTGCGCGGAGCAGGAGGCTCGGCCGCAATGATCGAGTAGATCGGCTCAGGAGCATAGTGACGAACAGCCGCGACAGCAGGCAGGATCGCAATCGCGGCAAAAGCCGGATTGCCAACCTGCGCAAATGCCATGCAGATCTCGCAGATCTTGCCACCGAGGAGGCTGTCCTCGTAGCGGAGCTGCTCGCTGGCGGCACGATGGATATGACTCAGCTCGTGCAGCATCGCGCTCTGCTGTGCGAAAACCAGCAGCAGCGGAAGAACAAGTGCAACGCGAAATCGCGGGGTATTCATAAGTCTTGCGAATTACTACGCCCTAAGACTACCACAGCACGTGTACAAAAGACTCTAAGACATCAATGGGGCAATGGGTGCCACACCCGACGCGCCGTGAAATGCACCCTTTAAGATGGTCAGCGACATCACCGTCGATTGTGCGATGCTCTCATCCGAAGTGCGATGCGATGCCCATGCGCAAACCGGTTGCCGTAAATCTGATGCACGGCAAATCCACTCCTAGATCCCTGCTCCGGCTCGATAGAACTTAGACTTTTCGCAGTCCTTTGTTCTCATCCGTCGGTCATTCATATACCATAGCCCCTATGGTATACACCTGAGATCTGTGAGCCATGAGCCATACAATCCGCGGCAAGGATAAGTTGCTGAACCGCGTTCGCCGTCTCGGCGGCCAAGTCCAGGCCATCGAGCGAGCGCTTGAAGCGGAAGTCGACTGCAATGAGGTGATGCAGCTCGTCGTGTCAGTCCGGGGCGCGGCGAACGGCTTGATGACGGAGCTGATGGAGGATCACATCCGTACGCACGTTGCGGACCCGGACCGCGAGCGTGATCGCAATCGCGCCCAGGGGGCCGAACAGCTCATCGAAGTCCTGCACGCGTACTTGAAATGATCGACAGAGAGATGCCATGTCAGTGAATCAGAATCGGTCGTGCGCTCAGATAGCAGTGACTGCCGTCGGCGCCGCCAAACCGGGCATGGCGGTTGCCGACGATAGGCATGGTGAACATGAGCACGACGACCATGATCACGCTTTCGAATGGCCCGAAGCGCTTCGGATAGTGATTGTCGCGCTGGCGGCCGCAGCCGTCTGGTTGCGCATTTGGGAGCCGTTTTCACACGTTAGTGTCGTCGGTGGTGTCGGGCTCCTCATCGGCGGCTGGCCGATCTTCCGCGAGGCTGCGGAGAACATTCTCGCGCGACGGATGACGATGGAATTGTCCATGAGCATTGCGATCATCGCCGCGGCGGCGATCGGTGAATTCTTCACGGCGCTGGTGATTACGCTATTTGTGCTGATTGCGGAAGTACTGGAAGGCATGACCGTGGCCCGCGGCCGCCACGCGATTCGTGATTTGCTCGACTTCCTGCCGCGCTCGGTATCCGTGCGTCGGGCGAGCGGAATCGCGGTGGTTGAGGCTGAGGAATTGAAGGTCGGGGATGCGGTACTCGTCAATCCAGGTGGACTCGTGCCGGTAGACGGCACTGTTATTCAGGGGCACTCGTTTGTGGATCAGGCGCGCATCACGGGTGAGTCCATGCCCGCGGAGAAGACGGCCGGTTCCACAGTGTATGCAGGTTCAATCAACCAGTCCGGCGCGATGGAGATCCGCGCTGAACGCATCGGTCGCGATACGAGTTACGGCAAGATCATCGAAGCGGTCGAAACCGCGGAACGCTCGCGCGCGCCGGTGCAGCGTCTGGCCGACCGGATGGCAGGATATCTCGTCTACTTTGCCCTGGCATCGGCAGTGCTGACGTATCTCATCACCCACGACATCCGCTCGACCATTTCGGTGGTGATCGTGGCAGGCGCCTGCGGTATCGCTGCCGGCACGCCGCTTGCCATTCTGGGCGGAATCGGCCGCGCCGCCCGCTTGGGCGCGATCATCAAGGGCGGACTCTATCTTGAGACGCTCGGCAAAGTTAATGTCGTAGTCCTCGACAAGACGGGCACGTTAACCTTTGGTCGACCTGAAGTTCAGCGGGTGATTCCGTTCGCGGGGTGTTCGCCCGAGGCGCTCCTCGATGCGGCCGCAGCGGCGGAGCTACGCTCCGAGCATCCCCTAGGCCAAGCCATCCTTGCCTACGCGAACGCGCAAGGACGCAGCCCCGCCGAGCCCGAGCACTTCGCGTATACCCCCGGCCGCGGCATCACAGCAACAGTTGCGGGGACAACCATTCTGGTGGGCAATCGCGCGCTCCTGTCCGATCGAGGAGTTCAGAGCCCCGCGATGGCGTCCCATGGCACGGAAGTCGGCAGCGAGATCTATGTGGCTCGCGACGGGCAACCTCTGGGTGTGATCTCCGTCGCCGATCGGGTACGGCCCGACGCCAAACGGGCGATCGAGCTCTTGGCGGACATGGGAATGCGGATGATCTTGCTTACCGGCGACACTCGCGCGGTGGCAAGCAGAGTTGCTCGGGAACTTGGCATCCGGGAGGTGGAGGCTGAGTTGCTGCCCGAAGATAAGCTCTCGCGGGTCACGGCATTGGTTCGCGACGGCCGCATCGTTGCGATGTTGGGCGACGGCATCAACGACGCTCCTGCGCTCGTCAAGGCAGATGTCGGCGTCGCCATGGGCTCTGGAACCGATGTCGCACGGGAGAGCGCGGACATCGTCCTTCTCGGCAATGACCTCGTTCGCTTCGCGGAGACCGTCGCCATCGCGCGCCGCACGCGCGGAATCATCTGGCAGAATTTCGTCGGCACGATCGCAGTCGATACGCTCGGAATCGCTTTGGCGGCGATTGGTTTCCTCAATCCGTTATTGGCTGCCTTCATCCATGTGGCTTCGGAGATGATCTTCATTTTAAATTCCGCTCGATTGTTGCCGAGTCGCGAAGCGGCTCAAAGGGATCCGCCGACAACCGGCGGCGACATGCAACCGATTCCGAGCTGAGTCTCGTCGCGACCTTGGCGAGGCGTTCCAACGCCTTCTATTGGTATTCCAGGTACTTCGTCGATGCGCGCCATCGTCGCCTGTGAACTTACTGTGGCGCCTTCGAGTGAGCCAAAACTTAATTTGAGACGACCTGACGCCCGTCCGTAGTCAGTGGGGACCGCTTGATGTGACCAAGCAGGTCATCGAGGTCCGGGTGACTGTGGGCTGAGAATCGGCCAGAAAATGAGGCGGTTGTGGCAGGCGCTTGCTCGTGTTGCAATCGCCGGCCACTGCCGCTCTCAGACGGCCTGCAGGGGCTCGACAGGAGTAGATTTGCGGGTTTTAGGCGGTCCATCGACAGCCTTGCGTCGGCTGGGGTACGCGGCGGTGGCTTCTCGCGCAATAGCGGTATCTCGTGCTGATGGAGGTTTGGAGTCCGAATTTCTCTTAACCATGGCGCGCCTCGCCCAACGATTCGCGCGGGTCTACAATTCACTTCCATGCAGTCCAAGCTCGCCCAGGAAGCCCGGCTAGCAGCAATTGCGGCCACGCAACTTCTGACCCCGGAAGAGCGCCTAAACGCGTTCCTCGAGCATTGTCAACTGATGATGGAGCTGCATGGGGCGGCAGAAAAACTTAGAAACAACCCCGCTGCCAGTGCTTAAGTCGTGAGGACGACCGGTCCGGGTCAGTCGGCCCTGCTTCTCATGGATGCTGTTGCCGTGCTTGAGATTGAGAAAATTGACTACGCCGTGATTGGCGCGATGGCGGCATCCCTGTACGGTGTCGTGCGTGCGAGCCTCGATGTCGACGCCGTAATGTCACTCACGGTTCAACAGGCACCGGCGATGGCAAAGAAATTCCGCCGCGGGCTTTCTTGCGACTCTGAATCGTGGCGATCTGGAGGATCCAATTCCAGCTGTGCTGAGCGTTGCGGACAGTTTCCAAAACCGTGTGGACCTGTTGGTCGGATTGCGCGGGTTGGAGTCTGCGGCATTTGCCAGGACGGTTGAGGTGTCGTTCCAGGGAGGATCCCTGCGGTTCATTGGCCGCGAGGACTTTGTCGCCATGAAGGTATTTGCCGGCGGCCCTCAAGATATCGCCGACGCCAAAGCAGCAATCAGCGCCGCTCGCGCGTCGCTCGATACCGCGTTGCTACGGCGCTTAGCCAAGCAATTTGGGCACGACGCTTCTGAGCTCTTGGAGGAGATGCTCGCAGACTAGAGTGCGGCGCCAATCCCCGAGGTGCGCGAATCTTGAGTCAGTCGTAAAAAGTCGCGAACAGTTACGTCTGCGACCCACCGCAAACCAAGCCGCGGACGATGGCGTGTCCTTGACCACGACAAAACTGCACGGGACCAACAAATTCATTACGGCGGTGTTCCAACGAGGGCGCTAACTTCTTTGGCAGCACATCCTCAGGTACTGAGTCACATGGTGGTCCCAGGCGTCACCATGACTCACTCGACGCTGACAGTCGATGACCCTCACGGCAACCGTGGCGCCGGAGTCGTGGGTACCCTCGGGGACAGGAGTCACGTTTAAGAATGGACGCTCGGCCCTGGGTAGCGCTACGCTGACGCAGCTTTCGCGGGCCAAATCACGGCGAGCGCCTCTCGGGCGGCCTACAAAAGCTCACCAGGGGTAGATTTGCGGGTACGGGGCTTCGGAGTTGATGGCGCACACTTTTTAGATCAGCAACTTTCGCGGTCAATTCGGCCCACTCAGCAGCGGCCGCCCTCTCCGCCACGCCTCTCTGGCGACACTGATCTTTCGCGATGGGACACGGGACTCGGCTATGAGCGCAGACGTCATGAATCGCTTCTTGGACGCTGCAATTCAACTTGGCGTCTATTCGAATCAGAAGAATCTTAAGCGGCATCTGCGCTTTATGTTCGATGGCATTGATCTTAAGAAAAAGCATCTGCTTGATGTCGGCGGTGGTACCGGGCGGCTGACCGTCTATGCGGCGGTCCAGGGCGCCGACGCAGTGTGCGTTGAACCCGAGGCGGAGGGCTCAACAGGTGGCGTGACGGAGAAATTCCTGCAGCTCAAAAAGGCCGTCGACCCTGAATTGCGCGCCGATCTTGTGGTGGCCTCAATACAGAACTATCTGAGCGTGCCACGCTCTTTCGACGTCGTGATCATCGCGAATGCAATCAATCATCTTAATGAGGACGCATGCATTCACCTGCTGGATGATCCGGCGGCGCAATCCGCATATGAAGCTCTCTTCCGGGTAATATTCAGCTCTCTGAACCCAGGCGGGTGGCTTGTTGCAACGGACTGCAGTAAATCAAACTTTTTCAATGATATTGGCGTCAAGAGTCCGTTTATGCCGGACATTGAATGGCACAAACATCAATCGCCACGCACTTGGGACCGGCTTCTGCAGCGGGTGGGTTTCCTGCCCGCAAAAGTACAATGGTCCTCACCGAATGCTCTGGGTAACATTGGGCGATTCGTCTTAGGCAATCGCGTCGCGGCGTATATCTTGTTGAGTCATTTTCGGCTAGCGGCGATGAAGCCGCTTACTGCTATTGCATGAGCGCGAGCGAGGTCCTGCGTCCACGCCCGGCCGCACGCGCGTGGCAAGGTGACGATGCATCCGGACGGCTCACTCGCCCACTCCGGGGGCGAAGCTCGAGGTTGCAATAGCGTCGTCCCTTTGTGCATTGTACTATTAGCGGCTGACCAGGTCGGAGTGGTAGTTCAGCTGGTTAGAATACCGGCCTGTCACGCCGGGGGTCGCGGGTTCGAATCCCGTCCACTCCGCCAGCAACTTTAAAAAGCCCATGCTGCAGAAAATTCGCGACTCATTGCAGTCGCAAAGATGGCTCGCGATCGTGGTGCTGGGCGCCCTTGCGCTGGTATTCGCGGCATGGGGTGCGTACGGCATCGTCAATATCAACGTCGGCGTCGGGGACTACGCCGCCAAGGTCGGCAGCGAAAAACTATCGCTGCAGCAAGTGCGCGAAGACTGGATGCGCGAGCAGTCGCAGTGGCAGCAGCGCTACGGCGCAGAGATCCCGCCGGACATCAAGGCGAGCGTGCAGAACTCGCTCCTCGAATCCCTCATCAGTAACCTCGCCATGACGCAGCGCGCGCATGATTTGGGTTATCGGGTGAGCAGCGCCCAGATTCAGGAGGCGATCCGCAGCGAGCCTGCGTTTCAGATCGATGGGCAGTACTCCCCACAGGCTGCGCGCATGCGGCTTGCGCAGGCGGGCATTTCGCTCAGCGCTTTTGAAGAGCAAAGCCGCGCTTCACTTGAGCGCCAGCAAATCGAGGGTCCCCTGCGGGCCTCGAACTTTCTCACCCCAGGCGAGATCGAGCACTTGCGCGCGCTCGCCAACCAGGAGCGTGAGGTGCGCTATGCGCTCCTGACACCCGCTAAGTTTCAGGGCACCGCGCCAGTCGACGAGGCGGCAATCGCCGCCTACTACTCGAGCCATCAAGCGCAATTCCTCACGCCCGAGTGGACGAAGCTTGAGTACGGCGAGTTGCGTCTGGATCAGCTCGCCGCGCAGATCACGGTGAGCGAGAGTGACCTGCGGGACTATTACGAAAAATCGAAGGACAAGTACGTGGTGCCCGAAAAGCGCCGCGCGAGCCATATCCTGATTCAGATTCCCGCGGGCAAGGATGGGGACGCGATCGCGCGCAAGAAGGCCGAGGACGTTCTCGCCGAGGCGCGCGCGGGCAAGGATTTCGCTGCACTTGCCAAGCAGTACTCGCAGGATGTGGGCTCGGCTGCGAAGGGCGGGGATCTGGGTTGGGTCGAGCGCAGCAGTTTGGTCGGCCTCGGCGATGCTCTTTTCAATGCACCGGTGGGCGAAATCCGCGGACCGGTCAAAACACAGTTTGGCTATCACCTCATTCGTGTGAATGAGATCCAGGCGGGCAAGACGCAGACCTTCGATCAGGCGCGCACGGAAGTCGAAGCGCAGTTGCGGCGCGACCGCGCCGCCGACCGCTTCGGCGACCGCCAGGAGCAGTTGCAGCGCCGGCTCGAGCAGCCGGGCGCGGACTTTGATGCGGTGGCGAAAGAGTTTCAGCTGCAAACCGGCGAGGTCGCGCGATTTCTGCGCGGCACCGGGGGGGCGCCGCTCGGCACATCAAACGAGTTGCAGGATGCGGTGTTCAGTACCGCCGTGCTCGACGAGGGGCGCATCGGCGGCCCGGTCCTCCTCGGCGAGGACCGCATCGTCATCGTAAAATCACTCGAGCATCACAAGGCCGCTCCGCAGCCCCTGGCGGAGGTTCACGAGGTCATCATTGCAGCCATCTTGAAGGCGCGCGGCAGCGCCGCGGCGCTGAAGGCGGCGGAGGAGGCGCGCGAAAAGCTCAGCGGCGGCGCTTCTTTTGACGAGGTGGTGCATGAACTCGGGGTCACCGCGGAGCCTGCGCACTTTGTCGGGCGCACGGATCCGTCCATTCCGGCACAAATTCGCGAAGCCGTCTTTCGCGCGCCGAAGCCTGAAGGTAAGCCGGTTTACCGCGCAGTGCCGCTCTCTGAGGGTGGCTCGGCACTTGTCGCCGTCAACCGCCTGCGCACGCGTGGCGATACAGTGGATGCGCAGGCCGATGCGGCTGCCGCAGAGAAGGCTCGCACGCGCGAGGCCGAAGGTGAGGTCGCGGCTTATGTGGACGAAGTGCGCCGTACAACTGACGTGAAGAAGAACCCTAAAGCATTTGAATGATCTGTCTTTTTATCCTTCAGGTTGGTGAGGAAAGGTCATTCCCACGGTGCTGAAGCCGCTGTCCACGTGGAGGATTTCTCCGGTAATGCCCGCGGCAAGATCGGAGCAGAGGAAAGCGGCGGCATTGCCGACATCCTCGAGCGTCACGTTGCGCCTGAGAGGCGCGACGCTGCCAACATGGCTCAGCATGCTGCGAAAGCCCGCGATGCCTGCCGCCGAGAGCGTCTTGATCGGGCCTGCGGAAATGCCGTTGACGCGCAACCCGAGCGGACCCAAATCCGCCGCTAGGAAGCGTACGTTGGCCTCCAGACTCGCCTTCGCAAGTCCCATTACGTTGTAGGCCGGTATCGAGCGCTCTGCCCCGAGATATGACAGTGTGAGTAGAGCCCCCGCGCGGCCTGCCATCAGTGGCCGCGCGCCACGCGCGAGCGCGGTCAGGCTGTAGCTTGAAACATCATGAGCGATGCGGAACGCCTCGCGGCTGGTGGAATCGACAAAGCCGCCGGCGAGCGCCTCGCGCGGCGCGTACGCGACGGCATGGACCAGAATATCCAGATGGCCCCACGCGCCATGCAGCTGCTCAAATGCGGCATTGATCTCGGAATCCTGCGTCACATCGAGGGGCAGGGTGAGGGATGCACCGAGGCTCTGGGCGAGCGGCTCGACTCGCCCCTTCAGCCTGTCGTTGAGATAAGTGAACGCGAGCTCAGCACCTTCGCGATGCATCGCCTGGGCGATTCCCCACGCTATGGAACGGTCCGTCGCTACGCCGACGATGAGTGCGCGCTTGCCGCTCAGAAAGCCCATCAGCTGTGGCGGTTCAGAACCCGAATGATCAGCTTCTGGCCCGGCGAAAGACTCGGCGGACTTGCGAGGCTGTTCCAGCGGCTGATCTGCGCCACCGAAACCTGGAAGAGCCGCGAAATTTTCGACAGGGTGTCGCCGCTGCGAACCGTGTATGTCACGGGCCGCAGACTCGCGGAGGACGAATCAGCGCTTACGGAGGTGAGCTTGATACGCTGCCCGGCACGCAAAGGAGTATCGGTCTCGATGCCATTCAGGCTTGCAAGCTTGTGGACGTCCATGCCCTGACGCTGCGCGATGGCCCACAAAGAATCGCCGCGTTTCACGACATGAATGTGTCCATGCCGACGCACGCGTCGCTCCGGACGATCGAAGAGCTCAGCAGCGCGCGCCACCTTTGGCGGCAGCACCACGGGGGCGGGCACGCTCAAATCAGATCCCAGCGTGAGTTTGCCGATGGGCAGGTCATTCATTTCGCGGATGACGTCGATGCTCGTGTTGAATTGGCGCGCAACCGAGGCGACCGAGTCCCCGCTCCCGACGCGGTAGCGTGTGACGGGTACCCGCTCGGCTTGAGTGAGCTGGGCATTGTTCAGGCGGAAGAGCGCGACCGACTCGGGGGGCAGTAGCAGAAAATGCGGGCCTGCTGGATCGGTCGCCCAGCGCTGGAACGCCGGGTTCAACTCGTACAGATCCTCATAGCTGATCCCGGCGATCTCGGCGGCGAGCTTCATGTCAATCTGCCCAAGCGTCTCGACGCGCTCGAAGCGCGGTTGGTTCGGGATCTTGCTGAAGGCCAGGCCGTAGCGCGCCGGATCGGCGATCAGGCGCTTCATCGCGAGGAGCTTCGGCACGTAGGCCCGTGTTTCCAGCGGCAGCTTCAGGCTCCAGAAGTCAAGCGGGCGCCCCTTGGCGCGGTTGAAACTCAAGGCGCGCTCAACATTGGATTCGCCGCAATTGTAGGCGGCGATCGCAAGCAGCCAGTCGCCGTCGAATTCATCGTGCAGATACTGCAGATAATCAAGCGCAGCGTGAGTGGATTCGACGACATCGCGGCGTCCGTCGTACCACCAGTCTTGCTTGAGCCCAAAGCGCGAGCCCGTCCCGGGAATGAACTGCCACAGACCCGACGCGCGCGCGCGCGAGAACGCGTACGGCTCGTAGGCGCTCTCGATCATCGGCAGCAGTGCAAGTTCGAGCGGCATGCCGCGAGCTTCGATCTGCGAGGCGATGTCGTAGAGGTAGAGTTCCGAGCGCTGGAAGGATCTCTCAAGATATTCCGGATGATTCGCGAACCAGAAAAGCTGCATGTCGACGGCGTGCTCGGCCACGTCTTCTATCTTGAAGCCGGCGCGCACGCGATCGAAGAGGTCCCCATAGCCGGTAGCGATCGGCTCGAGCGTCGGCGCCGGCTCCGTCGGGACGCTCGAGTCCGCCACCTCCGGCGTGGGCGGGGCTTCTAGGGTCGGGACGGTGAGCGGGGCGGGCTCCCGCGGGGCCTCCTTGACGGGGGCATGGGCACAGCCTACCGCTGCGAGAATCGAGGAAACGCACAGGGCAAATCGAATGGGGCGACGCAGCGCCATCGTAACTTTGTATCCTCAAACTCCGCGATAGGTCCGCGCGCGCCTCCCCCCGCTAGATGGCAGGAATTGTCCGGGACGGCATGCTAAGGTCGGCCCGCGCGCGGGCGCGCAGCCTGAAGCACACTACGTGTTCGTTGAGTGGAATTTAACCGCTAAGTTCACATTATTGCCAGCTTTGGATCGTGCACGGTGCGCAGTTCACACATTTTAGATCGCGAGGCCGTCCTGCAGCGCTGGTGGCAGGACGCACTGGGGGCTGCCCTTCTGGCCGCGGAATCGGAGCTCCTGACGGAGGCTCTGGAGGACGTTTTCGGGTGGGAATTGCTGCAGGTGGGCGCCTGGGGCAACGCGCGGGAGCTCCTCGCGGGCAGCCGCACCCGCCGCCAGACCGTGATCGCGGCGGCAGAATTCGACGCCGGAGCAGACGTCATCGGGCGCGCTTCCCAGCTGCCCATCGTGAGCGACTCGATCGACGCGGTGCTGCTGCCGCACACTCTGGAATTTGCCGCCGATCCCTACTCGATAGTGCGTGAGGTGGACCGCGTCCTGGGAGCCGAGGGACAGCTCCTCGTCATGGGATTTCGTCCGTTGAGCCTGTGGGGATTGCGCGCCCGAGCGAGCCGCAGTGGGTTTCCTCCCGGGATGCGCCGGGTGCTGTCCCAGGGCCGAGTGCAGGACTGGCTCGAGCTTCTCGGGTATGAGGTCGTCACGCGGCGGCGTTACCTGTATGCGAGCCCCTGGAGCCATCCTGCGGTGGGTGAGGCCGGAGGCAAGATTCTGCGGCGCGGTCTGGTCAATCCTCTGCCGTCCGGGGCGTATCTGCTCAAAGCCCGAAAGCGCGTCTATACGCTGACGCCGGTGCGGCCGCGCTTTCGCGAAAAGACTCCCGTGATCGGGCGCCTCGTCAAGCCCACGACGCGCTTGCAGCCGTGAGCACGGTTGAGATCTATACTGACGGCGCCTGTCGCGGCAATCCCGGCCCCGGTGGCTGGGCAGCGCTCTTGAGCATCGATGGGCGCGAGAAGGAGCTCGCTGGTGCCGAGGCGCTCACGACCAACAACCGCATGGAGCTGACCGCCGTCATTCGCGCGCTCGAGTCGCTGCGCCGCCCGGTCACTGCGCGCGTCTTCACCGATTCGCAGTACGTGCGCCGCGGGATCACTGAGTGGGTCGCGGGATGGAAAGCGCGCGGCTGGCTGACGGCCGACCGCAAGGCGGTAAAGAACCAGGACCTGTGGCAGCGCCTGGAGGAGCTCGCGGCCGCGCATCGCATCGAGTGGCACTGGGTTCCGGGGCATGCGGGCGTTCCGGGCAACGAAAGGGTTGACCGCCTGGCAAATCAGGCGATCGAAGCCCTGCTCAGGTAGACTCGCGCGCCATGCGACAAATCGTCCTCGACACCGAGACGACCGGCCTCGAGGCCGAACTCGGTCACCGCATCATTGAAATCGGTTGCATCGAGCTCGTGCACCGCAGACCCACGGGCCGCACTTTCCATCGCTATCTCAATCCCGAGCGCGACATCGATGCCGGCGCGCTCGGGGTGCACGGTATCGCACGCGCGGATTTGGCACGTGAGCCCCGTTTCGTCGATATCGCCGACGAGCTTCTCGCCTTTATCGCGGACGCCGAGCTGGTCATTCACAACGCCGCATTCGACGTCGGCTTTCTTGATGCGGAGCTTGCGCGCGCGCCCGGGCCGGCCCGCACCATCGGCTCCGCGGCGCGGGTATTGGATACCCTCGCGCTTGCGCGACAGCTGCATCCGGGACAGCGCAACGGCCTCGATGCGCTCTGCAAGCGCTACGGCGTGGACAATTCAAACCGCGATCTGCACGGCGCGCTCCTCGATGCGCGGCTGCTCGCGGAAGTCTATCTCGCCATGACCGGCGGGCAGGCAGCGCTCGCGCTCGATGACCGCGGCTTCGCGGCAACGGCGACTCCGGGCAGCGCGGCGGCGCGCTCGCCGCTGCGAAGCGGCGCACCGCTCCTCGTGATTATGGCGACGCCTGAAGAGCTCCTCGCGCATGAAGCCCTGCTCGGGCTTGTTGCGAAGACGAGCGGCCGCTGCGTCTGGAGGTCATCGGACGCGGCGGGCAGCCTCACCGAGGCTAAAACCGGCTCCGTGGGCTGACGGACATGCCTTTGCTTAACTTGCGCAAGTGCCGCATCGGCGTTGTGGGTCTGGGGTATGTGGGGTTGCCGCTTGCGGTGGAATTCGGCAAGCACTTTGCAACGGTTGGCTTCGACGTCAAAGCTGCGCGCATTGCGGCGCTGAAGCGCGGTGTCGACTCGACTTTGGAAGCTTCCAAGTCCGAGCTCAAGAGCTCAACCCAGCTCAGCTTCTCGACCAACCTCGCCGAGCTCAAACGCTGCCGCGTCTTCATCGTCACCGTGCCGACCCCGATCGACGAATACAAGCGCCCGGACCTGACGCCACTGATCCGGGCGAGCGAAAGCGTCGGCAAGGCTTTGCGCAAGGGCGCGGTCGTGATCTACGAGTCCACGGTCTATCCAGGGTGTACCGAAGAGGTGTGCGTGCCCATCCTCGAGCGGGAGTCGGGCCTGAAGCTCAATCGCGACTTCTTCGCCGGCTACAGTCCTGAGCGCATCAATCCGGGCGATCGGGAGCACCGCCTGCCGACGATACGCAAGATCACCTCCGGCTCATCACCCGAGGCGGCCGAGTTCGTCGATCAGCTGTACCGCACGATTATCAAAGCAGGGACCTACAAGGCATCAAGCATCAAGGTGGCCGAAGCGGCGAAGGTCATTGAGAACACCCAGCGCGATGTCAACATCGCGCTCATCAATGAGCTCGCGCTCATTTTCAACCGGCTCGGGATTGATACCGAGGAAGTGCTGAATGCCGCCGGCACCAAGTGGAATTTTCTTCCCTTTCGCCCCGGGCTCGTGGGCGGGCACTGCATCGGCGTCGATCCGTACTACCTCACGCACAAGGCGCAGCAGATCGGCTACAACCCGGAGATGATCCTCGCCGGACGACGTTTGAACGACAACATGGCAAGCTACGTCGCAGGCGAAATCGTCAAGCAGATGACGAATAAGCGCATTCACGTCAACGGCGCGCGCGTACTGGTGCTGGGCGCGACGTTCAAGGAAAATTGTCCTGACATCCGCAACTCCAAAGTGTTCGACGTCGTGCGCGAACTCAGCAATTACGGCGCGAAGGTCGAGATCTACGATCCGTGGGCGGACAACAGCGAGTGCCAGCACGAATACGGCAGGCGCCTGCTGAAGTCGCTCGAGCGTGGCCGCTACGATGCCGCAGTCGTTGCGGTGGCGCATCGCGAATTTCGAACACTCGGCGCGCGCGGCGTGCGCCGCCTGTGCAAGAAGAACCACGTTCTCTACGATATCAAGCACGTCTTCCCAGCCGCGGAGGTCGACGGCCGTCTGTGAAAATCCTGGTCACGGGAGCCGCAGGCTTCATTGGTTTCCATACCGCCCAGCGCCTGCTCGAGCGCGGCGATGAAGTGGTCGGCCTCGACAATCTCAATGAATACTATGACGTCACCCTGAAGCAGGCACGTCTCGCTCTGCTGCAGCAGGCGCCGCGCTTCCGCTTCGTGAAGCTCGACCTTACGGACGCGGCGGGTATGGCGCGCTGCTTTGCGCAGGAAAGGTTTCAGCGAGTCGTGCACCTCGGGGCGCAGGCGGGCGTGCGCTACTCGATCGACGCGCCGCATGCCTACGTGCAGAGCAATATCATCGGCACGCTGAACGTTCTCGAAGGCTGTCGTCATCACGCGGTCGAGCATCTCGTGTATGCCTCTACGAGCTCGGTGTACGGCGCAAATACCAACATGCCCTTCTCCGAGCATCGCATCGCCGATCATCCGCTGTCGCTGTACGCGGCGACCAAGCGCTCCACCGAGCTCATGGCGCATAATTATTCCTCGCTCTTCAAGTTGCCCACGACGGGGCTGCGCTTTTTCACGGTCTACGGCCCGTGGGGACGGCCGGACATGGCGCTTTTTCTCTTCACGCGCAATATTCTCGACGACAAGCCCATCGACGTCTTCAACTTCGGGCATCACAAACGCGACTTTACCTTCGTTGCCGATATCGCCGAAGGGGTCGTGCGCGTGCTCGATCGCGTGGCGCAGCCGAATCCCGCATGGGACAGTCTGCATCCGGACCCCGCCTCGAGCCGCGCTCCGTTTCGCCTTTACAACATTGGCAACAACAATCCGGTCGAGCTGCTGCGCTACATCGAAGTGATCGAGGAGTGTCTGGGACGTAAGGCACGCAAGAATCTCTTGCCGCTGCAACTCGGCGACGTACCCGATACCTTCGCCGACATCGACGATCTGGCGAGGGATGTGGGATACCGGCCGGCAACGCCCGTCGAAGTGGGTGTGCGCCGCTTCGTTGAATGGTTCTGCGACTATTATAAGCGTCGCCCCTGAACGCTCATGGAGTACACATGCCGCTCAGACTGACTCAATCGGCACCGGCCATGCAGGTGCCCTTGCTGGATCTGAAGCTGCAATACCGCGAGCTCAAGGGCGAGATTCAAGCGGCCATCGAAAAGGTCTGTGCGAGTCAGAATTTCATTCTCGGGCCGGCCGTGCGGGAATTTGAAGTGCGGGTCGCCGACTATTCGCAATGCCGATACGGCATCGGCGTCTCCTCGGGTACCGATGCGCTGCTCGTTGCGCTCATGGCGCTCGACATCGCGCAGGGCGACGAGGTCATCACGAGTCCGTACACGTTCTTCGCAACCGCCGGAACGATCGCGCGCGCGGGCGCCCGGCCAATGTTCTGCGACATCGATCCGCAGAGCTTCAACCTCTCGCCGCAGGCGCTGCAAGCCCTGATCGAGGAGCGCTGCGAGCTGCGCGGCAGCGAATGGGTAAACCGCCGCACGGGCGGGCGCATCAAGGCGCTGATGCCTGTGCATCTTTACGGAAGACTCTGCGACATGGACGAACTCATGGACACCGCGCGGCGATTTGGACTGCGGGTGATCGAAGATGCGGCGCAGGCCATCGGCGCCGAGGATGAGGCGGGCGAGCGCGCCGGTAGTTTCGGGCAGATCGGCTGCCTGTCGTTCTTTCCCACCAAGAATCTGGGCGCCTTCGGCGACGCCGGCATGTGCGTTGCAAACGATCCGGCGCTTGCCGAGCGCCTTGAGATCCTGCGCGTACACGGCGGCAAGCCCAAGTATTACCACGGCTTGATCGGGGGAAATTTCCGTATCGACGAGCTGCAGGCGGCGGTACTCAACGTCAAGTTCGAGCATCTCGACGCCTGGACCGCCGGCCGGCAGAGAAATGCCGCTTTCTACGATGCGGCCTTTGCACGCGCCGATCTTGGTGGTGCCGTGCAAACGCCGACGCGCGGCGCGGGCCGCCACATCTACAACCAATATGTGCTGCGCGTGCGTGATCGCAACCCGTTGCGTCAGCATCTCATGGCCGCCGGCGTGGGCACGGAGATCTACTATCCCGTGCCGCTGCATTTGCAAAAATGCTTCGCGTATCTTGGCCACACGAGCGGGGCGTTTCCCGAATCGGAGCGCGCCGCCGAGGAGACGATTGCTCTGCCAATCTATCCGGAGCTCGACGAAGCGCAACTGCAGTATGTGGTCGACGCCGTCGCCGACTTCTACAGGCGTTGAGCAGTGTTCGTGTGATCCATGGCAAGCGTGCCGTCCGCCGCAGCGCTGCTCAGGATCCAAATGTTCTGGCATGGGGCGCCGCTGTCGCGCATCGAGCGGCTCTCCATGGCGTCGTTCCTTGCTCACGGCCATCCAGTAGATCTGTACGTGTACGAGGCGCCGGCCGTACCGCCGACGGGGGTGCATCTGCTGGCGGCCGAAGAGATTCTGCCGCGCGCGCTCCTCTTCACCCACCGGCGCACGGGATCGCTCGGCTCTTTCAGCGACTGGTTTCGGTATCGGCTTCTTAGGGAGCGTGGCGGGATCTGGGCGGACGCGGATGTCGTGTGTCTGTCGCCGATCTCATATCCGCAGGATGAGATCTTCGGCTGGCAGAATGAGCGCTTGCTCAACAATGCAGTGCTCGGATTACCCGCGGGGCATGAGCTTGCGGTGTGGCTCGCCGCGTGCTGTGAAGATCCCAACCGGTGGCTGCCGTACGACGGATTGTCGCTGCGGCTGCGCAAACTGCGACGCCGTTATCTCCGCGGCAACCGGCGCGATGGCGTGCGCTGGGGCGAATATGGCCCCAAGGGTCTCACGCAGGCGGCGCGGTACCTGGGCTTTATCGGCAAGGCACAGCCGCCCGCACACTTCTACCCGGTGCGCTGCGAGGACTGGCAGGTCATGTTTACAAGCGGCGCAGCGGCCGAGCCGCCATGGACGGCAGAAAGCCGCGCCGTGCATCTATGGCAGCAGATGATGCAGAGCACGCCGGGGTTCGACAAGAATGCCCCGTTTCCCGAGGATTCGCCTTTCGAGGCGCTGTGCCGCCGCTACCTTAAAAGCGATGGCTGAGGTACAAGGCGACGCTCGTGATGTCGTAGAAGGCGTCCGGTCGACCCGTCTGCGGCTCAAAGGAGTAGACATGGCGGCGAGCGACTTTGACGCCGTCACTGTAGTCGAGGCTGAGGTCCCAGCCGGGCAATACATTGCGATATTGGGCGCCCGCTCCCAGGTAATAGCCGTAGGCGGGCGAGAGTAGCGCATAGCGCGCAGCGCCAAAGAATGCGCTGACCGCGAGGGGGCTGTCGAAGCGATAGCGATAATCGAGCACGCGCACGGCAACGAGCGCGCGGCGGTCGATTTCGTCGAATACAACCCGCGCTCCCAAATCCTGATGCTCGGAGACTGCGCGCCGCGCGCCGATCCCCAGATGCGGCGCCACCTCGACACTCGTGTTGGTGCGGGGAACGCTGTCCGATAGATCGACGAGGACGCGATTGGCGTTCGCGCCGGCATCGACGAAAACCTCTCCGCTTTTCACTTCCTGCACTTCAGACCCATCGAACTCCTCTTCTGCCGTGTCTTCGCGATTCGTCTCGCCGCCACCCAGGCGCACGAAGCCGTCCAAGGTCGTAAAATGCTGCCCAAAGACATCGCGCCCGAAGAACAACTCGCCGCCGACGGTGTGATCCTGCCATGGATGCGAGTAGCGGATCAGCGCCTGATACTCGTGGCGATAGGGGACCGGAGAGTAAGACGCATTGACGAGCGTTCGATACTGGGTCTCGAGCAGGCCGCCGAATGAGGGCTCCCAGCCCACCTTGACCATGTTGCTCTGGCCGCCCACGCCGTCGCCAAATTGGCGCTGATCGCCAAACCAGTTACCGGTGACGTGGCCATAGTTCACGAGGCCGTCCAGGTACACATCGTGAACGTACCAGCCCTCCTGCCAGTCGGAAATCTCGTAGGTGAGATCGAACGGCCCGAGACGCGGGAAGTGTATGCCGGCTGACAGGGCGGCATCTCCGAGGAGGTAGCTCCTGCCGCGGGAGGTGTCTTCGCCTGCGTACTCGAAATACACCGCAAAAGGAATCCTTCCAGGCACGATGAAACGGCTGGTGATGGATGCCTCCTGGTTGCCGAAGGCCGTGTTGTTGGTGGCCGGATTGGCCCCCGGATTCTGCGCTGCGGCTGGATTAAAAAATGCTCTGAAAAGCTCGCTCACCGACGTCCCGCCGTAGCCGCCGCCTCCATACTGCAGAATGCGATTGATGCCGAGCGCCCAGCCGCTCGTCGGCTCGATCTGCAGGTGAAAGCCCGCAAACAGAGGATGCCCGCTCGTTAAATGGTCCTCGAACAGGATCCGATGCGACTCGGACATGCGCGCGAGGAACAGCTCGTACTGCAAGCCCAGACGTGTGAACGGCAGGCTGTTGGAAACCGTAACGGACGGCATGGTCGGTGCTTCCGTGCTGATCACCATGGCGTCGTCGGTCATCGGCGACCACCAGTGATCGCGATAGCCGATATCAATCTGTGCACGATCGCCGCCCAGGCTCAGCATCGTACCTGTTGCGGTGGTGCGACCCCGGTATGCGATGACGCCTACGCTCGCCATGGCATAATCGCTCGGCTGGTAATAGGCTTGGCCGTCCAGCTGCCAATGGTTCTGGGTCTCAAGACCGTGCTCATTGGGTATGGAGACGTCCGCTCCACGTGACGCTCCGGCTTGTGCGCTCGCGTAGCTGATTCCGGAGTCGTGCATGTAGCGGGCGAGGAAGCGCCTGACGCGCTTACACATTGGCGTATCGACTGCGCAGGCTTTCGGCATCGCATCGAACAGCAGTGCCGCCGGAATCGGTCGCGTGAGCACAGGGTGGTCGGCCAGAACAAGGACGCGCTCGATGTCCCGCTCGATCTCCGGTTCGAGGTTAAGCGGCAGGTAAGGGCTCACGCCGCGCCCGAGAGCCACCGCAGGCAGCGTGATGATCAGCCATGCAGTGGTCGAAATGGCGCTCTTCATGGTTTCCGGCGCATGACGATGGAAAAATCAGCCGCAGAATAGCGGGCTGCGAGCCAACTCGCCATGATCTCCGCTCGGATCGCGCGCAGCGGACGGATCGCGACCCGCTCGCGCCGCAAGAATGGTCGCTTCCACGCCTCGTGCTTCAGTACAATCGCCCTTTCCGCGCACCTGAAGGGTAGTAATGCGCCTGAGACGCCGTCCGTTTACGCTGCTCGCAATTCTGGCGCTGTGCATCGCCAGTCTCGCTTCGGTCGGGCCCGCCTTGGCGCAGGGCATAGGCGGCTCCTCCGATAATTCGCCGCTGCAAATGCTGCAGAGCCTCACGCCTGAGCAGCGCGATGCCATCATGAACCAGCTCGGCATCGGCGGAGGAGGTAGTGGAACCGGTGGCGGTGGCCTCGGCGGCGTGCTGGGCGGCATGGGGACGCAAGCCCCAGGAGCACGCCAGCGACAAATCGAGCAGATGCAGCAGCAGGGCGAGGTCGATCAGGAGCGCGCCCGCGAAGAACAGAGGAAATATGAAGAGCAGGCTGATCTGCTGAGTCCATTCTTAAAGGGCGAGGACTGGATCATCGTCTCAGTCGATGCCTACCCGCCTCCCGTCAGCCCGTTGGGACAGAATCTGCAGACTCTGCTACAGCCCAACGGCACCCCTCAGCTTTCCGGATTGTCGGGCCTGGGAGGAGCTTCCGGCCTGTCGGGACTTCCTCAGGGCAGCTCGTCGGCGGGTGCGCTGCTGGGTGGAGCGAATGGGCTCAGTGGTCTCACGGGGATGAATGGTCTTGGGGGGCAGAACCAGAACAATGGCGTCGGACCGAACACGAATGGCGGGCCCGGTCAGGAAGTCAAACCGGAACTCACGGATGACGAAAAGAAGACCCGTGACACCCTCATCGATCTGATCCGCTCAAAGAATCCGTATCAGCTCTCGCGGGACGGCACGCTCTTCATGCCGGGCTTTGCCCCCATACCCATGGGCGGGTTGACCGAGCAGCTGGCGAGTATGCGTCTTGGGGTCGAGCCGGCTCTGCGCGATCTGTATATCAAAGTCACCAAGCTGCCGCTGATCAAGACCGGGCCGGCGGCTCTGAAGCCCTTCGGCTACGACCTCTTCGATCAACAGGTGTCCTCGTTTGCACCGGTCACGAATATACCGGTGCCCGCAGAGTACATCGTGGGGCCGGGCGATGAGCTCGACATTCAGCTCTATGGCACGCAGAACCACAACCTTATCCTGATCGTTGGCCGCGATGGCCGCGTTCAGTTTCCGGAGTTGGGACCGGTCAACGTCGGGGGCCAGACTTTCAACGCCGTGAAGTCGAGTTTGGAGGCCCAGGTCGCGCGCCAGATGATTGGCGTGCGCGCGAGTGTGACCATGGGCGACACGCGTTCCATCCGTGTGTTCGTGCTGGGCGAAGCCAAGCGCCCCGGGTCCTACACCATCAGCGGACTCGGAACGATCACTTCGGCGCTCTTTGCTGCCGGCGGCATCCGGCCGACCGGCTCGTTGCGCAAGATCGAGCTCAAGCGCCAGGGAGCGCTCGTGCGGCGTCTCGATCTGTACGACATGTTGATTCGCGGCGATACCACCGATGATGCGAAACTCCTGCCCGGCGATGCCATCTTCATTCCAGCGGTGGGGCCCACCGTCGGCGTCGAAGGCGAAGTGCGTCGCCCGGCCATCTACGAGACGCGCAGCGAAACGACGGTCGCAGATGTTGTTCAGCTCGCAGGCGGCCTCGCGCCAGAGGCCGACATGGCGAATGCCGCTCTCACCCGTATCGACAATGCCCAGCACCGAGTCGTACTGCGCGTGGATCTGGCAGGCGCCAGCGCAAAAAGTGCGCCGATTCACAATGGTGATCTGCTGCGCGTGTCGCGGCTACGTCCGACACTGGATGCAGGCGTCCAGATTGAAGGCTATGTCTACGCGACCGGTGCGTTCTCCTATCACCCGGGGATGCGTCTGACCGACGTTATTCGCTCGGTGGACGATCTAAAACCAGATGCTGACATCCACTATTTGCTGATCCGGCGTGAGCTGCCTCCGGACCGACGCATCGTGGTGCACTCAGCTGACCTTGAGGCCGCATTGAAGGCCCCGGGTTCCGCTGCGGACCTGCCGCTCATGGCTCGCGATCGAATCATGGTATTTGACTTGCAGTCGAGCCGCGATCGTGTCGTTCAGCCACTGCTGGACGAATTGAAATTGCAGTCGAATATTCAGCGGCCCGAAGAGATTGTGCGCATCGAAGGGCGCGCCAAAGTACCCGGGGATTATCCTCTGGAGGTCGGGATGACGGTGCGCGACCTGGTGCGCGCCGGAGGCAGTCTCGCGGACGCAGCCTATGGAGGGCAGGCGGAACTCACTCGTTATAACGTTGTCAAGGGCGAGTCGCACCAGACTGAGTTGCTCCAGGTCGATCTGGCAGCCGCGATGCGCGGCGATCCTGCGAACAATTTACGGCTTCAGCCTTTCGACAGTTTGAGCATTAAGGAAGTGCAGGCGTGGGCCGTGCATCAGGAAATCAATTTGCGCGGGGAAGTCAGATTCCCAGGCAAGTATTCCATCAAGCGGGGCGAGACGCTGAAGTCGGTCATGCAACGGGCCGGCGGCCTTACGGATCTCGCCTTTGCCGATGGCGCGGTTTATACGCGCAAAGAATTGCGTGAACGCGAACAGACGCAGCTCGACTTGCTCGCGGCGCATATGCAGAACGACATCGCCTTCGTCGCCCTGCAGGGTGCCGCTGCAAACCAGGCGCAGGCGGGAGTATCGCTGCAGGTGGGTCAGTCGCTGCTGCAAACACTGCGATCGACCAAGGCCGTCGGACGGCTGGTCATCAATCTGGCGGCCACTTTGCGTTCGCCAATAGGCTCCGTTACCGACGTTATCCTTCGCGATGGAGATGAGCTTCTCGTTCCCAAGTTCCAGCAGGAAGTCACCGTCATCGGCGAAGTGCAGACCGCGACGTCCCATCTGTATCGGCCGAGTCTGTCGCGTGACGACTACATCAATATGAGCGGCGGAGTGACGCGTCGTGCTGACTCCGGTCGAATCTATGTGGTGCGCGCCAATGGCAGTGTGGTAGTCAACGAGAGCGGCCGGTGGTATCACAGCGGCAGTGTGCAGATCAGGCCCGGCGACACGATTGTCGTGCCGCTGAACGCGGAACATCTGCCGCTGCTGCCGCTGTGGCAGGCGGTCACACAGATCATCTACAACGTCGCGATCGCAGCTGCCGCCATCCATTCGTTCTAAGGCTGGTGAGCGTTTGACAGCGCCCCCGATCCTGCCTACACTTACTGCGTTCATTGGATGAACGCATGGCCGGGCAGACCGGCACCTGTAACACCCAACGGGGTCCGGGACGCACGTTGCGTTGGTATCTGATTCAGACAAAGCCGTCGCGGGAAGGCCTGGCGCAGACGAATCTGCAGCGGCAGGGTTATGAGGTGTATTTGCCGCGCGTGTTACAGTGCGTGCGCCGCCGTGGGCGCTGGCGCGAAGCCATCGGCCCGCTGTTCCCGCGGTACTTGTTCTTACGGTTGAGCGAAGGGCTGCAGGCGCTGAGCCCGGTGCGTTCCTCCCTCGGCGTGGCGGGTATTGTGCGCTTCGGGGTGAGCTACGCCATCGTTCCCGATAGGATCCTGGCCGAACTGCGCGTTCGTGCCGATCCCGTGTCCGGATTGCACCGCCTGGTCACTCCAAAGTCCTTAGTGCCGGGCGCTACAGTGCACATCACCATGGGCCCCTTCGAAGGGCTGAGCGGTGTGTTCGAGCGCGCAGCGGGCGCTGCGCGCGTCGTCGTGCTGCTCAAGCTGCTCGGTCAGGAAGCGCCGGTACGAGTGCCAATGGATTTCGTGCTGCCGGGTTGCGCGGCATAGCAGCTCATGCCGTCCGAAGAAATACGCTACAAGGTGATGCGGCTTGTCGAGGCCAATCCCGAGTTGAGCCAACGCGACGTGGCGCGCGAACTCGGAGTGAGTCTCGGCAAGGTGAACTACTGTCTTCAGGCCTTGATTCGCAAGGGCTGGATCAAGGCCGCCAACTTCAAAAACAGCCACCACAAAGCCGCCTATATGTATCTTCTGACGCCGCGCGGCCTGGAGGCGAAGGCCCGTCTCACGCTGCAATTTCTGGTGATCAAAATGCGCGAGTACGAGAAACTGCGCGTTGAGATTGAACAGATGCGGCGTGAGACCGAAGCAGGCAGCCAGCGGTAGGCGCGTTCCGTACTACGCGCCGCGCCGGACCTGTCGACGCATGCGAGGGACTTTGGTCCATTGCAGGGCGGTAGCGTGCTCGGGACTCTATGTACCCTTTTCCACCTAGTATAATTTGTATACCTGCAGTCGTGCCGAGAGGTGACGGGTGAATTCCACGCAACACGTGTCTACGTCTCAAGAAGATGAAATCGACCTGGTGGCTCTATGGCAGACCGCATGGAGTCACAAGACACTTATAGCGATCACGACGGCCATCTGCACCGGGATCGCCATCGTTCTCGCTCTTACAGCGACGCCCATTTTCCGTGCGATAGTGGTGGTCACCCCGGTTAAAGACACGGGCATGGGCGGCGAAGGCGGCTTATCCGGTGACCTCGGGGGCCTGGCGAGCCTTGCAGGAATCGGCTTGGGTGAGACCGGGGCAAAGCTCGAGAATCAAGCGATCCTCGTATCGCGAGGGCTGGTTGAGGAATTCGTCAAAAGCAAGGACGTGTTTCCGATTTTCACGGCCGCAGCGCAGCCGCAGCCGAGCCTGTGGATTGCGGTCGAAAAGTTTCGCCACGCTGTGCTGGACATAGAAGAGGATAAGCTCAAGGGCACGACGACCATTACGATGGATTGGCCTGATCCGCATGTCGCCGCGCGCTGGGCGAATGGTTTCGTCGCGCTTGCCAACAACTTGGTGCGGCAACGCGCGATACGGGATTCGACCCGCGAGATTGCCTATCTCAACGAACAGTTGCAGAAAACGAACGAACTCGAGGTTCGCAAGGGAATGTATAACCTCATTGAAGCCCAGACGAAGACCCTGATGCTGGCGAACGGGCGCGATGAGTATGCCTATACGGTGGTGGATCCTGCCGTCGTCGCAGATGTCCGCGTCAGTCCGAGGCGCACGCTTATGGCTCTGTCGGGCGTTGTCATCGGTCTATTCATCGGGACGTTCATCGCCTGGCTGCGCGATAAGACCGCTCGCCACAAGCGCAGTACCCAACATTAACCCGGAGTAATTCGCGTCGGTTCGCCTACTACCACGCTGCGCGCCTTGCTCGTGCGCCTATGGCACCACCTCAGTCGACGTCGCCGCCGACAATTCGCCCTGATCATGGGCTTGATGGTGCTGAGTGCGTTTGCCGAGGTGGTGAGTTTGGGGGCCGTGCTGCCCTTCCTCGGAATCCTCACTGCACCGCAGGCGGTATTTAAATACCGGCTGGTCGCCAGGATCGCACATGCCGCCGGCATCACCGCGCCGCAGCAGTTGCTGCTGCCTCTGACGATCGCATTCGCGGCAATAGCACTGATCGCCGGAGCGATCCGCATGCTGCTCTTGTGGGTGAGCACCCGCTTTACTTTTGCCGCCGGCGCGGATCTCAGCATCGAGGTCTATCGACGCACACTGTATCAGCCGTATCGCGTGCACGTCGCACGTAACAGCAGCGAGGTGATCAGTGGCATTACCAACAAGGTAGGCGGCACGGTGCTCGGCGTGCTGCTGCCGTTCATGACGTTGATCAGCTCCATGATGCTGCTCGTGGCCATACCTGTGGCTCTGATCGCGATAAACCCGATTGTGGCGCTGGTGGCGACGCTCGGATTTGGCGCGAGCTATGCAGTCATCACCTGGCTGTCGCGCCGCCACCTGCGCAGTAACAGCGAGCGCATTGCCAACGAACAGACCGAGGTCATTAAGGCGATACAGGAGGGGCTGGGTGGAATCCGCGATGTGTTGCTGGACGGAACGCAGCCGGTTTTTTGCGATGTTTATCGGCGCGCCGACCAACTGCTGCGGCGCGCGCAGGGCGACAACGTCTTCATCGGGCAAAGTCCGCGCTACGCAATGGAAGCGCTCGGCATGATCTTGATTGCGGCGCTCGCCTACGGCCTGAGTCGTCAGGACCAGGTTGTTGCGTCGGCGCTGCCCGTTCTGGGGGCGCTCGCCCTCGGCGCGCAACGCTTGTTGCCGGCGCTGCAGCAGGCCTTTGGCGCCTGGGCAAGCATCGCCGGCAGCCAGGCCTATCTCGCCGACACAATTACGCTCATCGATCAGCCTTTGCCGGCAGAGATGCTGCAGGCGGCTCCTGCGCCGTTGCCATTTTGCGAAGCCATCCAATTTCGCGCCGTGCGCTTTCGGTACACCGAGCCCGGACCCTGGGTACTCGACGGACTCGATCTGATCATTCCAAAGGGTGCGCGCGTCGGCCTGGTGGGCGGCACAGGCAGCGGCAAGAGCACCACGCTCGATCTGCTCATGGGCCTGCTGCTGCCGACGGAAGGCGAGGTTATCGTAGATGGCGAGTCGCTCGTAGGCCGCCGCATTCGCACCTGGCAGCGCACGATCGCGCACGTGCCGCAGAGCATCTATCTCGCCGACACTACCATGACGCAGAACATAGCTTTCGGAGTGCCGCGTGAGGCCATCGATATGCAGCGGGTACGGCAGGCGGCGCAGCAGGCGCAGATCGCAGAATTCATTGAAAGCGGCCCGCGTGGCTACGATGCCTTGGTGGGCGAGCGCGGAATTCGGCTCTCCGGCGGCCAGCGCCAGCGCATTGGGATTGCCCGCGCGCTCTACAAGCGTGCCAGCGTGCTTGTTTTGGACGAGGCAACGAGCGCTCTCGACAATGCCACCGAGCGCTCGGTAATGGATGCCATCGAGGGGCTGCATCGGGACCTTACGATCCTGATCATCGCGCATCGCCTGACTACCGTACGGCGCTGCGACACGATCGTAGAACTGCAACACGGGCGTGTCGTGGCGCAGGCCTCGTACGAGGAGCTTCTCGAGTGTAGCCAAAGCTTCCGGCATATGGCCCTCGCAACCAGAATCAGCTGACAGGCACAAAATCGCGACATGTTTAATCAAAAATCCATTCTGATCACGGGCGGCACCGGTTCCTTTGGCAAACGCTACGTGCGCACGATCCTGGAGCGCTTTCAACCACGCAAGTTGATCATCTACTCCCGCGATGAGCTCAAGCAATTCGAGATGCAGCAGGACTTCCCTCAGGACTGCATGCGGTTTTTCCTTGGCGATGTGCGCGATGCGGAGCGCCTGGTTCAGGCAATGAATGGCGTGGACTACGTGATTCATGCAGCCGCTTTGAAACAGGTGCCGGCTGCCGAATACAATCCCATGGAATGCGTCAAGACCAACATCCACGGGGCGCAGAACGTCATTCAGGCCGCGCTCGCGACCGAAGTGGATAAAGTGATCGCACTGTCCACGGACAAGGCCGCCAATCCAATCAATCTCTATGGGGCAACCAAGCTTGTCTCCGACAAGCTGTTCGTCGCGGCAAATAACGTAGCCGGCGGGCACAGGACGCGCTTCTCCGTCGCGCGCTATGGCAACGTCGTGGGCTCGCGCGGCTCGGTGGTGCCATTCTTCCGCAAACAAATCGCCAACGGCTGCGATCATCTTCCCATCACTGATGCGTCCATGACCAGGTTCTGGATCACGGTGCAGCAGGGCGTAGATTTCGTGCTGAAGAATTTTGCCCGTATGCACGGCGGGGAGATCTTTGTGCCGAAGATTCCATCGATGAAGGTGGTGGATCTTGCGCGCGCGATGGCGCCCAACCTGCCGCATCGGATCATAGGAATCCGTCCAGGTGAAAAGCTTCACGAAATTATGTGCCCGGCGGATGACTCGCATCTGACGCTCGAATTCGCTGATCACTATGTCATCAAGCCCGCGATTCAGTTCTCTGGCCCAGTCGAATTCAGTGTCAATCGCCTGGGTGAGCAGGGTCATCCTGTCGAGCCGGGCTTTGAATACCATTCGGGCAAGAATCCTCACTTTCTCGCGGTTGAGGAGATCATCGCGATGAATCATGTGGACGATCCGGAATGATTCCTTACGGGCGTCAGTGCATCGCGCAAGCAGACATTGACGCCGTGACGGCAGTCCTGCGCTCGGATTTTCTAACCCAAGGCCCGACGATTCCGCGCTTTGAAGCCGCCATTGCAGCGCGCGTCGGTGCGGCACACGCCGTCGCAGTGAATAGCGCCACTGCAGCGCTGCACATTGCTTGCCTCGCGCTGGGAGTGGGTCCCGGCGACCGCGTGTGGACGAGTCCCAATACATTTGTTGCCAGCGCCAATTGCGCGCGCTATTGCGGCGCAGCGGTCGACTTCGTGGACATCGACCCCACAACCTACAACATGTCGGTCGAGGCCCTGGCGGAGAAACTCAGGCACGCGCAAACAGCCGGCGAATTGCCCAAGGTCGTGATTCCCGTGCATTTTGGCGGACTGCCGTGTGACATGCAGAAGATTCACGATTTGGCGCGGCGCTATGGGTTCAAGGTTCTGGAGGATGCGTCGCACGCTATCGGCGCCGTGTACCGGGGCCGCCAGGTCGGCGACTGTCATTTCAGCGATATTGCCGTCTTCAGTTTTCATCCCGTCAAAATCATCACCACTGCCGAAGGCGGACTGGCAACTACACAGTCTCCAGAGCTTGCGCGCAAAATGCGCTTGTTGCGCACTCACGGCATCACGCGTGAGGCGGCGCAACTCGAGCGAGCCGACGAGGGCCCCTGGTACTACGAGCAGCAATGCCTGGGCTTCAATTACCGGCTTACGGACATCCAGGCCGCGTTAGGCCTGTCGCAATTGACGAACCTTGATAAGTGGATCGCGCGTCGCCATGAAATCGCGGACGCATACGATGCGGGCTTGCGCTCTTTGCCGCTCATTCTGCCGCTTCGCCCCTCGGAATCCCGATCGGCCTCGCATTTGTATGTTGTACAGATCGATCCGCTGCGCACGCAGCTCACGCGTAGAGTTGTATTTGACCGCCTACGTGCGGCAGATATTGGCGTGAATGTGCACTACGTGCCAGTGCACACGCAGCCGGACTTTCGAGCTTTGGGATTTGCTGCGGGGCAGTTTCCTGTGAGCGAAGCCTACTACTTGCGCTGCCTGTCATTGCCGATGTTTGCGGCATTGACGGGCGCACAACAGGCGTATGTCCAGCAAGCGCTGCAGGCAGCGCTGTCATGAGCCCGCCGAGGGATGCGTGCTTGGCGTCGCAACGGGATGCGTGGGCAGTCAGCGGGAGAGCTGCGCTGGGAATTTGCGACTGGTCGCGGGCGCTCTCTGGAATCCTTAAGCGCTGCGCGTCCGGGACTTGGCTCGCGGCAGCTGTTACGGATGACTAGGTGAGCCTCGCCTGCCTTCGAGAATCTCAACGCGGCCGATGAGCAAGCTTGCTCTCGGTACAGTCCAGTTCGGCGGTCAATACGGCGTTGCAAATGTTTCCGGACCGGTGGCGCAGTCCGAAATTGCGGCTATTTTGCAGCAAGCGCGCCACGCTGACATCGATACACTTGATACCGCAATCGCCTACGGGAACAGCGAGGCTTCTCTCGGCTATGCAGGCGTGTCGACGTGGCGCGTGATCAGCAAGCTGCCGTCGCTGCCGACTGACGTGTCGGACGTCGCGCGATGGGCGGAGACCCAAGTGTTCGGCTCGCTGCAGCGCTTAAAGAAGACCCAGCTCGACGGCCTCTTGCTGCACAGGTCTGCCGATCTTCTCGGCCCTCGCGGAAAGTCCGTTATTGAGGCACTGGCCGTACTCAAGTCCCGGGGATGGATCGGTTGTGCTGGGATTTCGATCTACGATCCCGCGGAACTAGATAGCGTGTGGCCCGTGTGGCGTCCGGAGCTCGTGCAGGCACCCTGCAATGTCTTCGATCGGCGATTGCAGCGCACTGGGTGGCTGACGACTCTCCATCGGCATGGTGTGCGCATTCATCTACGTTCGGTGTTCCTGCAAGGTGTGTTGTTGATGCCGGCAGCGCGGCGACCGGCGTGGTTTGGACGATGGCAGGAGCTGTTTGACCGCTGGCGCGAGTGGTGTGCTAAGCATGATAGCTCGCCGCTTGCGGTTGCGCTTGCGTTTGCGCGCAATCTGCCCGGCATTGAACGCCTCGTGATCGGCGTCGACTCGGCCGGGCAGCTGCAGGAGGTCATCGGCGCGGCTGCCACAGTTGTGCCGGCACCGCCGGAAGATCTGTGCAGCGAGGATCTGGAGCTAATCGAACCCTCGCGGTGGAAGGTAACGTGAAAGCCGCAGCGATTGTCCAGGCGCGAATGGGATCCGCGCGTTTTCCCGGCAAGGTGATGAAGCCGATACGCGGTACTCCGCTTATTGAGTTGCTTCTGGAGCGGTTGCGCGACGCGAAGGAAATCGGCCAAATTATATTGGCCACATCGCAAGCGCCTGAGAACTCGGTGCTCGCAGATTACGTTCGGACACTCGGGTACACCGTATACCGCGGCAGCGAGCAGGATGTTCTTGATCGCTACTATGAGGCTGCACAGCTGAGTCACGCAGATATCCTGGTACGCATAACGGGCGATTGCCCACTGGTGGACCCGGCGTTAGTGGACTTGATGGTCACCGCTTTCAGGTCGGCCGGCGTCGAGTATGCCGGCAATACCGATCCGCAGACTTATCCGGACGGCTTGGACATAGAAGTGTTCTCGAAGGGGGCTCTCGCCACGGCGTGGCGTGAAGCGCGTTGCCAGCCAGAACGTGAACACGTCACCCCGTACATGCGCGAATCCGGGCGGTTCCGCACGCTCAATCTGCCGCACAGCGAAAACCTCTCTGCTGCACGGTGGACTGTCGACGAGGCGGCGGACTTCGAGGTCATTGCCGGCGTATTTGAGCATTTTCATCCGCGCAGGAACTTTGGCTGGCAGGAGGTACTGCAGCTGATGCGCATCCGGCCGGAGCTGTTCAGCGCCAATCATCACTTGGTACGCAACGAAGGATCCTCAATGTCAACCGGACAGAAACTTTGGAAGCGCGCCAAGCGCGTGATTCCTGGTGGCAACATGCTGCTATCCAAGCGGGCCGAGATGTTTCTCCCGGAACTGTGGCCTGCATATTTCAGCAGGACGCAGGGCTGCAAAGTATGGGACCTGGATGGCAACGAGTTCACCGACATGTCTATCATGGGCATCGGGACCAACACGCTCGGTTACAGCCACCCCGAGGTTGACGCTGCAGTACGGGCGGCCATCGACGCGGGCAACATGTCCACGCTCAACTGCGCCGAAGAGGTATACCTCGCGGAACGGCTGGTAGAACTGCACCCTTGGGCGCAAATGGCGCGTCTTGCTCGTTCCGGCGGAGAGGCTGACGCCATAGCGGTGCGCATCGCGCGCGCGGCCAGCGGCAAGGACAAGGTCGCGATCTGCGGCTATCACGGCTGGCATGACTGGTACCTCGCTGCCAATCTGGCTGACGACCGAAACCTCTCCGGACATCTCCTGCCGGGGCTTGAGCCTAACGGTGTACCGCGAGCTCTGTTGGGCTCCGTGCTGCCGTTCAATTACAACAAATACGATGAGCTCGAAAGGCTGGTGAACGAGCACGACATCGGCGTCATCATGATGGAGGTATCGCGCAATCAGGGGCCGACCAACAATTTTCTGCAGAAGGTGCGGCAGCTCGCAAGCAGTCGCGGGATCGTGCTCATCTTTGATGAATGTACATCCGGTTTCCGCCAAACTTTTGGCGGACTACACAAAGCCTACGGCGTAGAGCCCGATATGGCCATGTTCGGCAAGGCCCTTGGCAACGGTTATGCCATCACCGCAACAATCGGGCGACGCGAGGTCATGGAGGCGGCGCAGACGTCATTCATAAGCAGCACATTCTGGACAGAACGAATCGGGCCGACGGCGGCACTGAAGACGCTCGAAGTCATGCAGAGTACGGGATCATGGGAGCAGATCACGCGCACCGGAGAGAAAATTTTTGCCGGCTGGCACGAGCTTGCCGAGAAGCATGGGCTTGCTATTGCCACGAGCGGTCTGCCCGCGCTCGCCTCGTTTTCGTTCACCAGCCCGCGCGCGCTCGCCTATAAGACACTACTCACGCAAGAAATGCTCGCCAAGGGTTATTTGGCGGGTACGAGCGTGTACGTTTGCACGCAGCATACGCCGGACGTCGTCGCAGCTTACTTTGCGGCCCTCGATCCGATATTTCGCTTGATCCGAGAGTGTGAAGACGGCAGGGAGGTGACGCAAGTGCTCAAAGGTCCGGTATGCCACGCAGGCTTCAAGCGTCTCAATTGAAGATTGGCCGTGAATCTCATCTTTCGAGTCGACGCGTCCTATAGGGTCGGGGCCGGACACCTAATCCGCTGTCTGTCATTGGCGGATGCGCTTAAAGCGCGCGGAGCTTGGTGCGGCTTCGTGTGTCGTTCCGTTCCCGATGCGCTTGCTGCGATGATCGCGGCGAATGGCCATGAAGTTTTACGCCTCGGTACCGGCGCCGATTCGACCGGTCGCGTCAAACTTGGCGATTGGCTGGAAGTGCCGCAGGAAGAGGATGTGCGGCAGACCCTCACGGCTTGCGCAGGCCGCGACCTTGATTGGGTCGTCGTTGATCATTACGGGCTGGATGCGGTTTGGGAACGCAGCGTGCGAGCATTGGCGTCGAAAATAATGGTCATCGACGATCTTGCAAATCGACAACACGCCTGCGACGTGCTCGTCGATCAAAATCTCTACGCGGACGCGGATACACGTTATGACGAGCGGATCCCGCAGCAGTGCCGGCGGTTGCTCGGACCCCAATACGCCATGCTGAGGGAGGAATTCACACAGCGGCGAAGTCACGCCAAGGTACGCTCAGGCTCTGTGCGACGGATTTTGGTGTCCTTTGGCGGTGTCGACGCGACGAATCGCACAGCGCTGGCGCTCGCGGCACTTACACGCCTCGATCTGCAAGACATTCAAGTCGATGTTGTCATTGGCGATCAACACCCACGGCACGCTGCGATCGCAGATATTTGCAGGCGACCGGGTTTTGCGCTCCACGTGCAGAGTGCTCAGATGGCGCAGCTCATGGCAGCTGCAGACATGGGAATTGGCGCCGGAGGTAGCGCCACCTGGGAGCGATGCTGCGTTGGACTGCCGACGCTTGCGCTGGCAGTGGCTGACAACCAGACTCAGCTGGTGCGTGATTGCGCGCTCGCGGGTGCGCTGTATGCGCCCGCGGAGCCCCTCGATGCGGACAGCCTCTCTCGCCACGTGCGTTGCCTGATGGAGAATCCATTGCTGCGACAGGTGATTTCAGGCAACGGCATGCGCATCGTTGACGGCCGCGGGACGGCGCGCATACTGCGCGCATTGGGCCTCAATGCCGTCGCCGTGCGACCGGTCGTTTTGGATGATGCGCGCAGTCTGTTCGAGTGGCGCAACCATCCTTGCATTCGTGAAGCATCCCGTTCGAGCGCTCCGCTGCAATGGAGCGCTCATAAGGCTTGGTTGGATGCGGCTCTCAGCGACCCGTCCAGGGTGTTGCTGATCGGCGAGAGCGCAGATCGGCCGGTCGGCGTCGTGCGCTTTGATGTCGCGGACGATACTGCGGAAGTATCCATCTACACTGTGCCCGGTCAGGGGCAACGCGGTACAGGCGCTGATCTTCTAGCGGCTGCCGAGATGTGGCTGGAGACGCATAAGCCGAGCGTGCGGCAGATCATTGCCGAAGTGCTTGGTGAGAACTCGCGATCGCACAGGCTGTTTGCGGGCGCCTGCTATCAATGCCGGTCCACAACCTATACCAAAAGGATACAAGGAGACTAGGGTGTCACTGCTGATTGCCAATCAACCTGTCGGTCGAGACACGCGGCCCTTCATTATTGCGGAGATGTCCGGCAACCATAATCACTCGCTGGAGCGAGCGTTGGCAATCGTCGATGCCGCTGCCGACGCTGGCGCACACGCCATCAAGCTACAGACATATACGGCCGATACCATTACTTTGGACATTGGCAAGGGTGAGTTTGTTATCACCGACGACAAGAGTCCTTGGAAAGGGCGCAAACTCTACGACCTTTACAACGAGGCGCACACGCCGTGGGAATGGCACGCGCCGATCATGCAGCGGGCGCAAACGTTGGGCATGGTGTGTTTCAGCTCGCCTTTCGACGAGTCTGCAGTAGAGTTTTTGCAGAGCTTGGAAATGCCCGCGTACAAGATAGCGTCATTCGAGAACAATCATCTGCCGCTCATTCGCAAGGTAGCCGCGACCGGCAAGCCGATGATTATTTCCAGCGGAATGGCGACTGTGGCGGAACTGGACGAGGCGGTTCAGACGGCCCGAATGGCGGGTTGCCGCGACCTGGTGCTCCTCAAATGCACGAGTACCTATCCCGCCTCGCCGCTCAATACAAACGTCTGCACAATCCCGCACATGCGCGCACTGTTCGACTGCGAAGTGGGGCTTTCAGATCACACGATGGGAATCGGTGCCGCGGTCGCTGCGGTCGCGCTCGGCGCCACAGTCATCGAGAAACACTTCACTCTGCGGCGCGCCGATGGCGGAGTGGACAGTGCATTTTCCCTCGAGCCGGCGGAGCTGAAGACGCTCGTGCTTGAAACCGAACGGGCCTGGCAGGCGCTCGGAACAGTGGCATACGGGCCGACCGATGCCGAACGCGCGTCGTTGGCGTTGCGGCGCTCATTGTATGTGGCCGAAAATATAAGATCTGGCGAGCCGTTTACCGCACGGAATCTGCGGATTGTTCGGCCCGGGAACGGCCTGCATCCGAGATTCTATGAGCAGCTCCTTGGGAAGTGCGTCGTTCGCGACGTGGCCAAAGGCACCGCCGTCGACTGGAGCCTCGTAACATGAGCGGCACGCGGCGGATTGGGGTGATGAAAGGGTTGCAGAATTAACATGCGCGCGGCGGATACGTTTCGCTTCCTGACAGTGGGAACTTCGGCCCGGTTGGTACGAAACCTGTGGGATCGCATTGCCGCACGCGCCCGCTATCCGATTTCTCATCTCGTTCACCCGACCTATGACCGCAGTTCCTGGGATGAGAAAACGAGCTCGAACAAGATATACTTTTTCCGGGACGATATGCGTGCTTGCATGCCGCCCCCCGATCGGGATCTTCTCGAATCTCTGGAGCGTAAAGACGTTCCGACCATCCACAACATGATTATGGGCGATCGAGTCGTCTCGAAGCTGCGCTATGAGGACGCGCTCGCTTACGGAACATTTTTGGCGCGTCGACTTATCGAAATATATAGAGAAATCAAACCGTCCGTGGTTATTGGGGATTTTGATGCACTCCACAGCAGCTTGGCATTGGCGGTGGCAAGACAGCTGAATATTCCTTGGTTCGCCTTGCATTTCACTACCATACCGAGCGGTCAGGTGGCCTTCTGCGCGAATCTCTCGCCGGCTTCCACAGTGCTGCTGGAACCGGAGCGCAGGCAGGACCTCCGAGGTCGCGCACAGGAAGTGCTGCGGAATTTTGAAACCGGCAAGGCACGCGCACCGGCATATCTGCCGCCTGAACTTCTGTCACCGGCGTTTATGTTCACCCACGTTCCGTCACAGCTGCGCTCGGTGCTGCAGGTACTGAGGCGACGAAAGTTGAGAGCGCATCGAAAGTACTCCGACTATCGTAACTCCTACCGCCTCTCTTCGCTATTCCAAGAAGCCTATCGCTTGCGAAAGAATCTCCTGAATATAGGTCGTCAGAAGGACCTACTTCTAACGCCTCCACCTGATATGCGCTACGCGTTTTTCGGATTGCATATGCAGCCGGAATCCTCGATTGATGTGTTTGCATATTTCTTCAGCAACCAGTTCCGTATCATCGAGCTCATTGCAAGGTCATTACCGCCAACACATGCGTTGCTGGTGAAGCTTCACAAAAGCGATGTACCCAACTATTCGCCCGCCTACCTCGCAAGACTTTCGCAATTTCCGAGCGTTCGCGTGGTGGCGCCGCATTCGGACGCGCTCCAATTCATCAGGAAAGCAGATTTGGTTGTTGGAATTCAAGGGACCATCGGCCTGGAGGCGGCGTTGCTCGGGAAGCCGGTTATTATGTTCGGCGATTCCCCCATTAAGGTGTTCCCAAACGTAGCGACCTTCGGGAAGGCTATCGACTTGCCGGCCCTCGTGCGTGTGAAGCTTGCCGAGGAGAAGCCAGAACGGTCGAAGATTGTGGAGTCTTTTGCCAACTATTTAGCGCCGTTCTACGCAGCTTCTGGGAATGATTGGAGTATCGTTCCGAGTGATTCTGAGATCGATGGATATGCGCACGCGTTCAAATTGCTGGAAAGACACTTGGTTGAAGAGCGTGCCGTCGACTGCAATTGAGCCGCAAGGCATCGGGCTTGCGTGCCGCCACGGGAAGGCGCTCGTAACTGTGAAAGTTCGAATAGTGGTGGAGTGGTGAGGATGACTCAGTGCGATTACTGAAAGAGGCCATCAAGCGTGTTCTCTATCGACTGGGGTACCAGATCGTTGCGGCTCCCAATTGGGCTACTACAAGGAAAGTGGGAGAGGACGGCGGCTATCGGCTGGTGAGCTGGAGGAACGCCGATGGTGGATATGATCTCGCCGAGTACCATCGCGAGCAGGAAAAGGGTAATCGCGCCAAGATCGAACAGATATGGACGAGCGAACCGAACCTAAGGTTTATTTGTCAGTGGCTGAAGGATAGGGGAGCGACGCCGCAATTCATTCTCTGTCACGGCACTCGCAATGGATTTGAGCAGAAAGTGTTCAATGCGTTTTTTCAATGCGAAGTGATCGGCACTGAGATCTCACCGACGGCATCGCAGTTTCCAATGACCGTCATGGCGGATTTCCATGAGCCGAAGCCGGAGTGGGGCGAAAGAGCCGATATCGTGTACAGCAATTCTCTGGATCACGCATACGATCCTGGGAAGGCACTGCGCGCCTGGGCCCAGGCAGTGAAGAACGGCGGTGTAATCGTAATCGAGAAAGCATCAGATTCGGATCCGCGCGGCGCCTCGGATCTCGACCCTTTCGGCATTACGCTGCCTAACCTTCTGGTATTCCTGCTCGAAGCCTTGGGAGATGTCGCGTGCATTCGGGCTGCGATTGACGTCCCCGAGCGGCGCCACGCGGCCACTTATCACAAGATGATTGTCGTTGGGATCGATCGCAGGGCGGCCAACCCGTGAGAGGCGTCGTGGCTAAGTGGCGGAGCCATCTGAGCTGCTTTATTTTCAGCCCCCTCTTGCCGATCGCTGCAATCACGCTGGCGCTGCGGTTCGTGCCATCAAGATCGAGTCACTACGGAATTCGAGGTGGCGCGACTAACCACAGGCGTCTCTGTCGTGCGAATTAGTCGGGCATTGGGGCTGTTTAGCACATTTGTGCTTGGGGCAGCCGCAACGATCGTCGTGATGACCAATCAGTTTGGTGATCTTGCCCATCCCAGTCGATTTACCATGGCGCTACTGATCATGATCTTGATTCATGTGCCGCGGTATATGCGGCTCTGGGTTAGCCGTGAACTCGCTTTGAACCTTGGATTCGTTAGCTATGCAGTACTGTCGCTGATTTGGACGACTGACATGCATCAGGCGATGGCCACGTTCCCTTCGATTGTGAATTTTACGCTTGTGCTGATTCTCTTTAGTGCCCTCGTTGCGTATCACAATCTGCGCGCGTTGCTAGCGGGAGTGTTCGCTGGCTCCCTGATGAGCGCGGCACTGTACACTTTGATCTCGGGTTTCCCGTTTTCATATCCGGACGATTTTTCCTACAACACCATCGCTGGAATGTACCTCCTTGGACTTTTTATGACTGCAGTGTTTGCGGCTTACGTGCGATGGACATTATTTCCCATAGCTGTGGGGATGGTGCTATTGGTACTCATCGCGGCGACGACTTCCATCAAGACCAACCTAGGCACTGCTCTCGGAATCGCCGTAGCGACGCTCCTCTACTTCAAACTCTCGATGCGGGACGTCCTAAGATTCGTTGTGTTGCTGGTTCTATTGGGGGGCAGCATCTTCTATGGAGAGAAGTTCAACCCTGCACTCAGCGACCGAGTTCACGACGGGTTCGAACGTGTATCGAGGGGGCTGGCGGTGTTGACACACCGGGAAGGAGACTCGGGTGCTACCGGGCTCGGCAACCGACAAGGTTGGTATAGAGAGGGGTTGAAAGGGTGGGCTGTTAGCCCGGTCTTCGGCCACGGCGTTGAGGGATTTCGGGCCGACCATGGCATTACATCGCACTCTACGCCGATTGATCTTCTCTACAATTCTGGGCTCATCGGCTGCGGGTTGTTCTACGGGATGTTCGCTTCCATCGCTTGGCGTCTGCTGCGCGCGCGTGACCGGCGTTTTCGCAACGTGCGCGCGCGTATAGCGGCTTGCCTCGTCGCTTATGTATTTATCTCTCTGTCGGGGCTCATCTACTACGATCCTTTCATTGCCATATACATAGCCGTGGCCTCAGGTCTGCTGATGCGACTTGAGCCCGCAATCGAGCGTGGCACGCATTACGAAGAATCCGGTGTCGGCGAGGCCGGTAGAGCGGCCTCGCCCGCTTGAAGAATCTTCGGCGGTGTCCATGACGGAATCCGCTGGCGAGCCGCGAACGTCCCCTGGGTTGATGCTCGTCATAGCCAGTTTACTGGGCGGCGGAGCGGAGCGTCAGCTTTCGGACATGGCGAACTATTGGGCCGCCAAGGGTGTGAACGTGACGCTCGCGACCTGGAGCGGACCGGACGTTCAGGATTATTACCGGCTGGCTCCCAACATTTCGCGGCTCTGGCTCGACACGCGTGTGTCATCTCGCTTGCCATTTGCGATTCACTTGGCCAGCGTGCGGAGAATCTTGCAGCTGCGTCGCGTGCTTCAGGCCTTGCGACCCGATGCGGTCTTAAGCTTCATGGACATATCCAATGTCTGTACCATCTTGGCTGCCGTTGGCCTGGATGTGCGTGTTGTTGTTGCGGAACGTACCCATCCGGCGATGAATCGCGTTACAAGCCTCCCGTGGAGAGTATTGCGACGCATCTTTTATTCACGGGCGGATCGCGTCGTTGCCCAGACAGGGCACGCTGCACAGTGGATCGCACTGAAATGCCGCGCGCGCGCCGTCGTAATTCCGAACGCGCTGCGCAGATTGCCGCAGATCGCACGCAAGCGTGAGCTGCTGATCCTGGGAATTGGGCGCCTGCTGTACGAAAAAGGTTTCGATATTTTGCTGCAGGCGTTCGCGCAGGTAGCACCTCGCTTCCCAGCATGGCGCCTCGGCATTGTTGGGGAAGGCACAGAGCGGCGAGCGCTGTTACAACTGCGCGAAGAGTTGAATCTCATCGACCGGGTTGAGTTTACCGGCGAGGTACGCGAGATTGAGAATTGGATGGCGCGCGCCAGTTTGGTTGTTCACCCTTCTCGGCGCGAGGGCTTCCCTAATGTAGTGCTGGAAGCGATGGGCATGGGAGTAGCTGTGGTCTGTGCTGACTGCCACTCCGGCATCTCGGAGCTGATAGCGGATGGTATCAATGGGCGTCTTGTCCCCGTAGGTGATGTGAACGCGCTGGCGCTGGTCATGGCGGAGCTTATGGGAGCGCCAGGGCTTCGCGAGCAGCTCGGTCGCGAGGCCGGCAAAGTGCGACAGCACTACGAGCAAAGTACAATCATGCGGCAATGGGACTCGTGCCTTTTCGAAGGGGCCAGCCCCGCGGTGTTAGCGTCGCCGGAGACCTGATTGGCGGCACGTGAATGCCAATGAGCCCCACCTCGCTGATCGGCAGAGGCGTGAAAGCCTACCGCGTCGGAGGCTGGGCGACCGTCCGCTGTCGCATCGATCGGGTCTGGTTAGGCGCATTGCATAGGCTCTTCGGCTTCGACCCCTGGCACGCCAGCGCCCCATACTCGTGCCGACCATACAAACGAACAGTTGTGGAGTTGGCAAATTCCCTGCAACCCGCCACGGTCGTGGAAATCGGCTGTGGTCTCGGGGATATAGTCAGCAGAATTAGAGCGGCCGCGCTATTTGGATTTGACCGTGACGCTCGGGTCATTCGAGCGGCGCGGTTTCTTCACGGCAACCGTGTACGCTGGATTCACGGCGACGGATCCTGCATTCAGCGGACACTTCCTGACGGGCTCACGATAGATTGTCTTGTCATGGTGAATTGGATTCACGACTTGAGTTCCGAGCGACTGCGCGCACTGTTGTTACCGCTGCTGCCGCGAGTGCGCTATTTGCTATTGGACTCAATTGATGCCGACGGCCCCGACTCCTATCGGTACAAGCACGATTTTGCTTTTCTTGCGTCCTTGACCAGTCGTGTGTCGGTCACGCGGGCACCAGGGGAACCGCGAAGTCTCGTAGTGTTCGCGGTCTCAAAATGAGCGCCCGCTACTTGCTCCGCTTAGACGACGCGTGCGCTACGATGGATCGGCGCAGATGGGAGTCCGTCGAACGCGTGCTTGATCACCACGCGGTGCAGCCGATCGTTGCCGTGGTACCGGATAATCAGGATCCGAAATTGCGCTACGAGGAGCGTGATCCGGCTTTCTGGGACAAAGTTCGCGCATGGGCAGGGAAGGGCTGGACTGTGGCAATGCACGGCCACACACACGTCATGCATCCGACCGAGTCTGAGCTGGTGCTTCCGTATTACAAACGCAGCGAATTTGCCCAGCTCACATTGGCAGCACAGTCGGAGAAAATGCGCATCGCATGGAAGATGTTTTTGGCGCAGGGCATTGAACCGAGTATTTGGGTGGCGCCGGCACACAGCTTTGATCTGTTAACGCTCGAGGCGGTGCGCAAGGAGACCTCCATTCGCATCATCAGCGATGGCATTGCATGGAACACGTACTTTGATCACGGCTTTTATTGGATCCCGCAACAACTATGGAGTCTGACTGAGCGCAGTTCCGGCTTATGGACGGTATGCCTGCATCCGAATAGCATGGATGAATCGGCAATCAACGCACTCGATGCAGCGCTGGGTGGCAGGTATCGCGGCCGTTTAACCAACGTCAACAACATAGCCCTCAGGCGGCGCAAGAAAGGCGCGCTTGGCTGGCTTTACGATAAGTATTTCTGGTGGCAGTGGAGACAGGCGCTGCGCACCGCTTGACTGCCGATGAAACTGCTACTGGTCATCGATCATTTCGGATCCGGCGGTGCCCAGCGTCAAATGGTGGAGCTCGCCTGCGGCCTCGAGGGCCGCGGCCATACGATCGAGCTCTTCGTCTACTTTCCGCAGCTCAACTTCTTCCGCGCACGGCTACAGCAGCGCCAGATTACCGTTCATGAACAGGAAAAGAGCTCTGGCGGCTCGGTAAAGGTCGTCCGGAATCTGGCGGCGCTTATTCGGCGGGGCGGCTTTGACGTCGTAGTATCGTATTTGAGCACCGCGAACATTTATGCGGAGCTGGCCATACTGGCCGCGCCCCAGACCGGGCTGGTTGTCTCCGAGCGTACCAGCGATCAGGACGACAAATCAGCGATCGGTGGGCTACTGCGGCGCCTGTTGCATGTGTTTGCAGATCAGGTTGTTGCCAACAGCGAGAGCCATGCGGCATGGTTGAGGAGTAGGCCTTGGCTGAGACACAAGGTCTCATGCATCTACAACGGTGTGGACCTGGAGGCGTTTCGGCCGATAGAAGCGCAGCCGCGGGCTGCCGGCTCATTGCGCCTGCTGGCGGTGGGCAGAATCGGGCCCGAGAAGAACCTCCTCAACTTGATTTTGGGGCTGGCGCGATTTCATTCCGACTTCGGCTACGCTCCAGCAATCAGCTGGGCAGGACAGCAAGACGACAGCCCGGCAGGACAGCGGTATTGCCGGCAGGTCGAGGACCTACTGGAGTCACTGCCGCACATACGCCAGCACTGGCGGTGGCTCGGGTTGCAGACGGAAATTCCGCAGCTGCTCCGCCAGCATGATGCGCTGATCCATCCGTCGCTCTACGAAGGGTTGCCGAATGTCGTCTGCGAGGCTTTGGCAGCTGGAATACCAGTGTTGGTTTCAAATGTCTGCGACCATTCGTTGCTGGTCGCAGATGGCGAGCGGGGGTTTCTGTTCGCGCCGACGGATCCGGCGAGCATCGCTGCCGCGATCGGCAAGCTGGCGGCGCTGGATTCCTTCGGCTGGCGCAGCATGGGACAAAATGCGCGCGCCTACGCCGCAACGAATCTGGCCATGGCAAGGATGGTCGGGTCGTACGAGGCTTTGCTTTTGAGATTTGCACGCGGCGCGCACAATCATGCCCAAGACTAATAATTTCGATCTGATTCGACTCGCGGCGGCAATGCAGGTCGCGATCACACATGTAATCGCGCATTTCATACCTGCCAGCCGAGATTCTGGCGTGCTGGGCTTCATCGAGCTATTTCCAGGGGTTCCGATTTTTTTCTTCATCAGTGGCTTTTTGATAAGTAAATCATACGAGAAGAATCCCGATCTGCGCGAGTATGGTTTTAACCGGTTTCTGCGCATCTACCCAGGTCTCGCGGTGTGTTTTTGCATGTCGCTCATCACGGTCTGGCTTACCGGGTATTTTGCAACCGTGACCGTAGCGCTTTCTGAATTATTGTTGTGGGTGCTGGCGCAGCTAACGGCCTTCCAGTTCTACAACCCCGTATGGTTGCGGCAGTACGGAGTGGGAGTGCTAAACGGCAGCATGTGGACAATCACTGTGGAGCTGCAGTTCTACATGCTGGTGCCGATTGTGTATGTCTTGCTGCGGGGCGCACGCGCAACGAAGCGACGGACAAATGGCGTTCTGCTCGCGTTGGCTTTTGTGTTTTGGGTCATCAATCGGCTATGTCTCGCGGAAACTGCACAATACGCGCACGCACTGTGGTTCAAGTTGCTCGACGTGTCGTTCTTGCCGTGGTTCTATATGTTTCTTGTGGGCGTGCTGTTTCAAAAAAACTTCGAGGTGCTGAGCAGGTGGCTTGCTGGCAAGTTTGTGTACGCTCTAATGGGTTATTGCGCACTGGCCATCATCGGAACCCGCCTGTTAGGCTGGAATGTCGGAAATGCCCTAAATGTGGTGCTGTTCCTGGCGCTCGCGGTCGCTACTTTTTCCGCGGCGTTTTCTTGTAACTGGCTGAGCGATAAGACGCTGAGGCGAAATGACCTGTCGTACGGGGTGTACATCTACCATATGCCCGTCGCTAATACACTGTTAGCCGTGGGGCTAGGCGGTCGCGCCATTGGCTTTCCGTGTGCGATTTTCGCGACGCTGTTGTGCGCCTATGCTTCCTGGCGACTGATAGAGAAGCCGGCCCTGCATTTGAAACGGCATCCGCTGTATCAGCATGATCGGCAGGGTGACGCTCGGGCTGTAGTGGTCAATTCCTGACGGCATGCATCGCCGCGGCGTTCGCTGCCGCCACCTCGGCGCGGTTGCAGATCAGGCCCTCGCAATCACAGGTTGCGCGACGCCATTAGGCGCTCGCGTCCGGGTTCTTCACGGCGAAGAGGTTTAAGCTCGCGAATGTGCGGCATCTGCGGACTTTTCGCGCCGAGCTCTCGTGAGGTACTCGGCCACACTGTGGAACTCATGGTGCGGACGCTCATGCACCGTGGCCCGGACGCGCAGGGCACATTCATCGACAATGGGATTGCGCTAGGGCATCGCCGTCTGAGCATTATTGACCTGTCGCCGACCGGGGCACAGCCGATGAGCCTTGGGGCGACTACGGTCGTCTACAATGGCGAAGCCTATAACTTTCGCGAACTGCGGGCGGAGCTGGCGGCGAGTGGTCGCAGGTTTCTGGGGCATTCCGATACCGAGGTCCTTTTGCACGCCTATGAGGCGTGGGGTCTAGCAGGGCTCACGCGGCTGGAGGGCATATTCGCGTTCGCACTGTGGGATGCCACTCGCCGGCGTCTGGTACTGATGCGTGACCGGCTCGGCATCAAGCCATTGTTTTACGCCTGGCATGGCGGTCAGCTCGTGTTCGGCTCCGAGATCAAGGCGGTGCTCGCAGGCGCCCCGGTGGATCGATGCCTTGATGACCAGGCACTGATGGAATACCTGTGGTATGGGAACGTGTTCGAGGATCGGACGATCTACCGTGCCGTGCGCTCGCTCGAACCGGGTCATCGCCTGGTCGTGGAGGACGGACATAGCCGGGTCGAACCGTGGTGGCGGGTGGAGGAGTGGCTGGCGCGAACGTCGCAGCTCGCCGAGCCGCGTGCGGCGGCTCTCGCTGTGCGTGACGTCCTCGACGCGGCGGTGGCCCGCCAGCTGATGAGTGATGTCCCGGTCGGCATCTTCCTAAGCGGAGGTGTGGATTCCTCGAGCATCGCTGCCTCGGCTGCGCTGGCGAGCTCGCAGCGCCTGGCAAGCTTCTCCGTGGGCTTTGATTTCGAGGGCGGGATCAACGAACTGCCGAAGGCGCGTCGCGTCGCGCGGCTCCTCGGTTTGGACCACCACGAACTGCAGGTTCGCGGCGGCACGTTGGAAGAAGTGATCGTCACGCTTGTGAAGTGTCACGATGAGCCTTTCGCCGACGCTGCAAACATCCCGCTCTACTTGCTCGCACAGGCGTTGCACGGAGCGGTCAAAGTGGTATTGCAGGGCGATGGTGGCGACGAGATGTTTGCTGGCTATCGCCGCTATGCCATCTTGCGTAACGCCTCTCTCTGGCGTAAGTGGCCGCGCTGGCTCGATCACTGGCTGCGCGCAATGCCAGGCGGCGTGAGCGCGCGGCTGGCCCGCCTCGGCGCGGCAGCTGGGCAGGCTGATCCGGCTATGCGCATGGCGCTGCTATTGACTGTGGAGACATTGCGCGATCCGCCGTCCGCGATGCTCGCGGCCGAGCCGCGTCGACGGCTCGAAACGAGTAGCGACCCGTTCGCGGCGTATCGCCGCTGCGCGCGCAGATTTGATTTTGCCGATCCGGTACAGCAGATGCTGCTCACAGACATCAGCTTGCAACTGCCATCGCAATTTCTCGCCAAAGTTGACCGCGCGACGATGGCGCACGGCGTTGAGGCCCGAGTGCCGATGCTCGATGAGCAAGTCGCATCGCTAGCAGTGGGGATGCCGGCGCTGCTTAAGGTGCGCGGCGCGCAGAAGAAAATCGTGCTGCGCGAGGCAATGCGCGGGCGTCTCCCTGGCGACATTCTCGACGGGCCGAAGACAGGGTTTGGCGTTCCCTACGAGGAATGGCTGCGCGGGTCGTTGCACAGGTTCGCGCGGGCCGCGATTCTTGATAGGCGGTTCGTGGAGCGCTTCGGGATGGACCGCGCGCACCTGACGACGGCGCTCGAGGAGCATCGTTCGCGGCGCCGCGATCGCGGCTTTCTCTTGTGGAAGCTCCTGCAGTTATCCCTTTGGTCGCGCGAGTATCTGCCATGAGCGGCGCGCGCCCACGCGTCCTATTTGTCGGCGCCTTTCCACCGCCGGGCAGCGCAATTTTTGGCGGCATGGTGACCTCGTGCCGGGCACTCCTTGCATCGACGCTACCCGCGCGCGTGGATCTGGATCTGTTGGATAGCACCCAGTTCAGTAATCCACCGCCGGCCTTGGCCGTGCGCTTCGTGCGTGCAGCCAGACGCTTCGTGCGCTTCGTCGCGCGCGTCGAGTCGCACCGTCCGGACGCTGTCTTGCTATTCGTCGCCGTGGGCGCGAGCATTGTCGAAAAGGGAGCGATGGCGTGGTACGCGCGCCTGCGCGGCATACCGACTCTCATGTTCCCGCGCGGCGCGTCTATCATCGATGCCTGCCGAACGTCGGCGTTCACGCGAACATGGGCTCGGGCGTCGTTCCGCGGCGCTCGCAAAATTGTCTGCCAGGGGCGGCTCTGGCAGGAGTTCGCTGTCGGCGTCCTTGGCTTTGCGCATCGCGATGTCGTTGTGCTTCGCAACTGGACGGCGACTCGGGAACTGCTGGAGATTGGTGCACGCCGTAGCGCGCGGCGCCAGTTGCCGGTGCGACTGTTGTTTGTCGGCTGGCTGGAGCGCGACAAGGGTATTTTCGAACTGCTCGATGCTTGCGAGCAGTCGGTGCGCGGGCGCGAGTTCACGCTTGCAATTGCGGGTGAAGGCCGCGCTTCGAGCGAGGCACGCGCGCTTGTCGTGCTGCGCGGCATGTCCGAAGTTGTGCACTTTCTGGGCTGGTTGCCGCCGCAGGACCTCGAGCGAGCACTCGCTGCCGCCGACGTGTTGGTACTGCCTTCTTGGGCGGAGGGCTTGCCGAACGCGATGATCGAAGCCATGGCAGCCCGCCTCGCCGTCATCGTAACTGCCGTCGGCGCAATTCCTGACGTGATCAGCGATCATCACAGTGGCCTGCTGGTCGCGCCGCGAAATACGGAATCGCTGCGCCGGGCGTTGGCCGAAATCATTGATGATGCGGATTTGCGTGAACGCCTTGCTGCGGAGGCCTACCAGATAGCGCTGCGGGAGTTTGGCGTTGAGGCGGCTGTGGAAACTATGGTTCACGAAATCGACTGCACCATCAGCGCCGCGCGAGGAGGCCGCATTCGCGGCGACGTGCACTGAGAGTCTGAGGATCGGCGATGAATCTTGAGCATTTGAGCCTGTTGGTCTGCCCGGATTGTCACGGGGCACTGCGTTGCGCGCATATCGCCCAGGGCGCGGACGGAGAAATACTGATCGATGCGGTGCTTGCCTGTTGCGCCTGTAAACAAGAGTTTCCGGTCGTCGCAGGCGTGCCGCGCTTTGTGCCACGCGAGAACTACGCCTCCGGCTTCGGGCTCGAATGGACGAAGCACGCCCGCACCCAGTACGACAGCTATTCAGGTTTAAGGGTATCGGAGCAGAGGTTTTTCGGGCAGACGCAGTGGCCGCGGCATCAGCATGGCGAGTTGATGCTCGAGGTTGGCAGCGGCTCTGGCAGATTTACCGAACAGGCTGCGGATACCGGTGCGACCGTCGTATCGCTCGACTATAGCTACGCGGTGGACGCAAACTACGCATCGAACGGAGCGCGGCGCAACGTTCTGATCGTGCAGGCGGATGTTTTCGCGATGCCGTTTCGGCCGGGTACATTCGACCGTCTGTTCTGCTTCGGAATGCTGCAACACACCCCAAGTCCGGGGCGTGCTTTTCAGGCGCTGCCGCCGCTGCTGAAGCCAGGGGGGTGGCTGTGCGCGGACATCTATAAAGTCTCGCTGACTCGCACGCTGCTGCAGACCAAATACTGGGTCAGACCCTTCACCCGCAACATGAACCCCGATCGCCTCTACGCGCGCGTCCGGAGCTGGGTGGATTGTATGTGGCCGCTCGCGCGGTTGATCCGCCGACTGCCCAAAGGCTATGCAATCAATTGGCGGCTGCTCGTCGCTGACTACAGCTTTCTCGGCCTCGAAGGCGAGATGCTGAAGGAGTGGTCCTATCTTGATACGTTTGACATGTTGGCGCCTCGCTACGATAAGCCCGCGACGCTCAGAAGGTTTCGTCAATGGGCGCTCAAGGCGGGGCTCATCCAAGTTGCAGCTGAGCACACTCCCCACGGCGTGGTGCTGCGCGCTCGTGCGGCTGCTGTGCCGGCGGCGCCGCTCTAGGAGCCATCAGCGCCATGTGCGGCATCGTTGGTTTCCAGGGACCGTTCCACGCTGAACTGCTGCAGCAAATGACCGACGCCGTGGCGCATCGCGGTCCGGATGGCGAGGGCACGGTGATGCTGCAGGTCGAGGGGCAGGCCCCGACCGGACTCGGTCATCGGCGCCTCGCGATCATTGACTTGTCGCGTGCCGGGCTGCAACCGATGACGGTGGTTGCGGACGCGGGCGGCGGCATGCGGAGCGGGCTCACTCTGGTGTTCAATGGCGAGATCTACAACTATCGCGAATTGCGCGCGCAGCTTGTAGCGGCCGGCCACCGCTTCCTGACAGAGACGGACTCGGAAGTCTTGCTGCACCTGTACGAGCGGGACGGGCTCCGGATGCTGGAGCGCCTGAACGGGATATTTGCCTTCGCGATCCATGACGCACGGGGCGTAGGACGGCCGGATGGCGTGGCGTGCGGGGCGCTGTTCCTGGCGCGCGACCAGCTGGGCGTCAAACCGCTCTATTATGCCCAAAGCGCGGCGGGCTTTTTGTTTGGATCCGAGATCAAGGCGCTAATTTGCGATCCGCAATTGTCGCGCCAGATCGATCCGATCGCCCTGCACCAGCTGTTGGCCTATTTGTGGACCCCTGCACCGCGCACCATGCTCGCCGCGGTTCGCAAGCTCGAACCGGGCGCGGCCATGATCATAGACCAAGGGCAAATTCGGCGGCATTGGCTGTATTACACGCTGCCCTATGATGGCAGCAGAGATGCGCGCCCGGCTGCACAGATCGCCCAGGAGCTTGGTGAGCGTGTGGCGGACGCGGTGCGTCGGCAACTCGTCGCGGACGTCCCCGTCGGCGCCTTCCTCTCGGGCGGCCTCGACTCGAGTGCGATTGTGGCAATGATGCGTCGCGAGTGGCCAGACCGTCGCATCACGTGTTTTTCCATTCGCATTGCGCAGGGGATGGACAGCGAGGGCAATCCTGCGGATTTACCCTATGCGCGCCGGGTCGCGCGCCACCTCGCTGTCGATCTGCAGGAAGTGCTGGTTGAGCCGAGTTCGATAGAGAGACTCGAGGAAATGGTAAATCTTTTGGACGAGCCGCAGGCGGACCCGGCGCCGATCAATGCATTGCTGATCGCGGAGCGAGCCCGGGCAATGGGCATCCCGGTGCTTCTGTCAGGCGCCGGTGGTGATGACATCTTCAGCGGCTACCGACGTCATTGGGCTTTGTCTTTCGAGCGACGCTGGGCATGGCTACCGCAGGCGCTGCGCTGCGGCGTGCAGGGGCTCGCCGCAGCGAGCGTCGGCGGCCGCGGTTGGGGGCAGTCAAATGCTCGCCTGCGGCGCGCGGCCAAGATGTTCGCCTACGCCGGGGAGAGCCCGGAACGTCGACTGGTGTCGTATTTTTGGTGGAGCACCGAGCAGGTGCGCCGTGCGCTATACACCGCGGATTTTGCGCAGCAGGTTGTGCACTCAGATACCGGGGCTCCGCTGCTCGAGAGTCTGCGTCTCATTCCCAATGAGCGTGATCCGCTGCAGCGCATGCTCTACCTGGAATCGCGGCACTTTCTCGCGGATCACAATCTCAACTATACGGATCGCGCCGGGATGGCGGTGGGTGTTGAAGTGCGCGTGCCGCTGCTGGATCTGGACGTCGTAGAATTTGCCGCGCACGTGCCGTCACATCTGAAACAGCGCGGTCGAGTCGGCAAAGCGATCTTCAAACAGGCGATGCAGCCGTATCTTCCGCGGGCGGTGATCTACCGGCCGAAGAGCGGTTTTGGCGCGCCGCTGCGCCGCTGGTTGCGCAATGAGCTACGTTCCAAGGTGGATGAGACGCTTGACAGTGCAACGCTGCGCAGGCGCGGCTTCTTCGATCCCGGCGCCGTGCGGCGCTTGATTGACCTTGACCGCCTGGGTGCTATTGATGCGAGTTACACCATATTCGCGCTCATGTGCTTCGAGTATTGGTGTCGCAGGTTTGTAGATTCTTGACATGGGCGTGAAGATGCCGACAGCAGCTGACAAGCAGGCAGTCCGGAACTTCTGGGAGCGCGCCTCCTGCGGCGAGGAGCTCTACCTGCTCGATACGGGGCGCCAGGGATACATCGACCAAGCTCGCCGCCGGTATGACCTTGAGCCCTACATCGAGCGGTTCGCCGCCTTCGCAAGCACGCGCGGACAAAAGGTACTTGAGATTGGCGTTGGCCTCGGCGCCGATCACCAGAGGCTCGCCGAGGCCGGCGCGTTGTTGTGGGGGATAGATTTGACCGAGCGCGCCGTGGCGCACGCCCGGCGGCGCCTGCAACTGTTTGGCCTGTCTTCACAGCTGAGCCGCGGGGATGCCGAAAATTTGGCATTCGCGGACGCATCCTTCGATGTCGTTTATTCTTGGGGTGTCATCCATCACAGTCCGAACACCCCCAGGGCGGTCGCTGAGATCTTCAGGGTACTGAAGCCGGGAGGATCCGCAAAGATCATGATCTATCACCGCTGGAGCCTGGTCGGATACATGCTTTGGGTACGCTACGCGCTCTTGGCTCTGCGACCGTGGATGAGCTTGAGCGAACTCTACGCGCGCTATCTTGAGAGTCCCGGTACGAAGGCATACTCGGTTGCGGGCGCGCGACGGCTGTTCGCGGCCTTTGGCGCGGTGGAGATTCAAACGGTGCTGACACACGGGGACTTGCTGGAGTCGGTGGCAGGGCAAAGACACCGCGGGCTATTGCTTGCAATGGCACGGCGGATTTGGCCGCGAGCCTTGCTGCGCCGGTTCGCGGCACGCCACGGATTATTTATGCTCATCAGCGCGACCAAATGATCGACGCCGATTCAGGGCGCGCAATGAATATCCACGGGAGCGGAGGCTGAAGATGCGCCAGGTGCTGCAATCGCTGGCTGATGGGCGGACAATTCTCGCCGAAGTGCCGGCGAGCGCCGTCACACGCGGCGGCTTGCTGGTGAGGACGACACACTCGCTGATTTCAGCCGGGACCGAACGCATGCTGGTCGAGTTTGGTCGCGCCGGTTGGTTGGAAAAGGCGCGGCAGCAGCCTGAAAAGGTACGCCAGGTGCTCGATAAGGTACGCACGGACGGCTTCGCGCCGACTCTCGCTGCGGTGCGCGGCAAGCTCGATCAAATGATGCCGCTTGGCTATTGCAACGTCGGCCGGGTCGTCGAAATCGGCGCCGACGTACGCGGCTTCGCCGTCGGCGACCGGGTGGTCTCGAATGGCCCGCACGCGGAGTTGGTCGCCGTGGCACGCAACTTGTGCGCGCGAATTCCCGATGGCGTCTTGGACGACGAGGCGGTGTTTACCGTGCTGGGCGCCATTGCCCTGCAGGGTGTGCGCCTAGCGGCGCCGACGCTGGGCGAGCGCTTCGTCGTGATCGGACTGGGGCTTCTCGGCCTGCTCACCGTGCAGCTGCTGCGCGCTAATGGCTGCCGCGTGCTCGGCATCGATCCGGATACCGCCCGAGCGGAGGTCGCCCGTCGGTTCGGTGCCGATGTGGTTCTGCTCGAGCGCGGCGAGGATCCATTGTCCGTGGCCGATGAGTTTTCCGGCGGCCTGGGCGTGGACGGCGTGCTCATCACCGCATCCACCCGCAGCAGTGATCCCGTATCGCAGGGCGCACGGATGTGCCGGCAGCGCGGCCGAATCGTATTAGTGGGAGTTTCTGGGCTCGAGCTCAATCGCTCGGACTTCTACCAGAAGGAGCTCTCGTTTCAGGTGTCGTGCTCGTACGGTCCGGGGCGCTACGATCCGCAGTACGAGGAACTTGGTACCGACTATCCGCTTGGCTTCGTGCGCTGGACCGAGCAGCGCAACTTCCAGGCCGTGCTCGAGATGATGAATTCTCGGGCCATTGACGTGCGCGCGTTGATCACGCACCGCTTTGGGCTCGACGCGGCGCCGGCCGCGTATGAGCTCCTCGCAACGCAGGGTGAGCCGCATCTTGGCATCCTGCTTGAGTACGCGACGCAAACCGCCGGCGCGGTTGCGGCGCGTACTGTCATCTGTGATCAACAGAAGACGCACGCGGCGACTGGAGCGGAGCCGGCGATCGCCGTCATCGGTGCCGGCAGTTACGCGGCGCGCGTGCTCATCCCGGCATTCGCCGCGAGCGGCGTGCGTCTGCGCGGCATCGCCAGTGGCGGCGGCGTGACCGCCGCGCAGTACGCGCGCAAGTTCGGTTTCGCACGTGCGACGACCGACTCTGAGGCGCTGATCGGCGCCGAGGACATCGATATCGTTGTCATCGCGACCCGGCACAACAGCCATGCACGCTTCGTGCGGCATGCCCTGCAGGCAGGCAAGCACGTGTTTGTGGAAAAGCCGCTGGCACTGACGGCTGAGGAAATCGACTCGATAGCCGGCGCCTGGAGCGCGTGCGCGCCCTCCGGGCAGCGCCCGCAGGTCATGGTCGGCTTCAATCGCCGCTTCGCTCCACAGGTGGTACGCATGAAAGCGCTGCTCGCGGGCGTGCGGGCAACGAAAAGTTTTGTCGTCACGGTGAATGCCGGCGCGATCCCTGCGGCACACTGGACGCGGGATCCACATGTGGGCGGCGGTCGCATTATCGGCGAATGCTGCCATTTTGTGGACCTGTTGAGATTTCTGGCCGGACAGGCGATCGTGCAGGCGCGAGTGCAGGCGTTCGTAAGCGAGAGCGCTACTGCCCTTAGGGACACCGTCGCTATCACGCTCGGCTTCGCCGATGGCTCCTGGGGCACCATTCATTATCTGACGAACGGCCATGCGTCCTTTCCCAAAGAACGCATTGAGGTGTTCTGCGCCGGGCGCATTCTGCAATTGGACAACTTCCGCCGACTGCGTGCATACGGCTGGCCCGGATTTTCGGCAATGCGGCTGTGGCGCCAGGACAAGGGTCACAGAGCCTGCGCACGCGCATTCGTTGATGCGGTACGCAGCGGAACAGGCGCGCCGATTCCTTTCGAGGAGCTCTTGGAAGTAGCGCGCGTCACGCTCGCGCTGAGTGAGGCGGCGCGCGATTGAGTGCGCTCACGCTCTATTTTCATACGGTTCGGCACCTGCGCCCAATCCAGATCGCCGCGCGGGCATGGTTTCGGCTGCATCGGCCGCTGCCCGACCTGCGCGCTGCGCCGGCGACGCGACCGCGGAGCGGGCGCTACTCGCCGCCAATTGCGGCGGCCCCGAGTCTGCTCGGGCCGCATATGATTCGACTGCTGAACGTGGAACGCTCCTGCGCAGTTGCGAGCGACTGGCGTCCGCAAGATGCGACGAAGCTATGGACGTACCATCTACACTATTTCGATGATCTCAACGCACGCGACGCGGACGCTCGCGTTCTCTGGCACGAGAATCTGCTGACGCGCTGGGCCGTGGAGAATCCGCCGGGACAGGGCGAGGGCTGGGAGCCCTATCCTGTGTCGCGCCGCATCGTCAACTGCGTGAAATGGGCCGCGCGCGGCAACACCTTGCCGGCGTCTTTTCGGAAGAGTCTCGCGGTGCAGACGCGCTGGCTCAAGCAGCGCTTGGAATACCACATCCTTGGCAATCATCTGTTCGCTAACGCCAAAGCGCTGGTACACGCGGGGCTGTATTTTGACGGCCCCGAGGCCGAGCACTGGTGGGTTCGCGGCATGCACCTTCTCGATCGTGAATTACACGAGCAGATCCTGCCGGACGGCGGGCATGTTGAGCTCAGTACGATGTATCAAGCCGGGATCCTCGAGGACCTGCTCGACCTCGTTAATTTGCTGCGCGCCTATGGCAGAGTGGCGCCGCGCAGCTGGATCGCGGCCATCGAGCGCATGCGCGAATGGCTCAAAGTAATGAGCCATCCGGATGGTGAGATCGCATTCTTCAATGACGCAGCCTTTGGCGCCACGCCGGTGAGCGCTGAGCTCGAGGCGTACGCGGGGCGCCTGGACCTGCCTGCGGCGCCATGCCAGTCGCCGCCCGTGGCCATCTTGGAATCGAGCGGTTATGTGCGGGTCAGCGCGCCACCCGCTTACCTCATTTGCGATTGCGCCTCGGTCGCAGCCGATCATCTGCCGGGGCACGCACACGCGGACGCCTTGAGCTTCGAGCTGAGCCTGGGCGCTCACCGGGTGCTCGTCAATTCGGGCACGTCGCAGTACGGTACTGGCGCTGAGCGGCAGCGACAGCGTGGCACGGCCGCGCACAACACGGTCGTCGTGGACGGTGAGGATTCCTCTGAGGTGTGGGCCGGATTTAGAGTCGCGCGCCGCGCCCGCGTCAAACGTCGCCCGATCAAGACTACGCCGAACGGCGTGACCATTGATGCGAGTCACGATGGCTACCGACGCCTGCCGGGAAGGAATGAGCACCGGCGGTGCTTTACCGTGGATCAACGGGCGCTGCGCATTGAGGATGTAATCAGCGGCCCGTTCACAAATGCCGCCGCCTACTTTCATGTTCATCCCGAGGTCGATGCACGCATTGGCGGGGCAGCCGAAGTGCTCCTCAGCCGGGGCGATGGCCTTGCGTTGCGGCTGGTCTTTGAGGGCGCAAGCGCTCTTGAAGTGCGCTCGGGCACCTGGCATCCGCGCTTTGGCGTGGTTGTGCCCAACCGCTGCATTGTGGCGTCGTTTGCAGGCGCGAAGCTAACCACCACAATGATTTGGGCGCCATCGCCATGAGACTCCTGGTGTTGAGCTTCTACTACGAACCGGATCTGTGCGCCGGCTCGTTCCGTACCACGGCGCTGGTTGCCGCGCTGCGCGAGCGCGTTCCCTCGGGCACTCAGATTGACGTCGTAACGACGTTGCCTAACCGCTACAGCAGCTTCAGCCGCGTGGCGGCGGAGGTCGACGCGGCGGACGGGCTCGAAGTGCGGCGCATCCGGCTGCCAATGCACCGCAGCGACATGTTGGGACAGTCACGCGCCTTTGTGCATTTTGCGCGCGCGGCGCTCAGGCACGTGGCCCGACGCCATTACGATCTGGTGTTCGCAACCTCGTCACGGCTGATGACGGCGGCGCTGGGCGCCTGGATTGCCCGCCGCAAGCATGCGCCTCTGTATCTGGATATACGCGACCTATTCGTGGAAACCATCAATGACGTGTTGCCGGCGCCTGCCGCCTGGCCCGTGCGGAGGCTTCTGGCGCGCGTCGAAGCTTGGACGATGCGGCGCGCGGACCGCATCAACCTG
>DATHRI010000022.1:0-160894 GCA_035481795.1 Steroidobacteraceae bacterium
GACGCTGCACTGGAAGAGCTTGCCGAAATTGCCGCTGCCGCCCACCACCGCGGGCGTCAGCGCATACTCGTGCAGGTTCTGCCCGGTGCTGGCCGCGTCACTGTGGCGCGTAAAGATACCCGCAAGGTCCGTCACGGCGACCGTGGCTGTGCCCGACTGCGAAGAATTAGCGACACTGGTCGCGATAGCGGTATGTGTACCGACTGCGCTCCCCGGCGAGTACAGTCCATTTGCGCTGATGGTTCCGACGGTCGCATTACCAGCGGCCACTCCATCCACACTCCAGCTGACTGCTGCTCCGCCAGGGGCAGTCGCCGTGAACTGCTGCGTCTGTGACGGAGTCAGCGCTGCGAGTTTCGGCTTGATAGTCACTAAATTTGAGCTGGTAACCGTGACGGTGGTCGATGCCGATTTGCTGGCACCCGCGCCGCTGCAGGTCAGCGAGTAGCTTGCAGTTGCCGTAAGTGTGCCCGTCGACGTGCTGCCACTCGTTGGCTTCGTGCCGCTCCACCCCCCGGAGGCCGTGCAGCCGGTCGCGTTCGTCGAATTCCAGGCGAGAATGGCAGCGCTGCCCGTTCCAATGATCGTCGGGCTAGCCGTCAGCGTCACGGTGGGTATCGGTGCCGTTGACGTCACCGTCACCGTCGTAGTTGCGGTGGCGGATCCGCCCGCCCCGGTGCAGGCCAGCGCATAAGTTTTAGTGGCCGGAAGTCGGCCCGTCGACATGCTGCCATTCGTCGGCTCGACCCCGCTCCAGCCCTCCGAGGCCGCACAGGAGGTCGCGTTCGTAGAGCTCCAGCGGAGGGTAGAAGCACTCCCGGTGGAGACGCTGTTAGGTGAGGCGCTCAACGACACTGTTGGCGCCGCAACGGTGGCCGCGCTAGACCCGCCTCCACCACAGGCCGCGAGCGTGAGCGACGCGCCTACGCTCAGGCCAACGGCTGCAACACGAGCTAAATGTGCATGCCAACAGCGGCTGGCACTTTGCAGGGGAGCGAGCAGGTCTTCGCGCAAGACAGTGTGCATCATGAATGCTGTTCTTTTTAATGAGCATTTTTAGTTCACAACTGAAGTCTAACAATATTCCCCGCGCTTTCCGGCCGTTGTTGTACAAGAACTGTCAACGGCAACCATGGTGCGACTGAAATTAACAATAACTCTGTCCTCGGCTGTTTATGGCGACAGGAGCGAAGGCCGCCGTAGAATTGCGGCTTCTGCCGCTAGGCAGACATTTGGGCGTGCGCTCGTCAGGTGAGTACTACGAATGCGTGTTGCGCGGGAGCGCGAGAAATTCTCCGCCTCTCGAGGCCGTCACTGTCAGAACTCGCGAGGGCCCGCTCCTTATAGGCGAGGCGCTGCGCACGGAGGCGGGCGCGTGGCGCACAAAGGTTACGCGGCGCGCGTAGACACGGCTTGCTGCATAGCTCGGACGAGAAGTTGCGCCGACCGGTGGCGATCCACTACTTTGGGCACCGGCATGCGGTTGCGGCTGGCGCGTAGATGGCCGGATTCGCGAGAAAACTATGAATTTGCTGGTTCGAATCAATCTCGCCCTCGCCGTCATCTTCGTGCTGGGTGCATTGATCACCGGCTTTGCATGTCGCGCCGTCCTGCAAGCGAATGCCGCACGCGAAGTGATCGCCCAGGCGGGACTCATGATGGACAGTGCGCTTGGCGTCCGTGACTACACCGAGAGCGAAATCCGGCCACTGCTGGATTCGCAGATGCAAAGCGAGTTTCTGCCGCAGAGCGTGCCGTTTTACGCAGCGACGCAGGACTTTCTACGGTTGCATCGGAGCCACCCGCAATATTCGTACAAGGAAGCGACACTCAATCCGACCAATCCCCGGGATCGGGCCGCTGATTGGGAAGCGGATATCATCCAGCGGTTCAGAAATGACGCAACCGCGCGCGAGTTCGTCGGCGAGCGCGACACGCCGATGGGCCCCTCGCTTTACCTTGCCAGACCAATTCGAGTGCAGAGCGGCTGCCTGTCGTGCCACAGCGTGCCGGCGGTCGCGCCGGCCACGATGATTGCGCGCTACGGCAACAGCAACGGCTTTGGCTGGCAAGCGAATGATGTCATCGGCGCGCAGATTGTCTCGGTGCCCGTTGCGAGCGCGGAGGCGAGCGCGAGGAGCGCCTTTCACGCATTTCTCGCCTCGCTCAGCGCGGTATTTGTGGCGCTCCTCGTTGTCGTCAATGCCGCTCTCTACGTTGTCGTGGTGCGACCCCTGCGTCGCATGGCGCAAATTGCGGACCAGGTGAGTGTGGGCGATAGTACCGCGCCGGAATTTCCGGTAACCGGTGGCGCGGAGATCGCGGCGCTCGGTCGTTCCTTCAACCGTATGCGCATCAGTTTGGATAAAGCTGTCAAGTTGCTTGAGAGCTGAAGTGGCGCGGCGCGACGTTTTTGTGAGCTATTCACAGCCCGATCGCGATGTGGCGTTGGAACTCGTCTCATGGGTTGAGGCTCATGGGATTGCGTGCTGGGTCGCGCCGCGCGACGTCGCGCCGGCAGCGGACTGGGCTGCGGAGATCATTGACGCAATCGCTGCCGCGCGCGTGATGGTGCTGGTATTTTCCACGAGCGCCAATACATCGCCGCAAGTGCGCCGGGAGGTCGAGCGCGCCGTGCACAAAGGCGTCAGCGTTCTGCCGGTGCGCATCGAGGACGTGCTGCCGTCGCGGAGTCTCGAGTATTTTCTCAGCACGCAGCACTGGCTGGACGCGTTTCCCCCGCCGCGCGAGCCGCACTATGCCAGGTTGTGCAACCATCTCGACTCGATTCGGCTTACTGATGCCTCGGCGGTGCCGGAAGCGCCGCGCGCCACGCAACTCGGTGCCGAGGGCGCATCCGCGGCCCCTCGGTTCGAGAACGCGCAGCTACGGCAATTCGAAATGGAACTGGCGCGCTACGTAGGTCCTTTCGCCAAACACTTGGTTAAGCGCGCGGCGTCGCGAGCGATCTGCGTCGACGAGCTGGTGCTCGCACTCGGTGGCGAAATCGCAGCCGCCGAGGACCGGCGTCAATTCTTTACACGTGTCGGCAAAGCAGAGCTCATGGATAGCCGCGCGCCCTGACTGCGCGCTGTATCATCGCCGGATCAGGCGCAACGCTTCTGCAGCGGCGTCGTACGGCGAGTCGCGGGCCGGGAACGGTGCGCGTTGCGATGCAGAGACCTCTGAGTGTCGGTCGCGCATGGAACGCGCGTAATCGCGGGTGCGAACCACAACGCGTGCCTGGGGCGCTTTTTCCGCGCTAAGCTACAGTCTTATGCTCGACCTCAAGCGCCATGTCATCGATGTCCCCAATTTTCCGCGCCCAGGCATCCTTTTTCGCGATATCACGCCGTTACTGCGCACGCACTTTCAGCCGACCATAGAGGCACTTGAGCGGCTGCTCGATGCGCAGGATTGGCGGCGCATTGATGCCGTTGCCGGCATTGAATCGCGCGGGTTTATTCTTGCTGCAGCGCTCGCCACACGGCGCGGCAAGGGTTTTGTGCCGATTCGCAAGCAGGGCAAACTGCCGCCGCCGGTCGTTGATATGGAATACGCGCTTGAGTACGGTAGCGGCATTCTGGAAATGCAGCGCGGCGTTGGACGGGTGCTGCTCGTGGACGACGTCCTCGCCACCGGCGGCACCATGCGTGCGGCCGCCGATCTGTGCTGCAGCGCGGGCTACGAAGTGGATGCGCTGCTCGCGCTCATCGATCTGAGGCTCGCTGGCGCGCCGTTCGTCTGGCGCGAGCGCGCGCTGCGCTATGTCATCGACTACCTTTGAAAGTTTCGCCACCATGTCGGAATCGTTCCCCGCGCGCCTGATCGTCATGGCTTTGGACATTGAGAGCCAGGGCCTGTTTGAGCAGCACGGCGTGCGGGTCCTGTACACCGGGCTCGGAAAAGTTAATGCGGCAATTGCGCTGACGCGGCGGCTCGCCGCCTACCGGCACGCCGGCCACGCGCTGCCGTCAGTCATCAATTTCGGTACCGCCGGCAGCCATCGCTTTGTCACGGGCACGCTCGTCGGCTGTCACCGTTTCGTGCAGCGGGATATGGATGTGCGAGCATTGGGCTTCGCCTACGGCGTGACGCCGTTCGAGAATGTTCCCGCTGAGCTGGAATTTCCGCCGGCGTTTGGTCAGTTGCCGCAGGGCCTGTGCGGCAGCGGCGATTCGTTCGCGACGGGGGAGAGCATCTTGCATTGCGAGGTTGTTGATATGGAGGCATACGCGTATGCCAAGGTCTGTCGGCTCGAAGGCGCTGAATTCGGCTGCGCGAAATACATCACGGACGGGGCGGATCATGCTGCAGCCGGCGACTGGAATGCGAACCTGGCAGCGGCGGCAGCGGCATTTTGGCGGTTGTACGCGAATTCCTAAAAATTGACGCCACTGCGGCAGATGGCAGCGGCGCAAGTCTGCATCGGGCCACTTGCAGGTGAGCCGAGAAGACAGCGCGCCAGTGCGCCGTCCTACGCGGGAGTGCGCAGATGCATCATTCCGCGTACTCTGCGCGGCGGCATGCGCGGAAGAGATTGTAATCTCTGCGCCGTTGGAGCGTGCGCGAGCACGCGCGCGCTCGAAGGATTGACCGTGACGATAGGTCGGTTCACCTGTCGGGGGGGCTGTAAAAAGTGAATGACCGCAGGCTTTACCTAATGGTGTCTCTTGCAAGTGCTGCGCTGCTGGGCAGTGCATGCGTACCTCAAACACAGCGTGGAGCAGAAATTGTGGTTCCTCATCCATCCGCCGTCGTTGCCGGCAGTGCGCCCGCAACCGTCACAGCCGTGGCCCCGGTTGCCGCCAAGAAGCCTTATACGATCACTTCCCCGAACGGCGCGCGCATAGACGACTACTACTGGTTGCGCGATGACACGCGCCAATCAAAGGACGTGCTCGATTATTTGCGCGCTGAAAATGCGTACCGCGATGCGGTGATGGCGCAAACGCAGTCCCTGCAACAGCGGCTTTACGATGAAATGGTGGGCCGGATCAAGCCCGACGACGCCAGCGTGCCTGTATACGAGCACGGGTACTGGTATTACACCCGCTTCGTGCCTGGCCAGGATTATCCGATCTATGCGCGCCGCAAGGACCAATTATCCTCTGCCGAGGAAATCATGCTCGACGGCAATGCAATGGCGGCGGGCCATGAATACTTTCAGATCGGCGCCGCCGAGGTCAGCCGCGACGGGCGCTTGCTCGCATATACGGAGGATGATGTCGGCCGCCGCCAATACACGCTGAAGGTCAAGGATCTGGCAACGGGTGCGCTGCTGGCCGACTCGGTGACCAACGTCGAGCCGGAATTCGTCTGGGCGGCCGACAACAAAACCCTGCTGTACATCGAAAAGGACCCGGTGACGCTGTTATCGGTGCGCGTGCACAAGCATCGGCTGGGTGCAGATCAGCGCCAGGATGCACTGGTCTACGAGGAGGCGGATCACAGCTACTACATAACGGTCAGCAACAGCCGCTCCGAGAAATACCTCTTCATCCAACTGCAGAGCACGCAGCAAACCGAGATCCGCTATGCCGACGCATCGGACCCGCAGTTGCGCTTCAAGCCGGTCCTGGCGCGCGAGCCGAATCTGGAATACCACGTGGATGCGCTCGGCAATGACTTCATCATTCGCACCAACTGGCAGGCGCCAAACTTCCGGATTATGCGTACGCCTGTTGCGGGCAGCAGTGACAAACGCAACTGGCGGGATGTGCAAGGGCCGCGGCCGGATGCGCTGATCGAGAGCTTCGAAGTCTCGCGCGGCTACTTGGCCATCAACGAGCATTCGGGCGGTTTGCTTAAGCTTCGCCTGAAGCCCTGGGACGGAGGTGCAGACGTCGTCATCGACTCAAGCGAGCCGGCATACTCGATGACGCTCGTTCCCACCCCGGGAATCGACAGTCCCACGGTGCGCTACATCTACAGCTCGCTCATTGCACCACGTGCCACCTACGACTATGACATGCATACCGGTCTTAAGGATCTCAAGAAGCGCGAAGCCGTGCTCGGCGGCTATAACCCTGACAACTACGTTACGGAGTATCTGCACGCCACGGCGAGCGACGGCACCCAGATCCCCGTCTCGGTAGCGTATCGCCGAGGAACACCGCTCGACGGCAGCGCGCCGCTCTATCAGTACGCGTACGGTTCCTACGGCCTTTCCACTGATCCGGCGTTCCGCGCTAATTGGGTGAGCCTGCTGCAGCGAGGCTTCGTAGTTGCGATCGCGCACGTGCGCGGCGGCCAGGAACTCGGGCGCCAGTGGTTCGAGGACGGCCGACTGCTGCATAAGAAGAACACTTTCACGGACTTCATTGCGGCGACCGAGTTTCTGGTGAAAAAAGGCTATGGCGCCAAAGATAAGGTGTTTGCTCAGGGCGGCAGCGCGGGCGGATTGCTGATCGGAGCAGTCGCCAACCTGGCCCCCCGGAGCTATCGCGGCATCATCGCGTACGTTCCCTTTGTCGACGTCGTGACCACCATGCTCGACGAGAGCATTCCGCTTACAACCAACGAGTTTGACCAGTGGGGCAATCCGAAGCAAAAGATCTACTATGACTACATGCTCTCGTATTCGCCCTATGACAATGTGAAAGCGCAGGAATATCCAGCCATGCTGGTCTTCACCGGGCTGTGGGATTCACAGGTGCAATACTATGAGCCCGCGAAGTGGGTCGCCAAACTGCGCGCCACTAAAACCGACCGACATCCGCTCTTATTCAGCGTAACTATGACCGCCGGCCATGGCGGCAAGTCCGGGCGCTTTCAGCGCTACCACGATACCGCATTGGAATATGCCTTCATCTTCCGCGAGCTCGGGATAGAGGAGTGAAATGCGTACCGCGGTCCTTTGCGTTCGTCAATTTATGGCGAAAGTGCCTCAATAATTATGAATCATCGTGATGTCAATGATGGCAGCATCGGTCAAGCGCCAGCGCGGAGGATGCTGCCCTGTCTTGTGGAACTGGGGTTGTCTGCTGATGGATGTGGCGCCGCCGAACGGTCCGATTGGGCATTCTTCGTGACGACCTGCCCGCGCGGCCGCCGAGCGCAAGCGCAACGCCGCAAAGCGTTCCGGGAAGCGTGAGATCGCATACAACGGCGCAGCTTCAGGAGGTACCCAATCCGCCGGACTGGTACCCGGCCGATCATGCTGCTCGCTACTACGCATCACTCAAGCCGCGCGTGTGGATCCGGGTAGTTGAGATCCGGTCGGTCCAAAATCCGCCGTTGATCCGGTGACCTTGATGAGGATCGCCATTCTCATGACGGGCGGGAGCCAATAGGGCAGCGGATCGTTGAGCTGCCTGAGAGCGAAACAGACTTGCTGGAGATGCCCCGATTGCAGGACGCCCGCCGACGTATCTCGTGCGGCAGCTTTGGAAATTCCAAAATGGCGATCGGCGCGAGAGCCATGCAGCGTTGACGCAGGGCGTAGTCGCAAATCTGTCAGTCCGCGACCTGCTGGCGGTCGCGTCCTATCTATCCTCCCAGGCACCTGACTAGCCGCCCACAACACATTTGGCGTGCGTGCTAACTCGCTGATTCCTAAAGAATCCGCTGTGTTAAAGTGACCTCGTGAGCGCGGAACTCATACAGCTCGATACGCCACGATTATTGCTGCGGCCACCGCGTATTGAGGACTTCGGCGCTTGGGCGGCACTTCTGGAAGATTCTGAGGCGTCGCACTTTATTGGCGGTCCTCAGCCGCGGGCACTAGCCTGGCGCGCGCTCATGGTGATGGCTGGCGCATGGTATCTGCAGGGCTTTGCCATGTTCTCGGTCATCGAGAAAGCCACGGGACGTTGGATCGGGCGGCTCGGCCCGTGGTATCCGGAGGGCTGGCCGGGAACGGAAGTTGGTTGGGGCCTTGTGCGCGATTGCTGGGGTCGCGGTTACGCAACTGAAGGCGCAACTGCCGCGATGGATTGGGCCTTTGCTGAGCTGGGCTGGACGGAAGTCATTCACTCCATTGCGCCCGACAACCATGCCTCACAAGCGGTGGCTCGAAAACTTGGCTCCCGCAATCGTGGTCCAGGACGCCTGCCTCCTCCATTTGAGGATTCTCCGGTCGAGATCTGGGGGCAAACGCGCGCGGACTGGTCGGCACGGCCCGCAGCCGCACGCGGCGTATCGCACGCGCGCGGTTAGATTATGGTTGCGCGATTGCGAAGGCGCGCGAGACCTGCGGGGCGCATGCGAGTATAGGCGCTGCAACCCGGCCGTCCGCGGTGGACGCGAATTGAAGCGGGAAGTTGCGGCAAAGAAGCGCAGCGCGGCGGCCTACCGCCGCCGACATCGGCGGCGGTAGGCCATTTCGCGCTAGTCTGTCTGATCGGATTTCTTGGCGTCATCCTTCTCACCCGGCTTCTTCGGGTGCTCAGACGTCGCCTTTGCTGGCGGGTTCGGCTTGGCCCCTGGCTTCGGCTTCTCCGGCTCCTTGGTGGTCGGCGGATGATTGGCCGGTTCGCCGGGCTTTGCCGCAGCTTTTGGCGACGGCTTTTCTTCAGCCTTTGCCGCAGGCTTTTCCGCAGGCTTGGGCGCCGGTTTCTCCGCAGCCTTGGGAGCGGGTTTCTCCGCAGCCTTCGGTGCGGGCTTCTCTGCAGCCTTGGGGGCGGGCTTCTCCGCAGCCTTCGCCGCGGGCTTCTCCGCGGCTGGTCTGCCGGGCGGTGCCGCACGGGCCGCTTCAGCCGCCCGCGGTGTCGATTCGATCTTGACTGGTTGCGGGGGTGGTAGTGCCGGCGGGGGCCGTCCATGTACGAAGGCCGGAATGGGCTTCGACGCGGCCGGTGCCGGTGCCCGTACCTTGACGACGGGGGGCAATGCAGCGGCAAGGTGCGCCTGCGCGGGTACCGACGCACTCACAGCCCTGCCGGAGGCGGTCGCGCTCGCCGGCGCCACGATGGTCACATTGGTCACATTGGTGACGTTCGTGATGTTGGTGACATTGGTCGTGTTGCGCACGTTGGTCGTGTTGTTCGTCGTATTGTTGATGTTGATGCGCATGCCCACCGCAATGACCGGCGGCGCACTCGTCACGACCGCCGGCGAGATCCCAATGGGCGCCGGTACGATGATCCCGAATCGCGAGCCCGGCGGTGGGGGAATAAATACCCCAATCGGCCCCATCGGCGGCGGCCCGGGTATGACGCCGGGCCCTGCGATCTCCAGGGTCAGGTGCAGTCCAGGCGCAGGCGGAACGAATACAACACCGGGCGGTGACCAGTGGCCGTCGATGAAAATGACCACGCCAGCGCGATTCTCGTAATACGGGTTCACCCAGCCGTAGCGCGGGCGTGGCGGCGGCATCCAGCGAGCGTGTGCCCAGACCCAGTTGCCCTGCCAAACCCAATAGCCTCCCACCCAGACGGCCTCCGGAGACGGCTGTGGCGGGGGAGACTCAACGAGCATCGGCGGTGGCGCCCAGCCCACGGCGATGGGTGCGGGCTCGGAAACGGGAGGTTCCTCGTCAACGCTCACCACTGGCGGTGGGGGCGGAGGCTCGTAGGCGGGTCCCTCCGGCGCATTGGCCGCCAATTCCGGTGCCGGGGCGGATTCTGGCGCTGGCGTGGGTTGTGCCGCTGGCGCGGGCACCGATTCGGCGGTCGTTGCTGGAGTTGATTCGGCTGCTGGCGCGGGGGCCGCCGCCGTTGTGGACGTATCGGCTGGCGCCGGCGCTGGAGCCGGAGTCTGCGCACCGCACCCGGCGAGCAGCAGAACAATGGGAATAGCGGTGTATCGCATGCGAACATACTCCAACATCATTAAAAGTGCCCCGGGCCATTCTGCGGCGCGCGCAGTCCCTGCGTACCGCCGTGCACCATAACGACTCCGCAGAAGCTTCTTCGACTATACCATTGGGCGTTTTCGTCTACGCGCAGAATTCACTTTGCACTGCAAGGGCAGGGTGCGCGCCGCAGCGGATTGCAAAGCGCACCGCCAGACGAGCGACACTGGTTATGAGGGAGGTGCGAAATGAGCATCGGGGATATTACCGGTGGGTGCCTTTGCGGGGCCGTGCGCTACCGAATCAGCGCCGCACCGATTGTTACGCGAGTGTGCTGGTGTCGGCTCTGTCAATACGTGGGAGCCGGCAGCGCTACGGTCAATACCTGCTTCCCGAGCAGAGCGATCACGTTCGGCGGCGAGCTGCGCGACTACCGCAGCATTGCCGACAGCGGCAATGTCATGCATCGCAGGTTCTGTCCGGTGTGCGGCACGCATGTATTCAGCGACGCCGAGGCGCGTCCGCATCTGACATTTGTACGCAGCGGCACGCTCGACGAGCGCGAGCTGGCCAGACCGTCGACTACGATTTGGACGTCGCAGGCGCCGACTTGGGCTTGTATCGATGCGACGATTCCGCGGCTGGCAGGGCAGGCGCCGCCTGCGGCGTGAGGAACCAGGAATTGCGGCGCAGCCTGTCTGTGTGGAACCATTGCCCAACAATTATCTCAAGGCCGGTGAGACAACACGATGATCAGGCTCTACTGGTGTCCGAAGACCCGCGCGACGCGGGCGTTGTGGATGCTCGAGGAAGCGGGCGTGCCGTTCGAGCGGGTGCACATCGACATCCGCGATCCGAAGGCGAAGGCGGACCCTGATTTTCGCGCCGCCAGCCCGCAGGGCAAAGTACCCGCGCTCGTGGATGGCGCGGTCCGCATTAGTGATTCCGGGGCGATTTGCGCCTACATCGCGGACGCGTATCCACAGGCGGGGCTCGCGCCGCCGCTCGGCGATCCGCAGCGCGGCGCGTACCTGCAGTGGCTCATGTTTACCAATTCCAACATCGAGCCGGCAATGGCGGAAAAATTCTCAGGGCTCGCACCGAATCGCGTGGCGCATGGCTGGGGCGATTACCCGTCCGTCATGGCGACGTTGCGCGAGGGCTTGCAGGCCGGCCCGTGGATTCTCGGGGCGCGCTTTTGCGCGGCCGATGTGATGCTGGGCGCGGCCGTCTATTTCATCGACATGTTCAAGATCCTGGGCGACGAACCGGCACTCAAGGCTTATTTGGAACGCTGCGTCGCACGGCCGGCTGCACAGCGCGCGTTCGCGACGCAAGCCTAAAAGAAGGCTCTGTGCGGCGGCTGACAGGTTTGGTGATGGAATCCTGCGGACTGCAAAACGGCAGTCAGTAGCCGATGTTGTGCAATGCCGCCACCGCCGCCGCGGCGACCAGACAGTAGATTCCAAAGAGATACCAGCGGCCGCGTTCAAGCCAGCGACTGAGCCATAGCAAGGCGGCGAGTCCGGCAAGAAAGGCGCACACCGCACCGAGCAGGCTCGGAAATACAGCGGCGGCCAAGTCGACCGTGCCCTGGATCTTCTGTGCGTGCAGCAGCCGGAGCAATTCGCGTGCGACGACCGGCGGCGTGAGCACCACAGCGAGCGCAAAGCTGAAGGATTCCGCCATCGGCTTTGCAACCCCGGCGAGTATGCCGACCGATATCGTCGCTCCGGAACGGGAGAAACCGCGGAACGGCAGACACAATCCCTGTACGGCTCCGATGAGGGCGGCTTGTCTTGCGCTTAGTTCCTGGACAGCCGCGCGGGGCGCACGCTGGCGGTGTTCGAAGATTCCCGCGATCAAAATCAACAACCCAGCGGCGCCGAGGGCCGGAGCGATGATTTCCAAATGCCCAAATAGATCCTCAATCTGCGCGTGCGGCACGCCGGCATACGCAGTTCTTTCGACAATCTTGATGATCACTGCGCCGATCACTGCCGTTAGTGCAGTCGCGAGAATGACAAGTCCTGCGAATCTCTTGAAGGCCGGCGCGCTCTTGAAGTATGTGTCGCGCCAGCTGCGCCAAAAATAGGCAATGACTGCGAACATGGTTCCCGTGTGCAACATCACCAGCAGCAGCGTCATTGCTGGAGCCGACGGATCCAGCCCCATCAGCTTCTCAGCCACGATGACATGCGCGGAGCTGGATATCGGCAAGAGTTCGGCCAAGCCTTGCACGATCGCAAGGACGATTACCTTCAAAAGCGGCATGCACCCAGTCTAGGGGTTTCGAGTGCGACGAGGTAGGTTTGGCTTTTCTCTCAAGGTCGACGGGGTGGACCGCGCGCGTCGCAGACCATCCGAACTGCCAGCCGACGCATGCACAGCCGATGCACACTCAGTCGTGATTGGCCCCCCGCGTGCGTACCCGGTGCGAGGGCTCGCCTCGCCTTATCCGCTCCAAATGGCGGTATTCAGCAGGACCAGCGCGCTGATCCCCACTACCAGAAGCGCGTTCCTGAGAATTCCGACGAGTATCGCGTTGAGCATTTGCCATCCTCCAGCGGCCGACGCCCCGGATCGGCCGTCGGCCCTTACGCACCCGCGTCGGCCTTGCAAATCTAAGGCCGACGCGGGAAGCGTCCTACTGCTTAGGCGTTGACGAAGGCTGGCTCGGCGGCGGGCTGGTGCTGCTGTCAGGCGTCGAGGTCGGGCTTGAGCTCGAGCCTTGCATCGAATCCGTGGAGCTCGCCGGAGGCGTGGACGTATCCGACGGCGTGCCTGACGAGCTCGGCGGGGAACTCGACTGCATCGAGTTGTCCGAGCTGGGAGCTGCCGTGTCAGATCCAGTCGCATGCTGCCGGGAGCAGGCCGCCGCGAGCGCCAGCGCGCTCAGGCACAAAAGTAACAAACCGCGTTTCATAGGGGGCACCTCTCGCTGTCGTGGGATGATCAATCTCCCGGCCGCTTTGCCATCCGGGCATGGGCGAATAACGCCTCGACGCCCCAGGTGTTCCTTTGCCGGACAGGGGACGGGACCCCGGGGCGGTGGGTCAGGCGCCCAGGGCGCCGGACCTGCGCCGGCGGATATCTGTGCTAAAACGGGCGTCCCCGATGTGGAGGCCTTGATGCTCAAGTTCTTTTATCACCCTTCGCCCAATCCTGCGAAGGTCGCGCTCTTTCTCGAGGAGGCGGCACTGCCCTATGAGCTTGTGCCCGTGGATACCCGCAAGGGTCAGCAGTTCGAACCCGCGTTTCTCGCCATCAACCCGAACGCCAAGACACCGGCTCTCGTGGACGGTGATGCCGTCGTGTTCGACAGCAATGCGATCCTGCTGTACCTCGCAGAGAAAACCGGCAAGTTTTTGCCGGCGCGCACCCCCGCCGCCCGTGGCGCGCTCCTGTCGTGGCTGATGTTCGTCGCGAGCGGTGTCGGCCCGTATTCAGGCCAGGCCGTGCATTTCAAGCATTTCGCACCCCCGGGACTCGAATATGCGGTGAACCGCTACCTCTATGAGGCGCAGCGTCACTTCGGCATCCTCGACGCGCGGCTGGGGTCGCATCGCTACATGCTCGGTGATAGCTACACCATCGTCGACATGGCCGTGTGGGGCTGGGCGCGCGTGCTGCCGCGCATCCTCGGCGAGAATGCCTGGGCGAAATTGCCGAACCTGCAGCGGCTCTTCGATGAGATCGGCGCTCGTCCGGCCGCGGCACGCGCCGAGGCGCTCAAGGAGCGGTATGCCTTCAAGACCGACATGGACGCCGAAGCGCGGCGAATCCTGTTTCCGCAGAACGTGACCTCCGCAGCCTAGAGGGTCAATCGACATGCAGCGACGGCAATTCATCTCGGCGGCTTCCATGATGGCGGCGGCCGCGCTCAGCGCAAAGCGATCGCTGAGCGCTGCGCGAGCGCGACCGCTGCGGATTCTCATCTTGGGGGGCACGCGCTTCATTGGCATACATCTCACCGAGCTTGCCGTCGCACGCGGGCACATCGTCACGTTGTTCAATCGCGGTGAGACAAACCCGCAGCTTTTCCCCAACCTTGAAAAGCTCAGAGGCGATCGCAATGGACAACTCGACGCTTTGCGCGGGCGCAAATGGGACAGCGTCATCGATGATTCCGGGTTCGTGCCGCGCCACGTGCGACTCAGCGCGCAATTGCTAGCGCCCAACGTGCGGCAATACGTGTTCGTCTCCTCGGTTTCCGTCTATGCGAGTTTCGCCATGCCCCCCGACGAGGGCTCACCGGTCGGCAAGCTCGCCGATGAGGGCGTCGAAAAAGTAGATGAGAACACCTACGGGCCTCTCAAGGCGCTGTGCGAGCAGGCAGCCGAAACTGCGCTGCCCGGGCGCGTTACGGTGCTGCGCCCCGGCTATATCGTCGGGCCAAATGACAACTCAGACCGCTTTACCTATTGGCCGGCGCGCGCGGCCCGCGGTGGTGAGATGCTCGCGCCGGACGGCCCCGGCGATCCAATCCAGTTTATCGACGTGCGCGACCTGGCACGATTTACGCTTGACGCGGTGGAGCACAACGTCGTCGGCACATTCAATTTGGTCTCGCCGCCGGGCCGCTTCACAATGGGCGATCTTCTCAGTGCGAGTATCGGCTGCGCGAACTCGCTCGCGAAGCCGGTGATGCCGCCGCGGGCGGTCTGGGTGCCCGCTGAATTCATGCAGCAGCATGGCGTTGTACTGGAAACTGACATGCCGATCTGGAGCGATCCCACTGGCGCTGACGCCGCCTTCGCCAAGGTAAGCGTCGCGCGGGCGTTGCAGGCGGGGCTTAGCGTCAGGGGCATCGATAAAACGGTGTGCGACACGCTTGCCTGGCAGCTGCAGCGTCCCGAACCGGAGCGGCTGCAACTCAAGGCCGGCATCGATACGGCGCGCGAACGCGCAGTGCTTGTCGCATGGCATGCCGCCGCGGCGCAACGCTCCCAATGAACCCCCTCGCTCGCTATGGCAATATGACGCGAGTACAAGGGCCGCCTCCTCGGGATCGAAAAACCATGAAAGTCCGTCAGCTCGCGATTAGCGTCCTCCGCCTCGTCGCGCTCGCCATGATCGGACCGCTGCAGAGTGCGCAGGCCGCAGCAGCGCCCGATCGCATCGTATTGCCGGACAGCGTGACGCCTGCGCACTACGACCTTGAGGTCACGCCGGACATGGCTCATTTGAGCTTTCGCGGCCACGTGCGTATCGCTGTTGAGGTGGCGCGCCCGACCCAGACCATTGTGCTGAACGCCGCTGATCTCATCTTTGAACGCGTTACGCTTTCGGGCAGGACGACGCGCCCCGAAATCACTCTTGATAGCGCACAGCAGACCGCGACTTTTAACTTCGGTGCGCCAATTACGCCCGGCCGCTATGATTTAGCGATCGATTATCGAGGCAGGATCTACCAGCAGGCCTCGGGTCTATTTGCTCTCGACTATGCCGGGGCCGGCGGCGCCAGCGACCGGGCGCTTTTCACGCAGTTTGAAAACTCTGATGCGCGCAGGTTTCTGCCGTGCTGGGACGAGCCGGGCCGCAAGGCGACGTTTACGTTGACCGCCACGGTGCCCGCCGGCGAAACAGCCGTCTCCAATATGCCGATTGCGAACACGGAGAACCTCGCCGCGGGGCTCAAGCGCGTGCACTTTGGACCCACTCCCAGGATGAGCTCTTACCTGCTGTTCTTCGGTGCCGGCGACTTTGAGCGCGTGCAACGGATGATCGGCAACGTCGACGTCGGAGTGATCGTCAAACGCGGCGACGCGCAGCGTGGCCGCTACGCTCTTGATATCGCGGCCCAGCTGCTGCCGTACTACAACGACTACTTCGGCACGCCTTATCCGTTGCCGAAGCTGGATCTGATCGCCGCGCCGGGCAGCAGTCAATTCTTCGGCGCGATGGAAAATTGGGGCGCGATTCTCTACTTCGAGCAGGACCTGCTGATCGACGAGCGCTTTTCCACCGAGGGCGATCGCCAGAACGTGGCCGTGGTCATTGCGCACGAGATGGCGCACCAGTGGTTTGGTGATCTCGTCACGATGGCCTGGTGGGATGACCTATGGCTAAACGAGGGTTTCGCCTCGTGGATGGAGACGAAAGCGGTCGATCACTTCCATCCGCAATGGAAGCTGTGGCTGCAGACGCAGCCCGCTGTGCAGGAAGCCATGGATGTTGATGCCGCCAACGGCACGCATTCCATCGTCACGCCGATCAGGGACGTTCTGCAGGCCAGTAACGCCTTCGATGAAATCACGTATCAAAAGGGCGGGGCCGTCATCCGCATGCTCGAAGCGTACGTGGGCGAAGACGAGTTTCGCGCCGGCGTGCGCCGTTACATGCACGATCACGCCTATGGCAACACAGTTACCGATGATCTGTGGGCAGATATTGACGCCGTAAGCCCGAAGAAGGTCGGAGACATCGCGCACGATTTCACCTTGCACGCGGGTGTTCCGCTGATCGCGGTGCAGGCAGCGCAATGCGCGCAAGGGCAGTTCGCGGTCGAGCTGCGGCAAAGTCGCTTTGCGATCGATGACTCCGCGAGTAAGGGCGCGCAAATCTGGCACGTGCCGGTCGCGCTGCAAGCGCTCGGCAGCACTGCGGTCAGCCATGTCATCGTTGCCGGACCCACGGTTACGCGCACGGCGCTTGCGGGGTGCGGCCCGGCGCTGCTCAACGTCGGGCAAAGTGGCTATTTTCGCAGTCGCTATGCCCCCGAAGCCTATGCAAGGCTGGCGGATCACTTTCAGACCCTCGCCGCGCAGGATCAGCTCGGCCTTTTGAACGACACCAAGGCACTCGCCTTTGCCGGCCAGGCGCCGATGGCGCAATTCCTGTTACTGACCACGAGGCTGCCGCTCACTGGGGAGCCGGTGATCTGGAGCAATTTGGCGGATTCGCTCATCGGTCTCGACAAGCGCTACGCCGGCCGGCCGGGCCGCGGCGCATTCCGCGCGTACGCGCGCACTGTTTTGCAGCCTGCGCTCGCGCGCGTCGGCTGGGATGCGCGCGCCGGCGAGGCCGACAACGTTGAGAGCCTGCGCGCGACGCTCCTGGCGGCAATGGGACGCTTCGGCGATCCGGCCGTGGTGGGCGAGGCCCAGCGTCGCTTCAGTAAGTTCATGGCTGCACCGTCACGCGTCACCGCGGCCGAACGCAATAGCGTGCTGGAGGTCGTGGCCGCAAATGCGGACGGCCACGCGTGGGAGAAGTTGCATACGCTGGCGCGCGCGGCGCCCACGGAGCTTGAGAAGCTGCAATACTATCGATTGTTAGGGGAGGCAGCGGACCCGCATCTTGCGCAGCGCGCCCTCGATCTGGCATTGACGCAGGAGGCGTCGGTCACGTTGCGTCCGCTCATCATCAGCGCCGTCGCCGCCGATCATCCGGAACTCGCCGCCAAGTTCGCCATTGCGCATTGGGATGCGATCGATCCCATCCTGGAAAGCGACAGCAAAACCCAGTACGTACCGCGCCTGGCGAGCAGCAGCAGTGATCCGCGCATGATTACGGGCTTGAATGAATTCGCCGCAGGCCATATTCCGGCGAGCGCCGCGAGCAGCCTTGAAAAGGCAATCGCCCACATTCGCTACAATGTGCAGATCGTCGATCACCTGAGCGATATCGACCAGTGGATCGGCACCATGCTGCGCCCCGAGGGAGTGGCGCCATCCGCCGCGATGCATGCACGCTGAGGCGTATTAGCGTACCCGGTGCGCTTGGGCAGGAGCGGCGCAAGCGCGCCCGCCACGCCACAATGATCAAATGGCGCGGTGGACGGTCGTGAATGCGCAGCCCCGGTCCGAAATATTCTGCAAGTAGGTAATTTCATGACGAAGCAATCCGCGCCACTTGATCTACTCAGTCTAGCGCCGCGTATGGATCTGACGCGGCGCGCAATGATCGTAACGTCGCTCGCGACGGGCTTTGCGCTGGCCGTGCAACCCGTATCGGCGCAGACCATCACGACGGGAACGGAGGGACTGGTTGCGGGCGAAGTTAAAATCCCGACCGCCGACGGCGATATACCGGCTTATCGCGCCATGCCCGCGAGCGGTGGCCCGTTCGCGGTGGTGCTCGTGGTGCAGGAGATCTTCGGTGTCCATGAACACATCAAGGATGTCTGCCGCCGCTTTGCCAAACTCGGCTACTTCGCCGTGGCGGCGGAACTGTACGCGCGCCAGGGCGATGTCTCCAAGATCAGCGACGTCAAGGACATCATGCCGATCGTCGCGCAGGTGCCCGATGCACAAGTGATGTCGGATCTGGATGCGACGGTGGCGTGGGCGAAGAGCACCGGCAAGGGCGACAGCGCGCACCTGGGCATCACGGGATTCTGCTGGGGCGGCCGCATCGTCTGGCTCTATGCCGCGCATAATCCAAAGCTGCACGCCGGGGTCGCCTGGTATGGCCCGCTCAACCGCGACACCACCGCGCTGCATCCGCGCCATCCGCTCAACATCGCCGGCGAGATCAAGGCGCCGGTGCTCGGATTGTACGCCGGGCAGGATCAGGGCATACCGGCGAGCGATATCGAGAAGATGCGCGAGGCTCTGAAGAAGGCGCGCGTCAAAAGCGAGATCATCGTCTACCCGGACGCACAACACGGCTTCAATGCCGACTACAGGCCGAGCTATAACGCCGCTGCCGCTCAGGACGGATGGCAGCGCATGCTCGCGTGGTTCAAGGCGCACGGCGTGCGTGCAGCTTGAGCGTCGTTGGACAGTGGAATGCCTTCTGGGAGATTATGGCGGCAGCGGAGCAAGCGATGATGGCTTCAAGAAACCCGAGCAAATTTGTGCCTGGCAGCGCCTACACCTATGCGATGACGCTGCGCGCGCGGCATCCGAGTGTGGATCCGGCGATTCTGACCGAGACCCTGAAGCTCGATCCCGCCCACACCTGGAAAGCGGGCGAGCCGCGCTTGTCGCAGACCGGCACACCGTTGGGTGGTCGGCACCGTGACTCGTACTGGTCGGCGCCGCTGCCTGGGCAGCTGGTGGGAGGCACGAGCGTCCCTTTGGAGCTTTTCATGTCGACGCAGCTTCTGCAGCTCGCCCGGCACCGGGAATTTCTCAGCGCCTTGCAGGCCGATGGCGGCGAGATCTCATTGCTCGTCGAGATCGCGCCGCTTGCAAATTCGGTGCTCACCCTCAGCAGCACGATGTCCCGCCGCCTCGCGGACCTCAATATCGAAGTAGAGTTCCAGTTTCCAGGTGACTGAGTTGCAGTCGCACGGCGGCTGGTTCAGTGCAGGCTGCGGGCGCGACCGATAGTTGAATTTGCGGAGAACGAAAATGCCTCGTGTAAAGATGTTGACGCTTGTGCTATGCACGCTCGTGTTAGGCGTCGCGGCCTGCGAAAGGAAAGGCCCTGTGGAGAGGGCAGGCGAGAAAGTGGATCACGTGATTGACACGGTTAAGAACCGCGGCGAAGAGCCGACCGCCGACAAGATCCAGGATCAGATGGATAAGGCGCGCGACAAGGCTGCCGACGCCACGGACAAAATCGAAGGTAAGTGACGCCCAACCGTCCGGGCCGCTCGACAGGGCAGCCCGATCAGCGGCCGCGGCGTTGCAGCGCGGCCGCGGCCCACCCAGGTCTTCACCGTCGCCGTCGGGGCTTGGTGCTGCACTGCAGCAGCGCTCTTCAATGCAGGGGAGATCACCCTCGATAACGACGTTTGCTCAAGGGGCGGCGGCAAGGCGCTGCGCCGCCGCCGGCTCGGTGGGAAGGAACGGGCTGGAATGCGCTGGCTGGAAGCTTACTTCGGCTCCGTGCCCGGCTTCGGATCCGCCATCGGGAAGCTTTGTGCTGTCCCCGCGGGCACGGGCGCGGGCGCAGCAGCTGCGGGTGCGTTGACAACCGGAGCGGACGCGGTGCTCGTGTTTCCACCGGTGCTCGCCGCGACGGCCGCGAGAAAGCGCTGCGCGGTATTGTCGGTGGTGGTGACCTCGCCTGCCAAGATTTCAGTCGCAGTCACGCCAGGCTTCTTGTAGAAAGCGGCATTCGCCCCCCGGTCGATCGACAGGACGCTGCCGTCGAGGGCGATGCCGGCGAACAAGCCGCGATTCCTCGAGTAGGAATACACCTCGGCATTGAAATTCGAGTCGGTCGCAATCGAAGCCTGGCGGCCCACCGGGCCGGCCGCGACCGAGGCATCGGCGCCCAGAGTGACCTTGCCGCCCGTGATGCCTTCGACGCCGTTGCGGGTGGTGAAGACGAGGACGATGTCGGTCGACTGCACGCCCGCCTGCCAGCCGATGCTGCCGCCCGTGAGTGCGATGAACACCGGGTTCGAAAAGCGGCCGTTCTTGTCGCGCACGACCATGACGCCCGTGCCGCGGCGGCCGCCCGCGATGAATGCCACTTTCGTAACGTCGGGCACGACGGCGATGGCGTACGCGCGGTCGAGCAGGCGCTCCGGAATAAACGTATCAGGCGTCGCACTCAGCTCCTCCAAAATCTGTGTGGCCATGAGCAAATGGCCCTCTTCGCGCGCCTGCGCGTGCAGTTGCGTGGAGCCGACGCTGAGAGCGATGCCTGCAAGCAGGCTGATGAAAGCGACGCGGTTGCGCATCCTGTAATCCCCTGACGATGTCGCCGTCCGCCGACGCTAATAGGCGCGGCGGAGCGAGCGTTCGCGCAAGCTTAACTCACTCGCGCCATCAAAGTCAGAAGTACAGGGAGTAGAAGAGCTGAACGATGTTGGCATCGAGGCGGTAGAGGGGCAGTTCGTCCGCGCCGCCTGCGGGAATTACCGTGGTGCTGTAGAGGGTGTGAAAGTCGGTGTAGTCGATCATCAAGTGGTCGTAGTGCAGATTGAGGCTGCTTTTCTGGATCCAGGGTGCGCGCGGGATCTGAAATTCATAGGAAGCGCCGACGCCTACGGTGTAGCTTGAAAACGCCGCCAGCTCGCGATCGCGCGCCATGAAGTTCTGCGCATTGGCGCGCGGGAAGAGGTCGTTGTAGAAGTTGGCGGCGTTCTGCCTGTAGTAGCGCAGGTGGCCGTCAAAAATCCAGTGCTTCCACGGCTGCGTGTAGCCCAGCTGCACCGTGTTCGCCGCGATGCCCCACGTGTCCGTGTAGTAGCGATAAAAGGCGTCGAGCGCCGCGCGGTACGGCAGGTAGTACTTCAGGTCGGCGGAGCTTGCATTGCTGGTGTGAGTGCCGGGGTAGACCTGGGGCGCGGTCGCCCAGCCCTTGCCTGCGCCCGGAGTGAGGTAGACGACCTCGCGATAGGGGTTTTGCAGATAGCCCTGGTCGGTGAGCGCCTGGTAATTGAGGCTCAGAATCAGATTGCGCGTGAGCACCTGGGTCAGGCCGACGGCGTAACTTCTGTGGTCGACCTGCTGCGCGAAGGCCGGATCATTCACGATCGCGCCGTCGGCGAGCTTAATGTCGCGATAGACCCGATCCCAGCCGCGTGAGTAGCTCATGGTCACCGTGGTCAGGTCGCCGAACATGTCCTGGCTCAGGCTGTAGATGCTCGTGTCGGCGATGTAGTCCGGCTCGCGGCTGTGGATGTAGCTTGCACTGTAGGTCGTCTTGCCGTGCTGGTACTCGACGGAGCCGCTCTGCTGCGTGCGCTTTTCCTTGTACGGACTCGCCGTCAGCAGCACGTCGATGGAGGCGCTCGAGATCACATCGACGTAGTAGTTGTAGGACACCGAGAAATTGTCGCCGATCTTCTTGCGAATGAGCACCGAAGGTCCCTGGACGGTGAGCCCGCCGCCTTCGTAGCGGTGATACATCGCGTCCGCCTCGTCCTCCGGCAGCACTCCGGCAGAGCCCGGCAGAGATCCAAGTGCTCCAAAGACGACGAGCGCGCCGAGGCGCGCCGCAAGTGGCGTGCGGCGCGGCGCAGGCGATGCTCGGCGCGACGCTCGGCTCAATTGCACCCGCAGCCCCCGCCCGCGCTGCCGGTGGCGCCGTGGGCGCCTTCGCGGGTGCCGAAAACGTGCTCGATATAGTCGCTCGAGATCGGATTGCGATTCAACGACATGATCGGATCGGCAAGGTGTTCGCGCTCATAGGGCTTGACCCAGGGCTGAATGGGCGCGCAGCCGGCGAGCGCGTACAGCACCGCAAATGCCACCAGAACTCGGACTTGATGCATGTCAGCTCCTTGCGCGCGCATCATTCCCGCATCAGGGTGCGGATACTGCTCAAATACTCTTCCTCGTCGCCCGGCTTGTAGCCGCGATGGATCATGCGCACCGTGCCCTTGCGGTCGACGATCACCGTGCTCGGCATGCCGGAGACGCCGTAGAGCTTGCTCACCTTGCTGTCCGTATCGTAGAGGATTGGAAAGGTCACGGGCGTCTGTTTCAGCCAGTCATTGGCCGCCTTGGAGTCGGGCTCCACGTTGACGCCGATCATGGTGAAGCCGAGCTTGCTGTATTTTTTGTAGATGCTGTCGAGCAACGGCATCTCCTGACGGCACGGGCCGCACCAGCTCGCCCAGAAGTTCAGCATGACCACCTGGCCCTTGAACTGAGTGAGCTCGACCGGCTTGCCGCTTTGTGCCTGCAAGGTGAAATCGGGCGCCGGCGAGTTCGTGTCCACGGCAGCGAGCAGCGGCAGCGCGATGCATAACGCGCTCAATCCTGCAATGCGAAGTTTCATGATGACGTCCTTCCTAAAAGAATACGCTTGCGCCAATCGTGGCCTCGAGGTTGTTCGTGAGCTTGTCGACACCCAGCAGGTCCGACTGGAACACGTGATCCTCGACGCCGATATGCACGGCGATCCAGTCCGCCGGCAATACGCGATAACCGCCGCCGAAGTTCACCGTGAACTTGCTGTCGCCGGCAAAATTGGTGCTGCCGATGCCCCCAAGGAGATAAAAGGCGCTCGTCATGGCGACCTTGCGCCCCAGGAACACCTCGCCCGGAAGAAAGTTGTAGCCGAGCGAGAGGTCGTAGTACGTGAAGTACCTCTCAGAGGGCGAAAGGAGGTTGATGTTGCTCAGGGTTTCGAAGCTAGTGCGCCCCGCCTGCGAGCGGCCGAACGCGCCCTGGAAAAAGAGGTCCTCGCTGATGTGATAGGCCGCCGTGAAGCCGTACACCGGATTCGTCCCAAAATTCTCGATCGACAAGGCGCCGTACTGGACACCGACTTCGACGTTGTGCGACCTGATCTGCGGCACCTTGATCTTGCGCCGTTCGACCTGCGGCTCGATCACGCGCGGCGGATGCGCGTCATTGTCCTGATCGGCGGCCGCGTCATTCGCGGCCTGCGCGTCCGCGTCGGAGTGCCTGTGAAACAGGTGATGTATCGACGCGCAACCGCCGAGTGCGAGCGCCGCACTCAGAAGAAGAATGCGAATCCCAGTTTCCATTCGTCGACCACCTCGTTCGAATTCAGCTTCGTAAAGACGACGTGACTCTTATACTCCGCGCGCAAAAAGAACCGGCGGGTCAGGTAGTAGCGGACTCCGCCGCCGACATACGCGGTCTGCTCCGTGCGATTCAGCGGCTGCACGAGCGTCGCCTTCGGTTCAGTGTGCACGACTCCGGTGCCGAGCGTCACGAATGGCGACCAGCGCCACTCCGGCATAAACACATGGGCGAGGCCGACATCGGCCGTCACGCCGTTTGAGACATTGCCCAGGAACTGTCCCACGGACACTTCCGCTGCCAGTTGCGAGTTGAAGGATATCGAGCCGTAGGCCGAGATCAGCGTGGCGCCGCCGTAGACGCCGGTAAACATGCCCATCTCGAAGCGATGCGAAGTGAAGCCGGCGCGATCGCCACGGTTGAAGGTGAATGGCGAGCCATCGGCGAGCACGGTACGCAGCATGTCTCCTTCGGACACCCAGCCGACGACGCCGCGGCCGGTGCGCACCTTGAACCACTCGGTATAGCGCACGAGCACATCGACGCTGCCGTCGCGCTCGACGACATTGAATACCGGATAGCCGCGTCCGGGGCCGGTATGCAGCTCGAGATAGGGCGCAACAACGAAAACCTGCAAATATTCCCGTGCGCCGCACAGTCCCGGGGCCGCGAGGATCAGGACGAGTAGCAGGCAGCGAACGCTCGGTAATCGTTGCAAGACGCTCCTAGTTGAGCGGCGCGGCCGGATCGAATGGGTTGTTGAAGTACTGTGCGCCAATATCCAGCCACTCGGTAATGATGCGTAGTTCGGCCGCGCTCAGGTATCCCGCATGCGTGCTGCCCGAATTCGCTGCGAAGCGGTTCAGAAACTGGCTCGACAGCGCGCCATTCGCGCTGCCCGCATTCAGATACGGTCCCACCGGCACCGGCATCGTCGTCGGTTGGCCCTTCGGCCCCGGCGGTCCCGGCACCATCACATTCTGCAAGGAGCCCATGTTAACTGCCTGCTCGTCATGCGTGAACAGCAGCTGCCGATAAGAGGTGAACTGCAGCGGCTCATCGCTCGAGGGTGCGTTAGTCAAATTCAGCTGTCCTCCCGGCACCGCGGCCGCCCCCTGGGCGTTCTTGACGCTATGGCAGCCGCCCTGCGTGCAGGTGTGGTCCGCCAGCACCGCACCGGTGGTGGCATCGAGCACCTGACGCACTTTATCCCAGAGCGGTTGGATGTGCTCCGTGTAGTTGATCGTGATGCGGCACGTATTCGACCAGGTGCTCGCGCACAGGTCGGTGGTCGGCACGGTGGTCGTGATGCTCGGATCGAGATAGCTGTATGCGAAGCTCGCGTCCGGAGGGCGTACGCTTGGATTCGTCCATACGTCCTGATACACGATATTGACGCTCGGAACCATCTGCAGACAGGGCGGCGTATTGGTCGAGCAGCTGGTGCGCGCCCGCGCCTCGGCCATAGTCTCGCCTGCAAGCGGCACGTAGGTCTCGAGGGTGTCGGGAAAGGGCTCGCCGGTCGTCACCGCCCCGGTGTTGACGAGCGGGAAAAGCCCTTCGCGGCCGTGTGAGAAGGGATGCTGTGCGCTCGCCGGCGTGTGGCAGCCGTTGCAGGTCACGACTTCACCAGGACGCACCTGCAGCCAGTTTGCGTGCACCGGTGAGATGCGCCGACCGTTGACGTCGAGCACGTCGATCTGGAATGCCACGTTCGCAGGCACCTCGATCTTCACCGAGCCGTCCGGCTCGACCGGGCCGTAGCCGAGTATTTCGCGCATGAACGGCGAGGCGCCAAAGGCCTGCGGCGCGATGTTGAGTGTCATCCGGTCCGGCAGTGAGACGGCCTTCTGCAGGCGGATGAAGCGTGCCGGGCGCTGTGCGGCGGTCGTCTTGGCCGGGTCCGCGAGGGTTTGGATGTTCGGCTGGGCGGTATCGACGCCGTCGAAGTCGTAGACACTCTTGATGTCGATGACGCCGACGCCCTGGTCATATAAATTCTGATCGAGATCGACGCCTGGGACCTTGTCGAGAATGACAGCCGGCAGCGGCCGCGGCTGCGCCGCGGCGACGTCAGTAACCATGACTCCTTCGACTGGCAGCATGACCGGCAGCAGCGTGTTCTGTGTCGGGTCGAACATCCACACGCTATAGAGCGGCGGCGCGCTCTGTGCCTTCGGATTGGCCAGTGCGGTGGCGCTGCACGGGACGATGGTATTGGGGGTCACGCTCGTGTCCAGCAGCCGGCACTGCGTCCAGCTGACGAGAATGCGCTTGGTGCCGTCCCAGAGCGGCACGGCCGAGTTGAAGCGACCTCCCGGGGAGGGGACGGGGATGGTGAGGACGTCATTGGTCGTCGCCAGCGTCTGAGCGGGGCCCTTGGCGCCGGCATTACTCAACAGCGGCTGAGTGTTCTCGACATAGCCGGTGCCGTCGATGATGACCAGATCACCCCCAAAATCGTCATCGGTGTACGGCCGGATCAGGGTGAGAATGCGGCCGTCCTGCATCTCGCGCGGTTTGACGAACTCGATCGTGGCGGTGTTCTGTTTGCCATCGGGCCCGGTGTCGTGGCTGTTCGCACCGTAGTAGAGCTCGAGGTCGGTGCCGTCGGGATTGGCGCTGTAGAGGTGCATGCCATCCTTGCCGGGCGCGTGATCCCAGCGCGTGAACAGGACGCGCCCATTCGCGAGCACCGTCGGCTCGCGATCATGACTCTGGTTGAATTCGATCTGGTGAATATTGCTGCCGTCCGGATTCATCACGTGCAGCACGAACGCCGACTCGTCGCGGTCCTCGGTCTGATATTCGAACTGTGGGTCGTTCTCATCGAGGAGCACGGCCTTCGACTGCCGCTGCCGTGTCGAGGCGAAGACGATGCGTCCATCAGGCAGGTACGCCGGCGAGACGTCCTCGCCGGCGTTGGCCGTTGCGTCATCCGGGATCACGCGCGCGAGCGTGTTGCTCGCGATGGTGTACTGCCAGATGGCCCAGGTGGGCGGATCGACGTCCTTCATATTCGGCGTCAATGGGCCGCGCATCGCGAACACCACCATGGTGCCGTCGGCGGATACGGCGACGTCTTTTACGTCGTAGGAATCAGTAGCGGTGATGCGCGCCGTGATGTTGGTTTCGATCGCGCTCGGCGAAGCGGTGGCGCGCATGAAAAGGTTGGCCTGCGGAACGCCCGGGCGCATCAGCCGCAGATCGTCGCTCATCATCGGAATCGTGCGTTTGACGTAGAAGATCGGGAAGTCCATCGTCGCCGGATCGGCGGCCTGTCCGCCGCCAAGGTTGACTCGCGTGCCGGGACTGCAGGCGCCCAACGCCCAGGCGAGCGCCACACACCCCGCCAGGCGCGCGACGGCGACCGTCCAGCCATGCTTCGATCTTCCGCGCTCACTGTACATGTTGCGTCCCTCCTTCGGAGACGCGCCCCAACTGCTCGGAACGCATAACCTAATCCTGCTTTGCCGATGCGCACCACCGATCTGCGAACGGCGTCACAGCCGGCCACACTGAATTGCGCTTCTCTCTCGGCCGGGTCCCAGGGACTCGTCGCTAAGCCTCTATCAACGTCCCGGCAGCTTAGGTAGCCGGTCGGGCGAGTACGTGGAGTGACCGGGCTCGCAGTTTACGGTGCAAACCATACCCAGGCGAGCTTCCGCGCCGTGATGTCTGCGGGCGGCGACGTCCGGGAGTTGAGACATCGAGACTCCAGTTGACGCGTCGGTATAGTCCGTCGCGCATCAGTTAATTCCTTTGAGTGGGTGACTGCCATGAGGATCGCAAGCAAGCTGAAACCGGCGCTGCCGCGCCGCGCGGCACGTGCCGCAGCGAGTGCATCATGCGCCGTGCTGCTTCTGGCAGGGCCGGCGACGCCCGCGTTCGCCGATCCAACCTCGCAGGCGCAGCGCATCTATGAACGCATTGCCGGCGTCGACCCGCCCGATGCGACTCTGACTACGATGGTAGCCGACATCACCGGCGGCAACGCGCTCGCAGCGGCGGAGCTGGCAACCTCCGACCCGTCGTTCTACAACGTGGTGCTGAAAAATTTCGTGACGCCGTGGACGAATCGTAATCAGACGGTGTTCGCGCCGCTCAATGATTACACGGCGACCGTCATCGGCATGGTGCGCGACGACGTAGCCTTCAACACGGTCCTGTCGGCCGACATTCTCTATAAGAGCAATGCGTCCGGGCTGCCTGCGGTTTCGGCAGCCAACAACAATCACTACGCGACCGCGGAGCAGAACGGCGTCGACCTGAAGGCGACTTTGGTCGCGACCACCCAGTCGGCGGCCTACGGGCTGCCCTCGGCGGCGACCGCCGGTGTGATGACGACGCGCGGTGGCTCATCCGCCTTCTTCATCAACGGCACAAACCGGGCAATGTTTCGCTTCACGCTGATCAATCACCTGTGCACCGACTTGAACCCCATCATGGACATCACGCGGCCGCCGGATCGGGTCCGTCAGGATGTCAGCCGCTCCCCAGGTGGCGACAGCCGCATTTTTCTCAATAACTGCATCGGCTGCCATGCCGCCATGGACCCGATGGCACAGGCCTTCGCCTACTACAACTTCGACGGCGTGACCACCCAGGAGACCCTCTATACCCCGGGCGTGGTGCAGGCGAAGTATCTGATCAATTCGCAGAACTTCAATCAGGGATTCATCACGCCGGATGACAGCTGGAGCAATCGCTGGCGGCAAGGCCCGAACCAGGTGCTCGGCTGGAGCGCCTCCCTGCCCGGCAGCGGCAGTGGTGCGAAGAGCTTAGGCCAGGAACTCGCCGGGAGCAGTGCATTTGCGCAATGCCAGGTACAGAAGGTCTTCCAGGCCGTGTGCTTCCGCGCGCCGCAGAACCAGGCCGATCGCGCCCAGATTTCGACCATGGTGAGCGGCTTCACCGGCGGCGGCTACAAGTTGAAGCAGGTCTTCGCCGAATCCGCCGTGTACTGCATGGGCCCGTGAGGACACGGACCATGACGAGGGAGCATCGCATGAATGGCTTCGCATTGAGTTCGCGCCCGTTGCGCCACATTGAGCAGGCCGCCGCGCTCGCCGCGCTCGCGCTGCTGGGCGCGTGCACCAGCAGCGGTCCTGCCACGACGGCGAGTCCGGTCACGGCGGCGCCGACGGTACAGGCGTACACGGGTCCTGCGCCCGAGAACGCCGATGTGCAGGCATTTAAGATCAGCCTGTGGCAGAACATCGAGGCGCCGACGATGTGTGGCGGCTGCCATCACGCCGGCGGCCAGTCGCCCCAGTTCGCGCGCTCCGACGACATCAATCTCGCGTACGAGGCGGCCAATACGGTCGCGAACCTCACGAACCCCAGTCAATCGGAGATGGTGCTGAAGGTGGGCGGGGGCCACAACTGCTGGCTCGCCTCGCCGCAGGCCTGCGCCGACACCCTCACCGTATGGATTCAGAACTGGGCCGGTTCCACCGCCGTGGGCGGCACGCAGATCAAGCTCGTGGCGCCGCCGTCGCAGACGGTGGGCCCAAGCAAAACCTTCCCGGCGACCTCCGCCGCGTTCGCCGCGGACATCTGGGCGCCGGTACTGGTGCCGTGGTGCTCGCGCTGCCATTCCGACAACGCCCAGACGCCGCAGGCGCCGTACTTCGCCAGCGCCAATCCCGATGAGGCGTATGCGGAAGCGCAGTCGAAGATTAATCTCGACGATCCGGCGCAGTCGCGCTTCGTCATTCGCCTTGCGACCGAATTCCATCACTGCTGGACGTCAAGCTGCGCGGCCGATGCCGCGATCATGCAGGCGGCCATCACCAAATTCGCCAATGGCATCCCGACGACGCAGATCGATCCCTCGCTGGTCGTATCGAAGGAGCTATCGCTTTACCAGGGAACCGTGGCCTCCGGACAGAATCGCTATGACAACGCGCTCATCGCGCTCTATCAGTTCAAGACCGGCTCGGGAAGCATCGCCTACGATACGAGCGGCGTGCTGCCCGAGCTCGACCTGACGTTGAGCGGCAACGTCACCTGGGTCGGCGGCTGGGGCATCAATATCGCCCCGGGCGGCAAGGCCCAAGGCTCGACCGAAGCGAGCCAAAAACTGGCGAGCCTGATCCAGTCGACCGGCGAATTTTCGCTCGAGGCATGGGTCGCGCCCAACAACGTCACGCAGAAGAACGCCGACATCGTCAGCTATTCGGGCGGCGATGCGACGCGCAACGCGACGCTCTCGCAGCAGCTGCAACAATACGAGGCGGAGGTGCGCAGCAACACGACGAACGAAAACGGCGACCCGCCGCTGCTCACGGCTGCAGCGAACAATAGTGCGCAGGCGTCCCTGCAGCACGTCGTTTTGACCTACGATCCGGTCAACGGCCGCAAGCTCTACGTGAACGGCGTGTTCACCGGGGATGTCGACAAATCGGGAGGCGGCTCACTCGCCGCCTGGGACAATACCTTTGCGCTCGTGATCGGCTCCGAAGTGTCCAGCGACCATCCGTGGGCGGGCGTCATGCGCATGCTCGCCATCCATGACCGCGCACTCACGGCGGCTCAGGTGCAGCAGAACTTCTCCGCTGGCGTCGGCGAGAAGTACTACCTGCTCTTCGATGTCTCAAGCCTCGTCAACGTTCCACAGAGCTACATCATGCTGACGGCGAGCGAGCTTGACAGCTACTCGTACCTCTTCACACGGCCGACGTTCATCAACCTCGATCCGACGCAGAAGCCGAGCGGCATCCCGATCGCTGGCGTCCGCATTGGTTTGAACGGCGCCGAGGTGGGGGTCGGCCAGGCCTACATTCCCTTGAGCTCCACGGTCACTGCCGCGAATTACTCGCCCGTGTCCGGCCAGATCCTCTCGACCGTCGGGACCGCGATCGCGCAGCAGAAGGGGCCCGCCTCGGATCAGATCTTCCTCACCTTCGAGAAGATCGGGTCAAAGTCGCACACCTACGCCTCGCCGCCGCCGCCAACGCCGCCGGTGCCGACTAATTCGGCGAACCCCGACTACGGTGCGCGCACGTTTGACCAGCTCCTCTACACCATGTCGAACATCACCGGCGTGCCGATCACCGACAGCAATGTGGCGTCCACCTTCGCAAGCATCCAGCAGTCGCTGCCGTCGACGCCGACGATCGATGCGTTCAGCGCCTCGAACCAGCAGGCGGTGGCGCAGCTCGCGATCGAATTCTGCAGCGAGCTCGTCAACAGTCCGACGCTGAGCGCCAAGTTCTTCCCGGGCCTCAATTTCGCGCAGCCGGCAGGCACATATTTCTCAAGCCAGGCCAACGTGAACCTCGTGATCAATCCTCTGTTGAGTAACGCACAGATCGTTGACAGCCACGGCGTGCAGATCGCCACACAACCTACCGTGGCGGCAGTGACGACGGAGTTGAACGCTCTCATCGGCCAGTTGAGCGCCGGCCAGAATGGCGCCGGCCGCACTGCCGCCGTCACCACCGCCGCCTGCGCGGCGGTGCTCGGCAGCGCCGCGATTGTGCTGCACTGATGGGTTCCAGGAGACAATCCGCATGATCATCCGCACCAAGCCCCCCCGGAAGCTCGCTCTGCATGAGCCGATCCGCCACGAGAATCACGGGCGCCCGCGCAGCCGCCGCGATTTCCTGGGCCGCGGCCTCATTTCGGGCGCGGCCTATATCGCGGCGCCGACCTTCTTCAGCCTGTTTGCGAATCCGCGCCTCGCAGAGGCGGCGCTGGCGGGCGACATTCAGACCCTGGCGCAGGACTGCGGCATCGTCACGCAGGGCGCGGGCAAGATCCCATTCATCGCCTTCGACCTTGCGGGAGGCGCGAATCTCAACGGCTCCGAGGCGCTGATCGGCGGGCAGGGCGGCCAGCTCGACTTTCTCACCGCCGCCGGGTACGCAAATCTCGGGCTGCCGGGCGACATGGTCCCGAACGCCCCGAATCCAAAGAGCCCGACCAACAATTGGATCGACACCTCGCTCGGCCTGGCGTGGCACTCGGACGGCGGCATGCTGCGCGGCATTCTGTCGCGCACTGCGGTCGGTACGCGCGCGGGCGTCAATGGCGCCGTCATCCCGGCGCTTTCCGAAAATGACACGATGAACAACCCGCACAGCCCGCTCTACGGCATTGCGACGACCGGTTCGGACGGAGCGCTCCTGACCCTGATCGGCTCCGAGCCCACCGTCTCCGGCGGCAACTCGGTAGCGCCGGCCGACATGATCAATCCGACGCTGCAACCGACGGTGGTCGATCAGGCGAGCGATGTCACCGGGCTCGTCAATACGGGCCAGCTCGGCACATTGTTCTCAAGCCCGAGCGATGCGGTCGCGGTTCTTGAATCCATTGCGCGCATCAGCGGCGGTACGGATCCGAGTGCCTTCGGCGGCAAGCTCGGGCAGGTGAACATGGTCACCCGCGACTCCGCCATCAAGACGGCGCTGCGCTGCGGCTATGTGAAATCAGCCGACCTCGTCAACACCTTCGGCAATCCCGCGACGCTCAATCCGAATCTCGATACGAATATCGTCGGCTCGAGCGGCATTTTTTCGCAGGCCGAATATGCGGCAAACTCCGACTACCAGAAGACCGGCGCCATCATGAAGATGGTGATCAACGGCTTCGCCGGGGCGGGTACCATCGAGATGGGTGGCTTCGATTACCACGGCCAGGGGCGTGCCACCGGCGAGGACCGCAACTTTCAGGCGGGCGTGTGCATCGGCGCATGCCTCGAATACGCGGCGCGCGTCGGCATCCCGCTCATGCTCTATATATTCAGCGACGGCTCGTTGAATGCGAACGGCATGGTGGACAATTCAACCGACGGCCGCGGCAAGTTCATGTGGGCGAGCGACAACCAGACGACGGCCGCGTCGATCATTCTCGTCTACAACCCGAAGAGCCGGCCGGTACTCTTGCACGGCGCGACGAGCCAGCAGATCGGTTACTACGATCCGGGTGGCTCGGTGGATACCACCTCAAGCCCGGCAGCAAACTCCGTGGAGCAGCTGGTCGAGACGGTCATCCTGAATTACATGGCGTTGCATGGCACGCAGGGGCAGTTTGCGACGCTGTTTCCCAATCAGGGCCTGGGCAACTCAGCGGCACAGGACGCCATTACGGCGTTCGAGCCGATCGTAAACGGCAAAATCGCCTGAGCGCGGGCGATGCCGATGGCGTGGGCGGCGTGCCCGCGTCTGTCGCGCCGCACAGACGCTCTTTGAGCGCGGGCCGCCCCGCCTCGGAATGCGCTCGAGTGCTCGGATTCGTGCCCCGTTCATTGACGCTGTAAACTTCGCTGTGCGAGGGTTCGTCGTGCGCCGCAGTGGGCGCTCGGCCGTACGCAATTTTGCGGAGGATGGTTTTGGGCCGGCAACAGGCGGACGGTCGCGCGGCGCGTTGCTCGCGCGCAGCATGGACAGGGGCGCTTGCGGGCGCCTTGGCGAGCGTTGTGCTCGTCGCCTCGGCCGCTGCCGACTACGCGCTGATCGGCCACGACGCGCCCGACTTCGCCTTGCACGCCACGGCCGGCAACAATGTGCGCCTCTCGGAACATCGTGGCGATGTCGTGGTCTTGAGTTTCTGGGGCAGCCGCTGCGGCCAGTGCCGGATGCAGCTCGCAGCCCTCAATCGCAGCTTCAAGACGTATCACTCCGCCGGGTTGCAGGTATTTGGCGTCAATGTCGACGATGATCAGGGCGGCGCGCTCGAGTTCGCGCGCACCGAGGCACTCGGTTTCCCGTTGCTGCTCGACCCCGGCAAGGCGGTCGCGCGCGCCTACCTTGTCGATAACCTGCCCATGACCGTACTTATCGATCGCGGTGGCTCGGTTCGCCAGGTGCATCGCGACTTCAGCTCGAAATTCGAGCCGGCCTACCTGCAGCAGCTGCGCGTGCTGCTGAATGAGTGATCGGAGACTTATGCTTCACGTTGCGCATCTTGGGGGATTTCTCGTGCTCAAAACGGCAGCGGTGAGATTCGCGGCATTCGCGATCGGGGCATGCATCCTCGTGCCGCACCCGAGCGCCTGGGCACAATCGGCTGCGCTGCCGGCGGTGAGCAGTGCGCCTGCCGCGAGTGCCGCCCCCGGCGCTGCGGCCCCGCAGGCGCCCCCCGCGAGCCCGCTTACGCAAGCGCCGCGTGCGGGTGCAGCTGCCGCTGGCGGTGCTTCCGCGGAACCCGGCACCGGCACGCGCGGGCTCGACCAGGACATTCAGGGGCTCAAAAAGGATGTCGTCGATCTCAACCGGGATCTGTTCGTGCTCGAGGAGGAATTGCTGTTTCCGGCCAATACGCAGGTGGCCGTGTTCGTTTCGATGGATGTCGGTGAATTCTTCCTGCTCGATACGGTGACACTGAAGATCGATCAGAAGGAAGTCGCGAACTACCTGTACACGCCGCGTGAGGTCGAGGCGCTCGGCAAGGGCGGAGTGCACCGCCTGTACCTGGGGAACTTGAAAGCCGGCCCGCACGAGCTCGTGGCCTTTTTCAGCGGTCAGGGCCCGCACGAGCGCGACTATCGCCGCGGAGCGACGCTCCGATTCGAGAAGGGCATCGGGGCCAAATACCTGGAGCTCAAGATTAACGACCGGCAGCGCCGCCAGCAGCCGGAGTTTGAAATCAAGGACTGGGAATAGGACGCGCCGCTTGCGGCAGCCGATGCGCCTGCTCGTCCTCATGGCCGCCGTCGCGCTGCTCGCGATGCACCCTGCGATGGCCGCGCGCCAGGACTCGCAGAAGCTTGCGCCAACGCGCATTCGCGACCTGCACTACGGGGACGTTCTCTTCTACGTGTACACGGACGATGATTTCGAGGCCATCACGCGCTTGAATGCCTATGAGCATTGGAACCTGCTGCCGCATCACGAGCCAGAGGCGCAGCTGCTGTTGGGCGGCCTGTACCTGTCGCTCGGGCTGCACAACGAGGCCGGCGCGCGCTTCGAGAAACTGCTGACGCCGGACATACCCGCCGGGGTGCGCAATCGCGCCTGGTTCTATCTTGCGCAGATTTGGTATGTGCGCGGCTATCTCGACCGCGCCGAGCAGGCCATCCGCCAGGTGCAAGGCACGCTGCCCGCATCCCTCGATGCGGAGCGCGAGCATCTGCTGGCGAACATCCTCTTGCGCCAGGGACGCTTCGATGACGCCATTCAGCTGTTGCAAGGCTGGAAAGGGCCTGCCGACTGGATGGCCTACGCGCGCTTCAATCTCGGTGTCGGACTCATTCGCGCGGGACGACTGCCCGAGGCTGACCCGGTCTTGAGCGCGGTGGGAACGCTCGATTCGGACAAGGAGGAGCTCCTCGCACTCAAAGATCGCGCCAATCTGGCGCTTGGCTTCGCCTATCTGCAGGCGCAGAAACCGCAACAGGCGCTTGCCGTACTGAATCGCGTTCGCCTGAAGGGCCCGTATTCGGACAAGGCGCTCCTCGGCACCGGCTGGGCGGATGCCGCGCTCGGCGACTTTCGCCGCGCGCTTACCCCCTGGCTTGAGCTGCGTGCCCGTAATCTTCTGGATGCCGCGGTGCAGGAGTCCTACCTCGCCGTGCCCTACGCCTTCGGCAAGCTCGCGGCGAACGCTCAGGCGGCGCAATACTACGAGAGCGCGCTCGAATCCTTCGACGCCGAGGATGGCCGGCTCGATCTCGCCATCAGTCGCATTCGCGACGGCAAAATGCTCGACGCCATACTCGACAAAGAGCAGGGCAAGCACTACGGCTGGTTCTGGCAGCTCGAGAGCCTGCCCGATGCGCCGGAGTCGCGCTACCTGTATGCCATATTGGCGGGGCACGATTTTCAGGAGGGCCTGAAGAACTATCGGGATCTTGTCTACCTCGGGCATACCCTCGCGCACTGGTCGCAGAGCATGGAGGCCTTCGGCGACATGATCGACACGCGCGAGCGTGCCTACGGCGAACGCCTGCCGCGCGCCGATGCATTGCTCGCCACCCGCGCGGCGGATGAGTTGCAGCGCCGGCGCGAGGAGCTCGCCGGCCGCCTCAACTCCGTTGCCGCTGAGGCCGACGTCGCAGCCTTAGGCTCGGCGGAGGAGCGTGAGCAATGGGCACAGATTCAGCGCATCGAGGCGCTACTGGCCGCAGCGCCGCCGGGTCCGGAAACCGGGCAGTACCGCGAGCGGCTGCGACTCGTGAAGGGCGTTCTCTTCTATCATCTGGATGAGGCGTTTAAGGCGCGCGTTTGGCAGCAGCGCCGTGCGATCAAGGATCTGGATCTGGCGCTGGTCGAAGCGCAGAACCGCTGGGTGCGGGTGCTGCATGCACGCAAAAGCGTCCCTGCGAATACCGGCGAGTTCGCCGCGCGCATCGCCTCGCTGCAGGCGCGCATTGTCGCGCTGCAGGCGCGCCTCGTGAGCACGCAGCAGCGGCAGAACGACTACCTCGCCGGGCTCGCCGTCACCCAGCTGCAGCAGCAGAAGGAGCGGCTGGCGGCGTATCGGGTGCAGGCGCGCTTTGAACTCGCCTCCATGTACGATCGCGCGCAGGACACGGACCGGGCGAAGAGGCCGAGCGAGCCGCCCGTCGCGCCCGCGCCGGAACCCAAGCCGTGAGCGCGCGCGTCCGCATCGCTTGTGCCATCGCAGTGTGCCTGGGGCTGCTCCTGTCGCAGGCGAGCGCGGCTGACTCGAAGAGTGCACCGACGATCTCGGACCTGAACGGCCGCCCCGTCGACGTGCAGGCCGGCGGGCAGCCGCAGGCGAGCGCGGCGAAGGCCATGGACAATTACCGGCGCTTTCTCGAGCTGCAGGAGACCGATCCGAAGCTGCGTGCCGAGGCGCTGCGGCGCCTCGGGGATTTGAATCTCGAAGCGGGCGAGTTCGAGCGCATGGAGAAGGAGGTCACGCAGGTCGATCTGCAGGGCGCCGAGGCGATCAAGCTGTATTCGACCCTGCTCAAGGCCTATCCGAACTACCCGCGCAACGACGAGGTTCTCTACCAGCTGGCGCGCGCCTATGAGACGACGGGGCAGAGCGACCAGGCGCTCGCGACGCTCGACCGCGTCGTGAAGGGCTATCCCCAGAGCAAACAGCTCGATGAGGTGCAGTTTCGGCGCGGTGAGCTGTTGTTCTCCGCGAAGCGCTATGCGGATGCGCAAAAGGCCTACGAAGTGCCGATCGCGCGTGGACCGCAATCCGCATTCTACGAGCAGAGTCTCTACAAGCACGGCTGGTCGCTCTTCAAGGAATCCGCGAACGAGGACAGCCTCGCATCCTTTGCGGCGCTGCTCGACGCGAAGCTCGGCAAGGAGCCCGCGCGCGCCGTGAAGATTGAGAACTTAAAGCGCGCAGATCGCGAGCTCGTCGAGGACACGCTGCGGGTGATGAGCATCACCTTCTCCTATCTTGACGGCGCGGCATCGCTCGATCAGTTCGCAAAGCAGCATGGCGAGCGCCCCTACTGGCATCTGCTGTACTCGCGCCTCGGGGATTTGTACGTCGACAAGCAGCGCTACCAGGACGGCGCAAACACCTACCGAGCCTACGTCGCGCGCGATCCCAACAGCGAGTTTGCGCCGCCCCTTGCCATGCAGGAGATCGAGGCGTACCACAAGGGCGGCTTCAGCCAGTTGGTGCTCGAGGGCAAGCACGATTTTGTCGAACGTTACCACTTCGGTTCCCCCTTCTGGCAGGGCCGCGAACACGCGCGCTATCCGCAGGTCGTGCAGGAATTGAAGACCAATCTGCTCGATGTCGCGACCTATTTCCATGCAAACGCGCAGTCCTCCCACAAGGCCGAGGACTACGTGGAGGCCGCGCGCTGGTACCGGGACTACCTCAAATCCTTCCCGGACGACCCGGACTCGGCGGCGACCAATTATCTGTTGGCGGAGACTCTCTTCGAGAGCCACAACTTTGCGGATGCCGCGACCGAGTACGAGCACACTGCCTACGACTATCCAAAGAATGCCAAATCCGCGACCGCAGGCTATGCCGCGCTCGTGGCCTATCAGAAGGGCGAGGATGAACTGAGCGGCACGGCGAAGAGCGCCTGGCATGCGAAGGCGACTGCCGCCGGGGTCAAATTTGCGCAGACTTTCCCTGAGCATCCCGACAGCGCGGGCGTACTCACGCGCGCGGCAGAAGATGAGTTCGCTGCCAAAGATCTGCCGCGCGCGACCGAACTGGCGCGGATGCTGCTGGCGCGCCAGCCACCGGTCGATGCCAACAAGCAGCGCATCGCGTGGACGATTATCGCCGAGGCGCAGTTCAGTGCCGGTACCTATGATCAGGCGGAGACGGCGTTCCTGAAGGCGCGCGACCTCTCCGGCAGCGATGCGAAAGAAAAGAGCACTCTCACCGAGCGCCTGGCCGCCGATGTGTACAAGCAGGGCGAGGCGAAGCAGCAGGCGGGCAATGGCGCCGGTGCCGTCGAGGACTATCTGCGCGTGGCCAAGGTGGCGCCGGACTCAAAGATCCGCGCCACCGCTGAATACGATGCCGCCGCGCAGCTGATCGCCCTGCAGCAGTGGGATCGGGCGATCAGCGTGCTCGAGGGTTTTCGGCGCGATTTTCCAAAGAGCGAGCTCTCCGCGGACGTGACGCGCAAGCTCGCGGTCGCGTACTCGCAGGGCAACCACCCGGCAGCGGCGGCCGTGGAATTTGAGCACATCGCGGCGGATCCGCACGAGGATTCCAAGGTGCAGCGCGAGGCGCTGCTCGAGGCCGCGGATCTTTACGCCAAGGCCAACAATTCTTCCAAGGCCGTCGCGATGCTCGAGAAGTTCGTCGCGGCGCATCCGACGCCGGTTGCGGACGCGGTGGAGGCGCGCCAGCGTCTCGCCGACTATGCCGGCCATGCGGGCGATGCGGCGCGCCAGGCGTACTGGGAGCGCGAGATCGTGCAGGCGGATGCTCAGGCAGGAGGCGCGCGCACCGACCGCACGCGCTACCTTGCCGGCAAGGCGCAGATCCAACTGGCGGCGCCGGCGCGCGATGCCTTTCGTAACGTCAAACTGGTGCTGCCGCTGAAGAAGAGCCTCGTCGCCAAGCGCAAGGCGCTCGATGTGGCCCTGGCCGCGTACAAGCGTGCGCTTGACTACCAGGTGGCCGAAGTGACGACTGCGGCGACCTTCGAGATGGCGGAGCTGTACCGCACGCTGGCGAAGGACATCATGGCTTCGGAGCGTCCGAAGAATCTCTCCAAGGACGAGCGCGAGCAGTATGACTCGCTGCTCGAGGAGCAGGTGTACCCGTTCGAGGAGCAGGCGATCAGCCTGCACGAGGCGAATGCGGCACGCGCCAAGGATGGTCTCTACGATGAGTGGGTGAAGAGGAGCTACGCGGTACTGGCGGAACTTAAGCCCGCGCGCTACGCCAAATCAGAGCTGTCGCAAGATGTGGTCACGAGTCTCAAGTAAGGCGCGGCGCACGGCCGGCGTGGCGCTCGCAGGACTCCTGGCGAGCGCCTGCCACGGCGCGCCGCCCGCCAAGCCGGAGCCGCCACCGAAGAGTACCGCGGCGCCGGCAGCCGCCGCCACGGCGGTGCCGCCGGTGGCCGCGGAGCCGCCGCCGCGCGCCGTGGCGGATTTCGACCACGCCGTCGGTCTCATGCGTGCCGGGAACCAGGCCGACGCGGAGGCGCAGTTGCGCGCGCTTGCGCTCAGCTACCCCGCATTTGCAGGCCCGGATATCAACTTGGGGATTCTCTATCGCAAGGCCGGGCGGCTGAATGAGTCCGAGGAGGCCCTGAAAGCTGCCACGAGCAGGAATGGCGCGAGCGCCGCTGCCTGGAATGAGCTCGGCGTCACGCTGCGGCTGCGCGGCGCGTTTGCGGAGGCGGCCGCGGCCTACGAGCACGCGATCGCCGCCGATGCGAATTTCGCCCCCGCCCACCGTAATCTCGGCGTCGTACTCGATCTGTATCTTGCAGATCCCGAGCGCGCACTGTCGGAGCTCGAGCGCTACCAGGAGCTTTCTGGAGAAGAGAAGCCCGTCAGCGTCTGGATTGCCGAGCTCAGGCAACGTACGGGGAAGAAGAAGCCGGCGAGTCCACCTCCTTCGACGCCCTCTGGAGAGTAGCCATGTCTGTCGCCCTGCGGCTGTCTGCCGCCTGTCTTCTCGCCGCCGCCCTCTTGAGCGGCGCCCGCGCGCAGGAAAAGCCGCCCGCACCGGCCCCTGGCGCTGCCGCTGCGGCGCATGCGGCCGCGCAGGACTTGGAGCCCGCGGTGGACACCTCGGCGACCGCGCCCGCTACGGACCCTCATCCGGGGGGTACGCCACCTGCGGCCGCCGCGCCCGCGCCCCCCGTAAAGCCGGCCGCGGCGGCGGCCCCAGCCGCAGCCGGCGGCAAGCCCAAGGGTAACGCCAAGGATCGTATCGAACTGGATCCGACGCAGATCACCGGCAATCGCGAGCTGCCGAAGGTACTGTATATCGTTCCGTGGAAGCACTCGGACCTGAGCGATTTGGGAGGCCGGCCGGCCAACAGCCTCCTTGACGAAGTCCTCACGCCCGTCGATCGTGATGTCTTCCAGCGTGAGAACCGTTATTACGAGGCTCTGCATCCTGATGAGCCGCGCTCGGGCCGCGCGCCCGCGCCGCCGTCGGCCGCGGACGCGCCGCGCGCTCAGGATGAGAAATAGGTCGCAGTTTTTTGCACATGTGTCATTCAGCGTTGTTGGGCTTGATTGAGTGGGAGTGAAGCCGATGGATTTATGGAACCTCATTGTTCGGTTCTTTCAGGGTGGCGGCGATTTCATGTATCCGATCGCCATCGTGCTCGTATTTGGGATCGCGATCGCGATCGAGCGCTATATCTATCTTACGCGCGCTGCGGTGCAGAACCGCAACCTGTGGAATGACGTGGTGCCGTTTCTGTCCAAGGGTGATTTCCGCCAGGTGGTGCAGATCACTTCGAAGTCGGATGCGGCGATCGCGCAGATCCTCAACTATGGACTGGCGCGCATTCAGTCGGCGCGCCGCCGCGATGACATCGAGAAGGCGATGGAGGAGAGTCTCATGGAAGTCGTGCCGCGCCTTGAGAAGCGCACGCACTATCTGGCGACCTTCGCCAATCTTGCGACGCTGCTCGGCCTTCTCGGTACGGTCATGGGGCTCATCCGCGCCTTTGCGGCGGTCGCGACGGTGAATCCCGCAGAGAAGGCGAATCTGCTCTCGGCGAGCATCTCGGTGGCCATGAACTGTACGGCGTTCGGTCTCATGACCGCGGTGCCGATCCTGTTCATCCACGCATGGCTGCAAACGAAGACGACCGAGATCATCGACAGTCTGGAGATGGCATCGGTCAAATTCCTGAACGCCATCACCGAGCGTAAACCCGAGCCCGCCGCGGCCGCTTGAACGGCTGAGGCTGCCGGAAGGGCATTCGCATGCGCCGCACTTACGACGCCAAAAAGCTCGCGCGCCACAAGCGCAAGCCGACCGAGCTGCTGCTCGTGCCGATGATCGACATTTTCACGGTGCTCGTGACCTTCTTGCTGATGACGGCGGTGTTCTCGCGCACGGTGGTATTGGAGCTCAATCTGCCGGCGCAGCAGACGGAGTTTCGCGAGCCGCCCCCGGGGCTGCAACTCGAAGTGCTGGTGCGCAAGGACTCAATCCAGGTGGCCGATCGCAACAGCGGGCCGCTCGGCACCATGCCCAACTCAGCGAGCGGTTATGACTACGAGGCACTGACCAACTACCTGAAGCGCGTGAAGGCTAAGTTCCCCGAAAAGACGGACGCGAGCCTGCTATTCGAGCCCGACATTCCCTACGACATCCTGGTGCAGGTCATGGATCGGGTGCGCGTGTTTGAGACCACCCAGGACGGGCGCGCCGAGCAGGCCGAACTCTTTCCCGACATCTCCATCGGAGACGTACCGCAATGAGCATGTCGAACCGCGCCCGGCGCATGGCCGAACATCACCTGCGGCATCGCGCGGATGCCACGCTCAATCTGATCCCGTTCATTGACATCCTGACGGTGATGGTGGCGTTCCTGCTCGTGTACTCCACAGAAGTGGAGATCATCCAGAACACCAAGGGCGTGGAGGTGCCGCAGTCGATCGCGCAGACTTCGCCGCGTCTATCGGTGGTAGTGATGATTACGAAGACGGACTTGTTCGTGCAGGGCGAGCGCATCGCAAGTGTTGCCGATATCCGCGCGAATCCGGCGCCAATCATCGCCATCCTGCGCGACGCGCTGAAGCGGCCCATGCTGGTCGGCCGGGAGCTGAGCGCGCGCGACCTGGCGGCGCGTGAGATTACGATCATGGGCGACAAGGCTCTGCCCTACGACGTGCTGAAGAAGGTCATGGCCACCTGCACCGATGCTGACTACGGACGTATTTCCCTCGCCGTGCTGCAGAAGGAAAAACCGTTCGTCGCCGCAGCGGCGCCGGGCGCTTAGCCTCTCGTGCGGAGTCTGCTGTGCTGCTAGCCCCCTTTTACCGCCGCTTTGAACTGCCTTGGGAAGGTGACTTCGAGGCGACTGCGCGCTTTAGGAAGATCGTGCGCATCGGGCTCGTGGTGCTCGTGCTGCTCGGGATCCTGATCCCGCTGCTGCCGGCGCCGCCGCGCCCCGCGAGCGAGGAGGCCGTGCCACAGCGGCTCGCGCGCGTGATGATTGAGCAGGCAAAGCCGCCGCCCCCGCCGCCGCCGCCGCCGGTGCCGGAGCAACCGAAGATTGAGCCGGAGAAAAAGATACCGGTCACGCCGCCGCCCGTGGATCGCACCCAGCAGGCGCGCGAGAAGGCCGAGAAGCAATTGCGTCAGATCAAAGACGAGCTGGCGGACCTGCGCGACCAGATGCCCGACCCGACGCTCGGCGAGACCAAGAATCTCACGGGCGCCGTCGGCGCAGATTCGCACGCCGAGCGGTCGCTCATCACTTCCAAGGTTGGCGTCGGCAGCGGCGGCATCACGTCGGCGAATTCGAGCCGTGGCTTTGGCACCGGTGCGGGCTCGCTCACCGGCCACGACACTACGGCGGTTTCCTCCACGATCGCGCGCTCGGGACTTGATAACCGCCCCGCCACGAGAACCGGCTCGAGCGGCAAGGCGGCGCGCTCGCGCGAGGAAATCGAGCTCGTCTTCGATCGCAATAAGGGCGCGATCTATGCACTCTACAGCCGCGCGCTGCGCGAGCGGCCGGAGCTGCAAGGCAAACTGGTCCTGGAGTTCACGATCGCACCCTCGGGCGAGGTCACGATGTGCCGCTTGGTATCGAGCGATCTCGGCGATCCGGAGTTGGAGAGCAAGATCGTGCTGCGGGTAAAACTGTTCCGCTTCGAGCCGAAAGACGTCGAGCCGATCACCACGACGAAGCCCATCGACTTCTTCCCGGCGTAGGTGCGTGCGGGTGGGAACGTGAATCTCGAATCGGAAATTCAATACTTCACAGAGCTTGCGTACATCGACAAGGCGCGGCTGCTGAACCTGTTGCTGCATGAGCTTGCCGAAGCCGCGCGCGCCACTTACGGACCGACGCCCGACCAGGTGCATGACGCTCAGCACCTGCGCTTTGTGAACGAGCTTGGTCACCGCCTCACCCGTTTGATTGAACAGCTGCTGGCGCAGGACGACAACCGACCCACCGATGATGTCGTGCTGCGCATGCTGCTCGCGCCGCGCGTCGATAAGGTGGCGGAGCAACTGATCTACAATGCCTACGGCCGGGCGATTCGCGGCTTCGAGAGCTACGATACGACGGTGTTGATGCACTCCTAGGCCGCGCGTCTGCACTTCTTGCGCCACCACGGCGCGCCGGTCTAAGTTTGCGGCATGCTCGATGAGCCGCTCACCCAAGTCCTGATCCTTTTGGCGGCAGCGCTGCTCGTCGTGACGATTGCGCGACGGCTCGGACTGCCCACCATCTTGGGCTATCTCATCGTGGGGATGGGCTTGGGCCCGCACGCGCTCAGCATCGTGTCGCAATCGCAGACGACGGGGCTGCTTGCCGAGCTTGGCATCGTGTTTCTGCTCTTTACGCTGGGGCTGGAATTCTCTTTTCCGCGCATGCTCGCGATGCGCGGCGAGGTCTTTGGGCTTGGCACCGTACAGGTAACGCTTACGGTCGCGGTAGTGGCGCTGATCGCGCGGCTTTGGGGCGTGCCGTGGCTCATCGCCGCGCTCGTCGGCGGCGCCATCGCCATGAGCTCAACAGCGATCATCCTCCATGAGCTGACCGACCGCGCCGAGCTCAACCGCACCCATGGGCGGCTCGCCTTCAGCATGCTTCTCTTTCAGGACCTGGCGTTTGTACCGCTGTTCGCGCTCGCCTCCGCACTCGCGCGCGGCAGCGCAGTCGACTTCTCGGTTCAGGGGACGGCGCTGTTTCTCTCCGGGGGCGCGCTCGCGGTCATGGTGGTGCTGGCGGCGGGTCGCTGGCTGCTGCGGCCGCTGTTCCACGTGATCGCCCACAGCCGTCTGCGCGAGCTCTTCACGCTCGCCGTTCTCTTTGTCGTGCTCGCGGCCGCCTGGACTTCCTATCGTGCCGGCCTGTCGCTGGCGCTCGGTGCGTTTCTCGCGGGCATGATGGTTGCCGAAACCGAATACCGCCATCAGATCGAAGTCGTCATCCGACCCTTCCGCGACATTCTCCTCGGCCTTTTCTTCATCTCGGTCGGGATGCTGCTCGATGTGCGTCTGCTCATCGATGAGTTCGCCACGATCTCGCTGATGCTGCTCGGACTCGTCGTGATCAAGGGCGCGATCGCTGCGCTTGCGACGCGCCTCTTCGTCGGCTCGGCGTTCAAGGCGATCCGTACCGGCGTCGTGATGTCAATCGGCGGGGAATTCGGCATCGCGCTCTTTACTGTTACGCTGCGCGGCAATTTGCTCGCGCCGCAGTGGGGCGAGCCGCTGCTCGTCGCGATCGTGCTCTCCATGGTGCTAAGTCCGCTCATCCTCAGCAACAACAAGCGCATCGCCAGAGCGCTGTTGCGCGAGCAGGGTCCGCCGGCGACGGCGATTGAGCGCGAGGCGGCGGCGACCCGAGAGATTGCCGCGCGCGATCACGTGATCCTCTGCGGCTTCGGTCGTGTCGGGCAGAACGTCGCGCGGGTGCTCGAATCGCAGGGCTTTGAGTTTATCGCGCTCGATCTGGATCCGGCGCGCATTCGCGCCGCGCGTCAGACGGGCGATCCGGTGATCTTCGGCGATTCGGCGGACGAGGAAATGCTCGGCGAGGCGGGTCTGCAGAATGCGAGCGCGGTGGTGGTCAGTTTCTCCGCGCCGCCGATCGCGATCGGCATTGTGCGCAGCATCCGGCGCGTACGCCAAGATGTTCCCATCCTGGTACGAACGGCCGATGATACCGGTGTGATGGAGCTGCGCGCCGCGGGCGCCACCGAGGTCGTACCGGAGACCTTCGAGGCGAGCCTTATGCTGGTCTCCCAGGTGCTGATGTTGCTGCGCGTGCCGGTGGCGCGCGTCGTGCGCACTGTCGGCGAAATCAGAAACAGCCGTTACGCGCTCCTGCGCACCATCGTCAGTCGTGACGGCGAGCAGCCGATCGACGACACCAACGAGTATGAGGAAGAGGTCAAGTCCGTAGTTCTGCCGCCGCAGGCGTGGGCCATCGGCCGTACGATCGACGAGGCGCGCGCGCGCGGCGCGCAGGTGGCGTTTACCGGCATCCGCAGGCACGGCATATTGGGTCGCGAGCCGGACGGACTGGCGCGCCTGCGCGACGGCGACATCGTCGTCATCTACGGGCCTCCCGAGGCCCTCGAGCACGCCGAAGCCATCCTGCTCGCCGGCTGACCTCGTGCAACAAACCGCTAACCCGCACGCGGCGCGGATTCTCTCGAAACGGAGATTTCATGCATAAGAGTCGCTTGGATGGTTTTATCATTGACTGCCAAACGCCTGATCTGGAGGCGGCGGCGAAGTTTTGGAGTGCCGCGCTGGGGTTGGCGCTGAAGCCGGTCTCGCTGCAGGCGGAAGATGCAGGCTATCGCAGCTTCGATACGGGGGCCGACGGATTGAACATCGAAGTGCAGCAGGTCGAGCACCCGAGCCGTGTACATCTTGATATTGAAACCGATGATGTCGAAGCCGAAGTTGCACGTCTGGTTAAGCTCGGCGCGAAACGGCTGGGCATGGTGCGCCACTGGTGCGTGATGGAGGCGCCCACCGGTCAGCGTTTCTGCGTCGTGCCGCAGCACCGCCGCGCGGATTTCGCAGCGCAGGCCAACGTCTGGGACTGAGCGGATCCGCCACGAGCGTGCCCCGCGCGGCTGCACGCGCGCTAGAATCGGCGGCTCATCATGAACCGTAGCGAAATCCTTTTTCCGCCGCAGCACGCGGCGCTGCGCGAGGACGTGCATGCGTTGGGCGCGCTGGTCGGCGAGATCCTGCGCGAACAGGGTGGCGCCGCACTCCTCGACCTGGTGGAGGCGGATCGCATTTTGGCCATCCACCGCCGTGACGGCGACCCGCAGGCCGGGATTGAACTCGCCGCGCGCGTGCAGGGCCGCCCGCCCGCGGCGGCGCGCGACCTAGTGCGCGCCTTTTCTGCGTGGTTTCAGGTGGTCAATATAGCGGAGAAAGTGCACCGCATCCGCCGCCGGCGACAGTACTTTCTGAAGGAGAGCGCGCGGCCGCAGCCGGGCGGGGTCGAGGACGCGCTCGGCGCACTCAAAGAGCGCGGCGCGAGCTTCGATGAGGTGTTCGCGCTCATCGGCAGCTTGCGAATTGAGCCCGTCTTCATGGCGCATCCGACCGAATCGACGCGGCGCACGATGCTGCGCAAACGGCAGCGCATCACGCAGCTGCTGCTCGACCGTCTCGATCCGACGCTTGCGCCGAACGAAATGCGCAGCATCGCCGGCCGCTTGCGCACCGAACTCACTTCAGCCTGGCAGACCGAGGATCATCCGCGCGAGAAGCTGACAGTGTCCGATGAGCGCGAGCATGTGCTCTTCTATCTGGTCGAGATTCTGTACCGCGTCGTGCCGGCTTTCTACGACGAGATCGGCCAGGCACTTGAGAAGCTCTATGGGGTAGCGGCGGACTCGCTCGAGCTGCCCACCATCCTGCGCTTCGGCTCCTGGGTAGGCGGCGACATGGATGGCAATCCCGACGTCCACGCCAAGAGTATCCGCGAGACGCTGGCGCGGCAGCAGCAGATGATCGTGAACGCCTACTATGAAGAGTGCCAGACGCTGGTGCAGCAGCTCTCGCAGAGCGCGAGCCGCATCAGCGTCTCGCCGGCGCTAGCAGCGCGCATCGATGATTACATGACGCTCCTGCCGAGCGCCCGCACCAGCGTCTCTTCGCGCCACGATCGCATGCCCTATCGGGTTTTTCTGGCGCAGATCGGCGAGCGGCTGCGTCACACCTACGCGGGCCGCGCCAACGGCTATGAGCAGCCGCGGCAGTTTCGCGCCGACGTGCAGCTCATCGCCGACAGTTTGAATGCCAATAAGGGCGCGCACGCGGGCCTGTTTTTCGTGCGGCGGCTGCTGCGGCGCATCGACACGTTCGGCTTTCACATTGCGACCCTCGATGTCCGGCAGCATACCGGGGTGCATCATCAGATGGTGGCGCGCGGACTCGATGATCCGCATTGGCGGGCGCGCCCACGCGAGGAGCGGCGGCAGCTGCTGGGTGCCGCGTTGGAGGGCGACGTCGGGCCGCGTGCCGAGCTCGATGCGTTTGGCAAGCGCAGTCTGTCGGTGTTTGATGCCGTCATGCAGGGCCGCCATCGCTATGGCGCGGACAGCGTCGGTTATTTCATTGTCAGCGGCGCCTCTGGCGCGGACGATGTGCTCGCGGCGCTGCTGCTCGCGCGCTGGGCTGAGGCCTACGACAAGCGCACGGGCGAGGTGGCGCTCGATTTCGCCCCCATGTTTGAGTCCATCGAATCACTCGAGCACTGCGGTGAGACGATGCGCGAGCTCCTGGATGATCCACGCTACCGGCGCCATCTCGAGGCGCGCGGGCGCAAGCAATGCGTGCTCATCGGCTATTCAGACACCAATAAGGAAGCGGGATTGTGTGCGTCGCGCTTTGCCATTCACGAGGCGCAACGATCTCTCGCGCAGGTGCTGACCGCGGACCACGAAAGTCACGTGATTTTCCACGGCCGTGGCGGCAGCATCGCGCGCGGCGGCGGTCGCATCGACGCCCTGGTGCGCTCCGCGCCGGCGGAGGCCGTCAACGGCGTATTGCGCCTGACGGAGCAGGGCGAGGTGGTGCAGCAAAACTATGGCCTGCGACCCATCGCCATGCGCACCCTGGAGCGCGCCTTCAATGCGCTGTCCATGTGCACATTCGCGGCGCGCAACGCCACACTTGCAAGCGATGATCCGCAGCAGCTGCAATGCGCTGCGACCATTGCCGTGGAGAGTCGCAGCGCCTATCGGCGTCTGGTGCACGGCGAGCCTGCGTTCTATGACTACTTCCGCTTCGTGACGCCCATCGACGTGATTGAACGGATGCAGATCGCCGCCCGACCGGTGTATCGCGCCGGGGTTGAGGCCCTGGGCGCGCTGCGGGCGGTGCCGTGGGTATTTGCCTGGACGCAGGCGCGACACATGTTGCCGGGCTGGTACGGCGCCGGAGCGGGCTTGCATGCCGCCATCGAGCGCTTCGGGCTTGCAACACTGCGCGCCGGTTACGCCAACTGGTACTTTCTGCACAATCTCATCGATGACATCGAGGCGATGCTGGCGCGGGCGGATCTGGAAATCGCTCAGGCGTATAACATTCTCGCGCCGACGCCGCTGCATCGTTTTTTCGCCGATATCCGCCTCGAATTCGCGGCCGCACGCGAGCACGTGCTGCAAGTGAAGGACTGCGCGGCACTGCTCGACACGGATCCGACGCTGCAGCGCTCGCTGCAGCTGCGCAATCCCTACGTCGATCCGATGAACCTCATGCAGGTCGATCTGCTGCGGCGCTGGCGCGCGAGCGAGCGCGCGGACCGTGATCTGTTCGAGGCGCTTCTTGCGAGCATCGGCGGGATCGCACAGGGTCTGCAGAGCACAGGTTGAAGGCATGAATCGCAGCGTCAGCGTGCGCGCCGCCGAGGCGCATGAAGTGGCGCTCATCCTCGGCTTTATCCGCGAGCTCGCCGATTTCGAGCATCTGGCGCACGAGGTTGTCGCGACGGAAGCCGCGCTGCGCCAAGCGCTCTACGGCCCGCGGCCGTATGCGGAGGTGGTGTTTGGCTGCGTCGATGGCGAAGCGGTGGGTTTCGCGCTCTATTTTCATTCGTTCTCGACGTTTCTCGGCCGTCCCGGCCTTTATCTTGAGGACTTGTTTGTCAGGCCCGCAGCGCGCGGTCGCGGCGTGGGCGGACAGCTTCTCAGCTGGCTCGCCGGACTCGCCCTCGAGCGCGGCTGCGGCCGGCTCGAATGGGCGGTGCTCGACTGGAACGAAGCCGCGATCGGCTTCTATCGGAAGCTCGGAGCCGAGCTCAAGGAGGAATGGAAGACGTGTCGCGTGGCAGGCAGGGCCCTCGAGGCTCTAGCGGCGCGCGTCGACTGAGCCGTACGCGCCGGTGCGCGGCGCCGCGGCGCGGATTTGTTGTTGTCGAGGAGCTCCACGAGCATCTCGCGCGCGCGGGCGACGCGGCTCTTGATAGTGCCCACCGCGCAGCCGCAAATAGCCGCCGCCTCTTCGTACGATAGGCCGCTCGCGCTGACGAGGAGCAGGGCCGTACGCTGTCCGGTCGGCAAGGTGGACAGGGCACTGTTCAATTCACGCAGCTCGATCTCGCCATCGTGCTCCGGCAGCACGCTCGGCTCCGGCAGGTTCGCGGTATCCATGCCCACGGCCTCGAATTTCTGGCGGCGCAGCTGCGAATAGTGCTCATTGCGCAGGATGGTAAAGAGCCACGCCTTCAGATTGGTACCCGGCTGGAAGCGCTCGACGTTGCTCAACGCCCGCAGCAGAGCTTCCTGGACCAGGTCCGCCGCACGGACCGCATCGCGGCACAATGAACGCGCGAAGTTATGCATCTGGGGCATTAGAGCCACCATCTCGTCGGCTACCATGGGCGGGCACTCCGTTCTTGCTTCGTGAAGCGGCAAGTTACAGGCGCGTCGCGCCGCCAACAGTCGGCGCTTAACCGGCGAACGCGGGGAGGGCTTCCGAACCTTGTGTCAGACGATTCCTACAGCGCGCGGGTTCAGGCGCGGCGCGATTCGACCGCGGGCAACTGCATGGAGCGGCGGTACTTGGTCACGGTGCGCCGCGCGACCTTGACGCCGCGGTCGGTCAGTAGCTCGGTCAGCTGCACATCCGAGAGCGGGTGGCGGCGATCCTCGCCCGCGATGAACTCGCGCATCAGCGCCCGAATCGCCGTCGCCGAGCAGGAGCCGCCGCTGACGGTCGCAAGCTGGCGCGAAAAGAAGCGCTTGAAGGAAATCACCCCGCGCGGAGTCGCCATGTATTTGTGACTGGTAGCGCGCGACACCGTCGATTCGTGCAGGGCGAGTTCCGCGGCGATCTCCCGCAGCGTGAGGGGCCGCATGGCAAGATCGCCGTATTCGAAAAAATTGCGCTGCCGTGCGACGACCGCTTCGGCGACACGCTGAATGGTGAGAAAACGCTGCTCCAGATTGCGCACCAGCCAACGCGCCTCCTGCAGATGCTGCGCGAGCGGCGCACTGTCCGCGGCGCGCGCGCGCCGCAGGCAGTCGGCGTACTGCTGATTGACGCGAATGCGCGGATAGATGGCCGCGTTGATGCTGGCAACCCAGCGTTTCTTGTCTTTGCGGACGATCACGTCGGGAACGATAGCCCGCGGCTCGAAGGCGCCGACCTTGGAGCCCGGCCGCGGATCGAGCCCGCGGATCAGCTCGAAGGCCGCCTGCAGCTCGCTCTCCGCGCAGCCAAGGCGCGCACGCAGCGGTGCGTGATCACGCGCCGCCATCATCGCCAGTTTGTCGTGCGCGATCTCCACCGCCAGCGCGTGTCCCGGCAGCGACGAATCCAGCGCCTGCAGTTGCAACGACAGGCTTTCGGCAAGATCGCGCGCCGCAATCCCGCTCGGCTCAAGACTCTGCACGATGCGCAGCGCCGTTTCCAGCTCTCCGGGCAGCACCCCGTTGTCATCGCAGAGAAGCCTGTCGAGCGGCTGGCGCAGAAAGCCGTCCTCGTCGAGCGCATCGACGATGAGATTGGCAAGCGCATGGTCGCGCTCGGCTAGGCCCAAGAGGAGCAGCTGCTCCTTGAGCGAGTCGCGCAGCGAGGCGGGCGATGCCGTCCACTCGGTCCAGTCCGGAACCTCATCGGTGCTGCCGCCGCCAACACCGGCATCCGCATATTCATAATCGCTGTCGGGGCTTTCCTCGCAGGACTCTTCCGCAGCGCTGCCCTCCGGAGCGTCGCTGATTTCCTCGAGAAACGGATTGAGCGCCATCGCTTGGTGCAGTTCTTGCACGCAGTCCAATGCCGACAGCTGCAACAATTTAACGGACTGCTGCAACCTAGGGGTCAGAGCGAGCTGCTGCTTCAGGCGTAGGCCAATTACCGCGTTTAACATTCGGAAAATCCTGTGGATACGGGCTGTAAATCGACCCTAGGCAGCGGCTGTGCCAGCGACGCCAGGTCGCCGCGGAGATCTTGCAAAGTCGTGTAGAAAATCCCCGCGCCCCGCCGCTGACTGAGCTTGCGACATGAATACAATTCACGACGATCGCATGGGTTCCGAGGCCGCGCGAATGCGCGCGGCACTGAACCGCGAGCGGCGCGCGCGCATGCTGCTCGGGCGCGCGAAGGACGGGCTGGAAGTCATCCTCGGTGCAGGTTGCGTGGGCTTCTGCCGGATCCTGGCAACGCGCCGGCGTCTCATCGCCAATGCGCACTTCAGGGCGCAATTCGGCTGGCCGCCCGACGCCGTGCTCGAGCGCGGCGATTTCGACGCACGGGTTCACGAGGAGGATCGCGCCGGGCTTGCCGGCGCGATCGATGCGGCGCTCGCCCGGGGCACGCCGCTTAATCTGACGGTGCGCGCTGTCTGGCCGTGCGGCAAGACGCAGTACATCGCGCTGCGCGGGCGCACTGCGCTTGCGGGCGACCCGTCGGAGGTGCGCAGGCGCTCGGCCGACGAGCTCGTACTGGTCGCAACCAATGTCACGCCCGAGCACCAGGCGGTGCAGGAGGCCCGGGCTGCCGCCCGGCACGAAAGCGAGCTGCGGGCGAGCGCGCTGGCGCTCAGTCGCGCCAATCTGCAGCTGTTGGCGGACGTCTCGCACGCGCTGCGCTCGCCGTTGAACTCGATGCTCGGCTGGAACCGCATTCTTGCGCTGAAACGCGCCACCGATCCGGAAATCAAAGCCATCACCGAACGCGTGACGGAGGGCGCCAGAGCGCAGCTGCGGATTGTGAACGACCTTTTGGATCTGGGGCGCATGGGCGTCGGGGAATTCAAAATAGATCCGCGCCCGATGAAGCTCGCCCGAGCGGCTGCCAATGCCATCGAGGGTGTGAGCGCGGGCGCGCAGGCAAAGGCCATCGAGATCACGGCGGATTTGGCCGCGACCGCCGGTCAGATGCAGGGTGACGCAGAGCGACTGCGCCAGGTGGTCGCCCATCTGCTCTCAAATGCCATCAAGTTCACACCCGACCGCGGAAGGATCCGCGTCTGGCTGCGCCGCGACGGCACCGATCTGGAGCTCGGGGTGGCCGATACCGGGCGCGGCATTGCACCCGAACTCCTGCCATACGTGTTGGACCGCGCGCAGCGGAGCGATTCGCCCGGAGGGTGCCGCGGTGCCGGTCTCGGGCTCGGTTTGTCGCTGGCGCGCGAGATCGTGACATTGCACGGTGGAACCGTACGCGTGGCGAGTGACGGCGTGAATCGGGGTACGACCGTCACGGTGCGTCTTCCGGGGCGCGCCGCCGCGGACCGGGCCGCCGAGCCTGCGGCACCGGTTCTCAAGCTGGGCACCCCACGGCTCACGGGCCTCGGGATTCTCGTGGTCGATGACGACCCTCCCGCACGCACCGTAGTCGCGGAACTTCTGAAAATCGAGGGCGCCGAGGTCTCGGTCAGTGACTCCGCGGCCTGCGCCTACGAGAAGCTCAGCGCCAAAGACGCCAGCTTTGACGTGGTGGTGACCGACATCGGCATGCCCGTGGAGGACGGCTATTCACTGGTGCGCAAGCTGCGGGCACTGCCATCCGGCCAGCGTGTGCTCGCGATCGCGCTCACCGGACGCGCTTCGACGCACGACGTGGCTGCAGCGCTCGAGGCGGGGTTCGATCTGCATGTGGCGAAGCCGGTCGACTTGGAGCGATTCGTAGCCCTGATCCGCCGCCTGTCCCCGCACCGAGTGGCGCCCGTCGCGGCCCCCTCTCAACTGGAGCACCGGCCCTAGCGCAAAAAAGAGCGGGCTGCTTGTACAGCCCGCAGAGGGGGGGGTTACACTGACCAGCAATTGGCGTGCCAGCCACGGGCGGCGGGGGCCGCCGGGCATGTTTTTTGCTCGAACCTGTCGGGATTGGCCTCTAAAGGGATTTGCCATGCGTGCCCGAGAAACGATTCGAACCTTAAATCGACTGATCAGATGCTGCCGGGGCGCCGAAGCGTTTTGTCTTGCCTGCGCGCACACACGCGCAGCCGTGCAATTGCGTTCCACGCTGCGTCATCGCAGCGAAGAGTGGGGTCGGTACGGGGACGAATTGCAGGCGCTCGTGCTGATGATCGGTGGCGAGCCGGTGACGGGAAGCCCGGTGGGTGCCTGGGTGCGCCGCCGCATCTGGCTCGCGGGCAAAGCCGTGCTGCTGGGCTCGAGCGAAGCGCTGGTGCTGGAGGAGTGGCAGTTTGAGCAGCAGCGGGTACTCGACCGCTATGAGGAGGCGCTCAAGGGGTATTTAGCGCGACGCATCCGGCGTACGGTGGCCGCGCAATCCACCCGCATCCAGCAGCGCCTCGAGCAGATTGAATCCCTGCGCCACGAATACGCCGTGGGCTCGCCAACCGTTTCCGGCGTGTAAAACCTTCACGATTTTACAAAATCTGCCACGGGCGCGCCCACGGGGCCGCCCTTGCCCCGCCTAGCGCCTCCGGTGGGCCGTACGCGGCTCATGGTACCCTTGGCGATGGGGGTGTCACCACCGATTGAGCCGGTCGGTCTCCCGGTCGCGCACGGGGGGTAATACCCGTCCTCTCGGCTCACCGTGGTGCCTGGCGCGAATGCGCGCGCGGTCGGTCATCGCACGGGCAACTTAAGGATCTGTGGAAGCGATATGGCACACGCGCTGATCGTCGATGACGATACCGATATCCTCGATTGGCTCCAGGAAGTGGCCAGGATGGAGGGATTCACGGTGGCGCGCGCGCAGTGCCTGCGCGAGGCGCGCATCGAGCTGGGACGGCAGCGTCCCGATGTACTCCTGACCGACCTGCGGCTGCCCGACGGCCAGGGCATCGAGCTGGTGAATGAGCTGGAAGATCCCGAATCGACCGAAGTGATTGTCGTCACGGGCCATGCCACCGTGGACAGTGCCGTCGCTGCCCTGCGCGCGGGTGCCAGCGACTATCTGGTGAAGCCGGCCGAAGTGGAGCGTGTGCAGGCGGTCCTGCGGCGCGCGAAAAAAACGAGCGCCCTGCAGCATGAAATCGGCACCCTGCGCGAGGAGCTGCGCAAGCTCGGTCGATTTGGCCGCATTCTCGGCAGCTCGCCTCGCATGCAGGTGCTCTATGACCAGCTGAGCCGCGTCGCTCCGACATCCGCCACCGTCTTGCTGATCGGCGAGAGCGGCACCGGCAAAGAGCTCGCCGCGCACACCGTGCACGAACTCAGCCGCCGCCGCGATGCGCCGTTCCTGCCCTTGAATTGCGGTGCCGTCGCACCGCAGCTCATCGAGACCGAGCTCTTCGGTCACGAGCGCGGCAGTTTCACCGGCGCTGATCGTCAGCATAAGGGTTTCTTCGAGCGCGCCAATGGTGGCAGCGTCTTTCTTGACGAAATCACAGAGATGCCGATGGAGCTGCAGGTGAAACTGCTGCGCGTGCTCGAGACCGGGGCATTCACGCGCGTCGGCGGCACTGCGCAGATCGCCAGCGACGTGCGCATTATTGCCGCGACCAATCGCGATCCGGAAAAAGCGCTGGCCGAGGGCAAGCTGCGCGACGACCTCTATCATCGCCTGAATGTCTTCCCTATACAGCTGCCGCCGCTGCGCGAGCGCGGGGTTGATCTGGAGCAGCTTGCGCTCTTTTTTCTGGAAGAGCAGAACCTTGCCGAAGGCACTCACAAGAGATTCTCGCGCGATGCGCTCGTGCGCCTGTATCAGCATCACTGGCCGGGCAACGTGCGCGAGCTGCGCAATTACGTCCAGCGCGCCTACATCATGGCTGACGATGTCGTCGAAGGGGAGATCGCCGTGAGCCCCGCTGCAGCAAAGCCCGAGGATGCCACGATCATCACGATTCATGTGGGCACTCCACTTGCCGAAGTGGAGCGCCGCGTGACGCTGGCGACTCTGATTTACTGTGGTCAGGTGAAGCGCAAGGCCGCGCAGATCCTGGGGGTCAGTCTGAAGACGCTGTATAATCGCCTTGAGGCGTACAATGGAAAGGCGAGCTTGGCCGGCGAGGAAGAGGCCTTTGAAGCGCTGGCGGGCGACACTGAAGTTTCCCATGGTACGGACCCTGCCGCGCCAGCGCGCTGAAATCCGCGGCTGCCTGCAGCCTGTCGGACGAGTCCTACAGCGCGTCGCGCGGTTGGGCCGCTCGGGCGCGCCTGAGAACCTCTGTCTAAGCGGACACGGCGGCGCTACTCTCTAGCGTCTGCGACCGCGAAACATTGTCACAGACAACGTTGCTGGAGTTTTAGATCCCATGCCCGCCACTCGTGTTGCAGTCGTCGACGACCATGAGCTCGTGCGCATCGGCCTCAAGCAGATCATTGACGCGCAGTCGGATTTTGCCTGGGTCGGGGATGCTTCCACGGGGCGCGAGGCGCTCGAGATGCTGCGGACCAAGCTCTGCGATGTGTTGCTCCTCGATCTGTCGTTGCCGGACATGTCGGGTCTGGATGTCCTGCGGCGCATCAAGTCACATCACGAATCGGTCGCGACGCTGGTCCTCTCCGCATATCCGGAGAAGCAGTACGGGCTGAACGTGCTGCGCGCTGGCGCGAGCGGCTTCGTCAGCAAGACGGCCGCGCCCGATGAGCTGTGTCGCGCCATTCGCGCCGCCGTGCGCGGTGGTCGCTACGTAAGTCCGGAGCTCGCCGAGGTGCTCGTCAATGGTATGCAGGGGTCCAGCGGCTCCGAGCCTCCGCACGCAGTGCTCTCCGAGCGGGAGTTTCAGATCTTCTGCAAGCTCGCTGAAGGCCAAAGCGTCACGGAGATCGGCGCCGCGCTGTTCCTCAGCGTGAAGACGGTCAGCACCTATCGAACTCGCATCCTGGAAAAAATGGGCATGAAGAGCAATGCCGACATGACTTATTACGCAATCAAAAACGATCTCGTGCAATGACGGCGATGAGCGCCTCCGACACACTGCCCCGCGTCCAGGACAACATGCCGGTGGAGCGTCGTATCCTGCTCATCGAGGATTCCGAGGTCCTGAGCCGCCGCCTCGTCGACCTGTTGTCGGATCCGGGCACGGTGGCCGTTGCCGCCCAGGCCGCCACGCAGTCCGAGGCGCTGTCGCATCTCAAGGAGGACGTATTTGACGTCCTCGTGGTCGACATTGAGCTTGCCGAAGGCAACGGCGTTGCTGTCGTGCGCAATGCCCGTCAGCTCTATCCGCCGCATGCGCAGCCGCTCATTATCGTGCTCACCAATTACGCGTCGGATTTCGTGCGCGACCATTGCTTCGCCGCGGGCGCGGATTACTTCCTCGACAAGATGCGCGACATCTCGCAGCTGAAGGCTCTCGTGGCGCACGGGCGTTCGAAGTGGTCGCTCACCCCCGGCCATTGAGGCGCGCGCCACGCCACGCTGTCAGGCTGGCGCCCGCGGCACCTGCACGTCGATCTGCGTCCCGCCGCCGGGGTTTGAGCGCAACGTAAAGCGCCCATGCAGCGCTTCGACGCGGTGGCGCATGCCCGTCAGTCCGTGCGACCAGCGAAATCCTCCGCCGTCGAGCCGAAAGCCGCGGCCGTCATCGGCGAGCTTGAGGAAGTAATTGCGCGCGTCGGCGCCGAATTCGAGGCGCACGTGCCGTGCATCGGCATGGCGGACAATGTTGGCCATCCCCTCCTGGACGACACGAAACAGCGCGATGGCAATATTGCTGGGTAGCGGTCCGAGGTCGTCTGCGACGAGCGCATCGAACTTGAGATTGGCCGCCTCGCAGGTGGCGGCAACGTGCGCGCGCAGGGCCGTCGCGAGGCCAAAGTGATCCAGCAGCGACGGCCGCAAGAGCTCGACGATGCGGCGCTTGACAATCATCGCCTGATCAAGGGCTTCGCCGAGCTGTGCGAGGCGCCGCTCGTTCGGCGGTTCGCCGAGTCGCGACTGCAGCCACGACAGATCCATTTTCGCCGCCGTCAGGAGCCCGCCGAGCTCATCGTGCAGATTGTGCGCAATTTCCGAGCGCTCTTTTTCAGCGAAATTCTGCAGGTGCGTCGACAGCTCCGAGAGCTCGCGCGTGCGCGCCTCGAGCTGCCGGTCAAGCTGGGGCACGGGTTCGCGCCGTCCGCGGCGCAGCGCCGCCGACACCCCGAACAGTATGCGGCTGAGGGGCGGCATGGTGCGCGGAGCCGCCGCCGGCCTCACGCCGGAGCCGCCGTGAGCCGCACGCCGCTACCGCTCCAATGAGGATGGGGGCATTCATCTGCCGCGCCAAACGAGGGTGCGGTTATGGGCCGGCATGTCGTGATCAGCTTCAAGTTCAAGACTCTCCTGGCGCGCGAGCTCATCCACCGCCTCGAAATCGCGGATTCCGCTGGCCGGGTCGCGCTCCTGCAGGTAGCGGTCAAAACCCGCGTTGCTCTCACTGGTATATCGCCCGGCGTAGCGAAAAGGTCCATAAACGCACAAAACTCCCTCGCCCCCGAGCAGCGCGCCGACGCCGCGAAAGAACTCGCGCACGGCATCCCACGACATTATGTGCAGCGTATTGGCGCTGAAGACGCCGTCGATGTCCGCGACCGGCCAGGGGTGGCTGCGCACGTCGAGGCGCACGGGCGGCGCGAGATTCGCGCTGCCTTCCTGTGCAATGCGCGCGCGCAGCGTGTCCAGGTACTCCGCGGTGTCGCTTGGCTGCCAGTGAAGCCTGGGCAGATGGCGCGCAAAGTACACCGCGTGCTGACCGGTGCCGCTGCCGATCTCGAGCACGCGCCGACTCGCTGCGAGGGCATTGCGCAATACCCCGAGGATGGGGTCCTTATTGCGTTCGCACGCCTCGGACGACGGGAGCATGGGTGGGCCGCAACTGGCTGCGCGCGGAAACGCAACTATAGCGCTTCGCAGCGCGGCCGGCGCTTCAGGCCCGCAGGCGCGTCTCCTCGAGGATGATGGGAGCGGCGACGGCGGGCCCCTGGGCATAGTCGACGTTCGCCGTGGCGAGGCGCTTGAGCAGCTCCGCTGAGGCGACCGACTGAATGATCGTAGTGCGCCCGAGCACCTTGTTGATCTGATGCAAGGAGCGCAACAGGGTATCGCCCACATCGTCACCGGCGCCGCGCGCGATGGCGGCATGATCCATTTTCACGTACGTGACGTCGAGGGACTTCAGGTACGCAAAAGAGGAGATGCCGCGGCCGAAGCCGTCGAGCGTGAATTGAAATCCCTGCGGCGCAAGCTTGCGGACCAGGTCGTTGATCTGCACGAAGCCGCCCGCGAGCGCCTGCTCCTCGATTTCGAGGCCAATGTGCTGCGCGGGTGCCTGCGCCTCGCGCGCGGCCGCGGCGATGAAACCTGCCAGCTCCGGGTCGGCGAAGGAGGCCTGCGTCAAGTTGAGAAACCAGCGGCTGACGCCCGGATTTTCGCGCTGATGGCGCGCAATCCAGCGAAACGCGTGACGCAGGCACCAGCGGTCCACGCGCTGCGCGAGCGAGGCGTTGAACGCGGCGATCTGCCCAAGATCGAGGCATTCGCCAGGCTGATCCATCCCCGCCATCGGTGCACGCAGCAGGACCTCATAGTGGAATGGAGCGCGTTGGTTGCGCAGCGGCACGATGCGTTCGCCCTGCAGGACGAACGTGTTGCTGGCGAGCGCCTCTTCCAGGCTGAGCGTGAGGCGGCGCTCGTGGCCGACTTTGACATTGACCGTGGCATCCTCGCGGAACATGCGCCATTGGTTGCCGCCGTGCCCCTTGGCGTCGTAGCAGGCGACGTCCGCGCGCTCGACGAGTTGCGCCCACGATTGATCGCGCTGGGTGGCCACCGCGATGCCGACACTGGCACGCGCATGCAGCGCCCGGCCGGCCCACAGGCATTCGAGCGCGCGCAGCCGGTCGAGCATTGCCGCGGTCACGCGGATGGCGTCCTCCTCGGCGCAGTGGTCGAGAAGCACCAGAAATTCATCCCCACCGAAGCGCCCGACGACATCGCCGGTGCGCAGGTTCGCTTTGAGCGCGGCGCTGACCTGGCGCAGAAGCTCATCGCCCGCCACGTGCCCAAAGCCGTCATTGACCTTCTTGAAGTCATCCAGATCGATCATCACGACGGCGAGCGCGCTGCGATCGACGGCGGCGTTCTCGAGCGCGCCTTGCAGGCGCCGTTCGAGCTCGCGGCGGTTCAGCAAGCCCGTCAACGAGTCGTGGCTTGCCTCGTGTGACCACTGGCTCGCCTGGCGGTGCGAAGCGGTGATGTCGGCGATCGTGCCTTCGTAGTACAGGGGCACGCCGCGGCTGTCGCGCACCAGACGCCCACTGTGCAGTACCACGACCCGCTCGCCTTTCTTGTTGCGCAGCACGGTCTCGCGGCTGCGGATCTCGCCCGCGGCATCGAGCTCGCGGCGCCATTGAATGTGGTCTTCCGCACTGGCGTAGATCTCGAGTCCGAAATCCAGGCGCAGCAGCTCTTCCTCCGATTCATAGCCGAGCATGGTGACGATCGCCGGGTTCGCCGAGATCAATCGATCGTCGCAGGTCGCCTGATACACCCCGGCCGCCGTGCTCTCGAACATGGTGCGATACCGGGCTTCGGATGCGCGCAGCGCGAGCACGGTGTGCGTACGCTCGAGCGCGAGGCGCAGCACTTTGTCGAGAACGGGAGCGGAGATCTCCTCTTTCAGAAGATAGTCGAGCGCTCCGCGCCGCGTCGCCTCTATTCCAAGCTCTTCCTGTGCTCGCTCCACCATCACGATGATCGGTACGGTCGCCGCTTTGCTCTGCAGGCGCAGTAACGCCGGCAGCCCACTGGCATCGGGTAAGGTCAGCTCGAGAATGATGGCGGCAAACTTGCGATCGCGGATTTCGATGAGCCCGTCCGCGAGAGTCTGCGACGTGGCGACCACGTAGTGCCGGTTGCGCAGGTGCGCCAAAGCCTCGGCAACACCGGCGGGCGCGGCGCGCGAGTTTTGGATCAGGAGAATGAGTTCGTCGCTCACGCTGCCTTGACGGTTATACGGCCCTGCGCCGCGGTGCAAGCTTAGCTTTGTCGAAGCACGCGTCTAGGGCTTGGCGCTCAATTAAGCACTATCGCCCGGCTCCGCGGCGCCTTTCGTGTGATGCAGGTCTCATCTTTAATCGGACCTGAGACTGCGCCCCGTGCGGTCCCGGAGCCCGTCTGCCGAGCCCCTTGAATACCTTCGGGTATGGGGCTTGCTGGACTTGACCCTGACACAATGATAGCGAGGAGCCGCCGGTTGGATCCTCTTGTGGCTCCTCGGAATTCCCGTCCCGCTCCTGCTCAGCCTCTATCTGCTGCGTGGCTGCACCGGATTCTTGCCGTCGTCGCCGCCGCACGCGGCGGTCGGTCGCGGCCGCAGCGGATGATATATTGGGATCACCGCTGCCGTGCGGGGATCTCGGGGTGTCCGCAATTGAATAACATTGAAATCGCGCAGCGCGCCACGATGCGGCGTATCAGTGACATCGCGCTCGAGCGGCTGGGTATTCCCGAGGAGAATCTCGAGGCCTTCGGCCGCTACAAGGCGAAAGTCTCTCTCGAGTATCTGAAGGGCCTGGAAGGGCGCCCCGATGGGCGTCTGATCCTCGTCACCGCGATCTCGCCGACGCCCGCCGGCGAGGGTAAGACCACGACGACAGTAGGGCTGGGGGATGCGCTTAACCACATCGGCAAGAAGGCGATGATCTGTCTGCGCGAGCCCGCCCTGGGGCCCGTGTTCGGCATGAAGGGCGGTGCAGCGGGCGGGGGTTACTCGCAGGTCGTGCCGATGGAAGACATCAACCTGCACTTCACCGGGGACTTCTCCGCGATTGGGCTCGCCAACAATCTCCTCGCCGCGCTCATCGACAATCACATCTATCACGGCAACGAGCTCGGCTTCGACGTGCGGCGCATCGCCTGGCGGCGCGTCCTCGATATGAATGATCGCGCGCTGCGCGCGCTGACGGTCGGTCTGGGAGGTATCGCAAACGGCTTTCCGCGCGAGGACGGCTTCGACATCGTCGTGGCTTCGGAAGTGATGGCAATCTTCTGTCTCGCGACCAGCCTCAATGACCTGAAGGAGCGTCTCGGCAACATCGTCGTCGGCTACACGCGCTCGCAGCAGCCGCTATGCGCGCGCGATCTGCAGGCGCACGGCGCCATGACGGTGCTCCTGCAGCAGGCGCTCGCTCCCAATCTCGTGCAGACTCTCGAGAACAATCCCGCGTTCATTCACGGCGGCCCCTTCGCCAATATCGCCCACGGCTGCAACTCGGTGATGGCGACCCGCGCTGCACTCAAGCTCGCCGACTACGTCGTGACCGAGGCGGGCTTCGGCGCCGATCTCGGCGCCGAGAAATTTGTCGACATCAAGTGCCGCAAGGCCGGCCTGCGGCCGGCGGCCGCCGTGCTCGTCGCCACCGTTCGCGCGCTCAAATTTCACGGCGGCGTGGAAGTGGCGGCCGTGGGCCAGGAAAACATTGCCGCGGTGGAGAAAGGCGTTGCGAATCTCGAGCGCCACATCGACAACGTGCGCAACGTCTACGGCATACCTTGCGTGGTCGCCATCAATCACCGGGCCGAGGACACCGACGCGGAAGTGCGCGCGGTGGTGCAGCGTACGGCGCACCTGGGGGTCAAGGTGATCCTCGCACGGCACTTTGCGCAGGGGGGCCGCGGGGCGGTGGATGTGGCGCATGAAGTGGTGCGCCTGTGCGAGACTACGAGCCGCTTCAAATTTGTCTACGAGGCGAGCGCGACCCTTTGGGATAAGATGCGCGCCATCGCAACGCGCATTTACGGCGCGGCCGACATCAGCGCATCAAACAGTGTGCGTGCGCAGATCAAGCGCCTGCAGGACGCAGGCTACGGACACTATCCGGTGTGCGTGGCGAAGACTCAATACTCCTTCTCCACCGATCCGCAGTTGCGGGGCGCGCCCGCCAATCACATTGTGGATGTGCGCGAAGTGCGGCTCGCGGCCGGCGCCCAATTCGTCGTGATGATCTGCGGAGATATCATGACGATGCCGGGCCTGCCGCGCGTGCCCTCGGCAAATTCCATCGACGTGGACGCGAGCGGCAAGGTGGTTGGACTTTTCTAGATTTGGCGCAGTGCGGGCTTAACGACGGCGAGGATTACGATGGCGAGCAGTAGCAGGCTTGGCACTTCATTGAACCAGCGGAACCAGCGCGGCGAATGAGTGTCGCGGCGCAAGGCGAGGGCGACGGTGATGCGGTAACACCACAGATGGTAGCCCACCAGCAGCGCGACGAGGCACAGCTTCACCTGCAGCCAAGGCTCGCTCAGGTAGCCGGGCGCGGCGAGGATCATGGCGAGGCCGAAGAGTGCGGCAAGGACGGCGCCGATGCTCATGATGCAGAACAGCCGGCGCTCCATGAGAATGAAACGCTCGATGCCGGGCGCATCGCTGGCGGCCTTGTGGTACATAAAAAGCCGCGGCAGGTAGAACAGTCCCGCGAACCAAGTGACGACGAATACGACGTGCAATGCCTTGAGCCAGAGCATGACCCGCTAGCCTACAGGGTGGGCACGATGCCGGGTATTCAAACTTCCCGCTGAAGGAACCGAGATGCCGATTTGCGAGGCAGACCCCTGGCGCATGCAGTACTTCAAGGACGTCTCCTGTCCTGCGGAAGTGCGAATCCCCACCGAGGATTTCGATGCCTATGAGTGGAACCCCGCGCATCATTGGGTCTACAACAAACTTCTGATTGCCGAATCTCAGGGACTCACCTGTGCGCCGCACGGAGTGACGCCGCGCAGCTTTCCGGTCTTCAGCAAGCCGCTGATCAATCTGCGCGGCATGGGCGCCGGCAGCCGCGTGCTGGCAAGCCTTGAGGACTACGAGCGTCACGAGAGCGGCGGTCATTTCTGGATGACCCTGCTCAAGGGCGAACATGTGAGTTCGGACATCGCCCTCAGGGACGGCGCGGCCGTTTGGTTCCGGCACGCGAGAGGCATTCCGTCGGGCGCGGGGACCTTCGATTACTGGATAGTGGATGCCGCACCCTACGTGGGGCTCGAGCGCTATTGCGGGGCCTGGCTGGCCCGCCACCTGGCCGGCTACACCGGTATGGTGAACCTCGAGAGCATCGGCGGCCGCATCATCGAAGTGCACCTGCGCTTTTCTGACCAATGGCCGGACTTGTATGGCAGAGGGTGGCTCGACGCACTCGTCGGGCTCTATGCCCGCGGCGAGTGGAAATTCACGGCAGTGGATGCGCGTACCGGCTACAGCGTCGTGCTCTTTGGACCCCACGGCATCGAATACCGGCATCCGCCGGCCGAGCGCGTGCAGGAGCTCATCCGCACGCCCGGCGTGACCAGCATCCAGATCACCTTTCACGCCTATCGCGCCGCGGCGTCTCACGCCATGCCGCCCGGCGGCTTCCGGCTGGCCGTCGTGAACTGCTGGGATCTCGAGGCCGGCCGGCGCGTGCGCGCGAAGCTCGCCGCACTGTTCGGCCTGCGGCGTGACGCGCTCGCCTCTTGAGAACTTGCTGTGATCCCGGTGCGGTTCTTTGCCCCGCGCTATTGGCTGACGTGGCTTGCGCTCGGCCTGCTGCGCGCGATTGAGCGCCTCTCCTACCCGCACCTGGTGCAGGTAGGGCGCACGCTCGGAAGAATCGGGCGGCGATTGCCGCTGCATTACATTCCGGTGGCGCGCGCAAATATGCGGCTGTGCCTGCCGGAGCGTTCCGATGCCGAGCGCGAGCGCCTGCTGGACCGGCACTTCGAGGCTTTGGGGATTTCGATTTGCGAGTCGGCGATGAGTTGGTGGAGCAGCGAAGAGCGCATCATGGGGCTTGCACGCATCGAAGGCGTGGCGCACCTCGAGCAGGCGCTCGCCGCTGGGCGCGGGGCCATCATCCTGACGGCGCACTTCACGACGCTCGAGATCGGCGCGCGCATTTTAAATACGGCGTTTCCGATCAACGTGCTTTACAAGCCACCGAAGAATCCGCTGCTCGCATACATCGCGAACACGAATCGCAGCAGCTACAAGAAGAGCGAACAGTTTCGCACCATCGAGCGCGACGATATCCGCGGCATGGTGCGCGCCCTGCGGCGCAATGAATGCGTGTGGTACGCGCCCGACCAGAGCTTTCGCAACAAGGGGGCCGAGATGGTGCCCTTTTTCGGCATCCCAGCGGCCACCAATGTCGCAACCTCGCGCCTGGCGCAGCTCACGGGCGCAGCCGTGCTCCTGTATTCGCACGAGCGCCTGCCCGATGCCAAGGGCTATCGAGTGGCGATCAGCACGCCACTGGCTGACTATCCGGGCGCGAGCGCGCAGGCCGACGCACTGCGGTTCAATCGCTTCATCGAAGCCGAAGTGCGTCGCATACCCGAGCAGTACTGGTGGATCCACCGCCGTTTCAAAGGCCTGACGGGCGACTACCCGAATTATTACGGCGCGGCGACGCGCTAGTCGCGCCTACTTCAGGCTCTTCAGCGTGGGAACAAGCTCCGCGCGACCGAAGACCTCGACGGAGAGCGTGAAGCTGCGCTGCTCGGCGGGCTGCAGCGCGCCGACCCCGACCACCTGCCGCGTGACCTCGACTCCGAGGTTGTCGCGGATGACGAGCACTACCGAGTACTCCCACGCCGGACCGTCGGCCGGATGGCGAATAATGCCCTCGACGCGCAGAGGCGAGCTGCTCGGCACTGCGCGCCGCGCTGCATCGACCGAGTCGAATCGCAGGTGGTGGCGGCAGCCGGGGCAGACGCTTGCGCTGTCGAGGATGGTCGCCTTGCAATGCGGGCAGAGGCGACTTTTTCCTGGGCTCGCAGGACGCGCCGAACTCATGAAAAGGCGCTGTCGACCTTTCCGCTAACGGCACCGGCCATGGGCTTCGCGCCCTTTTCTTCCCACCCGAATTCCACCTGCCCGCGCATTCTGGAGCCGGCGGAGACGATCAGAGACCCCGCCTTGACATCGCCGGAGACGATGCCCGTGGCCAGCAGCTCCACGCGAAGGGCCGCTTCGATGTTGCCGTGCAGTTCACCGCCCACGACGACCGTGTTGGCCCTGACCTGGCCGGTCAGGCGCGCACCCGGATCAATGGTGAGATTGCCGTGCACATGAACGTCGCCCTTGAATGAGCCGGCGATGCGGACGTGGCCCGCGCCCTCAATCTTGCCCTCAATCGTCAGATCCGAGGCGATCAGCGATTCCTTGGCGTCCGCGCGCTCGGGCATGCGTCGCGGCAGGTCTTGGTTCAACGGAGTGATGGTCGACATGTCCGCAGGCCTCCCAGTGGGTTCTTTGGGCGGCGGAGCCGCCGCGGTCGGTTCTTTCCACAGCGCCATGGTCATTCCTCATTTCTTCGCGAAAGCGGGACGACATATATACCGGGAGTTGGCTGGAGTTCAAACCTACACCGTCACAGGTGATGTGGCGGTGAGCCCCGGAGCGGGGCGCGCGCGTGCGACATGCAGAATGCACTTGCATTCACTTACACTCGTCCCTCGGCGCAGCATTCGGACGTGTTGTGCCAGTACTACAAGGGGGAGAACGTGGTGCCTAATGTGTTTTTGCCGGTATTTTCCCGCAAAGGGCGCGCTGAGGGAATGCGGTGGGTCAGCGCGCTGTTGCTCGCAGGGGGCACATCGCTAGCTTGGGCTGCGCCGACAGCCGAGGGTGTGCCGGACGCGCCCACCCGCACCGCTCTCGCGGCAGCGTCCCCGCTTGAGGAAGTCATCGTGCACGCGCGCCGGCGCGAGGAGAAGATCCAGGACGTGCCGCTGGCGATCACGGTCGAGACCGGCAGACAGCTCGAGGAGCAGTCCGCCGTAACCTTTGAGGATGCGGTGCGCGAGGCGCCGAACGTACTCGCGTTCAAGTCGGCGCGCTCGGTGTCGGCGCTGGAAGTCACCATGCGCGGCCAGACCGCAATTCCCTCCTCGATTGTCTACGATCCGGCCGTCGGGCTCTATATCGACGGCGTGTACGTCGCGAATGGCCAGGCCGCGATGGGTACCATCCTCGATGTCGACAGCGTCGAGATCGTCCGCGGTGCGCAGGGCACGCTCTTTGGGCGTAACAACACCGGTGGCTCGATCTCATTCAACACGCACCGACCCGAGTTCAGCGACTACTCGATACGGGTGTCGGCGAGCGCGGGCAATCGGGATCTCTTCGGCGACCGCGCCATCGTGAATCTGCCGCTGAGTGACACGCTCGCGGTGCGCTTCGCCTACCAGATCAATGAACACGACGGCTGGGGCAGCAGCATCGCCACCGGCCAGACGAACTTCATGAATGAGCACCGCTACCAGTGGCGCGCCAGCGCGCTGTGGAAGCCGACCGACTCGTTTGATGCGTATTTCACTTTCGAGCGCTTCAGCGCCAATGAGGTCGGAGCGCTGCTGCACCCGCTGGCGGGCACCGTCGCCGCATCGATCCCTGGGGACATCATTCCTGCCGACTTCTACCAGACGGACACCGGCAAGCGTGAGAGCGACATCGCGCTCACCGACGCCTACCAGTTGACGCTCAATCAGCGCTTTAGCGAGTCTGTTGCGGCAAAGCTCATTCTCGGTTACCGCGAGCTGCACGCGACCAATGACTATGACGCCGACGCCGAGCTTGTATCGATTGCGGATGTCACTCTGTTCAATACCTCATACCAGAAGAGCGCTGAGCTGCAGCTCTCGGGCACGACGCTGGCGCAGCGGCTTGACTGGGTGGGCGGCCTGTACTGGTTCAAGGATGACGGCAGCGCGCCCTCCACGCTCGCACCGGGCTTGTCCTCGCCACTGCCCACCTTCGATGAGAATGCCGTGGAGAACAAATCCCGGGCCGCTTTTCTGCACGGCGAGTATCACCTGACGGACGCCTGGTCGGTCGCCGCCGGCGCGCGCCGCACGGAGGATCGGCGCGAACTCGACGACAATGCCTTTGTGCAAATCCCCACCGGGCCGACTACACCTCCCTTTGAACAGTGCACGATCGTCGACGAGTCGACGGGCGCTCCGTTCGGCGGGATGGGCCCGTGTCCGCCCATCCACAAGGATGTCGCGTTCGGCTATTGGTCCTGGGAGGGCAGCAGCCGCTACCGCTTCAGCGACGATTTTACGGGCTACGTGCGCGCCGGACGGGCGCAGCGCTCGGGCGGCTGGAATATTCCCCTCAACTTTGAGCAGGCAACGCCCTTTCAGCCCGAGCAGCTGACCGACTTCGAAGTCGGCCTCAAATCCACGCTGTGGGGCGGCGCCTTGACCCTTGACACCGACGCGTTCACCGGCAACTACGACAACATGCAGCGCCTGCTCGCGCTTCTCATCGGCCGGACTCCGAGCACCATTGTCATCAATGCCGGCAAGGCGCGCGTCAGCGGCGTCGAGGTCGCGGCCAATGCGGCGCTGACGCGTGCGCTGTCGCTGGACGGGACTTTTGGCTGGACCGATGCGCGCTACCAACAATTCACCGACACGTTTGGCAATGACGCCGCGCATAACGAGTTTTATATGACGCCGAAGTTCACCTGGAGCCTGGCCGCGCGCTACGAGGTGCCCATTGCATTCGGCAGGGCCTACGTGCGCGCCGACTACAGCTGGCACGACCGCGTGCAGTTCAACGTGTTGAACGATTTCAATAACCAGGGGCCCGTGGGGCTGCTGAATGCCCGCGCGGCGGTGACCAGCGCGAGCGGCGCATTCGAGGTCGCGCTTTTCGGCACCAATCTCACCGACAAGCGCTACGCCTACAACGGCGGCACGATCGTCAATCCGGTCGGCCCGCCGATTGCAAGCTGGCAGGCGGCAGGCGATCGACGCCTGTACGGAGTTGAAGCAACGTACCAGCTGCGCATAACGCGCTAGCTCCTCGAGCCTCGGCAGCCCGATTCAGCTGCATCAATTGTCCGTCCTGCGCGCGAATGCGCGAGAATGACGCTTTGCGGGGAAAGATTCAGTGCGCACGCCGAACAAGATTCTCGTAGTGGATGTGGGCGGCACGAACGTCAAGATGCACGTGAGCGGCCATCGCGCCATGCGCAAGTTCGCCTCAGGCCCGCAACTGACTCCCCGCAAGATGCTGGCGCAGGTGCGCGCACTCAGTGCGGATTGGCGTTATGACGCACTATCAATTGGCTATCCGGGAGTGGTGCTGCACGGCAAGGTGGCCGTCGAGCCGCATAACTTAGGCAGCGGCTGGGTCGGATTTGATTTTGCCAAGGCGTTCGGCAAGCCTGTGCGGATCATCAATGACGCCGCGCTACAGGCGATCGGCAGCTACAAAGGCGGCCGGATGTTGTTCCTGGGCTTGGGCACCGGTTTGGGTTCCGCGCTGATCATTGACGGCGTCGTCGAGCCGACCGAGCTTGCGCACCTGCCGTACAAGCGCGGGCGTAGTTTCGAGGAGTACGTCGGCGAGCGCGCGCGCAAGCGCTTGGGGACGAAGAAATGGCGCAAGGTGGTGGCCGACGTCGTCGAGCGACTGGGTACGGCGTTCCAGGTGGATGAGGTGGTGATTGGCGGCGGCAATGCGCGCCGCCTGACGCGAGTGCCGAAAAAGGTGCGGCGCGTAGCCAATAGCAACGCGTTCCTGGGGGGCGTGCGGCTGTGGCAGGCGCCGCCGCGCTAGCGAAACAGCACCACCGCCTTCTGCAGCGTCACCCACACGCCCCAGGCGATGGGAATCCACACCGCGGCCCAGGCGAGCGGCACAAGCCAGGCATTGCGGCGCGAAGCCGCCTCGAGCGAGATCGTGTCCGCGAGCGGCTCCTGAGGCTGTGCTGCACGCGCGGGCACGAACGCCGGATCATCGACTTTCATATAGCGATCCTCGGCGACTGCGTGGATGCACCAGTTGCATACGAATCCGATGGCGAGGAGCCCGGCGAGAATGTACATCGTGATGCTGTAGGCCTGCGCGGGCGGCACGCCATGATTGCGTTGGTACTCGCGGATGTAGTTCACGAGCACCGGGCCCAAAATCCCGGCGGTCGACCAGGCCGTCAGCAGGCGGCCGTGGATGGCGCCTACCATGCGGGTACCGAAGAGATCCGCCAGGTACGCCGGGACGGTCGCAAATCCTCCGCCGTACATGGAGAGGATGATGCCGAACGAGGCGACGAACAGAGCGAGGCTTCCGGTGGCCGCCGTCCACGGGACCGACGAATACAGGGCAATGCCGAGGAGGAAAAAGATCGCATAGGTCGCCTTGCGGCCCAGCCGATCCGACAGCGATGCCCAAAAGATTCGGCCCGCGATGTTGAACAGTGAAAGCAGCCCGGTAAAGCCGGCCGCAATCGCTGCGATCTTGCCGAGTTGCTCCGGATTAAGATCAGCGAAGGCCACCGGAATGCCGAGGAGTTTTCCTCCGAAGACCTCTTGCAGCATGGGAGAGGCCATGCCGATGATGCCGATGCCGGCGGCGACGTTAAGGGTGAGGACGCCCCACAGGAGCCAGAACTGTGGCGTGCGCCAGGCAACATCCAGGCTCACGTGGCGATCGGTCAACAGGGTGCGCTTCGTAGCCGCCGGCTGCCACCCGTGCGGCTTCCAGTCCTCTGGCGGCAGGCGGTAACTGAGTGCGCCCCCCAGCATGAACACGAAATAAATCGCGGCCAGTACCAGGAAAGTCTGCCAGACCCCCACTCCGGCGGGTGAGGCGAAATGCTTCATGAGCCGATCGGCGAGCGGCGCGCCAATCATCGCCCCGCCGCCAAACCCCATAATGGCCATGCCGGTCGCCATGCCGCGCCGATCCGGGAACCACTTGATGAGCGTCGAGACTGGCGAGATATAGCCCAGCCCGAGCCCAATGCCGCCGATGACGCCGCATCCAAGCCACATGAGCCAGAGCTGGTGAGAGATGACTCCCAGCGCCCCGATCACCAGACCACCGCACCAGCACAGGGCCGCGACCACTCCACCCTTGCGTGGCCCCACCCGTTCGAGCCATCCGCCCCAGAGGGCGGAGGCCGAGCCCAGGAACACGAAGAAGAGCGTGAACATCCACCCCAACAGGGGAATCGTCCAGTCGCAGCTTGTAGCGCTGAGCTCGGCAAAGAAACCGAGGTCCTTGGGGCAGGGCAGGGGCTTCGTCATCCCGACCGCCTTGGACAGGGGCAGCCAGAAGACCGAGAACCCGTAGGCCATGCCGATGCACAGGTGGATGGCGAGTGCCGCCGGAGGGACGAGCCAGCGGCTAAAGCCGGGTCGTGCGATCGTGCGCTCGCGCGCGAGCCATCCGAAAGGTGTCGTGATGCTTGTTGCCATTATTCTTTCTCCAACACCGCCTGAGCGGATAGCCGCACCGATATTGCCCCGTCCGTACATTTTCAGCTACTGCGCCGTGCGCGCCGCGGGCGCCGCGGCGGCCTGTGCAAACACCTGGGTCCAGAATATGACCGACGGGTCGCGCGGATTGACCCCGTAGGCGACTCCCATGTCCGTAAAGCGCGGGTCCATGAGGTTCTGGCAGTGCCCCGCGCTCTGCAGCCACCCGGCAACAGCCTCTTCCGCCGTCGCGACGCCGGAGGCAATATTCTCGCCGACCGCTCGCCACGCATAACCGGTGCGTGTGACCCGAGCCGCCGCCGTGCTGCCGTCCGCCCCCCGATGATCGAAGTAATCGCGGGCGGCCATGTCGAGCGAGTGCGCCAGAGCCGCGTTACCCAGCGCCGGTGAGAGCTTGAGCGGCGTCGTTGCATTAAAAGCCTCGCGCCCGCAGTGTCGCGCCTGGGCGCGCGCCTCATTGACGAGCTCAAGCACCCGCCGGCTGACCGCGGGAGCGTCCTTGGGCTGCGGCGTGGCAAGGGGGGTGGCGAGCACGATCCACGTGTCATCTCCGCGGTGCGCGATGCCGATTTCGCGCACCGTGGGCTCGCTGATCTGCGCGCAGAAGTGCTGCTCGACAAGTCGTGCGGTGGCCCTATCGCCGCCCGGGGTCGCGACGTGGATCGCGGCGGACTCCTCAGCGCCGTAGCCGACGGCCAGGAGCGCATCGTGCAGGCGAGCGCCGCCCGCCGTACGCCGTGCCGCCTCATCCAATATCGCAGCGGCGCGCAGCGCGTGATTGCTGCCGCTCCTGCTGCCACAGCCGTGCAGCCGAATGGCGTTGATGGCGTCAGCCAGCGCCGAGTGTGCAGGGATCGCATGGACCGTTCCTGCCACTGCCAGGATCACAACCCCTGCCAGGCGCAGGAGCCGGTCGGGGAAGGCTGGCGCCGGGCGAGGGTCGCGCAGGGCGCGGGTCACGCCGCGATGGTCTTTTGATCTTCCAGCAGGCACTCAGCGATCTGCACTGCGTTCAAGGCCGCGCCCTTCAGCAGCTGATCCCCCGCAACGAACAAGGCAATGGAGCGTCCCGTCGGATCGCTCACATCCTGGCGGATGCGGCCGACGAGAATCGCATCCTGCCCGGAGGCGTCCTTGGGCATCGGAAAATAATTCGTCGCGACGTCATCGATGACTTTGACGCCCGGTGCGGCTGCGAGAATCTCGCGCACCGCATTCGCCGTGATGGGCGCCGCGCACTCGAAATTCAATGCGACGCAATGCGCGCGCAGCACCGGCACGCGCACGCAGGTCGCCGTGATGCGAAAACCCGGGTCGGCAAAGATCTTGCGCGTTTCCTCGATGACCTTGGTCTCCTCCTCGTTGTAGCCCGTGGTCGCATCGACCTTGGTGTTGTGGCTGAAGAGATTGAAGGCATAGGGATGCGGCAGGACTTTGTGCGCGTACGGCCTGTCCTCAAGAAAGGCCAGGGTCGACTCGCGCAGCTCCTGCATGGCCGCGGCGCCGGCGCCTGATGCCGCCTGATAAGTGGATACGATCAGCCGCTGGATCGGGTTGTGCCGATGGATGGGCCAGAGCGGCGTGATGGAGATTATCGCGGCGCAGTTCGGATTGGCGATGATGCCGCGATGGCTGCGGGCCGCTTCCGGGTTGATTTCCGGGATGACGAGCGGGACGCTTGGATCCATGCGAAACGCCGAGGAATTGTCGATGACGAGAGTTCCCTGGCGGGCCGCGAGCGGCGCGTAACGCCTGGAGACTGCGCTGCCGGCGGAGAACAGCGCGAGATCGACGCCGCGAAAGCTCTGCTCCCCGAGCTCGGCAATTTGCAGCGCTTGGCCGCGAAAGTGCAGCGTTCTGCCCGCGGATCGAGCCGACGCGAACAACCTGAGTTCAGCGACGGGAAAGTCGCGCGCTTCAAGGCAACGCAGCAACTCGACGCCGACGGCGCCACTGGCGCCGACGATGGCGACCACGAGGCCTGATGCGCTCGCGCCCGGCCGTTGCACGAATTGGGACATGCCGGCCACGCTAGCGCAGGGGGTTAGGGCTGTAAAGGCGCGCGCGCGTAGGATGTCAGTCGGCGCGCGGATCCGTGCGCGCGTTCACATCACTACGGGATAGGTGGACCGATGAACAAAAACATTGATCTCAACTTCATCACGACCGCCTTCGAGCTGCCGGGCCATCGGATCGTCAGGAACGTCGGCGTGGTGCGCGGCATCGTCGTACGCTCGCGCAGTCTGGTCGGAGCGATCGGCGCTTCGCTGCAGACCCTGCTCGGCGGCAACATCACGCTCTTTACGGCGCTTTGCGAAAAAGCGCGCGGCGATGCCTTCGAGCTGATGCTGGACCACGCCGCCGAACGTGGCGCCAACGCCATCATCGGCGTGCGCTACGACGCCAATGACGTCGCGGCCGGGGTGACGGAGGTGCTGGCGTACGGGACCGCCGTGGTAGTTGAATAGACCGGCCCACTCGCCGCCGCAAAGCATCCTAACTTTAGCGACGGCGTGCGGACCCGGGGAGCAACTCTTACGAGGAGGTTGACGGGGTCGACGCGCTGGCCGCAGGCGCCGAGTTCTCGTGCCGCTGCTGCCACTTGGCCTTGTCGGCGGCGAGGATCTGTGGGATCTGCTTTATCTGCGCCGGCGTGAGCACTGCATAGATCTGGGTCTTCACCGCGCTCATCTGATCGATGCGCTTGGCGGCGTTTGCCTTCTCGGCGGCGAGCAATGCGGGATAGCCGGCATCCGTCGGGGCGGCGGCGGCGAGCGCTTCACGGTTGCTGCGCATGCTGGCGCCGAGCTCGCGGAACTGCGACTTCGCCGAGGCAAAGATGCCTTTGATCTGCGTCTGCTGCTCGGGGGTGAGATTCAACTGCTTCAGTACATGCATGAAGCGCGCGCCCGGCCCGTGGTGGTGCCAGTGATGCGCGCCGGAGGCTTGCGGTGTCGCATCAGCTGAGTCGGCGGCGTGGACTGCCAATCCTGCAAGAGCGGCGGCGGCCAGCGTTGCGACTACAATCGCACGAGTGCGGTTCAGGTTCATGGCTCGAGATGGCGTGCTCATCAAACTCTCCTGCAGTGGTCGCGCGCGGACATTGCCTAATTAGAGCAGATGCTCGCGCAGGAGTTGCTGTTGCAAAAGTGCGGCGGCGCATAAGAATTGTGAAGAACCCTTGGCGTGCCGTGAGATCGAGGATAATGACTGCATGATGATGTCAGATGCCAATGCCGCTGCGGCGAAGCCCGTATTATTGATAGTCGATGACGATCAGGAGTTGTGCTCCTTGCTCGTTGAATATTTGACGCCAGAAGGATTTGCAGTGGAACTGCTGAGTAATGGCATGGTCGCGCTCGACCGCCTGGCAAAGTCCTCTCCTGACCTGGTCGTGCTTGACGTCATGCTGCCGGAGCTCTCCGGATTTGAGGTCCTGCGGCGCATCCGCGCAAAGAGCGCGGTGCCGGTAATTATGTTGACTGCGCGCGGCGAAGAGGTCGATCGAGTCGTGGGCCTCGAGATGGGAGCCGACGATTACCTGCCGAAGCCGTTCAGTCCGCGCGAGCTGGTCGCCCGCATCAAGGCGGTTCTGCGCCGCAGCGCCGGCGAGGTCGGTCCGGTGACATCCGCCAATTCGGTGCAGTGGGGGCCGCTCAAAATCGATCTACGCGCGCGCTGCGCCTCGGTCAATGACCACGACCTTGAGTTGACCGGCGCGGAATTGCGCATTTTGGAGCAGCTTATGCGCGCGGACGCCAAAGCCGTAACGCGCGACGAGCTGATGACGCGGGCGCTCGGTCGGCGCTTGCTGCCGACGGACCGCAGCCTCGATACACACGTCAGCAATCTGCGGCGCAAGCTTGCGAAGTACACCGATCGCGTCACGCTGCAAAGCGTGCGCGGCACGGGCTACGCACTCGCGCTCATGAGCGCCCGCTCAGGCAGCGCGGACGGTTGAGCCGTCGTGCAATCGCTTTTCTGGCGCATCTTTCTCTCGTTTTGGCTCGCGCTCGCGCTCATCCTCGTGGGCACAGTGACGGTCGCTGTCGATGCCGCCCTCAAATGGAGAGGCGAGCGGCTGTCGCTTCCCTACGAGGAGATCTACTCCCGGGCCGCGCAGGCTTTTGAAGCCGGTGGGGGCGACGCTCTTAAGCAATGGATCGAAGAGCTGAGTCCACCCGCGCTGCGCGAGCGCACTTTTGTGCTCGATTCCTCAGGCCGTGACCTGCTCGACCGTCCGTTGCCAGTCCTGCCGGGAGCGAGCCGCGAGGCTCAATCCTCCGCAGCCGCGCGCGCGCCGGTTGGTCGCTCTTTGATGCTGGTCGGCGCCGACGGCCGAGCGTTTCGCGTTGTCGTGATCGCGGGGCCGTTTCGCGGGCCGAGCCGCCGCTTTGGCGAGCTCGAGCTGCCCGGAGTGCGCGCGGCGACCTTGATCATTGCGCTCGTGGTGAGCGCGGCGGTCTGTTTTCTGCTTGCCCGTTATCTCACCGCACCCGTGGATCGGCTGCGGGATGCGACCCAGCGCATCGCGGCAGGGGATTTGAATGTGCGCGTGCTGCCGAGCCTCAAGGGTCGCAAGGATGACCTCGGCCTCCTCGCTGCGGACTTCGATGCGATGGCCGAGCGCGTGCGCAGCCTGCTCGAGTCGAAGCATCAGCTGCTGCGCGACGTCTCCCACGAGCTGCGCTCGCCGCTCGCACGGCTGCAGCTCGCGTTATCGTTGGTACAGCGCGGCGATGCCGGCGCTGCGGCGAATCTCGACCGCATCGGTCGCGAGGCTGACCGCCTCGAGCAGCTGATCGAGCGCGCTTTGCTGCTGGCGCGGCTCGAGCGGCCGGCGCTTGACAGCGCGAGCGAGCGCGTGGATGTTGCTGTGCTTCTCGGCGAGATGGTCGCGGACGTCGCCATCGAAGCCGACGCACGCGGCTCACGCGTCGAGCTCACCACAGCGGGGACGCTCGAAGTCATGGGCGACCGCGAAGCGTTGCGCAGCGCCTTTGAAAACGTCCTGCGCAATGCCGTGCGTTACAGTCCCGCGGGCTCGCAGTTGCGCGTGCGCGCACAACGCCGTGACGCGTCGGTCGAAGTCGTGTTCGAGGATCAGGGACCGGGCGTGCCGGAGAAGGACTTGGCGCTCATCTTCGAGCCTTTCTACCGCGTCGACGCGTCACGTGATCGCGCCGAAGGCGGGGAGGGGTTGGGGCTGGCGATTGCTGCGCGTGCGGTCGCACTTCATCACGGCACGATCGATGCGCATAATCTCAGCGGCACGGGGCTCGCGGTGCGGATCGTGCTGGCGGCACTGGCTTGACTAAGAAAAAGCCGCCCTTGCGGGCGGCTTCCAACGGCGGTCGAAGACTATAGGCGGCGATCATCGGGTCTCACGGGGGGAGAGGAGACTGCGAGTCGAACGCCACGCCGGGACAAATCAACGCATTCGTTCAGTGTGACCGTTGGTGCGGCGCAAAGTTGAGTGTCCTGATGCTTCTTTAGAGTTCTTGAGATTTTGGATGCGCGCCCGTTAATTTTCCGTCACCTGCGCGACAAGTCAGTCTTGCTCGAGCAACTGCGCCTGCACCGCAGCGCTGCCGAAGCCGAGAATCCGGGCGGCGTGCTGCAAGTCAAAGGTCGCGTCGCCGGCGGCATTCAACTGTTGCGCTCTGCCACGGTGCTACTTGGTTACACCGTTATGCTTCTTGTTGTAAATGCGCTTGCTCTGGTAATTCTCTGAGCTTTGGATGCGGCGCTGCTCGAAGGCGCCGACGTGGCCGTCCGCCGCGGCGTTGGCTTCCCGGCGGTCGACATGCGCCTGACCGCGTTCGAGCGAGCCCGCCTCCTTGTTGGTGAGCGCGCCGCTTTGCATGCCGTTCGCGATCCGCTGTTGCTGATTTACGTTGCGCTGCACGTCCGCCTGCATGCGCTCGGAAGAAGCCGAGTTCGGATTGCCCATCGTGGCGTTGTGTTTGTCTGCGTAGATGGCGGTGCTGGTCTTGTTCTCGGCTGCATTGAGACGCGCCTGTTTGCCGGGGCTGATCGAGCCGTTTCGCAAGTCATGCGCTTCCATGCGATCGACGTGCTGTTCATCGCGCTCCAGCTGGCCCGCCTCTTTGGTGGAGAGCTCGCCTGATTTGAGGCCCTGCTCGATGCGTGCCTGTTGGTTGACATCGCGTTGCTGGTCCTGTTCGGCAACGGTGTCGGCCAACGCCGCCGTGCTCAGCAAGCTGGCAGCCAGAGCGAGCGCAGTCAGTCTTGGAAAGCTCATTGCGATCTCCAAACAACAGTATTCATGTGTTGCAGGAACGCATGGCGGGTGGCGCGGTTGACTGTGCATGTCGCTGCGCAACTCGCGCAGCGACATAACTCGGCTCTCGCCGGCTCTAAAGAGGCGGCGCACCAAGAGAGCAATTCTGAAGCGCAGTGTGGCGGAGCTGCAGCGCACGGCCGCGGCTAAGCCCAGCCGCGCGAGCGCTCGACGGCACGCGACCAGCGCTTGAGTCTGGCGATGGCTTCATCGCGACTCATGCTCGGTTCGAAGCGCCGCTCGATGTGCCAATTGCGCGCGATCTCCTCGAGACTCTCCCAGAACCCCACGGCCAAGCCGGCGAGGTAAGCTGCGCCGAGTGCCGTCGTCTCGGTGCTTCTCGGGCGCACAACCGCAACTCCCAAGATATCGGCCTGAAACTGCATCAGAAAATTGTTGACTGCCGCGCCGCCGTCAACGCGCAGTTCAGTCAGTGGTTGTCCCGCGTCCCGCTGCATTGCCGCGAGCAGTTCCGCGCTCTGGAAGGCGATGGCTTCGAGGGCGGCCCTTGCGACATGCGCTCGCGTGCTGCCGCGCGAAAGTCCGACGATGGTGCCGCGCGCGTGCGGATCCCAATGAGGACTGCCGAGTCCGGCAAACGCCGGGACGAAATGCACGCCATCGCAGTCGGCGACGCTGGTGGCGAGACTTTCTACCTCAGCGGAGCTGTCAATGACCCGCAGGGCGTCGCGCAGCCACTGCACCACGGCGCCCGCGACAAAGACGCTGCCCTCGAGTGCATATTGCGTACCCTCGCGCTGCCACGCGACCGTTGTCAGCAGGCGCTGTTGCGAGAAGAGCGGGCGCGTGCCGGTATTCAGCAGCGCAAAGCACCCGGTGCCGTAGGTATTCTTGGCCATACCGGGGGTAAAGCAGGTCTGCCCAAAAAGCGCCGCCTGCTGGTCACCGGCGACGCCCGTGAGTGGCACTGCGCAACCCGCCAGATTCGCAGTGAGGTCGGCCGTCGCGCGCGCGGAAGTGGGAATGACCTGTGGCAGGCACTCGGGCGGGATTCCAAAGAGTTCAAGCAACAGCGGATCCCAGGCGCAGCTCGAAAGATTGAAGAGCAGGGTGCGGCTCGCGTTCGTGGCGTCCGTCACGTGGCGCTTGCCGCCCGTCAAATTCCAAATGAGCCAGCTATCAATCGTTCCAAACGCGAGTTCGCCGTGCTTGGCACGCGCGCGCGCTCCGGGCACGTGCTCAAGGAGCCAGGCGAGTTTAGTGGCCGAAAAATACGGGTCGAGGACCAGGCCCGTGCGGCGTGCAATTTCCGGCTCGTGGCCGGCGGCTCGCAGGCGTGCGCAATGCTCCGCGGTGCGCCGGTCCTGCCATACGATCGCGCGCGCGACGGGTTCGCCCGTCGTGCGGTCCCAGAGCACCGTCGTTTCGCGTTGATTGGCAATGCCAAGCGCGGCAATGTCGGTCGGTGATGCGTGGGCCTTGGCGAGGACCTCGGCGATCAGCGGTGCCTGGCATTTCCAGATTTCCTGCGCATCATGCTCGACCCAGCCGGAATGCGGAAAATATTGTGTCAGCGTCCGCTGCGCGGTCGCGACTGGATTCGCCTCATGATCGAATAGTATCGCGCGTGAGCTGGTGGTGCCCTGATCGAGCGCAAGGATCAAGCGGCTCATCGGCGCGCCAGCCAATCTTCGAGCCGGCGCGCGCTCTCGGGCGGCGCGTGCAATCCGAGCTTGGTGCGGCGCCAGAGGATGTCCGCGGTACTCTGCGCCCATTCTTCGCGGCACAGATGCTCGGCCTCGCGTTCATAAAGACCAGGCAGAATCTGCTCACCCAAGTCGGCGAGGGCCGCTGCAGCGCCGAGCATGCGATGAATAGTTGTGCCGTAGGCATGCGCGTAGCGTGTACGCAGTGCGGCTGGAAGCCACGCGTAGCGGCGTTCGACGACGCGCAGGAACGCCGCAAAACTGCCCTCCGGCAGGTCACCGCCCGGCAGCAGCGCCGCATGTGTCCAAGGTGCGCCGCGGCAGCCGAGGCGCGCGGCGAGCTTGTCGACCGCCTCGGCAGCGAGACGCCTGTAGAGTGTGATCTTGCCGCCAAAGACAGAGAGGAGCGGGGCAGCAGCGTCGTCCATCTCGAGCGCGTAGTCGCGCGTGACGGCCGCAGGATCTGCCGACTCATCCTCGATGAGCGGGCGTACACCGGCATAGCTCCACGCGACGTCGGCGGGTCCAATCTGCTGGTGGAAGTAGCGGTTGACCATAGTGCACAGGTAGTCGATCTCGCCAGCGGCAATGCGCACGTCCGCCGGGGCTCCGTGATACTCGATATCGGTGGTGCCGATGAGGGTGAATTCTTGCTCGTAAGGAATTGCAAACACGATGCGGCGGTCGGTGTTTTGAAAGATATACGCAAAGCGATGCGCAAAGAGCCGCGGTACGACGATGTGACTGCCCTTCACCAGCCGCACGCTGTGCGTCATGGCGAGCGGGGAGATCTCGTCAATGAAGCGGCTTACCCACGGCCCGGTGGCATTGACGACGGCACGCGCCATGATGGCGCGCGAGCCCGTCCGATCGCATAAGGTGGCGCGCCACAGATCCGCAACACGTTCGATGCGCTTGCAGCGTGTGCGAGTCATCACCCGGGCGCCGTGCAGGACGGCGTCTTGCGCGTTCAATACGACGAGCCGCGCATCGTCCACCCAGCCGTCCGAGTACACGAACCCGCGGAGGAAACTTGCCTGCAGTGCGCGCCCCGCAATATGCGTGCGCAGATCGATCGCGGCGGACGCGGCCAAGCGACGGCGCTTGGCGAGGTGGTCGTAGAGAAACAGGCCCGCACGGATCATCCACATCGGCCGCAGATGCGCATCGTGCGGCATGACGAAGTGCAAGGGCCGCATGATGTGCGGCGCCGCGCCGAGCAGCAGTTCGCGCTCCTGCAGGGCCTTGCGCACCAGCTGAAAATGCAGCGTCTCAAGGTACCTGAGGCCGCCGTGGATCAGTTTCGTACTGGCGGAGGAGGTGTGGGCGGCGAGATCATCCTGTTCGCACAGGAGCACGCTGAGCCCGCGACCGGCCGCGTCGCGGGCGATGCCGGTGCCGTTGATGCCGCCGCCGACGACAAGGAGATCATATTTTTCCACGGTACGCATCTTGCCATGCACGCGGATTGTGTCCATCGTCTGGCGATGCCGAGATCTCGTGCAGGGCGCTTCGTCGATGTAGAGCTGCGGCGCATCCAGCTGACGAGGGCGGGACGAGGAGTCCTGCACGACGTGGACTGGCGAATTCGACCCGGGGAGCGCTGGATTCTCGCGGGGGCAAACGGGGCCGGTAAGACGCAGCTTCTGAAGCTCGTGGCGGGCGCGGTCTGGCCAGCGCCGGGTGCCGGCGCGTCGCGCCGCTACCTGTGGCGCGGCGAACATTGGACGACGCCCCGCGAGGTGCAGGAGCAGATCGCTTACATCGGGGCAGAACGCCAGGATAAATACGAACGCTACGCCTGGGACTTCACGGCGTGGCAGGTCATCGGCACCGGACTGCATCGCACCGACATCCCGCTGCAGCAAGTGACCCGCGCGGATGGTCAGCGCATCGAGCGGGCTCTCGCAGCGCTCGCGATCGAGCATCTGGCCGATCGACGCTTCTTATCGCTGTCGTACGGAGAGCGGCGGCTGACTCTCATCGCGCGGGCGCTCGCGCCACGTCCGGGACTCGTGTTGTTCGATGAAGTGCTGAACGGACTCGACGCGACGCACCGGCAGCGCGTGCTCGCATGGCTCGTGCGCAGCCGACGTGCGAGGTTGCCCTGGGTCCTGGCGACTCACCGGATCGAAGACGTGCCCCCAAGCGCGACCCACGCGCTGATACTCGAGCGCGGACGCGTGGTCTATCGCGGGGCGCTGGCGCGCGCGCCGCTCGCACACTGGCTCGACGCGAAGAGCCGGGGCGCCGTGCGGCAGGTGCGAAGCCCCAGCGCTGTGTCGCCGCAGTCGATCGTGCGACTGACGAATGCGTGCGTCTATCTTGACGAGCGCGTAGTGCTGAGAGATGTATCGCTTGATGTACGCACTGGCCAGAGTTGGGTCGTACACGGCCCGAACGGCTCGGGGAAAACCACACTGCTGCGCACTCTGTACGGTGATCATGGCGTTGCGGTCGGCGGTCGCGTCGTGCGCGCCGGGATCAAGCGCGGCGTGCCGCTCGAGTTTTTCCGCCGCCAGGTCGGGCTCGTTGCGCCCCATCTGCAAGCGGATCATCCCCAGGATCTCATCGTCGAGGCCGTCGTGCAGTCGGGGTGCCACGCGGCGATTGGTCTCGACGAGCCTGCGAGCGCCCTGGAGCGCGCCGCCGCGCGGCGCGCGCTGTTGCGGTTCGGGATTGCGCGACTGGGAGCACGCCGCTTGCGCGAGCTCTCCTACGGACAGTTGCGGCGCGTGCTCTTTGCGCGCGCCTGCGTCAATGAACCGCGGCTGTTGCTGCTCGATGAGCCCTTCGCGGGGGTCGATGTGCCTACGCGCCGGGCACTGCAGCATTACATCCAGGATCTGGCGGCGCGCGGCACGACGATCGTCATGGCCACTCACCATCGCACCGAATGGCCCGCGAGTACCACGCATGAACTTGAACTGGCTGACGGGCGCATGCGCTACGGCGGTCGCGTGCGCGTGACCTGACGTCGCAAGGGCGTCGGGCCGCATGCCGCGTGAGGTGCCCTGATGCGGCGAAGCCACTGTGCTCCTGCGTTGCAAACACGCCGCGCCTCGACGACCATGCCTAACGCAAGTACCAGGCGGGGCAGAGTGCACGCTGGATCGGCCGTAGGAGTCTGGCGGCACCACTGATGCGAACACTATTCCTTGTCTGCGTCATCGACATACTGGGGTTCGGGATTCTCGTTCCTCTGGTGCCGTATATGGCGGACCGTTTTGGGGTTACGCCGGCGTTCATCACGCCGATTCTCGGCGTCTATTCGCTCTGCCAGCTGATCGCCGCGCCGCTGTGGGGAAGATTGAGCGACCGTTATGGCCGCCGGCCGATTCTGATTTCCAGTCTGGCGGGCGCTTGCGTGTCTTACCTGCTGCTCGGTGTGGCGCACGATGTCGCGGCGCTCGTGGTGGCGCGCGCGCTCGCAGGCTTCATGGCTGGCAATATCGCCGCCGCTTTTGCCTACGCCTCGGACATCAGCACACCGGCCAAGCGCGCTCAGTCGATGGGCATGGTTGGCGCCGCCATCGGCATCGGCTTCATGCTGGGGCCCGCGATCGGTGGTCTGCTTGCGGGAGACGACATTGGCAGCGCCAACTTCCTGCGTCCCGCCATGCTCTCCGCCGCATTGAGCCTCGTCGCGATCGCGCTCGTCTACTGGATGCTGCGCGAAAGCCACGCGCCCGAGCGGCGCACGCAGTCCGGCCGACCCGCTCGCGCGGGTGCGGTCGCGCTGCTGCTGGCGCGTCCGGGCCTGCGTGCGATTGCTGCGGCATCATTCCTCGTCACCTGCTCGCAGGCGATTTTTGAATCGATCTTCGCAATCTGGGCCATGCACAAATTCGGGTTTGGTCCGCGTGCGGTGGGCCTTGTGCTGTTCTCGCTGGCTGTTATCGCGGTGGGCGTCCAGGGCGGACTGGTGCGCATGCTGGCGCCGCGCTTTGGTGAGATGCGTGTGGCGATCTGCGGGGTGGCGCTGTACGTCGCGGGCCTGCTGATGGTCGCGGGCGCGCCGGGATTGACGCTCGCCTTTATGGGCCTCGCCTGTTGCGGTATCGGCGGCGGCGCGTTTATTCCCTGCGCATCGGCGCTTGCCTCTAAGCAGGCTGATGCGCGCGAGCGCGGCGCTGTCATGGGTACCTATCAGGCCGGCGCCAGCCTCGCCCGGGCGCTCGTGCCGCTCGCCTCGGGCGCAATCTACGTCGGGCTGGGGCCGAGTGCGCCGTTTCTCGCCGGCTCGGTGCTCACCGCGCCCGCGGCTTGGCTCGTATGGCGCGCATCGCGCGCGCCGCGGCTGCACCGTGACTCGTCATCGCTCTGAAGCGGACGCCACTGGCGGCATTCGCACGGGACGGCTGGCCCTTCCGCAAAAGTCTCAAATCGAGATGACAGTCTCGAAGATTGACACGGCCTGGCCGATGATCCACACGGCATCGATCTCGCCGCCGTGCATCTCAAGCTCAACGGTCACCCGCCCAGGGCGCTGCAGATAATGGCCCTGAATGCCGCAGAAGGACGTGCGCTCGCCCGTCTCAGCCAATAATCCCAGTCGTGCGAGGTACGCTCCCAGAAGCCCGTGGGCATTGCCGCTCACGGGGTCCTCCGCGATTCCCAGCGCCGGACAAAACATGCGCGACTCAGTGAGACATCCCTCGACATTTGGGGCGAGCGTGAAGACGAAATAGCCCGCGGCGCCCAACTGCGCCGAGAGCGTGTTCAATCGGCCCGGGTCGGGCTTCAGCTGCTTCAGTTGCTCGGGCCCCTGCACGCCGACCATCAGTCGCGAGCTGCCGGAGCCGACGATGCGCAGCGGGCAGCGGTCATCCAGGTCATCCGTTGCGAGCGCCAGCGCATCGAGAACCGCCAGCCGCTCGCGGTCGTTCAGAACACGGCCCATGAGAGGGCTTTTCTGCCTGACGGCGATCCGGCGCTCATCTCCCGTGCCGCGAATTTCGATATCGACGATGCCGGCTTTGGATTTTTGCCGCAGCCGCTCCGTGGCGCCGCGGCGACGCGACAGCACGTAGTGGGCGGCAACGGTCGCGTGCCCTACGAATCCGGCCTCGGTGCGCGGCGTAAAGAAACGCGCGCGCAAATCATGGTCGGGCCCGTCGGCGGCGAGTATGAACGCCGTATCCGCGTTGTTGAGCTCGCGCGCAATCGCGAGCATTCGGGCCTCGTCGAGGCCGTCGGCATTCAGAACGACGCCCGCCGGATTGCCGGTGAAGGGTGTGCGTGTGAAGGCATCGATCTGATGGATCTGGATACTGCGCAGCATCGATAAATCCGTAGCCTGTCCCGAAAGGGGGGCGATTCTAGTCCCTTCTGCGGCGCGATAACGACTTGCAATGCGGGAGGCGCCGCATACCATAGGCGGATCAAACCTTGGGGTGGTCCTGAAGAGGACCTGAGATGCCGGTGGCACCGGCGAACCCGTTGAACCTGATCCGGTTAGTACCGGCGTAGGGAGCAGGTATTCGTGACCCACCGCAGCTCAATTAGCGCGCTCGTTCAACGACTTGCGTGGTGCGCCGGCGCCTGCGTGGCGCTGGCCCGGGGCGCGACTGCGCAGTCGATCTCGCCGCTCGATGAGGTGGTCGTGACAGCCACCCTCCGTGCTGCGCCGGCCCTGCAGGTGCCGGCAAGCGTCACCGTGCTCGACACAGCCACCCTGCAGGATGCCGGTCAGCAGCATTTTGAAGACGTGCTCGCCCTGGTGCCTAACATGAACTGGGCGGGCGACACCTCGCGGCCACGGTACTTTCAACTGCGAGGCATCGGCGAACTTGAGCAGTACCAGGGAGCGCCCAATCCGTCCGTGGGCTTTCTGATTGACGATATCGACTTCAGTGGCTTGGGCAGCGCGGCGACCATGTTTGACGTTGATCAGGTCGAAGTGTTGCGCGGACCACAGGCCACGCGCTATGGCGCCAACGCACTTGCGGGCCTCATCTACATCACGAGTGCGCAACCCGAGGATTACTTCGACAGCCGCATTGAGCTCGGTGCGGGCGACTACAACACGCACAGCTATGGCGGAGTCATCACCGGCCCGGTCGCCGCTCTGGATTCTGCGTTCCGGTTTGCTGTACAGCACTACTCGAGCAATGGCTACTACACGAACGCCTATCTCGATCGCGACGATACCGACCGTCGCGGCGAGCTGACGCTGCGCGGACGCTGGCGCTACCAGCCCGCTGACGATCTGCGCATCGACCTGAGCGTGCTGCACGTGCAGATCGACAATGGCTATGACGCCTACTCCATCAACAATACGAGGACGACGGAATCGGATAATCCCAGCGTTGATGCGCAGCATTCGACCGGCGCCTCGCTGCGGCTGAATTACTCGGGCTGGGGCACGGCGACGCTGACCGTGATCGGCACCTATGCGCAGACCAACGTCAAATACGGCTATGACGGCGATTGGGGAAACCCGACACTCTGGGCGCCGTACATCTACAACTTTACCGAACTGCAGTATCGCGATCGCAGCACGCAGAGTCTGGAGATGCGGCTCGCCACAAACCTGGCGCACGGCATCAATTGGCTCGCCGGTCTGTATGCGCTCAGGCTCAAGGAATCCCTGAATGACACGAGCGCGGGCATCTACCAGAGCGATCCGACGGATCCAGCGACAGCTTCCATTACCGACACTGTCGTCAACAGTCACTACCGTTCGCAGAATGCGGCGGCGTTCGGCGAGCTCGACGGCGAGTTCGCGACCCGCCTGCGCTGGTCGCTCGGACTGCGCGGCGAACAGCGTACCGCGAGCTATCGGGATCTCACCACTAATCCCGGGCTTGCTGCTGCGACCAATGACTTCCATCCGACGGACAATCTCTGGGGCGGCCATGCCTCTCTGACCTATGCGGCGACGCCCGCGCAGAGCGTGTATCTGCTCATTTCCAGGGGTTACAAGGCCGGCGGTTTCAACCTCAGCCAGGCACTGCTGGCGAATCAGATTCTGTTCGGACCCGAGTCGGACCTGAATTTCGAGGCGGGATACAAGGCGGAGCTGCTCGATGGGCGCGTGCGCGTGAACAGCGACGTTTTCTACACGCTGCGCAGGTCGCTGCAGGTCAAGACCAGTGAGCAGCTCGATCCCACGAACCCCGACGATTTCACGTTTTATACCGGCAACGCCACGAGCGGCAGAAATTACGGGCTGGAAAGCGAAGTCACATGGCGGGCGAGCGCCGCGCTCACGTTCGGCGCAGCACTCGGTCTGTTGCAGACGCAATACCATGGCTTCGTACAGAACGGCGTATTGCTGCCGGACCGCGAGCTTGCCGACGCGCCGCACTGGCAGGGAGCCGTGAACCTCACCTACCGCGACCCGCGCGGCGCCTTCGCGCGAGTGGATGCGACCGGCATGGGCAGCTACTACTTTGATCTGCCGCCGAACTGGACCACCTCGCATGCGTATGGTCTGGTCAATGCCAAACTCGGCTGGGAGGGGAAGTCATGGTCGGCGTATCTGTGGGGACGCAATCTGCTCAACAAGGACTACGCGGTGCGCGGCTTCTACTTTGGCGACGTACCGCCTAACTTTCCGAACGAACTGTATGTGCAGCTCGGCGATCCGCGAATCTGGGGCGTTAACTTTATCTACTCGCTACGGTGACACTATGGACATTGGCATTGAGATCAGCCTGTATCCCTTGACCGCGGACTTCATTCCGCCGATCGAGGACTTTATCGCCCGCCTGAACGGCGACAAGCGCTTCAAAGTCCACACCAACAGCATGAGCACACAGCTCTTCGGTCCCTACGAGATCCTCTTCGCGGCCCTGACGCGCGAGATGCGCACCACCTTCGAGCGCGCGGGCAAGGCCGTCTTCGTCGTGAAGGTGCTCGGGCCGTTCGCGGATCCCACGTGAGCGGGGCGCTCGATGCTTTCATCGCGAGATTGGCGGCGACTTCCCCGCTCGAGGCGGCGTCGGTCCTCCTGGGGATCGCCTATTCGGTGCTCGCGGTGCGCCGCAGCCGCTGGTGCTGGGTGTGCGGAGGCCTGAGTTCCGCGATCTTGGTGTATCTTTTTGCCCGTGCGCGGTTACCGATGCAATCGGCACTGCAGATGTTCTACGTCGCGATGTCCGCGTACGGGTTTCGCAGCTGGGTGCGGCACGAAAAGCAAGCGGACTCTGTGGTCACGACCTGGCCGGTCCGTGCGCACCTTGGCGTCTGGATTGTCATCCTCGCCCTGAGCGCCCTGTCGTCGCGCTGGCTCGCCGCCGAGACCGGCGCGGCGTGGCCGTTCCTCGATTCGATGACGACCTGGGCAAGTCTCGTTGCGACCTGGCTTGTGGTGCGGATGAAGCTTGAGAACTGGCTCTACTGGATCGCGATCGATGTCGTGCTCACGTACCTTTGTGTCGTGCAGAAGCTGCCGTTCGTCGGGTTGCTCTACGCGACTTACCTCGGCATATCTTCCGTAGGATTCGCCGCATGGCTCAAGATCTATCGCCGACCGTCGCGTCCGGGGTAATTCCATCGAATGCGCTGGCGCATATCCCGGGCTGCGAGGCGGGGATGCGCCCCGATGCCGTTACCGCACTGCCGGGTGGATCGGTCAATAGAAGCTTCCGCGTCGATACGCGCGCGGGTACCTTCGTCCTGCGCTTGAACGACGCTGCGGGCGCAGTGCTCGGCGCGCACCACGGGCGCGAACTGCGACTGCACGGCGCTGCAGCTCTGGCCGGGGTGGCGCCGGAGCTCATCTTCGGGGATCTCGCCGAGCGCTTCATGATCACACGCCACGTTGCGGGAGCCGCATGGGTCGAGGCAGACTTCGCGCGTCCGGAACGCTTGAGAAGGCTCGGCGCGACGCTGCGCACCCTGCACACCGTCGCCGCGCCTGCCGTCGTCCCCTTTGACCCCGCCGCGATCATGCGCGGCCATGCTGCGATTCTTATCGAGGCTCAGCCTGCGGAACGGGCGCTGGTGGAGGAGCTCATGGAACAGGCGGACGCGGCGCTCGCGCTTTGCGCGCGCAGCGCGCGCGCGCCGACGATCGTCCACAATGACCTGCACCATTCAAATCTCATCGACGCTGAGCGCCTCTACCTGATCGACTGGGAATACGCGGCCGTGGCCGACCCGATTTTCGATCCGGCCTGTGTACTGGCGTACTATCCGCAGGCCGAGCCGTACGCACCGGAGCTACTGGATGCGGTTGGGCTCGCGGCCGAAGTGTCGGTTGCAGAGCTTGCACGGGCGCGCTTCGTGTTCCTGCTGTTGAGCTTTCTGTGGTATCGCCGGCGCCGCTTGAATGGCGCGGTCGCCGCGGCGGATCGCGCGGCAGAAGACGCGCTCTTGCGACGCCTACGGGCGTAGCGGCCCTAGTATCCGCAGTGCAACATCGGCAGACTAACCCACTGCACTATTCAACAGGACGACAGACGGATGCCGCTCATGCGAGTCGTGGATCGCGACGGAATCGAGCACGAGGTCGAAGCTCGAGCCGGCCTTAAAGTCATGGAAAACCTACGTGAGCTTGATTATGGGGTGGCCGCGATCTGCGGTGGTATGTGTTCGTGCGCCACCTGCCATGTCTACGTCGACCCGGATTGGGTCGACCGGCTGCCCGCTCCGATGTCGGATGAGCGTGAGCTGCTGTCGGAGCTGTCGCACACGCAGGACAACTCGCGCCTGTCCTGCCAGGTTGATTTTACTCCGGAGCTGGCTGGCCTGCGGGTCACGATTGCTCCGGACGAGTAGGAGAGCCCATGTCCACCGCCACAGTCGATGTCGAGACCCGCGGCCCGGTCGCGATCGTCACGCTCAATCGGCCGGCTCAGTCGAACACGCTGAGTCTGCAGATGGGCATGGACCTGCTTGCCGCCGCCATGACCTGCGCGCGCAGTCCCGTCGTGCGGGCGGTCGTGCTGACCGGTGCCGGCCAGAACTTCTGCTTTGGCGGAGATCTGCGCGGCATGACAAACAAGGGCGGCGCGGAAGCGCATCTGCGCGAGCTCACCTCCTACTTGCACGCGGCGATCTCGCTCTTCGTGCGTATGGACCCGCCGGTTATCGCCGCCGTGCGCGGCACTACGGCGGCCGCTGGAATCGGACTTGTGGCGATGGCGGATCTGGCGGTGGCGGCCGAAAGCGCTAGGTTTAACCTCGCCTATACCGGCGTGGGCCTGACCCCCGATGCCGGGACATCTTTTCTTCTGCCGCGAGCGGTGGGCGTGCGGCGCGCCATGGAGCTCATGCTCCTCAACCGCTCGTTGTCGGCCGAGGAAGCCTTAAGTTGGGGCCTCGTCAACCGCGTCGTGCCCGATGCGCAGGTGCTCGAGGCGGCGCTCGCGCTTGCGGAGAAGCTCGCGACCGGCCCGACCCGCGCATTTGGTAAGGTGAAACGGCTTGTGGCCCAGTCCCTGGGAGCGCTCGAATCGCAGATGGTGCTCGAGGCGGAAACCATCGCAGGCCAAGCCGCGAGTGCCGAGGGCGCGGAGGGCATCAGTGCGTTCCTGGCTAAGCGCAAGCCGGTCTATCCGTGAACTGGATTCTGATCGCATTGATCGCGGCCGGCATCGCGGCGGTTGTGCGTATCTATTTCAGTCTACAGAAACTACGCGGCGAGCGCGCCGATGACTGGGATGCAAAGATGATTGAGCGCGTGCGTTCGCAAGGCGTCGATCCCTTCCGCGCGCATGAGGTGGATTTTTTTTTCGCGCTCCCGGATACGGCGGCCTGCGAGGCTGTCCGCAGCATGCTGCAGGCCGACGAGTTTGCGGTGGATATCAAGCCCGTGGCCGACAGCTCCGCGCACCCATTCAGCCTGCATGCATCAAAGGCGTTGCAGCTGGCTGTGCCCGACATGCAGGAGAGGAGCCGTCGCTTCCGGGAGCTTGCCGCGGCGCATGGTGGGCGCTATGACGGGTGGGCGGCTGGGGCGACGCGCGAGCGCTAGAGCGCTTGCGATCTCAATCCAGCGATGCGCGCACCGCTATCGGGAGCATCCGTGGCCTGTAGATGCGCCGGCATTGCGCACGCGGCATGACCGGTACACATCATGCGATCTAGAACCCAGGAGTAGCGAGCGCTCATGGCGAGGGTATGCGTGTTGGACTATGGCTCGGGCAACGCCCGTTCAGTCTTCAACCTGTTCCGGACTGTTTGCGATGACGTCGTTGTCTCCAACCTGGCCACGGACATGGCCACAGCGACCCACTTGGTCCTGCCAGGTGTCGGTGCCTTTGGCGCTGCCATGCGCCGCATCAGCGATACCATCCCGATGGCGGCGCTGCGCCAACAGGCACTGGACAACGGTAAACCGTTTCTCGGCATCTGCGTTGGTATGCAGGTTCTCGCGGATCGGGGCCTTGAGTTCGGCGACTTTGCGGGGCTTGGATGGATTCCGGGAGAGGTTGTTAAGCTTGAGGCTGGTGACGAGCGACTGCCGCACGTCGGGTGGAATAGCATTCGCGTACTGCAGAGTTCACCTTTGCTGCAGGGCTTGGATGACGGCACCGACTTCTATTTCCTGCACAGTTATGTTTTGCGCTGCGCCACCCTATCGAGCGTCGTGGCGACCACCGGCTACGGAGAGGATTTCTGCTGCGTGGTGCAGTCCGCAAATCTCTTCGGTGTGCAATTTCATCCGGAAAAGAGCCAGCGTGCCGGGCAGCGCCTGGTCAAGAACTTTCTCAAGATATGACGCGTCCGGGGCGGCAGCCGGCTCCGGCCAGTCGGAGGGCCCGTGGCGTTCGTCTGGTGCGCTCCTGTAGACTCACTCCAGCGTTGTTGGCTCAGTCCGACCGGGGCGCACCGCTCTCCTCGGACGCACGCGCCCCGTACGGCTCGACGCGGCCTGGTGAAAACCAAGGTTGGCAGGGGCGCGATGAGCCAGGAAGTTCGATGAAGAAGAAGCGGATCATTCCGGTGCTCCTGCTGCGCAATGGCTGGTTGGTGCAGAGCAAGGGCTTCCGGCGCTACCAGAACATCGGCAATCCCGTAACTTCCGTGCAGCGCTTTAGTGAATGGGCATCCGACGAGCTCATCTATCTGGATATATCCCGAGGAGACATGGTCTACGACAGGCGTCGCGATGACACGGGCCATCCCAATCGCAGCTCGCTGCTCGAGATCGTCGAAGATGTCGCACGCCATACGTTTATGCCGATCACAGTGGGCGGAGGCATCCGCACGCTCACGGATATAGAGATGCGTCTGGCCAAGGGAGCGGACAAGATTGCCATCAATACGGCCGCCATAAGCGATCCTCACTTTATCGAGGCGGCGGCGCTTGAGTTTGGGTCGCAATGCGTGGTCGTATCGATTGATGCTAACAGGAGTGACGGATCGTTGACTGTAATGGCGGACGGCGGCAGGCAATCAACCGGGCGCTCCGCGAAGGAGTGGGCTGCCGAGGTCGAGTCGCGTGGCGCAGGTGAGATTCTCATCAACTCCATAGATCGCGACGGCATGAAGACCGGCTATGATATGGAGTTGCTGGCCCAGGTCGTCGATGCTGTGCGAGTTCCAGTAATCGCGCTCGGCGGCGTAGGCGAATGGATGCATTTTGCCGAGGCCCTGGAACACACCGGTGTTGACGCCGTAGCCGCCGCGAATATTTTCCATTACAGCGACCAGAGCGTGTTTTTGGCGCGCAAGTTCCTCTACGACAAGGGACTGCCCGTGCGCCAGCCCGCGTTGTTCGAAATCGGGGACAAGCCGTGACGGTGGGATACTGCAAGCGCTGCGTGTATCCGCACTCGGCTGTGTCTCTGGACATTGATGACGACGGAGTTTGCTCAGCCTGCCGCAGCGCGGAGCGATTCGACGTGCTGCCGCCGGAATATTGGGCGGCACGCCGCAAGAAATTTGAAGACCTCGTGAATGCAGTCCGGACGCGCAATGCGACCGACTACGACTGTCTGATCCCCGTCAGCGGGGGCAAGGACAGCTACTACCAGACCCATGTCGCGGCCGTGAACTACGGATTGAAACCGCTCCTGGTCACGTACCACGGTAACAACTATTTGCCCGAAGGAGACTATAACCGTGAGCGCATGCGCCACGTCTTCGATGCGGATCATCTTGTGTTCGGGCCAAGCGTCGAGGTGCTGAAGAAGCTCAACCGCCTATGCTTTCGCAAGATGGGCGATATGAACTGGCATGCCCACTGCGGCATTGTGACCTATCCGGTGCAGTGCGCCGTTAGATTCAAGATCCCACTCGTGATATGGGGCGAAACGCCGTGGGACATCTCCGGCATGTATGACCCCGACGATGAAGCGGAGTTCAACGCCCGCGTACGGCACGAGCACGATCTGCGCGGCTTCGAGTGGTACGACATGTTGAATGATCCGCTCGAACCGTTGACGGAGAAGGATCTGCGCTGGGCCAAGTATCCATCCGACGAAGAGATTCTGAGCGTCGGCGTCCGTGGTATCTACATCGGTAATTACTTCAGGTGGAATTCGAACGAGCACGCAGCCATGGTGCAGAAGCGCTACGGCTGGCACGCCGCGGAAAAGCCATTTGAGCGCACCTACAGATTGATTTCCAATCTTGATGATCGTTACGAAAACGGAGTGCACGACTACCTGAAGTTCGTCAAATTCGGCTATGGTCGCGCCTCAGATCACGCGTCCAAGGATGTCCGCCTCGGAGTCATGTCGCGCGAGCAGGCTGTCGAGATGGTGCGGCGCTACGATCACGTCATTCCGAGTGACCTGCAGTTCTGGCTGGACTACGTCGACATGAGCGAAGAGGAGTTTTGGCAGACCGCGGACCGCTTCCGCGATCCGCGCGTATGGTGGATCGAGGGCGCCGAGTGGTGGAAGCAGAACCTGTGGGGAGTGCCATCCGCCTACGGTCCCGTGCACCTTCCTGCGAGTGCGCGCGCCCGCTATCAAGGGCGCGAACGCATGTCAAAAATCTGAACCGCGATGCGCGCGCGCTGGAGCGGATCAGCGCTTCTCGGTCTGTGTGCGCACGGCTTCGGCGGCGGCGGCGATTGCTTCGGGATCACCCAGGTAGCGGCTCTCGATGGGCTGCAGTTGCGCGTCAAGCTCGTAGAGCAGCGGTATGCCGGTCGGAATATTGAGTTCGACGATCTTCTCTTCGGAAATGTTGTCCAGCATTTTTACCAGCGCGCGCAAACTGTTGCCGTGCGCGACGATCAGTACGTTGCGCCCTGCCAGAAGGTCCGACGAAATGCGGCTTTCCCAGATTGGCAGCACGCGCACGAGAGTATCCTTGAGTGACTCCGTCGCCGGCAGCTGTGAGAAATCGATGTTCGCGTAGCGCGGATCAAAGCGCGGATGACGCTTGTCATTCGCGTCGAGCGGCGGCGGAGCGACGTCGTAACTGCGCCGCCAGATCTTGACCTGCGCTTCGCCATGCTGGTCGACGGTTTGCGCCTTATTGAGTCCCTGCAACGCACCATAGTGGCGCTCGTTGAGCCGCCATGAGCGCTCCACGGGTATCCACATGCGATCCATCTCGTCGAGCATGATCCACAGCGTGCGGATGGCACGCTTCAAAACGGAGGTGAAGGCAACATCGATCGCAATCTTCTCGTGCAGCAACAGCGGACCCGCTGCGCCCGCTTCCCGATAACCTTGCGCGGAGAGGTCGACGTCAGTCCATCCTGTAAAGAGGTTCTCCAGGTTCCAGATGCTTTGGCCGTGGCGTACCAGAACGAGCTTCCCAGGCACTTTAAATTCCACCATTCAGGGGATATTCGAGGACGAGCGCCGCGAAGCGCTCGGCTGAGCCGGCCGCGTGCGCGAAGAAGAGTGAGGGCTCCGTGAGCTCGAGCTCGAGAACGCGCGGCGCGCCATCGGCGTCGCGGATAAGATCCACGCGCGCGTAGAGCGGCGTGGCATACGGAATCGCGCCGAGTGCCCGCTCGCCGGTGCGCAGTTCGTCAAGGCGCGGCACGCGAGCGGTGATCTGTTCGGCCGCAAACAGGGCGCGCGTCGGGCCGTCGCCGCGTCGCAGCAGTGGCCCTTTGCGAATCGCGTGACTAAATGCTCCGCCGAAGTAGATGAGAGCGGTTTCGCCGTCGGCGTCCACACGGTCAAGATAAGGCTGCAGCACGACGCTGCGGTCCGCATCCAGCAACCGCGCGACGTGAGCGATGGCGGCGTCGAGTTCGCGGCGCCCGTACCGCTGCGCGTCGCGGGCCCCGGAGCTCACGGCGGGTTTGACGACGAACTCGGTCGCCGCCTGCTGGACCAGAAATTCATTCATCGCGCGGGCGGCGCTCTCACCAGGCTCAACGAAAGTCGTCGGAACCGTGCGCACGTCCGCGTGCATGAGTTCGCCAAGATAGTGCTTGTCGGTGTTCCAACGGACCATGGAAACGGAATTCACCAGGTGTGTGGCTTTGGAGGTGCGCTCCGCCCAGGTGAGAAACTCCGGCAGGCGCATGCTGTAATCCCAGGTTGAGCGCAGCAGCGCCAGATCGAAGTGCGACCATTGCGTGCTGGCATCGTCCCAGTCGACGACGCGCACTGTGGCTCCCGCGCGTGTCAGTGCTGCAAAAAGAGGCGGTAAATCCTCATCGAGGGCGCGCGCGGCACGCGCGGTGACGAGAGCGATGGCGGCAGGTCCGCGGGACACTGTCAAGCGCGCAGCCGCGGCGAGTCGGTCAACTTGCGCACCGATTCGATGCCTACCGACAGCGTCGCAAAGTCGCTCACGCCTGTGGCGCGCATGTCGTTCAGGATGCGCCGCCAGCGCGCCAGTTCCTCGCCGACCGAGTTTGACCACGCGACGACACGTGGTTCAGGTCGCCCGCCCTTGGAAAGCGCCAGTACCCGCTCGGCCGCTTTGCGGTGGATGGCTCCGGCGCTGTCGCGCAGCCCCGTACGCGCAACTGCCTGCCATTGACCGTCAACAGCCAGCCGCTCAATCTGCTCGCGCAGCCAGTCCAAGCCTATGTGCGCGCCGATTTCGAAGTACGTCCGCGCCGCTTCGCGCACACGCACGCGATGGGCGGACGCGAGCTCGACGATATCGAGCGTCGCATTGTGAGCATCTAGACTTGCGACGCGCGCTGCGAGCTGCGCCGGCACGCCCGCCTCGATGTGTGCCTTGCGTACGGCATCAAATTGTGCGTGTTCCGAACCGACCAGTACCTCGCCGATGGCGGCTTCCAGCTCGCGCGTGCCGCGGCGGAATTCGGCGACCGCACGGTCAACCTGCAGATCCTCGCCGCGATGCGCGAGGAACCAATAGGTGACGTGGCGCAACAGGCGGCTCGTCTCATACAACATGCCGTACTGCAGCTTCGCGGGCACGCGATTGTCGAGCGCCTCGATCTGCGCCCACAGCTCGCGCATGTCAAAGATCTCGCGCGCCGCGCTGTAGGCGCGCGCAATTCTTGCAGGCGCCGCGCCGGTGTCGTCTTGCGTGCGTACTACGAACATCGGGCCCATGCGATTGACGAGGCTGTTGGTGGTCGCCATGGCGATGATTTCGCGGCGCAGCCGGTGGCGGCTGATCGCGCGCGCGAAGCGCGTGCGCACCGGGCCAGGAAAATAGCGCTTGAGCTCGAGCGAGAGATACGGATCCGCCGGCACGTCGGAGTCGAGCAGGTGCTTGCTGAGCCAGATCTTGCTATAGGACAGCAGGACCGCAAGCTCCGGGCGCGTGAGTCCAAGGCCTTTCTTGCGCCGTTCCGCGAGCTCTTCGTCATTGGGCAGGAACTCGAGCGCGCGGCTGAGTTCATTCGCGCGCTCGAGCGAATGCATTAGCTGCTGATACTCCGAGAGACGCGCGGCGGAGTTCAGCTCGAGGGTACTGATGGCTTGGGATTGCAGGTAGTTGTTGCGCAGCACGAGCGCGGCGACCTCGTTCTTCATGCCGGCAAGGAGCCGGTTGCGCCGCGGTCGTGTCAGGCGGCCAGCCGCCACCAGAGGGTTTAGCAGGATCTTGATGTTGACCTCGACATCCGAGGTATTGACTCCCCCGGAGTTGTCGATGAAGTCGGTGTTCAGTCGGCCACCAGCGAGCGCGTATTCGACCCGGCCACGCTGTGAGAGACCGAGGTTGCCGCCTTCGCCAACAACCCGAGCAGCAAGCTCGGTACCGTTCACGCGCACGCCGTCGTTGCTGCGATCGCCGACTTCACCGTTGCTCTCCAGCGTTGCCTTGACGTATGTGCCGATGCCGCCGTTCCACAGAAGGTCCACGCGCATGCGCAGGATGGCGCGGATGATCTCAATCGGAGTCGCCGTGGCGCTCGGCGTGCCGAGCATGGCCTGCGCCTCGCTCGAGAGCGTGATCGATTTTGCGGCTCGCGAAAATACACCGCCGCCGCGTGAAATCCGGCGCCGTTCGTAGTCCTCCCATGTCGAGCGCGGCAAGCGAAATAGTCGTTGGCGCTCCGTAAAGCTCGACGCAGCGTCGGGCGCAGGGTCGAGAAAGATGTGCTGATGATTGAACGCGGCCACAAGATGCGTCTGGCGCGACATCAGCATGCCATTGCCGAAAACATCGCCTGACATGTCGCCGATGCCGATGGCAGTGAAAACCTGGGACTGCACATTGACTCCGAATTCGCGAAAATGCCGCTTGACGCACTCCCAGGCGCCGCGCGCGGTGATGGCCATTTTCTTGTGGTCGTATCCCGCCGAGCCGCCGGAGGCAAAGGCGTCGCCCAGCCAGAAGCCGTAGTCTTGCGAGATGGCGTTGGCAATGTCCGAGAACGTGGCGGTGCCCTTGTCGGCGGCTACGACAAGATAGGTGTCGTCGGCGTCGCGCCGCACAACCCTCAACGGCGGCACAACGCGGGTGCCGACGATGTTGTCGGTGAGATCGAGCATGCCGCGGATCAAACTCTGGTAGCAGGCGATGACTTCGGCCTGCAGCTCGTCGCGTGAACCCAGCGGCGGACGCTTCACGACGAAGCCACCCTTGGCGCCGACCGGCACGATGACCGCGTTCTTGACGTTCTGCGCCTTCATCAGGCCGAGGATCTCGGTGCGGAAATCCTCGCGCCGATCGGACCAGCGGATGCCGCCGCGGGCGACGTCGCCCATGCGCAGATGCACGCCTTCCACGCGCGGGCTGTAGACAAAGATCTCGAATTTCGGTCGCGGCAGTGGCAGCTCCGGAATCCTGTGGGGATCGAGCTTGAAGGACACGTAGCTCTTCGCGCCTCCGGCAGCATCCTCCTGATAGAAGTTTGTGCGTAGCGTGGCGCGCATGACATTCAAATAGCCGCGCAGGATGCGATCCTCGTCGAGGCTCGTGACCGCATTGAGCGCCGTGCGGATCTCGGCCACGAGCTTGTCAGCGCGGCTTGAGCGACGCGCGGCGGTGCGCGGCTCGAAATACAGCTGAAACAGCCGCACCAGCGTTTTTGCGATCCCTGGGTTCGCGGCGAGCGTGCGTTCCATATACGCCTGACTAAACGGCACGCCGGTCTGCAGCAGGTAGCGACAATAGGCGCGCAGCACGACGATCTCGCGGGCAGCGAGTCCCGTGGCGAGCAACAGGCGATTAAAGCCGTCGTTCTCGATCTCGCCGCGCCACACCGCCGAGAACGCCTCCTTGAACGTCGACTCGATGCGCGCGATGTCGATACGCAGCGCGTCGCGGTGCTCGAGCTCGAAATCCTGGATCCAGGCCGCGCCACCTTCGGGCCAGGCGAGTTCGTACGGTCGCTCGGCGATGACGCGTAGTCCGAAGTTCTCAAGGATGGGCAGGAGGTCGGAAATCGGTACCGGGTCGCCGAGCTTCACGATTTTCAAGTGCACGCGCTCGGACTTCTGCTGGGCGGGCCGATGCAGATTGAGGCGCGGCGCGTGCGGCTCGGAGCGCAACGCTTCCAAATCCGCCAGGTCCTCAAGCGCATCCGCGGGCGCCACCTCCTCCTCATAGGCAAGCGGAAACGCGCGCCGATAGCGGTGCGCGAGCGCGAGCACCGCCGCCTCGTCGTGCTTGGAGACCAGTGCGGCGCGCAGCCGATCGGTCCAGGTGGTCGCCGCCTGTGCGATGCGCCTCTCGATGCTCGCGAGATCCACTTTGCGCCGATCGTCTGGGTCGGTGCGTACCACAATATGCACGCGGGCGTGATTGGAGTCGGAGATCTGTACCTGCGTCTCGGCATTGCTACCGCCGAATCCTTCGAGCACGATCTGCTCGATGCGCTGGCGCACATCGGTGCTGTAGCGGTCGCGCGGCACATAGATGAGGAGGGAATAGAAGCGCTGAAAGGGATCGCGTCGGGCGAGCAGGCGCACGGTGCGCCGCTCATATAAGTTGACGACGCCGCGGGCGATGCGAATCAGATCCTCAACTGGCGCCTGGAAGAGCTCATCGCGCGGGTAGGTCTCGAGCACGTGTAGCACGGCCTTGGCGTCATGGCTTTGCGGATCGAGGCCAAAATGGCTGATCACCCGTTCGACCTTCTTGCGCAGTACTGGGATTTCACGCGGGCTCAGATGATAGGCGGTCGATGTCCACAGGCCGAGGAAGCGGTGTTCGCCCGCCACCTCGCCGCGTGCGCCGAAGCTTTTCACTCCGACGTAGTCGAGGTAGGTGGCGCGATGCACACTCGCCATTGAATTGGCTTTCGTGAGGATCAAGAGCTGTCGCTCGCGCGCCCGCGCACGCAGCTGGCCGCGCAGCACGACTGCGCCCGCCTTGCCGCCCCGCAAGACCCCTAGGCCCGTGCGCGGCTCCGGCACGATGCGATCGGCGCTGGCGCCGCGCTCGAGCCGGTAGTGGCGATAGCCGATAAAAAGGAAGTGGTTGTCCTGCATCCACTCGAGGAGCCGGCGCGCCTCGGTGACCTCGGCGGCGACCAGCGGCGGCGGCTTACGCTCCAGGGAGCCGATGAGCTGGGCAATGCGCTGCCGCATGGGCAGCCAGTCTGCGACCGCAAGGCGTACGTCGCGCAGCGCGGCTTCAATTTTTTCCTGCAGTTCACTAATGCGCGCGCCGTCAGTTTGGCGATCAATTTCATAGAGCTGCCACGATTCGGCATGTTCGCCGCGCTCGCGCTCGACGTGCACCCCGCTGAGTCGGCCGCGGCGGTCGCGCTCCACGCCGAGCACCGGATGAACGATCAGATGGATGGCGACTTCCGCGTGACTGAAGACGATGCCCACAGAATCGACCAGAAACGGCATGTCGTCCGTGACGATCATGACAAGCGTATGGGGGCACTCAAAGCCGTCGCGCGCGCGCTCCGGATTGAAGACCTTGACTAGCGCCTGACCGGGACGGCGCGCGTGGCTGCCGAATTCGAAATGCTCGAGGGCCGCCGCGGCGAGCACTTGCGGAGGACGCTGCGCGAGATCCTCCTCGGCAACGCCGCGGAAATAGGCGCGTAGAAACTTAAGTCGCAGGGCCTTGGTCGCGCGCGTTCCCGGGCGCAGGCCGCGCGCCGTAATGATGCGCTCGATCAAGGCGCGCCGTGCGGCGGGAATGCTGCGCAGGAGCGAGGTGTCGCGGTGCAAGTCTCGCGGCACGCTCACGAGTCCCGTTCGAGATCGCGCATCAATGCGGCGAGGAAGCGCGCCGCTTCGCCGCCCGTCACGCAGCGATGATCGAAGGTCAGCGATAAGGGCATGCGCAGATGCGCTTCAATCCCGCCCATGACGGCGATGACATCGTGGCTCAAGCGACCCGCGCCCAGGATGGCCACGGCAGGAGGAACGACGACCGGCGTCGCATAACGCCCGGCGATCATGCCAAAGTTCGAGAGCATGAAGCTGAAGTCGCGCAGATCCTCCGGCGCCACCGTGCGATCGCGCGCCGTGCGCTTCAGTCGGTCGACGTCGCGGCGCAGCTCCTCAGGTGCTCGTCCGCCCACGTCCCGAATCACCGGAACAAGCAGTCCCTCGGGCGTATCGACCGCCATGGCGACGTCAACTCGCGCGAGCAGGCGACGGCTCTGTGCTTCACCGTCGAACCAGGCATTAAGTCCGGGCTCGGCGCGGCAACCCGCAGCGATGGCGCGCAGCAACCGCGTGGTGAAGTCCTGCCCGGGACGCCAGCGATGCAGATCCGCATCATCGAAGAGCGTGCAATTCATGACACTGTCGCGTGCCAGGCTCATGCTCTGCGCCATCGCGCGCCGCAGACCGCGCAGCTTTTCCGGCTCACCACTTACGCCCGCGGCTGCGCGCGCTGCTACCGGGGCTGATTTGAGCGCCGTGACTGTTGCGGCGGTATGCAGCGCAGTCGGACCCGACGTCGTCATGACGTCGTCGACGGTGATGAGGCCGCCGCGGCCGCTGCCCGATATGCGTGCGAGGTCCACTCCCAGGCGCTTGGCGAGCGCGCGCACGGCGGGCGCCGCGCGCACGCGTTCCCGCGGAACGCCGCTATTGCCGCCGGCGACGGCCGTTTCAATGAGCTCTTCCTCGTTGGTGCTCGGCATGCTGCCGACGACGGTTCCGGAGTCATCTGCCGCCGGCCGCTCGACGGCCTTTGGCGGCGCTGCGCGCGCGCTCGCTGCAGAGGTGGAGGCGGCAACGTCAAATTCTACAAGCGGCGCTCCGGTTGCGATCATGTCCCCGGGCTTGCCATGCAGTGCGCGGATCACGCCGGAATACGGTGACGGCACTTCGACCACGGCCTTTGCGGTTTCGACCGCCAACATGGGCTGATCCACCTTCACCTGATCGCCGGTTTTGACGTGCCAGCGCACGATCTCGGCCTCTGCCAGTCCTTCGCCCAAATCCGGAAGATTGAATGTTGTCATGCGCCCTCCGTGCAAGTGCGGTGAGGAAGCTATTCGGCGAGCGTATCGCGCACAGCATCAACGATGCGCGCCACGCTTGGAATGTAGTCGTACTCCAGGCGGAACAAGGGCATCGGCGTGTCGTAGCCGGTCACGCGCCTAATGGGCGCCTGCAGATCGTAGAGCCCGTGTTCGGCCACTGTCGCGGCAATCTCCGCGCCGATGCCGCAGTTGCGCGCCGCCTCGTGCACGATGATAAGCCGTCCGGTCTTCGCTACCGACTCCAGGATCGTGTCATGGTCAATTGGCGAAAGAGTTGCAACATCGATCACTTCGCAGGCGACGCCATCCTTCTGCAGCTGGTCTGCGGCGCGCAGGCTTTCGAAAGTCATCGCCCCCCAGGTGACGATGGTCGCATCATGCCCTTCGCGCAGGCGATAGCACACATCGAGCGGCAGTGCCTGCCCGTCGTCCGCGATCTCCTGGCGCACCAGCCGGTAGAGGCGTACGGGCTCGAGAAACATGACCGGATCCGGATCGCGGATCGAGGCCAGCAGGAGTCCGTAGGCGCGCGCCGGGGATGACGGGCACACCACGCGCAGGCCCGGATGATGGGCAAGGAGCGCCTCCAGGCTCTCGGAGTGATGCTCCGGAGCGTGGATGCCGCCGCCGTGCGGCATGCGCACGACGAGCGGCAGAGTGATGCGCCCGCGGGTGCGGTGGCGCATCCGCGCCATATGGTTTGCGATTTGATCCATCGCGGGATAGATGAAACCCATGAACTGAATCTCGGCGATGGGGCGCAGGCCCTGCGCCGCAAGCCCGATCGACATGCCGGCGATCATGCCTTCCGCGAGCGGGGTATCCTGCACGCGCTCCTTGCCGAATTTTTCCTGCAATCCGGCGGTGGCGCGGAACACGCCGCCGTTGATGCCGATGTCCTCACCTAGCACGATGACGGTGGAATCGTGCGCCATTTCCCACGCGTGCGCGCGATTGATGGCTTCGATCATCGTTACCTTTGCCATATGGCTGCCCGCGCCGGGATCAGTGGCCGCCGCTCGCGGCGTAGCGGCGCGCCGCATCGCGCTGCTCGAGCGTACTCTTCGGCAAGCGTGCGAATACGTAGTCGAACATGGCGTCAGTCGACTGCTTTGGCGTATGCAGGTATTCCTCCACGGCGGCGTCGACGAGTGCGACACACTCGGCCTTCAAAGCCTCCTCGCGCGCCTCATCCCAAGCGCGTGTACTGATGAGATAGGCGCGCAAACGCAGTAGGGGCTCGCTGCGCCACGCAGCCTTTACCTCGTGTTCCTTGCGGTAGCGCGTCGCGTCGTCCGCCGTCGTGTGATCGCTGAGACGGTAGGTCACCGCTTCGATGACGGTCGGGCCCGCACCGCGGCGCGCGACGGCGATCGCTTCGGCGACCGTATGACGCACGGCGATAATGTCGTTGCCGTCGACCTGCACGCCGGGAATCCCGGCGGCGATCGCTTTCTGCGCAAGAGTCGCCGTGGCGGTCTGACTCTCGATCGGCACCGAGATCGCCCATTTGTTGTTGACGATGACGAAGATCACCGGCAGCGCGCGTGCGCCGGCGAGATTCATCGCTTCATAGAACGCGCCCTGGGACGTACCACCGTCGCCAATGAACGCCAATGCGCAGCGGGTTTCACCGCGGATCTTCATGGCCATGGCCGCGCCGGCGGCGTGCAGCGTCTGCGAGCCGATCGGCACGCTCCACGCGAAGTCGTGCCGCGCGCCCTTGAAATCATTGCCGCGCTCATCCCCGCCCCAGTAGAGGAGAACATCCGTCATCGTCACACCGCGCCAGAACTGCGCGCCGTACTCGCGATATACGGGCACCAGCACATCGTCAGGGCGCATGGCGGCCGCGGCGCCCACGTGAGTCGCCTCGTGGCCGAGACATGAGGCGTAGGTGCCGAGCTTCCCGGTACGCTGCAGATTGATCGCCTTGGTGTCGAAGGTGCGTACCAGCGTCATCAGGCGGTACATCTTCTCAAGCTCGGCGGCATCCTTGGAAAATGGTGGCAGCGTCCCGACGGCTTTCCCATCGACGTCGAGAAACTGGCAATACTTGACCTCGAATTCGGCAATCGTCTTCAAAGTATCCCCCCCGCCAGCGGCGCGGAATTATACATGAGCGGCACCTAACGCTTGGTCAGGGGTCCGATCTGCAGGGCCCGCCCCATCAGGATGTCGAGCGCCCGATCGAGCGCAAGACGCTCCGCGCGCGCGAGCGGCCGCAACAAGGCGCGCTCGTAGGCGAGGGCGAAAGGGGCGACTCCGGCGTGTACCTGGCGCCCCGCAGCCGTCAGACGCAGGACCGAGCGGCGGCGGTCGGTGCGCGCCACGCGCCGCTCGAGGCGCGCCGTCTTAAGCAACGCGCGCACAGCGCGGCTTACCGCGACCTTGTCCATGGCGGTGCGCTGGGCAACCTCCGCGGCGGAGAGATACGAAGAGCTGGCGAGCACGGCGAGCACGCGCCATTCGGGGATGGAAAGGCCGAAGCGTTCGCGATACGCCCCGGCGATGGCGCTGCTTAAAAGGTTCGTCAGTACCGAGAGTCGATACGGCAGAAAGTCTTCAAGCAGCAGGACCGGCTTCGGCATGGCGCGGGTTCGTTGCAGGCGTGGCCAAGCGTATGATAGTTGCAATTGTAACTAATAGCGCGCCGCGGAGACCCGCCATGACCGAGCTCTTCGACAATCCGATGGGGACCGACGGGTTCGAGTTCGTCGAGTACGCAGCCCCTGATCCACAGGCCCTGCGCACGCTGTTCGAGCGCCTGGGGTTTCCGGTCGTCGCGCGCCATCGCTCGAAGAACGTGACGCGCCATGCGCAGGGCGACATCAATTTCATCATCAATGCCGAAGAGGCGTCGTTCGCGCAGGGCTTTGCGCGCGCGCACGGTCCTTGCGCCTGCGCCATGGCCTTTCGGGTGCGCGACGCGGGACTTGCCTACCGGCGCGCCCTCGAACTCGGGGCGCGGCCGGGCCCGCAAAGCGCCGGGCCGATGGAGCTCAATATTCCGTGCATTGAGGGCATTGGCGGGTCGCTCATCTACCTCGTGGATCGCTACGGCGACCAGTCGATCTACGATGTCGATTTCCGCACGGTCGCCGCTGGCGACAGCGAGCCGACGGGCCTTGTGTGCATCGACCATTTGACTCACAACGTGATGCGCGGGCGGATGGACCACTGGACAGGCTTTTACGAGCGGTTGTTCAATTTTCGCGAAATTCGCTACTTCGATATCGAGGGTAAGAAGACGGGGCTGTTCTCGCGCGCGCTCACAAGTCCTTGCGGGCGTATCCGCATTCCGATCAACGAGTCACAGGATGACAAGAGCCAGATCGAGGAGTACCTGAAGGCCTACCATGGAGAAGGCATCCAGCATATCGCGCTAGCGACGAGCGACATCTACCGCAGCGTGGACGTGCTCACCCGCCAGGGCGTGGAATTCCAGGAGACACCGGACACCTATTACGAGGGCGTCGATGAGCGTGTGCCCGGGCACGGCGAGAACATTGAGGAGCTCGCGCGGCGCCGGATCCTGATCGACGGCAACCCCGGCAACGGCGAGGGCGTGCTGCTGCAGATCTTCACGCAGAACGTCATCGGCCCGATCTTCTTCGAAATTATCCAGAGAAAGGGTAACGAAGGCTTCGGCGAGGGCAACTTTCGCGCGCTCTTCGAATCTATTGAGCTCGATCAGATGCGCCGCGGCGTCGTCTAGGGGCGATGCTCGCGGGCAAGGTAGGCGCGCGTTTGCATTTCGGTGAGGCGGCTGGCGGCGCGCGCGAACTCGCCGGCTAGGCGCTCGCCGCTATAGAGCTGCGCCGGCTGTGCGGCCGCGCTCATGATGAGTTTGACGGCGTGGTCGTAGAGCTCGTCCACTAGCGCGATGAAGCGGCGCGCCTCATTTTCATGGTCGGCATCGAGTTGCGGCACATTACTGAGGAACACGGCCTGATAGGCGCGCGCGATCTCGATGTAGTCATTCTGACTTCGCGGTCCCGTACAAAGCGCGGCAAAATCGCACCAGATGGCAGTCCCCGACTCGCGTACTACCGCGATGGGCCGCCCCTCGATTTGCACGGTGCCGGTATGCGCCTCGCGGCCGGCGGCAAGTCTGTCAAAGAGTGCCGCAAGATGTACCTGGGTCGCGGGCGCGCTGCTTGCAAAATAGATGCCGGCCGAAGTGAGGTCGCGCAGGCGATAATCGGTGCCGGCGTCGACTTCGAGCACGTGGGTATTGCGCTCGAGAAGTTCGATCGCGGGCAGAAAGCGCGCGCGCTGCAGTCCGCCATCATAGAGCCGTCCGGGCGGCAGGTTTGAGGTTGCGACGAGTGTTACACCGCGACGGAACAGCGCGCGCAGCAGGCCACCGACGAGCATGGCATCGGCGATGTCGCTGACGAAGAGCTCATCGAGACACAGCATGTGTGCCTCGCGCGCTGTGCGTCTGGCGAGCTCTTCGAGCGGTGCAGCCGTTTGCGGCAGGCCCCGCAGCTGCGCGTGCACCTCCTGCATGAAGCGGTGAAAATGGCGGCGCTGGCGTGCGGCAAACGGCAGACTCTCGAAGAATAGATCCATGAGAAAGGTCTTGCCGCGGCCGACGCCCCCCCAGAGGTAGAGCCCGCGCACCATCTGTGGGGCGCGCAGCTGCGCGAACCAGCGCCGGCTCCTTGCCGAATGGCGCTCGATCAGACGCTCGCGCAAGGCCTCGAGCGCAGCGACCGCCGCCTGTTGCGCAGGGTCGGCGTGAAATCCGCAGCGAGCGAGTTCTTGCGCATAGCGCGCATGCAAACTCATCAGCTGCGAAGCTCGGCGAGATCTCGGAAGTGCTCAAGCGCAGCGGGATTGGCAAGTGCCTCGCGGTTTTGCACGGGCTTTCCGTGAATGACGTTGCGCACGGCAAGCTCGGAGAGCTTGCCCGACAGTGTGCGCGGCAGGTCGGGGACTGCGATGATCTTCGCCGGTACGTGTCGCGGCGTCGTGCGATTGCGGATAATCGTGCGAATTTTCTGATCGAGCGCTGCATCGAGCGCGTAACCGCTCTGCAGGCGCACGAACAGCAGCACGCGCACATCACCCTGCCAGTCGTGTGCGACCGCGAGCGCTTCAGCAATCTCGGCGAGTCCCTCCACCGCCGCGTAGATCTCGGCCGTGCCGATGCGCACGCCGCCGGGATTCAACACCGCATCGGAGCGGCCGTAGATGATGAGGCCGTCGTGCGCGGTGAGGGCGGCGTAGTCCGCATGGTGCCAGACCCCGGGGAAGCGCTCGAAGTAGGCAGCGCGGTACTTGCTGCCGTTGGTATCGCCCCAGAAGCCGAGTGGCATCGACGGAAAAGGGGCCGTGCACACGAGCTCGCCGCGCGCGCCGACGAGTGGCCGACCTGCGTCGTCAAACACCTCCACCCGCATGCCCAGGCCGCGACACTGGATTTCGCCGCGATATACGGGTCGGATCGGGCAGCCGAGCGCGAAGCACGAGACGATGTCAGTTCCTCCGGAGATCGAGGAGAGCTGCACGTCAACTTTCACATCGCGATACACGAAGTCGAAGCCATCGGGCAAGAGCGGCGAGCCGGTCGAGAGGATCGTGCGCAGTGCACGCAGATCGCACGCGCGCGCCGGTGCGAAGCCGCTCTTCTCCAAGGAAGCGAGGTACTTTGCGCTCGTGCCGAATATGGTCAGGCGCTCCGCGGCGGCCATGCGCCAGAGGGCGCCCGGATCGGGGTGAAAGGGCGAGCCGTCGTAGAGCACGAGCGTGGCGCCGGTGGCGAGCGCGCTGATCAGCCAATTCCACATCATCCAGCCGCAGGTGGTGAAGTAGAAGAAGCGGTCCTCGCGCCGTACGTCGGTGTGCAGCAGATGCTCCTTTTGATGCTGCAACAGCGTGCCTCCCGCTCCATGCACGATGCACTTCGGTGCACCCGTCGTACCGGAGGAGTAGAGGATGTAGAGAGGATGATTGAACGGACTCTGCAGAAATTGCAGCGCAGCACCGGCACTGCCGAATTCTTGCCAATGTACAACTTTGGCCCTGCCGCGAGGGATGCGCTCGAGCGCCGCTCTGCAGGTAGCGTAGGACACAAGGACGAGCACTTGCACGCTCGGAAGTTTTTCCACGAGCTCTGCGATGAGACCGAGTGAATCGAGCGTCTTGCCGCCGTAGAAGTAGCCGTCGGCGGCGAACAGGGCTTTGGGCGCGATCTGCCCGAAGCGATCGACGACGGCGCCGGCACCAAAATCAGGCGAACAGGAGGACCAGATGGCGCCGATGCTTGCGGTAGCGAGCATCGCGATTGCTGTCTCCGGCACGTTGGGCATGAACGCCGCAACGCAATCGCCGGCGACGACTCCCGCAGCCTCGAGGCCGGCAGCGACGCGGCCCACTTCATCATACAACTGCCGATAGGAAAGCTCGGAGCGCGCGCCCCGTTCGTTGCGGAATACAAGCGCCGGTTGCGCGTCGCGGTAGCGCAGCAGATTTTCGGCGAAGTTTAGGCGCGCGCCGGCATAGAAGCGCGCGCTGGGCATGGCGTGCGGATTCTCGATGACGGGGCTGTCTTTCTCAAAACTCGCGCGCACGTCGGCAAAGCGCGCGACCTCGGACCAAAATAGTGCGGGATTGTCGATGGACCACTGGTAAGCATCCGCGTAGTCCGCCATGTTCAAGCCTTGGCGGGCGTTTACGCAGGCCATGAAGCGTGTGAGATTCGCAGCAGCCGCACGCTTGGGCGCAGGGCTCCAAATTGGAGGCATTTTTGAGACTACAGCATCTGGTAGTTCGGTCCGGAGCCGCCCTCGGGCGTCGTCCAGGTGATTATTTCGTACGGATCTTTGATGTCACAGGCTTTGCAATGCACGCAGTTCGCGGCGTTGATCTGCAAGCGTCGGCCGCCCTTGCCGTCGTCGACCATCTCATACACGCCGGCCGGGCAGAAGTTCTGACAGGGGTTGCCAAACTCGCGCGTGCAGCGCTCGACACAGATGGACGTGTCCGCTACGTGCAAATGCACCGGCTGATTTTCATCATGCGTATTGCCGGCAAAAAATACCGAGGAGACCCGGTCGCGCGGCGGCAGAGTGCGCGCTACCCAGCCGCGCTCGGGTGATTGAAAGTCATCCAGGCGCGCAAGTCTTGACCAGTCGGCCTTGTTTTTCAAAGTCCAGGGCGAGGCACCCTGCGTGACATAGGTCTCCCAGGCGCCGTTCAGGAGGCCAAACCAGAGCCCGCGTTTCATCCCGGGAGCGATATTGCGCACCTTGCGCAGTTCAACACCGCCGGCGGAGGCGCGCCAGCGCGCATCGAAGCCGGCGCTCGTGCCGGTTTCTACCAGGTGTTCAGCGGCGAGCACGCCGGAACGGATGGCCTGATGAATGCCCTTGATCTTTGGAAAGTTGAGGGTCCCAGCGGCATCGCCGATCAGTAACGCGCCGGGCATCTCCAGAGTCGGCAGCGATTGCCAGCCGCCCGAGGCGATCGCGCGCGCGCCGGCGGCGAGAATTTCTCCGCCCTCGAGCAGCGGCTTGACGTTGGGGTGAGCTTTGAACTGCTGGAAGGCCTCGAAGGGTTTAAAGCGTGGGTCTGCATAATCGAGTCCGGCGACGTAGCCCACGTAGACCCGGTCGCTGTCGAGGTGATAGAGAAAACTACCGCCGTAGGTCCTGCGGTCGACCGGCCAGCCGACCGAGTGTTGAATGAGGCCCGGCTGCACACGTCCGGGAGGCAACTGCCACAGCTCCTTGAGCCCCAGCCCAAATGTCTGCGGATTGTGGCCCGCGGATAGATTGAAGCGCTTGATGAGCTCTTTGGAGATCGAGCCGCGGCAGCCTTCGGCGAGGAGCGTGACGCCGGCATGGATCTGCGCGCCCGGGGTGTAGTTGGGGCCGCGGGAGCCATCCTTTTGCAGACCCATATCGCCGATACGCACGCCCTTGACGCCGCCCGCCTCATCAAAGACCGGTCCCGCCGCGGCAAACCCGGCAAATACGTCCACACCGAGGGCTTCGGCCTGCTGTGCGAGCCAGGGCGTCAGCTGCCCCAAGGAGATGATGAAATTACCCTGATTGTGCATGGGGCGGGGCACGAGCGGAAAACGCCTGGCGCCGCTGCGCGTCATGTAGAAAAACTCGTCACGCACGGCGGGCACCTTCATTCCCGGATAGTCGCGTCTCCAATCCGGCAACAGCGCCTCAAGCGGCCCGGGCTCCAGCACCGCACCGGAGATCGAATGCGCACCGACGCTTGCGCCTTTTTCCAGGACACAGACATTCCTGTCGGGCGCAAGCTGCTTCAGGCGGATGGCGGCGGCGAGACCCGCGGGTCCGGCGCCCACGATCGCGAGGTCGTATTCCATTATGTCCGTCATGGCGCGGGGCTCATTTCGGCTGCATGCGGATTGCGCCGTCCAGGCGGATTGTCTCGCCGTTCAGCATGGCAATCTCGAAGATCGTCGCGACGAGCCGCGCAAATTCCTCGGGCTTGCCGAGGCGCGGCGGAAAGGGAATCTGCTTGGCGAGTGACTTCTGCTGCTCCTGTGACATCGCCTCGATCATGGGCGTAAGAAAGATGCCCGGCGCAATGGTCATGCAGCGAACGCCAAATGCCGCGAACTCCCGGGCAATGGGCAGCGTCATGCCGATGACCGCAGCTTTGGTCGCGGAGTACGCGGCCTGCCCGATCTGCCCCTCGAAGGCCGCGACCGAAGAGGTATGGATCAAGACACCGCGCTCGCCGTCCTCGTTCGGCGTGTTCTGCTGCATGAGAGCGGCCGCCGCCTTGTCACAGAGGAAAGTGCCGATAAGATTGATGTGGATCACTTTGGTGAAGAATTCGCCCGCCATCGGTCCGTTGCGACCGAGCACGCGCGCCGCGCCGATTACGCCGGCGCAGTTGACGAGGAGATTGATGCCACCCATGCGATCGCGGGACGTCTCCATGGACGCGATTACCTCCGCTTCGGAGGTGACGTCGCATTTGACGAAATTGGCGCGTGCGCCGATTGCGGCGGCCGCGGCGCGGCCCGGCCCTTCCTGGACGTCGAGGAGCGTGACGTGGCCGCCGGCGGCCGCGACATGACGCGCCACGGCGTTCCCCAGGCCCGATGCCCCGCCCGTGACGACAGCGCGCGCCTCAGCGATCTTCATGAATTCCCCCTCCTACATTCGAAATATGCCGTAGCGCTCCGTCGCGGGCGCCGGCCCGTGAGCTGCCAGGTGCAAGGCGAGGCCGAGCACGCGGCGCGTGTCGAGCGGATCAATGACGCCATCGTCCCATAGGCGCGCCGTTGCATAGTACGGGTTGCCCTGGGCCTCGTATTGGGAGCGGGTCTCGGCCATGAAGCGGCGCTCTTCCTCCTCCGGCCAGGACTCGCCGCGCGCCTGCGCGCCATCGCGACGCACGCTGGCGAGCACCTGTGCGGCCTGCTCGCCACCCATGACGGATATGCGTGCATTTGGCCACATCCACAGGAATCGCCCGCCGTAGGCGCGGCCGCACATCGCATAGTTGCCGGCGCCGAATGAGCCGCCGATCAGCACGGTCAGCTTCGGTACCGTTGCGCAGGCGACCGCGGTCACCATCTTTGCTCCGTCCTTTGCAATGCCGGCATTTTCGTACTTGCGGCCTACCATGAAGCCGGTGATGTTCTGCAGAAAGACGAGCGGCACACGCCGTCGATTGCTCAATTGCACGAAATGCGCGCCCTTCAGCGCCGACTCGGAGAATAGGATGCCGTTGTTGGCGACGATGCCAACGGGACATCCCCAGATACGCGCGAAGCCACACACGAGCGTCGCGCCGTAGTTTGCCTTGAACTCGTGGAAATCGGAGGCATCGACCAGGCGTCCGATAATTTCACGCACGTCAAAGGGCTGGCGGTTGTCCTGCGGCAGAATTCCGTAGATCTCCTGCGGATCAAGTGCGGGCTCGCGCGGCTCGGCGCAGGCGAGCCACGGCGCGGGCGGCGTCGGCAGGCTTGCGATGATCGAGCGCGCGATCGCGAGTGCATGTGCATCATTGTCCGCCAGATGATCGACGACGCCCGACGTGCGTGCGTGCACGTCGCCGCCGCCGAGCGCCTCGGCGTCCACTTCTTCACCGGTCGCCGCTTTCACCAGTGGCGGCCCCGCAAGGAATATCGTGCCCTGGTTGCGCACAATGACAGTCTCGTCGCACATGGCGGGCACGTAGGCGCCGCCTGCCGTGCAACTGCCCATGACGAGGGCGACCTGCGGAATGGCGCGCGCCGAAAGCTGCGCCTGATTGAAGAAAATCCGTCCGAAATGCTCGCGGTCCGGAAACACCTCATCCTGCAACGGCAGGAATGCGCCGCCGGAGTCGACGAGGTAGACGCACGGCAGCGCATGTTCGAGCGCGATCGCCTGCGCGCGCAGATGCTTCTTTACCGTCAGCGGAAAGTACGTGCCGCCTTTCACCGTCGCGTCATTGGCAATGATGAGGCAGGCGCGGCCGTGAATGCGGCCGATGCCGGTGATGAGTCCCGCCGCCGGAGCATCGGCGCCATACATACCGTGGGCGGCGAGCGCTGAGAGCTCGAGAAACGGGCTTCCCGGATCGAGCAGGGTCTGCACCCGCTCACGCGGCAGGAGCTTACCGCGCGCCGTGTGCTTGCGGCGGGCTTCCTCGGAGCCGCCGCGGCTCGCGCGTTCCACTTCCGCACGCAGTACGCTTGCGAGCTCCGTCATGCGGGCGTGGTTGGCGCGGAAGCGTTCGCTGCCGGGCTCGATCTGCGATGACAGGCGGGGCATGCCGGGACTCGCTAGGCGTCGCACTCAAGAGCGATGGCCACCGCTTCACCGCCGCCGATGCACAACGCCGCAACACCGCGCCGCCTGCCGTGCCGCACCAGCGCGTGCGCCAGGGTCGTCACGATGCGCGCGCCCGTTGCGCCGATCGGATGTCCAAGCGCACAGGCGCCACCGTGCACATTGACATGCGCATGTTCGATGCCGACGTCGCGCATGGCCGCCATCGTCACCACCGCGAAGGCTTCATTGATCTCATACAGATCGACGTCGCGCGCTTTCCATTGAAGGGTGCCGAGAGTCTTGTTAATGGCGCCGATAGGGGCGGTCGTAAACCACTCGGGCTCGGCCGCGTGGCTGGCGTAGCGCAGGATTCGGGCGAGAGGCTTGATGCCGCGCGCGCGCGCCGTCGCCTCGCGCATGAGCACGAGGGCGGCGGCGCCGTCGGCGATCGATGAGGAGCTGGCGGCGGTCACCGTGCCATCTTTGGCAAAGGCGGCCTTCAATGAGGGGATCTTCGCGATATCGCAGTTGAAAGGAGTCTCATCGCGCGCCACTACGGTTTCGCCCTTGCGCCCTTTGACGGTAACGGGCGTGATCTCAGCGGCAAAACCCTGCGCCTCAATGGCGGCCAACGAGCGGCGCACGGACTCGGCAGCGAAAGCGTCCTGATCAGCGCGGCTGAATCGATAGTGCTTTGCCGTGCGCTCGCCAAATGTGCCCATGAGCTCGCCGTCAAATGGACTCTGCAGCCCGTCGTAGAACATATGATCGATGATTTCGCCGTGGCCCATGCGATAGCCGGCGCGCGCCTTGGGCAGGAGGTACGGCGAGTTCGTCATCGACTCAAGGCCCCCGGCTATCACGACCTCGACATCCCCGGCGCGAATTTGGTCGGCCCCCTGCATGATGGCCTTCAGGCCCGAGCCGCACATTTTGTTAACCGTCGTTGCTGGCGTGCCGAAGGGAATGCCCGCGCCGAGTGCCGCTTGCCGGGCGGGCGCTTGGCCAAGGCCGGCCGGCAGCACGCAGCCCATGATGACCTCCTGAATCTCTGCCGCGGCAATTCCGGCCGCGGCCAGCGCCCCGCGGATGGCCGCGGAGCCGAGCTGCGTGGCGGTCATCGGCGCGAACACGCCCTGGAATGCGCCGATCGGCGTGCGCTTCGCCGCGACAATGACGACACCATGCTCCGACATGATTCACCGTGTGAGGAGTAAACGGCGGGAAGGCCGCCCCATGCGCTAATATAGCATCCGGGTTTCCCAGCGCTCGACCGCTTACCGATGAGCATTCCAGCAGTAGAGATTGCGCGCGAGCCCGGTGCTGACACCGCACCACTGCGCTTCGTTTCCGCCGCCTCTCTGTTCGACGGCCACGACGCCGCGATCAATATGATTCGCCGCCTGCTGCAGGCGCAAGGTGCGGAAGTTGTGCACCTGGGGCACAACCGCAGCGTCGCCGACATCGTGCGGGCGGCCATCGAGGAAGACGCCGACGGGATTGCAGTCAGCTCCTACCAAGGCGGTCACGACGAATACTTCCGGTACATGGTCGACATGCTGCGTGAGCGCGGCTATGAGCATGTGCGGGTGGTGGTCGGCGGCGGTGGCACGATCGCCCCCCAGGAGATCGAGGCGCTCGAGCGGCACGGCGTGGAGAAGATCTACACGCCCGAGGACGGCCGGCGCATGGGGCTCGTCGGCATGATCGAGGACGTGATACGGCGGGTGCGCGCCGTGCAGCGTCCGCCCTACGCTTTCCGCCCGCTCAATGCTCGCGACCATGGCCACCTCGCGCGGACCATATCGGTGCTCGAAGGAGCCGGCGGCGACGAGCAGCCGCGCGAGGCGATCCGCCGGGCGCTGACGCGCGTCAAACCCAAGGCTCCCGTGATCGGTATCACCGGCACCGGCGGCGCCGGCAAATCGAGTCTGACGGATGAGCTCTTGAGCCGCTTCGTGCGGCACTTTCCGGGCCGGCAGATCGCCGTCGTTGCGATGGATCCGACGCGCCGACGCAGCGGCGGTGCGCTCCTGGGCGATCGGATCCGCATGAATAGCCTTGCCGCCGAGTCGATCTTCATGCGCTCGCTCGCCACGCGCCGGCAACACCTGGCGACGAGTGCGGTTCTGCAGGACGTCATCAACCTTTATCAACTGGCAGGCTTTGATCTCATCATCATCGAGACGGCGGGCATCGGTCAATCCGACACGGAGATCGTCGAACTTGCAAATCTTTCGATCTACGTCATGACGGCGGAATACGGCGCCGCAAGCCAGCTTGAGAAGATCGACATGCTCGATTTCGCCAATTTCATCGTCCTGAACAAGAGCGAGAAACGCGGCGCGCAGGATGCCCTGCGCGACGTGAGGAAGCAGTGGCGCCGCAATCATCCGCAGCAAGGCGCGCTTGCGGAAGCTGATGTTCCCGTGTTTCCAACCATCGCGAGCCGCTTCAATGATCCGGGGGTCAATCGGCTCTTTGTCGCGCTCGTTGGCGCCATCAACGCCGGTAAAATCGGCACCGCGTCCTGGCAGTTGGCCGATAGCGGCATTGCGGAGACCGCAACGCCTCCGGCACTGATACCGGGTGCGCGCACCCGCTATCTTGCCGAGATCGCCGCAGACGGACGCGCGGCGGCAGCGCGCATCGAAGAGGAGGCGCAGGCGGCGAGCCGCGCCCATGGACTGCATCAAGCGCTCGCAAGCCTTGCGGACTCCTCACTGCCGGCGCCCTTCGAGCGCGTGAGCGCGGCGGCACTGAGCGATCCCGCTGCGGATGCGACCCGGCGGCAGCTGCGCGCGGCGTACAATGCGGCACTCAATGCAGTCGGCGCCGGCGCGCTTGCAGAACTCGCCGCCTGGCCTGCCAGAGTGGCCGCTGCAACCGCCGCAACCTATACCTATCCCGTCCGCGGACGCGACGTGACGGGGGAAAATTACTCCGAGAGCCTCAGCCGCCTGCCGCTGCCAAAGATTGCGGTGCCAACTTTTCGCGACTGGGGCGAGATTTTGCGCTTCGTCTGCAAGGAGAACCTGCCGGGAGCCTATCCCTACACCGAGGGAGTCTATCCCTATCGCCGCGAGGAAGAAGACCCGACGCGGATGTTCGCCGGTGAGGGCGCGCCGGAACGCACCAACCGGCGCTTCCACTATCTCGCGCACGGCCATGGTGCCGCGCGACTGTCGACCGCCTTTGATTCGACGACGCTCTATGGCGAGGACCCCGATACACGTCCCGACATCTATGGGCGCACCGGCAACTCCGGAGTCTCGATCGCCAGCCTCGATGACCTGAAGAAGCTCTATTCCGGATTTGATCTGTGCTCGCCGACGACCTCGGTATCGATGACGATCAACGGGCCGGCGCCGATGATCCTCGCGATGTTCATGAATGCGGCCATCGATCAGCGCATCGAACGTTATTTGAAGTCGCAGGGCGTGTGGGCGGAGGCTGAGATGAAGATCGCGACCGCGCACCAGCGTGCGGCGGAGCGCGGCCTGCCGGTGCCGCAGTACAAAGGCGCATTGCCACCGGCGCACGACGGCACGGGGCTTGCGTTGCTGGGGGTGAGCGGTGATCTCCTGGTCGAACCGGCGGTGTATGCGCGCATCAAGTCCGAGGCGCTGGCGGCGGTGCGTGGCACAGTGCAGGCGGACATCCTGAAGGAGGATCAGGCGCAAAACACCTGCATTTTTTCCACCGAGTTTGCGTTACGCATGATGGGCGACGTGCAGGCGTATTTCATCGAACAGCGGGTGCGCAACTTCTATTCCGTGTCAATTTCGGGGTACCACATCGCCGAGGCCGGCGCGAACCCGATCTCGCAGCTGGCATTCACCCTGGCGAATGGCTTCACGATTGTCGAGTATTACCTCGCACGCGGCATGCAGATCGATGAGTTCGCACCCAATCTGTCGTTCTTCTTCTCGAACGGCATGGATCCCGAATACGCCGTGATCGGACGCGTGGCGCGCCGTATCTGGGCGCGCGCCATGCGCGGTCGCTACGGCGCCGCAGCGCGCAGTCAGATGCTGAAGTACCACATCCAGACCTCCGGCCGCAGCCTGCACGCCCGCGAAATCGATTTCAACGACATTCGCACGACGCTGCAGGCGCTGTACGCGCTATTTGACAACTGCAACAGCCTGCACACGAACGCCTACGATGAAGCCCTTACGACTCCGACGGAGGAGAGCGTGCGCCGCGCGGTCGCCATCCAGCTGATCATCAATCGCGAGCTTGGACTCAATAAGAATCAGAACCCCTGGGCCGGCTCCTTCGCCATTGAATATTTGACCGACCTCGTCGAGGAGGCCGTCTACAAGGAATTTGATGCGCTCTCGGAGCGCGGCGGAGTGCTGGGCGCCATGGAGACCATGTATCAGCGTGCGAAGATCCAGGAGGAGTCGCTTTACTACGAGACCCGCAAGCATGACGGCAGCTTGCCGATTGTCGGCGTCAACACCTATCTCGCTGCGGTCGATGCCAAGGGCGCCGAGCATGCTGCGCCGCTCAGCCGTTCAACGGAAGAGGAGAAGCAGGACCAGGTCGCCGCGGTGCATGCGTTTCAGGCGAGAAATGCCGCAGTCGCACCTGCTGCGCTGCAACAGCTGCAGCGCACGGCCGCCGCTGGCGGTAACGTCTTCGGCGAGCTTATGGAGACGGTGAAGGTCTGCTCCCTCGGGCAAATCTCGCACGCGCTCTACGCGGTGGGGGGCCAGTACCGGCGCAATATGTAGGGGCTATGCGGCGGCGAGATCCGGTTCTTGCAGCCTGTCGAGAATTGCGGAGCGCGCCCGATCGCGCAATTCCACAGCGGCGGCCTGTGCCGAGGCGGCGCTCGCCACGAGCGGCGCCAGAAATTCGACTTCAATGTGCGCTCGGCGCGGGAACAGCGCGCCGTGCGGCAAAACCTCGCGCGTGCCGCGCACCACGGCCGGCACCACAGGACAGGCGACGCGTGCGGCGGTGGCGAAAGCGCCGACGTGAAATTTCAAAAGCCCCGGCACCGGAGAAAACGTGCCTTCGGGAAAAAACACGAGCGAACTGCCGTTGATTGCTGTGCGCAGGACGCGGCGCGCGTCGCTCGCGCCGCGCTGGCGGTTGGAACGCTCGACAAACAGCGAGCCCAGGCGCCGCAACAACAGCCCGGCGAGCGGCACTCGGTCCATTTCGCGCTTGATGACGAAGCCAAAGCGCGGCGGCAGGATTGCCGTGAATACCACCCCGTCCAGATAGCTTGCATGGTTGGCGACAATGACGCATTGTCCCGCTGGAATCTGCTCGGCGGATTTCACGGTCAAGCGCATGCCCGCAAGCCTGAGCAGCACACGCGAGGCTGCCTGTGCAGCGCGCCGCCGGCGGCGCACGCCTGGCAGCAGCGCCGTGCACACCGCGCTCAATGCGAGAACTATAAATACGATCCAGGCGTAGACGCCGTAGAGGACGCGCCATCCTAGCCTGGCAGGCGCAGGCCAGGTGGAAGTGGGCGCGTATTTGGACGGCATGGTCATGGGTGTATTGCGGCGCGCGGCGCGCGCGCGCGGTGTGAACTGGTTCTCGTTATGTTAATGCTTGCACGTAGTTGTGATGATCGTCACGCCGAGTCTGCACACGCTATCACCATACTGCGCTCGGGCCATCTTCGGAGTTGTCAGGCCTTGTCCAAATTCGCCGCCGCAGTTGCCCCTAACGCCACGTCTGCCGAATCGGCCGATCCGGCCGTATCACGCTTTCTGGATGCCGTGTGGATGGAAAGGGGCCTTTCCGCCAACACGCTCGCCGCCTACCGCGCGGATTTGACCTCGCTTGCGCGCTGGCTCGCCGAGCGCGACATCACGATCATGAAGACCGCGCGCGCGGACCTCTTGGGCTTTATCGCCTGGCGGGTCCACACGGGCGCACGCCCGCGCTCCACGGCGCGCCAACTCTCAAGCTTCCGACGGTTTTTTCGCTACTATATGCGCGAAGGCGTCGTGCGCGAGGACCCGACGGCGCAAATCGCGATGCCGAAGATCGGTCGCTCGCTGCCGAAATCGGTGACCGAAGAGGAGGTCGAGGCCCTGCTCGCGGCTCCGACGGTTTCCGATCCACTCGGTAATCGCGATCGCACGATGCTCGAGGTGCTGTACGCGACCGGGCTGCGTGTGTCGGAGCTTGTGAATCTGCGCATGGCGCAGGTCAACTTGAATCAAGGCGTCCTGCGGATCTTGGGCAAGGGCAACCGCGAGCGCCTGATCCCGTTGGGCGGTGAGTCAGTCAAGTGGCTGACGGATTTCGCGCGCGGCCCGCGCAGCGAGATCCTGCTCGAGCGGCAGACGGACTATTTGTTTCCGACTCGTCGCGGCGATCGCATGACGCGCCAGGCGTTCTGGCACATCATCAAGCGCTATGCGCGCAAGGCGGCGATCGGCAAAGACCTCTCGCCCCACAGTCTGCGGCACGCCTTTGCGACGCACCTCCTGAATCACGGTGCGGACCTGCGCGTCGTGCAGATGCTGCTGGGTCACAGCGACCTGTCGACCACACAGATCTACACGCATGTCGCGCGTGAGCGCATGAAGGAACTGCACGCGCTGCACCATCCGCGCGGTTGATCCCCTCCCCGAAGGCTTGTGGGGAGTTCTGCTAGAATTAACCGGTGCCACCGCGGGCGGGAAACCTTCGTAACTCCCGCCGGTCCAATCCGCACGATTAGTGCGACCTGGAAAGCCTCCAATGACAATTCGTGCGCGCATCCTGTGGCTGGGTCTTGTGGGCGCCTGCGCCTCGGTCGCGTTCTCGGCCGATCAGCCGGTAGCGGCCGCGGATCCGCGCATTGAGCTGGCGAAGAAGATCCCGGGAACCACCCCCGATGAGCTGCATGCAACCCCGATCCCGGGCATATACGAGCTGGTGCACGGCACCGAGATCGCCTATGTGACCGCCGACGGCAAATACGCCATCTCCGGGGACCTCTACGACCTCGGCCGCAACGACAACCTGACGGAGGTGCGCCGCCGGGATATCCGCATGAAGCTCCTCGCGAGCGTCCCCGAATCCGACATGCTGATCTTCAGCCCGCGCGACCCGAAGTACACCGTCACCGTCTTCACCGATGTCGACTGCGCCTATTGCAGGAAGCTCCACAGCCAGATTGCCGAATACAACCGCTTAGGTGTGCGCGTGCGCTACATGTTCTATCCGCGCAGCGGCCCCAACACGGAGTCCTGGACCAAGGCCGAACAGGTGTGGTGCTCGACCAACCGCAACGAAGCGCTGACCCGGGCAAAGCTCGGCGAGGAACTCAAGAGTCCCAAATCCTGCGGCAATTCACCGGTCAGCCGCGATTATGAAATGGGTCAGCAGTTCGATATTCGCGGAACACCCGCCATCGTCATGAAAAACGGCGAGATGCTGGGCGGCTACGTCTCCCCGATGCAGCTTGTCCAGCATCTGCAGGGAAAGTAAGGCTCGCCCTACCGTTCCAGAAGCTTGAGCTTGTCAGGCTTGCCTTCCCACTCCTTCGCGTCCGGCGGAGCGGCTTTTTTCTCGGTGATCACGGGCCACTTTTTCGCAAGCTCCGCATTCAGCGGGGTGAAATGATCCTGCCCGGCGGGTAGCTCCTCTTCGGAGAAGATCGCCTCGACCGGGCATTCCGGCTCACATAAGGTGCAGTCGATGCACTCGTCCGGATCGATCACGAGGAAATTAGGCCCTTCGTGGAAGCAATCCACCGGACACACTTCCACGCAGTCCATGTACTTGCACTTAATACAGTTTTCGGTGACGACGAAGGTCATGAATTTTCCGTGGGCTAAGGCCCGCTCAAAGCTCAATTCGGCCGATCATTCTGCCATGGCATCACCGGGGCGTGAACGCATGCGGATCAAAAGCTTCGCGCCAGCTCGGTGAAGTGGCACTCTTCACGCCCGGCCGCCTGATCCTCGAGGTAGCGTCGCAGGGCGAACTCAGTGCTCGGAAACGCAAGCTTGGACCAGGGGATGTCCTGCGGCCGAACGAGCTCCGTCTCGAGGCTTTCGACCCCCGCGCCGTAGTTGGCGCTGCGCAGGCGGCCGCGAAAAAACACATGCACCTGATGGGCGTGCAGGACATGCGCGACGCACAGCAGCGAGCCGATTTCCACATCGATCAGCGCTTCCTCGCGCGATTCGCGCGCCGCCGCCTGCTGCAGCGTTTCGCCGTTTTCCATGAAACCGGCCGGTACGGTCCAGAAGCCGCGCCGCGGCTCGATCGCGCGCAGACACAGCACGATCTTGCCCTCGTGCTCGGGGACGCAGCCCACCACGAGTTTGGGATTTTGGTAATGGACGGTGCCACAGGCGTCACACACGTAGCGCTGCACGTTGTCGCCGGAGGGAATGCGCAGTGCGACGCGCGCGCCGCAATGGCTGCAGAAATTCATGGTCTCTTATCCGCTTGGAGCGCGCGCAAAAGCGGACACGCTAACCGATTACGGATGATAGCCTTCCCGCCGCGTTGCGAGATAGGAAATCGCAGAGCGCAGCCCGTGCAGCGCAATCAGCCATCCGAGTCTTCTGGGGTCTCGGCTGTGGCGGGTGGCGCAGCGTGCCGCGGCAGAAAGAGCTTCTCGACACGCCGCTCGATCGGCCTGCCGACGATGAGGATCACAAGCGCCACGCCCAGCCCCGCGAACGCAAGGGAATACTGGCCGAGGCCGCACGCGAGTCCCAACCCCGCCGTCAGCCACACCGCTGCCGCGGTTGTCAATCCGGTCACGCGGCTCGAGGTAGGCTGGTGAAGTATCACTCCTGCGCCCAGGAATCCAATGCCGGTGAGCACGCCCTGAATGACGCGGCTCACGGCGTTGGGGTCTGGGCTCATTTGCGTGATGCCGAGTGCCACGATTGCAGAGCCGACACTGACGAGACCGAAAGTGCGAAAGCCAGCGGATTTCTTATGCAGATCACGGTTGAGACCGATGATCGCGCCGCAGGCGAGCGCCAGCAGCAGGCGCGACAGCATTTCCGACATCGACAAGCTAATCATACCGCGAGCCTCTATTTCCGACCGGCATCAGCCCTAATGGATAATGGATGATGTTGGCCCTGAAAGTCGCGTATCGCAATAAAATATAGGTTCGTGGAATAACAGGATGAGATTGCCGGCGCGGCTTGTTGCGCGCGTGTCCGATCCCTGCAAAGCTTGCCCAATCGCTTGAGTATTAGGGCCTCCATGCATGCTTTCAGTCTTCGCGCTGTCGGGATTGCACTCGGCGCGCTTGTCATGACGACTCCTGCCGTAAGTGCCAGCCAGCACGACGCCGACGCACGGCTGGCGGCGATCTATACCAGCGAATGGAATTGGCGCGAGCAGCAGCTCGCCGACGGCGAGGACAGTCAAAGACCGATCGGGGATCATTTGCCGAAGGTCGATCCAGCAACCCAGCAGATGCGCCTGCAGTACTGGGAAGATGTGCAGAGAAAGCTCGACGCCATAAATCGCGCGGACCTGTCACCTAAAGAGCAGATTAACTACGAAGTCTATCGGCCGCAGATTGCCGTCCTGATCGCAAATCAGCGCTTCCGCGCCTACGAGATGCCGGCTAACTCGGACACGACTTTCTGGACTGATATCGCCTACACGGCGCGCCGCAACTTTCGCAAGCCCGACGAGTACAAGAACTGGCTCGGCCAGCTGCGCGACGTGCCGCGATATTTCCGCGAGCAGATGGAGGAGATGCGCGCCGGTATGGCGCGCGGCTTCACGCCGCCGCGCATCACCATGGCAGGCCGCGACGCCTCCATCACTGCGGTCACCGAGGCGACACCCGAAGCGAGCGTCCTCTATACGCCCTTCAGGGAGATGTCTGGGATCACTGCGGCCGAGAAGACGCGGCTGCGAATGGAGGCTGTGAAAATCATTCGCGAGATGGCGCAACCGGCGTACGTGCAACTGCTGAAGTTCATGCGCACCGAATACCTGCGGGGTATGCGCACGACGCTCGCTGCGCAGGACTTACCGGACGGCAAGGCGTTTTATCGCGCGAAGATTCGCGAATTCACCACGGTCGATATGGATCCGGCGGCGATTCATGCGTTAGGGGAGGCGGAGGTTGCGCGGCTGCACGGCGAGATGCTGACGGCGATGAAGCAGACGGGTTTCAAGGGGGAATTTCCGGCATTTCTGCAGTTCCTGCGCGGCGATCCGCGGTTCTATGCCAAGACGCCGGAGGAGCTTCTCATGCATGCCGCGATGATCGCGAAGGAGTTCGACGGCAAGGCCGCGCAGTATTTTGGGCTGCTGCCGCGCGCGCGCTTTGCGATCAAGCCGGTGCCGGACGACATTGCGCCCTTCTATACCGCGGGCCGCGGTGGACCCGGAGTGTATTTCGTCAATACCTACGACCTGCCGACACGCCCTCTCTATAATTTGACCGCGCTCACGCTGCACGAGTCAGCGCCTGGCCACGCGTTTCAAATGCCGATTGCGCTCGAGCATAAGGATCAGCCGCAGTTCCGCCAGCACTCGTACCTCTCCGCCTACGGAGAGGGCTGGGCGCTCTACTGCGAGAAGCTCGGGCTTGAGATGGGCATGTACAAGACGCCTTATGATCGCTTCGGCATGCTGGGCTATCAGATCTGGCGCGCGGCGCGCCTCGTCATCGACACCGGGATTCATTCGCAGGGCTGGACCCGGGAACGGTCGATGGCGTACCTGCACGATTTCACGGCGCTTCCCGAGCACGAAATCGAAACCGAGGTCGATCGCTACATCGCCTGGCCGGCGCAGGCGCTGTCCTACTACCTGGGGGAAATGGCGATCGTCAAGGCGCGGGCAAAAGCCGAGAGTCAGCTAGGCGCACGGTTCAACATCCGTGCATTTCATGATGCGGTGCTGGAGTTGGGGTCGGTGCCCCTGCCAGTCCTCGCGACACGCGTCGACCGCTTCATCGCCGAGGGTGGCAGGGGCCCGTATCCGGATTTGGAATAAGCGCGAACAAGAACGCCTAGCGCGGGCCGTAGTATCCGTAGGGTCGCACGACCACAACAGGGCCCGGAACGGCAACGTACGCGCGTGCCGGCGGGCCAACCGGGGCGACCACGCACCCACAGAGCGTTGCGCCAAAGGCAGCCAAAATCAACAGTTTAGCTAGTGCCTGCATGATCGAGTTCTCCATATTTGCCTTGCATCATTCAACGCACGAGCCCTCGTTGCGATGACCGCACCGCCGGCGCTTGCGACCTTTTGCCGCCCTCGGGCATCTATATAGGCGGTGGCCAAGCTTGTTCAAATCGGGGTCGGGGCGGAGCTTCTGGCGCGGGCCTGCCGCGGCGATGAGGATGCCGAGTCCGAGATCTATGCGGCCGTTGCGCCGGCGACCTTCGCGCTCATCCGGCGCCTGGTGGGTGGCGCAGCGCAGGCGGAGGATATCTTTCAGGACACGATGATGACTTTCTATGAGCGCCTGGCTTCCTTTCGTGCCGAAGCACCGCTCGGCGCATGGCTGCGCCAAATTGCCATCAGCAAGTGCCTCATGTACCTGCGCTCGCCCTGGCACCGAGCGCGCCTGCAGTTGGACGCGGTAGAGGAGACGATGTGGAATGCGGCAGCGGATCATCCTTCGCAAGCGGCGCCTGCTGCGGAGTGCATGGATGTGGAGCGCGCCCTGGCGAGCCTGTCGCCCACTGCACGCGCCGTCGTATGGCTTTTCGAAGTCGAAGGCTATTCACATGAAGAGATCGGGCGCGCCTTCGGACGCACGGCGAGCTTTTCCAAGTCCCAGCTGGCGCGCGCACATCATCGATTGCTCGCTTGGTTCGAACCTGCCGTGGAGCCGCCCGCATGCACCTTGACGTAGAGGCCCCTCGCAGCGTGGCTGAGATTGCCGAGAAGCTGCGCCGCCTGCCGGCGCAGAGCACGCCGCCCCTCCGTTGGAAAGAGTTCAAGCGGCGTCAGCTCCTGAGGCGCGCCCGGGCGCAGGCCGCGCAGCGGCGACAGTTGTCTGTGGTCGCGGCGGTCGCTCTTGCGATCGTGGGCGTCATCGCCCTCTGGGGGCACTTGCCGCCGCTGCAGAATAGCTTGACGCAGCGGCTGCCTGTGGCTTCGCTGCCGAACGCACGTCATCCGGTGCCACTCGCATGGGACGAGGCGCCGATGGCGCGTCATTCCGTGCCGCTCGCATGGGACGAGGCGGCGGCGCACTCCCTCATCGCGGAGCGCTGGCTCGCGGCACAGCCGGCGGAGCCGGTGATCGTGCGCGTGGGCACGCGCGCGGCAGTCATGCATCTCGAGGACCGCATTGCCTGGGTCGACGACACACTGACCTCGGTGCGGGCCCGGGGCGGCGAGGCGGACCGCGCGCGCGCACTGCAATACGAGCGCGATCGACTCATCAGCTCTCTTGCGCAGGTACGGTACGCCGAAACTCTTGCGGCCGATCTGCCTTGACTGCCCCGATTTGATCTGGAGGTAATCCGTAATGCATGCCAAATACTGGGCCGCGATGCTGCTTCTCGCTCTGGCCAGCGGGCCCGTGTGCGCTGCTCAAGACCAATCGCAGACTGATATTGAAAAGCAACTGAATGAGGCGCGGCAGAAACTCGAGGACGCCGCTCACGAAGTCGCCGAGCTTTCCACGCAACTCGGGAAGCCGCTCGTCGACCGACTGATGCTGATGGGCGAGGGTCCGACGCACGCGGTCATTGGTGTGCAGCTGGATTCGAGCGACATCAAAGACGGCGCGCACGTGGGCGCTGTGAGCCCCGGCGGACCTGCCGCCGAAGCCGGCATCCGCGCCGGAGATGTCATCGTCAGCGTCAATGGCAAGGATGTGGACAAACAGCACGCGCCCCGTGACGTTGCGCGCCTCATGCGTAGTGTCGAACCGAACACCAAGGTCAAAATACATGTATTGCGCGCCGGCAAGCCGCTTGACTTCGAAGTGACGGCGCGGCCGGTCGAGAATGCCTGGCGCATACCCGGCCTGCCTCCGGACATGTCCTTTGACGCACTGGGTCCCGGCTTCATGGGCGACATGCGCCGTTCGGTGGCCGGAATGGAACTTGCGACGCTGACGCCGCAACTGGGTGCGTACTTTGGGACCGACAAGGGCGTGCTGGTCCTGCGTGCGCCGCGCAATGCAGCGTTCAATTTGCAGGACGGCGATGTGATTCTGTCGATTGACGGGCGCGAACCGACGAGCGGCTCCCACGCGACGCGCATTCTCGCGTCCTACCAGCCCGGCGAAAAGGTCAAACTGCAGCTCATGCGCCAGCGCAAGAAAATGAGCGTGGACGCCATGATGCCGGAGCGCCATCGCGGCGGGCCGGAGCCGCAGGCAGCCGCGGGCGGTGACGAGGATTAGTCGCGCGCGCGCATGCCCGGTGCGGCGGTGCGCAGCCATTCGAGGAACTGCGGCACGCGCGCGTCCCCCTCGGGCGGCGCCCACGGCGCAAATTCCGCGGCGGTGGCTTGATCGTAAGGCCCCTCCTTGATTTCGAGAAACGCCGCGCCGTCGTCGCGCGCAATGAGCGTATGCCAGGTGTCGCGCGGGGTCTCATATCCTAGATGCTGCCCGCCTGCACCCACGATGTAGCGAGCGCGCACGCATCCGGACGCATCGAAGGTAATGACGTCAAAACTTCCGCGCAGAATCAGAGCCAGCTCCGATTTGGTCCGATGGCGATGCGGACGGAAATAGGAGTGGCGGTTCGCGACGATGAAGAAGCGTTGCACCGGATCATCCGCCGAGGCGTGGACGTTGTGGTTCGCGCGTCCGCGCGTGCTCGCCGTCGCCTGTGCGGAGAGCTCATCGAGGAGCGCGCCCGAGAACAGCTTCATCGTCAATCCCCTGCAGCGGGAAGTCGTCCACATTAGCGCATGCGCGCCGGATGCGAAGCCCGGCGGCGCTCAGTGCTCACAAAGAGCTTACGCGGCCTGCGGGTACGCCAGCGTAAGGCCGGCAATGGCGCGCTCTGCGCTCGCCAGTGCCTCGCGGCGCTTCTCCGGACTCACGGCCACCCCCTCGGCGCGAACGTAGCTCACATCGGTGACACCGATAAAGTTGAGCACCGCTTTCAGGTAGGCCTCCTGATGATCGAGCGCCGTCTCGTAGGGGGTGCCTGAGTACACTCCGCCCCGTGATGACACGATGACGGCCTTTTTCCCACCCGCAAGTCCGACCGGTCCCTCCTGCGTATAGCGAAACGTCCGCCCGGCCTGCACGACGCGGTCGATCCAGGCCTTCAGCTGCGAGGGGATCGAGAAGTTGAACATCGGGGCGCCGATGACGACCACGTCTGCCGCGAGAAATTCCGTCAACAGCTCCTCGGTCTGAGCGAGTTCAGCACGGGCAGCCGCGTTCTCCCGGGGCACACTGCCGGGAGCCGGGCGCATCACCTCCAGGAGGTCAGTGCCCAGGTGAGCGATGGGCGTCGCGATCAAGTCGCGGTGTGTTGCGCGGGCGCTCCGGTTCGCCGCCTGCAAACGCGCGACGACGGCGGCGGTGAGCCGCCTGGAGATGGAAGCGGCGCCCTGCGGGCTCGCGTCGATGTGCAGGATGTTCGTCATGGTCGTTCTCCTATCCGATGATCCGTCCACCGGGCAGCTACACATTATTCTTGCAATAGTCATGACGCTACTGGCCAATATGCAATAGACTATTGCATATATAGAATACTTAGGATGGGCCCGTGCAGGACCTGACGGCCATGCTGCTGTTCGCCAAGGTGGTGGAGCATGGTAGCTACAGCGCAGCGGCGCGGGCGACCGGATTGCAAATCTCCAAGCTCAGCCGGCGGATCGCCGAGCTCGAGCGGCACTTGGGTGTGCGTCTGCTCCAGCGCACCACGCGCAAGGTCTCCGTGACCGATGTCGGGCGGACCTACTATCTGCACTGCGCTGCGTTAGCGGCGGAGGCCGCAGCCGCTCAAGAGGCCATCGAGCGCACTCGCTCGGCCCCGCAGGGGCTGGTTCGCATGTCCTGTCCGATCAGTCTGATCCAAGGCACGGTCGGACCGATCCTGGCGCGCTTCCTGATCGCGCATCCACTCGTCAATGTGTACGTCGAAATGACCAATCGCCGCGTCGATCTCGTCGAGGAGGGCTTCGACATTGCGCTGCGCGTTCGCACACCGCCGCTCGAAGCCTCTGATCTGGCAATGCGCAAACTGTCCGACAGCGCCGCGATGCTGGTCGCAAGCCCCGCGTTCTTGGACACGCACGAGCGGCCCGCGCATCCGCGCGATCTCGCACGCCTTCCGACCCTCAGCACGACAACGCCAGGAGATAAATACAGCTGGCATTTTCGCGAGAAGGACTGCACGCCGATCACCGTGACGCATGCCCCGCGGCTGATGACCGACAGTTTCGAGGCATTGCGTGCAGCGGCGACGGCGGGCGTGGGCGTTGCCTATCTGCCGCAGTTCGTGGTTCAGGAGAGCGTGAGCGCAGGGGCGCTGGAGCGCGTGTTACCCGACTTCAGCCTGCCGCCGGGTTTGCTGCATGCGGTCTTTCCGTCGCGGCGTGGCATGGTCCCGGCGGTGCGCGCACTGATTGATGCGCTGGCAGAAGGGCTGCACGAGACGGGACTGGTTTGAGTGAAGGCGAGCACCCGTCGACCTCGCTCGCGTGGCGCAGTGGCAATCCGGCTGCCTATTGCGTGGTGGCGGGCGCCGATGCAGCCACATGCCAGACCGCGTTGCCCACATCGTCGGCGACCAGGAGCGCGCCGGCCTTGTCGAGCGCCACACCTACGGGACGGCCGTAGGCATCGCCATTCGCTCCGAGGAAACCGCTCAGCACATCAACCGGAGACCCACGAGGCCTGCCGTTTGCAAAAGGCACGAAGATGACCTTGTATCCGCTCGGCGGTCGCCTGTTCCACGAACCGTGCTGCCCCACGAACATGCCGTCGTGATACATCGGCAGTAAGGGACTCGAATCCAGGTACACCAGGCCCAGGGAGGCGGTATGCGACCCCAGCGCGTAATCGGGTGCAATGGCAATCGCGACGAGGTCGGGGCGTTGGGGTTTGACGCGCCAATCGACGTGCGGGCCAAAGTAGCTGTAGGGCCAGCCGTAGAAGGCCCCATCCTTGAGGGCTGTCATGTAGTCCGGGACGAGGTCGCTGCCCAGCTCGTCGCGCTCATTGACGACAGTCCAAAGCGCTCCCGTGCGCGGCTCCCAGGCTAGCCCGTTCGGATTACGCAATCCCGAGGCGAAGATCCGATGGCTGCCATCAGCCAGGTTGACTTCCCAGACCGCGGCACGCTCGGCTTCCTGATCGAGGCCATTTTCGCCTGCATTGCTGTTCGAACCGACGGTGACGTAGAGATGCGTGCCGTCGGCGGTGGCGATGAGGTTCTTCGTCCAGTGATGATCGATTGGCCCCGCTGGGAGGTCAACGACCTTCGTTCCTTTGCCGTTCAGGTGCGTTTCACCCTCGACGTAGTCAAACCGCAGGACCGCGTCGGTGTTGGCCACGTAGAGCTCGTTACCTACGAGCGCCATGCCGAAGGGGGAGTTGAGGCCTTCCAGAAATATCGTGCGGATGACGGCGACGCCATGCGCGTCCGCACCGCGCAGTAGCGTAATACGATTGGCGCTGGAGTCGCCGTAGCCGGCTCTTTTCATCACCTTCTTCACGATCCACCCTTTGATGCCTTTGAGATCGTCGGGCCTCCGAGGGGCGTCAGTCTCGGCGACCAGGACGTCGCCATTCGGCAGCACGTAGAGCCAGCGTGGATGCTCGAGATTCTCGGCTAAAGCGTGGACGGCAAGTCCAGGTGCGGCGACGGGCATGGCACCGGCGGGCCAGCCCACGGCCGGCGCGATTTTCACCGTCGGGATGAGCGACGGATGGGGCGTGGGCAGAGCAGGGTGGGAACCGAAGTCTGCGGAGTCAGGCAGGTGCGCGCTGTCCTGACAGGCTGTGCCAGCGCACGCCAGGACGGCCAGCAGCGGCGCGCGCCGTAAGAGCTTTGCGATCAAGAGTCGCTCCGTCTTCGAAGATGGGTCCCTCAGGGGCGCTGCAGGGGCAAGTTTTATGCCTGTTGGGCCCGCCGCCTCTTAATGATCCCATACGGCGCGACACGCTTAAAAGGTCTGAGATTGCCCCGAGCAATTGGAAACCCAGCGGTCGTTGCTGACAGGAGTTGAGATGGTTCGGGGCCGTCCTGCGTGATATTATTAAACCGAATGGTTTAATAATCATGGAGCCGCGGGACCTCGAGGAACGACGCCCATGCCCAGTCAAACTTCCGCTACCGTGCGTGTCGTCCGGCACTTTGAAGCTTCCGCCGACCGCGTGTTCGATGCGTGGCTCGATCCGCGGCGCGCCGGTCGCTGGCTGTTTTGCACGCCGCGAGGCCAAATGGTACGGGTCGAAATCGACGCGCGCGTGGGCGGAGCTTTTGTGTTCGTCGACCGCCGCGATGGGGAGGACGTGGAGCACAACGGCGAGTACCTCGAGATCGAGCGACCGAAGCGGCTGGTCTTCAGGTTCGTTGTTCCTAAGTACTCATCCGTCTTCACGCGCGTTGCCATCGATATCGTGTCGGCCGGCTCAGGGTGCAACGTCACGCTCGTGCACGCGGGCGTGCTCGATGAATATCAGAAACGAACCGAAATCGGTTGGCAGGCGATTCTCGATGCGCTCGCCAAGGAGCTGGCGTGCGCCTCGCGCATCTAGGCAGACTTTAGAGGAGCGGTTGCACGCCTATGACCCACAAGTGCAGCCGCCAGACAAAGAGGACGTAGAGCGCGAGGCCCCCAACGAGCGCAATTGCATCATTGAACGCGGCTGCCGGCAGCGTCTGGATGGGTGCCTGCACTCGGTGCTTCAGCGAGATCCTGTCGGCGATCGCCCAGACCAGGAAGGCTCCAAAGAGAAGGACCGCGGCAAGCGTGCCATTCGATAAAAGATGTCCCGTCGCCCACAACTTAGTCGCTGCGAGCAATGGATGGCGGGTCGCGGTCTTGATCTTTCCGGGCAGATAGGCGGCGAGTGCCAGCGGGAAAACCGGCAGCATCAATACAAAGGTCGCATATCGGAGCCAAGGCGGCGGCATATAAAGCGTGACCGGTGATTGTCGGGCGAGCCCATAGCCCCAAATGATGGCTGCGAATCCCGCGATCGAGATCACCGCATACAGGCCTTTCCATTGCGGCGCACCTACGAGAAGCGCCATGCGGTCGCGCCAATAGGGCGCGATGATGGCAACGGAGTGCGCGCCGAAGAAGAGCACCAGTCCGGCGATGAGAACGAGCATCGCGACACCTCCTGAGTGGACCGCTGCGATTTTACGGGAAGACGGTAGTCCGAGTTAGATTCTTGCTACGACTTCGCATCCTGCCCATCCCCTGCGGAGCAGCTGCGCCAATACCCAACGCGCTCAGCGTCTGCCGCGCCCATGTTTGGCGCGGCTCGCCGTCTCCTGATCTTCAGCGCGCAACAGATCATCAAGGCGATCGAGGCTCTCGCGCCAGAAGCGCTCGTAAAAGCGCAGCCATACTTCGGCCGTGGCGAGCGGCGTGGGTTCCAGGCGACACAGATGCGCGCGGCCCTGCACGCGGCGACGCACGAGGCCGGCCCTCTCCAGAACCTTGACGTGTTTTGACGCGGCGGCGAAGGACATGCGGTGCGGCGCCGCGAGCTCGCCGATATTGTGTTCGCCGGCGGCGAGGCTGCGCAGCATTGAACGACGCGTCCGGTCGGCTAACGCGTGAAAAACACTGTCGAGCGTGGCAGGACGTTCTTCGAGCATCGATTCAAGCGTACGCCGCGACGCTAGTAAGGTCAACCATTTGGTTTAATGATCAGGATCGATCCATGCTGCGCAGTCGTCATGACTACCATACGTATCGGGATCTCCGGCTGGCGCTACCCACCATGGCGCGGCGTCTTCTACCCGAAAGATCTGCCGCAGCATGCGGAGCTGCACTATGCCTCGCGCGCGTTGAGCACTATCGAGATCAATGGCTCCTTCTACTCCCTGCAACGGCCAGAGAGCTATGCGCAATGGTACGCGGACACGCCGGATGACTTTATGTTCACAGTCAAGGCGCCGCGCTACATCACGCACATGCGCCGCTTGCGCGAGGTCGAAGAGCCGCTCGCGAATTTTCTGGCCTCGGGCCTCTTCAATCTGCGAGATAAGCTGGGGGCCATCCTCTGGCAGTTTCCACCCAACTTCAAATATGACCGGGAACGCATGGAGTCTTTTCTGAAACTGCTGCCGCACGATTCCGATGCTGCGCTCGCAATCGCGCGCAGGCGCTCAGCCTGGATGAAAGGACGCACGTGCCTCGCCGCCGGGGCGACGCGCGCGCTGCGCCACGCCATGGAGATCCGACACGAGAGTTTTTTGGATGTGTCATTTGTTGAACTCTTGCGCGAACATAACGTGGCTCTCGTGATTGCGGAAACGGCGCGCCGCTGGCCAATGGCGCAGAACATCACCGCGGATTTTGTCTATATGCGATTGCACGGCGACAAGGAGCTCTACCAAGGTGGCTATCAGGACAAGGCGCTTACGCGCTGGGCGCGCCGCATCCGCGCCTGGCATCGCGGCACCGAGCCCGCAGATGTGAAGAGAATTTTGGCTCAGAAGGCTCCAAAGGCTCAGGGCCGCGACGTGTACTGCTTCTTTGATAACACCGACGTGAAGCTGCGCGCGCCGCGCGATGCGCAAACTTTGATGCGCAAGCTCGGCCTCAAGAGGTGAGGGTCAACTGGGGGCTTCCTGCCGCTGCGCTGCATTAGGTTTGGATCCCGTTCGCGGCGCCAGCCATGCCGGAGTCGCCCGCCCTTGCTGACGGTACATCTGATCGCAGTTTAGGAGCAGAATCGTGCCTGAACCTATGCCGTAACCCTAACTGACGCCAGGTCGCACCGAATAGGTTGCTTTCGCAATTAATGCGTCCGCAAACGGCGAGCGCTTCGTGAGAGGCAATTGTTGAACACTTCCTGGTTGCTCTGCGGCTTGCTTCTTGGCTCAATTGGACTCGGCTTTTTTGTTTATGGCAAAAGGCAGAGGGCAGTCGTGCCCCTCGTTTGCGGCCTCGCGCTCATGATTTTCCCGTATTTTGTCTCGAATATAATTCTTCTGGTCGTTATTGGCGTTGCGCTTGTAGTGGTTCCCTACTTTGTCAGGTTCTAAGCTTTGTGAGCTTGCAACAGCTAATGAAGGCTTGGCAGGAGCCATTGGCCGACCAGTACGAACAGCAAAAAGATCACGTAGTAGATCAGGTACGCGAACACCGGAGAATGGGGCACTGGGCCGACGCTGAGCGGCGTTTTGCCGGGCGGGAGAGCGGAATTAGACTGCCCCGGCAAGAGCGCAATCAAGCGAGGTGCAATCGTACTGGGATCCGGGCGCGTCGCTGATCCATTGGGTAATGCAGCAATCAGCGAGGCCAACGCCCGAGTCGCAGTGTCCTTTGGCAACTGAGCCAATTTGGCAGCCTCCTCCCAAGGATCGAAGTCAAGTCGAGCCAAGGCTGAAAGTACGCTGAGCGGCATTCCATTTCCGTCCTCACCGATCGGTGCTAATAGAAAATCGTCGAAATCGGAACTGAGCGAAGATGGCGAAGCAATACGTGTCATTTCAGTCACGGCTTCTCATGGCCTCTCTCGAAGTCAGAGAATCGACAAGATGACGTGAGTGGCGCACCGGTGGCTGATTGCGATGCCACATCATGTTGTCGTCTCCGGCGGCCTCAGCGAGCGGGGTGTTCGAGTCGAACTTTACGGAGTTCGCTTTCCCGGCTCTTCGTCCGATGATTGCGCAGCGCCAGGGCCGGAGATGTCCTGACATGCCGGCTTTGAACTTAGCGTGAGAATGGCTCTGTGCAAGCGTGGCCCACTGTCTTGTCGTCGCCCTAAGCTCCGGACCTGGTCGAACGGCTGTGCAGTGCGGATACGTACGTTCGGTTCGCGTGGTGCATTCATAGAAACCTCTGAATCTCGCGTGCCGCAGCCTCGCTGCACGCTCGAATGGATCTCACGCCAGAACAGTAGTCTTGCCGACGCGAACCGTCGGTGCGCTCCCGCACGGATGCCATTTGCCGTCGTCGATGTTGAATCTGCGGCGACGCGGTTCGAAGCTCGCTTCGCCGACCCGCAGTCGTGGGCACCATGCCGACGGCCTGTCGGCGACCGCCCCGGAACTGAAGCGAACTCGGCGCCTGAAAGAGGCCGTTGCGCGACCCGATGTGCGCACCGGTTGCCAACCCGCAGAGCATCTGCGACCGTGCCGATCAGGTAGCGCGGGGCGGTCGATAGGGCCGAAGGCGGCGGCGGGAGAGAAGCCACTGGCGCCGCGGCCGGAGCGTTGGAGCTCTTGCGTGCTCGTTCCGGCGCTCCCGCCGTGTTTATAAGCTATGCGTTGCAGGACGCCGTCGTGGCCGATCCGGTTGTCGGAGCGCTCGAGCGCGCTGGGCTGACGTGTTGGATCGCGCCCGGAATGTTATCCCGGCTGCTCTTTACGCCGACGAGATCGTCCGGGCGATGGACACCGCCAAGGCGGTCGCGCTCTTCCTCTCGGAGAATGCTGCAGCTGCGCCGCAGCAACGACCGACAATCGGCGACTTATATTGAGATCGATGCTCAGATCGCATGTTCCATGCTTACGCGCTCTTTCCACTTCGTGATATTCACACCCTTCACAAGAAGCCACAGGCAAAATGACGACTCGCCAATCAATGGCGGAACCAGAATAGCGGGTATTATCAGATCTGCGAATGTAGGGGCAAAAAGCGCCGAAAAACAGGCCGTCAGATAACTCAAACCGGCGAGTTGCATCAATATGCCAATAAGTTTGGGTAAATAGCCCGATCTAAAAATCAGGTAACCATTCACGAGGCACGTGCAGCCGAAAAATATCAGGGCAATATTAAAGGCAATGTCATGCGACCTAAGAGCGAGGTTCGCGAGAACCTGTAGCTGCTGTGGTTCAAATGCTTTTAGGTAATCGGCATTCCCCAATGTAGGCACGACTACAAGAAGAAACAACTTGCTTATGGCCTCAACAGCGAGGGACACCAGATTAAAAAGCACAGCAAGCATAACTAGATGTTTACTTACTGGCCTGAGCAACAAATATTCAATCCACAACAATGGAACAGCGCATAGCGCGACGATCAAGTCGCCAGCAACGCTGAGGCGCCACAGCACCGGTGAGGCCATAATGTTATGAGCCGTAGTCGCAGCGTCACCCGGTATCACAAGTTTGATTGTGACGAATCCCTCAGCAAAAGCACCGAGAAGTATGATTACCAGGTATAGGGCGCCACCTATTCGTGCATACCCCTGCGGGGAGGTTTCAACGGTTTGAATTGCCATTACGGATTCTCTCGCAACATTGACGATCTAATAACGCTCCGAGCGTAAGTTACTTTTTCGCAGCACTAAAACACGGCGGCGAGCGTAAAGTTACCGGTACTCTACATGGGCCCGGTGCTCAGTAAGCCCTGCTCATTGGCGAAACCGCGTGGCATACCCCAGCCGGCAAGCGCTGTGACGGTTAGATGCCGAACCCGATGGTCATAATCAGTACAGGGTACTGGCCCACGCGTTGTGCGGTCACGCATATCTGAGGGCGACCCGAGATGCACTGCGATTGGCGCAGCGCGCAGTAGTTTAGGGAACGCGATTGCGCGATTACTCAGCCTCCAACGCTCCAAGCGCAGGTGCAAGCTACCGCCCGGGCCGCGATTCCAACAGCATTTGCGCCGTGTGCCTTAGAAGTGTCGGTACTCGAACGGCGTTTGACTCATACGGCTGTTACTCACACTGGACAGACGTAGCGGTTGAACATTTAGAACAGCAATCTTGGCTGCACACCCGGACGTACACGACAACGCCCTCGCGTCGCCAGTGAGCCCTGCCAAAAAAAAGCCCGTTGCCGCGGATGAGCGCGCCAACGGGTCAAATGCTGAGTCCGTTGAACAGTCACTCGGGTCGAGTGGCGTTCGTTAGGGGAACTCTGGACTCAGGCGTTTGACGTTACACCTTAATGCGAGCGTACTCGGTGCGGCGCCGAACATTGGGGCTTCGAAAGCTAAGATTGAACGGCTGCGCGAACCGAGGCAGCCGCGCGTGTCGCCGGCCCGTTTCGCCGTGGTCGCTGCGGCAGCCGCATTGGCGACCACCACCCATGGATCCATCTCGGCGGTGCTGACGTCGGAACTAACTGGCCGAGACCGATCTTGTATGTTGCCGCTACTGGGCCGCAACGCGACGCTTCGGCTTGATTATGGCTGTCCGACGGCTCTCGCTGGAATCAAGAGTGTGTAAACGAACCGTGGCGCGGTTCTCAGCGTGACTTTCGCAGGCCGGCACCGAAGGTCTGCCAAGCTGAATCGTATGGTCTTGCTGAAATCATGTCGCGCTGGGTCTTGCCACTGACTGTCCAGCACTTCAACTTCGATCTCGTTCGCAGCATCGCCCTTCGTTTTCTTACATTGCCCCCACTGCAAGGAGAACGCGTGATCCGGATTTGTGCCACTATAAATCATCGCGACTACGAGTTCGTCCCTGCTGGCGTCGTAGTAGACCTTGGAGAAATCGTCTGCGTGCGCCAGAAGAGCCAGTACTAACGGCGCAAGCGCGAACAACAAAGCAGATCGTGCGCAAAGAAGACGGCGTAGTCCACTACTGCGCCAACTTTCGAGCCAAGGCTCGTGCCACATATTCATAGTCTGGTTACTCTCGCTTGCTGATTAACGGCACACTATCGCGTTGATCTACGCCACGTCCGAGAGGCGCTAACTCATCCGTGCCAACGCGGTCCATCACGCAGGGCAATTTGTCGATCAAAGGAGCGTCTAAAAACTCATAAAATCAAGCAGCTAGATGGTGCCCGAGGTCGGAGTCGAACCGACACGCTTTTAAGGGCGGTGGATTTTCATCTCACTTCGGCTTTCGCCGCCCCAAGAGCCGACGCTTGGGTTCGTGGTCTGGAGCACGCCTTCACCTTGGCCCTGCGGCTTTAGGTGCCCGCCGTCTGCTCTCTACACCTTCCCTCCTTTGGAGGGCTTGGCTCGGCGTGAGCTCGAACGAGTGTTCAGGGCCTTCACCGACTTTGACGGGCTTCACCTCAAGAATTTCTTGATGAGGGCTCAAGTTTTTCTAGTCTGAGTCCACTGCGTCTACCAATTCCGCCACTCGGGCTTTTTCTGATCTTGATTCTACCGCAACATGGCTGTGTGCAACTCCAGGACTTCGCCTACGACATTCCCGCGGAACGGGTGGCTCAGACGCCGCTTGCCGAGCGCTCCGCGAGCCGACTCTTGACGCTGGAGGGACGCAAAGGGATATGCCAGGACCGCAAGATCCGGGATCTGCCGGGGCTTTTGCTTCCGGGCGATCTTCTTGTTTTCAACGATACCCGTGTCGTTGCCGCGCGGCTTATCGGTTCCAAACCGGCAGGGGGGCGGGTCGAGGTCTTGCTGGAAAGGGCGCTCGAGTCGAATCAGGCATGGGTTCAGCTTAAGAGGAGTAAGGCGCTGCGGGAGGGATTAAGCATTCAGACTATGGGCGGCTTGATCCGACTCCTTGAACGCTGCGAGGATCTGTGGCGGATTGAACTGGACTCGCCGGCCCTCGATTTCTTTGAAAGGTGGGGTGACGTTCCGCTTCCACCGTATATAAAGCGCAGTCCAGGCCCGAACGACCGCGAGCGCTACCAAAGCATTTTTGCGCGGGAAAGAGGGGCCATCGCAGCGCCGACCGCGAGCCTGCACTTTGATCCAGGTCTGATTGCGGATTTAGAAGCGTGCGGGATCGAACGCGCGTTCATTACGCTGCACGTGGGCGCGGGGACCTTTCAGCCGCTACGCACGAACAATCTCGATGAAGTGGTGTTGCATTCGGAGCGTATGGAGGTCGGCGCGACAACCTGTGATGCTATTGAGCGGACGCGCGTACGAGGGGGCCGCGTCGTGGCTGTCGGAACCACCGTTGTTCGAGCACTCGAATCGGCCGCGCTGGCAATGGCCCATGGAGGTCTCGTACAGCCACTGGCCCCCTTCAGCGGAGAGACCCGCCTTTTCATCCGACCGGGATTCCAGTTCCGGGTCGTCGACGCGCTCCTCACGAACTTCCATGTATCCGAGTCCACTCTTTTGATGCTGGTGTGCGCCTTCGCTGGCCGCGAACACACGCTTGCCGCATACGCGCACGCCATTAAAGCGGGGTACCGGTTTTTCAGCTACGGGGACGCGATGTTCGTAACGCCGCAGTCAGGGGTCGCGCGGTGAGGCCGACCTTCGCAGTTCAGGCAGTCGATGGCGCGGCGCGCATCGGGTATCTCGCGACTGCGCACGGCGGCATTGATACACCCGCCTTCATGCCGGTCGGCACCTACGGCACGGTGAAGGCGATGACGCCGGAGGAGCTCACCGGCCTCGGAGCGCAGATCATTCTCGGTAATACCTTCCACCTGCTGCTCCGTCCCGGCAGCGCGGTCATTGCCCAGCACGGCGGACTGCATCAATTCATGCACTGGCCGCATCCGATCCTGACGGATTCGGGTGGGTTTCAGCTCTTTAGCCTGGCGGGCTTACGCAAGATTACGGAGGAGGGCGTGCACTTTCGCTCGCCGGTCGACGGTGCCGCGGTGCGTCTCACGCCCGAGGATTCGATGGACATGCAGCTCGCGCTCGCATCGGACATTGCGATGGCGCTTGATGACTGCACACCGTTTCCGGCGACGGAAGATGAGGCGCGCATATCCATGGAGCGATCGATGCGCTGGGCGGAGCGCAGCCACGCGCATTACCATGAAAAAAGCCCCCCCGGGGGACTTTTCGGCATCGTGCAGGGGGGCATGTTTGCCTCGTTGCGCACGGCCTCGCTCGAATCTCTGGTACGACGGGATTGGGCCGGGTTTGCCCTCGGCGGCCTCGCCGTCGGCGAGCCGGAAGAGGAGCGCTTGCGCGTTCTGGAAGGCATCGTGCCACACATGCCGGTGGATCGGCCGCGGTATCTCATGGGCGTTGGGCGTCCGGAAGATATCGTAGCTGCAGTGCAGCGTGGCATGGACCTGTTCGACTGCGTGATCCCCACACGCCACGCGCGCAACGGCCACCTCATTACGGCGGCGGGGTTCATCAACATCCGCAATGCCTGCCACCAAATGGACCTCGGACCCATCGATCCCGCCTGCGGTTGCTACACCTGCCGCAACTTCTCCCGCTCCTACCTCCGGCATCTCGACCGCTGCGGGGAGATCCTCGGGGCACGTTTGAACACCATCCACAATCTGCACGTGTACCTGTCACTGATGCGTGCGCTGCGGGCGGCGATTGCTGAGGGGCGTTTGGCGAGCTTTGCAGCGAGCTACCTGGCTCAGCGCCGGGAGCCGCCGGGTGCTGTGGCATAATGCCGCCCCCTCAAGGTAGGTACAGCCATGAATTCTCTTATCCCCGAAGCGTGGGCGCAGGGCACCGGCATCACCGGTAACGGCCAGCTCGCGCCCCTGTTGATGATGGTGGTGTTCATCGCGATATTCTATTTCCTCCTCATCAGGCCGCAGCAACGCAAGGCAAAGGAACACCAGGCTATGGTGGCCAAGCTCGCGGCGGGGGATGAAGTGGTGACGGCAGGGGGGCTTCTCGGCCGCGTACTTGACGTCGGCGATACCTTCGTGACGCTCGAGATTGCCGAAGGAGTGAGGGTGAAGGTGCAGAGGTTTCAGGTGATTTCGCTCATGCCCAAGGGCACCTTGAAAAGCGCCTGACTATGCTTGAGTACGCCCGCTGGAAATACATCCTCGTTGCAACCGTTCTCGTCCTCGCGCTCTTCTTCGCGCTGCCGAACTTCTTTGGCGAAGATGCGGCGCTGCAGCTCGCGCGCAAGGACCATGCGAATATTGATGCGGTGGCCCAACAGGCGGTCGAGAAGTTTTTGACCGAGCAAAAGGTGGGCTACACCAAGACCTATATCGACTCCGGGCGGCTCATGATCCGCTTCCCGAGCGTGGTCGAGCAGTTGAAGGCGCGCGACGCCGTCAATGATCACTTTGCCGCTCAGTATTTGACGGCGCTGTCCTTTGCACCGCGCGCGCCTGAGCTGCTGCGGCGGCTCGGCCTGCGCCCGATGCCCTTGGGACTTGATCTGCGCGGGGGCCTCTACCTTCTCTATCAAGTGGACATCAACGGCGCGGTGAATCAGCTTCTCGAAGGCTACGAGCAGGATATGCGGCGCACGCTTGCGCAGGCGAATCTACCCTTCACAGATGTTGTACCCATCAGCGTCGACAGTGCGCGACCCAATGGTGTGCAGGTCCTGCTGCCGCCCAACGGCGATGCGGATGCCGTAAAGAAAGCCCTCGCGAAGCCACTTGCGGATTTGAAGCTTGAAACCGTGACGCTGGCGAGCGGGCCCGCCGTGCAGGCCACGCTGACACCGGTGCAGATGCGCCAGCGCCAGGATTATGCCATCCAGCAGAACCTGACGACGCTCAGAAACCGCGTCAATGAGCTCGGGGTCTCCGAGCCGATCGTACAGCGCCAGGGCCTTGACCGCATCAATGTGCAGCTGCCGGGCGTACAGAACTCCGCCGAGGTGAAGGACATTCTCGGTAAGGTCGCGACTTTGGAGTTTCGCCTCGAGGACATGCAGAACAACGCCGTGCAGGCGGCCGCCCGCGGCCGCGCGCCCTTGGGCTCGAAGCTCTACAAGATGCGCGACGGCCGACCGGTCCTCCTGAAACGCGACATCATCGTGACGGGCGATGAGCTTACCGACGCGCGCACGACGGCAACCCAGGAGGGCCCGGGCGTGTCGCTCAAGCTCGACGCGCGCGGCGGAGATCAGATGTTGAAGACCACGCGCGCGAACCTCGACCGCCGCATGGGGGTAGTGTTCATCGAGCGGGGTCACGAGACGACGACCGTGAACGGCAAGAAGGAGACGCGCGAAGTCACCAACGAGCAGGTCATCAATCTTGCGACCATCCGCGGCGTCTTCAGCAATAACTTTCAGATCACGGGGCTGGGTGCAGGCGAAGCGCGCGATCTGGCGCTGCTGCTGCGCTCCGGACAGCTGGCCGCTCCCCTTGATCCCATCGAGGAGCGCGCCGTCGGTCCGAGCCTGGGTCAGGATAATATCGATAAGGGAGTGCAGGCACTCATCATCGGCATGGCCGGCGTGTTCGCGTTCATGGCGATTTATTACCGCGTCTTCGGGCTCGTCGCCGACGGTGTGCTGCTCTGCAATGTCATCCTGCTGACGGCGCTGTTGTCCATCATGCGCGCCTCGCTCTCGCTACCCGGCATCGCCGGCATCATTTTGACCGTGGGCATGGCGGTGGATGCCAACGTTCTGATCTATGAACGCATTCGCGAGGAGCTGCGGGCGGGAGTCTCGCCGCAGTCCGCCATACGGCTCGGTTTTGAGAAGGCGTTCTCTGCGATCGCAGACTCCAACATCACGACGCTGATCGCCGGGGTGGTGCTGTGGGTATTCGGCACGGGTCCCATCAGAGGCTTCGCCATCGTACTCACGCTCGGCATCGCGACCTCCATGTTCACCTCCCTCATGGGCAGCCGTGCGCTCATTACGCTCATGTACGGCGGCCGACGCAAACTCGTGAAGCTTCCGATCTAAAGGGCTCCGCACGTGGAATTTTTCAGAAAGCCGACCCAGTTCCCGTTCATGGCCACACGCAAGGTGTGGTATGGCCTGTCCATGCTGCTGATGCTGGCTTCCTTCGCGTCGTTTGCCACGCGGGGCCTCAATCTCGGCATCGATTTCACCGGTGGCGTGAGTGTGGAGGCGAGCTTTCCGAGCACCGCCAACGTCGACGCCATTCGCACGCAGCTGCAGGCAGCGGGCTTCGCGGACCCGCAGGTGCAGAATTTCGGCTCTTCGCGCGATATCGCGATCCGCCTGCCGCCCTCGCCCGCGCAAAACGGCGCCGCCATTCGCGCGAAGCTCGATCAGACCCTAAAGTCCATCGATTCAGGCGCGCAGATTCTGCGGCTCGACGTCGTGGGCCCGCAGGTCGGCAATGAGCTGAAGAAAAGCGCGATTATGGCTCTCGGGTTCACGCTGCTTCTCATCTTCATCTACATCGCATTCCGCTTTAACACCTGGCGGCTCTCATTGGGCGCGATTCTCGCGGTGCTGCATGATCCGATCTTGGTGCTCGGTATCTTTTCGGTCACGCAGACGCCGTTTGATCTTGCGGTGGTCGCAGCGATCCTGGCGGTGATCGGCTATTCGCTGAACGACACGGTGGTGGTCTTCGATCGTATTCGCGAGCGTTTCCACGCCAATCGCAGACTCGCGCCCGCGCTCGCACTGGACCAATCCATCAATCAGACGCTGTCGCGGACGATTATGACGAAAGTTGTAACCGCCATCGTGGTCGTGGCGCTGTTGTTTCTGGGTGGCGCGGCGCTGCGCGGCTTCTCCGAGGCGCTCATGATTGGAATCATCGCCGGCACGTATTCCTCGATCTATATTTCAAGCGCCATTGCGCTCGATTGCGGCCTCACTTCCGAGCACGTATTCCCGACCGTGAAGAAGGCCGCGGCCGATATTCTGCCGTAGGGCGCAAACTGCACCAAGGTCATGCTGGCGCTTCTGACCGATCCGCAAGCCTGGCTGTCGCTGGTCATCCTGACAGCGCTCGAGATCGTTCTCGGCATCGACAATGTCATCTTCATTGCGCTTCTCGTGGACCGTCTGCCGCCGCGCCGCCAGGAACGCGCGCGCGTCGTGGGATTGTCGCTGGCAATGCTGACGCGCATCGTGCTCCTGTATTCGATCGTCTGGATCACACGCCGTACGCAACCCGAGTTCACGATCGCCGGCGTGCCGCTGTCGGCGCGCGATCTCATCCTCCTCGCGGGTGGCCTGTTTCTCCTCGTCAAGAGCGTCACGGAGATCCATCACACCCTTGAGCACTCGCGCGCGCAGAGAAGCGCGCGCCGCTACGCCCGCTTCGGCTTTATCGTGCTGCAGATCGCGCTCATCGATATTGTGCTGTCGCTCGATTCGGTGTTCACCGCGGTGGGGCTCGCCAATCAACTCGCCATAATGGTGACTGCGATCATCTTCGCCATTGCTGTCATGATGTGGGTGGCGGGCACCGTTGCGGCATTCATCGAGCGCTATCCGACCATCAAGATTCTGGCGCTTGCGTTCCTTATTCTGATCGGCAGCGCTCTGCTCGCTTCGGGACTGCATTTCGAGATTCCCAAGGGGTATCTGTACTTTGCCATGGGATTCGCGGTGGCCGTGGAGATGACCAATATCCGCCTGCGCCGGCACCTTGCGGCGCGCCGCCGCCCCCGCGGCAGCTAAAAGGATGGCTTGCGGACGGGCTGACACCTACAATCCAAGCCCTCAAGATCCGGGGGTCGCATGAATTGGCGCAGAAAGTCGGTAGAACAATGCCTTGCACTGGCCGACAAGAAGGGTCTGCGACGCTCGCTCGGGCCCTTGCAGCTCACCATGCTCGGCATTGGAGCGGTGATCGGCACCGGTATTTTCGTCCTCACGGCGATCGGCGCCGAGCGCGCCGGCCCCGGGCTCATGCTCTCGTTCGTGATCGCCGGCTTCGTGTGCGCCTTTGCCGCGCTCGCCTATGCCGAGATGTCCGCCATGGTGCCGGTCAGCGGCAGCGCCTATACGTATTCCTACGCCGTGATGGGCGAATTTGTCGCTTGGATTGTTGGTTGGAACCTAATCCTTGAATATGCAGTCTCCGGCGCGGCGGTCGCGGTCGGCTGGTCGGGATACATGGCGGGTCTGTTGCAGAGTCTCGGCATGCCCATGCCGCTCGCACTGAAGGCGGGCATGTTTGCCGTCCACGGCGGCGGGGTCAACGTTCTGGCCGCGGGTGCGGTGCTCGTCGTTACGGCCCTCCTCATCATCGGCACCCGGGCGAGCGCCGCGGTAACCTCGGTCCTCGTGGTCGTGAAGCTCGCCGCGCTCAGCGCGTTCATTTTCATCGTAATGCCGAAGATCGACTGGGCGCACTTCACTCCTTTCATGCCTTTTGGCTTCGGATCGCACGAAGTTGACGGTATGGCCAAGGGTGTCATGGCGGCCGCGGCGCTCATCTTTTTTGCTTATGTGGGCTTTGACGCCGTGGCGACCGCCGCGGAAGAGACCCGCAACCCCAATCGCAACGTGCCGATCGGGATCCTTGGGTCGCTGGGCGTGTGCACGCTCCTCTATGTACTGGTCGCCGCCGGCGCCGTGGGCTCGACGCCCTATCAGCAGCTCGTCGGTAACACGGAGCCGCTCGCCTATATCCTGCGCCATTTGGGATTCGTAACCGTCGGCAATCTTGTCGCACTCGCCGCCATTCTGGCGCTGCCGACCGTGGTGCTGATGATGCTCTTCGGGCAGTCGCGCATTTTCTTCGTCATGTCGCGCGATGGACTTCTGCCGGAAGTCTTCAGCCGTGTACACCAGCGCTTCAAGACGCCGCACGTGATTACCGCCGTGACCGGCGTCATCGTCGCCATGATCGCGGGTTTGTTCTCGGTATCCGAGATCGCGGAGCTCTCAAACACCGGCACGCTGTTCGCATTCATCGCCGTCAGTGTAGCGGTGGTGGTGCTGCGACAGACTCAGCCGAACCGGCCCCGGCCCTTTCGCTGCCCGGCCGTCAACGTCGTCGGCACGCTCGCGATCCTGGGGTGCGCATATCTGTTCGTGAGCCTGCCTGGCAAAGCACAGGCGCGCTTCTGGATTTGGACCGTAATCGGCGCGCTGGTGTACTTTGTATACGGCTTTAAGCGCAGCCCGCTCGCCAAGCCCGTGCCCGCATAGACGCCAACGGCGCGCGCTACTCGTCGCGCAGGTCCTTCGGCACGTGGCGGGCGAAGGCCGCCAGGAGCGCCGTATAGACGCGCGGCGCACCCGCGACGACATTGCCCTTCTGGGTGTAGACCTCGCCGGTGAGCGTGCCGATGCGCCCGCCCGCTTCCTGGATGAGCAGTGTGCCGGCGGCCGTGTCCCAGGGGGAAAGGCCGATCTCCCAGAAGGCATCGACCCGGCCCGCGGCGACATAGGCGAGGTCGAGCGCCGCAGAACCCGGGCGCCGCACGCCAGCGGATTTCAACATCACGGTCTTCAGCATCTGCATATACGCGTCGATGTAGCGGGTATTGGCGCGGTACGGAAAGCCCGTGGCGATCAGCGCGCCGTCGAGCGTGCGCTGCTGAGTGACGCGCATGCGGCGGTTGTCAAGATGCGCTCCGCCCCCATTCGAGGCGGTAAAGAGCTCCTGACGCAGGGGATCGTAGATGACCGCGTGCTCGAGCTTGCCCTTGTGCTGACAGGCGATGGAAACGCAGAAAACCGGATTGCCGTGCATGAAGTTCGTCGTGCCATCGAGCGGATCGATGATCCACAGCGTGTCGTCATCGCCGCTTGCGCCGCTTTCTTCGGCGAGAATGGCATGATTGGGGTACGCCTTGTGGATGACGGCGATAATCTCCCGTTCGGCGGCGTGATCGACTTCGGTGACGAAATCGTTGCGGCCTTTCGATGCGATCTGCAGGCTGTCGAGGCGCGACATGCTGCGAACGATCAGCTCGCCGGCGCGGCGTGCGGCGCGCACGGCGATATTGAGAAGTGGCTGCATGAAGTGAGGATAGCATCCGTTGATCCGCATCGTCCTCGTTGAACCGTCGCATCCGGGCAATATCGGCGCGTGCGCGCGCGCCATGAAGAACATGGCGCTCACCGAGCTGGTGCTCGTGCGCCCCAAGCTTTTCCCGCATCCGGATGCCGTGGCGCGCGCCTCGGGCGCCGACGATGTGCTGGCGCGGGCGCGTGTGGTCGACACGCTGGCGCAAGGGATCGCGGGCTGTGGCTTCATTGGCGCCACGACTTCGCGCCATCGCGACCAGAATTTCCGCAGCATCGACGCGCGCGAGGCGGCGGCGCGAGTCCTCGCCGAGGCGGCGCATGGGTCGGTCGCGCTCCTCTTCGGCGCCGAGCGCACGGGTCTCACCAACGAGGATCTTGAGGCCGCGCACCTATTGATACGCATTCCCGCTTATGAGGGCTATCCATCGCTCAACCTGGCGATGGCGGTGCAGATCATCGCCTACGAGCTCTTTTGTGCCGGCCGCAGCGCGCACAGCGTCGCAGCGCGCGCGGTGCCACTCGCCTCAGCTACGGACCTCGCGCTTCTCTACGAGCATTGGGCGGCGGTGCTCGAGGAGGTCGATTTTCGCGATCGCACCGAGAGCGGCACGCATCTGATGGCGCGCTTACGCAGGCTTCTGCAGCGCGCCGAGCCCGATGAGAACGAGGTCAACATCCTGCGCGGCTTTCTCACCGCCGTGCAGAAGCGGCGCCGGCGCGCCGGCCCGCGCTGATGACCATGACCGCGCCCCTGTATTTGGACTATGCAGCAACGACGCCGGTCGATGCCCTCGTCGCCCAAGCGATGAGCGAATGCCTCTCCGGCGATTTTGCCAATCCTGCCTCGGCGACTCATCCACCGGGGCGGCGCGCACAGGCGCTCATCGAGCGCGCGCGCGCGGAAGTTGCCGCGTTGATCGGCGCGGACAGTGCAGAGATCATCTTCACCTCGGGTGCCACCGAATCCAACAATCTGGCGATTCTGGGCGTGGCTCGTGGCAACGCCGATCGCGGGCGGCATGTCATCACCTCCCGCATCGAGCATCGCGCGGTGCTCGATCCCTGCCGGCGCCTGGAGAAGGAAGGCTTCAGGGTGACGTACCTGGAGCCCGATCGCGCCGGGCGTATCGCCCCCGAGGCGCTCGCCGCCGCGCTGCGCGCCGACACCGTGCTCGTGACCCTGATGCACGTGAACAACGAGATCGGCGTGGTGCAAGACGTCGCCGCATTCGCCGCCCTCTGTGCTGCGCGCGACGTTCCGCTGCATACCGACGCTGCGCAAGCGGTGGGCAAGCTCGCGATCGATGTGCGTGCGGCGCCGGTGGATTTCCTGAGTTTCACGGCTCACAAGCTCTACGGACCGAAGGGAATTGGCGCGCTCTTCGTGCGCTCTGGCAGCCGTGCGCGCCTGCGCCCGGTTACCTTTGGCGGTGGACAGGAGCGGGGGTTGCGGCCGGGCACGCTGCCCACGCATCAAGTGCTGGGATTTGGCGTCGCGTGCCGCCTTGCCGCAGCGCGCACCGGCGAATCGCAGCGCCTCGCAATCCTGCGCGATGAACTCTGGGGCGGACTTGCCGCCCTCGGCGGCGTGCACCTTAACGGTGAGGAAGCCGAGCGGATCCCGGACATTCTCTCGGTCTCCTTCGACGGCGTGGAAGGGGAGAGCCTGGTGACAGGCCTGACCGAGCTGGCGCTCGCCACGGGGTCCGCCTGCAGCTCGGCCGTCGCGGAACCCTCCTATGTGCTGCGTGCACTGGGGCGCAGCAGCGCGCTCGCGCAAAGTACGCTGCGCTTCAGCTTGGGCCGGGAGACGGGCGAGCAGGATATTGAGTGCGCCGTGCAGGCTGTGGGCCGCGAGGTCAAACGGCTGAGGACAGCCTCCGGTTACTACAATTTGCCGAAGATAGCGGCAGAAGCCAGCGTTTTACAGACAAATAGCGAGCCGATTGAATTTGACATATTGAGCCCCCTGGCGCGGCAACTCTTCGCTGAGCTCCCGGGTGCCGGTGCCCTGGAGCCTCGACCGGGGGTGTTTCGGGGGGAGGCCGGAGCGGCGGAGTCGGGCACCTGGGCACGCTTTCATGTGCGCATCGCCGACGGCACTGTGAGGGATGCACGCTTCCAGGCCTACGGCTGCCCGCATACTCTGGCGGTGATGGCGTGGCTGACCCGGCAGCTTCCGGGTCGCGCACTTCACGAGCTTGCGGTGGGCAAGCCTGCCGAGTGGGCGCGGGCACTGGATGTGCCGATCGAGAAACTTGGACGGCTGCTGGTAGTCGAAGATGCATTGCACGCGTGCCTTATGTCCGCGCGCTGAATCCGCGTAGAATGGTGAAACGGAGACTTTTCCGAACCCGATGGCGATATCGCTAACTGAATCCGCAGCACATCGAGTGCAGAGCTTCTTAGTCGCTCGTGGAGCCGGTGTCGGCTTGCGTTTGGGCGTCCGTAAGACCGGCTGTTCGGGATTTGCCTATGTCATCAACTATGCCGATGCGGCACTTCCGGATGACATCGTTTTCGAGGATCGCGGCGTCAAAGTGTTCGTCGATCCGGCGAGCCTTGAGCTCATCGACGGGACGGTCGTCGACTTCGTGAAGCAAGGGCTCAACGAGGCTTTTCGCTTCAAGAACCCCAACGTGAAGGGCGAATGCGGCTGCGGGGAGAGCTTTTCAGTCTGACTTGGCGCCCGCGGCGTGTTTGCCGGGCGTCTCCCGCGGAGTAGACTCTCGCGCCGTGCCGCTCGCCCGGGCGCTGCGGCATTCCATGGGGGTTTCAATTTTTTCCGCGAAGGGTCCTCGAATGCCGATTGAGCGCACGCTGTCCATTGTCAAGCCCGACGGAGTCGCCCGCAATTTGATCGGCGAGATCTGCCGGCGCTTCGAGGCGGCAGGGCTCAAGATCATTGCCGCGCGCATGACGCAGCTGTGCGAGCGCGAGGCGCGCGCCTTCTACGCGGTGCACAGGGAGCGGCCGTTTTACGCGGATCTGGTGCGCTACATGACCTCAGGCCCGGTCGTGATCCAGGTGCTCGCGGGCGAAGGCGCCATCGCGAAGAACCGCGACATCATGGGTGCGACCGATCCCAAAAAGGCCGCCAAAGGCACGATTCGTGCCGACCTCGCCGAGAGCATCGAGCGCAACGTTGTGCACGGCTCGGATGCGCTCGACACGGCGGCCAATGAAATTGCCTTCTTTTTCAGATCGACCGAGCTTTATCCGCGCGCTTGACCCCATGTCCAATGAACTCTCCATAGTGCTCCCCGCCGCCGCAAGGGTGAATCTCTTGGGGCTCGAGCGCGCCGCCCTCGAGGCACTTGTCGAGGAGCTCGGCAGCAAGCGCTTTCGAGCGCGCCAGCTGATGCACTGGCTCTACAAGGCGGGCGAGGGACGGATCAACGCGATGACCGATCTGGCCAAGGATTTTCGCGGGCTGCTCAATGAGCGCGCCGAAGTGCGCACTCCGGAGATCATGAGCGTGCATGCATCCGCCGACGGCACGCGCAAGTGGCTCCTGAAAGCCGATGCGACGCAGGCCTTTGAAATGGTGTTCATCCCGGAGGCTGACCGCGGGACGCTCTGCATCTCCTCGCAGGTGGGCTGTGCCCTGGATTGCTCGTTCTGCTCCACGGGACAGGAGGGTTTCAACCGCAACCTCTCCACGGCGGAGATGGTGGGCCAGGTGTGGCTCGCCAAGCGCGAGCTCGGGGAGGGCAAGCAGACGGGCCGGCCGGGCGAACGCGTCGTGACCAATGTCGTACTCATGGGAATGGGTGAGCCGCTGGCGAATTTTCGTGCCGTAGTGCCCGCACTGCGCATTTTTCTGGACGACTGCGGTTTTGATCTGTCGCGGCGGCGCGTGACCCTTTCAACCTCGGGGCTTGCGCCGCAGATCAGAAAGCTTGCCCAGGAGGTCAATTGCGCGCTGGCGGTATCGCTGCACGCGAGCGATGATGAACTGCGCAACGAGCTCGTGCCCATCAACAAAAAGCACCCGATAGCCGAACTGCTCGACGCCTGCTGGCACTATATCGATGAGCAGAACGGACGCAGCGTCACGTTCGAGTACGTTATGCTCGCCGGCGTCAACGATTCGGTGAGCCAGGCGCGCGCGCTGGCGGCACTCTTGAAGGGCCATCCGGCCAAGGTCAACCTCATTCCCTTCAACCCATTCCCCGGTACGCAGTACCGGCGCTCGGCGCCGGCAGTGATCGAGCGCTTTCGGGACGAGCTCGTCAGCCGCGGGGTGCTCGCGACAATTCGGCGCACGCGCGGCGATGACATTGCCGCGGCGTGCGGACAGCTTGCCGGCCGTGTGATTGACCGCACGACCGCGCGCCTAGGAGACAAACCCATGAGTGTCGCGGTACCGCCATGACAGCCGAACCGATGCGCGTGCGGATCGCTGCGGCCGCGCTGCTTGCCACGCTGGCAGCGTGCGGCTCGATGCCGCAGCAGCACCCGGAAAGTGCGAATGAGGAGGCCGCCGGCTACAACGTGCAACTGGGCATTGGCTACCTGCAGAAGGGCGATCTCGCCATCGCGAAGGAAAAGCTCGAGCGCGCCGAGCGCGAAAGTCCGCGCAGTCCCAAGGTGCACAGCGCGCTCGGACTCCTGTACGAGCGCTTGGGCGATCCCAAGCGGGCCGATGACGAGTATCGCACCTCTTTGCGCTACGCACCGCAGGATCCGGAGGTCGCCAATAACTATGCGGTCTTCCTCTGCAAGTCGGCGCGCACCGAGGAGGGAGTCAAGTATTTCCTCGAGGCTGCGCACAATCCCCTCTATCGCACGCCGGAGGCGGCGTACACGAACGTCGCCGTCTGCCTGCGCGCGGCGCATCGCGACGACGAGGCGAAGCAGAACCTGCAGCACGCGCTCGCCATCCGGCCCAATTTCGCCGAGGCCGCCTATCAACTGGCGGACCTGGAATTTGAGCGCGGGCACTTGAACGATGCGCGCACGGTGCTGACGCACTACACCGACAGCTTTGATGCCACGCCTGAACTGCTGCTCCTTGGCGTGCGCATCGCGCGCGCGATGGGCGATCGCGTTGCCGCCGAGCACTATGCACGTTCGCTGCGCATGGATTTCCCAAGCTCGGAGCAGGCGCGTGCACTCTCCGATCTCAACCGCAACTCCGGCTCTTAGCGTATGACATCTGACGCCGGCGGCGCTCGCCAGAGTGGCATCGGCGCGCGGTTGCGCGCCGCGCGCGAGCGCGCGGGTCTGACACTCACGCAGGCGTCGGAGAAGCTGCACGTCGATCCGAAGAGCGTGGTCGCGCTCGAGTCCGAGGAGTACGATATCTTCGGCGCGCCGGTCTTCACCCGCGGACACATTCGCCGTTACAGCGATCTCGTGGGGGAGAAGAGCGATGAACTTGTGGCGTTGTACAACGAGACGGCGCGCGCGGCGCTGCCCGATGCTCCGCGCGCCCCGATCGTTGATCCGCTCGCGGATGTGCGCCGCTTCGCCGTGCCCGCGCTCTTCGCACTGATCGGCCTGGTGCTGCTCGGGGTCGTATGGTGGGTCCTGAAGAGAAAGGGCTGAAAAGTGGCGCAGCAGATTCACGCCATTCGTGGAATGAACGACGTGCTGCCCGCCGCTATCGCTGCGTGGCAGCACCTCGAGGCGTGCGCGCGCGCGGTGGCGAGCTCCTACGGCTATGAAGAGATCCGCGTGCCTCTCATCGAGCACACCGAGCTCTTCAAGCGCGCGATCGGTGAGTTTACCGACGTCGTCGAGAAGGAGATGTATACCTTCACCGATCAAGGTGGCGAAAGCCTCACGCTACGGCCTGAGGCCACGGCAGGCATCGTGCGCGCGGCAATTTCAAACGGCCTGCTGCGCGGCGCGCGCCATAAGCTCTGGTGCATTGGCCCCATGTTTCGCCACGAGCGTCCGCAGAAGGGACGCTACCGCCAGTTCTATCAGCTCGACGTCGAGGCGATTGGATTTGCCGGTCCCGACGTCGACGCCGAACTGATCGCGCTCACCGCGCGCCTGTGGCGCCGGCTCGGACTTTCGGGCGTGCGGCTGGAGATCAATTCGCTCGGTACAGCGGCAGCACGCCGCGCATACCGCGAGACCCTCGTCGCGTTTTTCCGCCGGCACGAGAGTGCGCTCGATGCCGACAGCCGGCGACGCTTGCAGGGCAATCCACTGCGCATTCTCGACAGCAAGAATCCGCAGATGGCGGAGATCATCGCCGCGGCTCCCAATCTCACCGATCACATCGACGAGCCCTCGCGCACGCACTTCGAGGAGCTGCGCACCACCCTCGACCGCCTCGGCATCGCGTATCGTGTAAATCCGCGACTGGTGCGCGGACTCGATTACTATTCGCGTACCGTTTTCGAGTGGCTTACGGATGCGCTCGGCGCGCAGGACGCGGTGTGCTCAGGCGGACGCTACGACGGGCTCGCTGCGCAGCTCGGCGGCGAGGTCACACCGGCCGTCGGCTTTGCGCTCGGCATCGAAAGGGTGGTCGATCTGCTGGTGCAGGCGGGGCGCGTGCCGAGCGTGGCCCCGGCGGACGCCTATCTCATTGTAAACGGTACGGCGGTTGCGGACGCCATGCAAATGGCCGAAGAGCTGCGCGACGCGCTGCCACACCGCAGATTCGAATTCAATCTGGGCGGTGGCAATTTCAAAGCCCAGTTCCGCCGTGCGGACAAGAGCGGCGCTGCGCTTGCGCTCATCTGCGGCGACGCGGAGTTGGCGCGCGGAATGGTTGCGATGAAACCTTTGCGCCAGGAATCCGGTCAGACGGAGTGCCCGCGATTGGAGCTTGCGTCACGGGTAGAAGAGCTCTTGGTGCGGCTCGCAAACCGCCCGAGTGGTTAGAATGTTCTGAGGAGGCTTGGTGGACGATTATCTGTCAGAGAAAGAACAGTGGGAGCGGCTGCAAAATTGGCTCAAGGTGAACGGCCCGTGGATCGTGGCCGGAGTCGCCGCGGGCGCTCTGGTGCTCGGCGGCTGGCGCTGGTGGCAGGCGCATACCGATGAGCTTGCGAGCCAGGCGAGTGCGCAATCGCGCCAGATTGCCGAGGCCTTCGGCCGTCACGATCGTGCGCACGCTCTGGCGTTACTCGACAAGTTGCAGCGCGAGCAACCCAAGTCCCCCTACGTCAATCAGGCGAATCTGATTGCGGCGCGCGCATACGTCGAAGCCGGCGAACTCGACAAGGCGGCTGCGACGTTGAAGACCATCATGGAGACAACCTCGGATCACGCCCTGGCACTGGTGGCGCGCGAGCGCCTCGCGCGCGTGCAGATCGCGCAGCACGCGCCCGACGCGGCGCTGGCGACGCTCGCGGCGGTCGACCCGGGCAGCTTTGCACCCAGCTACCACGAGGTACGCGCCGATGCTTTCGAAGCAAAGAAGGACTTCGCATCCGCCCTCAAGGAGTACCGCGCCGCGCGCGCCGCGGATGCCACCGGCACGGTCGACCCGGAGAGGCTTGATTTGAAGATCAGTGATCTTGTCGCGGACGAACCCGCGCCGCACGCCGCCGCCGGAGCAAAGTAGCGATGCGACGTTTTGTTGCCATCGGCCTCCTGCTCGCACTCGCCGCGTGCTCGAAGGATAAGGACGTCGACAAACCAGCGAAGTTGGCGAACCTGCAGGCGACTTTGCGCGTCGATCGGGTCTGGGGCGACGACGTCGGGGGAGCCAAGGTGCCGCTGCGGCTCGGGCTTGCGCTCGCCGTTGACGGTGACCGCGTCTATGCCGCGGGCCGCAAGGGCGACGTTGCGGCGTTCGCGCTCGCGACAGGTCATCAGATCTGGCGCACCCGCACCAAGGCGCCGCTCGGCGGAGCGACGGCCGTAGCGGGTGGTCTCGTCGCTGTCGGTTCGAGCGATGGCGACGTAATTGCGCTGGATGCCGCGAACGGCCGCGTACGCTGGCGCGTGCGCGTCAACGGCGAAATTCTCTCGTCGCCTGCCATCGGCCCGCGTGCGCTCGTGGTGAGAACCGCCGACGGCAAACTGCGCGGCCTCGGTGTGGCGGACGGCAAGGAACTCTGGCAGCAGGAGCAGGCGGTGCCGCGCCTGTCGCTGCGTGGCGTGGCGCGCCCGACGATCGCGGGCGACATGGCGATCTGCGGCTTCGACAACGGCAAGGTGGTCGCGGTCAATTCGATCGATGGCACGGTCGCGTGGGAGACGCCGGTGGCGCCGCCGCGCGGACGCACGGAGCTGGAGCGTCTGGTCGATATCGATTCGGCGGTGCAGGTATCCGCTCAGGACGTCTTCGTAGTCGGCTTTCAGGGCAAGGTCGCCATGCTCGCGCTCGACACGGGACAGGTGTGGTGGTCGCACGAGGCCTCGAGCTATCGCACCTTAGGGCTCGATGATGACAACATCTACATGGCGAGCGCCGACGGTGAGATCACCGCGCTCACGCGGCGTACGGGCGCGGAGGTTTGGCATCAGAAGGCGCTCCTGCACCGCGGTCTCTCGGCGCCTACGGTGGCGGACGACGCCGTGGTGGTGGGGGACTTCCAGGGCTACGTGCACTGGCTCGACAAATCAACCGGCGCGCTCGCCGCGCGCGTCTCCACGGGAAAGGTTCGAATCAGCAATGCGCCGCTGGTCGCGGGCAACCTTGTCATCGTCATCAATGATCGCGGCCGCATCAGCGCCTATCGCGTGACGCCGCTTCCCGGACATGCCAAGCCTGCCGCGCGGCCCGCGGCACAACCCGCCACCGCACCAATCGCCGCACCCGCAGCGCTCCCGGCCGCGCCGAGCAACGTGCCACCGGCGCCGTCGAAGCCGGTTCCGTCGCCATCGCCGCCCGCGCCCGACACCGCGCCACCCGCGTCCGAGCCGGCTCCGACGCCGACACCATCCACGGCACCAAGCACCGCCACGCCGACCGGCCGGTGAGGGAATTTGCTGCCGGTCGTGGCCATCGTCGGGCGCCCTAACGTTGGCAAGTCGACGCTATTTAACGCACTGACCGGCACGCGCGATGCGATCGTGGCGGACGTGCCAGGAGTCACACGCGATCGTCAGTATGGCTACGGCCGCGCGGGCGGCCGAACCTACGTCGTGATCGATACCGGCGGGCTCATCGAAAATCCCGTCGGCATCGAGACACAGATGCGCATCCAGACAGAGCGGGCGGTCGACGAAGCGGACCGCCTGGTGCTGCTTGCGGATGCGCGTGCCGGCCTCACTTCGCAGGACATGTTTGTAGCGCGCGAGCTGCACCGTGCGGGCAAACCGGTGTTCTTGGCGATCAACAAGGCGGAGGGTCTCGATCCGGGTGTCGCCGCCGCCGACTTCCACGCGCTCGGGATGGGCGAGGCGTTTGCGATCTCCGCAAGTCACGATCAGGGTTGCGATGAGCTCATCGAGCAGGTGCTCGCAGGGCTTGAGGCGAGCACCGAGCCGAGCGATTATCCCGACGCCATCCGCGTCGCTGTCATCGGACGGCCGAATGTCGGCAAGTCGACGCTCGTCAATCGTCTGCTCGGTGACGAACGCGTGATTGCCAGCGAAAGCCCCGGCACCACCCGCGACAGCATTCTTGTGCCGTTTCGCAAAGACGAGCGCGATTTTGTGCTCATTGACACGGCAGGGGTGCGGCGCCGCTCCAAAATCGACGATCCGGTCGAGCGCGTGAGTGTCGCTAAAACCTTGCAGGCGATCGAAGACGCGCACGTCGTGATTCTCGTGCTTGACGCGCACGATGCCATAGCCGAGCAGGACGCAAGCGTTCTCGGATTGGCGCTCGATCGTGGGCGGGCGCTGCTCATCGCCGTCAACAAATGGGACGGCATCGAGGATGGACAACGCGAGCAGATCCGGCGCCAGCTTGATCTGAAGCTCGATTTCGTACCGTTCGCGCCGAAGCTCTTCATCTCCGCGCGCCACGGCACCGGGGTGGGGGAACTGGTGCGTGCGACAGTGCGTGCACACGATGCCGCTTTTCGCGAGATGTCGACGCCGCATCTCACGCGCGCGCTTGAGCAGGCACTCGAGGCGCACCAGCCGCCGCTCGTACGGGGCCGGCGCATCAAGCTGCGCTATGCACACCAAGGCGGCAAGAATCCGCCGCGCATCATCGTCCATGGCAACCAGACAACCGCGGTGCCGGAAGCCTACCGCCGCTATCTGGCAAATGTTTTTCGTAAGACCTTCGATCTTTTTGCAACGCCCGTCGCCGTGGAGTTTCGCACCGACGAGAACCCCTACGAGCGGCGCAAGCGACGCTCGCAACGCTGACGGGATCACGGCTTTAGGGAGCGGGCGCCAGGAACAACGCCGGATCCACGTCGACGCGGTTGAGCACCACGGCCCAGTGCAGATGCGGACCCGTCACGCGCCCGGTCGCGCCGACCTTGCCGATCACCTGGCCCGCCTTCACATGCGCACCCGGCGCGACCGCGATGGCGCTCAAATGCGCGTACAAGGTCATGAATCCCTCGCCGTGATCGAGGATGATGGTATTGCCGCTAAAGAATAAATTGCCGGTCTCGAGTACCTGACCGTCCGCCGCCGCCTGTACCGGTGTGCCGGTGGGCGCTGCGATGTCCATGCCCGTGTGGGGACTGCGCGGCTCGTTATTGAAAATGCGCCGCAGCCCGAAGGAGCTCGAGCGCGTGCCGGGTACGGGCTGCAGAAGCCGCAAAGTAACCGGCGGCGCCTCGCTGAAGGTCGCAAACGCTGCGGCGACACGTTCGTGCTCACGCGCGCTGCGCGCGAGATCCTTCTTCGACAGATTGACCTTGCCGGGCGCGACCTTGAGAGATTGAGTCGCGTACTGCTTGGCGCTGATCTGAAAGTCGATGATCTTGTCGGGGCCATCGCCGCTGCGCACCGTGGCGCTGGCGCTCCCGGGCGCTGCGGAGAGCGGCACGCCGACGATCGCGAGCCAGCCCGAGTCAACTTTGAGTACCAACGTTCGGCTGCCTTCAAAGGTTACGACGGGCGCACGCGCCGCGGGTGCATCCAGGGGAAAGACCACCACACCCCCGGGCACAGCGCTCGCTTGCGGAAGCTCGGGCGCCGCGCGGGCAGGTTGGCAGGAGCACGCGAGGGCAAACACCGCGCCGGCGCGCGCCAATACAGTCTGTCCTCTCATTGTCTCAATTTTTCCCCAGCACGCGCGCGCGCAAGCGTCCACGGGCGAGCCGCGCTTCGACCTCGTCGCCAATGTTGACGAGCGACGCGTCTCCGATCAGCGCGCCGTCCGCGGGTCGTGAAATGATCGCAAAGCCGCGCGCGAGCGTCGCCAGAGGGCTGACGGTATCCAATGTGCGCTGTGCGAGCCTTAGGCGATGCTCGGCACGCGCGACGCAAGCCAGGAGCGCGTGGCGCAGGCGTTCCGCGCAGAGCTCATGGCGCACGCGCAGGTCGCGCACCAGCCGGTCCGGCGAATGGCGCACGAGGCGAGCAAAGACGTCGCCGAGGCGCCCGCGCTGGTTATGCAGCTCCGAGCGCAGCGCGTGGATGATGCGTTGCTCGAGGTCATCAAGCCGCTGCTGCTGCTGGGCGAGGCGCACGCCGGGATGCGCCAGCGAAAGGCGCTGCAGCGCCGCGTCAAGGCGGCTCAGTGCGCCGCGCAGCTCGCGCCGCGCCGCCGCTTCCAGCCGCTGAGCCGAGCGCGCCAGTGCGCCTATCCACGCTTGCCGATCGGGCACCACGCTCTCCGCCGCGGCCGAGGGGGTGGGGGCACGCGCATCCGCCGCAAAATCCGCGATCGTGAAGTCGATCTCGTGGCCGATGCCCGTGACCACGGGTACCGCGCACGCGCGGATGGCGCGGGCGACGCGTTCATCGTTGAAAGCCCATAGGTCCTCGAGTGAGCCTCCGCCGCGCGAGACAATCAGCACGTCGCACTCTGCCCGGCTCGAGGCGAGCTCGAGCGCCGCGACGATTGCCGGCGCCGCCGCGGCGCCTTGCACCGCTGTGGGGTAGATCAGCACCGCCGCCGGGGCAAAACGCCGCGCCAGTACGTGCAGAATGTCGCGCAGCGCTGCCCCAGTCGGCGAGGTCACGACCCCGATACGCTGCGGAAAGGCGGGCAGCGGCCGTTTGTGTTCGAGAGCAAAAAGCCCCTCTGCGGCAAGCTTGACCTTGAGCTTTTCAAACTCGCGTCGCAGAGCGCCGATCCCCGCTTCTTCCAGATGTTCCACGATCAGCTGATAGTCACCGCGCGCCTCATACACGCTGACGCGGCCGCGCGCGAGAACGTGCTGACCCGTACGCGGCGCGAAGCCCACGGCGATGTTTCGCTGCCGGAACATCGCGCAGCGGATCTGCGCGTTGCGATCTTTGAGAGAAAAGTACCAATGCCCGGATGCGGGCTGGGCAAGGTTTGACAGCTCGCCTTCGACCCAGACAACCGCGAGACCGCGCTCGAGGAGCAGGCGCACTTCGGCGTTCAATTGCGAAATCGTGTAGACCTTTCGCTCAGGTCTATCGGGGCTTGTCGGGCCGTTCATCAGCGGAGCATACAACTCGTAGGGGAAGCGGTTGCAGACGGAGATCTAATCCTCCATGAGGCGGTGCTCCGAGCTGCGCATCCAGAGCGCGCTTGCCACTCCACCGATGCCGGTGGTTTACCCTTACATGAGAGGTGCGTACAATAGCTCGTTTACCCAGAGCCTTATGGGCTCCCCGGCGTCCATGCGTATCCTCGAAGAAGCCCTGACCTTCGATGATGTTCTCTTAGTTCCGGCGTACTCGGAAGTGCTTCCGCGCGAGGTGGACCTGTCCACGCCTCTCACGCGCCGTATCCGCCTCAATGTCCCGCTCCTCTCCGCCGCCATGGATACAGTCACTGAGGCGCGCCTGGCCATCACGATTGCACAGGAAGGCGGCATCGGTATTGTGCACAAGAGTCTCTCGATCGACGCTCAGGCCCTCGAGGTCGGGCGCGTGAAGAAATTCGAAAGCGGCGTCATCAAAGATCCGATCACGGTGCCGCCAGAAATGTCGATTCGCGAGGTGCTGGAGCTCACCAGAAGCCGCGGGATCTCGGGCGTGCCGGTGGTCGTCGGCAAGAAAGTGGTCGGGATCGTGACGCACCGCGACCTGCGCTTTGAGGAGAAGCTCGACGCACCGGTCTCCTCCGTAATGACGCCGCAGGCGCGTCTTGTCACGGTGCGTGAAAATGCACCCAAGGCCGAAGTGCTCGGACTCCTGCACCGCCATCGCATCGAAAAGGTGCTGGTCATCAATGGCGACCATGAACTCGTGGGCATGATCACGGTCAAGGATTTTCAGAAGGCCACGGAGTTTCCCCGTGCCTGCAAGGATGAGCGCGGACGCCTTCGGGTCGGCGCCGCCGTTGGCACCACGGCGGACACGCTCGATCGCATAGCCGCCCTGCGCGAAGCGGGGGTCGATGCGGTGGTCATCGACACGGCTCACGGGCATTCGCGCGGTGTCATTGACATGGTTGCGCGCGTCAAGAGCCGCTGGCCGGACCAGCAGTTGATCGCCGGCAACATCGCAACCGCCGATGCGGCGCGTGCGTTGGTTGACGCCGGTGCGGATGCGGTAAAAGTCGGCATCGGGCCGGGCTCCATCTGCACGACGCGGGTTGTCGCCGGAGTGGGCGTGCCGCAGATCTCCGCCGTCGCGAACATCGCAGCTGCGCTTCGTGATGCGGACGTTCCGGTCATATCCGACGGCGGCATTCGCTATTCCGGGGATGTCGCCAAAGCGATTGCCGCGGGCGCGCACGCGGTGATGATTGGCTCGCTCTTCGCCGGAACTGAAGAATCCCCCGGCGAAGTCGAGCTCTATCAGGGCGCCTCCTACAAGTCCTATCGCGGCATGGGTTCGCTGGGGGCAATGGCCGAGCGCTTCGGCTCCGCCGACCGGTATTTTCAGGACACTTCCACAGAACTTGAAAAGCTTGTGCCCGAGGGGGTCGAAGGGCGCGTGCCCTACAAAGGCAGCGTCGTCACCATTTTGCAGCAGCTCGCCGGCGGCTTGCGCGCGGCGATGGGCTATACCGGCAGCCGCGATATCGCGGAGCTGCGCACCCGACCCCACTTCGTGCGCATCACCAACGCCGGCGTGCGCGAGAGTCACGTGCACGACGTCAGCATCACCAAGGAAGCGCCGAACTACCGGGTGTCATGACCGGCGTCCCCGACATCCATGCAGATCGGATACTGATCCTCGACTTCGGTGCGCAGTACACGCAACTCATCGCGCGGCGTGTGCGCGAGTGCGGCGTGTACTGCGAGATTCGGCCCTGGGACGTGACGGATGCCGAGGTGCGAAGCTTTGCGCCGCGCGGAGTGATTCTCTCCGGTGGCCCGGAATCGGTCACGGACGCCGCGCCATCCCAGGCGCCAAAAGCTGTTTTCGCCCTCGGTGTTCCGGTGCTTGGGATCTGCTACGGCATGCAGACCATGGCACTGCAATTGGGCGGACGCGTCACACCGTCCGCTGAGCGCGAGTTCGGATACGCCGAGGTGACCGTGACCGGCGCGAACCGCCTGCTCGATCAGCTGCACGATCGGACCGATGCCAGCGGCAACGCCGTGCTCGACGTGTGGATGAGTCACGGCGACCACGTTGATGCGCTGCCCGACGGCTTCCAGGTCACGGCGTCCACTGGCGCAATTGACTTTGCGGCCATGGTGGATGAGCGCCGCCAATTCTACGGCGTGCAGTTTCATCCGGAGGTGACGCACACGCGTCAGGGCGCAAAGATCCTCGAGCGATTCGTGCGCGAGATCTGCGGGTGCGCCGCGCTCTGGAGCGTCGGCAATATCATCGAGGACGCCATCGCGCGCGCGCGTGCTCAGGTTGCTCAGGGACGGGTTTTACTAGGTTTGTCCGGTGGCGTCGATTCGGCCGTCGTCGCAGCGCTGCTGCATCGGGCGATTGGCGATCAGCTCGTCTGCGTGTTCGTCGATCATGGCCTGTTGCGCATGGGCGAGAGCGATGCAGTCATGCGCACGTTCGCTGATCATCTTGGCGTGCGCGTGATACGCGTCGACGCCGAGGCGCGCTTCTTGGAGGCTCTGGCGGGGGTCGCTGACCCCGAGGAGAAGCGTAAGATCATCGGACGGCTTTTTATCGAGATCTTCGATGAGCAGGCCCATGAAGTCTCCGGAATTCAATTTCTGGCGCAGGGCACGATCTACCCCGATGTCATCGAGTCAGCAGGCGGCAGCACGGGCAAGGCACATGTCATCAAATCTCACCACAACGTAGGGGGATTACCCGAGCGCATGCGCTTGAGGCTCATCGAGCCGCTGCGCGAACTCTTCAAGGATGAAGTACGTGCGTTGGGCGTCGAGCTCGGGCTGCCACGCGCGATGGTCTACCGTCATCCATTTCCGGGACCGGGACTGGCGGTGCGCGTCCTGGGCGAGGTGCGCAAGCAATATCTTGATCTTCTGCGCAGTGCCGATGCGATCTTTATCGAAGAACTGCGCCGACACGCGCTCTACGATCGCACCAGCCAGGCGTTTGCGGTTTTTCTGCCGGTGCGCTCCGTCGGCGTCATGGGTGACGGGCGCCGCTACGACTTTGTCGTTGCGTTGCGTGCGGTCGAGACCGTGGATTTCATGACGGCGCAGTGGGCACGCCTGCCTTATGAGTTTCTGGAGCTCGTGTCGCGGCGGATCGTGAACGAGATTGCAGGTATCTCGAGGGTCGTCTATGACATCTCTGGAAAGCCGCCAGCCACCATCGAGTGGGAGTGAATTTAGCCTTTCGGGATCTATCGCCCTCTATCGCGCCAGGCGTAACTTAGTGAAATATAAAGGTTCACTTTGAGCCATTTGCCGACGCCTAAGGCTCCAACCGGGCCGTTTTGACGGTAAATCTGACGGTAAAAGCTTTTTCGTCATCCTGTTTCTGATTTTTACAGTCAATCCAGATTTGAATTTGCTCAAAAGCCTACAAATCGCGGCGATCTTCGCGCTCCAAATCGTCGGGCTAGGCAATTCATAGAGGTTTTCGTAGAGAGTCACGTCGACTGCAAAAGCGGCCAGTGACTTCACATCCACGCCACCGGCGTCAAGGGATCAAATCGACGCATTCATCGCTTCTACCGGCCCTGGATGGACTGCCGGTGGGAGAGATCCTAGATCGCGCATGTGGTAGCAGTTTATGATACATTATGATACTCGTAATGAGTGGAGAGAGTCATGCCCTCAAGTTACACAATCGGTGGCCACTTTGAGAACTTCATTAAGGAACAGGTGGAGGGCGGGAGTTACGCTTCTGCTAGCGAGGTTATTCGGGATGGACTGCGACTTCTGGAAGAAGATCAGAAGCGTCGCCAGGCGGTAATAGACGGTCTACGTGGAGAAATCGAAAAGGGACGCCGCAGCGGCAAACCGAAACCCGCCGCCGCGGTACTAGACCGTCTGGAGCGCAAGTACACCAAAATGACCAAAGATCGCGCGAAGTGAATGCGCGCTCACTTCACACCACAAGCCGAAATTGACTTGGAGGAGGTCGGCGACTACATCGCGCTCGACAATCCTAGGCGCGCTGTCTCGTTCATTCGCGAGATACGGCAACACTGCGAGAAGATTGCGGACGGACCGCATCACTACGTGGCGCGTCCAGACTTGGGCGACACGATACGGATTTGCACACACGGAAATTACCTGATCGTCTTCGAGCCGTTCGACGACGGCGCACTCGTACTGCGAGTGCTTCACGGTGCTCGAAACGTGCCCGGAGTTTTCGGCAGCTAATGATCCATTGATCGCTATTCGCGTCGCATGGCTGCCGAAGCACGTGACGATTGAAAAGCTTGCGTGCGCTGTCAATTATGCCTCTCTTTACTGCTGCGCAGGCGCCGCGACCTTCGATGCCATGTTCGCGGCGTTGCTCAACATCGGCTGCAAATTTTCTGCGCCCACTTCCAGCTGGCATTGCCATTAGCCGACAGAGCCTTGCATTTTAGTCGTTACTGTCGTTCGTCCTCCTAATTTGCTGCTGCGATACCGTCATCGCGATTCATTGCACTGGGGAGTTTCGGCGGGCCTCACCCTTTGACCTCGTCAATTCGGCGTCACCGTAGACGCCTCTGAGTTCCCCAAATCGAGCGAAGTCTTTAATCATCGCAAAATATTCCGGCGCGTAGCGGGTGGACAGCCGCTCCCCAGTACCTGCTGCGGTTTCGAACAACGTCATCCCGTGTTCCGCTCGCGGATAGACCGCCAGCGTGAACGGTAGACCGTCGGCGATGAGCGACTTAACGCGACGACTCGTCTCTGCACTCGGGGCTTCGTAGTCCTCTTCCCCCAATATCCACAGCTGCGGCGTCGTATTGGAGCGCAGCGTCGGCATCGGATCGTAGTGAAAGGGTGTGCCCCACCGGAACTTCGCACTCATGTCCCGGAGCTGCGATTCCGAATAGGGCAGCAAAAAATACGTGTAATTGCCATGCAGGTCCTTGTACCAAGGCGCATCTTTGTACTTCGCCCTGACAGCATCGAAGGGCCCGAATCCGTCGGTAAAACCGCTGGCAATAACGGTCTCGGCAGCCCGTGCAACCTCCAGCGCGCTCGCGATGTCCGCCGATGAGTGACCTTTCTCGCGCATTTCGATTGCAACTTCCTGCTGGTCTTCGTCGATCACGCTCACTGCGAGCCCGAAGCAAACGATGACGAAGTCCACGTGCGCGCGATTCGCTGCGAGCGGCGCCACCCATCCACCTTGGCTTCCGCCCTGATAGCCGACCCGGCCCGCGCGAGGCCCGGCGAGGCGCTTGGCTTCGTGCATCGCCGACACACCATCGTCGGCAAGAAGGTCGAAAACCTGGGTGTAGGTACCGCCGGAGGCGCCCGTCCCACGCTTGTCAAAGACAAATGCGCCGACTCCCTCCGCCGGTAGCAACCGCTGTAACGGATTGAATTCGCGTGCCGAGTCGTGTTCGGCTCCGTGTATGAGGACGACGATCGGAACGGCGGTCGTGCCTTTCGGCAGGATAAGCCGCCCGACCAGCGTCGTGCCGTGGCTAGTGAATGTCGTGTCGGTTACATCGAACGTGAGACGACGTCCTTCCATGCCGTCAAAGGTGATACGCCCGGCGGCGCATTCGGACCAGCGGACCGTCTTGCCGTCGGGCCGTCCAGTCCATCCCAA
>DATHRI010000023.1:0-104506 GCA_035481795.1 Steroidobacteraceae bacterium
GACGTTGGACGACTACATCAAGTACCTGCCGAACGTCACCACGGCGAGCAACGGTCCCGGCCAGAACGAGCTGTTCATGCGCGGCCTGAGCGCCGGTTCACAGCCGAGCCAGGGCAGCGCCTCGACGGGCTTATGGCCGAACGTCGCGATCTATCTGGACAATCAATCCGGGCAGCTGCCGAATCGCAACCTCGACATCTATGCCGCCGATCTAAATCGCATCGAGGTGCTGGAGGGGCCGCAGGGAACGCTGTTCGGCGCCGGTGCCGAGGCGGGCGCTATCCGCTACATCACCAACGAGCCGAAGCTCGACGTGACCGAGGGGAACGTCAAGGCTGGCTATGGAGCGACCGCGCACGGCGATCCGAATGCCGACCTGACGGCGGTGGTGAACCTCCCGCTGATCGCCGACACCATGGCCGTGCGCGCGGTGCTCTACACGGATCGACGCGGCGGCTACATCGACAACGTGCCCGCGACTTTCGCACGCAAGGACACCGATATCGGCATCCCCTATGCGAACTTTCCGGCGGTCGGCGGGCACTGCCCGGACGGGCAACCGAACAATGGCTATTGCGTGCCGCCCGGCAGCCCGACCCTCAACAATGCCAGCCTGGTCGGCAAGGCCATCAATCCCGTTACCTACCAGGGAATACGCGTCGAGGCGCTGTACAAGTTCAACCAAGACTGGAACGTGCTGATCACCCAGTCATACCAGGATATGGACTCGCAAGGCGTGTTCTATCAGCAGCCCAATGCCTCCGATGGCGCGCCGCTGCAGCCCCTCGAGGTCACGCTCTTCAACCCCTCGTATGACAAGGACAGATTTGAGAGCACTGCGTGGACGGTGAATGGCAAGTTCGGCGATTTGAAGGCCGTCTATACCGGTGGCTACCTGGTCCGCAACGTCAACCAGGTCAGCGACTACACCAATTACGCGCGCGGCGTGTATGCCGATTACTATCAGTGCTATGGTCCGGGAAGCTACACCCCACACCTCAAGGCAACCTGCTTCTCACCGAGCGCCATCTGGCACTCGGTCGAACGCAACACGCATCAGCAACACGAATTTCGCCTGAGCACGCCGGACGAGTGGCGCTTGCGCGCCATCGGCGGCGTGTTTTGGGAGAACAATACCCTGTACGACCAGACCGGCTGGGGTTACAAGACCGTCCCTTCGTGCACGGCGACCGCGCCGCCGGCCGGTGCCGGATGTTTCTCGGACATCGGCACGTTCCCCGGCTCGACTGTTGTGAATTCCGGTGTTCAAGCCGCCCCCACCTCGTTCTATCAGGACACGGTGCGCACCACCAAGCAGACCGCTTTCTTCGCGTCGCTCGACTACGACCTGATTCCGAAGGTGTTGACGATCACGGCGGGCACGCGCCATTACCGCTTCGACACCACTTCGAAAGGCAGCGTCCTTGGCAGTTTTTACTGCTTCGGGACCGGGGTCATTCCCGGTGGATGCCACGTCACAAGCCCGATACCCTCGAGTTTCAACCTCGACGCGGCGAATCTCACCGACACCGAGTCCGGTTTCAAGAGCCGCGCGAATCTGACCTGGCACATCGCGCCGGATGTCATGGCCTATTACACGTTCTCGCAGGGCTTTCGTCCGGGCGGCTTCAACCAGAACGGCGGTGCGCCGCATGCCTTCGTTCCGACCGCACCCGGAGGGCCGCAGCAGCCGCAGTATCTGATCCCCAAGTCGTACACCTCCGACAAACTGACGAACAACGAAATCGGCTGGAAGGCGGAATTTTTCGACCACCGCCTGCAGTGGAACGGGGCCCTGTATCGCGAGAGCTGGGACGACGTTCAGATCGCCTTCTTCGACCCCGGGGTGGTCGGCAACATTTTCTTCAACACCAACGGTCAAAACTTCCTGATCAAGGGCGTTGAAACCTCATTGGTGGCCCGGGTCACCACGGGGCTGACGCTGCAGGGTGCAGCATCCTGGAACCAGAGCCAGCAGACGAATTCGCCGGTGCTGACCAACAACAATCCGGCCAGCCCGAACTTCGGCAAGCCGATCACGTTCGCCTGCCGAGACTGGGGTCCCGTCATCGGCACCTACGGTGGCTGTGCTTCAGTCGTCAACCCCTTTGGCCCGACGGGCGCCCCGAGCGCCGATGCGCCGCCGATTCAGTTCAGCCTGCGCGCCCGCTACGATTGGAGTCTCGCCGGAGGATACAACCCTTTCATTCAAGCGAGCGCCTCGCACAGCGGCCATTCATTCACGCAGGCGGGTGCGAATCCTTTGCAAGGACCCGGAGCCATCGCCACCGGCCGGTTGCGGTTCGAGAATCCCGCTTACACGACCTACGACGCGTCATTCGGCGTTGCGAAGGGTTCGTGGTGGGTCAACGTCTACGCAGAGAACCTCACCAATTCGAACGCCAGCGTGTTCGTGAGCACCGATCAGTTCATCGTCGCGCAGACGCCCCTGCGGCCGCGGGTCCTGGGAGTTGCGGTGGGCTCCAGCTTTTAAGCACTGAGTTTCCGCCGGCCTGAGCGTCGCGCACCGCAAAACGGCGCGCGCCCGGTATCTTCGGGTGCATGATGCCCTCGTGCCCACCTCATTCGATCTATGAACCAACTGTCGGCCGTGGAACTCGAGGTCCGGCGTATGGGCGAGCTCATGCAGGAGCACCACTTCGCCGAGGTCCTGCGGGCGGCGGATGCGCTGCTCCTCACGGTCCCTGAGAATCGTGACGCTCTGTATCTGCGCGCGGTGGCGCAACGCAGGCTCGGCGATATTCCTGCGGCGCTTGCCACGCTCGCCGGACTCGAGCGACAGCATCCGCGCTTCACCCGCCTCTACCAGGAGCGCGGCCATTGCTTCGTCGCACTGCGGCAGGCACCCGAAGCGATCGAGGCGTTTCTGCGCGGCGTGAACATGAATCCCGCCTTGCCAGCCAGCTGGAGCATGCTCGAGGGCCTGTACCGCATGATCGGGCAGACTGGTAACGCTGCGGCCGCCGCCGCGCACGTCGCGAAACTCAAGACACTGCCTCCGGAGGTGGTGACGGCCACCGTGCTATTCGCGGACGGCGAACTGGCGCAGGCCGAGCAGCTGATCCGCGCTTTTCTGCTCAAGCATGGTCACCACGTCGAGGCCATGCGTCTCCTGGCGCGCATCGGCATCGAGCACGACGTTCTCGATGACGCCCAACTCCTACTGGAAGGGGTGCTCGACCTGGTGCCCGAATATCACGCGGCCCGATTCGACTACGCGCAGGTGCTGAGCAAGCGCCACATGCACCAACGGGCGCAGGAGCAAGCTGAGAAGCTGCTCGAAGCCGATCCCACAGACCGCAACTACCGCACGCTCTATGCTATGACACACGTCGGTCTCGGCCGGCATGACCGCGCCATCGAGCTCTACCGGGAGCTATTGCCCGGGGCACTGCAGCCGGCTGAGTTGCATCTCTCGATCGCTCATGCGCTCAAGACGCTCGGGCGTCGCGCGGAAGCCATCGCCGAGTACCGCGTGGCGGCGGCGATCGGCGGCGGCTGTGGCGACGCCTATTGGAGTCTGGCGAATCTTAAGACCTACCGCTTCGAGGAGGAGGAGTTACGGCAGATGCGTGCCGCGGAAGCGGCAGCCTCCACCTCCGTGGTGGATCGCTACCATCTGTGTTTTGCGCTCGGCAAGGCGCTCGAAGACCGGCAGCAAAATGAAGGTTCCTTTGAGTACTACGCCCGCGGCAACGCGCTCAAGCGCTCCACCAGCCGCTACCGGCCGGAAATCTTCGAACTCAACACTCGCCTGCAGATCGAGGTCTGTACGCCTGCCTTGTTCGCTCGCAACAAGGATGGCGGCGCAGGCGCCGCGGACCCCATATTCATCGTCGGGCTGCCACGCTCGGGCTCGACACTGCTCGAGCAGATTCTCGCATCACACTCCGCGGTCGAAGGCACCCAGGAACTCGCCGATATCTCGCGCATCGTGATGGACTTGCAGGGCCGTGACGTGGAGCGCGTTGATCCGCGCTATCCGGCCGTACTGGCGCAGATGCGTGCCGAGGATTATCGCCGCCTCGGCGAGAAGTATCTGAGCGATACACGCATCTACCGCACCGGCAAAGCGCGTTTCATCGATAAGATGCCCAACAACTTCCGGCACATCGGACTGATCCACTTGATGTTACCCAACGCGAAGATTCTCGACGCGCGGCGCGAGCCGATGGCCTGTTGTTTCGGTAACTTCAAGCAGCTATTCGCGCACGGCCAGGAATTTGCCTACAGCATTGAGGACATCGCGCGCTACTACCGCACCTACCTCGAGCTCATGCGGCACTGGGATGCCGTCCTGCCTGGGCGCGTGTTGCGGGTGCAGCACGAGGACGTGGTCGATGACCTGGAACGCAATGTTCGTCGATTACTCGACTATTGCGAGCTCGAGTTTGAACCCGCCTGTGTCGAGTTCCACAAGACCGAGCGCAGCGTGCGCACGGCGAGTTCAGAGCAAGTACGCCAGCCGATCTATCGCGAGGGCCTCGACCAATGGCGTCACTACGAACCCTGGCTCGGAAGCTTGCGCGAGGCCCTCGGCGACGCCCTCACGCGTTACCGCGACTAGCCGGGAGCGGCGCTGCTGCTCTCTATCAGGGGGCGCGAGCGCGCACCACGGGAGTGCCGGGCGCGTCGAGCGGCAGGCGCGTGGTGAACTTCTTCGTACGCAACACGAAGCTCGTATTCACCGAGCGCACGGCTTTGGTCTGCAGCACGTATGTGCTCAGAAAGTGCTCATAGGCTTGCATGCTGCCCGCCACGATGCGCAGTAAATAGTCATTTGTGCCGCTCATCGAGTGACACTCGAGCACCTCCGGACGATGGGCAATCAGCTGGTCAAACTGCCGCACGCTCTCGGGATGATGGTTTTCGAGCGTCACCTGCGCATAGGCGAGGATGGGCAGGCCGATGGCCGAGGGGTGCAAAAGCGTCGCATAGCCTGCGATGAACCCTTCCTCTTCCAGGCGGCGCAGTCGCCGCCAGCACGGCGCGCTCGACAAGCCCACGCGCTTCGCCAGATCCTGGTTCGAGATGCGCGCATTCGCCTGCAGCTCCTCGAGGATGCGTCGGTCTACGCGGTCGAGCGTCCGGTTCATTGCAGCCTCAGTCTAGCAAGATTATTGCTGTAATCGGGCATTTCCGGGCAATAAGAGCAAGATAATTTCCGCCAATGGCGCATAGGATGCATCGTCGCGTTAAGGGACGATCCAATGCAGACCGACTGGGCACGGATCGCGTGGCTCATGCAGGCCTCGCGGGCGCTCGATGCCATCGAGGAATCGCAGCTCCTGCCCGAGCGCAAGATCCTCTATCAGTTCTGCGCCCGCGGCCACGAGCTCGGGCAGTCGCTCCTCGGACTTCTATTGACGGACCGCCACGACGGCGTCGGCGCTTATTATCGTTCGCGTCCGCTGATGCTGGCGCTCGGCTTGCCCCTGCAGGAGGCCGCCGCGGGGCCGCTGGCGCGCAGTCTCTCCTCGAGCGGCGGCCGCGATATCGGTGTCGTGTTCAACATGCCCAGCCACGGCGCTGCGACGGTGCTGCCGGGCTGCGGCGGTGTCGGGACGCAGTACACACCGACCGTCGGTTGGGCCCAGGCCATTTGCTACCGACGCGACGTGCTGCGCGATGCGGCGTATGCCCAGAGCATTGCAGTTGCGCACGGCGGGGATGGGTCGATAGCGACCAACGGCTTCTGGTCCGCACTCACCATTGCGACGACTCTGCGTCTGCCGGTGCTGTTCTACATCGAAGACAACGGTTACGGCATCTCCGTACCCGCCGAGCTGCAGACTCCCGGCGGAAATATCGCCGCTAACCTACAGTCGTTCGCGAATCTTCTGGTCTTAAGTGGTGACGGCACGAGCCCGGGCGAGGCGGCGGAGCTTACCGCGCGCGCCGTGTCGCTGGTGCGCGCAGGCGGGGGACCTGTCTTACTGCGGCTCACCGTGCCGCGCCTGTCGGGTCATTCGGGGCAGGACACCCAGAGCTACAAATCCCCCGAGCTCCTCGCGCGCGAGCGTGCCCGCGACCCGCTGCATCAGCTGCACCGCTTCGCCGTCCCCGCGCACATGTCGGAAGCCGATTGGCTCAGTACCGAAGCGGCCGCCCGCCAAGCGGTCGAGGAGGCGGTCGCCGCAGCGCTCGCGCAGCCGCCGCCGGCGCCCGAATCGCTGCGCCATCACGTGTTCTGCGAGACCGGCGCAGAGGGCAAGGCCGCGCTACAGCGGCAGGGCGGAGCCGCGCCCGAAGGGCATGAATTTCCGGCCACATCAACCACGGCGGCGCCTGAGCCTGCGCGCATCAACATGCTGACGGCGATCCGCCGTACGCTCGACGTCGAGCTCGCCAGCAATCCCCGGCTTCTCGTCTTTGGCGAGGACGTCGGTCCCAAGGGCGGCGTGCACGGCGCCACGCTCGGATTGCAGGAGAAGTACGGCCGCGGCCGCGTATTTGACACCAGCCTGTCCGAGGAGGGCATTGTCGGCCGGGCTGTGGGCATGGCGCTCGCAGGTCTGGTGCCGGTCGCCGAGATACAGTTTCGCAAATACGCGGATCCGGCTGCCGAGCAGTTGAACGACTGCGGCACGCTGCGCTGGCGCACCAACAATCGCTTCGCCGCGCCGCTCGTGGTGCGCATACCGGGGGGATTCTTCAAGTGCGGCGACCCGTGGCACAGCCAGACCAATGAGGTGGCCTGGGTGCACGGCATCGGCTGGCGGGTCGCGGTGCCTGCGAATGCTGAGGACGCGGTGGGGCTGTTGCGCTCGGCCCTGCGCGGCAATGACCCGACGATTTTCTTTGAGCACCGCGCCATGCTCGACGGCGCCGCGGCACGCCGCCCGTATCCGGGCGACGCCTTTGCGCTGCCCTTTGGCGTAGCCCGCCGGGTACGTTCCGGCGCGCAGCTCAGCGTCATCACCTGGGGAGCGATGGTGCAGAGATGCGAGCTCGCGGTCGCGGCGGCGGGCGTTGATGCCGAGGTGCTTGATCTGCGCACCTTGTCGCCGTGGGACCGGGAGGCGACGCTCGCCTCGGTCAAAAAGACGCGCCGCTGTCTCATCGTGCACGAGGACAACCTGACCGCCGGGTTCGGCGCGGAAATTGCGGCGACGCTCGTTCAGGAGGCATTCTTCCACCTGGATGCACCCATTGAGCGGCTTGCCATGCCGGATACTCCAAGTCCCCACAGCCCCATCCTGCTGGAAGCGGCCCTGCCGAGCGTTCAGGCAATCGCGGCAGCCCTGCAGAGGATCGCGCGCGCATGAGCACCCTGATAGAGGTTCGCGCGCCCTCCGAGGAGAGCGAAGGCACCCGCTCGCAGGTGCTGCGTTGGCTGAAGGCGATCGGCGAGCGCATTGCGGCGAACGAACCTCTGGTCGAGCTCGAAACGGATAAGGTCACCGTGGAGCTTCCCGCGCCGGCGAGCGGCGTGCTGCGCCAGATCTTGAAGGGCGCGGGCGAGGAGGTCGCACCCGCAGAGCTCTTGGCGCAGATCGAGCCCGACGAACGCTCGGCCGCCGCGACCGGGCGCGCAGCGCAGCCACCACCTGAAGTCTTGGGCACGGCCGCGCCAGCGCCTGCCGCTCACGGTGCGCGCGACCAGCTGAGCCCGGCCGTTCGCCGCCTGATGGTCGAGCACGCGCTCGCCGTGAATGAAGTTGAGGGTTCGGGGCAAGGCGGCCGCATTACCGCGGAGGACGTTCTGCGGGCCGCGCAGGCGCGGCGCGGCCGGGGCGCGGCTGCCGCGGATGCGATCCCGATGCCGGATGCGCCGCCGGTCGCGCACCGCGTGCCGCACTCGCACATGCGCAAGCGGATCGCAGCGCACATGGTGCAGAGCCTGCTGCACACCGCGCCGCACGTGACGAGTGTCTTTGAAGTGGATCTGGGCGCGGTCCTGAGCCATCGCAGCACAAACCGTGCGGCTTTTGCGCAGCGCGGTGCCGCACTCACACTCACCGCCTATTTCGTCGCCGCGGCGGTCGATGGCATCCGCGCGGTGCCGGAGGCGAACAGCCGCTGGAGCGAGGATGCGCTCGAGATCTACGACACGATCAACATCGGCATCGCCACCGCTCTGGAGGGCGGCGGTCTCCTCGTGCCGGTCCTGCGGGCGGTGGAGTCGCGCGATTTGTTTGACCTCGCCCGCGCATTGAACGAGCTCGTCGCGCGTGCCCGCGCCGGTGAACTTACGCCTGCCGACCTGCGGGGCGGCACTTTCACGCTCTCGAATCACGGCACGAGCGGCAGCCTTTTGGCGGCGCCCATCGTCATCAATCAGCCGCAGGCGGCGATTCTGGGCATCGGCAAGCTCGAAAAGCGCGCCACCGTGATCGAGGAAGCCGGCGGCGAACGCATCGTGGCGCGGCCGAAATGCTACGTGACGCTCACGATCGACCACCGCGTTCTGGATGGCCGCGATGCCAATCGCTTTCTGCAGGCGTTCGTCGCACGCCTGGAATCCTGGCCGCCTTAGAGAAGGTGGCTGCGCAGCGAAACAGCTTTGACCAGCACCCACACGGAAGAGCCCAGGTGCAGTCCGAGCGACGCGACCGCATCGCGCGTGACGCGCGCGAGCACGCGCGCGCCGCCGATGTCGACGATCACAATTTTTGCCTCGTGATCATCGTCGCGGATGCCGGCGACGACGCCGGCGATCGAATTGCGCACACTCAAGCCGAGCGCCGGCTGGGTTGCGAGGATGAGATCGCGCGCGAGGAGCTGCACGCGCGCGCGCGCACCAATGCGCGCCCGGGCTGCGCTCACGAGCAGCGTGCCGCGGCCGAGTGCGAGGCGCGCGAGCCCCCGAGCCGTATCGATTGCGCTGATGACGCCCTCGAGCACCGCGCCGACCGACTCGGCGCCGACGATGGCGGTGAGCTCGGGCCGCAGGCTGACCTCGTGCAGACCGCCCGCGGCCAGCACCCGGCCCGCCTCCATCAGCACCACATGATCGGCGAGACGCAGAACCTCCTCGAACTGGTGGCTCACGTAGACCATCGGAATGGAGAGCCGGTCGCGCAGCGCCTCGAGGTACGGCAGCACCTCGGCGCGGCGCGGCGCATCGAGCGAGGCCAAGGGCTCATCCAGCAGCAGCAGCCGCGGCTGTGACAGCAGCGCGCGTCCCAATGCGACACGCTGGCGCTCGCCGCCGGACAATGTATAGGGACGCCGGGCGAGCAGGGGTGCGAGCCCGAGGAGCGCCGTGATCTCATCGAAGCTGATGGCGTGCGCGCCCGCCGGCGCGCGCCTCTGCCCGTAGCGCAGGTTGCCGCGCACGCTCAGATGCGGAAAGAGGCGCGCATTCTGGAACACATAGCCGATGCGGCGCCGCTCGGCGGGCAACGAATAACCTGCCGCCGTATCGACGAGCAGGAGCTCATCCAGGCTGACGTTGCCCGAATCAGGCTCGAGAAGCCCGGCGAGGCACTCAACCAGCGTGGTCTTGCCGCATCCGGAGCGGCCAAAGAGCGCGACGATTCCGGGCGTCGGTGCTTGGAATGCGACCTCGAGCGAAAAGGCTCCGCGGCGCTTGGCGACGGCCACGGCAAGCATCAATGCCCCAGCCAGCGGCGCACGCGCCGCGCCAACCATTCGGCGAGCAGCAGGCCCGCGAACCCGAGCGCAAATGAGATGACCGCCAGGCGCGCCGCGAGCGCGTCGCCCGCCGGGGATTGAATCGCGGTGTAGAGCGCCAGCGACAAGGTGCGCGTCTGCCCGGGAATGTTGGCGACAAAAGTGATGACGGCGCCGAACTCGCCCAGCCCGGCGGCAAATGCCATGACGGCTCCGGCGAGAATGCCCGGCAGCATCAGCGGCAGCGTGATGCTCGTGAAACGATCGAGCGGGCCCGCACCCAAGGTGCGCGCCGCGGCCTCGAGTCCGCGATCCACATGCTCGAGCGAGATGCGAATCGCGCGCACCATGAGCGGAAAGGTCATGACGGCGGTGGCGAGCGCCGCGCCGTTGGTGCTGAAGGCGAGCTCCACTCCGAAGTGTGCGAAGAGCCAATGCCCCAAAGGTCCGCGGGTGCCGAACAGCACGAGCAGTACGTATCCCACGGCCACCGGCGGCAGCACCAGAGGCAGGTGCACGAAGGCGTCAAAGAGCATGCGGCCGTGAAAGCGCGCGCGCGTCAGGAGCCAGGCGACGAGAACCGCCGCCGGCAAACTGCACAACACACTGCGGCTGGCGACTTGCAAACTCAGGCGCAGGGCGTCAAGTTCGGCGGCGCCTAGAATCTCCTGCATGACCACTCGCACCCCTCGCCGCGGGTGCAATGACGCGGCGTGCGATTGGATGCTCGGGGGTGGCGCGTGCTCAGGTCAAGCGACGGATTTTCGGGCGCGCCAACTCCTAGCCCGTGCGCACGGCCGGATTGGACTCGGCCGCGGGCTGCATCGGCGCCACGCCCAGGCGTCTTTGCAGCAGGGGGCTCGTCGTCGTGTACTGCAGATGCACTTTTTCACCCGGACGCAGGTACTCGCGTACCGCAAATGCGGCGAGCGCGGCCTCGTGGAATCCGGAGAGGATGAGCTTTTTCTTGCCGGGATAGTCGTTGATGTCGCCGACCGCGAAAATGCCGGGGATGCTGGTCTGGAAGCGTGCCGTATCCACCGTGATGGTCTTCCTGTGGAGGGCAAGTCCCCACTGCGCGATCGGCCCCAGCTTCGGATGCAATCCCCAGAACACGAGCAGATGCTCGAGCGCCACGGCGCGCGTGACGCCGTCGGGCGTCCTCACATGCACGCCGGTCAGCGCGCCATCGGTCTCGACAATCGAGTGCACCTGAGCCTCGAGGAAGTCGAGCCGGCCGGCATCGCGCAGCGCGAAGAGGCGTTGTACGGAGGCCGGCGCTGCGCGGAATTCGCGGCGCCGATGCACGAGGACGATGCTGCGCGCCGTGTCGGCGAGCGCCAGCGTCCAGTCGAGGGCCGAGTCGCCGCCGCCTAAGATGACGAGATCGCGCCCGCGAAAGAGTTCCTGATCCTTTACCCGGTAGTGCACGCGGCTGCCCTCGTGGCGCTCGGCGCCGCTCACCGCCAGGCGGCGGGCCTGGAAGGCACCGACACCGCCTGCAATGATGACGCTGCCGGCATCGAAGCGCGTGCCGCGGCTGGTCTCGACGTCGAAGCGGCCATCGGCGCGCGGCTGCACGCTCGTCACCTCCTGGCCCAGATGCACACCGGGCGCAAACGGCCGGATCTGCTCGGCGAGGCGCTCGACGAGCTCGCGCGCCGTGCACACCGGCACGGCGGGAATGTCGTAGATCGGCTTCTGCGGATACAGCTCGCTGCATTGGCCGCCGATCTGCGGCAGCGTGTCGATGACCTCGGCGCGCAATCCCAAAAGGCCGAGCTCAAAGACCTGGAAGAGCCCCACCGGCCCTGCACCGACGATGACGGCGTCGGTGACGGTGGCGAGTTTGCCGCGTTCAGGCGACAAGGACGTTCTCCAGCGCCAGCGACGCACGCGCGGGCAGCCGCGCCGCATCCGTGAGGCCTTTCTCCCTCAACCAGTCGCGGTTGAAGAGCCGCGACCGATAGTTCGCGCCGCCGTCGCAGAGCACCGTGACGATCGTATGGCCCGGCCCCATCTCGCGCGCCACACGCACGGCGGCTGCGACGTTGATGCCGCTCGTGCTGCCGAGAAAGAGCCCTTCCTCGTACAGGAGGCGATACACGAAGCGCACCGTCTCCGCATCCTCGACGTGCACGGCGTCGTCAATCCGCGCGAGCGCCAGGTTCGCGGTGATGCGCGCGATGCCGATGCCCTCGGTGACCGATCCCGTGCCGGTCGCCTTCAATGCGCCATGGCGGACATATTCATAGAGGCTGCTGCCCGGCGGGTCCGCGAGCACGCAGCGGATCGCGCGGCGGCGCGAGTGCAGGAACTCCGATACGCCGGAGAAGGTGCCGCCGGTGCCGCTCGCGGCGACGAAGGCGTCGACGCGCCCGCCCGACTGCTCCCAGATCTCAGGCCCGGTGGTGGCCAGATGCACCTCGCGATTGGCGACGTTGTCGAACTGGTTGGACCAGATGGCGCCGGGCAGAGAGGCCGCCACACGTGCCGCCACCTTCTGATACTGATTCGGATTGCTGTAGGGGACGGCCGGTACCCGATGGACCTGCGCGCCCAGGCATTCCAGGAGCTCATACTTGGCGGGCGACTGATTGTCCGGCATGACGATCACACACCGGTAGCCGCGCTCGTTGCACACGTGCGCAAGGCCGATACCGGTGTTGCCGGCGGTGCCTTCAACCACGGTGCCACCGGCTGCGAGCTCGCCGCGCCGCTCGGCCGCGCTCACGATGGCAAGCGCCGCGCGATCTTTGACCGACCCTCCCGGATTCATGAACTCCGCTTTGCCGAGGATCTCGCAGCCGCTCTCCTCACTGAGCGCGCGCAGTCGCAGCAGAGGGGTGCGGCCGACCGCCCCGGAAAAGCCCGTGCGCACCTGCGCGGCGCTCGACTGCGTCAAGCGGGGACTTCCTGCGGCCCGGCGCTCTGCAGCTCGACGCCGCGGGCGCAGGACTGCGGCGCGCGGGCGAAGGCGGCGACCTGGCCCACGATGAGCAAGGCGGGCGTAGCAATGGCCGCATCCGCGGCGAGCTTCTCCAGCGTCGCCAGTGTGCCGCTCAGCACGCGCTCGCCGGGCAAGGTCGCCCGCTCGATGATCGCCGCCGGATGATCGGCAGCGGCCCCCGATGCGCGCAGGCGCGCAAGGATCCGGGACAGGTGCGCAACCCCCATGTAGAAGACCACCGTATGGTTGGGCCTCGCGAGCGCATCCCAGTCGAGTGTCTCGTCGTCAAGCGCATGTCCGGGTGCGAAGGTGACGCTCTGCGCGAGCCGGCGGTGCGTGAGCGGGATTCCGGCGCTCGCCGCCGCTCCGAGCGCCGCGGTGATGCCCGGCACGATGAGGTAGGCAATGCCATTCGCGGCGAGCGCCTCAATCTCCTCCCCGCCGCGGCCAAATATGAACGGATCGCCGCCCTTCAGGCGCGCCACGCGCAATCCCGCGCGCGCATGGTGGATCATGAGCTCGTGAATGCGCGCCTGCGCGTGCTGCGAGTCCCCGGGTTCCTTGCCCACGAAAACGCGCTGCGCATCGCGGCGTGCGCGCGCGAGCACTGCATCCGACACCAGTCGATCGTAGAGGATGATGTCGGCCTGCTGCAGCAGCTGCAGCGCGCGCAGTGTGAGCAGATCCGGATCGCCGGGACCGGCGCCGATGAGATAGACCTCGCCCGTCGCGGCGCGCCCGCTCGAGCCCGAAAGCTCGGTCGCAAAAGCCTCCTGCGCGCGCGCCTCGTTGCCGGCGAGCACCTGCGAGCCGACCGCGCCGCCAATGATGCGCTCCCAGAACGGCCGTCGGCCGCCGGGTGTGAGGGCGAGCTTCACGGCCGTGCGGCGCTCGCCCATGAAGCGCGCCAGCGCGCCCAATTTGGCGGGCAGCAGCGCCTCGATCTGCGCGCGCAGCCGCCGCACCAACACCGGCGAGCGGCCGCCGGAGCCGACCGCCACGATGACCGGCGAGCGGTCGATGATGGCGGGGAAGATGAAACTCGACAGTTCCGGGTTATCGACCACGTTGATCGGCACGCGCGCGGCGCGCGCCGCGCGCGCCACCGCCGCATTGACCGCGCCCGAGTCCGTCGCCGCGATGGCGAGCGCCGCGTGCCGCAGCTGTTCGCCAGCAAAAGCTGCCGCGATGTGTTGCACCGCGCCCTGCGCGGCGAGCCGCGCGAGCTCCTCGCCAAGGACCGGGGCGATCACCGTCACGCGCGCATTCGCGGCGAGCAGCCATTCGACCTTGCGATGCGCCACCTGGCCGCCGCCGACGACGATGGCCGGTGCGCCCTGAACCGCGATGAAGATCGGCAGATAATCCATAGACACCTCGATGAGGTCGTTTAAGCCAATGCCGCAGCGGCAGGGCGCACGCGCGGATGCAGGCCGCACTCGCGCGACGTCGACTCCTCCCACCACCAGCGACCCGCACGCTGCGCCTCGCCCGGCTCAATCGCGCGCGTACAGGGCGCGCAACCGATGCTGCGGTAGTGCCGATCGTGCAGTGCGCTGTATGGAAGCCGCCGGGCGCGGATGTACTGCCACACCTGCTCCTCGCTCCAATCGAGGAGCGGGCTTATCTTGTAGAGTCCGTATTGAGTGTCCCACTCCTCGGCCGCGCCCGCGGCGCGGGTGGGGGAGTGCTCGCGGCGCACGCCCGTCACCCAGGCGTTGAAGCCGGCAATCGCGCGCCTGAAGGGCTCGACCTTGCGCACCTCGCAGCAGGTGAGGCGCGCCGCCACGCTCCTCTTGAAGCCGTTGACGCCCTGAGCGCGGGTGAGGCTCTGCAGCGCCTGCGCATCCGGGTAGACGAGTCGAATCCGCGGCCCGTAGCGCTCCTCGAGTCGCTCCAGAAGCTCGTGGGTCTCCTCGGGGAGGCGCCCGGTGTCAATGCTGAAGATCTCGATCGCGGGAAGGTGCGAGGCGATGATGTCGGTGAGCACCATGGCCTCCGCCCCCAGGCTGTTGGCATACACGACCCGTGCATGCTCGTGCACCGCCGCGGCGAGCAGCTGCCGGGCGCTCGCGGCCTTGTGCTCCAGATCCAGTGTCAGTACCTCGCCCATAGCATGGAAATATAGCCAGCGCACGTGCCTCCCGGAACGAACCATTGCTTCTGAGCGGGTGCGCGCTGGTTATGGGGCGGTTACGAAATCTCTGCAGCTTTGCGGTAGGCTGCAGGCTTCCGCGCGGCCGCTGACCGCGATTGAGGATTCGATGAAACTGCACCAGTTGCGCTACCTGGCGGCGATCGCGCAGAGCGGGCTGAACATCACGGCCGCCGCGCAGAAGCTGCATACCTCGCAGCCCGGCGTCAGCAAGCAGATCAAGCTTCTCGAGGACGAGCTCGGCTTTCAGATCTTCGTGCGCGAGGGCCGCAATTTGACGCGCATCACCGCGGCGGGCCAGCAGGTCATCGAGCGCGCCCTGCGCATCCTGCAGGAGGCGCAGAGCATCCGCGATCTGTCGACGGAACTGCGCGATGAGGGGCGCGGCAGTTTGTCCCTGGGCACGACGCACACGCAGGCGCGCTACGTGCTCCCCGACGTCATCCGCGAGTTTCGCGGCCGCTATCCGCACGTGCGCCTGAATCTTCATCAGGGCACCTCCGAGCAGATCGCAGAAATGGTGGCTCAGGATCGCATCGACTGTGCGATCGCCACCGGCTCGGAGCAACTGTTTGCGGACCTGACGATCATGCCCTGCTACCGCTGGCAGCGCACCGTGATCGTGCCGCGCGCTCACCCCCTCGCCACCGCCGGCCGCCTGACGCTGCGCGCACTCGCCAATCACCCGCTCGTGACCTATACCTTCAGCTTTACCGGCCCGTCCTCCCTGCACGAGGCCTTTGCGAAGAGTGCTCTGGTGCCCAATGTCGCGATCACGGCGCGCGATGCGGACGTCATCAAGACCTACGTGCGCCTGGGGCTCGGTGTGGGAATCGTTGCGAGCATGGCGGTCGATGCGACCGAGGATGCCGATCTCGTGGCGCTCGATGCCTCACATCTGTTCAACCCGCACACCACCTGGATCGGGTTCCGGCGCGGCACGCTGCTGCGCAAATACATGTATGAGTTCGCACAGCTCCTGGCGCCGCATCTGGAGCGGCGCCTGATCGAGCGCGCGCACCGCCTGGGATCCGCCGCCGAGGTCGCCAAGCTTTTCGCGGACATCGAGCTGCCGCATCGCTAGTCACCGCTGCCGCACCGCCGCCCATTCCGGGGCGCCGGCCGCCTGATACGCGACGCTGTACCGGTCGAGCGCGCGCGCACAGGCTTCGAGATCCTCGCCCGCCGCCACCTCGAACGTATCAAAGCCGCAGCGGGCGAGCGCGAAGATGAGATCGCGCTTGACCGCGGGCCCGAGCGCGCGCAGCTCGCCGCTGAAGCCGAAGCGCGCGCGCAGCAGCCGCCCCTGCGTGTAGCCCCGTCCCTCACCGGGCGAGGGAAACTCCACCGCGATGAGCGCGAAGCGCTGCAGCTCGGAAGCTAACTCCTCGACCTTGTCGGCGGGGCCGATGCGCACGCCCAGGGGCTCTGCATATCCGGACCATCTTTGCGGATGGGCGCGCAGTTGCGCGAGCGCAATGATGAGGCCACGGGCTTCGGGCGGCGCCTCAGGATCGCCCTCGAAATGACGGAAGTCGTCGGCGATGATCTCACGCCGCCGCAGCACGCGACGCATAGACGCGCTCCTTGAAGGGCGCCATGCCGATGCGCCGATACGTGTCGATGAAGCGCTCGCCCTCGTCGCGCTGCTCGCGGTAGACGTCAATAATGCGCTCAATGGTCTCGGGCACGGCGTGCTGCCGCACCGAGGGACCGATGACTTCTCCCAGCGCCGTGAAACCGTTGACCGAGCCGCCGAGGGTAATCTGATACCACTCCTCGCCGTGCTTCTCCACGCCGAGAATGCCGATATGGCCGACGTGATGATGGCCGCAGGCATTCATGCACCCGGACATCTTGATTTCGATTGCGCCGAGATCGTAGAGATAGTCGAGATTGTCAAAACGCTTCTGGATATCGCGGGCGACGCTGAGGGTGCCGGCGTTGGCAAGGCTGCAGAAGTCGAGGCCGGGGCAGGCGATCAGGTCCGTCAGCATGCCGATGTTGGCGGTCGCGAGCTCTTCGCGGGAGAGCGCAAGCCAGGTCGCATACAGGTCCTGCTGGCGCACGTCCGTGAGCAGCAGGTTCTGGTCGTGCGCCACGCGCACCAGGCCAAAGCTCATCTCGTCGGCAATTCCCGCAAGCGCCGCCATCTGCGCGGAAGTCATGTCGCCGGGCGGTCGGCCGTGCGCCTTCAGGGAGACGAACACGGCGCGATAGCCCGGGACGCGGTGCGCCCGCGTGTTGTAGCGATACCAGGCGCGAAACTCGGGCTCGCGATCCGCGGTGGCGTCGATGTCGGCGAGATTCTCGTACGGCAGCGGCTTGAAGAACGCCCGCACACGCTCCACTTCCGCCGGCGCCAGGTGCGGCGCGTCGGCGCGCGCCGCGCGCCATTCCGCCTCGACCTCGTCGCGAAACTGGGGTGCACCCAAGGACTTCACCAGCACCTTGATGCGCGCCTTGTGGATGTTGTCGCGCCGCCCATAGCGGTTGTAGACCCGCAGAATCGCTTCGAGGTAGGCGAGCAGATCCGGTAGCGGCAGGAAGCTGCGGATCACCTGGCCGATGGCGGGAGCGCGTCCCAGACCGCCTCCGACCAGCACTTCGAAGCCGATATGACCGGCCTCATCGCGGCGCATGTGCAGGCCGATGTCGTGCACCTCGGAGGCGGCGCGGTCGGCCGGAGAGCCGGTGACGGCGATCTTGAACTTGCGCGGCAGGTAGGTGAATTCCGGATGCACGCTCGCCCACTGCCGGATGATCTCGCAGTACGGGCGCGGATCGTCGAGTTCGTCCGGGGCAACCCCGGCCAAGTGATCCGCGGTCACGTTGCGCACGCAGTTGCCGCTCGTCTGGATGGCGTGCATCTGCACCGCGGCGAGCTCGGCCAGGATGTCCGGGACGCTCGCGAGTGTCGGCCAGTTCAACTGCAGATTCTGCCGGGTGGTGAAGTGTCCGTAGCCCCGATCGTAGCGCTGCGCGATATCGCCCAAGGTGCGCAGCTGCGCCGCACTTAAGAGGCCGTAGGGGATGGCGATGCGCAGCATGGGCGCATGGCGCTGGATGTACAGCCCGTTGCGCAGACGCAGCGGCCGGAACTCGTCCTCCGAGAGCTCGCCGGCGAGAAAACGCCGCGTCTGATCGCGAAATTCGGCCACGCGCTCGGCGACGAGCGTCCGGTCGATGTCGTCGTAGCGGTACATGCTGGCGAATATAGGGGCAGGGCGCCCGTCGCCTGAAATACCTGTTGGTTTGGTGGGCCGCCGCCTGTGGTTATGAGCCGGATGCCGCACCGCCCGCGCTGCTAGACTAGGCGCTCGAGGAGCGATGGCGGCATGTCGGGACTTTATTTCGAGCAATTCGAGGTCGGGCAGCGATTCGAGCACGCCGTGCGCCGTACGGTCACCGAGACGGACAACCTGCTCTTCAGCGCGCTCACCATGAATCCCGCCGCGCTGCACCTGGATGCCGAGTATGCCAAGGGCACGCTCTTCGGCGAACGCATCGTGAACAGCGTGTTCACGCTGGGGCTCCTCGTCGGCCTGTCGGTTTACGACACCACCTATGGCACGACCCTGGGCAACCTCGGCTGGGAGGAGGTCAAGTTCCCGCAGCCGGTGCGCGTCGGCGACACCCTGCGCGCCGTGACCGTGGTGCTCGCCAAGCGCGAGAGCCGCTCACGAGCGGATTCCGGGATCGTGACCTTCGAGCAGCGTGCCTTCAACCAGCGCGGCGAAGAGGTCGCCTCCTGCCGCCGGGCGGCGCTCATGCTGAAGAAGCCGCTGTGAGCGCCGTCGCCTCCGTGAGGTCGTGGCTCTTTGTCCCCGGGGACAGCCCCCGCAAGCAGCAGAAGGCGGCGGCGAGCGGCGCGGACGCCCTGATACTCGATCTTGAGGATTCGGTCACCGCAGCCCAGCGGCCGCAGGCGCGCGAGCGGGTTCGTGAGTTCCTGAGCGCGCACCGCGCGCGTGCCGGGCAGCCACTGTGGGTACGCGTGAATGCGCTCTCGAGCGGTGAGTTGGCCGAGGACCTGGCGGCGGTCATGGCGGGCGCTCCGGATGGCATCGTGCTGCCCAAGGTGTCACACGCGCGCGAGGCGCTCGAAGTGAGCCGCCTGCTCGTGCCGCTCGAGCGCGAGCACGGCTGTCCAGCGGGCACGACCCGGCTTCTGGTCATAGCGACCGAGACTGCGCAGGCGCTTTTTGCATGGGGTGAGTATGCGAGCACGGCCAACGCGCGCCTCGCCGCCCTGACCTGGGGCGCGGAGGATCTGGCCGCCGCCTTGGGCGCGAACGCGCGCGAGACGGATGGATCTTTGACCTTCACGTTTGAGCTTGCGCGCTCGCTGTGCCTGCTCGCGGCCGCTGCGGCCGGCGTGCCCGCCATCGACGGGGTGTGCGCGGATTTTCGCAACGGCGACGCGCTCGTGCGCGAGGCGGCGCGCGCGTGCCGTGACGGCTTCATGGGCAAGCTTGCGATCCATCCCGCGCAGGTGGCCGCGATCAATGCCGCTTTCAGTCCGCAACCCGAAGAGATTGCGCGCGCCCGAGAGGTGATCGCGGCATTCGCAGCGGCGCCCGACGCCGGCGTCTTGAGCCTCGATGGACAGATGCTCGACCGGCCGCATCTGCTCAGGGCGCAGCGTATCCTGGAGCGCGCCGCGCGCGCGCAGGCGGCGCCGTGAAGCTCAGAATGAAAGGTGATTCGCTGCGCCTGCGCCTGACGCGCGGCGAAGTGCAGCAGCTTGCGCAGGTAGGCCGCGTGGAGGAGCGAGTGCATATCAGTCCGCAGGGCGTGCTCATCTACCGTCTGCAGCGCTCGCCGGCGGCAGCGGCGCTCGGCGCGACGTTCGCGGATGGCGTGATTGAGATCCAGGTGCCGGAGGCGCGCGCGCGCGAATGGTGCGCGAGCGATAGCGTCACCCTCGACGGCGTGCAGCGCCACGGCGCCGCCGGCCTGCGCATCCTCGTGGAAAAGGACTTCGCCTGTCTCGCGCCGCGCAGCGACGAGGACGAGTCTGACAATTTTCTTCATCCGAAGGACAGGGGCCCGCGAGCTTGAGCGAATTTGATTTCGCGCTGGGCGAGAGCGTCGATCTGTTGCGCAAGACCGTGCGTGAGTTCTCCGCCGAGCTCATTGCCCCGCGCGCCGCCGAGATCGACGCCTCGAACGTCTTTCCGCGGGACCTGTGGCCGGAACTGGGCGCGCTCGGTCTGCTCGGCATCACGGTCGAGACGGAGCACGGCGGCAGTGGCTTGGGCTACCTCGAGCACGTGGTCGCCATGGAGGAGATCAGCCGCGCAAGCGCCTCGGTTGGCCTCTCGTACGGGGCGCATTCGAACCTGTGCGTGAATCAGCTGCGCCGCTGGGGCACGCTGGAGCAGAAACGCCGCTATCTGCCGCGACTGCTCACCGGAGAGCATGTCGGCGCACTGGCGATGAGCGAGCCGGAGGCCGGCTCGGACGTGGTCGGCATGCGCCTGAGCGCCGCGCTCGCCGGCGATCATTACCTCCTCGACGGCCGCAAGATGTGGATCACCAACGGGCCGACGGCGGATGTCATCGTCGTCTATGCGAAGACCGACGCGCAATCCGGCACGCCGGGTATTACCGCGTTCATTGTCGAGAAGGGCTTCCCCGGCTTCAGCAGCGCGCACAAGCTCGACAAGCTCGGCATGCGCGGCTCGGACACCTGTGAGCTGGTGTTCGATGATTGTCGTGTGCCGCTCGAGAACGTCCTGCATCAGGCGGGGCGCGGCGTGCAGGTGCTGATGAGCGGCCTTGACTACGAGCGGGTGGTGCTCGCCGGCGGGCCACTCGGCATCATGCAGGCCTGCCTTGATCTGATGCTGCCGTACGTGCGCGCTAGGAAGCAGTTCGGCGTTCCGATCGGCAGCTTCCAGCTGATCCAGGCGAAGCTTGCGGATCTGTATACCGTGCTCAATGCCTCGCGCGCCTATGTCTACAGCGTCGCGCGTGCCTGCGATCAGGGCCGCACGACGCGCTTCGACGCCGCCGGCTGCATTCTTTTTGCGAGCGAAAGCGCCACCCACTGCGCGCTCGATACGATTCAGGCGCTGGGCGGCAACGGCTACATCAATGACTACCCCGCCGGGCGGCTGTTGCGCGACGCCAAGCTCTACGAGATCGGCGCGGGGACCAATGAAATCCGCCGCATGTTGATCGGGCGCGAGCTCTTCCAGGAAGCACTCTGAGCGCGCGCGCGGGCGGCCAATGTTCAAGACCCTGCTGATCGCCAATCGCGGCGAGATCGCCTGCCGCATCACCCGCACGGCGCAGCGGCTCGGCATGCGCGTCATCGCGGTGTATTCCGACGCTGACGCGGGCGCGCTGCACACGCGCGCGGCGGACGTTGCGGTACGCATCGGCCCCGCCAGTGCTCGCGAGAGCTATCTCAATATTCCTGCATTGATCACGGCGGCGCGCGCGAGCGGCGCTGAGGCGGTCCACCCGGGCTACGGCTTTCTGGCGGAGAGCGCCGAGTTCGCGCAAGCGTGCGCCGCGGCCGGCATCGTCTTCGTCGGGCCGCAGGCGGCCGCGATCCGCCGGATGGGTCTCAAGGATGAGGCCAAGCGGGTGATGCAGGGTGCGGGCGTGCCGGTCGTGCCCGGCTACTTCGGCAGCGAGCAGGGCGAGGAGCGGCTGGCGCAGGAGGCGCGTGACATCGGATTTCCGATTCTCATCAAGGCGGTGGCGGGCGGCGGCGGCAAGGGCATGCGCGTGGTGCGCGCCGCCGCGGAGCTGCCCGCGGCGCTCGCCGCGGCCCGCGGCGAGGCGCAGCGCGCCTTCGGCGACGAGCGGGTGATGCTGGAGAGGTTCATCGAGCGCGCGCGCCACGTTGAAGTGCAGATCATCGCCGACGCTCACGGCCATTGCCTGCACCTTCTGGAGCGCGACTGCTCGCTGCAGCGGCGCCATCAGAAGGTCATCGAGGAAGCGCCGGCGCCGGCGCTCGCGGCTGCGCTGCGCGCGCGCCTGCACGCCTACGCCGTGGCCGGCGCGCGCGCCGTCGGCTACGAGAATGCAGGCACGATGGAGTTCGTCGTCGACGCGCAAGAGTGCTTCTTCCTCGAGATGAACACACGCCTGCAGGTCGAGCATCCGGTCACGGAAATGATCCTTGGCATTGACCTGGTCGAGTGGCAACTGCGCATCGCAGCGGGCGAGCCGCTGCCCTTGACGCAGGACGAGGTGCGCGCCAGCGGCCATGCCTTTGAAGCGCGCCTCTACGCAGAGGATCCGCGCCGCGGCTTTCTGCCGACGAGCGGCCGATTGAGCGAACTGGTGTGGCCGCCGCCGGATGCGCGCCTGCGCATCGATGCCGGAATCGCCGCGGGCGACCGCGTGGGCATTCACTACGATGCGCTCCTCGCCAAGCTCATCGTCGCCGGCCGCGACCGCGATGAGGCCCTGGCGCACCTGGAGCGCGCCCTTGGCGCATGCCGCATTGACGGCGTCACCACCAATCTGGCTGCGCTCCGGGCGCTCGCAGCGGATGGGGAGGTGCGCGCGGGCCGCATCTTCACACGCCTGATCGATGAGCGCGGCGCCGCTTTGCTGCCGGATGGGGCGACGCAGGCGCGCCGCGCTGCACTGCTCGCCGCCGTGTCGCTGCTCGCGGCCGCACGCGAGCCGTCGTGCTCGCCTTGGAGCTGCGGCGATGCGTGGGCGCTGAACGGCGCCGGCTGCGCGCTCATGCGACTGCAGGCGGACGCTGCGCCGCCCCACCTCATCCGTGCCACGCCGCGCACGCCGCACTGGCAGATCGAGCTCGACGGAGTGGCGGTTGCGGTTGCCGACCTCGAAGTCATGACGCGCAGCGCCGCCTGGGTGGAAGCGCGCGCGCGCGTCGCTGACGCGCCGGTGCGCTGGTCGGCGCAGATCGACAGCGCGCGCGTCGCGGTCTGGCTCGACGCCGAGTGGCACCGCTTCGAGCGCGTCAGCGCCGTCGCCGCCGCGCTCGCCGCGGCGGCCGACGGCACCGTGCGCGCACCCATGCCGGGCGTGATTTTGGCGGTGCCGGTCGTCGAGCGCGAGCGAGTGGCGCGCGGCCAGGCGCTCGTCGTCATGGAAGCGATGAAAATGGAGCACACGCTGAGCGCCGCCGCCGCCGGGGTCGTGACGGAGCTGCATGTGCGGGCCGGGCAGCGTGTGCGCGACGGGGACGCGCTGCTCAAGGTAAGCGCCGCGGATTGACGTTGCGTGCGCTCGAGCGCGTCAGTACAGTCGCAGCGCGTTTTTCGGTCGTGAAACCCCTCGTCGATGGCCAGTTCGGATCGTTGGATCGTCCACAAGTTCGGAGGATCGAGCGTCGCGGATGCCGATTGCTTCGCGCGCGTCGCCACGCTTCTTGAAGCCCAGGCGCGCGGCCGGCTGGCGGTGGTGCTGTCGGCCTGCCGCGGCGTGACGGACGCGCTGCTCGGGCTGGTGAGCCTCGCCGAGCAGCAGGACGATGCCTTCCACGGCGAGATTACGCGGTTGCGCGAGCGGCACGCGCAGATTGCCGAGAAGCTGCTCGCCGCCGCCGCCACCCGTCAGTACCTCGCGGACTTTGATCGCGATTGCCAGGACCTCGAGGGAATACTGCGCACCGTGAAGCTCACGCGCACCGCCTCGCGCGAGGTGAGCGATCTCGTTGCAGGCTATGGCGAGCTGTGGTCGACGCAGCTCTTCTACAAGTATTTTGCCGAGCGCGACGCGCGCGCGGGCCCGGTGCAGTGGATCGATGCACGGCGCGTGGTGGCCGTGGACTGGGGTTCGCTCGGGCCTGCCGTGCAGTGGTCGCAGTCGCGCGCCAGCCTGGCGGAGTTGGTTGACGAGGACTTCAGCGGCACGCTGATCATTACCGGCTTCATCGCGAGCAAGGCGCGCGGTGTGCAGACGACCCTCGGTCGCAACGGCAGCGACTTCTCCGCGTCCATTTTCGGCGCGCTCCTCGATGCGCGCGAAATCCACATCTGGACGGACGTCGACGGGGTGCTGTCGGCCGATCCGCGCCGCGTGCCCGACGCCACGGTGATTGATGCGCTCTCCTACAACGAGGCGATGGAGCTCGCCTATTTCGGCGCCAAGGTGATTCACCCGCAGACGATGGCGCCCGCCGTCGGCGGCGCCATTCCGATATGGATCCGCAACACGTTCGCGCCGCACAAGCAGGGCACGCTCATCTGCGCGCAGCCGCAGTCCGTGCTGCCGGTGAAGGGCATCGCCAGCATCGAACAGATGGCGCTCGTCAACCTCGAGGGCGCGGGCATGATCGGCGTCCCCGGCACCGCGCACCGGCTCTTTGGCGCGCTGCGCGAAGAGGGCATCTCGGTCATCCTCATCTCGCAGGGCAGTTCCGAGCATTCGATCTGCTGCGCGATCCCGCAGGATCAGGCCGCGCGCGCCGCCAGCGTCGTGCGCGCCGCCTTCGAGCGGGAGCTGCAGGAAGGTCAGATCCAAAGCATCGACGTGGATCTTGAGCTTGCGATCCTGGCGGTGGTCGGCGACGGCATGGCGGGCCGCCCGGGCATTGCCGCCAAGGTCTTCAATGCGCTCGGCGCCGCGAGTGTCAATGTGCGCGCGATCGCGCAGGGCGCCTCGGAGCGCAATATTTCGGTCGTGATCGAAGGGCGCCAGGCGACGCGCGCGTTGCGCGCCGTGCATGCGGGCCTGTATCTGTCGCCGCACACGCTCTCGATCGGCGTGATCGGCCCGGGCGCCGTCGGGGGCATGCTGCTCGATCAGCTCGCCTCGCAAAGTGCGCGGCTGCGCCGGGAATTCAACCTCGATCTACGCATCCGCGGCATTCTCGCCTCGCGACGCATGCTGCTCGCGCCGACGGGCGTCGATCTTGCGGCATGGCGCGCCACGCTCGAAGCTCAGGCGGTCGCGGCCGACATCGAGCGCTTTGTGGAGCACGTGCATGCGGATTACCTGCCGCATACGGTGTTTATTGACTGCACCGCAAGCGAATCCGTCGCGCGCCACTATCCTGACTGGTTCCAGCGCGGCATCCATGTGGTGACGCCGAACAAGAAGGCCAACAGCGCCGACTGGCCGTTCTACCAGAGCCTGCGCGAAGCGCGCCGCTCGAGCCGGGCGCACTATCTGTACGAGGCGACGGTCGGTGCGGGTCTGCCGGTCATTCAAACCCTGCGCGATCTGCGCGAGACGGGCGACGATGTCATCAGTGTCGAGGGCATCTTCTCGGGCACGCTCGCCTACCTCTTCAACGTCTATGACGGGCGCACAGCCTTCTCGCAGATCGTCAGCACGGCACGCCAGCGCGGCTATACGGAGCCGGATCCGCGCGATGATCTCTCCGGCCTTGATGTCGCGCGCAAGCTCATCATCCTCGGCCGCGAGATGGGACTGCCTCTCGAAATGAGCGACGTCAAGGTTGAGAGTCTCGTGCCGGCGGGGCTCGAGAGCGCCTCGGCCGATGAATTCATGAGTCAGCTGCCGCGCTACGATGAGCCGATGCGCACGCGCTTCGCTGCGGCGCACGCGCAGGGCCGGGTGATGCGCTACGTGGGCAGGGTCAGCGACACGGGCGAAGCGCGGGTCGGCGTCGCGGAGCTCGATGCCAGGCACGCATTCGCCAACATCGCGCTCACCGACAATGTCGTGCGCTTTGCCACACGCCGCTACTGCGACAATCCCCTGATCGTGCAGGGGCCGGGCGCGGGTCCGGAGGTGACCGCCGGAGGAGTATTCGCGGACCTGCTGCGCTTGGCGGCTTATCTCGGGGCGCGGCTTTGAGCCGCGCTGCAGCGGCAGGGCGCGCGACCGCCTTCGCCCCGGCTTCCGTCGGCAACGTCGCCATCGGCTTCGATATTCTGGGCTTTGCGGTCGACGCCCTCGGGGATCGCGTCACGGCCGTGCGTCGCGACGCGCCGGGCGTCGTCATTCAGGGCGTGCGCGGCGTTGCCGGGGAACTGCCGCTCGATCCCAAGCGCAATACCGCAGGCCAGGCGGTGCTCGCGATGGTCGACGCCCTGCGGCTCGACTTTGGCTTCGAGATGCAGATCGACAAGGGTATCGCGCTCGGCTCCGGCCTCGGCGGCTCGGCCGCCTCCGCCGTCGCGGCGGTGGTCGCCGTGAATGCGCTCCTCGATGTGCCGCGCAGCCGTCTTGAGCTTCTGAAGTTTGCCATGCAGGGCGAGCAGGTCGCCAGTGGTTCGCTGCACGTTGACAATATCGCGGCCTGCCTGTTTGGCGGCCTAGTGCTGACCGTCGGCATCGATCAACCGCGCATTAAGCAGATTCCGGTTCCCGCCGGAGTGCGGGCGGTCATCGTGCACCCCCACATGTTTCTCTCCACCAAGCAGGCGCGCGCGCTCCTGAAAGGCAGCGTCGAACTGTCGGACTTTGTGTGGCAGACGGCCAACCTGGCGGGATTTATCTCCGGTTGCTACACCAACGATCTCGACATGATCCGCGCCTCCTTCGAGGACGTGGTCATCGAAAAGCAGCGCCAGGCGTTGATCCCGGGGTTCGTGGAGGTGCGCCGCGACGCGCTCGACGCCGGCGCGCTCGGCTGCTCCATCTCCGGCGCGGGACCCGCGCTGTTCGCCTGGGCGCAGGAGCCGCGCGCCGCCGCGGTGCTGGCGGCGATGCGGCGGCCGTTCGAGCGGCTCGCGATGAGCGTGGACGCCTGGGTGGTCGACATTGACTCGCCGGGTGCACGAGTCGTGCCGCAGTGAACGCCGCGGCGCGCTTCATCAGCACGCGTGACGCGGCGCACGGCGCCGGCTTCAGCGCCGCCATTCAACAGGGGCTGGCGCCGGACGGGGGGCTGTACGTGCCGGCGAGCTGGCCCGCGGCGCCGCCGGCATCGCAGGACGGGGAGCTTGCCGGGCTCGCCGCGCGGCTCTTGGGGCCGTTCGTTGCGGCAGATCCGCTCGAGAGCGCGCTCCCGGGAATCACCGACGAGGCATTCAATTTTCCGGCGCCGCTCGTCACGCTCGACCGGGAGGCGAAACTATCGTTGCTCGAGCTCTTTCACGGCCCGACCGCGGCCTTCAAGGATTTCGGTGCGCGCTTCCTCGCCGCGGCGCTCGCGCGCGTGCCGCGTGCGGGCGGCCGGGTGCTCAACATGCTGGTGGCGACCTCCGGCGACACGGGCGGCGCGGTGGCGGCGGCGTTTCACGAGCGCTCCGGCATGCAGGTCACGGTGCTCTTTCCCAAGGGACTGGTGTCTCCCACCCAGCAGCGCCAGCTCACTTGCTGGGGCGGCAACGTCGCCTCTTTCGCCGTGCGCGGCCGCTTCGATGATTGCCAGCGGCTCGTGAAGGAGGCCCTGCAGGCGCCGGATCTGCGCGCGCGCTGCGACCTCTCCTCGGCCAATAGCATCAACCTGGGACGACTTCTGCCGCAGATGGTGTATTACGCGGCGGCGAGCCTTGCCCTGCACCGCGAGCACGGTGAGCGCGCCGGTTTCATCATTCCGAGCGGCAACCTCGGCAATGCGCTCGCCTGCATCTGGGCGCGCCGCTTGGGGCTGCCCATCGGCGACATCGTGCTCGCGCATAATGCCAATCGCACGGTGGCGGAGTATTTGCAGACGGGGCTGTGGCATCCGCGGCCGAGTATCGCCACCCTGGCATCGGCCATGGACGTCGGCAATCCGAGCAACATGGAACGCCTGCGCAGCCTCTTTCCGGGGATGCCCGAACTTCACGCTGCGGTCAGCGCGGACTCGGTCGATGATGAGGCGATCCGGCGCCGCATCCGCGCCGCATTTGCTGACTGGGGCCGCTTCCTCTGTCCGCACACGGCGGTGGCGGCCGAAGTCTATGCACGGCTTCCCGCGGTGCGGCGCCGGGCCTCGCCTTGGGTTATCGTTGCGACCGCCCATGCGGCCAAGTTCAGGGAAATCGTCGAACCGCTCATCGGTGAAGAAGTACCCGTCCCGCAATCGCTCATGAGACTATTCGCACGGCCGACTGCGTTTACTGAAATCCCGGCTAACCTCGAGGGGCTGCGCGCCGCGCTCAACGCATGAACGAACCAATGGCCACTTTGAGCAAGCTGCCGCCCGCGACGTGGTTCCTGGTCGCCGGAGCGGTCGTATTCGGCTGGGGCCTGTCGATGGCCTGGCGCTGGTATCGGCGCCGGCGCACGCAGAAGGCACTGATCGCGGCGTTGACCGCATCGGCGTCAGACTATGTGCGCGATGTCCTGGTGCCGGATGGCATGGGCGGCTATTTCCACGTGGATTTCATCCTGCTGACGCCGCGCGGAATCCTGGTGATCGATCTACGCGATGTGCGCGGCAACATCTTCGGCGGCGATCAGATGACGGAGTGGACCGTCATGGACGGTCCGCAGCGCTTCACCTTCACCAATCCGCAGGGCGCGCTCTACGATCGGATCGCCGCGGTCCGCTCGGTGGCCGGCGATCCGCCGACCGAAGGCCGCATCGTATTCACCAAGCGCGGCAAGTTTCCCAAGGGGCTCCCCAAGTGGACGCTCATGGTGGATAACATGCGCACGGAATTTCCATCGGCCGAAGCGGTGGTGCTCGCCACCACCGAGCGCTTTGATGCGCCCTGGCAGCGCCTGAAGAGTGCGGTGCTGCCGAGCTCCATCAATCAGATCCGCGCCCACGTCGCGCGGCCCATTGCCTGAGGGCGAGCCGGGGTCAGGGCCTGTTGGTGCGGGGCCCTGCAAATAGCCAGATGATGAAGCCGAGAACCGGCAGCAGGATGACGAGCACCGTCCACAGTACCTTGCGGTCGGTCGACGCGCCGCTCTGAAAGATGTTCACGATCGCCCAGATATCGGCGATCAGAACCAAAATGCCGAAAAGACCGTTATAGCCGTAGTACATGCGAAGGCCCCCAGGCGCGGAGGGCGCGCGTGCGCCCGTCTCCCTATTCTAGCAGTCCCGGCGAGAGCAGGAGCTTGCCTATGAACCCGACCACCCCCGCGAGGACTCCTTCGGCCGCAGCCGCGGGCACGTTCGCGATCGGCGCAGATCTGCACGTGCATCGGCTGGGTTTCGGTGCAATGCGCCTCACCGGACCGGGCGTGTGGGGCGCGCCGGCGGATCGGAGCGCGGCCGTCAGGGTGCTGCGCCGCGCGCTCGAACTCGGGGTGAACTTCATCGACACGGCGGACTCCTATGGCCCCGGTGTCAGTGAAGAGATTATCGCCGAGGCGCTGCATCCTTATCCGCCGGGGCTCGTGATAGCGACCAAGGGCGGGCTCACGCGCGCCGGCCCCGGCGCGTGGGGGCGCGATGCGCATCCTTTGCATCTGCGCAGCGCCTGCGAGGGCAGCCTGCGGCGCCTGCGCCTGGCGCGCATTGATCTTTATCAGCTGCACGCGGTTGATCCGCGCGTACCGCTCGAGGACTCGCTCGGAGAGCTCGCGCGGCTGCGCGCCGAGGGCAAGATCCGTCATATCGGCGTGTCCAACGTGAGCGCGCAGGAGCTTGAGCGCGCGCAGCGCGCCGTCAACGTGGTGTCGGTGCAGAATCGCTACAACCGCGCGGAGCGCGACGCGGAGGGCGTGCTCAGGGCCTGCGAGCGCGCGGGGATCGCCTTCATTCCCTGGTTTCCGCTCGGGGCCGGACGCGAGGCGGAAAATGCGCCGCGCGCGCTCGCCTGGCTGCTGGCGCGCTCGCCCGTGATGCTGCCGATCCCGGGGACGTCCTCGGTTGCGCACCTCGAGGAGAATGTCGCGGCCGCCGCCCTGCGCCTGAGCGCGCGGGAAGTGCAGCAGATGGAGTGATCGAGAATCGCACCCCGCGCTAGGTGTGCGTGGCAAAGTCGGCGAGCACCAAGGCCACGCATGCGGTCAGGCGGCGCGCGTAATCGATGTGCAGGAACTCGTTCGGCCCGTGCGCATTGGAGTGCGGGCCGAGCAGTCCGGTGACGAAAAACTGCGTCTGCGGGAAGCGCTCTCCCAGCATCCCCATGAACGGAATGGTACCGCCGCTGCCCACATGCACCGCATCCTCATCAAAGATCTGCCGTGATGCCTGGCCGATCGCGCGTTCGAGCCAGGCCGCAAGCGGCGGCGCATTCCAGCCGCCGGTTGCCCCTTCGCTCTCGAAACGCACCTGCGCGCCATAGGGCGGGTCGCGCTCAAGCGTCCGGCGTACCGCGGCGCCGGCGCGTTCAGCGTCGCAGGTGGGCGGCAGCCGCAGCGAAAGATTGAGCACGATTTCCGGCAGCAGCACATTGCCCGCCGACTGCACGGCGGGCAGGCCGTCGGTGCCGGTAACGGCGAGCGTGGCGCGCCAGGTTGAATTGATGAGGAGCTCGAGCGGCTCATTGGAGAGCGCGCGCACACCTTTTGCGAAGGGGATCTTTTCGGCGACCGCTGCGCCTAGCACCTGCGCCGCGAGCGTCAACTGCGCGCGCCGATCGCGCGGTATCGCCACCTGCAGCTCATCGAGGAGCAGATCGCCCGTCACGCTGCTCTCGAGCCGTTCCAGGAGCTGCACGGCGACGCGGAAAGGGGACGGCGCAATGCCGGTCGCCATACCGGAGTGCACGCCTTCATCGAGTACGCGCACGTGCAGCCGGCCCACGAGGTTGCCGCGCAACGACGTCGTGGACCACAGCTGCGCGAAGTTGCCGCACTCCGCATCCAGACACACGACGAGCGCGGGCGTGCCGAAGCGCGTGCCCAGTGCATCCAGATGCGCGGGCAGGTGAATGCTGCCGCTTTCCTCGGAGGCTTCGATCATGACGAGGCAGCGCGGCAGGGCGATGTGGCGCGCCTTGAGTGCGCGGATCGCGGCGAGCGAACTGAACACTGCATAGCCATCGTCCGCGCCGCCACGCCCGTAGAGCTTGCCCTCGCGCACAACGGGCAGCCACGGACCCAGACCCGCTTCCCAGCCGGTGAATTCAGGCTGCTTGTCGAGGTGGCCATACAGCAGAGCGCACCCCGGCAGCTCGCCGGGCACGTCAATGACGAGCAGCGGTGTGAGGCCCGGCAGCCGCTGCACCTCGACACGCGCATGGGCGATCGGCTGCGCGCGGCACCAGTCAGCCATCAAAGTGACAGCCCGCTCCATGTGTCCGTGGCTTTCCCAATCAGGATCGAACAGCGGCGACTGATTCGGTATACGGATGTAGGCACAAAGCTGCTCGAGGATGGATTCCTGCCAATATCCCTCAATGTCGTGCAGTAATGCAGTTGTATCAATATTTGACATTTAATACCTTTATTATCAATAGGTTGTTAATACTTATTCTAGTGTATTAGAGGTAGGCGAAAGAGCCGCTGCGCGTTCGCGGTCGTGTCCTGCGCAAGCCTGGCCAGTGGCTCGGCGCGCGCACGTGCGACCGCGGCTGCGATATGCGGCAGGTAAGCGGGCTCATTGCGCCGCGAGACGGGCTTGGGGGCAAGATCGCGCGGTATGAGATAAGGGGCGTCGCTCTCGAGCAGCAGCTGCTGCGCGGGGATGGCGCGCATGAGCGGCAGCAGATGCGCACCGCGTCTTTCGTCACAGATCCAGCCGGTGATGCCGATCAACAAGCGCATCTCGAGATAGCACTCGAGTTCGGCGGCCGTGCCGGTAAAGCAATGCGCCACCGCACCGCTCAGCAGCGCGCGATGCTCGCGCAGGATGGCGACGAAGTCCGCGTGCGCATCCCGCTGGTGCAGAAAGACCGGCTTGCCGATGCTGGCGGCGAGTTCGAGCTGACGCTGAAAAGCCGCGCGCTGTGCCGCAGGTGCTGCGAGGTTGCGGTAATAATCAAGACCACACTCACCGATGGCGACCACTTCCGGGCAGCTCGCAAGCTCTTGCAAGTCCGCCGCGAGCGCGGCCGACCACTGCGCGGCGTGATGCGGATGCACGCCGGCGGTGGCAAAGAGGCGCTGCGGATGAGCCCTGGCGAGCCGTACCGCCTCCCGCGAGCTGACAGCGTCCGAGCCGGTGACGACCATCTGCTCGACGCCCGCCGCATAGGCGCGCGCGATCACGGCGTCGCGATCCGCGCTGAAGCTCTTGTGTGCCAGATTGATCCCGATATCAATCAACGTGACCCCTGCGACCGTGGCGGCGGCGGGAGCCGCGCGGCCTGTGGTAAGGTTTGTCATGCGTAGCCGGCGTTGTATGGCCAGTCGACATTCCAAGAGACGTGCGCAGCTTGCGTGCCTGGCCTGTCTCCTTGCCGCCGCCGCTACAACGCGTGCGGCGGACGAAGCGCATTGGCTCGACGTCGAAGGCCAGATCCAGTACGCCTACTATACCGAGGATCTGCGTGCCCTCGGCAATCTGACGCAGCGACTCGACGCGAAGGCGGACGCCGAGCCCTTACAGAATTACTACGCGGCGCTCGCTCACTATCGACTGGCGCAGAGCAGCGCCGAGCGCGACAAGCCGCGCGCCGCGAGCGCGGCCGAGCACTGCGCCGCGAGTCTCGATCAGGCCGTGCTGGCGCGCCCGGACTGGGCCGAAGCGCTCGCGCTGCAAGCCGCTTGCCTCGGGCTCGTTGCGGACCTGTCAGCGTTGCGCGCGCCGCTCGCGGGACCGCGCAGCCGCGCACAGCTCGCGCGTGCGCTCGCGCTCGATGCCCATAACCCGCGCGTGCTGCTGCTCGATGGCGCCCTCGAGCTCGAGCGGCCGCACAGCACCGCGGCCGCGGCCAAACTGCGCGCCTGCGTTGAATTTGCCGCTGCGGTCAGCGCCTTCGAAGCCGCACGGCCTGGCGCCGAGCATGTTCCGGAGTGGGGACCGGCGGAAGGCTACACCTATCGGGCGCGCTGTGATCTCGAGCGCGGGGATGCGGCGGCCGCGCGCGACGCGCTGGAGCGTGCGCTCCTCATCGCACCGGATTTTCAGCTCGCACGGCGCCTGATCGCGCGCATCACGGCGGGCTGACGCGCGCACCCGCGCCGGTCAGCGCCGCGCACAGCGCGGCGACGTGTTCCTCGGGCTGATCCCAGGAGACGACGAAGCGCGCCGCACCGGAGCGCTCCGCTCCCCAGTCGTAGAATTCGAAGCCCGCGTGGCGCAGTTCGCGCTTGGCCTCCTCCCCGAGTGCGCAGAAGACTTCGTTGGCCTCCACCGGGCCGAGGAGGCGCCCGGCCGCGGCGGCGCCGATGCGCAGCGCCAGGCGATTACTGCGTTCGGCATTGCGCCGCCAGAGCCCGGATTCGATGTAGGCGAGGAGCTGCGCGGCGCCGTAGCGCGATTTGGACAGCAGGTGCCCGGCGCGCTTGCGCCGCAACTCAAAGTCGGCCACGCGCTTGAGGTCAAAGAACACGACCGCCTCGGCGCCGAGCGCGCCGTTCTTGGTCGCGCCGAACGACAGCACATCGACGCCGGCGCGCCAGCTGGTCTCTCCCGGATGGCAACCCAAGGTCACGACCGCGTTCGCAAAGCGCGCGCCATCCATGTGCACGGCGAGGCGCTGTGCGTGGGCGGCGTCCGCGAGCGCGGCAATTTCGGCGGGGCGATACACCGTTCCGAACTCGCTCGCCTGGGTCAACGTCAATGCGGCCGGCTGCACCGTGTGCACGGTCGGGGGATTGGCGGCCAGCGCGTGCGCCAGGCCCTCCGGGGTCACCTTGCCGTGCCGCCCGGGAATGGTGATGAGGCGCGCGCCGGCGGAGAAGAATTCCGGCGCGCTGCACTCATCGCGGACCACGTGGGCTTCCTCGTGCGCGAAGATCGCGCCATGGGGCGGCGTCACCGTGGCGAGCGCAAGGGCGTTGGCCGCGGTGCCCGTGGCGACGCTAAAGACGCACACCTCAGTGTCGAAAAACTCAGCGAAAACCCGATCCAGCCGCTGCGACCAGCGGTCCTCGCTGTAGGCGGGCTCGAGACCCGAATTGACCGCGCGAATCGCCTCCAGCATCTCTGGACACGCGCTCGCGGTGTTGTCGCTGAGAAAACGCATCAGTCAAGCCGCCAGCGAAAGGACCAGGCGCCAAAGGCGAGGAAGGCGAGCGCCGTCAGCCCGAGATAGGCCAGATCGGGCGCCACCTGCGCAATGCCGGCCGCGTCGATCATGACGGCGCGGGCGGCATTGAGAATGTGCGTCAACGGGAAGACCTGCGCGAGGAGGCGCACCCAGCGCGGCGACCCCTCGAGTGAATACCAGATTCCGGACAACAGCATCATCGGCCAGGTCATGAGGTTCAGGACTCCGCCCACGAGCTCGTCGCTCGAAAAGCGCGCCGCGATGGTGAGTCCCAGTGCGATGAGCGAGAGCGCCCCCATGACGGCGATGAGGAACAGGAGGAGCACGCTGCCCGCCGTGTGAAAGTGGATGATGGGCGCGACGCCGCAGTACAGAATGAGCGTCACCAGGATGACGAGACTCAATCGCGACAGCACCTGTGCGCTCAGGAACTCGAACGGCGTGAGCGGCGTCGCATGCAGTCGCTTCAGAAAGCCGCTTTTTCTGTAGCGCAGCACCACGTAGCCTACCCCGAAGAGGCAACTGAACATCATGTTCATGCCGAGTACGCCGGGAAAGAGCCAATCGACGTAGCGTACCGCGGTCCCGCTGACGGGCTCACGCACGGCGCCGGGGTCCGCCGCCAGCAGCAGCTTCTCGACAATGTAGCCCTTCGGCGAATCGGTATTCACCCAGTAGCGTGCGCCGTTCTGTGGATCCAGCAACAGGTCGAGCTGATGGCGTCCCACTTTGCGGGTCGCATCCGCCGCGTCGGTCACGGGCACGAAGTCGACATAGCGCTCGCGCAGGAAGGGATGGCGCTCCTGTGCCACGTGTGTGCTGAGCACCCCGACTTTGAAGAGCGGGCGTTCCGGGCCGCCGAAGACGATGCTCATGCCCACGACGAGCGCGATCGGCACCACGAGAGTAAAGAGCAGCGTGCCGCGGTCGCGTACGAACTCGAGATTGCGCGCGTGCCAAACAGCGAGCAGCCGCTTCATCATGCGCGCAGCTCCTTGCCGGTCAATTCGAGGAACAGATCCTCGAGATTCGGCGGCCGGATGCGCAAATTCGTCAGCGGCACGTGCGCGTCCATCAGCGTGCGCAGCGTGCCGTCGAGATCATCGGTCGTGATCTCGATGCGGTCGCCCGCCTCGAAGAGCCGCAGCGGCAGCTCGCGTGCGCTCTCGGGAAACTCCGGCTTGGGTAGCTCGAGCAGCACTTCGGCGAAGTGCTCGCGCAGGAGTTGCCGCGGACCGCCCTGCGCGATGATGCGGCCGCGATCGATGATCGCAATCTCATCGCAAAGCAATTCCGCCTCTTCCATATAATGGGTGGTGAGGATGATGGTCTTGCGACTCGCCTTGATGGACTGCACCAGCTCCCAGAAATTGCGGCGTGCCTGCGGATCCAGGCCGGTCGTCGGCTCATCCAGAAAAAGCACTGCGGGATCGTTCGCAAGGGCGATCGCCAGGAGCAAGCGTTGCTGCTGTCCGCCTGAGAGCTTGCGGGTGTCGCGGTTCTGCAGTTTCTCGAGGGCACAGAGCCTGATGAGCTCATCGACGGAATGACCTCGCGCATACAGGTGCCGAAACAGCGTGAGGCTCTGGCGCACCGTCAGAAAGTCCTGCAGCGCCGTCTTCTGAAACAGAATTCCGGAGTCTTCGCGGGAGCGGCGACCCAGGGGCTCGCCACGGTAGCGCACTTCTCCGGAAGTCGCGCTGAGAATGCCTTCCATGATCTCGATGGTCGTGGTCTTGCCGGCGCCGTTCGGCCCGAGGAGCCCAAAGCACATGCCCGCGGTCACCGCGAATGACACGCCGTCGACCGCGGTCACCGTGGCGTAGCTCTTCATGAGCGCGCGGACTTCGAGAATGATTTCGCTCACCGGGGTCCGTCAGATCGATATACGCAGCGCGCGATCGTAGCGGATCTGCGCCACTGACGGGTATCCACGACGCGGGTGCGCGGACTGCTATGATCGCGTGCGCAGCTATGCTTCATGCCGCCCCACCGCAGTTGCCTCTATGGTCTGACGAGGACCCGGCGCAGGGCTGGGCCTGGCGCGAAAGCGGCCGTGCGCGCCGCCTCGCGATCCGCGTCTTTCATACCGGGCGTGTCGAGGTGGTCGTGCCGCGGCGCACCTCACGGCGTGCGGTCGCGCAATTCCTCGATGGCCACCGCGAGTGGATCGAATCCAAGCTCGCCCAGGCGCGGCGCCACGCCGCCGCTCCGGAACCCTTCCCGCCGAGCCGCATCGAGCTTTCCGCGTTCGGGGAGAGCTGGCGCGTGCATCTCGCGGGCGGCTGTGGCCGCGTCCGTGCCCGCGCCCGAGCGCCCGGAATTCTCGCTCTCGTTGGCGATACCAGCGACGCCCGGCGCGTGCAACGCGCCCTGTGCGACTGGTTCGCCCAGCAAGCCCGTGCGCTGCTCGGCCCGGCGCTGGCGCAGTGCGCGCGCGATATGGGCGTCGAATACCGGCGGGTCGCCGTGCGCCGCCAGCGCACGCGCTGGGGAAGTTGCTCGACCCGCGGCACCATCAGCCTCAACGGCTGTCTGCTCTTTCAGAGCCCGCAGGTGATGCGCTATCTCCTGGTGCACGAACTCGCGCACACGCGCCACATGAACCACTCGCGGGCTTTCTGGGCGGACGTCGCGCGCCATTGTCCCGGACACGAGCGTCTCGATGCCGAATTGCTCGACGGCTGGCGCCGTGTACCATCCTGGGTGTTCGGCGAGGCTTGAGCCGCGCGATCCGCCGGGTGCCGCCATGAGTGACCTGCGCTACGAGAAGTCCGAGAAAATCGACTTGTCCGATGAACCCATCCACTGGGATCTTGGCGCCTCGCTGAGCTACGGCGGGTATCTGCAGCTGGCAAAGCTGCTCGACGCTCAGAAGCCGCTCTCCTCACAGCACGACGAGATGATGTTCATCATCGTGCATCAGGCGTCGGAGCTTTGGCTGCGGCTTTTTTTACATGAACTCGACGGCGTGCTCGAGTGCGTGCGCCGCGACGATCTGGGTCCCTCCTTCAAGATGCTCGCCCGCATCACCCACGTGCAGACGCAGCTGACGGCGGTGTGGGATGTGCTGGCGACGATGACGCCCGCAGACTACTCGGCATTTCGCAACCTGCTCGGGCGCTCTTCGGGCTTTCAGTCCTTGCAGTACCGCGAACTGGAGTTCCGCCTCGGCAACAAGAACGCCGAGATGATTGCCGTGCACCAGCATGACCCCGCCGGCTACGAGACGCTCGCGCGCGCGCTCGCCGCGCCGTCTCTCTACGATGAGGTCCTGCGGCTCCTCAGCCGCCGCGGTTATGGCATTCCCGAGGATTATCTGTCGCGGGATTTCAGCGCCCCGTATCGCGCAAGCAAGGCAGTGGCCGGCGCGTGGCTGGGTGTGTATCACAACGTCGAGAAGGATTGGGACCTCTACGAGCTTGCCGAGCGCCTGGTGGATCTCGACCACAAGTTTCAGTTATGGCGATGTCATCACATGACGACCGTGGAACGCATCATTGGCTATAAACGCGGCACCGGCGGCAGCGGTGGGGTTTCATATCTTGCCAAGGCGATCGAGCTGCGATTCTTCCCGGAGTTGTGGCAGATCCGCACGGCAATGTAGGACGTTGCCGGGCCGACAGCCAACTACGGGTTTCGTAGCGCAATAGCGCTTGATCGCGACAATTGACGCCCACCAGGCATCAACGCCGCGCGCCACAGTCGAAAGGCAGAAGATGCTGCACTCGGAAGGAGGCCGACGGGTGCCTGACAGTGAGGGCGCGCTGCCGCGATGCGGCATTGCTGGCGCACGGGGCACTTGTCAGTGCGCAAGCTCAGGCCCACCATCGCAGTGCATCGAGCCGTCGGTCGACCAATAATTCCCGGCGCGCGCTCACGAGGCGCCGGATTCATCCAAGGAGTACTTATGAGAACGGCAACGATTCTTCTTCCGCTCATCGCAATTTGCATCTGTTCGGCCGCACGGGCCGAGGGTTCGTTTGACGGCACCTGGCGCCTCAATCCCAGTAAGAGCCAGCTTGCCGGGGATACGATGACCTTTGAAGACGCCGGAAACGGGGCGTGGAAGTTCACGGATTCGGCTCAAAGTTATACCTTCAAGCCGGACGGAAGCTCGTTCACCACCCCCATGGGCGCCGAACGCACTTTTCAGAAGACGGGCGACAGCGGCTATACGACCACCACGAAAAGAAAGGGCGTCCTATTGGCGACCGCCGCGTGGAAGCTGTCGTCAGACGGAAATACTCTTGTGATCGAGGTCAAGGGCACCAAACCCAACGGCGATACCTTTGACGACACGACCACTTATGTCAGGACGTCGACGGGCAGCGGCCTTATCGGCGGCTGGAAAAGCACGAAGGTCAAATTAAGCTCACCTAACTCGCTGACGATTCAGAGCGACGGCGACAACGGCGTGACTCTAACGATTTCGGCCTTCAAGGCGACGTGCGCGGCAAATTGGGACGGCAAGGATCATGCTTGCAGCGGCCCTACGGTTCCTGACGGGTTCACTGTCGCGCTCTCCAAAACCGGACCCAGCGGATTCAAGTTGGTCCAAAAGGTCAAGGGCAAGGTGTTGGAAGTGGTGCACTACAGCACCGCCGCGGACGGTAAAAGCATGGTGGCCAAGGGCGTCAACGGCGAGGGTAAGGAGCCCTTCACCGAGATTTGGGACAAGCAGTCCTAAAAGAGCGGATGCGCCTCGAGCCTGCACGGAAATCTGTGCGCGGCCGCGCCGGTTTCGGCTGCTGCGGTGCAGGCGCGGGCAGTATCAGCGCCAGATGACACAGCGAAAATGCGCGCGTTCCGCCTCGCGGCGCAATGCGGCGGAGGGGTTCACTAGGTACGCTTCATCGGCGAGCTGTAGATGTTCGAAGTCGCTTGCGCTATTGGCGTATGCCACGGTTGGCGTCTGTGGATAACGGGCGCGTAACGCGGCGAAGCACCGCGCCTTTTCTGCACCCCGCCGGTTCGCAGTGGCGAGCTCGCCGTCCAGGCGCTCGCCGCGCCAGCGCACGCCGGTGCAGATGGTCTCTGCAAAGCCGAGCCGCTGTGCAATCTCCGGCACGTACAGGTCCGGGCTTGCGCTCATGAGCACGAGCACATCGGCACTGCGGCGGTGCTTGACGATGGCGGTCAGCGCATCGGCAAACACTCCGCGCGCCAGGAGTTCGGTCACGTAGCGTGCCGTCCAGGCGTTGATCACCGTGCGAGTGCAGCCGCCGAGCGCCGCCTTCATCGCGGCGGCCTTGAGTTGCCCGCGATTGACCACGCCGCAGGCAAAGCCGAGCACCGCCGGCAGGCTCAGGAGCATTCGCGGCCAGCGACGGCGATTTCGGCGCAGGAAGCCGAGCAGGTAGGCGAACAAGGTGTCGTGGCGGCTGATCGTTCCGTCAAGATCGAAAACGACGAGCGCCATCGCAGGATCTCGCGGCTGCTGCGGGCCGTTGGCTGCGCGCGGGCTAGGCGGCGCGCGCGGGTGCGGCGAGCTGTCGCAGGACGTACTGCAGGATGCCGCCGTGACGGAAGTACTCACGCTCCTTGGGCGTATCGATGCGCACAGGCGCCTCGAAACGTGTGGGAATTCCGTCGTTGACAGTGGCGGTCACAATCACTGTGCGGGCCGCGCCGCCGTTCAAGGCGGTAATGTCGAAGATTTCGCGGCCTGTCAAGCCAAGCGACTGCGCATTCTGTCCGGCCGGGAATTGCAGCGGCAGCACGCCCATGCCGATGAGATTGGAACGATGGATGCGCTCGAAGCTTTCGGCGATCACCGCCTTGACACCGAGCAGCATGGTGCCTTTCGCTGCCCAATCGCGCGACGAGCCCGTGCCGTACTCGCGGCCCGCAAGCACGACGAGCGGCGTGCGCTCGCGCTGATAGCGCATGGCGGCGTCGTAGATGGAGGTCTGCTTGCCGCTCGGAAAGTGGACGGTGACGCCGCCCTCGATGCCCGGCAGCAGCAGATTGCGCAGCCTGATATTGGCGAACGTGCCGCGCATCATCACCTCGTGGTTGCCGCGGCGCGCGCCGTAGGAATTGAAGTCGGCAATCTTGACGCCCTGTTCAATGAGATAACTTGCAGCCGGACTCGTTTTGGCGATGTTGCCGGCGGGGGAGATGTGATCCGTCGTCACCGAGTCACCGAGTACCGCGAGCGCGCGCGCGCCACGGATGTCTTCGATCGCGGGCGTGCGCATCGACATGCCATCGAAGTAGGGCGGATTTTTCACGTAGGTCGAGGCGGCATCCCAGGCGTACACCATACCCTGCGGGACTGCGATGGCGTTCCACAGCTCGTCACCGGCAAACACACTGCCGTAACTTTTTTTAAACATGGCGGAGCTCACCGACTTGACGATGACTTCCTGGATCTGTGTGGGCGCCGGCCAGATGTCCCGCAGGTACACCGGCTCCCCGTCGCCTCCGGTGCCGAGCGGCTCGGTATACAGGTCAAGGTCGAGCGTGCCTGCGAGGGCGTAGGCGACCACCAGCGGCGGTGAGGCCAGGAAGTTCATTTTCACCTCCGGGTGAACGCGACCTTCAAAGTTGCGGTTGCCGGAGAGCACCGCGCAGGCGATGACGTCGCCGGCTCTGACGGCATCGGAAATCTCCGCCTTGAGCGGACCACTATTGCCGATGCAGGTCTGGCAACCGTAACCGGCGGTATAGAAGCCGAGCGCTTCGAGGTCGGCCGTGAGGCCCGCACGGTTCAGATAATCGGTGACGACGCGCGAGCCGGGCGAGAGGCTCGTCTTCACCCACGGTTGCGTGGCGAGACCGCGTTTGCGTGCGTTGCGTGCGAGGAGGCCCGCCGCGATCAGCACCGCCGGATTGGAGGTATTGGTGCAGCTCGTGATGGCCGCGATCAGAACGGCCCCGTCGCTCACTGCGAAGGCCGTGGCATCGACCTGGGCCATGGCACGGCCCGTGGCCTGGGGATTCTTCTGTGCGCGCTCCTGTGCCATCTTCTGCTGCGCAGCCCGGTACACCGCTTTGGCCACGCGCAGCGGCACGCGATCCTGCGGGCGGCGCGGCCCGGCAAGGCTGGGCTCGACGGTGGCGAGATCGAGTTCCACGATGTCGGTGTAGTCCGCCGCAGGCTGGCCGTTCTCACGCCACAGTCCCTGCGCCTTGGCATAGGCGGCGACCAGTTCGATTTGCTCGGCCGGTCGGCCGGTCAGCTCGAGGTAGCGCAGCGTCTCCGCGTCGATCGGAAAGATCGCGCAGGTGCTGCCGAATTCCGGCGACATATTGGCAATCGTGGCGCGGTCCGCGAGCGGCAGGTTTGCCAGGCCGTCGCCGAAGAACTCGACGAACTTGTCGACCACACCCTTCTTGCGCAGGAGTTCGGTCACGGTGAGCACCAGATCCGTCGCCGTGGCGCCCGGATCGAGCTCGCCGCTCAGCCTGACTCCAATGACCTGTGGAATCAGCATGGTCACCGCTTGACCCAGCATGGCCGCTTCAGCCTCGATGCCGCCGACGCCCCAGCCGAGGACCCCCAGGCCGTTGATCATGGTCGTATGGGAGTCGGTGCCGACCAGCGTGTCCGGATAGGCGCGGCGCACCCCGTCCTTCTCGTCGTGGAACACCACGCGCCCCAGATACTCGAGGTTGACCTGGTGAACGATACCGGTGTTTGGCGGCACGACTTTGAAATTCCGAAATGCCGTCTGTCCCCAGCGCAGAAATCCGTAACGCTCAATATTGCGCGCGAACTCTATCCGGTTATTGGCCGCGAGGGCCTGCGCAGTGCCGTACTCGTCGACCTGGACGGAGTGGTCGATCACGAGCTCGGCGGGAGCGAGCGGATTGACGCGCTCGGGATTACCGCCCAGTTTGACGATCGCCTCGCGCATGGCCGCGAGGTCAACTATGCAGGGCACGCCGGTGAAGTCCTGCAGGATGACGCGCGCCGGCGTGAAGGCGATTTCGTGAGTGGGCGCGGCGTTGGCGTTCCAGGAGAGCAGCGCCTCGATATCGCTCTTCCTGACGTTGGTGCCGTCTTCGAAGCGCAGGAGGTTCTCGAGGAGAATCTTCAGCGCGTACGGCAGGCGCGCCACTTTGTCGCGCGGCAGGGCGGCGAGGCTCATGATCTCGTAGCTTTTTGCGCCTGCCTGCAGCGTCGAACGGGCCTGAAAGCTGTCCGTCATGGGAGCCATCCGCGAATAGAAGCCAACGGCTGCAATTATATAACGCGCGGCGGCGGCCGCAGGGATGCACGGCCGGCTGCAAGCTGCCTAGGCGGCCGCGCTCAGGCGCGCCTGCGACCCGGCACTGTCGATGACCGCGCCGCCGATGCACCGCTCCGCATCGTAGAGGACTGCAAACTGGCCGGGCGTGACGGCGCGCTGCGGCTCATCGAAGACGATGCGTGCCGTGCCGTCGGCGCGCGGCTCGACCCGCGCAGCTTGATCGAGCTGGCGGTAACGCACCTTCACCTGCGCACGAAATGCCGTCACCGGCGGCTCGGTCAGCCAATGCATGACGCCGGTCGCCAGCTCGCGGCTCGACAACCGCGGATGGTCATGCCCCTGGACCACGACGAGCACATTGCGCGCCGCGTCCTTGGCGGCGACGAACCAGGGCGCCTGCGAGTAGCCGCGCCGTCCGCCGATCGATAAGCCCGCGCGCTGCCCGAGGGTGTAGAAGGCAAGGCCTCGATGGCTGCCGACAGATACGCCCTCCGGCGTTTCGATCGCGCCGGGCGTTGCGGGCAGGAAGCGCGCCAGGAACTCGGCAAATGGCCGTTCGCCGATGAAGCAGATGCCGGTGCTGTCGGGCTTGTCGTAGACCGGCAGTCCCGCGCGGCGCGCGCGCTCGCGAACCGCGGCCTTTTCCAGGTTGCCAAGCGGCATCACGCTGCGCTCGAGCTGCGTTCGAGCGACCGCGTGCAGGAAGTAGCTCTGATCCTTGGAGCGATCGTGCGCTTTGTGCAACTCGACGCCCGCCGTGCCGCGCACCAGGCGGGCGTAGTGGCCGGTCGCGAACCACGTGGCGCCCAGGCGCTGGGCGTAGCGCAGGGCGAGGCCGAACTTGATTTCGCGGTTGCAGAGGATGTCCGGATTGCCGGTGCGGCCGGCGCGCTGCTCGTGCAGAAAGTGTGCAAACACGCGGGCACGATATTCGGCAGCAAAGCTGACCCGATGCAGGGGAATGTCGAGCTCGCGCGCGACGGCGCGCGCATCCTGGTAGTCCTGGGCCGCCGTGCAATACGCATCGTCCGCCTCGTCCCAGTTGCTCATGAAGAGACCCTGGACGGTCCAGCCGCATTCCTTCAGATGCAGGGCGGCAACGGCCGAATCCACGCCGCCCGACAGGCCGACAATGACAGAAGGGGAGCTGGACATGCCGGGATTGTAGCGCGCCCGTTAAGGCGCGCGGTGGGCGCATGCTGCTTACAGGCGGATGGCGCGGACTTGCGCGGCCGAGTTCAGATCAAGGCTCCCCACCGCATCGAGTGGCAGCCGCCGCCCGCTCAAGTAATCGTCGATGCAGCGCAGAACCAGAGGGCTGCGCAATCGCGGCTTGCGCTCGATGAGCTGCGCGCGGCTCAGCCAGTGAGTGCGCACGATGCCGCGATCGAGCGGCTGGGAGGCATCATGGTCGGCCACGGCGCCGCAGAAGGCAAAGCGCAGCGTTGCACGGCCCGAGGCCGGGCTGCGCCACAGATACACTCCGAGAAACGCTTCGGGAAGAAACGCCCACGCGGTCTCTTCACGCACCTCGCGCACCAGGGCTTCGATAATGGTCTCGCCGTTCTCGACGTGGCCCGCGGGCTGATTGAAGACGAGCCGGTGGTTGATACGCTCCTCGACAACCAGAAATTGCCCCGCGCTTTCGCTGACGGCGGCGACGGTGATGTCGGGCTTCCACGCCATGCGCGCGATTATAGCCGCGCGCGGCGCGGCCGGCTGGCCGGGTTCAGCCACGCCGGGCGACGCGTAGACCGTGCTCCGGCGCACTCGCGTTCCAGACCGTGTCGAACTCCGTCAAATACAGTTTGGCGACTCGCGGATTGTTGAAGTCGGCTATACCGTCCCAGGTATCGGCGCGCATGCGATACGCGATCGCCCGGTCATCGGCGATCAAATAGGCCGACGCGCGCTGCGGTGATTGCGCGGCGACGTAACGGATGTCGATGCAGCTTGACAGGCGCCGGCCCATGGCGACGAAGCGATTGCTGTCACGCATGACACGGGTCGGTTCGACCAGGAGTACGCGGACCTTGGAGAAGCTGCGCGACAGCACGAAATGCTTGACGATCTCGAGGAACGCCGTCTGGTCATAAAGATCCGGTTCCAGATCCGGCGTGTAGATCGACATCAGGCGCTGCGCTGCCGACGCGGCGCGATTGACCGCTTGGCGCGCTTCGGGGAGCGTGGTGAAGACAATGAGGGACTCGGCAGAACGCCGCCCGTTCGGCGCGGAGCCGTCGTTGAAGTCCGATTCGGGCGCATAGCGAGCATTCGCGAGCTGCGCAAGATCGGCGGTTGGGTCCGCGTCGTCTTCCCCGGGAGCATTCAAGATCGAGAGCCTGTCTTGAGCGCCTGCGCGCTGGCAGGCCCTGCGATCTTAGAAAGGGGCGGGGCGCGTGGTTGCCGATCGGGTCACGCTTTTGGGCGTCGCCGCGGCCGGCGGCGCTCAAAAACGCGGCACAGTTCGCACTTTCTGAAGCCTACACCTCAAGTGCCAGCTGCGTGGCCAACCCCACGTAGTCGGATGGGGCCAGTGCCTGCAGCCGGGCCTTGTCGCTCGCCGCCAGCGGCAGGGTGTCGATGAACGCGGCGAGCGCGGGCGCGTCGATCGCGCGGCCGCGCGTGAACTCCTTCAGGCGTTCGTAGCCATTGGGAACGCCGGCGGCGCGCATCACGGTCTGTATCGCCTCGGCGAGCACTTCCCACGCCGCACTCACGTCAGCCTGCAACCGTGCCGGGTCGGCGGCGACTTTCCCAAGGCCGCGCGCGAGCGCGTCAAAGGCCACGAGCGCATGGGCAAGCGCGACGCCTGCGTTGCGCAGGACCGTCGAGTCGCTCAGATCGCGCTGCCAGCGCGAGATGGGCAGCTTTTCGGCGAAGTGGCGCAGTAGCGCATTGGCAACGCCGAGATTGCCTTCAGCATTCTCAAAATCGATGGGGTTTACTTTATGCGGCATCGTCGAGGAGCCGACTTCGGCGGCCAGCGCGCGCTGCCGCAGATAGCCGAGTGAAATGTACCCCCACAGGTCACGACACAGCCCAATGAGGATGACATTGAGTCCCGCGAGAGCATCGCAGTATTCGGCAATCCAGTCGTGCGGCTCGATCTGCGTGGTATGCGAGTTGTACTCGAGCCCCAGTGACTCGACGAATGCGCGACTGACGGCGGGCCAGTCGACGAGCGGCACCGCCGCGACGTGCGCATTGAAGTTGCCAACGGCGCCGTTCCACTTGCCGAGCGTCGCGACCTTCGCCCAGCGTCGCCGCGCGCGCCGCAAGCGCACGACAAAATTGGCAATCTCCTTGCCCAAGGTCGTCGGGCTCGCAGCCTGTCCGTGGGTGCGAGCCAGCATCGGCGTCGCGGCCTCGCGGCGCGCGAGCACACTGAGCTGCGTATCAAGCGCATCGAGCGCCGCCATTAGAATCGTGCGCGCGGCGGCGAGGAGCCGCGCATAGCTCAGATTGTTGACATCCTCGGAGGTGCAGCCGAAATGCACCAGCTCCAGCACCGCTGCGCTTGCGCCGGCTGCGAGCAGCTCCTGGCGCAGATAGTATTCGCCGGCCTTGACGTCATGGTTGATGCTCGCCTCGAGCGCCTTCACCGCCGGCGCGGCCGAAGCGTCCGGTTCGCGCGCCAGCTCTTCGGCGCGACGGCGCACGGACTCGGCGAGCGGTGCGTGCGGCAATTGCGGCACGGCGGCACTCAGGTGCAGCAGCCAGCGCGCCTCGATGCGGATGCGCTCGCGGATGAGCCCTGCCTCTGACAGCAGTGCGCGCAGGGGCTCGGTCGCCGCCCGGTAGCGGCCGTCAATCGGAGAGAGCGCGTCGATGGAGCCCGAAGGCATGCGTTCTTTAACAGAAGCCTCGAGATGATACGATTTGCATGATATCGCATACTGGCGGCCTTTCGGAGTCCGGCCCATGACGACTTCCTCTCGAATCGAGCGCGACAGCATGGGCGAGCTGCAGGTGCCGGCGGAGGCGCTCTGGGGCGCGCAGACGCAGCGCGCGATCGAGAATTTCCCTATCAGCGGGACCACATTGCCGCCGGCGTTCATCGCCGCGCTCGGCCTCGTCAAACAGGCGGCGTGCCGCGCCAACGCGGCCCTCGGGCTGCTGGCGCCGGATCTCGCGCGGGCGATCGAGGCCGCGGCTGCCGCGGTGGCCGCCGGCCAGCATGACGCGCAGTTCCCCGTCGACGTCTTTCAGACCGGCTCGGGCACGAGCACCAATATGAACGCCAACGAAGTGATCGCGCATCTGGCGAGCCGGCAGCTGGGGCGCGCCGTGCACGCGAATGACGAGATCAATTTGAGCCAGAGCAGCAATGACGTCATTCCGACGACGATTCATGTGAGCGCCGCGCTCGCGCTTGAGCGCACGCTGCTGCCAGCGCTCGGGCACATCTGCAGCGTGCTGCAGGCGAAGGAGCATGAATTCGGCGCTGTCGTGAAGACGGGGCGTACGCATCTGATGGATGCGATGCCGCTGACGATCGCGCAGGAGCTGTCTGGCTGGCGCATGCAGCTGCAAAACGGAAGTGCGCGGCTGCGCAGTACGCTGCCGCGTCTGCTCGCTCTGGCGCAGGGCGGCACGGCGGTCGGCACCGGCATCAATGCGCATCCGCAGTTCGGCGCGCGCTTCTGCGCTGAGCTTGCGCGCCTCACGGGCGTGCCGTTCATGCCCAGTCCCAATTATTTCGAGTCGCTCGCCTCGCAGGACGCCGCCGTTGAACTCTCGGGACAGCTGAAGACGCTCGCGGTCAGCGTCATGAAGATTGCGAATGATCTGCGCTGGATGAATAGCGGGCCGCTCGCCGGGCTCGGCGAGATCGCCCTGCCGGCGCTGCAGCCCGGCAGCAGCATCATGCCGGGGAAAGTGAACCCGGTGATCCCCGAGGCGGCGGCGATGGTTGCGGCGCAGGTGATCGGTTACGACACGACGATTACGCTTGCCGGCCAGGCCGGCAATTTCCAGCTGAATGTCATGCTGCCGGTCATCGCCTACGACCTTCTCGAGAGCATACGGCTGCTCGCCAACGTGCTCGTCGCGCTCGCCGATCGTGCGATCGCCGGCTTCACCGTCAATCGGGCGCGGCTTGCCGATGCGCTCGATCGCAATCCCATTCTGGTGACGGCCTTGAATCCGATCATCGGCTACGAGAAAGGCGCGGCGATTGCGAAGCTCGCCTATGCCGAAGGCCGTCCGATTCGTGAGGTCGCGCAGCAGCTGACGAACCTGTCTGCCGCGGAGCTCGCCAAGCTCTTGGATCCTCTCGAGCTCACTCGGGGCGGCGTTAAGGGCGGCGGGAGCACGGGCGGCTGACGCCATTGGGCCCGGTGACTGACTGGAAGGCTTGCATCGCCGCGCGTCTCGCCGGCAGCGCGCCGCAGCACGCGCGCGAGGAGTGGCTGCTGCCCGGCTTGTCGCGCGCGGAGACGCGCGAGCTCGGGCGCTTCTTCCCGAAAACGCCGATTGCCGCGGCGGTGCTGGTACCGCTGGTGGAGCGCGCGCCTGAACTCACGGTGCTGCTCACGCGCCGTGCCATCGAGCTCAAGAGTCATGCGGGTCAGATTGCATTCCCGGGCGGCCGGCTCGAAGCCGCCGAGACCCCGCGCGCCGCGGCGCTGCGCGAAGCGCGCGAGGAGATCGGTCTTGATCCGCGCTTCGTCGCGATCGTCGGCTATCTTCCCGACCATGTGCTCCTCAGCGGCTTTCGCGTCACGCCCGTCGTCGGCTTCGTGCGCTCGGGTTTTGAGCTGCAGCTGGCGGCCAAGGAAGTGCAGGACACCTTCGAAGTGCCGCTCAGCTATGTGTTCGACCCGGCCAATCACAGGACCCGGCTGCGCCGCCTGGCCGACGGCGCGACAGAGGTCGAGGTCTGCGACATTCCCTACGGGGCGCACTATATTTGGGGTGCGACCGCGGGCATGCTGATCACGCTCTATCGGCTCTGCACCCGCGAGGCAGCACCGTGACGAGCGCCGAATCCGCGCTGCGCGCGCTCCTCGAGGTGATGGCACGCCTGCGCGATCCGCAGGCCGGCTGCCGCTGGGACCTTGCGCAGGACTTTCGCAGCATTGCACCGTATACGATCGAGGAGGCGTATGAGGTGGCCGACGCGATCGAGCGCGCCGATCGCGACAGCCTGCGCGATGAGCTGGGGGATCTGCTGTTTCAAGTGGTGTTTCACGCCCGCATGGCGCAGGAGCGCGGCTGGTTTGATTTCGCGGACATCGCGGCGTCCATCCATGACAAACTCGTGCGGCGTCATCCGCACGTCTTCAGCACCGACCCGCAGCCGCTCGACGGGCCGGCGCTCGAGACGCTCTGGGAGGAGCAAAAGGCCCGCGAGCGCGCCGCTGGCGGCGACGGCGCGAAGGGGGCGGGCGCACTGGCCGATGTGCCGCTCGCTCTGCCGGCACTGACGCGCGCGGCGAAGCTGGGTCGCCGTGCGGCGCGCATCGGCTTCGACTGGACAGCGGCGCCGCAGGTACGCAGCAAGGTGCTGGAAGAGCTCGCGGAACTCGACGCCGCGCTCGCTGCGCGTTCGGCCGATGCGCGCTCGGGGCAGGCGCCGGACGCCGCGGTCGTCGAGGAACTCGGCGACCTCCTGTTCGCGCTCGTCAACTGGGGGCGGCATTTGCGCATCGATGCCGAGGGGGCGCTGCGCGCGGCCAACCAGAAGTTCGAAAGCCGTTTTCGCCACATGGAATCGCTCGCGCGCGCCCGCAACCTGAGCCTAAACTCTCTTACGTCGGATGCGTGGGAAGAGCTCTGGCGTGAATCCAAGGAAGCGCGGGCGCGGGGCGAGCACTCCGACTGACTCAGCGCAGCGCGAACCCACTTTCAGGCATAGTGCCGCGGCACGGTGACGCGAAATGTGGTGCCCTCGGCTCGGCTTTCCAGTTCCAGGGTGGCCTCGAGAAGCTCGCACAGGCGTTTGACTATGGTGAGCCCGATTCCCTCGCCGTGGCCGGTGTGCACCGGATCGCGAGTGGTGTCGCCTTCGCCCGCAATCTGGGCAGCGGGATCGTCCGGATGCCGGTGCGCTGCGCGCGTGGCCTCATCAAGCGCCTGCACGATAGGCACGCTCGAGGTCTGCGTGATGCCCGGGCCCGAATCGATGATGGACATTCGCCATTGGGGCCGCGCTTCCGAGCCGCAGGCTTCCCACTCAAGTGTGACTCCGCCCGTGCGGGTGTAGCGCAGCGCATTCAAGAGCAGATTCTGCGCGACGCGCACCACTTTGATGCGATCGCCCTGCACCTCGAGCGTGCTCGGGCCGATCACGCGCAGAAACAGATTCCGCTCGTTCGCCATCGCGCGCAGTGACTCGCACAGAGGACGAAGGGTCGCCGACAAATCGAAAGTTTCCAGAGCGAGCCGGTCCTGCCCGGCATCGATGCGCGCCAGATCGATGAGGTCGGAGAGCAGATCGTGGAGCGACTTCACCCCGCGCTTCAGCACCTGCAGCGACTGATGCCGCACCGCGTCGGGCGCGCCATCGCGATCAAGAATCGTCGACGCGCTCTGCAGCACTCCGACGCTGCCGCGCAGATCGTGGGCCGCTTCGCGCCAGATGCCCGCGCGCTGCTCCTGCAGGGTGGTCAGAGCCTTGAGAGCCAGCTCAAGCTCAGCCACCTCGGTTGCAGCTTCCGACTGGCGCATCTGTGAGTATTGGCTCGCGCTCTCGCTGACCCCATCGCTCACGAGGCGCACGAGCGCACGCCGTGCGATCGGCATGGCCCTGCGCTCAGGTTCCGCGAGCGTGATCTCAAAGGCGTCAAGCTCGGCGAGCAAACACAGCTGCAGATGGCCCCAGTCGCGAGCGGTCTCGCGCTGGTTGTAGCCCTGCTGCCAGCGTTGCAGGCCGTGGGCGGCAGCGCCGTCTTTCTGCTCCTCCACCGCCGCACGCTTCTCGGGATAGCTCTTGGCGCTCAGGTGGCGCTCGAAAGTATCGAGCACTTCCGGCATATGATCGACGAATTGAGACTTCGACAAGGTGGAGGCGGTGGTGAGCTGCGGATCCGCGTCCACTGCGCGACGCCACGCCGCGAGTATCGCTTCCCGCTGCGCCCTTAAGTGCGCGGCGAGCGCGGCAAGGACCGCACCGTGTTGGGTTTCGCTGGCCACTCAATGCAACTTTACAGTAGAAAGTTCACGGTTCAAGGTAATTATGTGCTCATGAGACTTTGAATTCGATGCCCTGCGCCAGCGGCAGGTCGGCGCTCCAGTTGATCGTATTCGTCTGGCGCCGCATGTACGCCTTCCACGCATCAGAGCCTGATTCGCGCCCGCCACCCGTGTCCTTCTCGCCGCCAAAGGCGCCGCCGATTTCAGCCCCGGAGGTGCCGAGGTTGATGTTGGCAATGCCGCAGTCGCTGCCGCCAGCCGACAGATAGCGCTCCGCATGCTGCAGTCGATCGGTGAAGAGCGCGGAGGACAGGCCATGAGCCGAGGCGTTTTGCAAGGCGATGGCCTCATCGAGCGACTGCACCGCAATCACGTACAGAATCGGCGCAAAGGTCTCGGTCTGCACGATGGGCCAGTCGTTGCGCGCGCGAAACAGGGTGGGCTCGACGAAATGGCCGGGACCCGCGAGCACTTTCCCCCCGCACAGCAGTTCCGCGCCCGCGTCGCGCGCTGCGGCGATCGCGGAGCGGTACTGCTCCACCGCCCGCGCATCGATGAGCGGTCCCATGAGCGTGCCGGGCTCGAGCGGATCGCCGATGCGGATTTGCCCGTAGGCGTGCGTCAGGCGCTGCTCGAGCTCCGCGGCGCGGCTCGCATGCACCAGGACCCGGCGCGTCGAGGTGCAGCGCTGACCCGCCGTACCGGCCGCCCCGAACACGATGGCCGGCACCGCCAGATCCAGGTTCGCGCTCTCATCGACGATCACCGCGTTATTGCCGCCGAGCTCGAGAAGACTCTTGGCGAGGCGCGCTGCAAGGCGTTCGCCCACGCGCCGGCCGATGGTGGTTGATCCGGTGAACGACACGAGTGCCACGCGCCGGTCATCGACGAACCGCGTGGCGAGCTCTGTCCCGGCATCGATGAAGAGCTGAAAAATGGGCGGCAGGTGCGCCTCCTTCATGAGCCGGTTGCAAAGCTGCTGCACGGCGAGCGCGCTGAGCGGCGTCTTGGGAGAGGGTTTCCACACGGCAACATTGCCGGCGATCACCGCGAGGCAGGCATTCCAGGCCCAAACCGCGACGGGAAAGTTGAATGCGGAGATGATGCCGACGACACCGAGCGGGTGCCACTGCTCGTACATGCGGTGTTGCGCGCGCTCCGAGTGCATGGTGAGCCCGTACAGCATGCGCGATTGACCGACCGCGAAGTCCGCGATATCGATCATCTCCTGGACCTCGCCCAGGCCTTCGGGGAGGATCTTGCCATTCTCGAGCGATACCAGCGTGCCGAGATCCGTCTTGCGCGCGCGCAGCGCCTCACCGAGCAGCCGTACGGCCTCGCCGCGTTTCGGCGCCGGTACCGCACGCCAGTGCGCCGCGGCGGCCGTCGCCGACCGCATGAGCTCTTCGTAGTCCGCGGCACCCGCCGCGCGCACCGTCGCAATGAGCTCGCCGCTGGCGGGACTCTTGACTGCAATCTCACTGCCCTCAGTCGCGCTCGACCAGCCTTGCGAGCCGGACCAGGCCCCCGGATGAACCCGATTGATCTCGAGGCGTGCGAGCAGTGCCGGAACGTCCATCACACTCACCGCGCGGCGGCGGAGGTGAGTCCGCGCTGGCGGCCGGCCTTGCCGGAGACCACGACTTCGGCCGAGAGGTCCTTGGTGCCGCCCTGCGCGTAGTAGCGACCAAAGCGGTTACGCAGAATGTCGGGCATGCTGAATTTCTCCTGCGGCACGAAACCCTTGTAGTGCTGCGGATGCTGCAGCACAAGATCCACGACCGCCGTGATACCGGCGGCCGTTGTTACCTGGATGGCCGACCACAATCGGCCCGCGATGACCTGCGGATAGACCTTGTTGACGTAGTTCTCTTCGCGCAGCTCGCCGTCCTGGGTGCCGGTGACCGCCACATAAACGATGACGACGTCCTGCAAGGTCTGCGGCACCGCGTTCTCCAGAACCTGCTTCAAGGTCTTGCGATCGTGGTTCAGCTTCAGGTCATTCATCAGGAACTGCATTTGCGCGCAGTGCCCCGGATAGCGGATCGTCTTGTAGTTCATGGCCTCGCAACGCGCGCCATGACTGTCAGCGAGCGAACCGAGGCCGCCCGAGGTGTTGAAGGCCTCGTACAGTGTGCCGTCAATGGCGATCTCCTCCAGTCCCTCAAGCGGCGCGACCTCCAGCGTGCGTCCATCGGCGATCGCCTGGCAGGGGTTGCCATACTCGTTGATGAGGCCTTCCGTCGACCAGGTGAGCGAGTACTTGAGGACATTGTTGGGGTGCTGGGGCAGGGCGCCGACGCGCAGCTTGACCGCGCGCAATTGGTCGAAATGGCCCATCAGCTCATTCGCGGCAATGCTGATAAAGCCTGGCGCGAGCCCGCATTGCGGCACGAAGGCCTGCGCTGCGCCCTCGGCAATGCGGATCACCGCGCGCGTCACCTCCACATCCTCGGTGAGATCGAAATAATGAGTGCCCGCGCGACGCGCCGCCGCGGCGACCCCCGCGTTGCAGTAGAAGGGCAGGCTCGAGATGACCGCGTCGGCCGGATGTGCCGCCAGGTGATCCGCGAGCGCCGCGGTGTCGCTCGCATCCAAGGCGACGGCGGTGAGGTTGGCGCTGCCATGCGCACGCACCACCGCCTGCGCAGTCGGACCGTTGACGTCGCCGAGGAAAACCTTGTAACTACCGGATTCTGCTAACAATCCTGAAATGAGTGCGCCGATCTTGCCGGCGCCGAGAATCAGTACACGATGCATGCCACGCCCCCTCGGCTAAATCGTCACTGCGCGGAACGGCGCGCATTCTGCCTCCGACTCTCCCGCTGCGCCACCCCCGGACGCAGTTGGGGGGCTCGTATGAAAATGTGTAGCATCGGACGATGCGCTCCCCTGAAACCGTTCCCTGGCATGCAGCAAGCTGGCAAGCCAAGGCTGCGCAGCAGCAGCCGACCTACGCCGATCCCGCGGCGCTCGAGCGCGTCATCGCGGAGCTCTCGCGGCTGCCGCCGATCGTCGTCTCTTGGGAAGTTGATGCGCTGCTCGAACGCCTGGCGAGCGCACAGCGCGGCCAGGCGTTTTTGTTGCAAGGCGGCGATTGTGCTGAGGCCTTCGCGGACTGCGAGTCCGACCGGATCGCGAAGCAGCTGAAGATCTTGCTGCAGATGAGCCTCGTGCTGCTGCATGGCTTGAAAAAACCCATCATTCGGCTCGGCCGCATGGCCGGGCAGTACGCCAAGCCCCGCTCTGCCGACACCGAGACGCAAGACGGCGTGACACTGCCGAGCTATCGCGGCGACCTGGTGAATCGGCCGGAATTCACCGCTGCGGCGCGCGCGGCCGATGCGCAGCTGCTGCTGCGCGGCTACGAGCGCGCGGCACTGACGCTCAATTTCGTACGCGCGCTCGTCGCCGGCGGCTTCGCGGACCTGCACCACCCGGAGTACTGGGATCTGGGGTTCGTCAAACACTCCCCGCTCAAGGACGCTTACCACGGCATCGCTGACTCCATTTCGGACTCGCTCGATTTCCTTGAGGGCATCAGCGGTCGCGCCGTCCACGAGACCACGCACGCCGACTTCTATGCAAGCCACGAGGGGCTGCACCTGCTGTACGAGCAGGCGCAGACGCGCTTTATCCCGCGCCAGCAGCGCTGGTACAACCTCTCCACCCACCTGCCCTGGATCGGCATGCGCACCGCGCAGCTCGAGGGTGCGCACGTGGAATATTTCCGCGGGATCTCCAATCCGGTCGCGGTGAAGATCGGCGCGGCCATGGATTCGGGCTGGCTCCAGGGCCTCGTCACGACGTTGAACCCGCACAATCAGCCCGGACGGCTGACGCTCATCCACCGTTTTGGGGTGAAGGAGATCGAGAAGGCGCTGCCGCGCGCGATCGACGCGGTGCGGCAGACCGGGCAGACGGTGCTGTGGGTGTGTGATCCGATGCACGGCAACACCGAGACCAGCACCGGCGGCTTCAAGACCCGCCGCTTCGAGAATATCCTGGGAGAGCTGCACAGCGCTTTTCGCATTCACGCGGAAACCGGCTCATTCCTCGGCGGCGTTCACATCGAATTGACCGGCGATGACGTTACCGAGTGCACCGGCGGCGCGCGCGGCCTCACCGACGCTGACCTGCAGCGTGCCTATCGTTCAACAGTCGACCCGCGCCTGAATCACGAACAGGCGCTCGAGTTGGCATTACTTATCGCCGAGCACAGCCAGAACCGGCGTGCCGATCGCCGCCACGCGCGCTAGCGCGCGCAAGTTCGCCTTGCGCCCGGCCTCATCGCGCCGGTATTCTGTGCCGACACCGAGGAACACCGTGAATATTTCCGCGAGGGAGCGGCCCGAACCGCTCAGGATCGGAGCGCCTGCGCGCGCGGATCTCCAAGCGATTCTGTCTCCCGCAGCGCTCGATTTTCTGGCGGCGCTGAACGCGCAATTCTCGGCACCCGTCGCCGAACTCTTGCAGGTCCGCGCGCAGCGCAAGCTGCGCATCGAGGCGGGGGAGCGCCCGGACTTCCTTGCCGCGACGCGCACGCAGCGCGAATCCGCCTGGCGCATCGCGGCGATCCCCGCCGATCTGCTCGACCGCCGCGTCGAAATCACCGGCCCGACCGACCGCAAGATGATTATCAACGCCCTGAATTCGGGAGCCCGTGTCTTCATGGCCGATTGCGAGGATTCACTCGCGCCGACCTGGGCGAACCTCATCGGCGGCCAGCAGAACCTCTACGATGCCGTGCGTCGCACCATCGAATTGGTCAGCGATACCGGCAAGGTTTACCGCCTGAACCGCACAACCGCGGTGCTCATCGTGCGTCCGCGGGGTTGGCACCTGTATGAGCGCCATTTGACTCAACGCGGCGCGGCCCTGCCGGGCGCGCTCGTCGATTTCGGCTTGTACTTTTTCCACAACGCGCGCGAGCTCATCGCGCGTGGCACCGGTGCGTATTTCTACCTGCCGAAGATGGAGAGCCATCTTGAGGCGCGGCTGTGGGCGCAGGTGTTTGACTTCTCCGAGAAGTATCTGGCGGTGCCGCAGGGCACGATTCGCTGCACGGTGCTCATCGAGACACTGCTCGCCGCCTTCGAGATGGACGAGATACTGTGGGAGCTGAAGGACTACGCAACCGGCTTGAACTGCGGGCGCTGGGACTACATCTTCAGCTTCATCAAGCTCTTCGCGAGCCGCCCCGATTGTCTGCTTCCGGATCGCCAGCGCATCGGAATGACGGCTCATTTCCTGCGCTCCTACTCACTGCTGTGCATCAAGACCTGTCATCGCCGCGGCGCGTTCGCGATGGGCGGCATGGCGGCGCAGATTCCGATCAAGAATGATCCGGTCGCAAACCAGGCGGCGCTCGACTCGGTGCGTGCCGACAAGGAGCGCGAGGTGAACGACGGCCATGATGGCACCTGGGTCGCACACCCGGCGCTGGTGCCGATCGCTCGCGAGGTGTTCGATCGGGTGATGCAGTCGCCCAACCAGGTGCATCGCCTGCGCGACAATGTGGCGGTGAGCGCGGACGATCTCCTCAGCGTGCCCGCGGGCGACATCACATCTGCAGGCCTGCTCAACAATGTGAGCGTCAGCCTGCAGTACCTTGCCGCCTGGCTTGGCGGTAACGGCTGCGTGCCCATCAACAATCTGATGGAGGATGCCGCAACGGCCGAAATTGCGCGCACGCAGATCTGGCAGTGGATTCACCATCGCGCGAACCTCACCGACGGCCGCAAGGTGACGATTGAGCTCTTTCGCACCCTGCTGCAGCAGGAGAGTGAGCGTCTTGCGGCGCAGGTCGGCTCCGATTCGCATGCGCGCGGGCATTACCGCGACGCCGCACGCATTCTCGGTGAAATGACGAGCGCCGCCGCCTGCGCTGAATTCCTCACCGTTGTGGCCTATCCACAACTGCAATGAACGCCATAGGAGCGACCCACGCAATGATCCGCACCGCCCAGAACCTGGCAAACGAATGGAAGAGTGACCCGCGCTGGCAGGGCATCACCCGCGGATATCGCGCGGAGGATGTGTTGCGCCTTCGCGGTACGGTACAAGTGGAGCACACGCTTGCCCGGCTGGGAGCAGAAAAGCTGTGGCGCTACGTCACGGAGCGGCCGTTCGTCAATGCGCTGGGCGCGCTTACCGGCAACCAGGCCATGCAACAGGTGAAAGCGGGTCTCGATGCCATTTATCTGTCAGGCTGGCAGGTCGCAGGCGACGCCAATCTTTCCGGCCAGATGTACCCGGACCAGTCGCTGTATCCGGCCGATTCCGTGCCGAACGTGGTCAAACGCATCAACAACGCGCTGCAGCGTGCGGATGAGCTGCACCATGCTGAGGGCAACGATGCGATTGACTGGTTCAAGCCCATCGTGGCCGATGCCGAAGCCGGCTTCGGCGGCGTGCTCAATGCCTTCGAGCTCATGAAGCAGATGATCGAGGCGGGTGCCGCAGGCGTGCACTTCGAGGACCAGTTGTCTTCGGCAAAGAAGTGCGGCCACATGGGCGGCAAGGTGCTGGTGCCGACGCAGGAGGCGGTCAACAAGCTGGTCGCCGCGCGCCTCGCGGCGGATCTGTGTGATGTACCCACGGTGCTGGTTGCGCGCACCGATGCAGAGTCGGCGACGCTCATCACATCCGACGTCGATGAGCGCGACCTGCCATTTATCAGCTCCAAGGAGCGCACCGTCGAGGGGTTCTTCAATGTGCGCGCGGGCCTCGACGCGGCCGTCGCCCGCGGTCTTGCCTACGCGCCCTATGCGGATCTTTTATGGTGTGAGACCGGAGTGCCGGATGTGGCGGAGGCGCGGCATTTTGCCGAAGGCATTCATCGTGAGTTTCCCGGCAAGCTGCTCGCCTACAACTGTTCACCCTCTTTTAACTGGAAAAAAAAGCTCTCCGACGCGCAGATCGCGAAGTTTCAGCGCGAGCTCGGCGCGATGGGCTACAAATTCCAGTTTGTGACGCTCGCCGGCTTCCACGCGCTCAACTACTCGATGTTCGAGCTCGCGCACGGCTATAAGGAGAGCCAGATGAGCGCCTACGTGCAGCTGCAGCAGCGCGAGTTCGCGGCCGAGAGCCTAGGCTATTCCGCGACCAAGCATCAGCGCGAGGTCGGGGCCGGATACTTTGACGACGTTACCCAGGTGATCAACGCCGGCACCTCTTCGATCACCGCCCTCAAGGGCTCAACCGAGGAAGCGCAGTTCGCGACCGCCAAGCGCTGAAAGCGCTACACCCCAGGGCCGCTGGCGCAGGCGCGCCTCGCCGCAGCGCGATCTATGATCCAGGCTGCGTGCGCTGCCCGCGACTGGCTGCATTTCTGGCGGACATCCGTGTGCGCCATCCGACGTATTGGTCGCGCCCCGTTCCCGCCTTCGGAGCCCCGGCGCCGCGCATTCTGCTGGTGGGACTCGCCCCCGGATTGCACGGCGCCAACCGCACCGGCCGGCCATTTACCGGCGATTTTGCCGGCATACTGCTCTATGAGACGCTTCATGAGCTGGGACTTGCGAGCCACCCGCAATCCCTCGCGCGCAACGACGGCCTGGCGCTGGCGCACACGCGCATCACCAACGCGGTCAAATGCCTGCCGCCGGCCAATAAGCCGCTGCCGCCTGAGATCCGCTGCTGCAACAGCTACCTCAGGAATGAGCTCGAAGTCGTGCCGAGTGTGCGGGTGATCGTCGCTCTCGGCCACGTCGCGCACGATGCGGTGGTACTTGCCTGCGGCCTGCCGCGCAGCGCGTTTGTCTTCGCGCACGGCCGCGAACATGCGCTCGACCGGATGCGACGGCTCCTCGACTCATATCATTGCAGCCGTTACAACACGCAGACGCGCCGGCTGACCGCAACCATGTTCAAGGCGGTCATCGCGCAGGCTTGCGCACTGGCAGAGCTCGGCCAAAATGGCTCGCACATTTGATGCCAAGGAATTTGTTGCGGCGCTGCCGCGCCGTCCGGGCGTCTATCGCATGCTGGACGCCGCGGGACAGCCGCTGTACGTGGGCAAGGCGAAGAATCTCAAAGATCGCGTGGCAACCTACTTCAGTCCCGCCAACGTCAATCCGAAAGTGCAGGCGCTGGTGCAGCAGATTGCCGAAATCGAAGTGACGGTGACCAATTCGGAAACCGAGGCGCTGCTGCTCGAGTTCAACCTCATCAAGGCCCAAAAGCCGCGCTTCAATGTGGTGCTGCGCGACGACAAGAGCTTTCCGTATATCCGCTTGTGTCAGGATCACGAGTTCCCGCGGCTGTCCTTCTATCGCGGCGCGCGTAACCTGCCGGGCCGCTACTTCGGGCCTTTTCCGAGCGCCGGCGCGGTGAAGGAGACGCTGCAGCAGCTGCAGAAGCTCTTTCGGATACGCAACTGCCGCGACACCTTCTTCGCCAACCGCAGTCGTCCCTGTCTGCAGCATCAGATCGGGCGCTGCTCGGCGCCCTGTGTCGGGCTCATCGCTCGCGAAGCGTACGCGCAGGACATCGATGCTGCCGAAAAGGTCCTCGATGGGAGGAGTGACGAGGTCAATAGCGACCTGCAGGCGCGCATGGAAGCCGCCGCTGCGGAACTGCAGTTTGAGCGCGCGGCGGTGCTGCGCGATCAGCTCGCGGCGCTCAACCGCATCCAGGCCCAGCAGATCGTCACCGCTGAGGCGGAGCGCGATGTCGACGTGATCTGCATTATCGGCGAACCTGGCGAGTATGCCATCAGCGTCATGCCGGTGAGGGGAGGGCGCAATCTGGGCACCACCAGCTACTTTCCGCGCGGCGCGCTCGCCGAGCCCGGCGAGGCGCTGACCTCCTTCATCATGCAGTACTACGCCACGCAGGAGCCGCCGCCGGAGGTGCTCGTCAGTCACGATCTCGAAGACGCACATGTCCTCGCAGAAGTGCTGGCCGCGCGCACTACCCATGCCGTCAATCTGCGGCGGCCCGAGCGCGGCCTCGGTGTGCGCTGGCTCGATCTCAATATCGAGAATGCAACCCAGGCGCTGCGTATGCGGCACGCGCAGCGCGAGGGCGCCGAAGAGATGCTGAGCGCGCTCGCCCAGGCGCTCGATCTGCCCGAACTGCCCGCGCGCATCGAATGCTTCGACATCAGTCATACGGGCGGCGAGGGAACAGTTGCTTCGTGCGTGGTGTTCGGGCGCGACGGGCCGCTGAAGAAGGAATACCGACGCTTCAACATCACGGGAGTCGCGCCCGGCGACGACTACGCGGCCCTGCGCCAGGCGCTGGCGCGGCGCTACACCCGCATCCGCGACGGGGAATATCCAGTGCCCGATCTGTTGCTCATCGATGGGGGTCTCGGGCAGGTCAATGAAGTGCACTCAGTGCTCGCTCCGCTGGGCTTTGAGGACGTCACCCTGATCGGGATCGCCAAGGGGGCCGAACGCCGGCCGGGCCAGGAGCGACTCTTTATATATGGTACGCAGGCGCCACTTGCGCTCGAGCCGCACTCGCCTGCGTCGCGGCTCATCCAGCGCATCCGCGACGAGGCCCATCGCTTCGCGATCAGCGGCCACCGCCGCCGCCGCGCGCGCCGCTACAATGAATCCATACTTGAAACAGTACCCGGCCTCGGACCGGCGAAGCGGCGCGCATTGTTGCGCCACTTCGGAGGCTTGCAGGGCATCCTGCGCGCCGGCACGGCGGACTTCGAGCTGGTGGCCGGTATCGGCGCGGCGCTCGCCCGGAGTCTTTATGATCACCTTCACCCCGGTGACTAGCGCGCCCATGGTCTGGAATCTGCCCAATACCTTGACGTGGATCCGCATCGCGGCGATCCCGCTCATTGTGGTGCTGTTCTATGCTCCCTATCCCTGGGCCGATCCCGCCGCCGGGCTGCTGTTCGCCGCGGCGGGTATCACCGACAGCCTTGACGGGTACTTCGCGCGCCGCCTGGGGCAGACTTCGCGCCTGGGCGCCTTTCTCGACCCCGTCGCCGACAAGCTCATCGTGGCGGTCGCCTTGGTGCTGCTCGTCAGCAAGGACCCGCGCGCGCTCATCGTACTGACGGCAGCCGTCACGATTGGCCGCGAGATCGCCATTTCCGCGTTGCGCGAATGGATGGCCGAAATCGGTCAGCGACGCAAGGTCGCCGTCTCGCAGCTCGGCAAGTACAAGACCACATTGCAGATCATCGGGCTGTCGATGATGCTCTACCGGCGCGATCTCATCGGCCTGCCGACCTATGGCGTGGGGGTTGCATTCACTGTGCTCGCCGCGATTCTCACCCTCTCATCGATGGTGGCGTATCTGCGTATTGCATGGCCCGAATTGCGGCGCTAAGTCGCCGCGTCGCTTGAGATTTTGCAGCCTCGCAAATCAGTGTTACCTTGACTTCGCGACCGCGGAACCTACAATTTCGCCTCCTCGTCGAGCGGGAATAGCTCAGTTGGTAGAGCATCACCTTGCCAAGGTGAGGGTCGGGAGTTCGAGTCTCCTTTCCCGCTCCAGTTCCTGTGGAAGCGCCCGGGTGCGCGTGGCGCACCTGATCGTCCGGTTCATGCGAGGCTAGGTGGCAGAATGGTCATGCAGCGGCCTGCAAAGCCGTCTATGCCGGTTCGATTCCGACCCTAGCCTCCAATTGAACACTGGCGAACATTTCGCTGACCCCGTAAAGCGCGGTGAAAACTACTAGAACTCCAGTAGGAAAGCCCCATTGAGCCTGCATTGGCCTTCGTCGACAGCCTGCCGAAGGGTGGAGTACCAATGGGCGTATTTTGGCCACGTGGGCTACCACGATGCTTAGCGAGATGGCGATACAGGCTCCGAAGGCGAGGCTCTGGAATCTCTTCGGATCAGGAATTCAGCCGGTGACGAACGCGAAACCCTGCATCCCGTTCAGGCAGCGGCGGCTTCGGAGACAGCCATCGTCAGCATCTGTGTAAATTCCGCGGCATCGAGGGGATGACTGAAAAAGTAGCCTTGTCCCTCGGGACAACTGTGTTCTTGAAGGAATTGGAGCTGTTCTCGCGTCTCCACGCCTTCCGCGACGACGCGCATATGCAGGCTCTTCCCCATATTGATGACCGCGCTGACGATGCTGGCATCATTGTCGTCGGTCGTAAGATCGCGCACGAACGACCGATCGATTTTCAAGCTGTCGATCGGAAAGCGCCTCAGATAGCTCAAGCTCGAATAACCTGTACCGAAGTCGTCCAGCGCGAGGTGCACGCCCAGCTCCTTGAGGGCATGCAGCACGGCAGCGGTGGAATTCGAATCCTGCATCAAGAAGGTTTCGGTAAGCTCGAGTTCGAGGTACCGCGGGTCAAGTCCAGTTTCCGTTAGAATGGCGCGTACCTCTGCAACGAAATCTTTATCGCGTAATTCGACCGCGGAGATGTTGATCGCGATGCATATCGGTGCGAAGCCCGCATCCTGCCAGGCTCGCGCCTGCCGGCAACCTTCCCGCAGGACCCACCGGCTGATCGGCACAATGAAGCCACACTCTTCGGCAACCGGTATAAATTGGTTAGGGGGCACGAGCCCGCGCTCCGGATGATGCCAGCGAATCAGTGCCTCGGCACCGACGATCGCACCCGTCTCTAGATTTATTTTGGGTTGGTAATGCAACGCAAATTCGTGCCGCTCCAACGCGTGACGCAGGCCGCCTTCCAGGGACTGCCTCTCCAAGGCGCGCACGTTCATATCCGGCTTAAAGAATTGATAGTTATTGCGCCCGCTGTCCTTCGCATGAAGCAATGCAAAATCCGCATGCTTCATTAGGGTTTCTGCCTCCGTTCCATCGGCGGGATAGGTCGCAATACCGATGCTGGCAGTGACATTCACATCGACTTGATGGATGTGGTGGGGTTTGCTCACGGCAATGAGTATTTTATCTGCAGTGATGCCCGCATCCTGCGCATTTGTCGCGTCGGACAGTAGCACGACAAATTCATCGCCGCCTTGCCGGCTGACGGTATCCGTAGCGCGCACGCAAGTCACCAAGCGCTTAGCTACTGATTGCAGCAAGAGGTCGCCCATGGCATGGCCGAGGGAATCGTTAACGTGTTTGAAACGGTCGACATCGAGATATAGCACAGCCATTTTTTGCTGGTGCCGGTGAGCCAGAGCCATCGTGTGGATCAGCCGATCTTTCAACAAAATTCTGTTGGGCAGAGCGGTCAGACTGTCGTGCTGGGCAAGAAAAGACATCCTGGCCGACATGGCCCGCGTTTTGGTGACGTCGTGAAACACCATGACGGCGCCCGTCACCTTGCCCTGCCGATCGTGGATGGGTGCGGCGGAATCTTCGATGGCAGCCTCAGCCCCGTCTCGCCGGATGAGGACGCAGTTTGGAGTGAGACTACAGGTTTTGTTCTGCTCCATCGCCAACGTCATCGGGATCTGAACGGCTGCGCGAGTGGTGGCATCAATGATCGGGAATACCTCTTCAAGCTTATGGCCTACCGCCTCCTCTTGCGACCAGCCGGTCATGCTTTCAGCAACACTATTGAGATAGGTCACGTGGCCTGAGACATCGGTGCTAACGACCGCATCTCCGATGGAGTTGAGGGTCACCTGCGCGCGCTCATTGGCTTCGAACAACACATCCACATTCGCCGCGCGCTCGAGCATGCTGCCGAGGGTCTTCGGCAACATGCGGCCGAATCGGCCCATAAGGAGATAATCGTGCGCCCCGCGCCGCAGCGCCAATTTGGCGATCTCCTCATTTTGCGAAGCACTCAAGACCAGAATGGGGATCTGCGGGGCTGCGCGAAATAACCGATCGAAGGTCTCGATGCCGTCACTGTCGGACAGGAAGAGATCAACTAATACCGCTGCTATCCCGTCAGCCTTATCCTTCTCTTGCTTGCCTCTGCGGGCGAGTTGTTCCAAGCCTGCGGAGCAGGTTCTCACCCATTCGACCTCGAAGGACCTATCGGCCGATTTAAGGAACGCCTTTCGAACGGCCCCGGCGCGTTGGGGATCATCCTGAATAAGAAGTATATTGTGAGACACCACGTCCATCATGTGCATCAAATCCTTGCCAGCTTTAGTCAAACAAGCTTGTCGTGCTGCGGACTGTGCGCTACCGAACATAACGCTTGTGGGCATTGCTCAAAATGGAACTTGCGTCACAGGCTCCGCGGGGCCGCGCGCAGCGGCGTCAATTACGGTTCTTTTTACATAAAGTGCGCGCTCAGTGAGTAACATAGGTTGATTCCCGAGATCATTGCTCAGCGCAAAGACTTTCGCGCGCGGTGCCTAATGCACGCAGAGCGAGCGATGCGAAAGCCGTTGGGAACCGTCGCGGCATTGACGAGGTCAATCAAAGCCACTAACGCGGCGCCGATCACCATGACCACCTTGCTCATGACAGCCTGCCGATTGTCTTAGGAGCTTTAATTCGCATTCCCCGCGGCCGTTCTCTTGCACGTTTGCGGGGAAATCTGTCTCGAACGCATGCCGCACTTCGATGATTGCATTTTCCCGGGTCGGCAGGGGTGGGGTGATTGTCACTGAGCTTGCTAGGCGGCTCGGCGTCTCGCGCGCCGGAGTCCTCGATCGCACACGATGTGAGGTCGGCGCGTACACCCACCTGCTCGCAGAGCGAGTCATTGGACGTGCGCGCGGCAGGCGCAGCTGCGGTAGCGTGCCAGGTAACCATCGATGATGGGTGCACTTGGCGGGCCTAGATTTGAAGCAAGGGTATGCGACATTTAAATGTTTGACATCTAAACAAGGCGTTGCTTAAATTCCGCGCGACGCGGGGAATTTCCGGGGAAGCGACACACGTGATGAAGGTCAGCGCGACCTTGATTGTGCTGCTGGGTTTTTTTCTGGGCGCGGCGCAGGCCGCGCCGGAACTGAAAATGGATCTTCCAGACTGGGAAAAGACTCCAGTCGAAGATCGCAATCTCGGCCATGGCGTGCACATGCTGGAGAGCTTTGGCGGCAACATCGGCGTGCTCGCCGATGAACATGGAGTCCTCTTGATTGATGCAGAGTGGCCGCAGCTCAATGCCAAGGTGCGGGCGGTCGTCGCGCACATCTCTTCCAAGCCGGTGCGCTACGTCGTGAACACACATTGGCATTGGGACCACGTCGGTGGGGATGCGGACTTCGCCAGGCGCGGCGCTCTAATCATCTCCAGCAAGCAGACTCGCGACTACATTGTAGAGGCGCAACGCACAAGCCCGGCGAACAGCGATCAATACGCCCGCGACCCGGTAGCCGTACCGGCCTTCACGCTCGACACAGGGGCTCTGCACGTGGCTGGGCAAACTGTGGAGATCATCCACGCGCCACCTGCGCATACTGACGGGGATCTGATCGTCCGTTTCGTCGACGCCGACGTCCTGCAGACGGGAGATACTTTTTTTCACGGCTTTTATCCGGATATCGACATCGAGCATGGCGGCACGATCGACGGCATGATCGCTTTCTACGATAAGCTGTACAGCCTGTGTGGCCCACATACCAAGGTCATCCCAGGGCACGGCCCCATTGCCAATCGGGAGGACATCCGTACTTACCAGACCATGTTGCGCGCCGTTCGCGACCGTGTGGCACGCGCGATAGCAGCGGGCATGTCCGAGCAGGCGCTAATCGCTTCTCACCCGCTGGATGATCTGGATAAGGTCTGGGGTGGAAATCTCGTCAAACAGCCCTATCTCCTCGCGATTGTCTATGAGGACCTTAAGTCCAAGGAAATGTCCGGCCATTGATGCCGGAGGGCGCGGCGTGCAGGCCCGGTGGAATGCGGTTCTGCAAAACGGGCCCCGGGGCCGCGGCTGAGGATTCGTGAGTGCGGCAGCCCAGTGCTGTAAAATCAGCGGCGCGGTAACCGTGCCGGTGGACGGGGAAATAAACCATGGCTACTCGCGCCACGCAACTGCGGATTCTGCTGGAGGCACTGGCGCTCTTCAACGAGCACGGCACTGCAGCCGTGTCGGCGAATCGGATTGCCGAGCGTTGCCGTATAAGCAAAGGAAACCTGCAATATCACTTTCGCACCAAGCGCGAGATCATCTACGCGGTATTCCAACAGGCGATTGCGGAGATGGATTCGGGGTGGTACCAGGACCATCTTGCGCCGACGCTCGAGCACATGGCCGCAATGTACGTGCGGCAGCTGCAGCTCATCCTCAAGTACCGGTTCTTCTATCGCGAGATGGCCGACCTGCTGCGGCAGGATCCCCGGTTGCGCAAGCGTTTCGCGGACAACCGCGAGCGCCGTATGCTTGAATTGGAAAAGTTCATGCTCGCCCTGCAGGCGCGCGGACTGATGCGCTTTCCGACCGATCTGCGCCGCTTACGCGCGATCATTGACGTGACCTGGATTGTGAACGAAAACTGGCTGAACTATATGGACTATCATGACCGCGAAGTGTCGGTGTCCGCCATGCTCGATGGTTATGGGGAGATCCTCGAGGTGCTGCGCCCCTATCTGTGCGCCGATCCTCAACAGATTACGCAAGAGTCGTACCTCACCATCGAACGGCTGGCTGCACAGGCGTTCGCGCAGGCCTCCGGCGCGGCTGACGAAAAGGTCGCCGTCTAGCCTGCTTGCCCATTCCGCACTGCCGCGCGCGCATAGACGACTGCGAATGGCGGTTTAGGCCGGTGAGCCTAAAGCCGGTATGTACAAGGCGCGCCCCGTTCGCGAGAGTACGGCTGCGATGAGCAGCCCAGTTGTTGCGCGCCCGAAACCGTGTCTTGTGGCCGTGAAAGCGGGCCGGACTTATTTCTGGTGCGCCTGCGGGCGCTCGTCGAAGCAGCCATTTTGCGACGGTTCGCACGAGGGCACCGAGTTCACTCCGGTGAAGTTCGTGGCCGGCTCGCAGGATGAGGAATTGCTCTTCTGTGGCTGCAAACATACACGCGACAGACCATTTTGCGACGGTGCGCATACCAACCTGCCGGGGGGTTCGCCCGTGGATGATCCATTGAGCGCAGCAAACCGGGAAGTCCCAGTCGTGACGCAGATGGACGGCGCGCGCGCACTGCTGAATGGCAGCTGTTATGTGTTCTCCTCCAGGCTCGCGCCGATGATGTCCCGCGGCGCACTGCGCTATTGCTACTTGGTATCCGCCGATATGGGATCCCGCTATCAGACTCAACTTCTACTGGAGATTACGGGCGGCTCTTCGCCGGTGATGACGCTCGGCGCGCGCGAGGTCATTCTGTTCATCGCTGAGGGAAGTGGCACCGTAACCATTTCGGGTCGCAAATTCCACGTCAAAGCTACAGATGGAGTCTACGTACGTCCGACCGAGGCGATTGAACTGACGGCCAACGCGAGTCATAAGCTGAAGGTGTTCGTGCTCGCCTGCCCGCTCGCGGAACTCGGCTGGCTCGGCGCGATGCCCGCCAATTTCGATTCAAAGTACGAACAGCGCGTCGCATCGGTCGACGCCGCACAACGCACCGCGATGGGTGCGCGGTATTTTCAGATTCTCGTGGATAAGCGCATCGGATCGTGCGTCATTACCCAGTTCATCGGGCACATACCGCGCTCGAAGGCCGCACCGCATCGGCACCTTTACGAGGAGGCGATCATCGTGCTGTCCGGTGAGGGGTACATGTGGACGGAGGACAAAAAAGCGCGCGTCAGCGCCGGCGATGTGATTTTTCTGCCGCGCAAACAGCTTCATTCACTGGAGGCGACGTCTGCGAATGGCATCGACGTGGTCGGTGTGATTTGTCCTGGCGACAATCCCAGCATCGCCTACTACGACTGACAGGCGCGATCGCCACTTGGTGTGTATACAGCGGCCACAGCTCATTGGTGGATTTACGGGGGCTTCAATCGTGCGAATAAATAATAGCTTACGAATCGTCATGGTCTCTGTGGGCGGGTTTGCTGCAATGACAGCGCTGCGCGGTATCGCAGCCGCTGCGGATACCAACGCCACTGGCGCGCCCGTTGATTCGCTCGCAGAAGTCACAGTTACGGCCAACAAACTCAACACCGAAAGGGTATTGGATGTCCCTGCTGCCATCCAAGCGATCTCCGGCGATACCCTGCAACGCGAGAGCGCCTCCGGCATCATGAGCATCGCGGGAGATGTGCCCGGCCTGTCGATCCAGGATCTCGGCCCCGGCGACAAGAAATACGTCATCCGTGGCATCAACTCGACCGGCGATTCCACCACCGGCGTCTACTACGGTGAGGCGGTGATCAGCGGCACTAACGGCGATGACGGCGGCGGCTTTCAACCCGACATCCGCCTCTACGATATGGATCGCGTCGAGGTCCTGCGCGGCCCGCAGGGCACTCTTTACGGCGCGAGCTCGATGAGCGGCACGATCCGCTTCATCCCGAAAGCCCCCGATATGAACAACTTCGGCGGCTATCTGACGACCGAGGGTTCGGAGACGCAGCATGGCAGCGGCAACTACAATGTCAATGGCGCGATCAACCTGCCGATCGTGGATGGCGTGCTGTCGCTGCGCTTGGTGGGATGGAAGCTTTACGACAGCGGTTACGTCGACCAGATCCGGGTGGGCGCCGGCGTCACCGGAGTGGTCAACGGCAAAACGGTGCCGTTCCAGGCGCTCGGCTTTGCGGGAGGTGTCAATGATGACGACGTCGGCGGCGCGCGCGCGATTCTGCGCTACCAGCCGACCGAGAGTCTGACAATCGACGCCAACTACACGTCGCAGACCGAAAAATCGGACGGCTCATCGCGCTATACTCCCGCCGGCACCACCGCCTTCAACGGCGGTCCGATTGCCAAGATAGAGGGCTGTGATCTGTGCAATACCGACGTGACCCAGAGCCCCTGGAACGACAACATCAAGGTCTTCGGTCTCACCGCGACCTACAACACCGGGGCCGGCACGCTCACCGGGACGACGAACCAATTCAACCGGCAGACGGGATTCAGCTTTGACTCGACGCCCATTCTGGTGTCGTTTGGCATACCGGTGCCCGCCGAAACGTTCGAGCCGCGCGATCGCAAAGTCAACTCGAGCGAAATTCGTTATGCGAGCGCGCTTGATTTCCCGGTCAACTTCGTGGTCGGCGGCTACCGCGAACACGAGAGCCAGGATCTCGCCGTGCAGGTCATCGCCACCAATGCCCTCGGGCTTCCCAATGGTCCATTCAGCAGTGCGAATTCCGCCGACGCGCTGAAGTTCCCGGGTGTCGGCGATACCTTCTTCGGCCGCACGGACCATCGCAGCGACACGCAATATGCCGGGTTCGGTGAGGCAACCTGGAAGATCACCGATCGTTGGACCGCGATCGCCGGTGTGCGGTACTTCACTGAGACGCTCAACGGCGTGCAGGTTCAGACGCACCCGTTCGGAGGTTTTCCCGGATCGCCGAACCTGGTGCCCCTCAACGATCCGCAGGAGCATTTCAACAAGGTGACCTGGAAAGGCAACCTCAGCTACAAATTCAACGAAGCCCTTTTGGCCTACGGTACTGTATCAACCGGCTTTCGCGGCGGCGGCCTGAATGCCGTCAGCGAACCCTTCGAGCCGATTCCGGCGGCCTTCGCCCCCGATACCCTGACCAACTATGAAGTGGGCATCAAGGGCTTGCTCTTTGACGGCCTGGCCGATTATCAGCTCGACGGCTACTTGATTCACTGGGACAACATCCAGATCCAGCTGACGACCGCCGATGCGGCCTTCGTCTATCAGGGCAATGCCGGAACAGCCCAGGTCAAGGGCGTGGAATTTGAGATAAATGTGCACCCCATTCAGTATTTGACCGGCAGTTTCGCCGGGTCCTGGCAGGATGCGTACCTCACCCAGGGAGCGAGTGTCGACCAGAAAAAGCTGAATCCCACCCTCGGAGTGACCGGCGACAGTATTCCCAACGTGCCGAAGTTCCAATTCAGCTTTGGGCTAAACTACACGCGGCCGATCGTCAACGACTGGCAGGGCGTGCTTGCAACCGATGTGACTTATCGGGGCCCGGTGAACTCCTATTTCGCCTCGAATCCCTTCAACATTCCGCTGAGTTCCTACACTCTAGTGGGCCTCCGGGCGGGATTAATCAAAGGTCCATGGAGCGTCACGGCGTTCGTGCGTAACCTCACCAATAAGCGCGCAGAGGTGTCGGCCATAAACTCCACGCAGGATCCGGATGCATTGCTCACCGTGCAGCCGCGTACCATTGGACTTACGGCCACCCGCAAGTTCTGAAATATTTGTCCTCAGGCAGCCGCGCTCCAAAGCGGCCACGATTCTCCAAATCGTGGCCGCTCGCGGTGCCGATCCGTTGCCCGACGGCACCGTTAGGGTTGAGTCCAGAGCATGAATAGCCTGTCGATCAGCCAGCGCGAAAGTGGCCTGCACCGCGGTCTGAGCAAGACGCAGATGGTGATGATCGGGCTGGGCGGTGCGATCGGCACCGGCCTGTTCATGGGCAGCGGGCTCGCCATCGGCTACGCCGGGCCGGCGGTCATCGTCAGTTACGCCATGGCGGGGTTCGTGGCGCTGGTGATGGTCTTCAGCCTGTCCGAGATGGCGGTACTGCATCCGACCGCGGGCTCGTTCGGCACTTATGCGGAGACCTACCTAAACCCCTGGGCCGGATTTGTCGTCCGCTATACCTACTGGATTTCACAGGTGATCGCCATCGGCGGCGAGGCGGTCGCGGCGGGTCTCTACATGACGTTCTGGTTTCCGGACGTTCCGGTGTGGATGTGGTCGCTGGGCTTCTGCCTCGTTCTGCTGTACTTCAATTCGCGCTCGGTGAACAACTTCGGCACGGTGGAGTCCTGGTTCGCCCTCATCAAGGTGACGGCCATTGTGCTGTTCATCATCCTCGGAGCCGCCAGCATCTTTGGCTTGGGCCGGCCCGCGGTTGGATTTCACAATCTCACCGAATTGCCGGGTGGCTTCCTGCCCAACGGCCTGCGGGGCCTGTGGATGGCCGTGATCGTCGGCATCTTCTCGTTCAACGGCATCGAGGTCATCGCCGTTACCGCGGGCGAGGCGAAAAATCCGCAGGTCGCCATTCCCGCGGCACTGCGCACGATGGTTTTCAGGCTGTCGCTCTTCTACCTTCTCGCCCTGACGATCATCGTCACGACCGTTCCGTGGATGACGACCGGCGTCAAGGTCGTCGCCCAAAGCCCCTTCGTCAGTGTGTTCCAGCATTCGGGAATCGCCCATGCGGCGGGGATCATGAACTTCGTAGTGATCAGCGCCGCCTTGTCCAGCATGAACACCAACATCTATCTGTGCTCGCGGATGTTGTTCTCGCTATCACGCGGCCGCTATGCGCCGCAGCGGCTCGGCACGTTGAGCCGCAAGGGCAGTCCGGTCGCGGCCATCCTGATCTCGGGCGCGTGCGTTTTTGTGGCAGCTGGTGTTTCCATTTTCACGCCTAACGCGTACGCGTATTTGCTTGGGGTCGCATTGTTCGCCGCCATTCTAGTTTGGATGTTCATTCTCGTGAGCCACCTCAGTTTCCGGCGTCATCACCTGGCGAGGGATCTGCCGGTTCGTATGCCGTTTTTCCCCTGGATGCAGTATGCCGGGCTGCTGATGCTCGCAGCCATCCTTATCACTATGGGCCTCGATACCAATCTCTACGTCTCCTGGGTGTACGGAGTGCCGTGGATCATGCTGATTTCGGCGGCCTATTTCATCTGGAAGTCCCGGCATCGCGCACTACTGCGGCACAGCGCGGCTTCCTAGGGCTTGGAATGCGGCTTGTAGGAATGGTGCGCAACATGTCAGTGCCGAGGTTGCCGCCCGCGACGTCCGCGCATCCGCAGTGGTACGAAAGCCGTATGGCGAGCGCGGCAGGAGGATGAGATGAGTGCTGATTTTGGTGCGCTGCGTGGCAGATTCCCCGTCCTCGAGCGCAAGACCTACCTGAACAGCGGCTCGTACTGCGCCCTCGCCGACACGGTCAAAGATGCCATCACCAATTACATGGACGACCGACTGCTGGTCGGCGCGAACTGGGACGTGTGGATCATGAAAAATGAGGCAGTGCGCGCCGCGATGGCCACCGTGCTGCGGGCGCAGCCTGATGAGATTGCCGTGACCGCCTCGGCATCAGCGGGGATCAATGCATTGGCAAGCGCCTGTGACTTCTCCGGGCAGCGCAACAAGGTGGTGATCAGCGATTTTGAGTTTCCGACGAACGCCCAGATCTGGCACGCGCAGGAGCCGCGCGGCGCGCGTGTGGTACATGTACCGCGTGCAGCGAACGGCTACATTCCACTCGAGAACTTCGCGCAGCTCATCGACGAGGAAACGCAGCTCGTCGCGGTGACGCACGTGTGTTTCCGCAACGGCGCGATGCTGGATATTCCCGGCATAGTGCGTCTGGCGCACTCCAAGGGCGCCAAGCTTCTGCTGGATTGCTACCAGGCGGTCGGAGCGGTCACCGTCGATGTGAAGCGCCTCGGTGTCGACTTCGCGGTCGGCGGCATGCTCAAGTACCTGTTGGGCACCGCGGGGCTCGGCTTCCTGTACGTGCGTAGTGAGCTGATCCCGAGCCTGCTACCCACCAACTCGGGTTGGTTCGCTCAGCAGAACATCCCGGCGATGGACATCACGGCGAACAGGCCTTCACCGACAGCGCGGCGCTTCGAGGCCGGCACGCCGGCAGTCGTGAACTGCTACGCCGTCGAAGCCGGGCTGAAGATCATTCTCGAGGTGGGCACGGACGCCATTGAGAACCGAGTCCGCCAGCTGACGCGGCGCTGCATGGATCGCCTGGAGGAGATAGGCTGGGCGAGTGTGACACCGCGCGAGCCCGGTCGTAATGGACCGATGATCTGCGTGCGCGCCAAACAGGTCGCACAGCTGTTTGCCAAGCTCATGGAACAGGATATTGTCACGTCGTTCCGCGACGACAACCTGCGCGCGACTTTCCATTTTTATAATTCGGAGGAGGACGTTGAGTCGCTCGTCACGGCCCTAGCGAGCCACCGCGCGCAATTTCGCTGATCTTCTAGTGCTTTCGGCCTAATTTGGCGCAGGGGGAGGAGGTGCGATTTCCATTATTATTGCGAGCAATGTCACGGTCGCTTAGCCGGGGAGCACGCTCATGAATGCACGGGTAGCAGGACCTTCGCCAGCCGTTAGCGCCGCTTTTCCCGCCGAATCATTGCGCAGTCAGTTTCCCGCGCTGCAGCGCGTTGCATCATTCATATACTTCGACAATGCCGCCGGGGCTCAAGTCCCGCAAATGGTGTTGGATGCGGTGAATTTGCAGCTGCTCGAGCACAACGTGCAGCGCGGCGGGCGCTATCCCCAAAGTCTCGCCGTGGATGCCATGCTGGCGCGTTCACGCGCGGCGGTGGCAGCGTTTGTCAATGCACGGCGCCCGGAGGAAATCGCGTTCGGTATGAATGCCACCTCCTTCATTCGCCTGGTCAGTCTCGCAATCGGCCAGACACTCGGCGACCGTGACGAGATTATTGTCACCGACCTGGATCATGAGGCGAATGTTGCCACCTGGCTCGCGCTCGAGCGAATGGGCGCGAAGTGCATCTGGTGGCCGATGCGCCCCGACGGCTGCCTGCACGTCGAGGATCTGATGCCATTGGTGTCGTCGCGCACGCGATTGGTGGCGTGCACCCTGACATCCAACGCGCTGGGTTCAATCACCGATGTGCGGGCGGCAGCGGATCTCGCGCACGCGGCGGGCGCGGAAATCTTTCTCGACGCCGTTCACTACGGCCCGCACGGTTGCATCGATGTGCAGGCATTCGCGTGCGATTATCTGGTGTGTTCGGGATACAAGATATTCGCGCCGCACATGGGATTCCTCTGGGGTCGCCACGAACTGCTGGCGGCACTGCCGACGTTCCGCGAGGACTTCATTCCCGACGAGCCGCCCGGCAAGATCGAGGCGGGGACGTTGGCTTTCGAGAATGTTGCCGGCATGGGTGCGGCGGTCAACTATCTCGCCCAGATTGGGCGCACGCTCGCGGGCAAACCAGGAACGCCGGATGAGCACTCGATTCGTGAAGACACGCGACTCGCCATGAAGGCAATCCGCTCCTATGAGCAAACTCTCTCATTGCAGCTGTGCCGCGTCCTCAAAGACAGTGGCGCGGAGATCTATGGCATCAGCGAGGATCTGCGCGTATCTGAGCGAGTGCCCACGTTTTGCTTCAACATGCCGGGGATCCTGCCGCAGGCGGTGACCGAAGCGGCAGCGCGAGCGAATATCGGGATCCGCGATGGCCACATGTATGCGCCGCGTCTGATGAAGCGGCTGGGCCTTGCAAAAGAAACGGGCGTCGCGCGTGTCTCACTTGTGCATTACAACACGCCGGCGGAGATTCAGCGTCTGGGCAACGCGCTGTCGGACCTGCGCAGCCGACGCTAACGGCCACCCCAAGGGCACTCTGGTCGATTCGCCGACTGGATTGCCGGTCGGTGCAGACCCTGCACTGCATCTTTCAATGCTGCGGCGCATGTGGTGCCATGCTCTACTGCGAGTCAGACGCGGGGTGCCCTCTTGATCACAAGCACCATACCGGCACGGCTCGACCGCCTGCCGTGGTCGAGGTGGCATTGGCGGGTCACGGTCGCGCTCGGTATCGCCTGGGTGCTCGACGGCCTCGAGGTCACACTGGTGGGCTCGCTGGGCGCCGTCCTCGAACGGCGCGACACGCTGGCACTTTCTCCAGGCGAAATCGGCGCGTCGGGTTCGCTGTATGTCGCCGGTGCCGTGCTGGGCGCTTTATTGTTCGGCAGACTGACCGACCGGCTCGGCCGTAAAAGGCTGTTCTTGACGACTCTGGCCGTCTATATGGCCGCAACCATGGCGACGGCATTTGCACCCGATTATGCCTGGTTCGCCGTATGTCGCTGGGCCACGGGTTTCGGGATCGGCGGTGAGTACGCAGCGATCAACTCGGCAATCGACGAGCTCATCCCGGCGCGCATGCGCGGTCGGGTGAATCTTGCGATTAACGGGAGCTTCTGGCTGGGTGCCGCACTCGGCGCGGCCTTAAGCCTCGTCCTGCTTGATCCCCGTGTATTGGGCGCGGCGCGCGGCTGGCGCGTCTGCTTCCTGCTGGGCGCTGTGTTCGCAGCGGTAATCATCCTGGTGCGCAGGCACGTCCCAGAGAGTCCGCGTTGGCTGCTCTCCCGTGGCCGGGCTGCGGAAGCCGAAAAGGTGGTCAGACAAATCGAGGCGGAGATCGAGAGCTATGCCGGGAGGCTTCCTGCGGCGAGCCGAACGACCGACTACGCCGAGGGTCGCGGTCCGTCGCTGGCCGCAGTCGCGCGCGCTCTCTTTGTAGACTATCGGCAGCGCAGCCTCGTGGCGCTCATGCTGATGACGGCGCAGGCATTCTTCTACAACGCCATCTTCTTCACGTACGCGCTGGTGCTCAGTCGTTTTTTCGGTGTAGCCGATGACCGGGTGGCGCTCTATATCTTCCCGTTTGCGTTGGGCAACGTTTTGGGGCCGCTGCTGCTGGGACCACTCTTTGACAGCGTGGGGCGACGGCGCATGATTGCTGCGACTTATAGCCTCTCGGGACTGGGTCTGGCACTGACGGGCTGGGCTTTCGTTGCTGGCTGGCTTGATGCGCGTACCCAGACGTTGTGCTGGTCGGGGATATTTTTTCTGGCGTCGGCAGCCGCGAGCTCGGCCTACCTCACGGTGAGCGAGGTCTTCCCGCTTGAGATGCGAGCGCTTGCAATCGCAGTATTTTATGCGATCGGAACGGGGGTGGGCGGCGTGGGAGCTCCGGTGCTGCTGGGTCGGCTAATTCAGACCGGCAGTCCGGCAAGCGTGGCGGCAGGCTGGGGCATCGGTTCGGTATTGATGATCGTCGCGGGAGCGGTGGCGCTTGCCTTTGGTGTCGATGCAGAGCGCAAACCGCTTGAAGACATCGCGCGTCCCATGGGCCTGAGGTCCGATCGGGCTCCCGCCGATCAGAGGGCCGATGGCAAACACTTATGACGGCAAGTCTTGCAGGCCGTGACGCGGGCACAATAGAGGTGCTCCGGATGGTGAGCCGACAGATCGGCAAAGCGCTGGCTGCCGTCGCGGACGCCAAGCCGTCAGACGCCTCCATTCACCGTGCGCGAAAGTCGATCAAGAAGGCGCGGGCGCTGTGGCGTATGCTGCGGTACGCTTTTCCGCCCGCCACCTATCGTCAGGCGAATACGTGCCTGCGTGATGCCGGCCGACCGCTGGGCGCCGCTCGTGATGCGGAAATTCTTGTCATTGCGCTCGACACGGCGCTCGCGGGGAACGGCGGCCTGGCAGGGACGCGCGCGCTCAAAGCTCTTCGGCACGCCCTCGTTCTGAATGGCAGCGCAATCAAGCAGGCAGTCATGCGCGAGTCCACGGGCATTGAGCTCAGCCGCCGCGAATTGCGCAGCGCGCAGCAGCGCATCAAGAATCGCTCCATCGCCGCGCGCGGCTGGTCGGTCATCGGCAAAGGGCTGCGGCGTACCTATGCAGGCGGACGGCATGCCTACCACAGAGCACATGCCGACCGCGACGCCGCGCACTTACACGAATGGCGTAAGCAGGTTCAGTACCTGCACTACCAATTAGCGGCTTTAATGCCGCTTCGGCGCGGGCGCATCGGCAAGCTTGCAAGTGCAACCAGCGAGCTCTCGGAGCGGTTGGGGGACGATCACGATTTGGCCGTATTGCGCACACGTATCCTTGAGCAGAGTGGGGCGTTTTTTTCTGCCGCGCAGCAGGCACAGGTCCTTGTCATGATCGATCGCGAGCGTGCTCGCTTGCAGAATTCGGCGTTTAGGCTCGGCGCGCGCATCTATGAGAAGAAGCCCGCCGGCTTTGGCGCGCGCTTCGGCGGATATTGGCATGAATGGCGGCGCACAAGAGCCAAGGCCAAGGGCGTCTGAGCCGCGCGGCCGGGTCGCAACGCGCTGCTCTACAGCACGCGGGCGGCTCCTGTCGGAGAAGCGATCGGGGTTGGATCATCAAGGCTGCGGCAAGATCGGTCAGTGACGCGGCGCAGAACTCTTGATTGCGCGCGATGTTGCCAGCGCGATTCCGCCCAGAACCAGGACGGACGCGATGGCGAGGCGAATGGTAATCGGCTCAGCAAATAGAATGACGCCGCCAACGCTTGCGAGCAACGGCACGCTTAACTGCAGATTGGCGGCGGCTATGGCCTTGAGGCTTGGCAGCGCGGTGTACCACAGAGCATAGCCGATACCGGACGCGAGCGAGCCGGACAGCACCGCGAGCACGACGCCTGCTCGATCCCAACTGCCATGGCTCCACAGGGCAGCGCTGATGATCAGCGCGCCGGGCACTGCCCGGAGGAAATTTCCAGCCGTGTCCTGCAAGGCATCCCGCGAACGTCGACCACGCAGCGAGTACATGCCCCAGGCGATGCCGGCGCAGAGCATCAACGCGCCCGCCGTCGGCGGCGCCGCGGAGACCCCCGGAAAGACGAGAATCACTAGACCTGTAACGGCGAGCGTCCAGCCGAGCGCGATTCTGAAATTGATTCTCTCGCCTGCAGCCAAGCCTGCCAAAATCATGGTGAGCTGCACGGCGCCGAAGAGCAGCAGGGCACCCGTGCCCGCGGTGAGGTCCACATAAGCGAACGAAAATGCGGCGGCATAGGCGAGCAGGGCGAACGAGGAGACCCAGCTGCCCGCTCCCGATAGGCGGCGGTGGCTGAGCCGCACGAGAATCCACAAGGTGACGGCGCCGGCGATCAGCCGAACGCTGGTGAAAGTGGCCGGGTCGATGCGGGTCTCGCGCAGCGCCATGCGACACAGAATGGAGTTGGCGGCAAACGCGACCAGCGCGAAGCCGGCGGCAAGCGCCGCGCGGCTCAAGCCAGTGCCTGCGCCAGATCGTCGATCAGGTCCTCGGTGTCTTCGACACCGATCGACAGGCGCAGCAGATTCTGCGGGGTGTTGGATCCCGGGCCCTCGATCGATGCGCGGTGCTCGATCAAACTCTCGACGCCGCCAAGACTCGTGGCGGGTGTGAAGAAGCGGGTGCGGCGCGGCGTGGCGAACGCCGCGGCATTGCCGGCGGCAATACAGATCGAAAGAATCGCCCCGAAGCCACCCGGCATCTGCGCCGCGGCGATTGCATGGCCGGGATGCTGGGGCAATCCAGGATAGTAGACGCGTTCAACCGCTGCATGGGCGCTGAGGAACTCGGCTATGCGCTGCGCGCTGCGACATTGCGCGCGCACGCGGATTGCGAGCGTGGCAATGCTGCGCCTGAGCAGCCAGCAGTCGAAGGGGCCAAGTCCCGCTCCGCCGAGGCGCTGCCAGCTGTGGACGCGCTCAAGTAGGGCGGCGTCGTCGCGCACCACAACCAATCCACTCAGCACATCGCTGTGGCCGCCGAGGTACTTGGTGCCGCTATGCACCACGATGTCGACGCCGAAAGCGAAGGGGCTTTGACACACCGGCGTGGCAAAAGTGTTGTCACAGACAATCCACGCACCGCGCTCGTGCCCGAGCGCAGTCACAACAGCCAGGTCAGTGATGCTCAAGAGCGGATTGGTGGGCGTCTCAATCCACACCAGGCGTGTACGCGCAGTAAGCGCCGCTTTGACTGCGGTTGGATCGCTGAAGTCGACGAAGTCGACGGCAATGCCGCGCGCGCGGGCGTGCTCGCGCAGCTGGTTGAGCGTGCCGTAGTAGGCCTCAAGCGGCGCGAGCACATGATCATTGGGCTGCAACAGCTCGAAGAGCGCCATATTCGCGGCCAGCCCGGAGGCAAAGGCTGCGGCGCCCAGGCCGCCTTCGAGCGCCGCCATGCAGGACTCCAGGGCTACGCGGTTGGGCGAACCCTCGCGACTGTAGCGGTAACCGCGCGAATAGGCCCCATCGGGGTCGCGCTCGAATGTGGTCGTAAGATAGATGGGTTGCGCCACGGCTCCGGTGGTTGCATCGGGCGCATGTGCGGCGCGCACGCAGCGGGTGTTGATACCGGGTTCGCGCATAGCATTCGTTCCGATCGCCGGCAGGATCACGGCTTATTCTCGCTCAAGAGTGGGGAGTCAAGTATATAAATCCCATTAAGATCCCATCATAAGGTTCCGTCGGTTCGCTCCTGGAAGATAATGGCAGAGGCGGAGGGCAAACCATGCACGATACTCGACGACGCAGTTGCGGCGCGCTCACACTATTACTTGCACTGGCAGTGGCATTCACGATTTGGGCGGGTGATGCCAAAGAGTCCCGCATTCTTGGCAATTGGCTGACAGAGCCCAAGGACGGAATCATTCAGATCAGCGTCGCGGCGGGCACGACCTACCAGGGTCGCATCGTCGGCGGCAGTCATCCCGGACGCGTTGATGAGAAGAACCCCGATCCCACCCAGCGCAGCAAGCCGCTTCGCGGCCAGATCATCTTGCGCGATCTGCGCTACGACGGCGACGGCAAGTGGTCAGGCGGAACGATCTACGAACCCGACAGCGGTCGCACGTACAAATGTCTCGTCGAGCTTTTGGCACCCGACACTCTCAAGGTGCGTGGATTTATCGGGATCTCACTTCTCGGCAAGTCACAGACCTGGACGCGCTATGCGGCGACAGCCATGGATCTGCCCGCCACGCGGTAACGCGTCTTGGGGTGAGCGCGGCAGTGGTGCGCGGTGCAACGCATCCGTGCGACATAATGCGTTCTGCCGTGGAATGAGTGCCGACGTAATGGGCGTCTGATTGAGCTCAGCGCGGGCGCACGATCCAACTGCATTTCCAATTTATTTTGTACCCTTCCTCGGGGCTTACCTTCTGGAGAGACTCGGCATATAGTGGATGCAACGAGGAAGGTCGCGCGCTCGAATCGTTGAAGCGCACGAATCCATACAACGACGCTGACGCTAAGGGGATGCCATGAAGGTCTCGACTCCTTTCGGGTTCGCATTTTCCGTCGCCGCGCTGCTGCTTTCGGGCAGTGCCGTGACCGGCACTTTGACACCCGCACAGATCCAGCAGTCCGCGCAAGGCGCCGAAACCGACGTGATCATCATCTTGCGCGACCAGCTGGCCAGCGTTCCCCCGCGGCGCGGCGCGGGCGAGGCCCGGAGCGCGGCGATCGCCCAGGCGCAGGCCCCGATTTTCTCGGAGCTGCGGCAGGCCGGTGCGAAGAAAATACAATCGTTCCGCCTCATCAACGCGCTGGCGACCACGGTCTCGCAAGCCGAAGTCGCGCGTCTCGCCGCTCATCCCCTCGTGCAGTCCGTGGTACCGGATTTGCCGATCCGGCAGCGCCAGCGTCCCGATAGCAACGCCGTTGCGGGCGGCCGCGCGGGCGCTGTCGCGGCGGCGAGCGCCTCGAGCGCACTGTGCAACACCCTCGAGCCTGAGGCCCTGCAGCTCACGAACGCCGCATTCGCGAATTCCTCCACGCCCCAGGCGCAGAACGTGCTCGATGGAAATGGCAAACCGGTGCTCGGCACCGGCGTGAAAGTCGCCTTTATCGCCGATGGCTTGGACACGACCGTCCCCGGTTTCATTCGCCCCGACGGCTCGAGTGTCTTTGTCGACTACCAGGACTTCTCGGGCGATCCTGCCGGCACCCCGACTCCAGGCGGAGAGGCGTTCGGCGATGCCAGTTCCATCGCGGCCCAGGATCACCCCAACGGCAAGCTCCTAACCTACGACATCAGCCAATTCGTCAACCCGGCTCACCCGCTGCCCTCTCCCTGCCTTATCCAAATTCGCGGCATGGCGCCCGGCGCGTCCCTGGTCGGTCTGAAGGTCTTCTCGAACCTCGGCTACACCACGACGTCGGGCTTTGTGCAGGCCATCGACTATGCGGTATTCACCGCTGACGTCGACGTGATCAATGAATCGTTCGGTGGCTCGCCGTTTCCGGACAACGACAACGACCCGATCTCACTCGCCGACACCGCGGCGGTGAACGCCGGTGTCACGGTTGTCGTCTCGACCGGCGATGCCGGGACAGCGGGCACCGTCGAATCTCCGTCGACCAATTCCGACGTCATCGGCTCGGGCGCCACCACACAATTTCGCTTCTACGCCCAGACGGGTTACGGCGCCATACCGCTGGGAAACGGCACCTACGTGGATAACAACATCTCGGCATTCAGCTCAGCTGGATTCTCCCAGAGTGGTGCGCGGGTGCCGAGCACGGTGGCGCCCGGGGACCTTTCGTGGGCGCTATGCTCCACCGACACCGCGCTCTACACGGACTGTGTCAGTTTTGCCGGTACGGCCACCCCCATCGAGAGTTTCGGCGGCACCAGCGAATCCTCGCCTCTGACCGCCGGCGAAGCGGCGCTCGTGATCCAGGCCTACCGCAGTACGCACCGGGGTGTTAATCCGACACCGGCGCTCGTGAAGCAGATCATCATGAGCACGGCGGCTGATATGGGTGCACCCGCTTTCGAGCAGGGCTCGGGATTGATCAACGCGCTCGCCGCGGTGAACGCGGCCCTCTCTGTGCAGGATGCGAATGGCGGACCGAAGACCGCGCGTGGCGACAGCCTGCTGTATGCGCCGACTGAGTCCAGCATTACGGACATGCCTGGTGCACACGAGTCGCTCTCCTATACCGTGACCAACACGGGCTCCACGACGCAAAACCTGGCGCCCGTTCTGCAAACGCTCGGCGCGCCCATCGCCGGTGCCACGCTTAATCTGAATATCAATGCGTCGAGCTCCCAGACTTTCCTCAACGTGACGGGCTCGCCACGCGTCTATATCAGTCGGACGTTCAACGTGCCGGCCGGCGCGCAGCACCTCGATGCGGCGATCGCCTGGGTGGCCTCATTCAGCAATCCCAATCCGCCCTACGCTTATTTCGCCCTTTTTGATCCCTCTGGACGTGAAGTCACGTACTCCATCCCTCAGGGTGCGGGCAGCGCCTACGCACATACGGACGTCGTCATGCCGGCCGCGGGTAAATGGACCGTATTCATCTGGGTCCGCCCCCCGACTCTTGCAGGCTCTTATACCGGTCCCATCCAGTTCACCTGGGCTGCCGAGAAGTACGTCAGCCTGGGAACAGTGACGCCGACGAGCTTTAGTCTCGCGCCGGGTGCCTCTGCGGCGATAAACGCTCAGTTTAAAATGCCGTCGCAACCGGGCGATCTGGCGGCGGCCATCCGCTTCGGCCAGTCGGCAGACTTGGCGGGCACGAGCCAGGCGGAAATACCCATCAGCCTGCGCACGCTGATCCAGACGAGTGCCACGGGCGGCACCTTCGCGGGCGCGCTCACGGGCGGCAACGGACGGCCGGGAACGGGTCCGACTCAGACTTTTGCCTTCAACGTGCCGAGCGGCGTCAGCGACATGAGCCTGCTCCTGGAGATTCCCGACAACGGCTACCTGGTCGAGGGTCTCCTGGTCGATCCGCACGGCATGCAGTTGAGTGTCAATGCCAATATCGACCCGTCCGGAAACACCGAGTTCGCGCTGCAGCACTTCCGCTACAACCCGCAGCCAGGACAATGGCGGTTCGTGCTGCTGCAGGACTTTTTCTCGTCCGGCAATCAGACGTCGCTGCCCTTCAGTGGGCGCATCGCCTTCAACACGGCCGAGGTGTCGGCGCCCCGTCTGCCCGACTCATCCAAGGTGCAGCTGAAGGCAGGCACGGCGGTGAAGATTCCGGTCGTGGTGACGAACACCGGTGCGGTGACGCTCGCGTATTTTGCCGACGCGCGGCTCAATACCCTGGCCGCGACGCAACTGCAGTTTTCGGACCCGGGTGCATGTGGGCCTACAGAACTTCCCGGGACTTGCACTGAGTTTTTTGTGCCCACGGAAGTGAGCGGAATACTGTTCGCAGCGCAATCCTCAGTTCCGATCACCATGGACGCCTACAATGCCGCGGGCTTCTATGTCGGTGTGAGCGGCACGCCTGATCTGTGGGCGCGCGCGGCAGGCACCGACACCGTCGTGGCGGCGACCAGCGAGCCCGAGGTCCCGTATGGTCCATGGATCGAGGTCCCCGCTCTGAAGGGACCGTATGGGTCGAAGGGGGCGCCAACGGAACCGGTCACCACCAGCGCCTTCGTCCTGATGCAGCCGTTCGACCCGGCAGTCTCTTCCGACGCCGGCGACATCTGGGCGGATCTCACGTTGAACACCACCACCTACAAGGGACTGGTGTTGGCAGCGGGCCAGCAGGGCACCATTCACGTGACCATCACACCCTCCCAGGCACAGGTCGGCACGACCGTCAACGGCTACCTGTACATCGATACCTACAGTCCCTTCGTTGCAACGGGCGACGAGGTGGTACGTATCCCGTACAGCTATTCGGTCATTGCACCGTAGCGCACTGGCACGGATTGGATAGCACTCTACAGAAGGAGTGAGCCGCAGAAAAAGGCAGGAGCGCCCGGCACCGAGGCCGGGCGCCACCTGCCGCGACGGTCGAGTTCTATCCGCGCCGGAGCCGAGCCTCAATGGTTCCTGGGCGACGGGCGCGCGCCAGTTTCCTCGCAGTGGGCGTACGGGTGGGGCGTGATGAGGGCCTGCGCACGCCGCACTCAACGATCGAGGAAAGCCATGGCGGCTTGGGTATTGCGCCCGCCCGCAACGTCGGCGGCTGCGAGGAGGGCTTCAATCTGGCTGAGATCAGCGGCGCTGAGGGCCACGTCCGCAGCGGCGATGTTCTCACGCAGCCGCTCGGTGCGGCGTGTTCCGGGAATCGGCACAATCCACGGCTTTTGAGCGAGGACCCAAGCCAAGGCGAGCTGCGCCACTGTCGCGCCTTTGGCGGCGGCTAATGCGCCCAGGGCATCGACGACGGCCACGTTATGCCGGCGATTCTCCTGCTGGAAGCGTGGATGTCCACTGCGGATATCGGTGGCATCAAATTTCGTGTCGACGCGCACAGCGCCGGTGAGGAATCCGCGGCCGAGCGGACTGTACGGAACGAAGCCGATGCCGAGCTCCTCGAGCGTCGCGAAGACAAGCTCTTCGGGCTCGCGCACCCAAAGCGAGTACTCGCTTTGCAGGGCAGCGACCGGATGAACCGCGTGCGCACGTCTAACGGTAGCGGCGCTCGCCTCTGACAGACCGAAGTACCTGACCTTGCCCGCGGCCACTAAATTCGCGACGGCGCCCGCGACCTCTTCGATGGGTACGGCAGGATCGACGCGGTGCTGGTAGAAGAGATCGATCACATCCATCTTCAATCGCTGGAGCGAGGCATCGGCGACGGCGCGAATGTGTTCGGGCCGGCTGTCGAGGCCAATAACGGCGCCCGCGGGGTCAAGCGCGAATCCGAACTTCGTCGCGATGACAACCTGGTCGCGTACCGACGCGAGGGCCTCGCCCAGCAGGACCTCATTGGTGTACGGACCATACATTTCGGCGGTATCGAACAAGGTCACGCCCGCCTCAACGGCTGCGTGCAAGACGGCGAGATTCGCCTTGCGCTCAGACGGGCCGTAGGCATAAGTCATCCCCATGCAACCGAGTCCGAGCGCGGACACCGTGAGTCCGCTTTTTCCAAGTTCGCGCTTCTTCATGAAAGACTCCCGATGCAAAAGGGCATTCTGGCAGATGCGGCGTGAATGGACCTGCGGCAAAGACGCCGCTGATTGTGGTGCAGGGGACCTCTCGAAATAGAGCTTGTACGGCACCTCCGCCATATGATTGCCTCATGGGCAGATTGAGCGCGTGGCGCGCTACTATCTCGCGAGCGCTCCCAAGGGGATGGCCATGGCACTTAAGGAACTGATCTTCACCGCCTGTTCCATGCGGGCGAGCGACCTGCATTTGGAAGCGGGGACACCGCTGCTAGTCCGGGTCATGGGCGAGCTGCTCGCGGTCGGTGAACCCATCTCCGGAGCGCATCTCATTCAGATCGGCAAAGAATTGCTGGGCACCGATGGTTGGAATCAATTTGTAGCACGCGGCTCGGCTGATGTGTCGATCAGGATCGGCGGGACGCAGTGCCGGATCAACCTCTATCGAACCGTCCGCGGTATCGCGCTCGCGGTACGCCTACTGACCTCTTCGGTCGAAGGACTGCGCGCATGCAATCTGCATCCCGACCTGCGCAAACTGACCGAAGCGCGAACCGGCCTGGTCGTCGTCTCCGGTCCGACCGGAAGCGGCAAATCGACAACTTTGGCTGCGTTGATCGGCGAGATCAATTCGGCCTATGCACGCCATGTCATCACGATCGAAAGCCCGCTCGAGTACGTTTTTATCAACCGCCGCTCCTATATTCGGCAGCGTGAAATTCCGACGCATTCACCGAGCTTTGAGCAGGCGATCATCGATGCGCTGCGTGAAAATCCGGACGTGCTTGTGATCACAGAGATGCGTACTCCGGAGGTCATGCGGCTCACGCTGAACGCCGCGGAGACCGGACAGCTGGTCTTGGCAACGCTGCATTCTTCGACCTGCGCCGAGGCGCTCAGTCGGATTTCGATGGCATTTCCCGCAGAAATTCAGGGCAGCATCCTCGCGCAGCTGGCGGATTGCTTGGTGGGCGTTGTCTGCCAGCGGTTGGAGTTCCTCACCGAGGCGCAGTTGCGCGTGCCGCGCTGCGAGGTCCTGATGGCCAGTTCCGCGGCAAAAGGCACGATTCGGGCCGGGCAATTTAGCCAGCTTGCGACGGTAATCCAGTCCGGGGCCGAGCACGGGATGTGGAGTTTCGATCGCTACCAGCGCTGGATGGCTCAGAAGAGGGACTGGGAACGTCCGGCGCCGGCGTCTGCAGGCTCTGAGGAGCGCGTCGCCGCCGCGCCGACCCTCATGCCAATAGTGAAAGCGCCGCCGAAGGACGCATCATTCGAGATCTCGATCGACGAAGACGAGATTGACCTGGCGGAGCTCGCAAAGAAGATCGAAGGGAAGACCCGCTGACGACGCTTCGCTGCACGGAGGGCGAGCTCGGATGGCCCGCTGCGCGCTCGCACCAGAACAGAACCACGCGCTGCCGCGGTTGTTTGATGCCGGTGAGCGTGAAAGGCCGTGAATCACTGTTGAACGATCGATAAATAGCATGCGGCCGCCAAGAATTTCGCTATACTGAATTTCCAGCAAGCGGGCGGGATGCGCTGTGGCGCGTAATCCACGATTCGATATTCTCTTTGAGCCGGTGCGCATCGGGCCGGTGACTGCGCCCAACCGCTTTTATGCGGTGCCGCACGCGAGCGGCATGACCAATACGATGCCGCGCATGCGCGCCGCCTTCCGCGCAATGAAGGCTGAAGGCGGCTGGGGTGTGGTTTGTAGCGGCTATGTATCAGTCCATCCTTCCTCGGACGACACGCCGCTTCCGTATGCGACGCTTTGGGACGACAACGACGTTCGCTCTCACGCGCTCATGACGGACGCGGTTCATGAGCACGGATCTCTCGCCGGTATTGAGCTGTGGCACGGTGGCGGCTCGGTGTCGAACCGCACCAGCCGCATGCCGCCGCTGTCGCCGTCGGGAGTGTCGTGGATGGCGACGCACGTGGGCTTCATGGCAAATCAGCGCTCCAAAATCATGGACGCTGCGGATATCGGCGATCTCTTGCGCTGGCAGGCGGAGGCCGCGCGCAAGGCCAAGCGCGCCGGCTTTGACATCGTCTATGTGTATGCCGGCATGGGCTATCTGCCGTACGAGTTCCTGCTGCCGGAATGGAACCGGCGAACGGATGCCTACGGCGGCTCGGTTGCGAACCGCGTGCGGATCGTGCGCGAGCTCCTCGAAGTCACCAAGGAAGCAGTCGGTGACACCTGCGCGGTCGCGCTGCGCATTAGTCTCGAGGAGCTGCGGGCACGGCCGAGCGAGCGCGCGCACTCCGAAGCGCATGAGGTGGTGGAGCTGCTCGCCGACGTGCCCGACCTGTGGGATGTAAAGATGGACTCCAGCCCAACGGATTGCGCGCCGTCGCGGTTTACCGCGGAAGGCAGCCACGAGCCGGTGATCGACTTCGTCAAGCGACTGACGGCGAAGCCCGTGGTTGGCGTGGGGCGCTTCACCTCTCCGGACGCTATGGTGGCGCAGATCCGCCGCGGCATCCTCGATCTCATCGGCGGCGCGCGTCCCTCCATCGCGGATCCGTTTCTGCCAAAGAAGATCGATGGCGGCCACGAACAGGACATTCGCGAATGCATCGGCTGCAACATCTGCATCTCCAGCTGGCATGACAGTGTCCCGGTGCGCTGCACGCAGAATCCGACCATCGGCGAGGAGTGGCGGCGCGGCTGGCACCCCGAGCGCATCGCACCTCGCGGCAGCGAATCCGCCGTTCTGGTCGTCGGCGGCGGTCCGGCGGGTCTTGAGTGCGCGTTGAGCGTCGCGCGGCGCGGCTATCCGGTATCGCTGGCCGAGGCCGGCGGGAAATTCGGCGGGCGCCTGCGTTTCGAGACTCGCTTGCCGGGACTCAGCACCTGGGGCAGGGTGCTCGACTGGCGCCTGGGCCAGTTGCAGCGCCTGACGAATGTGAGCCTGTACGTGGGCAACGAGCTTTCGGTTGACGATATTTTGGCGCTCGAGCATCAGCGGGTGGTGATCGCGACGGGAGCGCGCTGGACGCGGTCGCTGTATTCGACGCTCGAGCTTCCCGTCGGCGAGCTGACAGGGCCCGACGTCTACACGCCCGACGATATCGCCACCGGCGTGAGGATCGAAGGTCCGATTGTGGTTTTCGATTTCGACAACTATTACATGGGGAGCCTGGTTGCCGAGCATCTGGCGCGCGGCGCCGGCCGCGTGACCTACGCGACGCCGGCGGGACATGTATCGGCGTGGGCAGTCATGACCAACGAGCAGCCGCAGGTGCATCGCGCCCTGGCGGCGGCGGGAGTGGAAGTGCTGACGCTGTCGCGCGTCACGGCGCTTGCGGATGGCGAGGCGACGGTGGCCAATCTCTTCAGCGGCGCGGAACGGCGCCTGCCGTGCCGATCGCTCGTGATCGTCGGCGTCCGCCGAGCGAGCGATGCGCTGTACCAGACGCTGCGCGCGCGCGAGGATGAGGTCGAGTCGGCGGGTATCATCTCCGTCGACCGGATCGGAGATGCGCTCGCGCCAGGGGCCATCGTTCACGCCGTCCACAGCGCTCATCGCTACGCGCGCGAGCTCGACGGGCCCGTGCGCAGCGCAGCGTACCTGCGTGACGGGCCGATCCTTGCCACACCCTCGCTGTTATACGACGATGGCCGCGAGGAGCGTGTTGCGCAATGACCGCAGATTTCTTAGCGCCCGTCGGCGGGCTTGAGAAGACGTTGCCATCCAGCTGGTACTACTCCGAGGAGACTTTTCAGCTGGAAAAAGAACGGATCTTCTGTCGTGAATGGTTTTGTGCCGCGCGTGAGGAGCAGCTCCCCAAGCCCGGCAATTACCTCGTGCTGGATCTCGTCGGCGAGAGCATTCTTGTGGTACGCAATCGCCAAGGCGTCGTGCGCGCGTTCTACAACGTCTGTCGTCATCGGGGTTCGCGGCTGTGCCGCACGGACGGCGGGCATGCCCCGGGTGCGGCCGTGCAGGGCGGGGTGATCGCGGGACGATCCATCCTCTGTCCTTATCACCAATGGTCCTACGACCTCGACGGCCATCTCATCGCGGCGCCTCACTTGGGCAGCGTGCCGGGATTCGACAAGAGTGCCATCCAGCTCCACCCGGTCGGAGTCGAGTGCTGGGGCGGGTTCATCTTTTTGCACCTCACGCCCTCGGTGGCACGGCCGTTCATCGCGCAGCTCGGGGCAATTCCGGCGCGCATTGAGCGCTACCCGCTCTCCGAGCTCGTCATTGGCCACTCCATTACCTACGCGGTCGCTGCCAACTGGAAGGCCCTCTGCGAGAACTACAACGAGTGCTATCACTGCGGTGGCGTCCACCCCGAGCTGTGCGCCGTCGTTCCAGCATTTCGCGAAGCGGGCGGTGCCGGGCTTGACTGGGCGCGCGGGATACCGCATCGGTCCGGCGCCTACACATTCACGCGCACGGGCACCACCGCGCGCCGGCCCTTTCCCACGCTCAACCAGGACGAGCGCGAGCGCCACAAGGGCGAGCTCATCTATCCGAACCTTTTCGTCAGCCTCGCGAGCGATCACGCGGCGGTGTTCATCTTGTTGCCGCGGGCGGCCGAGCGTACCGACATCGTCTGCCACTTTCTCTTCGAGCGGCACGAGATCGAGAAGAAGGACTTCGATCCGTCCGACGCGGTGGATTTCTGGGACGTGATAAACCGCCAGGATTGGGCCATCTGTGAGTCGGTGCAGAAGGGCATGCGCAGCCGCGTTCACCAGCACGGCTATTACGCGCCGATGGAGGACTTCAGTCTGGATATCCGGCGCTATGTCATCGAGCGCATCAAGTTAACGGACCCCGTATCAACAGCGAGGTGATCGCTCGCGGCCCGACGCCAGGCTACGCGCTGGCGCATCGGATCCGCTGGCGCATCTTCGGGCTGCTGTTTGGCTTTGGGTGCGTGGCCTACCTGCAGCAGAAGAGCCTCACCGTCGCGGCAGCGCGGATCATGCCGGATCTGGGCCTTTCCCAGATGCAGATCGGCTGGCTCGAATGGGCTTTCGTGCTCGGCTATGCAGCGTTTCAGCTTCCCGGCGGTGTGATCGGCCAGCGCGTTGGGGCGCGGCGCATGTTTGTCGTGATTACAAGCCTCGCCCTCCTTGCCACGGTAGTGTTTCCTCTTGCGCCCATCGTGCTCAGCGGGGCTGCGCTCCTGGCCGCGCTTTTTCTCCTGCAGCTGCTCCTCGGGCTGGCTCAGGGGCCGATATTCCCCGTCAGCTCCGGCGTCATGGAGGCCTGGTTTCGTCCGGAGCGATGGGCGCTGCTGCAGGGACTGCAGTCGATGGGTCTGCAAATCGCGGCGGCATTGACTCCGCCTCTGGTTGCTTACCTCATGAATGCCTTCGGGTGGCAGCAGGCACTCTTCTGGCCCGAGCTGCCTGTGCTCGTCCTTGTCATCGTGTGGGCATGGTATGGCCGTAATGTGCCCGCAGAGCATCCGCGGGTAACTGCCGAGGAGCTGGCCGAGCTCGGCGCAGACTCCGTCGCGCAGATGCAAACGGCCATCTCGTGGCGACGCCTGCTGCGGCTGCTTGCAAACCGGTCAATCCTGCTTCTGACCCTCTCCTATATCTGCATGAACTACGTCTTCTACCTTATCGCCAACTGGTGCTTCCTTTATCTCGTGCAAGAACGGCATTTCAATATTCTCGAAGGCGGTTGGCTCGCCATGGCGCCGCCGCTAGCGGCGGCGGCCGGTGCCGGTGTGGGCGGTAAGCTGGCGACCGCGCTGTGCGCGCGCTTTGGCTTTCGTTGGGGATTTAGACTCACACCGCTGGTAGCTATGCCTGCGGCCGGTGCGCTGCTGCTGGTGACGGTGCATTTGAGCAATCCTTATGGCGCCGTCATCGCGCTCGCCTTTTGCTATGGCAGCATTGAGCTCACTGAAGGATCGTACTGGGCCGGGACCATGTTTGTCGCCCGCGCGGACACGATGTCGGCCACCGGTATCCTCAATACCGGCGGCAACATCGGCGGCCTGATCGGGATTCCGATTGTTGCCTATCTTTCCGGACACGGTTCGTGGACGGCCGCATTCGTGATCGGCGCGGTGTTCGCCCTCGTCGGAGCTGCCTGCTGGCTGGGCATCGACACCACGCGCCCATTCTCTGCAGCCGAGCCCGCAGCGCTGGCAGTGGGCTCCTGAGGTGACGCGCCGCTAGCGCTTGGCGAGAACGTCGGCAATCGCCGGGGCGACTGCGGGCACGGCGCGGTGATAGTCCTGGCCCACGAAAGCAGCAACCGTCGCGGCAATCTGTGCCTGCGTCACCGGGGCGACGTGGGTGCGCTCGCCGAGCGGTGCGGTATCCGGGCCAATGACCGCGATCCAGACATTCTCCGAGCCCTTCTCTTCGACGCCGTGCTCCTTCCATTCGACAGGTCCACTGCCGCGACCGTGGTCTGCGGTGATGATGAACGTCGTGCTGTCGTGGTATTGCGGCATGGCCTGCATCGTGGTCCACAACTCAGCGACGAAACCATCCATACGCTGAGCGCTATCGAGCACAAGATCGTAGCGGCCCTGGTGCGCCCAATTGTCGGTCTCGCCATAGCCGACGAACAACACGCGCGGCGCGCCCGTGCGCACATAATCGAGGAGCGCAATCTGTACAAACGAATCGAAGACGTCCTCCTCGTCGAAGCGCGTCGTCGTATTGAAGAGCTTGGCGAGCAACGCATCCCTCGAAGCATCGCCCGTCGGCCGCGGCACGCTCCAGCCGGTCTGCGTGACAAGGTGGCTGCGCGCCTTGTTGAAGATATCGTCATAGACGGCCCAGGTGCCGTAGACGGCGACCCGGCCGGAGAACTCGGGCAGTTTGTTGAGCCACTCGAAAACCGTGACATTGGGATTAGGTCCGAATTCGTTGCGGTCGATCCGAGCATCGGGGAAACCCACCGCCATCTCGTTATAGCCGGGATAGGAGAAAGCGAGCCCGTTGGTGACGTGCGCAATGCTGCCCTTGTTCTGATTGCCGAAGATCTGGCCGTGCTGGGCCACCGTTCCCCAGAGGAAGGGAAACAAGATACGCCGGCGCTCTTCGGGATCATCGCGCCAGAACTTGCGCTTCAGTGCCTCCTCATCCATCCAGCTGCCGCCGTTCTTGGAGTCGAGCAGCAACGGGTCGGCGCCGCTGAACACTTCCTGCCAGCGCAGGCCGTCACTGACGAGGAGTACAACGGTTTGGGTTTTGTGCGCAACGGCCGTCGGTACCAGGCAGAACAAGAAGGCGACGCTGCAAAGGGCGGTAACGAGCTTGCGCATGAGGATCCCCGGGCCGGCTGGCGAGCTGCGCACAGTCTGCAGGGCAGGGCGCTCGAATGCCAATGGCGCCGCGTTGATCTACCGTGCAATTCCGCCTCCCATGCGCGACCGTGTGGATCGCACCCGTCGGCGCAAGTCTTGCGGATCACGTCGATGCCGGCGACATCGACTTCTGACCACGGCACGAGGGCGCAGGCATCGATTCGCTGCCGGACTGTCAGAAAGGACGCGCTTGACGGGCAGATTTCGCTTGTTATACAAACGTTTAATAATTGATGCGGCTATCGAGCTACGGGCGAATCGCTCGGGTCTCGCTTGCCAGGGGGGGTGCGTGCCGGCACAGAAGTCAGCAGTCGACCGAGAGACCGCCGCGGCTTCTTCTCCTCTGGCTTGCGAAATGCCCACGAACCGATCCCCGTACGCGTCCGTGACCGCTAACCGGCACCGGGCGGCTCTCGCACTGGGTGTCGGTGTGCTGCTGTGGCTGAACGCACCGGCAAGCCGCGCGCATGAAGAAGCTGCGAACATCACACCGACTGCACCCTCGCTCAAAGTCGGCACACTCACTCTGCAGCGCTGCCGCACGGTGCCGGCTTGGTGCGGCACGCTCGGGCGTTCACTCGATCCGGCGGGGGCGCTCAGCGCCACCATCGCCATCCACTTCGAGTACTACCCGCATCGGCTTCCCGGCAAGTCGCTCGGCATGCTGGTCGCGACCGAGGGCGGTCCGGGATATCCCGCCACGGACTCGCGCGATGAGTATCTGGCGCTCATGGGGCCGCTTCTCGGCCACCGCGACCTCGTCATCATGGACAACCGGGGCACGGGTCAGTCCGGGGCCGTTGACTGCGCCACTTTGCAGCACGCCCCGGCTATCACCGAGGAGAACGTCGGTGAGTGTGGCCGCGCGCTCGGTGAGCGCGCGGCGCTCTACGGCACGGCCCTCGCCGTCGACGATCTGGCCGCGATCCTCGATGCGCTCGGTTCCGGGCCCATCGATCTGTACGGAGATTCGTACGGAACATACTTCGAGCAGGTATTTGCATTGCGCCATGCCGACAAGCTGCGCTCAGTCGTGCTCGATGGCGCCTACCCGCTCGACGGGCCGGATTATGCGTGGTATCCCACCTACGCACCCGCGATGCGCAATAAATTCAATGTCGCCTGCCGGCGCTCCGCAGCCTGCAGTCGCATCCCCGGCAGCTCCCTGGAACACGTCGCAGCGGCTCTTGCGCTCTTGCGCAGCGCTCCTTTTGCGGCCCAAGCCCGCGACGCGGACGGCAAGCTGCAAAGCTTTACGGCCAACGCGCCGCGGCTGGCGAGCGTGATGTTCGGCAGCGCCCCGGCGTATGCAAGCGTTCGCGATCTCGACGCTGCGGCGCGAGCCTTCGCAGCCGGTGACCGTGCGCCGCTATTGCGGCTCATGGCGGAGACGATCGTCGCAATGGATTCGCGCGACACAAGCCAGGCGCCCGCGAGGTTCAGCGCGGGCCTTGAGCTTGCTGTGATGTGTCACGACCCGCCGCAGATCTTCGATATGAGTCTTGAACCCGAACGCCGGATCGCCGACCGGGATCGGGCGATCGCGCACCGCAAACTGGTCGCCGCGGACACCTACGCCCCCTTCACCATCGACGAATACCGCGGCATGCCGCTCGACTACACCTTTATAGATGAGTGCGTACGGTGGCCGGTCGCGCCCGCCGCGCATCCCGCCTCGCAGGTCGTTGCCGTGACCGCCGCGTATCCGGATGCACCCGCGCTCATCATATCGGGCGAGCTTGATAACTTGACGACGGTCGCCGACGGCGCCGCCGTCGCCCGGCGCTTCCCGCATGGACAACAGCTCATCATCGCGAACAGCTTCCATGTCAACGCTCTGCCGCACGCGCGCAGCGGCTGTGCGGCCGGGATCGTCAGGCGCTTCATCGCGGCATTGCGGCCCGGGGATACGCGCTGCACGCAGGCCGTGGCCGAAGTGCACCTGGTGCCGCAATTTGCCCGGCATATTGGCGAGGTACCGGCGGCGCGCCCGACCGCGGGCAATGCGGCGAATGCGGCGCAGCTGCGTGCCGCCACTGCAGCGCTCCTCGCTGCGGCAGATGTCATCGCTCACGCCGACGCCAATACGAGCGGAGAGGCAGCAGGTTTGCGCGGCGGTACGTACCAGATCAAAGCGCATGCTGACCGATACGTGCTGACGCTGCACGATGTGCGCTGGTGCGAGGATCTGGCGGTATCGGGCACGATCAGCGGGTCGGGGCGCAGCGGCAGCGTCGTGGGAGAGCTCGCACTTGCCGGCGCGGACGCCTTCAGCGGCCCGCTCAGCGTGAGTTGGCAGGAAGGCGTGGCGCAGGCGCGGGCGCACATCCGCGGCAAGCTCGGAAACTCGGTGGTAGCGGCCGTGGCGTCGGCACCCTAAAGTGCGCGACGCACGCGCGCGTCGGGCAACCACACCCGCCACCGGGGATCCACGCCGCGGCCGTGTGTTTTTGGAGAGCTAGCAATGCAGGCCGCTGCGCGAAGTACGTTTGGCGAGGCTGAGTCGCTGCGCTGCAGAGGCGACTTTCCGTCACTGCGCCGCCGCTTCGGCGGCCAACCGGTCGCCTTCCTCGATGGCCCCGGTGGCACCCAGGTGCCGAATGCGGTCATCGAGGCGATCGCGGATTGCTATCGCAACCGCAACGTCAACACGCACGGCAACTTTCCGCCGTCAATGGAGTTGGACGAGCGGCATCTGGCCGCGCGCTCAGCGATCGCGGATTTTCTGGGCGCGGCCGGCCCGCAGTCCATCTCGATCGGGCAGAACATGACGTCGCTCGCGTTCGCGCTGGCGCGCGCCCTCGGCCGCACGATCCGGCCCGGCGACGAGGTCCTGATCACGCAGCTAGACCACGAGGCGAATCGCAGCCCGTGGCGACTCCTGCAGGAACACGGGGCCATCGTGCGCGAGGTGCCGCTGCTGGCAACGGGCGCTCTTGACTACGGGGTCATGAAGAGTCTGATCACTCACAAGACACGAATCCTCGCTCTGGGCTGTTCCTCGAACGCCATCGGCACGGTCAACGACGTCGCGACCGCGCGCGCGCTCACGCGCGCGGTTGGCGCTGCATTGATTCTCGATGCGGTTCACTACGCACCGCATTTCCCCATCGATGTGCAAAAGCTGGACCCGGACTTCCTGCTTTGCTCCGCTTATAAATTCTATGGCCCGCACGTCGGCATCCTCTACTCACGCGCGGGAGCGCTGGAGGGGCTGAATCCCGACCGGATCAGCGTGCAGGACGGCGCGGCGCCCTACAGGATAGAGACCGGCACGCTCAATCACGCCGCCGTCGAGGGCGTGGCTGCCGCGATCGACTATCTGGCGGGGTTCGGTCGCGGCGGCTCGCGCCGCGCGGCGGTGCATGATGCGGTGGCCGCCATCTCGGACTATGAGCACTCGCTCGGGCGACTTCTTTGGTTGGCGCTTGAGGACATTCCGACGGTGCGATTGTGGGGCTTGCCGTTCACCCAAGCCGAGCGCGCCCCGACCGTCTCATTTACGCTGGCGGGGCAGGATCCCGCGGCGGTTGCGCGCCGGCTCGGTGCGCAGGGGATCTGCATCTGGGATGGGAACCACTACGCGCCGCGTCCGCTCGAAATCCTCAAAGTCCCGGATGGCTCGACCCTTCGAGTGGGGTTCTCGATGTACAACAGCGCAGAGGAAGTGTTGCGCTTGATGGCGGTCATCAGGGAGCTTTCGTAAGCGAACGGTGCGCGGTAGCGCGAGCGAATGAACGGTTGCGGATTCGGGCCCGCAACGAGCGACAGGTGGCGGTATGGCGATGGGAATAATGCTCCGTGAACACGGTGGCGCGGAGAAGCTGCGTTTCGAGGCCATCGAGGTGGGCCCGCCCGGCGCGGACGAGGTGCGGCTGCGGCAAACTGCGATCGGCGTCAACTTCCACGACATATACGTCCGCAGCGGTCTCTACAAAACACTGAAATTGCCTGGAATTCCGGGTCTCGACGCGGTGGGTGTCGTCGAGGCGGTCGGCGCGCGCGTGAAGAGTCTGCACCCCGGCGACCGGGTCGCGTACATCACCGCGTCCTACGGAGCGTACGCGGAAGAGCGCCTGATCGCCGCAGACCGCCTGATCCCTCTGCCGGCTGAGGTCGACGACCGCGCGGCCGCGGCCTCTCTGGTGCGCGGCCTCACCGTATGGATGCTGTTGTCCAAGGTGCACCGCGGAGTCAAGAATGACGAGCGCTATTTGGTGCACGCCGCTGCCGGCGGCGTCGGGCGGCTCCTGTGCCAGTGGGCAACACAGCTGGGAGCGTACGTCATTGGCACGGCCGGCAGCGATGAGAAGGCCGCGATTGCTTTGCGGGCCGGCTGCAAAGAGGTCATTCTCTACAGGCGTGAAAGCTTCGTGCAGCGCGTGCGCGAGTTGACGCAGGACCGCGGCGTAGACGTCGTATTCGATTCGGTCGGCAAAGATACCTTTAAGGGATCCCTCGAGTGCTTGGCGCCGCGCGGGCACTTGATCAATTTCGGTCAGTCCTCAGGTGCAGTCGAGCCATTCGCCGTGAGCCGCCTCGCCGAGAAATCCAATACGCTCTCGCGGCCGATCCTATTTCACTTCATCGAAGACGCGCAGGAGCGCGCCGCAATGGCTAACCACGTGTTCGCGGCTCTGCGCGCCGGCACGATCGTGGCCGAGATCGGGGCGCAGTATGCGCTGCGCGACGCCGCGCAGGCTCATCGAGCGCTGGAAATGCGCGCCGCCCTGGGCCCGACAATCCTGCTGCCCTAGTCAGCGGCGATGGCTGGCGCGCGGCTTGCGCAGAGAAAACCTGCGTGCCCCTGGAGCGGCACGGCTTTTCGACGCTGCAGCGCATCCATTCGCTGCACTCGTGCGTATGCCTTGCAATGCTTCCGGGGCCGCGAATTCCGCATGAGACTGCACTGCACGCCAGTTCAATTTGCCGCTGGCCCGTTGTGGCTCAGCGTGCTCGCGCTGCTAGCGGCGCCCATGGGCATCGCCGGGTCCGCCGGAGCCAATGGCAACGAGCCGCCGCCGCCCTACAAAGCGCCGTACATCCCCGTCGACGATGCTGTCCTCCTGCAGGAAGTGCCCCGCGCATCGGATCCCGCGGTTCGCGAGATGCGCCTGCTGCGCAGCAAGCTCGACGCCGATGCCAGCAATCTGACGATCGCGGAGCAATTGGCGCAGGTCTATATCGACTTCGGACGGCAGATCGGCGATGCCCACTACGCGGGTTACGCGGAGGCGGTGCTCGCGCCCTGGCTGCAAAAGCCCGCACCACCGGCGGGAGTCTTGGTGGAATACGGCACCATCCTGCAGTACCGGCATCGGTTTGCTGAGGCCCGGCGGGAGCTCAAAAGAGCGCTGGATGCGGATCCGGGCAACACGCAAGCGTGGCTCACGCTCGCAACCGTGGACATGGTCCAGGGCGAGTACGCGGCCGCGAGACGCGACTGTGCGCAGGTTGCGGCCCATGGCACCTACATTCTCGTCATTGCGTGCACCGCGAACCTGCGTTCCTACACAGGTCAGGCGCAGCAGAGTCTGAGCTTACTCACGCAAATAGACGGCCAGGCGCAGACTCTTCCGCCCGCATTGCGAGCGTGGCTCGAGGGCCTGCTGGCAGAAACAGCCGAACGGCTGGGCGAGTGGGCGCAGGCCGAGACTCACTATCGTAAAGCGCTCGCGCTCACGCCGCAGGACAACTATCTGTTGGTTGCCTACGCGGACTTCCTCCTTGACCGCAATCGTCCCGCCGAAGTACTGCCGCTGCTCATGAACAGCAGTCAATCGGATACGGCGTTCCTGCGCCTGGCACTGGCCAAGGCGGCACTACACAGCCCGGAGCTGCCTCGGTACGGCTGGATCATGGGCGCGCGTTTCGCCGCCGTGACTCAGCGCGGCAGCGACTACTTCGGCCGTGAGCAGGTGCGCTTCGCGCTCTATCTGCAGCGCGATCCCCAGACCGCGCTCGATATGGCCAAGCGCAACTGGGAAGCTCAGCGCGCGCCCTGGGATGCGCGCGTATTCCTTGAAGCGGCGCAAGCCGCCCGTGAACCCCAGGCGGCGGCTCCCGTGCTCGCTTTTTTGCGCACGACGAAGCTGCAGGATCCCATTGTCGAGGGGCTTGCCCGGCAAATCGAGGCTGAGCTTAAAGAGGCGCCGCTCGCCCCATGAGGCGCGTCTGCTGCGTCTGGTGTGACGTGCTGCTCGCCGCGGTTGCGGCAACACTGACGAGCGGCGCCGCGCAGGCGCATTCCGCGAGCGACGCCTATCTGACCCTTACCGTGGAAAACGCCACCTCATCCGGCGCTTCTGCACGCACCGTCGTGCACGGCCAGTGGGATATTGCACTTCGCGATCTTGATTTCGTTCTCAAGCTCGACGAGGACGGCGATGGCCAAATCGTCTGGGGCGAGCTGCGTCGGCACCAGAAAGAGATCGCTGCTTACGCCTATGCGAACATTGCCTTCATGGGCGATGGCGCCCTCTGCCGCATCGAGCCGACCCGCCAGGCGGTTGATTTCCACGCGGACGGCGCCTATGCGGCCTTGTTCTTCGACGTCTTATGCAGCGGTGCAACAAAACGCCTGACGCTTGATTACCGGCTGTTCTTCAAGATCGACCCGTCGCACCGCGGCCTTCTCGTGCTGCACTCCGCCGACCGCGTGGCAACCTCGCTCCTGGCGCCCGCCAACGCCAGAATCGAGCTCGGGCTCTAGAGCGGCGTGCGGCCGGCAGGGCTTGAGTGTGCTTTAAAGCCGCGCTTCTGCATCCAATCGACCCGCGCACCCGTAGTGATGGCTTTACACCCCCGTCACAGGAGCACAGGTCTCATGAATCGCTCAGCCAAAGTTGCGGTCGCACTCGCCGCGGCCAGCATGCCGCTGCTCAGCCTCGCCTCGAGTCATCGCGAGGCACCTACCATCGCTGGTTTGCCCAGGGTCGACGGCACCGATCTTTACATGTTCAGAAGCTACGAGCCCGGCCGGCAGGGCTTCGTCACGATCATCGCCAACTACATCCCGCTGCAGGACCCGGGTGGTGGCCCCAACTTTTATGAGCTTGACCCGAATGCCCTTTACATGATCAACATCGACAACAAGGGCCAGGGGCTGGCAAACATCTCGTTTGAATTTAGGTTTACGAATTTAGACAAAGGCCTTGCGCTGCCCATTGGTAACCACTTCGTACCGATTCCCCTGATCAACGACGGCCCGGTCGATGCGGCGGGCAAGAACCTCAACACGAAGGAGAGCTACACGCTTGCCGTCACGCGCAATTACACCTCGACATCACCGGTGACGAATGCCTCGCTGGGCGGCACCTTGTTCTACAAGCCAGTGGACAACATCGGCGAGAAATCGATCCCGAACTACTCCGCGTACGCCAGTAACTTTATCTACCAGATCTCGATTCCGGGGTGCGCCGGTCCCGGGCGCGTCTTCGTCGGCCAGCGCAAGGAGGGATTCGTGGTCAACCTGGGCGAGATTTTCGATCTTGTGAATACCAACCCCGTGGGTCCGCGCAATGGCGAGCCCAACAATCTGTCTTACAAGAACATCACCTCCCTCGCGTTGGAAATACCGATCAGCTGTCTCACCGCCGGCAGCGATCCGGTGATCGGCGCCTGGACGACTGCATTCCTGCCGACGCCGGGTACCGCGGGCACTGACCATGTGGGCTACACGCAGATGTCGCGCCTGGGCAATCCGCTTATTAACGAAGTGATCATTGGCGTGCCCGACAAGGACAAGTTCAACGCCAGCCAGCCATTCGACGACGCCCAGTTTGCCTCCTACGTCACCAATCCGAGCCTACCGGTGCTGCTCAATGTGTTGTTTGGCGCCGCCGCCGTGCCACCCGAAACTCCGCGCAACGACTTAGTCTCTGCCTTTCTGACCGGCGTCAAGGGACTAAATCAGCCCGCCGGTTCTCCGCGGCCGGCCGAGCTCCTGCGGCTTAACACGTCGATCGCCCCGACGCCGCCCGCCTCGCAGAACGATCTTGGGGTGCTGGGCAGCGATCTTGCGGGATTTCCGAATGGCCGCCGCCCGTTTGACGATGTGGTCGATATCGAGCTGCGCGTTGCCATGGGCGCTCTGTGCGGACAGATCGGCAACTGCGGGTCGCAGACGAGTGACCCGAACCACGGTGCGCCTTACACGGATGGGGCCGAAGCGGCGGGACCTGATGCGTCGCATTTGACCGTCGGCGGGCAAAGCGTTGCGACCGACACGTATATGGATATGTTCCCCTACCTGAATACCCCGCTGCCGGGTTCACCCAATGGGCTCAATGGTGTAGTGATCAATTGACAACCTGTTAATGCGGTGCGCTGCCGAGCCAGCGGATCGCACGGTGTGATTGCGGCGGGTCCATGCGCAACATGGCCCCGCCGTTTTTTCAAGTGGACTTTCACGCAGTGCTGGGCTTCAGGGCGTGCCCCGGCAGCGGCGCTCGTTCGATCACGGCCAATCGCTGCGCGGGAGTCTCTAGTACGCCCTCGAAGTGTGGAGTGCAGGCAAAACAGGGATAATCTGCCGATGCGGGAAGGTCGGGGCAGGAAGAGATCCGGGCCGCCGGTGAAGAAGGCGAGGTCACCCAAAAGGATCATTGGCGACCTCGACGCTGCCACCGCGGGCGAGCTGATCGTAGCGGCTGCCGATATTGTGTTGAACATCGACAAAAACGGGGTCATTCGCGGCGTCGCGTTCGGCCGCGACGATCTTGCCGCGCGGGTTCATGGCGAGTGGCTCGGCAGGCTCTGGACAGAGACCGTCACCGCAGAGAGTCGGCCACGAGTCGAAATGCTATTGCAGGATCCGGCGTCGAAGGGCGAGCGACGCTGGCGCCAGTTGGACCATCCGGCGAAGTGCGGCGCTGACGTGCCCATTCTCTACTGCCTCTTCCAGGTCGGAAATGACGGCGGCGCCATTGCTTTGGGGCGCGATTTGCGTGCCATCGAGGCGCTGCAGCGGCAGCTCATGCATCTGGAGCAGTCGACCGAGAAGGAGCTCGCACGGCTGCGACACGCAGAGACGCGCTATCGGCTGCTGCTGCAGATGGCAGGCGAGGGCATTCTCATCGTCGATGCCTCGACGGGCAGGGTGATCGAAGCCAATCCGGCCGCTGCCGAAACCTTTGGCGCGGGCCCGCGGCGCCTGGTGGGCAGCCGCTTCCCGCAGGGCTTTGATGAGCAGGGCAGCCACGGCATCGAGGCGCTACTTGGTGCGGTACGCACCACCGGGCGCAGTGAGAGCGTGCGGGCGCGATCTGGCGAACGCGAGTTCGATGTTGCTGCAGGTCTCTTTCGTCAGCAGGACGCCTCATATTTTCTGGTGCTCGTACGCTGTGCTGGCGAGCCGCCAGCCGGACGCGGCGTGCCAACACCGGCGCAGTCGCGAATGCTCGAAGTGCTTGAGGCATCCCCGGACGGATGGGTCGTGACGGGCCCGCGCGGCGAGATTCTCAGTGCCAACCGCGCGTTTCTGGAGCTTGCGCAGCTGGCAACGGCGGAACAGGCGCGCGGGCAGCCTCTCGAGCGATGGCTGGGCCGGCAGAGCATTGACATGCGCGTGCTGATCGGCAATCTGCGCCGCCACGGCTCGGTGCGAATGTTCGCAACGACGCTGCGAGGCGAGTATGGCGCATGCTGCGATGTCGAAGTCGCCGCCGTTTCTGCGCCGAGTTCCGCCGAGCTTCTGCTTGGATTCAGCATCCGTAATGTCGACAAGCGCGCGCCGACCGATTTGAAGGCAGCGCGCGACTTGCCGCACTCGGCCGACGAGCTGACAGCACTCATCGGCCGCTCGTCGCTCAAGGCGCTGGTGCGCGAGACCTCCGATGTCATCGAACGTCGCTGCATTGAAGCCGCCCTGAAACTGACTGGCGACAACCGTGCGACTGCAGCAGAACTGCTCGGTCTATCGCGACAGAGTCTGTATGCGAAGCTGCGACGGCATGGTTTGGGCGAGCTTGCCCCAGACGCTGGCTAAGGCGGTCGGTGCGCTCGGCGGGCACAGTGGCGATCCACACCGGTATTCATTTGTGCGTATGCGCAGCGCGCCGCCGGCGCGCGGCAATACTCGCGGGAGAATTATCAGGCGCCGGCTTGATGAATTCGCGGCGACGGAAGCGCAGCGCAGACCAGTCTTCATCGATCGCAACCATGCGAACCGAATCGAAGCCGGCGCCGCGCAGGACATGCCACCCCGAGTCACGATTGAATTCGCAGCGAAAGCGTTTCGATGTTTCCTTCGGATAGGCAAACCACAGCAATGCGTCGCCCGCCGCCTTGGCCGCAAGTCGCCGCGACAGTTGGTCGAGGTCGGCCTGTGTTACGGCAAACGCCAGGGCAAACTGCACGGTCGTGGCATCCCTTGGATCCCGCAGCACCGCGACGTCGTTGAGCGTCGCGATCTCGGCCTCGAAGGATGCCGGCGCATTGATCACCAGGATCTCGCGCTGCGCCTTAAGATTGAGCTTCGCAAAAACTGACGGCATGCTTTCCTCTAGCTATCGCCACCCCGGGCTAAGATACGTCATTACGCTTAAACCCATCCAAGGATTTCCCCATGTCGGCTACGCCTCGCATCGTGTCATTCAGCAGTAACGCCGTTGAAGCGCAGCGCTCTGTGCCGGAAGTCGAGCGCGTGCTCGCCGGCGAGCCTCAGCTGACCGTGTGGAACCACTATGCCGACGAAACGCAGCAGTTCTTTGCCGGCGTGTGGGCGGCGACGCGTGGCCGGTGGGTCGTGCGCTACACCGAGCATGAGTTCTGCCATCTGCTCGCCGGACGCGTCGTGCTCACGAGCGAAGCGGGTGAGCGGCTGGAATTCTCCCGCGGCGACAGCTTTGTGGTGCCCGCAGGATTTACGGGCACCTGGGAAGTCACCGAAGACTGCCGCAAGGTGTACGCCATCTTTGAACCCCGCTCACCGCAGTAGACTGCGGAATCCTCCACCGGGGCAAATCCAGTTCAGGGCAATCTCCTCATTGCGAAGCAAAGCGGCTTACAGTTCCTGCAATCGATTAAAAGGTTGGGAAGCCATGCACACTGTTCGACTCTCTAAGGACCGCGGTCATGCGGATTTCGGCTGGCTCGATAGCCGGCACACATTCTCATTCGGTGACTATCACGATCCGCGCTTCATGGGTTTTGGCCCGCTGCGCGTTATCAACGAGGACCGCGTCGCGCCGGGCGCCGGCTTCGGTACGCATTCGCACCGTGATATGGAGATCCTCTCGTGGGTTCTCGACGGCTCATTGGAACACAAGGACAGTCTGGGCACGGGGGCGCTCATTCGGCCCGGCGAACTGCAGCGCATGAGCGCCGGCACCGGCGTGACTCATTCGGAATTCAACGGCTCACAGAGCAAACCGGTGCATTTTCTGCAAATCTGGCTGTTGCCGGAGCGCCGCGGCCTGGCGCCCGAATACGAACAGCGCGCATATTCTCCGGAAGAATTGCACGACCGCTGGCGCCTCATCGCCGCGCGAGATGGCCGGGAGGGCGCGGTCACGGTGCATCAGGATGCCGATGTGTACGTGGCGCGGCCGGGCGGGGGCTGTGACCTTGAGCATAAGCCGGCGCCGGGTCGGCGCTTGTGGTTGCAGGTGGCGCGCGGATCCGTCGAAGCGGAGGGCCAAGTCCTGTCGGCGGGCGATGCGATGTCCTGGGTCGGTCCAGCCAAGCTCGTCGTGCGTGCCCGGGAGCCGGGCGAAGTACTCTTGTTCGATATGGCGCCCTAGTTACGCACCAAGCGACTATGGCGCGTGGCCGCAGCGACGGACGTTCACGCCGCCTCAGCCTGATCACCGCGTAACCTGCGGCGCCATGCGCGCGGCGCACACTGTGAAGTCATGCCTTCACGGAAGGCTTTGCGCAGAATCAGCGCTTTATCCGGCGTTCAGAGGATGCGAGTCTCGCCGGTCTCAAGGAGTTGGAATGCCGCCGCTGCGACCCCGTGACGCTGCTTGGCGGCCTCGAGCTCCGTGACCGGGTCATCGATTCCTTCGTCGGTGAGCGGAAAGCAGCCGAAATGTGTGCCGATGGAAAGCTGCGCGTCGAGATCGATGTGCGCGCGCACCGCATCGTCGGGATTCATATGCTGATCACGCATGAACCAGCGCGGCTCGTATGCGCCAATGGGCAGGAGCGCCAGGTCCATTCGGCCGAAGCGCGCCCGGATGTCTCTGAAGTGCTTCCAGTAACCCGTATCGCCCGCGAAGTAGATTTGCCGGCCACCCGCGCGAACGATGAACCCACCCCAGAGCGTGCGGTTGCGGTTTCCGGGACCGCGGGTCGACCAGTGTTGTGCCGGTGTCAGGATCACGGAAGCTCCTGCGGGTTCTACGCCTTGCCACCAGTCGAGCTCATCCACCCTGGACACGCCGAAGCTCTCAAGGAAAGCGCGGTTTCCAAGGCTGGTGAGGAAGTGCGGCGCGTGAGCGGCTTGCAGCTGCAGGAGCGTCTCGATATCGAGATGGTCGTAGTGATTGTGGCTGACGAGTACCAGGTGAATCGGCGGTAGGTCAGTAAACGCAAGCCCGGGATCGCGCGCACGCCGGGGGCCGATACGCCGGAACGGGCTGGCGCGCTCGGCATAGACAGGATCGGTCAGGATGTTGAGCCCGGGGAATTGGATGAGGAAGGTCACGTGATTGATAAAAGTCAGCGCCGCCTCACCCTGCGCAAGACGCAGCGGTAACGCCGGTCGCGCGCGATTGCTGACGTGACGGGGCCATCGCTTGGGCTCGCTCGTGAGTCGCCAGCGCAAAAAATCTCTGAAGGGGCGGCCCGCGGAGGCGTCGGGATTAAAAAACACTCGGCCATCAAAATGGTCAGACGGCGGTCCCTGGTATCCCGGACCCCCGGCAAGCGAGCGCAGCGTGCTGCGCAGGCCGAGAGGGGCGCGCGCTCTGGAGTTTGCGCGTCGAACCGGCGTGTCCATTAGCTAATCATCGCACGAGCGTGCGGCGCGCGACAGCACCAAACTTGCCGCCTGGCGAACCTCTTCGAACGCGATCGACCGCTGCGATCCGATCATTGAGGCGCGCTTTAGAGGCGCCATTACGCGCGAGGGCATGGTTTCACGCAGCGGTGTGCCAGGTGAAGTCGCGTTCCTTGGGCAATGTCAATTCCTGCGCACCCAATCGCGCGCCCGGCTGGTGCTGGACTCTGGAGGCGAGCGCGAGCAGGTCGAAGTCGCTCCAGGTCGGCCCGACCAGCGTCATGCCAAATGGCAGACCGGCACGGGTGAAGCCGGCGGGCACGGCAACGCCCGCCAGATCAAGAAGATTCATGAAATAAGTGTAGTACCCGAGGTTCGTATTGAGCCGCACAGGTTCGGCTTCGACTGCGGCGATGCGGTAGATCGTGCCGGCCGTCGGCGTCACGAGCACATCGATGTCGTTCCACACCTGCTCGCATGCGCGACGCAGCGCCTGCAATCGATACTCGGCATGGATCGCCGCTGTGGCCGTCAGCGTGGCGCCACTCTCGATAATCTGCCGCGTAACCGGTAGTAGAGCATCGCGCGCACCGCGCAGGACGGCCTCGACGACGATGTACCGTTCCGCGAGCCAGGACCCCTCGTAGAGGAGGCGTCCCGCCTCAGTAAAGGGTGCAAGATCGATGCGTACGGGCTCGCCGCCCAGGCCCTGCAGCTGAATCACTGCGGCATCGAAGAGGCGCGGATATTCCTCATCGCCGAAAAATTGCAGCTGCTCGCTGCGTGGCACTCCAAAGCGAAATGGGCCGCGCGCCCATGGCACGCGCCGCCGCGGCGATGCGATCCGGCGCGAATACGGATCATCCTCATCGAAGCCCTGCGCCACGCTGCACACGCGCGCGGCATCCTCGGCGGTCAGCGCGAGA
>DATHRI010000024.1:0-2088 GCA_035481795.1 Steroidobacteraceae bacterium
GGAAGTGATCGTGGCTCAGGAGATCCTGCAGACCATGGGATTGCGCGCCTTCACCCCGATGGTGATCGCCTGCCCCGGCTGCGGCCGCACCACCAGCACCTACTTTCAAGAACTGGCGCAGAAGATTCAAAGCCACATTCGCCACCGCATGCCGGAATGGCGCAAACAGCGTGAGGGCGTCGCGGACATGACGGTCGCTGTGATGGGCTGCGTGGTGAACGGTCCCGGCGAGAGCAAGCACGCGAACATCGGCATCAGCCTGCCGGGCACCGGTGAACATCCGGTTGCGCCGGTGTATGAAGACGGCGCCAAGACGGTGACGCTCAAAGGCGATCGCATCGCCGAGGAATTCCAGGATCTCGTCGAGCGCTACATCGAGCGCACTTACGCCAGGATCTCGTCTTGACGACGCTGTCCGAGAAGAAGTGCGTGCCTTGCGAGGGAGGCGTGCCGCCGTTGACACGCGCCAAGGTGACGCTGTTCGCAAAGCAATTGCACAAGGATTGGCAGATCTCGAAGGATTCCAAGAGTCTGAAGCGTTCTCTGAAATTCAAGGATTTCTATCGCACCATGAGCTTCGTCAATGCGCTCGCGCATGTGGCGAATACCGAGGACCATCATCCGGACTTGCGGGTCGGCTATAACTACTGCGACGTCACCTTCACGACGCATTCGATCGGCGGACTATCGGTCAATGATTTCATTTGCGCCGCCAAGCTGGATCGGCTCTGATGGCTGGCAGTTCAGGTCTTTAGAAAGTCCGGCACGTCGCCGATCAACCCCAGCGCACGCTGCGCAAAGCGGCGTTTTATGAAGGGCATCTTGCCGACGGCGCTCAATGACGCGGCGCGCAGTCCGGCGCTGAGCGCGTCGCTGCGGGAAAACAGCCGTTCCATACCATCCAGCGCGGCTGCCGCGAGCAGATTCTCGCTGCGGCGCCAGCGCTCGTATTCCCGGAGCACTCTCGAGTCGCCGAAATTGCCGGCGCCCCCGGCTTGCCCGAGTACTTGCGCGAGCGCCGCGCAGTCCAGCAGTCCCAGATTCATGCCCTGGCCGGCGAGAGGGTGCACCACGTGTGCCGCATCGCCGAGCAGAACGGCGCGAGAACTCGCGTATTGCAAGGCGTACTGCAACTTGAGCGGAAACCGCGCCAGCTTGGTCGTGAGCGTGCAACCGCCCAGCGCATCGCCACTGGCGGTGTGCAGGGCCGCTTCAAAGGCTGCCGGGTCCATGGCGCTTAAAGCATCCGCCGCGGGGCGCGCCAGGCTCCACACGATGGAGCAGCGGCCGTCATTGAGCGGCAGGAACGCGAGAGGGCCGGTGGGGAGGAAGCGCTGCCACGCCGTGTTGTGATGCGGCTTGGCAGTTTGCACATGGGCCACCAGTGCATCCTGATGATAGACATGGCCTGCGGTACCGATGCCGAGTAATTCCCGGGTCCTGGATTCCGGTCCGTCGGCTGCTACCAGCAGCCTGCTGCGCAATTCGCGGCCGTCACTCAAACGCAGCAAGATATCGGCACCGCCCATCACAGTTGATACGACGGCAGCCTCGATGAGGACCGCACCTGCGGCCCTCGCGGACTTAAGGCACTGCGATTGCAGCGCGCGCCCCTCGACGATACTCCCAAGGTTGGGTTCGCCGATCTGCGCGCAATCGAATGTCAGTGATCCCTCGCCCTGAGGGGTACCGCCGGCATCCCAAACGCACATGCGCTCGTAGGCAAACACTCGGGCCGCCGGCAGCGCGCGCCAGATATCGCAGATTTTGAGCAGGCGCTCGGAGGCGCGGCTCAGCGCAAAAACCCGCAAGTCCCAATCGCTGTCGCCCACCGGGTCCGCCGGAAAGTGATCGGCCACGATGGCGACCCTGCCCGGCGTACTCAATTTACGCGCCAGCAATAGGCACGCCATCGCCGCGCCGATGACACCGGCACCGACGATGATCACGTCGAAGTCGCTGGATCGTGGGCTATTCATCGCAGCGGCACGCCGCGCGCGAGTTTCGGCACACGGCCGTTCGCGCCGGTGCTCAGGCGCGACAATGCGGCCTTCGCGGGCGGCAGCAAATCGAACGCGAGAAGTCCCA
>DATHRI010000025.1:0-12082 GCA_035481795.1 Steroidobacteraceae bacterium
TATTCGGGGTCGGCGACGAGCTGCTCGTAATGGACGCGGTGCACGCGGCCCGGCAGCACAGCATCCATGTGCTCCATGAGTTCCGCGTAGTCGCGATAGCAGAGGCCGAGTTCACCCAAGTCGTAGCTGAAGTTCATGCCGCGGGGGAACAGCTGCTTGTAGCAGGAGAAGCTACAACCCAGCGGATGGCGCCGTGAGTCAATGATGGCAGCGCGGGGGAACATCAGCTGGATCAACCCAATGTGGCTGAAGTTGGCCAGCATCTTGTCGACGAAGCGCGGCAACCCAAGCCGCCGATGAGCCTGCGTTTGCGCAAGGTAGCGTACGGCCATCTGGTCGGTGTCGGTCTTCCCGAGATCTGCCATAGACGCCGGATATTCCGAATCGGCGCCGGAATTCGGGCGCTTGAATAGGTCCATCACCATGGCGGGTAGATCCGGCAGCTCGCGCGTGCCTTCGACCTGGGAGTGGCTGGCGAGGATCTGTTCGAGCAGCGTCGAACCGGAGCGCGGTAGCCCCACGATGAAGATCGGGTCCGATCTCTCACTTCCCCAGTCGCGCCGGTCGGCGAAGAAGCGTTCCGTATACAGCACCCTCGAACGCTGCACGAAGGCGCTGGTTGCGGCAGGATCGTAGTCCACGGTGGCGCGCTGCAGGGCGTTGCCGTTCGCATAGTGCTCGAATGATGCGGCGAATTGTCCTGCGTCCTCGAGGGCTTTGCCGAGCGCGAACTCAAGGTGTTTGCGGTCTGATCCGAACGCCGGGAGTAGAGCGAGTTGCCGCTGCATGGTGGCAATGTCAGCTTCCGAGAAGCGGAAGGTCTTCAAATTCGCGAGCGCCCAGTAGCCGTCGCCAAACCCAGGGTGCGCGACGAGCGAGCGCCGGTACGCCTCGATCGACCGGCCCGGCTCGCCAATCTCCCGCAGCAGATTGCCGTATACCAACCACCGCTGCGCATCGTCCGGGCAGTCCGCGACCACTCGCTCCATGATCGCAATCGACTCCTCGATGCGGCCCACGAGGCGAATCGCCTGCGCTTTCAAAGTCAAATAACTGGCGTTGCCGGGGTCCGCGGCCAGCAATCGCTCGATCATCGGCAGTGCCTCGGCAACCCTCTGCTGCTCGTACAGCAGGCGTGCCAGATCGTAGCGGGCCGCCGCGTATCCGGGCGCAAGCTCAAGGCATGCGGTGAGGTGCCTTTCCGCCGCCTGACTGTCGCCGCGCCGGGAAGCAATATCGGCCAGCATGCGCAGCGCCACCACATCGCGCGGGGCCTGCCGCAAATGCTGGGCAGCCACTGCCTCGGCGGCGTCCAGCCGGTTGTCGGTCAGCGCCACATAGGCATCGGCGAGCCCTGGCGGATCGGGCGCCAGCCGGCTGTATTTCAAGTAAGCCGCATCGCCATCGAGGGTATTGCCGGCGAGAAAGTGCTGAGCCGCGAGTTCCTGCCAGCCATCCGCCAGCGTGGCATCGAGTCCGACGGCGCGCTGAAACGCCGAGAGCGCCTCGGCGCCGCGGCCGCCGGCCGCGTAGCTGCGGCCAAGCTCGAGCTGCATGACCGGGGACGCGGGGTGTGCAGCGCTCAAGGACTCGAGCACGCGGGTCGCGGTCGAAGGATCGCCGAGACGGCGGCAGGCAGTCGCCAGCAGCAGGCTGGCCTCCTCATGGCCCGGGAAGTTCGCGACGATGTCACTTGCGCGGCGGGCGGCCGCGGCCGGATCCGAGTCGAGCAGCAAGGATGCGCGCATGAGTTCGAGATCGGCAGCGGCGTTGGATGTCATAGCGCTCCTGGAAAATGGAGCAGGGATCTAAGCGAACTCGCCTGATTAAGTCAACGCGGGGTGGGCGGGAGGCGCCTGAAGGCCTGCGTGAAGGCTTTCAACGGCGAGCTGTTATACAATTGCCGCTCGTGAATACCGCAACTCCCGCGCCGCTCGACGACGCCACCATCATCCGCGCATTGCAGGCCTCGAAGGCGGAAGCGGCCGCCGGCCGGATGGGGGAATCGGACCAACTGCTTGCGGGAGTCGCGCAGCGCGCCCCCAATCACCCTGCGGTGCTCAATGAACTCGGTGTGCGCATGCTTGGCCGCGGCGCCCCGGATAAGGCCCAGGTGCTGTTTGAGCGTGCCACCAAAACGGATCCCAAGCACCCCGCCTTGTGGGCGAACCTCGCTTCCAGCCTCAAGGCGCTCGGCCGCCGCGCCGAGGAACTCGAGGCCATCGAGAAGGCGCTCGAACTGGAGCCGCGGCATGTATCGGCACTGCTGCAGAAGGGTGCCTATCTTGAGGAAACCGGCGACCCGCGTAATGCCGCGCGCGCCTACCAAAACGTGCTCGCCTGCATTCCGGCCGGCGCGGAAGTGCCGGCCAACATCAAGGAGGCTCTCGACCATGCGAAATCGATGGTGGAGGCCGACCTTGCGGGCTTAACGACTGCGCTCGAGCAGCCGCTCGGTATCGTTCGCGAGCGTCATGGAGGCCGGCGCGAGACACGCGTCGAGCAATGCCTCGAAACCCTCATGGGCAAGCGCCGCGTCTACCACTCGCAGCCGACCTGGATGTATTTCCCGGGACTTCCGGCGATCGAATTCTTCGAACGCTCCGAATTCCCCTGGCTCGAGGCCCTCGAGGCCGCCTCCAACGAGATGCGCAGCGAGCTGCTGCGGGTTCTGGTTGCCGATCGCGACGGGCTGCAGCCCTACATCGATTTCCCGGCGGGTATGCCCCTCGATCAATTTCGGGAGCTGAACCGCTCGCGGCGCTGGAGCGCATATTTTCTGTGGAACCAAAGCAAAGCCGTGGCCGGGCACATTGCCCGATGCCCGGCCACCGCGCGGGCACTCGAGGCGCTGCCACGCTGTCGGGTGGAGGGCCGAGCACCCACAGCGTTCTTCTCGATCCTCGATGCCAATACTCGCATCCCGCCGCACACCGGTATTACCAACACGCGCTGTACCGTACACCTGCCGCTGATCGTGCCGCCCAACTGCGGATTTCGAGTGGGCGCCACGACGCGCGAATGGGTCCCGGGCCAAGCGTGGGTGTTCGATGACACCATCGAACACGAGGCCTGGAATCTGTCGGATACGCCGCGCGCCATCCTGATTTTTGACATTTGGAATCCGCTCTTGAGCGCCGCCGAGCGCGACATGATCCAGACCGCAACCGAGATCTACCAACAATATTACGCGCTGCCCCGGGACAACGCGCTGTGAACCCCCTGCCTTGCGCGGTGCGCCTCGCGCACATTGCTATATTGCTGCTCGGTGTTTCGCTCTCCGCGAGGTCGGCCACCCCGCCCACGGCCAGCGACTTGGCGCGCTGCGCCGCGATACCTACACCCGACGCCCGACTCGCGTGCTACGACAATCTATCCGCCCCGGCAACTCCCGCGCCGGCCACAGCGCCAAGTAGCGGCGCAGCCGCGAAAGGTACATCCGCAACGCCCGTGGTGCCTACGGTTGCCGCGCCCGCGTCTAGCGTGCCCGCGCCCGCCTCTACGGCCGCGCCTAGCGTGCCCGCGCCGGCCAGTACGCCGCTGCCAGCGCCCAAACAAGCGTCTGCGCCCGCGACGACACCGCCCGCAGCGCCCGCGGATTTGAACGATCCGCGCAATTTCGGGTTAAACGCTGCCCAGCTGCACGCGCCCGCGCCAGGTCCGCAGTCCATTCAGGCGCGAGTCGAGAAAATCTCCAGGAACCGGACCGGGACCGCCTATGTCGCGCTCGACAATGGGCAGACCTGGACGTACACGGACGAGGACAGCCGCTTGGGTCCGGGCGACCTTGTCACCATCAAGCGCGCGATGCTCGGCGCGTTCTTGATGACGACGCCCTCAAAGCGCTCTTATCACGTGCAGCGTGTGCAATAGTCCTGCGCGTAGGCTACGCCGGATATCCTAGGCGTTCGACCCAACCATTGAGCGTCGGCAGAATTGGCGCCAGCTGCGCACCATAGTTGCGCCACTGTTCGATACCGGATCGATCAAGGCCGCGCGCCAGCTGCGCGGTGCTTGGAGTCGCATGTTCCCGCGCCTGCACGCGGGCCGCAAAATCGCCCATCTGGGGGACCCACTTAAGCCCCAAGAATTCGCAGATGCCTTTGGTCTCTTGCGCAAGATCGGCCACCAGGGACTCGTAACGCACCTCGCGCCAGGCGAGCCCTAACTTCGGGCGCACTTGATCCGCGAAGCGCATGACCGCATCGTAGAACGCTGCCGCGCCCGGCAAGCTCAGCAGCTCGTACATCGCCGGATTCATCTTGAAGCGGCGCCGGAAACAGCTGAGTATGACGTCGCGCGGATCGCGGCTCGCGAACAGCACTTTGGCGTGCGGGAATAGGCGTGCGATCAGCGGCAGCTTCAGCGTGTTCAAAGGATGTTTATCGACAAACATCTTGCCGGCCACTTCAGTCCCGGTTTTGCGGACGCCTTCCCAATAGGCCGCGCGCAGCGCTCGCAGCTCGTTCTCGTTCGCTCGCGCCAGAGGCTCGAAATTCAGGGGTTCACGCATGAACTTGAGCACGGCGTCGGTCAGCAGTTCATGCTCCTCGATGCTCGCGACCTGCGGGTGCCCGTCGAGCACAACCTCGAGCAGCGTCGTGCCGGATCGCGGAAAGCCGAGTAGAAAGACGTGTCCGAGCGCGGCGGCGGAATCTGCTGCCGCCCCGTGGTGGCTCGCCGGCAGCTGCTCGCCGATGCTCGCCACCGCCGCACACAACGCCTGCGTATAGGCGAGCATGCTGGTGCCGCTCGCGAAGCGGCGATGAATCTGCCGCAGAGCCTCGTTGCAGGTCGAATAGGCATCGAACGCTTCGGCGTAGCGGCCGAGGGCATCGAGCACGTCCCCCAGCAGTCCGGACGCGCGCGCTTTGTCGGACGCTCCAGCGCGTGAATCGAGGATCAGCTGCTGCAGCAGCGTCTCGGCGCGAGCAGCAGCTCCGCTCGACAGCTCGGCGGCCGCGAGGCTCAAGACCGCGTCGGGAAAACCGGGTGCCAATTTAAGTGCCTGCTCGGCCCAGCGTCGTGCCTCGTCGTGCTCGCCGCGATGCGTGGCAATGGAGGCGAGCGCACCCGTTGCGGCCAAGTTGCCGGGCTCCAATTCCAACGCTCGCAAGTGGCTTTCTTTGGCGCGGCCCAGCCATCCGAGACTGATCAGCGCGTTGCCCTTGTTGGCATGTGCGAACCCCAATTCGGGGTGCTTTTTCAGGAGTTCATCAACGTGGTACAAAGCCTCGGCCGGCCGATCGAGGCGCTGCAGGCACAGGCCCAAGGCGTTGCGCGCGCCCACATCCCCGGGTGCGATGGCAACCGCTCGCTGCAGCAAGCGCAGCGAGTCCTCGAATTTGCCCTCCTGCTCCAGCCGCGTGGCAAGGACGTTGAGCAGCAGGGGATGTTCGAACCCGCTCGCCAGAGTCTGTTCGGCCAATGCTCCGGCGCGTTGGAAATCACGATTCTGGGCGTAGCCCAGAACCGTGCGGAGCGTCTCCATGTCAGCCTCGAGATTGCGGGCCATCCCCTCAAGCCTACCGGATTTCTCGCGGCACCGCAGATGTGGGAAAATCCGCGCGGGCGTTCCGCTCACCGAGGTAACCTTGACGGCAGTTCCTGAGGCGATGTTGCGCGAGGCAACGCAACTGCAGCGCCAGAACCGCGTCCCAGAGGCTATCGAAGCTTACCAAGGGATACTTAAGCGCTGGCCGGGGCTGGCCGAGTGCTGGTTCAATCTGGCCGTGCTGCAGCGGCAGGCGCGCCGCCTCACCGAGGCCCTTGATTCCTATCAGAAGGCACTGAACGCCGGAGTCTCCCGCCCGGAGGAAGTCCACCTCAATCGCAGCGTGATCTACACCGATTATCTGGGACAGCATGCGGCCGCGGAACGCGAACTGCAGTCCGCGCTCGCAATCAATCCGGCCTTTACGCCGGCACTGCTCAATCTTGCGAACCTCTACGAGGACCTCGGGCGCCGCTCGGAGGCGCAGAGTATTTACGCGCGCATCCTCGCGCTCGATCCCCGCTGCTTCGAGGCGTTGGCGCGTTTTGCCAACCTGCAGCAAGCGTCGGCTGCGGATCCCGCATTGGTCGCGCAGCTCCGCCAAGGTCTTGCGGATCCGGCGGCGTCGGCTGCCGAGCGCGCGAGTCTCGGCTTCGCGCTTGGCCGGATATTGGATGCGTCGGGCGAGTACGCGGCGGCATTCGGCGCTATCCGCGCTGCGAACCAGGCCAGCCGGACGAGCGCCGCGCCGCATGTGGTGCGCTATGACCGCGTGCAGCAGCACGCGTTCGTGGAACGACTGATCGCCCACGGCACGCCGCGCGCGGGGCGCGTGAGCCCCATGCGGCCGCGCCCGATATTCATTTGCGGCATGTTCCGCTCGGGATCGACATTGACCGAACAACTGCTCGCCGCAATCCCGGGTGTCGCGGCCGGCGGCGAGCTCGACTTTCTGCCGCGCCTCGCGGCCAGTGAACTGGTGCCGTTTCCAGAATCGCTGCCGGCGTTGTCCGCGCAACGCCTGGAAGAGATCGCGCAGCGCTATCGCGCGGAACTGGAGCGAGTGTCCGCCACGGCCGCCCTTGTGATCGATAAGCGGCCCGATAATTTTCTATACATCGGGCTCATCAAAAGCCTTTTTCCGGACGCCCGGATCGTGCACACGACTCGCGATCCGCTCGACAATTGCCTGTCGATCTATTTCCTGCATCTCGATCAACAAATGAGCTACGCCCTCGACCTGATGGATATCGGCCACTATTTCCGCGAGTATCGCCGGCTCATGGCACACTGGAGGAACAAATTCGCGTCGGATATCTTCGACTTCGACTACGATGCGCTGGTGCGCGACCCGCAGCCCGCGCTTCAGCGGCTGTGCGCGTTTCTCGGGCTGGAAGCGCCCCGCGAGGTGCCGCAGGTTGCGGCCGCGGGACGCGCTGTTAAAACCGCGAGCGTCTGGCAGGTCAGAGAACCGCTGTATCGCTCATCGTCGGGCCGCGCGAAGCATTACGCCGTACAGCTCAAGGAATTGCACGACTACCTCGCGGATCTTCTATGAACGCCACAGCGCCGATCGTAGTGCCGATTCTCGCGACGCCATTCGGTGTCGTACCGCTTCCAGAGGCGAGCCCGCTCAACTCGGCGCTTAGCAGCCTGTTCGCGGCACGCATGGCCGCCGACGCATCGCGCCCTGCGAATCCGCTGTGTTACCGCAGCCGCGATGACCTGCTCGAGTGGCCGGAGGAGCCGGTGCGGCTGCTGGCCGCTGCGATTATCCGCGGTGTGTACGCGGTGGTCGAAAGCGTCAACGACTTCAGCGGCGCGCAGTTGCGCGAATTCCAACTCGAGGCGCGTGCTTGGTTCACCATTGTCAAGCCGGACGGCTGCGTGCCGGCCGCCAGCTTGCCGAACACCGCGTGGTGCGGAATTTATTGCGTGGCTGCGCCGGCGGCTTCCTCGACCCGGGCCGACAGCGGTGTGCTGCGGCTCTACGAATCGCGGCTCGGCACGATGTTCCATGATCCCACCCATTCGGTGATGCGGATGCCGTTCAAGCCGAACCACTGCAGCTGGCGGCCGGTGCCCGGGCAGCTGGCAGTCTTTCCGGCCTCGCTCACGCACGAAATCGCTTTGTTGCGCTCCGCCGGGGAGCTGGTGCTGGTCACGGTCCGCGTGCGTTTCGCGGCTCCCGGGCAGCAGGGCATTCCTCGATGGTAAGCCCGGGCATCACGCTGAGTCCCATGTTTGCGGTGCCGTTCGGCGAGACCACGCTAGCGCACTGCGAGCGCCTGAACCGCGAACTCGAGACGCTGTTTCTGCAGCGCGAGAACGACGAGCACAGAAATCCCATGCCAAGCCATATACCGCAGCAGGAGACCTTCGAAAGCCGCTTCAATTTATTTCTCTGGCCCGAGGCCTGTGTTCAGGAGTTGCGTACTTTCATGCTGGACGCGATTGCGCAAATGGTGCTCGAATCCACGGCACTGCGTCCCGAGGACCTCGCGCGCCTCAAATTCCACAACCACACCTGGTTCCACGTGACTCGTTACGCGGGCTCCTTCATCGCCCACAACCACCCGCTGGCGTCCTGGTCGGCAGTGTACTGCGTGCGCACCGGAGAACCCGTGCCGGACCAGCCGGACAGCGGCGTACTGCGCTTCCTCGACACGCGGCAAGGTGCCGCCGCCTACATCGACCCGGCAAACGCCCCGCTGCACCGCGCATATGCGCTCAGGCCGCTCGAATTTCATCTTAGCGCCGGGCAGCTGGTGATGTTTCCCTCCTATGTGTTTCACGAAGTCGCACCCTTTTACGGCCGGGATACCCGCATCACCGTTGCGACCAACTGTTGGTTCGCTTGAGCGGACCGGTTGAAACCCAGAATCGCGCCAAGCTCGCGCAAGCGCAGAGCCTGGATGCCCTCGGGCGCTTGGCCGAGGCTGCCGCCCTCTATCGCGAAGTGCTGGCAAGTGATCCGCGAAACGGCGATGTGCTGCATTCTTTGGGCATCATCATGGCAAGGATGGGCCGCCCGCAAGATGCGGCCGGTCTCATCGCCGCAGCCGTTGAGATCCACCCTGCCAACGCCGGCATGCAGGCCAATCTCGGCAATGTCCTCTGCGAACTTGGCCGCTACGCCGAGGCGATCGCGCACTACGACCGCGCCGTGGCGCTGCAGTCCAATCTCGCCGCTGCCTTTCGCGGCCGCGGCAAGGCGCTCTTGGCCTTGAACCAGCTTGATCCGGCGCTGGCGAACTTGGGAAAGGCAGTGCGGCTCGCACCGAACGACGCTCAGGCGCACAACGACCTCGGCGTCGCCCTGGAGCGCGCCAACCGCCAAGCGGATGCGCTGCATTTCTTCGATAACGCGATAGCGCTCCAACCCGACAACGCGGAAGCACACCATAACCGCGGTCTGGTCGAGATGACGATGGGCCGGTATCCGCAGGCACTCGCCAGCATCGAGCGGGCGCTCAAGCTGCAACCGCAGCAACCCGCGCTGCACGTCAATCGCGCCCTGGTGTTGATGACGCTCGGCCGGCCGGCCGACGCCCTTGCCAGCATCGATCGTGCACTCGCGATCCAGCCTGGCGACGCCAGTCACTACCATGCCCGCGGCATGGCGCTCGTAAATCTCGAGCGTCACGCTGAGGCGCTCGAAAGTTTCGATCAGGCGCTGAAGCTGGCGCCCGGCACCGCACCGACACATCTCTGGCGCGGCAGGGCGTACGCTCAGCTGGGCCGGCTCACGGACGCGCTCGCAAGCTTCGACCGCGCCCTGGCACTCAGCCCTTTGGAATTTGAAACCCATCTACAGCGCGGCATCGCGCTCGCGCGGCTCGAGCGCAACGAGGAATCCCTGGCGAGCTTCAATGAGGCCGCGCGGCTCGATGGGAACTCCGCAGAAGCGCTCAACAACCGCGGCGCGGTGCTGGTGCGTCTGTCCCGCCCGGCAGAGGCGCTCGAGGATTTCGTCAATGCCGTGCGCTACAAGCCAGACTATGCGGATGCGTACACCAACCTCGGCAACACCCAGAAGGGTTTGGGACGCTATCACGAGGCGCTGCAGAGCCTCGATCAAGCGTTGTCGCTGAAGCCGGATGATCCCATGGCCATCTGGAGCAAGGCCGTACTCAAGCTGGCGCTGGGGGCATTCCGGGACGGCTGGCCCCTGTATGAAGCGCGCTTGAGGCTCGACTCGAATCGGCCTGCGCAGCGCGGCCCCGACACGCGCTGGTCGGGAGGGCCGCTCGAGGGCAGAACGCTGCTCGTGTATGCCGAGCAGGGACTCGGAGACACGCTGCAGTTTTGCCGCTACATCCTGCCGCTCGAAGCCATGGGTGCCAGGGTGGTATTCGAAGTTCAGCCGGTGCTGAAGAAACTGCTGGGCTCCCTTCCCATGCGTGGCGCACTGGTCGGGCGCGGCGAGCCATTGCCGGCGTTCGATCTGCACACGCCGCTGGGCAGCCTACCGCTGGCTTTCCGTACCGAGATTGGCAGCATTCCCGGCGGCGTGCCCTACTTGACCGTCAATCCGGCGGCGGTGAGCCGCTGGCGGGAGCGGTTGGCCGCCGTGCCAGGGTTCAAGGTGGGGCTGAACTGGCACGGCAACCCCGAGGCCGAGAAGCGCGCTGCGCTGCAGGCTCGTTCGTTCCCCTTGGCCGCCGCGGCGCCGCTGGCGCGGCTGAGGAAGTTGAGCCTGGTCTCGCTGCAGAAAGGGGCCGGCGCCGAACAACTCGGTTCGGTCGACTTTGGCGGCGAGATTACTCAACTGACCGATCCAACATTCATGGGGCCCGATGAGATCGCCGAAGAAACCGCCGCAATCATGATGGGCCTTGACCTCGTCATCACGGCGGATACGGCCATCGCGCATCTCGCCGGCTCATTGGGTATTCCCGTCTGGGTCGTTCTTCAGGCTGTGCCTGACTGGCGCTGGCTCATCGAGCGTACCGACAGCCCCTGGTATCCCACCATGCGGCTGTTCCGCCAGCGCAACCCAGGCGATTGGCCGGAGCTTTTCGAGCGCGTCGCGAGTGAACTGGATGCGCTGCGCGCCGGCCACGATCGCCCCGATGCCACTTAGGTGTGGGGCCCTACCCTTCGCGCCAGCCGGGTGATTGGATGCAGCGTTGTACCCTCATTGCGACAAATTTGATTACGAATTCGTCATCTATCTGCCCCGCGGGCAGCAACAGACATGAGCTTAGACAATTGAGTAATAATGACGCCGTTGGCCGGGTCTTTTACTAGAGCAGCAATACCGCTGCGTTGCAAATCTAACGAGGAATAAAACATGCAGATCAATAAACTGTCGAGCGCGACAATGGCTGCCGCAGCCGCCATGTTGTTCACTTCCGGAATCAGCACTGCCACATTCGCGGCAGATGCGCCCACCATGCACTGCACGGGTGTGAATTCCTGTAAGGGAACCTCCGAGTGCAAGTCGGCAAAGAACAGCTGCAAGGGTCAGAACAGCTGCAAGGGTCAGGGTTTTGTGTCGATGACGAAGGACGCGTGCACGGCTGCCCAGGCGAAGGCCAAGGCCGCCGCCCCCGCGAAGTAAGCGACGCGCTAGCGTTGATCCGGGGCCGGACGCAGTCGCCCGGCCCCGATTTTGATGAAACTTTGCGGCTTTGGTCTGGGCCTGCGAACGCCCCACTATGAGGCCATCTTAAACGAGCCTCATGCCATCGATTGGCTCGAGGTGATCACCGAAAATTACCTGGTCCCCGGCGGCAAGCCGCTGCACTACCTGGATCGCATACGCGAGCGGTTCCCGATGGTGATGTATGGGGTTTCGCTCTCCATCGGCAGCACCGATCCTGTCGATTTCGAGTACCTGCGCAACGTGCGGGCGCTGGCCTCGCGCATCGAACCGCATTGGATATCCGACCATTTGTGCTGGACGGGAGTTGACGGCCGGAATTTACACGATTTGCTGCCGCTGCCCTACACCGAGGAGGCGCTGCGCCAGGTGGTCGCGCGGGTCGGGCAGGTTCAGGACGCCCTCGGACGGCAGATCTTGCTCGAAAACGTTTCAAGCTATCTGACGTTTCACGCATCCGAGATGACCGAGTGGGAGTTCTTGAGCGAGGTGGCCTCGCGCGCCGACTGCAACATCCTGCTCGACATCAACAACATCTATGTGAGCAGCGTCAATCATGGATTCGACGCGATGCACTACCTGCAGGCCATGCCGAAATCCCGCGTGCGCCAATTTCACCTCGCCGGGCATAGCGACATGGGTGGCCACCTGATTGATACGCATGACCATCCCATCGTGCCTGCGGTGTGGGAGCTGTACTCGCAGGCCGTGGCGCAATTTGGCGCGGTGCCGACCATGATCGAGCGCGACGACAACATTCCGGAATTGGGCGAGCTGGTGGCGGAACTTGCCGTGGCGCGCGATCTTGCAGCCCGGCACACGCGGCAGGCGGCGTGATGCAGTTGCGCAAGTTGCAACACGAAATGCAGCGTCACCTGCTGGGCGAGGAAAGCGGCGTGATTGCGGGCATCGTGGATGCGCCGCCGTTACCGGCCGCGGACCGATTGGCCATTTATCGCAATGCCTACCAAGTGCGGCTG
>DATHRI010000026.1:0-2247 GCA_035481795.1 Steroidobacteraceae bacterium
CGGCGGATTGGCGTAGAAATAGTCGTGCACGCCCTGGTGGATGGCGGCCGCGAGCTGCGCCTGGTGCGGCGGCGCGCGCAGCCGCTGCTCTTCCTGCGGATTCGAAATATAGGCGGTTTCGACCAGCATCGAGGGGATGTCGGGAGATTTCAGCACCATGAAGCGCGCCTGCTGCACTTGCGGTTTGCGAACCTCACCGACCCGGTTCAATTGGCGCAGCACGCGCTCCGCGGCGACCTGGCTGGCGCTGAGCGATGCCGACTGCGACAGGTCGAGCAGCACGGACGCGAGCACGTCGTCTTTGTCGTCGAGCGAGACGCCGCCGATCAGATCGGAGGCATTTTCGCGCTCGGCCAGCCAGCGCGAGGCTTCGTCAGTCGCGCCGCGCTGGGACAGGATGTACACCGAGGAGCCGTCGACGCGCCGATCGCGAATCGCATCGGCATGAATGGAGACGAACAAGTCGGCCGCCTGCGCGCGGGCGCGACGCATGCGGTCGCGCAGCGGCACGAAGTAATCGCCGTTGCGCGTCAGCACCGCCTTCATCCCCGGCTCGGCCGAGATCTTGAGCGCGAGCTGCCGCGCAATGGCGAGCACCACGTCCTTCTCGCGCGTGCCGTTCTTGCCGATCGCGCCTGGATCCTCGCCGCCGTGGCCGGCGTCGATGGCGATGATGAGGTCGCGAGCGTCGGGCGGCGCATGTTCCGCCTTGACCGGCGTCTCGACACCCTGGCCCACCCCCAAGTCGATGACCAAACGATACCCGTAGCGGTTATTGGGCGCCGCCAGAAAGCTCTTGGCTTGAATGGGCCTCGATAAGTCGAGCACGATGCGCAGTCCCCTGGGCTCGCGCGAGATACGCACCAGTTTCACGGCGCCGGCGCCGGTGGTCGCCGGGCGGGCGCGGGGCGCGAGCCGCGCACCCGCGACGTCGAGAACCACCCGATCAGGATTCTTGAGGACCTGCAAACTGTGCGTCGCACTGCCCGACAGGTCGAGCACCACGCGGGTGCTGTCCGGGCCCGCCCACAACCGAATCCCGCGTACCTCGGCCGCGTACGCCGCTAACGGCAGCAGCGGCGACAACAATGTCGCAGCACCCAATTGTGACAGCCAGGATTTCACAGCGCATTAAGTTAACGCCTATGTGGGATCTTTTTCAAGTCAAATTAGAGAGATAGCCCCTTAAGCTAGTGTCGCTTGCTAGGTTCTCCAGCCAGCGTGATCCTAACGGCGAGTGCGCGGTCACGCGTGCCTGCCGTCCCTCGCCGGCGTAATTCAGCGCCACCGTCAGATCGGCGGGAGGCAATGCGGCACCGCCCCGGTCGGGCCACTCCACCAACAGCAAGCAGCTCGGGCCCACCAAATCCCGCAGTCCCAGCTCATCGACTTCGGTGAGACTTTGCAGGCGATACAGGTCCACGTGGATGCAGGTGAGCCCCGCAAGCTCGTAGGTCTCGACCAGGGTGTAGGTCGGACTGCGCACCAGCCCCACGACTCCCAAGGCCCGCAGCAGACTGCGCGCGCAGGTGGTTTTCCCCGCGCCGAGGTCGCCCTGCAGGTACAGCACGCCGCCGGACGGGCCGCCCGCGGCCGGCGCAGCGGCCGGCGCAGCGCCCGCCAACGCGCGGGCCAGCGCCTCCCCCAGAGCGTCCGTGACGCTGCTGTCGGCCAGATTGAAATCCATCGACGTTCGACACATAGGCAACCCGCGACGGCAACGACGCACCCTCTCTAGCCAGTATAGCGGCCGGCCACGTAGCCTTACGGCCATGGATATCGCGACCTCGAAGCCCAAGGAGTTTGATGCGGCGGCGCTGATGACCGACTTGCGCCGCTGGAGCGTGGAGCTCGGCTTCGCCCGGCTCGGCGTCGCGCAGCTCGACCTCGCGCAAGACGAGGCTCATTTTCTCGATTGGCTGCGCGCCGGATTCAACGGCGAGATGGCCTACATGGCGCGTCATGGCCTCCGGCGCACCCGGCCGGCGGAGCTGTTGCCGGGAACGGTGAGCTGCGTGAGCGTGCGCATGGATTATTGGCCCGAACACGCGGCCGATGCAGCGGCAACCTTGGACGATCGCAGCGTCGCCTATATATCACGCTACGCCCTCGGCCGCGACTACCACAAGCTGATGCGGGCGCGGCTGCAGCAGCTCTGCGACCGCAGCAAAAGCGCGGTGGGCCCGTTTGTGCATCGCGTGTTCACCGACAGCGCACCGGTGTTGGAAAAGGCCCTGGCGCGCAACG
>DATHRI010000027.1:0-3170 GCA_035481795.1 Steroidobacteraceae bacterium
TGCGAGCTGCCGGCAACATCGGTGAAGGCTTTGGCAATCCATCCCCCGCTGCAGGATTCCGCGGTCGCCACAACCCGGCGTGTTTCAAGCAGGCGCCGGCCCACTCGCGCGGCGAGGCGTTTGAGATCCGTATCGGTGTTCCTCATGACGAGGAGTTTACTGGTTTAGAATTGGCTATGGACACCGCGACGCCCGACCATACGCCCATGATGCAGCAATACCTGCGCATCAAGGCACAGCACCCGGACGTGTTGCTGTTCTATCGCATGGGCGATTTCTATGAAATGTTCTACGACGACGCGCGCCGCGCCGCCGAGCTCCTGGACATCGCCCTGACGCAGCGCGGCGCATCGGCCGGCGCGCCAATTCCGATGGCCGGGGTGCCCGCCGTCACCCTCGATAGCTACCTCGCGAAATTGGTGCGCAAGGGCGAATCGGTTGCCATTTGCGAACAGCGCGGCGACGCCGGCAAAACCAAAGGTCCCATGGAACGCGAAGTGGTGCGCATCGTGACCCCGGGAACCGTCACCGACGAAGCGTTATTGGAGGAGCGGCGCGACAGCGTGTTGGCCAGCGTCTGCGGCCGTGACGGCCGCTATGGGCTCGCCTGGCTCGATCTGTCGGCGGGTCGCTTCAGCGTCATGGAGCTCGAAAATCTTGCCGCGCTGGAAGCGGAGGTTGAACGGCTGCAGCCCAAGGAAATTCTGGCCCCCGACGGCGCGCAGCCGGCGCTGGCGCGCCCCGCGGGCGCCGCAGATCGGCCCTGGCGTGCGCGGGCGCCCTGGCACTTTGATATCGACTCCGCGACCCGAGCGCTCATCGAGCAGTTCCGCACCCGCGATCTCGCCGGTTTCGGCTGCGCGGACAAACCGCTGGCCATTGCAGCGGCCGGGGCTCTGCTCGCCTACGTGCGCGAGACGCAAAAATCAGCTCTTCCGCATCTGCTGTCGATCAGCACGGAAGAACGCGATGCGGCCCTGATCATGGACCCCGCAACCCGCCGTAATCTAGAGCTGGACGAAAGCATCGCCGGCACGCCTCTCCTAACCCTGGCGGGCGTCTTCGATCGCACCGCAACTGCGATGGGCGGCCGGCTGCTGCGTCGCTGGCTGCATCGACCGCTGCGCGATCGCGACATCCTGCGCGCCCGCTATCATGCGGTGGCGACCCTGATCGATCAGATCTCACAAAGCGAGCTGGCCGTACCGCTTCGGGCAATCGGCGACTTGGAACGAGTATTGGCGAGAATTGCCCTGCGCTCGGCGCGGCCTCGCGATCTTACCCAGCTGCGCACCACTCTGGCCGCCCTGCCCGCTCTGAAGCGCGCGCTTGCGGCCGCCGCCCAATCGCCGCTATTGCAGCAGCTGGACGCTGAAATCGGCGAGCACCGCGATGAGCATACCCTTCTCGTGCACGCGATCGTCGACTCGCCGCCGCACTTTCTGCGCGACGGCGGCGTGATTGCCGAGGGCTACGATGCCGAGCTCGATGAACTGCGCACCCTCGGCAGCAATACCGAGCAGTTTCTGGTAGACCTCGAACAAAGAGAGCGCGAGCGCAGTGGCCTGTCCAGCTTGAGATTGGGCTTCAATCGCGTGCAGGGCTTTTTCATCGAGGTGAGCCGCAGCCAAGCCGACCGGGTCCCGCCGGACTACCTGCGCCGCCAAACCGTAAAATCCGCCGAGCGCTTCATCACGCCGGAATTGAAATCCTTCGAAGACAAGGTGCTCGGCGCGCGCGATCGAGCGCTGGCGCGCGAAAAAAGCCTGTACGAAGCCCTGCTGGATCGGCTCTGCGCCAATCTTCCGGCACTGCAGGCGAGTGCGACGGCGGTTGCGCAAATCGACGTTCTGGCGTGTTTTGCCGAGCGCGCCACGGCGCTCAACTGCGTACAGCCGGAATTGACCGACGCACCCGTGCTGCTGATCGACAGCGGCCGCCACCCGGTGGTGGAAAGCGCGGGGCGCGAACCCTTCATTCCCAACGATGTGCGTTTCGACCACTCGCGCCGCATGCTCATCATCACCGGCCCGAACATGGGCGGCAAAAGCACCTACATGCGTCAAACCGCGCTCATCGTGATTCTCGCCCACATTGGCTGCTTCGTGCCGGCGCGCCATGCGGTCCTCGGACCCATGGATCGCATCTTTACTCGCATCGGCGCGTCGGACGACCTCGCGGGCGGCCGCTCGACCTTTATGCTCGAAATGACCGAGACCGCGAACATTCTCAATAACGCCAGCGCCAAGAGCCTGGTGCTCATGGACGAGGTGGGCCGCGGCACCAGTACCTTCGACGGGCTGTCGCTGGCGTGGGCCTGTGCCGCCTTTATCGCTACAAAAATCCGCGCCTTTACTTTATTTGCCACACACTATTTCGAGCTCACCAGCCTGGCCGGGGAGGCGCCGGGCGTCGTGAATGTCCACGTGGAAGCCGTCGAGCACGGTGATCAACTGGTATTTCTTCACAGCGTCAAGGAAGGACCGGCCAACCAGAGTTATGGCCTGCACGTGGCGGCCCTGGCAGGCATTCCAAAGTCCGTGACCGCGCAGGCGCGCCGCTACTTGACCGAACTGGAGCGCGAGCGCGACGCGCTGCGAAGCTACAACTCGCCGCAGGCCGAGCTGCCGATTTTCTCAACCTCTGCTGTGCCTGGCCCGCCGCTGGAATCTGCGGCGCTGACCGCGCTTCGCGCCGCGGATCCGAACGCGTTGAGCCCGCGTGAGGCCCTCGATCTGTTGTTTCGCCTGCAGCAACTGGACCGCGACGCCGATCGCTAGCGGCTGAAGCGCCCGAAACGCAGGAAGGCGCCCGTCTGGCGCGCAACCTCCGCGGAGAATGGCAACCCCGTGTGGCTGGTCCGGAGCACCAAGTGCTGCGACATGCCTTCTAACCGAGTCTCGTCGACCAGGATGGTGCCATCGCTGGGCGCGCCCTGCGTGCCCACCAGCCGTCCTAAACCGATACTCAAGTTTCCGGCAATCACGCCGAGTTCGCGCTCGCCGTTCCAGCGACGCGCAACATTGCCGAGCAATTCCTCGTTGACGCCCCGGCCGAGTATTTTTCTGCCGAAGGGCAATCGCGCCACCTTGTGCGCGGTGCTGCTGCCGCGCAATGGCGATCCCAAAAGCACGATCCTTCCCGGCGGGAGGCTTGCGCCATCGCCGCTA
>DATHRI010000028.1:0-31901 GCA_035481795.1 Steroidobacteraceae bacterium
AATGACTCGCTCGGCCACGATGCCGGCGACCGGCTGCTGCAGGCGGTGGCGCAGCGGCTCGTCAAGTCGACGCGTTTCTCCGACACGGTCGCGCGGCTCGGCGGCGATGAGTTCGCCATTCTGCTGGAGGGGATCACGACGGTTGCGGAGGTTGAAAGTCTCGCCACCGCACTGATCGAGGGACTCGAGCAGCCGTTCGCGCTCAGCGCGACCGAAGTGCGGGTCGCAGCCAGCATCGGCGTGGCATTTTCCACGTTTGAGGCGGGCGCCGAGGCGCTGCTCAGCAAAGCCGACATCGCGATGTACCACGCCAAGGCCGCGGGCAAGGGCCGGTTTGTCACGTTTCAGCCGCAGATGCAGGAGATGCTGCACGAGAGACTGCGACTGGAGTCGGACATCGCTCGCGCCCTCGCCAATGAAGAGTTTTTCGTCGAGTATCAGCCCATCGTCGACTTGGGCACGCGCAGTCTGCTGGGCGTCGAGGCGCTCGTGCGCTGGCGCCACCCCGACCTTGGCGTTCTGATGCCAAGTCGATTCATCCAGATCGCCGAGGAGTGTGGCCAGATCGTCAAACTCGGTCGCTGGGTACTGGGGCGGGCGTGCCGCGAGTTGCGCGCCTGGCGCGGTACCGTGGCGGGTGGCGACGGGCTGCGGGTCGCCGTCAACATCTCGGGGCGCCACCTGCAGCATGGCGACCTGGTGCAGGATGTCGCACAGGCGCTCAAGGAATCCGGGCTCGAGCCCGGAAACCTCGTGATCGAACTGACTGAAAGCACCATCATGCACAACACGGAAGCGAACCTCGGGCGGCTGCGCCAACTGAAGGCGCTCGGGGTGCGGCTCGCAATCGACGATTTCGGCACCGGCTACTCCTCGCTTTCGTACCTGCACCGCTTTCCAATCGATATCCTGAAAATTGATCATTCCTTCGTTAACCGCCTGACGAATACCTATAACGGCCCGGAGCTCGCGCGCGCGGTGATCACGCTCGGCGAGACGCTGGGGCTGGACACGGTGGCTGAGGGAATCGAACTCGAACCACAGGTCGCCGCCCTTCTCAGTCTGGGTTGCGTCGCCGGACAGGGCTTTCTGTTCGCACCCTCGGGCTCTCTCGAGCAGCTCTCGAAGAGTCCGTTCGTCGCGCGGCGCAATGCACTTTGGACAGGCCAGGTGGGCGGCGAGAGTCTTTCGCCGAGCGGCCGCTTCAATGCACTCAAGGAAGTCGCCGGCGCAGCGTAAAAGCGTTCTGCGCGGCTATCGATTGACCCGGCTACATGTCGCACGCGTCGGCCGATGGCTGAACTCTTGCGCTGAGCGCAAATTACAGATCTCCGGCCCCTGTCGAGTTTGGCAACGCGCCGAGATGGACACGCAAGCGTAAATAGTCGATCGGCTTCGCACGGACTGGTGGCGCACGCTGCACGCCCTTGCGCGACTTCATTTTCGATTTGCGGGTGATTTGTAGTGGATAAAAACCGCTTTCGGAACCATGCAGTGCACGCCCTTGCGAATATCGACCACCTGGGTGATACGACAGTCCCCGACGATGGACGCAAGTGCGTACGCCTCTTCGCGACTCATCGGGACGATCGGTTGTGTCGCTAGCCACTGGACAGTCTGCTCGACAGCGATCTTCATCGCCTGATTCAAATCTTCGTCGTAACCCATGAAGATCCAGTGCGTGCTGGTTTCCGCCCATGGCCAGTCCGTTTTCAGGTCCTTGCGCACAATTGGGCGAATTTCGATTTCCTTGTAAGCGCATTCGAGCGCCGTCAGATTAACCTCGCCGTTGCCTTGCCGGCAGTGAGAGTCCCCGGTCCAGATCAAGCCGCCTTTGAGAAATACCGGCAAGTACAAGGTCGACCCGGCCTGTAGCTCGTTCAGGTCCATGTTCGAGCCGTTCTTCCACGGTCGCAGGGTGCTGGTGCGCCCTTTGGCATCCCGGATGGGCGGGCCCGCCTTTGCGGCAGGCTCGTTCGGGTCCACGCCCACAGCGAACGTTCCCGGAAAAGGCTTCAGGTCGATCACGATTCCAGGCTTGAATTGCGTCTGCATTTTGACCAAATCCAATTTGTAGAAACTCACGAAGCCGTCGGGAAATTCAGGCGCCAGAAGACCGACTGACGGGAAGTCCTTGCCCGGGACGTTGAAATTGAACGCGTCCGGCTTGGGTACAATCTTCAGGATCTGCACTTCCATCGTGTCGCCCGGTTCCGCTTCAGTGACGAATATGGGCCCGGTAATGGAGTGCGGGCCGCCACCGTCGTTCTCCTTCCGCAGTCTCACAATTTCATCCATTCCGACGCCGGGTTTGATCTGGCCGAGCGAATGCGAAATGGTTTCGATGGACACCGTGTCGCCCGAATGGATGGTGAGTTTGGGTTTCTCGTTGGGGTCGTACCAGCCCCACTGCACGTTTGCGGGCGTCGCAGGCAATGAATAGTGCCGCGAGGCGCGTAGCGTGCGCGATTTCGCGGCAGGTCCGCTCTTTTCCTGGGAAAGAGCAGGCAGAGCGAAGACGCAGCCCAGCGCGGCGACTGTGGCAAGAGCAATGGAAACTTTCATAACGACTCCGTCAATCGCGATCGCAGGAACTCATTCATATGATAGGCGTGAATCACCCGACCCTGTACCCAGTCAGATGCGTCCCGTGCCAGTGCCTTGCGCATCGCAAGCAGCTGATATCGTTAAACGCATCGAAGCGCGCCGGTGCAGCATGGCACTCCTGTCGGAAACCTCCGACAGGACTCCGGGAGATTCACCGATGGCGCAGGGCAACCGAATGCGCGACAGTATGTGCAAGGTACAACGACTAACTAATAAATTCGTCCGAGGTTGCCGTCATGCTCTATTACGCAGTGGTCTTCTTCGTTATCGCCATCATTGCTGCTATTCTCGGATTCGGCGGCATCGCCGCCGGTGCGGCGGGTATCGCCAAAGTGCTCTTCGTTGTCTTCCTGGTTCTCGCCGTTTTGGCTTTTCTCCGGCGCGCATAGCCCAATGGGCCGACGTCGGCCGGCGTCGCACAGGCTTTCCGAGATTACCGCATATGTAAGTACGGCTGGCGGACCCGCCACAGGGCTCTGGTACGCCGGTGCTTCGTTCTGCACGACCGCCGCTCCTTTTTATCCCAGCACCGTCGCGTAGGACTCTCTGTACCGCACTCCCTGGTGGGTGAAGCGACGGGTCTTAGGATCACGCGCGCGAAATCCTCGGCGCTGTCGCGCTACAATTCCGCCTGCTGGGACGCCTGACCGGCGGTTACCGGGGGCCGGGCCTTTGCGCGGCGGGCGCGCTCATGAACGCACATGATCCGCTTATTGCCAGGAGTGTGATGATTTGAAGATTCCCGAAATCCTTCAGGTCGAGACTCCTCAGGTGCCCGGCAGTCTGGCGAGCGTCCTCAACGTGATTGCCGAAGCCGGACTGGTGCTCGAGCACGTGACGACACTGCGCCGCGAGCAGGGCCGCACACTCTGGGAAATCACTCTCGAGATCGAAGAGGGCGCACAAGCGGATCTCCTGCGCCGCCTAAGCTCTCTGCCATCGGCACGCTTTGTCGGCTGGTCCGATCGGGTGTTCGAGCGGCACCGCGGCGGCAAGATCGAAATGCACTCGCGCATCACGATCTCTACACAGCAGATCCTGCGTGACATATACACCCCCGGGGTGGCGCGCGTGTGTCTCGCCATCAAGGATGACCCTGCCAAGGCTTTCGACTATACCTACCTTGCGCGCTGCGTCGCGGTCGTCACCGACGGCTCGGCAATACTTGGGCTCGGCGACATCGGGCCCCGTGCAGGACTACCGGTGATTGAAGGCAAGGCCGCGCTGCTCGCGGCGCTCGTGCGCTTAAGCGGCATCCCGATTCTCGTGGAGAGCACATCGATCGATCAATTCGTGGAGGTGGTGCGCTCGATCGCATCCTCCTTTGGAGCGATCCTGCTCGAGGACATCGGCGCACCGCGCTGTTTCGAGATTGAGGACAAACTGCGGGCGCGGCTTGCCATGCCGGTGCTGCACGACGACCAGCACGCCACGGCGGTGGTGGCGCTGGCGGCACTCCTCAACGCGACGCGCATCACCGGTCAGTCACTGGACACCCTGGTCGTCGGCCTGATCGGGTTGGGCGCCGCGGGACTTGGGATCGCCCAACTGCTGCGCGCCTTCGGTGTGCAGCGGCTGGTCGGGACCGATTTGCGCGCCGAGGCGAGCGGGCGCCTTGCGCAGCTCGGTGGCCAGGGCATGACGCTCGAAGAGACGCTGCGCCGTTCACAGGTCGTGATCGCGCAGACGGGAGCCAAGGGGCTCCTCCCCGCAAAGCTCATCCGCAACGGGCAGATCATATTTGCGCTGTCGAACCCCGACCCGGAAATTGAATCCGCGGATGCGCTCGCGGCGGGCGCGGCCGTGGCCGCCGACGGTAAGAGCATCAACAATATTTTGGCCTTTCCGGGCCTGTTCGCCGGCGCGCTGCGCGCGCGGGCCACGAGATTTAGCGACGCCATGCTGCTCGCCGCGGCGCGCGCGATTGCTGTCGCTGCGCCCGCCGGACAGCTCGTTCCCGATCCGCTCAATGGAACGATTCACGATGAAGTCGCCGCCGCCGTCGCCGCCGCGGCCGGCGCTCCCGCCACGGTCAGTTCCTAAGGAGTTTGCAAAGGTGAGTACAAATCCGGCTGTCGTCACGCTGGCGTTGGCTCTGCAGCCTACAGACCACATGCAGGGGCCCGACCATGCGCGCGTCACGATAATCGAATACGGGGATTTTGAGTGCCCCACCTGCAAAGTTGCGGCGCCGACAGTCAAGATGCTGCTCGAGCAGTTTCCGAATCAAATTCGCTTCGCATTCCGGCACTTTCCGCTCGAGGATGCGCATCCGCACGCGCTTGCGGCCGCCGAAGCCTCGGAGAGCGCCGCCGCTCAGGGCAAGTTCTGGCCGATGCACGATCTGCTGTTCCGCAATCAGGCGCACCTGAAGGCAAAGGATCTGCAGCGCTACGCGCTTGAGCTCGGTGTTGAATCAGCGCGCTATAAGGCCGAGATGGACGATCACATCTATCTGCAGAAAGTGCGCGAGCACATCGAAAGCGGGCGCCGTAGTCATATTCGCGCGACCCCGACTTTTTTTGTCAATGGTGTGGTGCAAGACATCTCGTACGGGATGCTGGCACTGCACAAAGCGGTCGAGGCCAGCGTCGCTCGCGCTCACCACATGTGAACGCGCTCCTGCGGCGCTAAGTACAGCGCCTGGCCGGGCTTGACGGCAAACGCCGGATACCAGGCGTCGAGATTGCGGACCGTATCGGCGCGGTATTCGTCCGGCGCGTGACCGTCCGTGATTATGCGCTCCCGGAGCGCAGGTTCGCGGATTTTCTGGCGCCAGCTCTGCGCGAAGCTGATGAAGAACTGCTGGTCGGCGCTGAATCCCTGGGCAGCAGGCGCTTCCTTGCCGTGCAGTGCGGCCCGGTAGGCATCGTAGGTCACCGCCAGCCCTGCAACGTCGGCGATGTTCTCGCTGAGAGTCTGTTTGCCATTGACTGCAAGGTCGGGGAACGGCCGATAGGCGTTGTACTGCAAGACCAAGCGGGCGGCGGAGGTCTTGAAGTGAGCGAAATCCTCCTTGGTCCACCAGTTATGGAGTCGTCCCGTGGCGTCGAACAGAGCGCCCTGATCATCGAAGCTGTGGCTGATTTCGTGGCCAATGGTCGCGCCGGTGGCGCCGTAGTCCATGACCTCGGGCCGCTGCGGGTCGAAGTACGGCGGCTGCAGGATCGCCGCCGGAATATTCAGCGCGTTCATTGCCGGCAGGTTGACGGCGTTTACCAGCTGCGGGTTCATCACCCATTCAGAGCGGTCGACTGGCGTGCCGAGCTTGGCCAGACTGCGCTGGTATTCGAACTGCTCGGTGCGTTCGAAGTTGCCGAGCGCATCGCCACGTACGATCTTGAGAGCTGAATAATCGCGCCACTTATCCGGGTACCCCACGCCAACCTTTAAGGTCGCAAGCTTTTTCTTGGCTTCGACCTTGGTTTGCGGGGCCATCCATTCAAGACGATCGATGCGCCGCGCGAATGCGGCCACAAGATTGGCCACCAGCATCTCGGCGCGCGCTTTCTCGGCGGGGGGGAAATAGCGTTGCACGTAGAGCTTGCCGACCACCTCGCCGAGCGCGGTATTCGTCGCGTCAACGCCGCGCTTCCAGCGCTCACGCTGCGCGGGCGTGCCTGCGAGCACCTTGCCGTGGAAAGCGAAGTGTTCGTCGACGAAGGCTTTGGGCAAATACGTCGCGGCATGCTCGATGGCATGAAACGTGAGGTAGTCCTTCCAGGCGTCGAGCGGCTCACTTGCGACCAGGGCGGAAATGCCGCTCACGGCGCGCGGCTGCCAGACCGTGAATTCGCTTTGGCCGTCAAGTTGCGCGGCTTTGAAGAATGCCGCCCACTCAAGCCCGGGAGCACGGAGCGCAAAGTCCCGCCGCGCCCAGCGGTTGTTGCCCTTCAGGACATCCTCCGATTCCTCACGGCTCGAGTGAGCTGCCGCGATGCGATGCTCTAGATCAAAGATCCGTGCAGCCTTTGCGTGTGCGTCGGCCACGTGCGCGAGGGTGAGGATATTCTCGATATGCGTTTTATAGTGGTCGCGGATCGCCGCCATGCGCGCGGACGAGTCGAGGTAATAATCGCGATCGGGCATATCCAAGCCGCCCTGCAGCAGGAACGGACTGTAGCGGGTCGGGTCGTCCAGGTCCTGGGCAACCCACAGGCCGAAGAGTTTATCGGTGTACAGATTCGTGTTGTTAAAAATGTCGACGTCGGCGCGCAGGCTGCCGCCCAGAGCCCGGGACAGCGCGCCACGGTCCGCGATGGCGGCAATGCGCTGCAAGGCGGGCGCGAGCGGCTGCAGCCCGCGGGATTCGACGGCTGCCTCGTCCATGAAGGTTGCGTAGTAGTCGCCGATCTGCCGGCTCTCGGCGCTCTGCGAGGCAGAGCGCACATCGGCTGCCTGGATGAGCGCAGCCGTGCGCTTGTCGGTCAGCTCAACCAGCATGACGCCGACGCCGTAGGCGCTGCGATCGGGCGGGATCTGCGCGGTCTTCATCCAGTTGCCGTTCGCATAGGCAAAGAAATCGGCTCCCGGCTGAACTGAATGATCGATGCCGGCAAGGTCGAGCCCATGCGCGGGCGCTGCCGCAGTTTCAGGCGCGGAGCCCGCGCTTGCCGCGATGAGGAGGCTGATTGTCGCCGCACTGGCGCAACTCGCAATGGAACGACTGCAGGCTTTCATGCGCTGGCATATTAAAGTTTTCCAATGATGTTGGCAGCGATTTCTGCGCGGCGCTGCCGTTGTGGAAGGCTGGGATCCGAACGGCGCGCAACTGCCGTACTACACGCAGGTCAACATGGGGCTGACGCACGAATTCCAGATGGGCGGGTTCGGCACATTGACGGGGCGCTTTGACGTCATCAATTTATTCGATGAGGCCTACGAGATCCGTAACGGCACGGGTGTAGGAGTGGGCGCACCACAGTTCGGTCCGCGGCGCGGACTCTTCCTGGGGCTCGCAAATCCGTTCTAGGCAGTTCGGGCGCGCGCTTCGGCCCTAGTTGCGCGCGCTGGCAAACGCCGCGCGCTGCCCACCGACCTCTGCCAGCTTGGATTGCGGCAGCACCGTTCGCGGGTTGACCGCCGTATCGCCCTCGCGAATCTCAAAATGCACGTGCGGGCCGGTCGAGTGCCCGGTATTGCCCAGTAGTGATATCAGAGTGCCCTGCGTGACGTGGTCGCCCTGATGCACCTTCAGCTCGCTGTTGTGGGCGTAGAGCGAAGTCATCTGCGCATCGTGGCGCAGGATGACAACGTTGCCATAGCCGCGCAGGCCGTCACTGGCGTATATGACGTCAGCGTCGGCTATCGCGTACACGGGCTCACCGGCGTCTGCCGCGATGTCGATTCCCTTGTGTTTCTTGCCCCAGCGCTCGCCGAACTCGGAGCTGACGATGCCTGCATCGAGGGGCCAGCGAAGGTTACCGGCGTATTTCTGCGGTACTGCCGCGGCCGGTGCTGGATGTTGACCCTTTGCAGGCGGAGCCGCGACGCTCGCTCCGGGGGCGCCGGTCGCGTGGGGCGCGGATTTGCTTGTGCCCGTGGCGACGCGCGCCTTTGACTTGTGCAGTACGTCGAGGACCGCCGCCTCGCTGTGCTCGCCTGCGTCGTGGAATGTCTGCAGGACATCCTTCTCGGCAAGGTAGTGCTGCATACGCTTGAAGGTCTTCGTGGTCGTGTCAGCGACGGTATCAGCCGCTTTGACGGACACCTCTTTGGTGTCCTGAATCCACTTCTGGTCGTTGAGAGTGGTGCATCCTGCAAAGATGACGACCAAGCCGCATACGACCGCGATACGGTGCGTGCGTTGCATTATTCTTCACCCCTGTCCGGAAAGAAATCTATCACGCCGCAGGGAATGGTGACAAACTGAAGGCGCAGTGGGAGGCGCTGGTAAGACTTAATGCGGCGGTCGGACGTCACCATCGATCATGCGGCGCTTGTTGCCTTGGGAGCCACTGCCGTCGGCTGGTTCTTGATGGCGACACTCGTTGTGGATTTCGGGATGTGGCGCGAGAGCATCCGTTTCTACGATGTCTGGGCGGTCATCCAGGATCCCGGCGGGCGTCTAAGCGGCGTTAATCGCTCCCATCCATGGACGACGCTTGCATTTGGGCTCGTGTGTGCCGCGGCCATTTTTGCGCCCGCGATCTCAATTTTGTACAGGCGCGCGGACGCTCGCGTTACCTATCTCATTCCCTTCGTGGTGATGGCAATCAGCTGCGCCGTTCTCTATGCCAAAAGCTCAACGGCCTACATCCACGCTGACGCGGACACTCATTCGGCGAGCGCATTCTTTGCACGCATTGCCCAGGCCGCTGTTACCCGCGCGGGCGATACGGTCGCAACACGCATCTCAATTGGCGCCGGCGCTTATGTGGCGCTGCTGTGCAGTGCCTTCGTTGCGCTGTGCGGCCTAAAAAGGTTCGGCGTAGGTTCGCGCGTGCCGCGGCCGCCGCCGGCGGCGACGCGCACCTAGCGACGCACCGGCACCGATCACGTCGCCTTTTGCTGGATCAGGTCATACCACCGTTGATCGAGATCACCTGCGCCGTCAGGTAGGCAGCCTCTTCTGAGACGAGGAACGCGACCAGGTTTGCGACTTCCGCCGGCAGTCCCGCCCGCTTCATGGGCACCAGGCGCGCGATCGTCTCGTCATCAAACATGTTGTCCGTCATGCCGGTGGCAATGATCCCGGGAGCGACGGCATTCACAGTGATCCCGCGGGTCGCGACCTCGAGCGCCAAGGCGCGCGTGGCCGAATTGAGCGCGCCTTTGGCGGCCGCGTAGTTGACCTGACCGCGATTGCCCATGAGAGCGGCAACCGAGGAGGTCGTGACGATGCGGCCCCAGCGGGTACGGATCATGGGCAGCATGAGCGGCTGGGTGACATTAAAGAAGCCGTTGACCGACACGTCTATGACTCGGCGCCATTGCTGCTCGCTCATACCTGGAAAAGCGGCGTCATCATGAATGCCGGCGTTGTTCACGAGGATCTGTAGCGCACCGTCGGCGAGCACGGCCTCGAGACTGGCGCGTGCCGCGGCCGCATCGGTAATGTCGAACGCGAGCGCCTGCGCGCGTCCGCCGGCGGCGACAATCTCAGCCGCCAGAGCGTGCGCGGCGGCTAGACCGCGGTGACTTTGGGCGTAGATGAAATGGCCGTCGAGCGCCAAACGGCGGCAGATTGCAGCGCCGATTTGGCCGCTGCTGCCGGTGACAAGCGCGCGCCTGGCGACGCCGGTCATGACGCTCGAGGCACGATGGGGGTGCGTGCAAGCGCCGCAGCGTCGAGCACGACCGTGGCGCGACCACTGAGGAAGGCGCGGACCTCGTTGTAGACGGCAAACTCATACACCACCGTGGTGGCATTGCCGTTGATGCGTTCGCCGGTGATCAAAAGGTCACTCTCGATGTCATCCAGTCGCGGTACGTGCAGTACGATGCGGCGCAGTCCCACCAGGTAGCCCGGTGCGGGCGCGCCGTCGCGGCGGGCGACGAGTGCGCCGTGCACAGCCATTGCCTGTGCCGCGTATTCGACTCCGCATGCGCAGCCAAGCCGCCCGTGCGAGCGCAGCGGATTGTCCGCGTCACGATGGCTCGAAGCGCGACACTTGATGCGGCTCGTGTCCCAACTCAGGACGGCATCCAGCAGGCACATGCTGCCGGCGTGCGGAATGTGGGCTCCGATCCAGTGGCGATCTAGCTGCATGGGTGAACCTCGAGGGCGAGTTGCGTGTGCGGGAGATAGTCAAGGGTGACACGTCCGCTTTCGCGCCGTGCGAGCTTAGCAAGCAACGGCAGGCTGCGGGCGGCCGGAATCGAGCCGCGCAGCTCCTCCAGCTGTGCTTCGCGCATGCGCTCGCCGCCGCTTGCGGTGATCACCGCGGTGACCTTCGCGAGCGACGCGCGGCACGCATCGGGAGCAAGAACAAAGGCGGCTCCGAAGGCGTCGGGAATAGGGCGCTTGGCGTGCAGGGGTTCCGGGTATTGGGTATCGTACGCCAGAAGGAGCACGGGTATGCGTTCGACCGCTACCTGAGTCAATCCTTCGAGAAGCCCCGCGCCGAAGCTTGCGTCGAACGCGCACAGGACATTGGCCGCCGCCGTGGCTGCGGCGGCGATGCTCCAGTACCCGGCGGCGGCATTGTGCACGGAATTGTGAAAGCGCGTCGGCGAGATCTGCCGCTCCGAACTTGCCAGCACCTGGCAGATTTCGTGGCAATTGAAGCCATCACCGCCAGAGGACGCAAACACCGTCGCCAGTGTGCTGGGATCGATGCCGGCGCGCGTCGTGGCTTCGAAGCCGATGGCGAGCGCAAGTTTGACTACGGCCCCGGTGCGCCGTCTTTCGGCGGGTGGCAAAGCCTGCGGGCTCGGCAGAACAGTCGCAGCCGCGACGTACGGCGCGGCCGCCGTGAGCACCGCCGCCGTGCTCGGCCAGTCGGCAAGTCCGGGACCAAGCACACCGATGCCATTGATATAGGCCGTCAGCGGGGTTGTGGCCGGCATGGCTTCAGTCGGCGCGGCCGAAGATCAGGCTGCAGTTCGCGCCGCCGAATCCGAAGGAGTTGCTCAATACGCGACGGATGACGCCGCGGCGGTTTTCACACAGGTAGTGAAGTTTCAATTTCGGATCGACTTCGGTCGTGTTGAGACCGCCGGGCATGAGTTCGTGCTGAATCGCAAGCGCGCAGATGACCGCTTCGAGCGCGCCGGCTGCGCCGAGGGCATGGCCGGTCGCTCCCTTGGTCGAGCTGCAGGGCGTACGTGTGCCAAATACCGAAGTGACGGCCAGGTCCTCCGCGCTGTCGTTGCTGGCGGTGGCGGTGCCGTGCAGGTTGATGTAATCGATGTCACCGGGCGCAAGGTTTGCGGCGCTGAGCGCCTGTTGGATCGCCGCGCGCGCCCCACGGCCTTGCGGATGCGGGCTCGACATGTGATAGGCGTCGCTCGATTCTCCGGTCCCGAGGAGCATGATCGCGTCGCCATCGAGGCGTGGCGCAGGTCGCTCGAGCAAGACGAAAGCGGCGGCCTCGCCGATGGAAATGCCATCCCGCGCGACGTCAAACGGGCGGCACGCAGAGCGCGACGTGAGCTGCAGGGAGTGAAAGCCGTACAAGGTTGTAAGACACAACGAGTCCACCCCGCCGACAACAGCGGCGTCAATCACGCCCGCGCTGATCAAGCGTTGCGCGGATGCGAACACCTTCGCGCTCGAGGAGCAGGCCGTGCAGACCACGGCGGCGGGGCCTTCGAGGTGCAGCGCTTGGCGGATGAAGTCGGCGACTGAAAATGAATTGTGGGTGGCGGCGTAATTATAGTCCGCCGGCAATGCGCCACTTGCCGGTCCACGTCTGCGATACGCGAGCTCCGTCTCGAGGATTCCGGCGGTGCTGGTGCCGAGAAACACCCCGACGCGCTGCGGCCCCCAGACCCGCGCGCTCGTCGTAACCGCCTCGGTGAAGCCGTCCTGCACGAGCCCCAGCTGGGCGAGGCGATTGTTGCGGCAATTGAAACGCTGCAGGCCTTCGGGAAGCGCAGTCGCGTCCACTCCGGCGACTTCCCCCACATGAGTCTCGACGTCGACCGTTTCAAAGGCGCAGGGCGCAAGGCCGCTGCGCTGCCGTTGCATCGAATCCCAGGTTTCGGCAAGCCCGCGCCCCACGGCGCTGACGGCGGTGAAGCATGTGAGGCGCAGCGGCGTCATGGGCGCGGCGCGCTCGACAGTGCGTTTGCAATCGACGTGCCGACACTCATGGGCAATGCGTCACGCCAGCGCCGCGCTCAGGCGCACCGTTGTCAGTCCGCTCTGCGCAAAGAGTGCAAGGAGCCGCGGCAAGACCTCGAGGATTACGGGGCTGCCGGAGCGCGTGCGTGCGGCATGCCCGTCGTGCAGCAGCAGGATGTCCCCGGCGGCCAGTCCGGTCGTCAGGCGCGCATACACCGATTCCGGATTGCCGTTCACGGAGTCAAACCCGCGCCGCGTCCAGCTTGCAAGCAGAAGCTCGAGGCGAGTCAGGATGGGGTCCAGCAACGGGCTGCGCAAGCCGGCCGGTGCGCGAAAGAAAAGCGGTCGACGGCCAGTGATGGCGCCGATGGCCTCCTGCGCCCGTTCGATTTCGTAGGCGAGCGCGCGCGGCGGAAGCACGGAGAAATAGTTCAGGTGCCGATAGCTGTGATTCTCGATGGCATGGCCGCGCTGCACGATCTCGCGCGCCAGCTCGGCGTGCTCCTCGACCCGGGTGCCGACACAGAAAAAAGTGGCCTTGGCTCCGTGCTCGTCGAGCACTCTGAGCACTTTTGGCGTCACCGCCGGATCGGGGCCGTCGTCGATGCTGAGCGCCACTTCGCCACGCAATGCCGCGGCGGCCGGCAAGCGCGTGAGATTCGGTCCGAGGAGAGTGCTGCGCGGCCACAGTCCGGTTGCCGTGAGCTGCAGATGATTGAGGATGACCGCGCCAAGCGCCCACGGCCACAGGCCCGGACGCGCGACCGCCAGTGCCACGGCACCCAGGTGCAGGGCGGCCGAGGCTTTGAGGAGCGGTGACGGAGTCCATCGGGTCGAGGCTCGCGTGGCCATCTTAGAGATCCCGGCCAACGCGCTGGGGCGGCGCTCGACTGAGTATCGCGGAAAAGACCAGGGCCAAGAGCGCCCCCGGAGCAACGCTGGACCCGAGCGCCGCCAACACCGGCACTTCCGAGAAGGCGAGAACGCCGAAACCCACGACGGTGGCCGCATTGGCGATCAAGAGCGATGCGAGAGTGAGCGGTGTGATCCCCGCATGCTGGTCGGCGCCGGCGCGATCGAAGAACAGGGCATAATTTGAACCCACGGCCACGATAAGCAGCATTCCAATCAGATGCAGGATCGTCAACGATCGGCCCGCGAGCACGAGAGCGGCAGCGACGGCAAGCACCGCGAGCAGCAGTGGTGCGACCACGCCGGCTACCCGCGCCGGTGAGCGCAGAGCTACGAGCAATAATACAATGATCGCTGCAAGCCCGGCTGCGGACAGACGCAGTGCCTCGGCTAGGTAACTTGAATAGAGCGCATCGGACTCGCTCTTGAGATTAAGAAGGAGCGCATGGCCCGGAGCTGCGCGCTCGACTGCGGCACGGATCTGATCCAGGGCAGCAGCGGAGGGCTGGGCACTGCCTTGCGCGGCGTGCAAAGGCAGGAGCGCGCTCCATTTTTCGCGCTGGTGCATCATCAGGGCGTCAAACCCCGCTTCGAAGGAAGTGCCCCGTAAATCCGCGAGCCCGAGTAGCGGCTGCGTGCGCGCGCTCTCGACGTCCTGCACGAAGGGTTCCAGGCGCTCGGCGCTTACCGCAAGCGTGGCAGTGGCGGCGTGCAGGAGCGTGCGCAACTGCTCAGGCGCGGGAAGACTGGCGCGTCTTTCGGCCTGCACGGCGGCGCTTGGCAGGTAGCGTGCGGGACTGTCAATGCCTCCAATGGTCCGATTGGCTGTGAATCCATCGAGCGCCGCGGCGACCTGCTCGCTGGCGCGCAACACGGTCTGCAGGTCCGAGTCCGTCACGACGATGAAGTCGCTGACATCCGGCACGCCGAGCTCCGCACGCAGTGTGGCGTCCAGGCTCTGCGCGCCTGCCGCAACCGGACTCAACGCCCCCAGATCACGATTCCACAATGAATCGCGCTGCACAAAGAGGATCAGGGCGGCGAGCACGGCAACCGCGCCGAGCAGCCAGCGCCAGGCACGCAGGCGCAGCAGAACTTGCGCGGCCCGGCTTCCGAGCGCAGTCAGATCGCGAACCCGCAAGGATCGGGGCATGAGACTTGGCAGGACGAAGCGCGTCACTGCAGCTGCGGCGGCGAGGCCGGCGATCGAATACAAGCCCAATTGAGCAAGGCCGGGAAATTTCGACGGCAGGAGGGACGCGAAGCCGCATATCGAAGTCAGTACGCCAATGAGAATGGTTCGCCACAGCACGCGCTCCTGCTGCACGGGGTCCATCGCGGCGTCGGGCGGCCGGCGGGATTGCACGAATAGATAGATCGAGTAGTCGACAGATTCTCCGATCAAGGTGATGCCGAACGCCAAGGTAATGCCGTGCACGACGCCAAATCCCAGGGCAACCGCTGCGATTCCTGCGAGTGCACCGGAGGTAACTGGCAACAGACCGAGCAGCAACACCGCGAGCGAACGGTACACGGCGAGCAGCAGGCTCACGATGAGGAATGAGCTCACAATCGACAGCCGCACCGCCTCGTGCCTGATCGTGGCGCGCGCCGCCACCGCAAACACCGGAGCCCCGCTCACCAGCAATCGCGCGGCGTGCGCAGCCGGCGCGCCGGATGAGCGCTGCGCCGTGGCGAAAGCTGCGTGGATGGTTTGCACGGCGTGCTCTTCGGCGTCGATGTCGGAGCCGGGTGTGCGCGTGGACGCGAGGAGAAGCGCGCGCGTGCCGTCGCTCGAGACCCAGACGCCCGCGAGCGAGCGCGGCTGCGCCGTACGATCCAGCTGGTTGAGGACTTGGAGGAATTCGCCGGTCGGGTCATGCGGCAGCAGGGACTTGGCTAGGGCTCCCGCGGGAGAGGCAAGCAGCGCAATCGTGTCGTCGATCGCGCCGTTGAGACCGTCTGCCGTGAAACGTTGCGGCGTTACGGTCTCGCTGAGGAGATAGCGATGCTCGAAGAGGAATTCGCGGTCACGCTCCTGGTTCAGGGACTCGCCGTTACTGACGCTGGCAAACACGCTGTCGGCGCGCAGCTGCCGGGCGAGCGCCATCGACAGTTGCGCACGCACCGTGGCATCGCTGCCCTCAATGGCGATCAGCAGAAGCCGCGAGGCCGGACCGTCACGCAGCTGATCGACCAGCATTTGCTGACGGGCATTCGGTGCCCGTGGCAGGAACGCGGACAGGTCCGCCGTGTAGTGCGCACGGGCGACGATTATGACTGCGAGCACCATGGCGGTAGCCCACACTGCAACCCACACACTGCGCGGCCGCTTCATGGGGGTAGCGACGCTCCGATTATCATTACCGAGTCATCGCCATCTGCCTGCGAGATGGCCACGGATCGCAGCTCATCGCGCGCGCCTGCAATGCGGATCTGCTGCACGACACCCCGCAGTTTCGGATCCAGGGGAGCGAGTGTCAGGGTCCAGCGCTCGAGGCTGCCGTCGAAGGTGACACGGAACAACTGCTCGAGCGCCTGGCGATCGCCGGCCAGAGTCGCGCGCAGGCTCTCGATGAGGGGCGCGATCTGCGGATAATCGCGCAGCGCCAGCACGCGTTTGTGGCCGTGCGCTTCAACCGTGACAGTGCCCTGTTGCAGGAGCAGGCTCGCTGCGCGCGGCGTGAGGGTGCGTTTTTCAAGACGGTCGGGTCGATCGTACAAGAGCTCTCCGGAGGAGTGCACGGGTCGCTCAAGCACCGCCAGGTGATCCTCTTCGACAAAGCTCACATGGCCGTGCGTGCGCTGCGCGAGCAGGCCCATGAGACGATCAAGTTCGTCCGCGGCGGCGCGTACCGGCACTGCAACGAACAGTGCGGCGAGCACCGCAAAATGCACGGCATGGCGCATGGACTACAACGGTTGCGCCGGACGAGCGCGCGCGTCGCCCCAGAAGTCAAAATAATTGAACCAGTTGTAGGGATCACTACGACAGTATTTCTCCAAGAGCGCCGCGTAGCGTGCGATAGCCTGCTCGACCGCGTGCGCGCGCTGTGCGTGTCCGACTGCCGAGAAGTCCGCGATGCGTTCAAATATCAGATGATAGCGATTGCCGCCGCGATACAATCCGAGCATGAAGATCATCGGACGGCGCAGCAGCGCGGCAGCGCGCATCGGACCTACCGGGAAGTAGGCGCGGCTGCCGAGGAAGTTTACCGCCTGCAGTGGCTCATTGCCGAGCGTACGGTCGCCCATGATGCCGACGAAGGCGCCCTCATCCAGGCGCGCGCGCACCTTGAGCATGGCCTCGATATGCCCGAGAGAAATGATCTCGGGCTTTATGGCCGGCTGCAGAGCGGTCAGGATCGAATTGATCTTGCGGGCATTGTCGGCGTACATTGCCATCACGACTTCAACTCGGGGCCGCTGCAGGCCGAGCGCGCGCGTGACCTCGAAGCTGCCCATATGAGCGCCCATCAGAAATGCCCCTTGGCCGCCTGCGACCACCGCGTGCATTAGCTCTTCGCCTTCAATGGATATCTCGAATTGCTCGAAGCTGCCGTCGAGCAGATACACGCGATCATGGATGGTCGAAGCAAAATTCAAGACTTGCCGGAAGCGGTCTGCGAAGCGCGGCTCGCGACCGAGCGCCCGCCGCAGGTAATTGCGTGCGTGGCGGCGCGCCGTGGGGGCAAACAGCACGAAATAGGTCGCAATGAGGTACAGCAGCACGCGACTGCGCGCCCGCCCGAATCGACGCGAAGCGCGGGCCATGACCCGCAGCAGCGTCATGCTGCCGCGCTCCGGCCGCGTCAGCCACTCGGCCGGTGCCTTGCGAGCGGCGTCCGCGCGCGAAATGCAATCAGACTTCACGATCCGTGTCCCGGGCCATCTCCCAGGTGAGCCTGCCGGAGGCGACCAGCCGGTCGGGGGCGCGAATCACAAAGCGAATCCACCCGTCAGCACATCGCTCGTGCTCGAGGCTCAGCGATTCCCCGGGGCGGACGACACTGACGAACTTCGCCGCGGCTATTTCGCATGGCGCCTGTTGCTGCCCAGCGTTACACAGGGCGCGCACGGTTTCATCGAGCAGCAGCGCGCCCGGCACGATGGGGCTGCCGGGAAAGTGACCGGCAAAGGCCGGATGTTGCGCGGAGATTTCCAGGCTCAGCGTGTTCATGGACGGCCCAGCTGCGCGTGCGCACACTCCGCCGTACCCGCGGCGAGCGACAGCAGAGCTGCGCGCGGCAATTTGCCGGTGGCGCTGCGCGGCAGGCGCTCAACAAAGAGCAACGGACGCGGCAGGAATACGGGGTCGATGCGCTCGCGAAGCTGCTCGAGAAGCGAGGCGGCATCGAGTCCCGGTGCGACTACGAGCGCCGCTAGGCGCATGACGCCGGTTGCTGAGCCAGCCTCCTCGTCGCGCACGAAGAACGCGCCGTCCAGCACGCCGGGAATGGCGTTCAGATGATGGTTGAGATATCCGAGCGAGCCGCGCTTGCCAGCAATGTTGACGAGGTCTTCGGTGCGTCCGTGCAGCATGAAGCGATCATTGGCCGTGAGCTCGAGGACATCCCCCATGGGGGTTGCTTGTTCGATGTGGCCGCCCTGTGCCCAGGCGCGACCATCCTTCGTCTCCACACGTACTCCGGGCCACAGCTGCCATTCGCGCGTCGTCACGGTGTGGCGGGTCGCAATCTGTCCGGTCTCGGTCGAGCCATAGACCTCGATGAGCCGCGCGCCGAAACGCTGCTCCGCATCGAGCGCAAGCTGCGGCGATAGTGCCGCCGTTGCCGACACGATCAAATCCAAAGCCGGCAGGCCGATGTCCGTGGCGAGCAGGGTTCGCAGATGAATGGGGGTTGAAACGAGAACGCGCGGCCGCGGCAGGCGCGCGAGACTTGCACAAACGTCCGCCGGGTAAAACGGACGCTCGGCGCACAGCGCATTGCCACTTTGCAGGCACGCGAGCACGGTGGATTCGAATCCGTACATATGCTGCGCGGGCACGGTGCCCAGCAGGGCATACGAGCGGCCGTCGGCAATGCCGAGGCGCTGCGCTCCTTCGCGCACACAGGACACGAGGCGCCCCCAGGTCTTCCTGTGGGGCAGGGGAGTGCCTGTCGAGCCGGACGTGAACACACAGGCGACCAGCTGCTGCGCATCGATTTCGGGCACGTCGCGCGGCGCCACGTCGCCAGCGTGCTCCTCGGGATAATGAAATTGCGGCAGGTCGATATCGCAGCCGGGGTCATCCGTCAAACAGAAGACATCCGGCGCGAATTGGGCGAGGTAGCGGATGATCTGAGGTGTGTGCGTTGAGGGCAGCAGGCTCATCTTCTTTGTGAGCAGCGACGCAGCGAAGCCCACCGTGAAGCGGTACCGATCGTCACAGACATTGAGAACGTGGCTGCCCGCGGGCATGCGGCTCGCGAGGCGCGCAACATCCGCGAGGAAAGTGCCTGCAGTCACCGCGACGCCAGTGCGGTATGCGAGCACGGCATCGCGGGAGGGGTGCGCGATGAGCGCGATGCTGGCCATTACGTGCGCCGGCGGTGCAGCGAGGCGCTCATTGACGCACGCTCCTCGTTTGCCGCGCGGCGGAATCCAAATACACGCGCATGCTGGTCCACAGGCCGCTCTGATGCGCCGGCGGCAACACCCTGCGGCGCACGGCATACTCGCCAACGAACATCAATACAACGAGCGGCAGAGTTACGAAATTGGAAAAGGCCGACCAGACTCGCAGCGGTGCCCACTGATACAGGGCGAGCGATGTGGCCGCGACGAGCGCGAAAAATACCGCCCAGACCGCCGTCGTTGTGCGCGTATAGCGCGCGACGTTCGCGGGCAGCGGCCCGTGCACGAGATCAGCCCAGTAAGTACAGAGCGGCACGCGGCCGCCCACGAGCGAGCGTGCGAAGGTCATGCCCAACAGAGCATACACTCCGACATCCTCGAGCAGGTACAGCAGTGAATAGTTGTGCTCGAGCATGCGCCAATAAGCGAGGACGAGCGTCGCAAGCAGCAGCGCGAGTGCCAGCGTCAGCAGGCGATGGCCGGATCGCCACGCGAGCCCGAGCCCAAGCGTCAGCGGCGGCGCAATCGCGAGGACCACGCCGAGAGGCTTCGCGCTGGGACTTGAGTTGCTGTAATGCACAAGCACTGCATAAGCGATGAGCAACAGCGCAGCCCAGCCGCAGCGCTCGGCGGCCGCCACTTTGCTGATCACTTCATCCTCTGCGCAGCTACATATCTTGCGAAATGGCGCAGCGAGCGGAAGATCTCACCGTTCTCCTCGCTATCGGCGCGCAACTGGATGCCGTACTGCTTGGAGACGACGAGCGCGACCTCGAGAATGTCGATGGAATCCAAACCCAATCCCTCGCCGTACAGGGGCGCTTCGGGACTGATGTCGCGCGGGTCGATATCCAGATTGAGTGCCTGGACGATGAGACCCGCAATTTCGCGTTCGAGCGCGGCAGGATCAGGCGCCGAGGTGTGTTGCAGAAGCGACGCTTTTTCGGACATAGTGATTAGAGCTGTTGACCGCGGTTCTGGAGCGACCGGCATCGGATAATCTCGCCATTATATATGGGCTCCGCGTGCCTATGTTATGGTACCGCCGGCCCGCGCGCGGCCCCAGATTCCAGCCTTGAGGTGTGCCCGATCGTGCAGGCTCCTTGTCCGCCACTGAAAGAATATTACTCGGGTGCGTCGGGCCGTCGTGGCGGGGTCGCTGGACTTTTTGACCGTACGGCTTGTGATTATGACCGCGTTGAGCGCGTCATGGCCTTCGGCACGGGCTCCCGGTATCGGCGACGTGCGCTGCAGCGCGCAGGCTTGGCGTACGGCATGAGTGTCATTGACGTGGGAGTCGGCACGGGACTCGTCGCGCGCGAGGCTGCCCGTCTCGTCGCTGATGCAAGTCGCGTCACCGGAGTCGATCCGAGTCCGGGAATGGTGGCACAGGCGAAGGTGCCCGACGGCGTGAGCCTCATTGCTGGCCGCGCGGAGGCGATTCCGCTGCCGAGCGCGTGCGCGGACTTCGTATCCATGGGTTACGCACTGCGGCACATCAGCGATCTGTCGGTGGCGTTTGCTGAGTTCTGGCGCGTGCTCAGGCCAGGCGGGAGAATTTGCCTGCTCGAAATCACCCGGCCGGCAGGCTCGCTGTCGCAGGTGCTACTCAAGGCCTATATGCGCGGCGTCGTCCCGGTGCTTGCAAAAATGGTTGCGCGCCAGGCGGAAACTCCGCAGCTGATGCGTTTTTACTGGGACACGATCGAAGCGTGCGTTGCGCCGCAGGTCATCATGAATGCCATCGCGAATGCGGGCTTCGAGAACGTGATGCGGCACGTCGAACTCGGAATTCTCTCTGAGTACCGTGCATGCAAGCCACGCGCTGCAGCGGCACTTTAGGGCGCGGCTCTCATCCTGCCGCGTTGCAGAAGCAGCGCTGGCAGACGCAGCAGGAATTCGCCGAACAGCCGCGCATGCATCCATGTCAAGAGCGCATTGTCGCGCCAGTAGTTGAAATGCGATACGCCGCCCTCGTCGGCGCGGAAGTACTCGACCTTCGCTGGCAAGTTGATTGGCCGCACGCCGTGCCAGCACAGACGCACGACCGCCTCGACGTCGAAATCAAAGCGTCGCATCCAGGGCTGATGGCGCATGACACGCACCAGCGGCGCAATCGGATAGACGCGAAAGCCGAACAGGGAATCGTGGATGCCCATCCAGAGCGTTTCGACATTCGCCCACCAATTGGAGATCTTGCGGCCGTTGACCCGCAGGCGTGGCGCGCGCGCATCGAACACCGGCTCGCCGAGCACCATCGCGTCGGGCGCGGCAAACGACGCGGCCATGAACGCCGCAATGCGCTCGACGGGATGCTGGCCGTCCGAGTCCATGACGAGCGCATGCGTGAAGCCGAGTGCGAGCGCTGCGCGCAGCCCGTAGAGTACGGCCGCCCCCTTGCCGTAGTTCCGGGATCTGAGCAGCACACGCAGGGCAGGGTCCGCGACCGCCATGCGCGCAAGTGACTCGCCCGTGCCATCCGTGCTGCCGTCCACCACGACCCACACCGGGTCCCAGTGCGCGCGCGCGCCGCGCACGGTATCGAATACTTTTGTGCCGGGGTTATAGCTCGGGATGAGAACGAGATGCGTCGCCGAGCGCGCGTTCACGGCGCGCGGTCACCGAGAATTTCACTCGGCTTCCTGCCCAGCCACTTTGACTGCAGCGAGCCTGCTAGCTCGCCGCGGAAGTACGCATCGAGCTCGCTGACGAACGAGCGAACGTCCTCGGGCGGCGCGAAGCGCCGCCCGAGGCGCGCGCGGTACGTGATGGGCAGTGCTGGGCGGCGAAAGAGCGGCCAGCCCTTGCTGAGGTAGGGCGAATCGGTTTCGATGATGAGTGTTTGCACCGGTACGCCGGCTTGTTTGGCAATGACACCGATGCTCGCCTTAATCGAACCGATCGGCGCTTGGCTGCTGCGCGTGCCCTCCGGAAAAAGGAGTAGCACCCCGCCGCGGCGCAGCTCGGCGACGGCTGCGCGGATCATGCGCACGGGCGCGTCGTTGCAAACGTAGCCGGCGAGGCGCGCGCCGGAACCCAAAAAGACGTTTTTCAAGACCATCGCCTTCATCACGCACGCAAGGTTCGGATGACGCGTCAGAATGAGCAACGCATCGATCATGCAGGGGTGATTGGGGGCGAGAATGAGCGCTGGCCCCCCGCGCAGCGCGTCGACGGCGTGCAGATCGAGCCGGTAGGCGCGCACGAGGCTGAGCCAACCCGTATAGAGGCGAAATCCGTGCATGATGCCGAAGCGACCGGCGCTCGTGCCCAGGCGCCGTGGCAGCAGCACATACAAAGGCAACGCAATGACGGTCCAACTCAGGCAGATCAAACCCAGGACGAGGAGCGAACTGTAGAACACCACGCAGTCGTGCGCCGGCCTTAGGAGCCGCGCCGCTCGTCCGGTGTCGGTATCCGACTGCATGACGGAGGTGTCCACGGCTTAGGATCTGCCGCTATCGAAACTGCACCCCGTGGCCTCGATCTCGACCAACAGGTCCTGGCGGCACAAGTCAGCCTGCAGATAAAGTGCCTGCGCGCCCTCGCCGAGGGCGGCGCGCAGCTCATGCTCGATGGGCGCATGATCGACCGCGTGACGCACGTAGGCTTTGTAACACAGATCCGACATCTTGAACGGCGCCCGCCCTCCGGCGTCGCGGTTAGCCGCGCCGAGCAGCGCTTCGATATTGTGCAGCGTTTCGCGTGTTTGCGCCGCCGCGTCGCACAGATGAACGGTCGCGTGCCCGAGAATGCTCGCGGTGCCGGAGATGAAGAGCATGCGTCCGTCGGGAAAACCGGCAACACACGCGCGCGAGAATGTGGGGCTGCGCGGACTGTATGCCGGCGGATAATGGTAGGCACTGACTTGACGCGGGTTCTCGATGACCGCGGGCGGGGTGGCGCTTGCGAGAAAGTAAATCACGAGGGGCGTGCCGAGCGCGGAGCCGACGCCGCACGCGGCGGGGACCGCGCCCGTGATCGCGCGCCCGCAGGCGATGAAGCCGTCCTGGCGCGCGCTGTTGAACTGCCAGTAGCGCTCCGAGCCGTGCGACGCGCCATTGATATCCGGCAGATAGTTCCACACACGCACCAAGTGTGGCATCGCGAGCCCATCGACCAGTGCGAAAATCTCCCGGTAGGCAAGTTCAGTCGCACGCTGCAGCGGGCTTATGCCGGCGGGAAGGTCGGCGAGGTCGCCTTCGGCGACGCTCAGGCGGCCAAAGACGACGCTCGTAGCTTGCCGATATTGAATCCGGCCCCAGGCGCCCGATTGCACGCGCTGCGCGCCATGCCATACCTCGTAGCGCCGCGGGTTTGCGCCCAGTACCGGCGTTTGCACGCTCACCATGGGGATGTGTGCACTCGGTGCGTGCGGTGCCTCCGCGTCAAATGCGGCCACGCCCAATACGTTCTGCCACCACGCCGCCGGGCGTTCGGCAAGTTCGGCGAGTGATAGATAGTCGAGCTTGAGGACGGATTCTGAGCCCATCAGTTGGCGGTCATCCGCTCGGGCTCGACGGGCCTGATGTTTACCGCCCGGCGCCGCAACGCGCCGAACGAACGTTTCAGGTGCGCCAGTGCGATCAGGTAATAGAGAAGCTTAAATGCGCGCAGCGATGGCCAGATCGGCGTGCTGCCGAAAATGTCGCCGGCGAGAAGGCCGAGGAGAGCCTCTTTCATTCGCAGCGTATTGCGCGGCCCCAAGAACATTTCACGCATCGCCGGATTAGTGACGCGATAGATAAACCACGAATAGGCCTTGGGCCCGCGGCGCATCAGGCGCTCGAACCTCTGCAATGCCTGTGCAGCGCGCGCCGGCTCGCTCAGGCACTGATCGATGGTGTCGGCGCCGGCGACGGCGCTGTTCATGGCCAGCATGACGCCCGAGGAGAACATCGGGTCGATGAACGTATAGGCGTCCCCGAGCAGCAGATAATTTGCCCCGTAGGAGCGGTCGCAGGCATAGGAATAATTGCCGGTGGCCGTCACATCAGCGGTCAGCTCGGCATCGCGCAGGCGCTCCGCAAGCGGCGCGCACAGGCGGATGGTTGCCAGAAAGAAGTCGCGTACCGGCATCGCGCGCGTCTTCATGTAGTACGGCCACACCACCGCGCCGACGCTCGTCGTGCCGTCGGCTAGCGGAATGAACCAAAACCAGCCGTGATCAAACCAGTAGACTGTGATGTCGCCGGCCCGCTTATCCGCATAGCGGCGCGCCCCCCGGAAATGGCCATAGAGCGCCGCGCTGCTGTGCTTGGTGTTGCGCCGCTTGGCCTGCAGGCGTGTGCCGAGAAAGGTATCGCGACCGGAGGCATCGATTAGGAATCGGGCGTGCCACGCCTCGCTGCGGCCGTCGGCCATCGTCGCATGCACCTGGACGCCGCCGCCGTCGGGAAGAAACGTGACCTCGCGCGCCCGACAACCCTCGATCGCCTGTGCGCCCGCGCGCGCGGCACGGCGGAACAGTATCTCGTCGAACTCTGAGCGGCGCACCTGGTAGGCAAAGGGCAGCGATTTGTTCCAGCCCTCGGCAAATTCAAAAGTCTGGTGCCGGCCGTCCCACGGGGATACGAATTCGGCACCCCATTTCTGCATGCCGATGGCTTTGACCTCCTCGGCCACACCGAGACGCGCGAAGATGGGCAAATTCGCGGGCAACAACGACTCGCCGATATGGAAGCGCGGGTGGTGCTCCTTTTCAAGCAGAACGACCCGATAGCCGCGCTCGGCGAGGAGCGTCGCAGCGGTGGCTCCAGCCGGACCACCACCAATGACCAGTACATCGGTGTTATTCAAGGGTATCTGCGACCGAAGACAACTCATTGAATTCTATCGTCGGCGCCGGCATCGGTCCAATATCGCGAACTTCGGCTGCGCGCCGCGCTGCACTGTGAAATCGGTGCATCTATTGCGCCATCAGCCACTATCATGGCGTCATGGAGCCACCCGCGATCACTCGGCGCAGACGTCCGTTTCTGGCGCCCATTTGGCTTCCTGCGCTCGCCGGCTTGCTTGCAGTGGCGCTGGGGGTCTATGTCTACCGCAGCGCCAGCACGACTACGGTCGTCATCGTGCGTCACGCCGAAAAGGCGCTGGGAACGATCGATGATCCGCCGCTGTCGCCCGAAGGGGAGCAGCGCTCTGAGCGTCTTGCAATCATGTTGGGCGAACGCAGCGGGGCGGGACACCTGGATGCGATCTACGTGACCAACACGCGCCGCACGCAGCAGAGTGCAGCGCCACTTGCCGCCCGACTGCACCTTGTTCCCGTCGTGCTACCGGCGTTGGAGATCTCGGCTACGGCGGCGCGGCTTGTCGGAGATCATCGCGGTGGAACCGTCCTCTTTGTCGGCCATAGCAATACAATTCCCCAGCTCGTGCGTGAGCTCAGCGGAAAGCAGATCGAGCCGATTCCCGATGATGATTACGGCGAGATCTATGTGCTGAGCGTGCCGCGCTTCGGCAGCGCAAGCCTTGTGCGCCTGAGGTATTGATCGGCGCCGCTGTCGGGCGCGTGCAGCCTCAGCGCGCGATGGTCGCAAGCGCCCGGCGGATGAACGCCACATGCTGGCCAATACGGAAATCCGCCAGCACCACACCGCGGACATAGCGTGCCGGGTCGACCAGAAAGGTCGCGCGGCGCACTCCGAATCCGAGCGGACCGTCGACGTCGTACATTTGAATCACGGACTTGCCCGGATCTGAGAGCAGTGTAAACGGCAGATTGTAACGCTGGCGAAATGCAAGGTGCCGCGCGCTCGGCTGTGGACTGATGCCAGCAATGTTGAGCCCGGCGCGCAGAATCTGCGCGTGCAAGTCGCGTATCAAGCACGCCTGCCGCGTGCAGCCCAGCGTGAAATCAGCCGGATAGAAATAAAGTATCAGCGGGCCGCGGTTGAGGAGGGTCGAGAGCGACAGATCGCGACCGTCTTGGTCCGGGAGCGTAAATTCTGGCGCTCGTGTCCCGACTTTAAGCATGGGCACTGCTCTGTCGCGGCGAGAGTGTCGATCATAGCGGTCGGGCCGCCAGTACGTCAGCCGCATTGGTCATGCCGCTGAGCGATGCTAGAATCGCCGGCCGCGCGTGGGGCGGTAGCTCAGTTGGGAGAGCGTCGCGTTCGCAATGCGAAGGTCGAGGGTTCGATCCCCTTCCGCTCCAGTCCACACGCCCATGGCCGCTCACGAGCTTCCAGACCCGTCGACGGCTGTCTAGTAGTTACTCAACAACTTCTACTCTATGTCCATCCGTGTATGCCAGCCCCCGTCGGTCAGACGAGACAGGGCTCAGAGTGGCTCTAGCTTAAGAGAAGCAGTACCCCACTTTCCGTTGAGTCTGGCCGTCGATGACGTGCTCACCCATGACCGCCGCGCGCGCTTGCCCCGGGTTCTCTCAAGGCCGTCGATCGGTTGGCAGGATCACCGATCCTCGCGTGCGTGAAAGATACGCAGTACGACAACATCGTTATTGGTCAGCTCATGGCGGATCTCGTACTTCGCGGCGAGCACGCGCCTAACTTCTCGGGGTACGAAGCGCGGCAACCGCTCCCCTAGACGCGGCTGGGCTGGTATGCGCTCAATGCGATTGACGATAAGACGCACCGCGCGGACGGCTGCGCCTCGATTGACGGGCTCCAGGAAGTCGTATAATCGGCGCAAGTCCCCATAGGCTGATTGCGTCCAGCGGAGCGCCACAAAACTAGCGCGCCGATTTGCGGCGCGGGGATGCGAGGCTTCGAGTCCAAGCTCGCACCTCGGCATGGTCGACCGTCAAACCTCGATCAACTTCGGCGAGCGCGGCCAACGTCTGCCGATGACGCTCCTCATCGAGTGCAAGGTAGCCCTCGAGCGCCTCCTTGACGACCCAGCCCCGCGGCCGTTCGAGGCGCTCGGCAAGATGGTCTAGCTTGCGGGCGAGCTGATCCGGAATGTGGGCGGTCACGACGCGATTGCGCATGTTAATCACTCTGAATCAGATTGATTAAGAAGTATACTATCCCCCCGATGCGAACGGCCACATTCGGTTGGGTACGACGCGCGGCATCGGCCGCAGAGCGACCGGAATCTCTCGTACAAAACCAGTAACTTACAACTGGTTTGGATCCCCTTCCGGTCCACCAAATTGCTTCGGTCCTTACCGAGCGCATCGGTAACGGTAACGTTTCATTCCGGCCGGAATAATCTGTAACCTGTGTGCCCGAAAGCACATTCGAGGCCCGCGCGGCCGTGAGCACCGCGTCCCCGTAGCTCAGCTGGATAGAGCACCGTCCTCCTAAGACGGGGGTCGCCCGTTCAAATCGGGCCGGGGACGCACCTATAGAAGATCATGCCGCGCGTTGCGATTCGCTACGGCGCCGCCCCGGCGCGTCCGCCTGTGAACTGCAAAGGAACGCCGGACAATTCCCTCTAGGGCTCACCGGGGTAACCTGATCTCTATAAACCAAGGGAATTCCGGCAGTTATGATAAAAATCTCATCTGACAGCTTATGCCAATGGACCTGCCCGAGCGCACCAAGATGCCCGGCGCAGCCTGCCAAGGAGAAGCAAGCGGCGCACTGTGACGCGCCTCACACACTTGATCCCGGCGCCCTCGCACTGCACCGCTAAAATGATGTCCGGGTGGAGAAAAACGGACAACTCACAATGGCACGCCAGTCCCAAGAGAGTGCTGCCGCGCGCGCCATCGCGGAACGCCGTGCCGCCGCCGAAAGGCGCACGCGCACTCTGCACGCGCTTCTGCATGGCAGCCTGAAACCGCGGCGTCGTCAGTCGCGGCGCGAACAGGACATGAGTTTCGCAGCCGTAGATTGGCATCAATCACGCTGGTTCGCAGTGGCCTTGCTGATCGTCATCTTGTCGTGTGCGGATGCGTTTTTCACCCTGAGGCTGCTTGCCGACGGCGCTTACGAGGCCAATCCCTTTATGGCGGCACTCTTGAACGGCCCGCCGCATGGGTTTGCGTTCGCGAAAGTCGGCCTGACGTCGATCGGGGTCATCCTGCTTACGGTGGTTGCGCGTACGCGCGCCTTCCGGCTGATCCCGGTGGGCGTCGTGCTCTATGCCGTGCTCCTCGGATATATGACGCTGGTCGCGTATGAGTATTGGCTGTGCGATCATCACCTGCTCGGGCCATGAGTCTTGAATACACACCTCTCTACGGCGGCAATGCCGACTTCCTGGACACGCTCTACGCGCAATATCGGCGTGATCCTGCGAGCGTAGCGGCGCGCTGGCGCGCGCTCTTTGACAGCCTCGGTTCCTCCCCGCCGCCGGGTGGCCTTGCCGGTGCACTGCAGCCGCAAAACGCGCGAGTCGGCTCGACTGCGCCGCCCGCACTTGACGGCGACGCCACTGCCAAGCAGGCCGCCGTTTCGCGCCTCGTGCAGATTTGGACAAATCGCGGCCATCTGCTCGCTCGCCTCGATCCCTTGGGCTTGATGCAGCGGCCACGGCCGCGGGTGCTCGAGCTCGATTATTTCGGCCTCACGCAGAGCGATCTGGAGGCCGAGTTCTTCACCGGCAGCCGCACCGCGGCGATCCCCAGGCAGATGAAGCTGCGCGACATTCTGGCGCAGCTCGAGCACATCTATGCAGGTCCGATCGGGGCTGAATTTGCGCATGTTTCGGATTCGCAGGAGCGCCTGTGGCTGCAGGATGAGTTCCAGGCGGGTCGCGTCGGTCACATGTTCAGCGTGGCGGAGCGCCGTGATCTTCTGTGGCAGCTCACCGTGGCGGAGGGCCTCGAGCGCTATCTGCACACGAAGTACGTCGGCCAGAAGCGCTTCTCGCTCGAAGGCGCGGATGCGTTCATCGCCTTGCTTGACGACCTCATCCAGCACTGTGGGATCGCGGAAGTTGAGGAAGTGGTGATTGGCATGGCGCACCGCGGTCGCCTCAACGTGCTCGTGAACCTCCTCGGCAAGTCGCCCTCGGTCATGTTCTCCGAATTCGAGGGCAAAACGGACAGTGCGCCGGCGCTCGGCTCCGGCGATGTCAAGTATCACAAGGGTTTCTCGGCCGATCTGCGCACCTCTGCCGGCAATGTGCATGTGGTGCTCGCATTCAATCCCTCGCATCTGGAAGTCGTGGACCCGGTGGTCGAAGGATCGGTACGCGCCCGCCAGGAGCGTCGCGGCGATGCGCGCGGCGAGCGGGTCCTGCCGGTTCTTGTGCACGGCGATGCCGCCTTCTCCGGCCAGGGCGTGGTGATGGAAACCCTGCAGCTCTCGCAGGCGCGCGGCTTCTACACCGGCGGCACGATTCACATCGTGATCAACAACCAGGTGGGATTCACGACCTCCGATCCGCGCGATGCACGCTCGACGATGTATAGCAGCGATGTTGCGAAGATGCTCGAAGCGCCCATCTTCCACGTCAATGCCGACGATCCGGAGGCGGTTGTGTTCGTGGCGCGCCTCGCCCTCAAGTATCGCGTGCGTTTCAACAAGGATGTGGTGATTGACCTCGTGTGTTACCGGCGTCACGGCCATAACGAGGCGGACGAGCCGGCTGCCACGCAACCGCTCATGTATCGCGCGATCCGTCAGCATCCGACCGCGCGCGCGCTCTACGCCGAGCGACTCATCAAAGAAGGCGTGCTGAGCGAGAGCGATGCGTCGGCGATGGTCGAGCAGTACCGCCAGGGGCTCGATGAGGGCCGTCCCCAGGCGCGGGCGTCGCTCGGCATGATTGGCAACAAATTCACCGTCGACTGGAGCGCCTACGCGCAGGTCGACTGGACGGAGCGCGTGCAGACCGCGCTGCAGATGCGGCGCCTGCGCGCGCTCGGCCAGCGCATCGTCAGCGTGCCGGAAGGCTTCATCCTGCACCCGCGGGTGGCGTCGGTGATGAGCAATCGCGCGCGCATGATTGCAGGCGAGCTGCCCCTCGACTGGGGCTGCGCCGAGACACTTGCCTACGCGGCGCTCCTGGAGGACGGCTTCGCCGTGCGCTTCACCGGTCAGGACAGTGCGCGCGGAACCTTCTTTCACCGCCACGCAGTGCTGCATGATCAGGCGAGCGATCGCACGTACATTCCTCTGCAGCACGTCGCCGAGCGCCAGCCGCGCTTCGAGATTTTCGATTCGGTGCTGTCGGAGGAGGCCGTGATGGGCTTCGAGTACGGCTATTCGACGACGGAGCCGAACGCACTCGTCATATGGGAGGGCCAGTTCGGCGATTTCGCGAACGGCGCCCAGGTGATCATCGATCAGTTCATCAGCTCCGGCGAGGCGAAGTGGGGCCGGATCTGCGGCCTCACACTGTTTCTGCCGCACGGCTACGAAGGACAGGGGCCGGAGCATTCTTCCGCGCGCCTCGAGCGGTTTCTGCAGCTTTGCGCCGAGGCGAACATGCAGGTGTGCGTGCCGTCGACACCCGCCCAGATGTTTCACGTGCTGCGCCGGCAGATGCTGCGTCACTTCAGAAAGCCCCTCATCCTGATGACGCCGAAGAGCCTGCTGCGGCACGAGTTGTCGGTCTCCGCCCTGCAGGATTTCACGCGCGGCGGATTCTGGAACGTGATTGGCGAGATCGACGACATTGCCGCTGAGCCCGTGCGCCGCATCGTCTTCAGCGCCGGAAAAGTATACTTCGACCTCTTGAGCGCACGGCGCAAGGAGGGCACGCGCGACGTCGCGCTGGTCCGCATCGAACAGCTCTACCCCTTCCCGGGTGAGGAATTCGCGGCCATTCTGCGCCGCTACCCGAACGCACGCGAAATCGTGTGGTGTCAGGAGGAGCCGCAGAACCAGGGGGCGTGGTATCAAATCCGTCATCGCCTGCAGGAGTTTGCGGGCGCGCGCCGCGAAGTACTGTATGCGGGCCGCGCCTCGGCCGCGGCACCCGCAACCGGCGTGATTAAAGTGCACGAGTCCGAGCAGCAGGCCCTGGTGCAGGCGGCGTTGCATGCGCCTGCCGCGGCGGATGAGGCGGCGGAGCGCGCGCCCGCGCCCGCGCCTGCTGCCCCGGCCCTGAGGAAGAGCTCATGACGACTGAGATTCGCGTCCCGCAGCTGCCGGAATCCGTCGCCGACGCGGTGCTGGTCGCATGGCACAAGCAACCCGGGGATGCCATTCGCCGCGATGAGAATCTCGCCGACCTCGAGACCGACAAGGTCGTCCTCGAGGTGCCGGCGCCGATGAACGGCATCATGCGCGAGATCTCAGCCGCCGCCGGCACCACGGTGACCAGTGGCCAGCTGCTCGCCCTCATCGATGCGGAATCCGCATCCCCTCCGGCTGCGGCGTCGCAGGTCGCGCGCGCCGCCGCGCCCGCGCCAGCGCGTGCGGCCGCAGTGCCCAAGTCCGACGACAGCAGGCTCAGTCCCTCGGTGCGGCGCTTGGTGGAGGAGAATCGGCTCGACCCTGCCGCCATTGCCGGCTCCGGGCGCGATGGACGGGTGACGAAGTCCGATGTAGTTGAGTTTCTGGATAAGAAGAAGGCCGCTCCGGGTGCTGCAGCGGCTCCCGCACCTGCCAGCGCGCCGACGGCGCCGCCGCGGGATTTCGCAGCCGCCACGCCCGAGCCGCGCGCGCGCCGGGGTGAAAAGCGCGTCGCCATGAGTCGTCTGCGGCAGCGCATCGCCGAACGGATGGTGGAGGCGCAGTCGACCCAGGCGCTGTTGACGTCGTTCAACGAGGTGGATTTGACCGCCGTGCAGGAGCTACGCGCCAGGTACAAGGACAGCTTCGAGAAGGCGCATGGGGTCAAGCTCGGGTTCATGTCATTTTTCGTGAAGGCCTCGATCGAGGCCCTCAAGCGATTTGCCATCGTCAACGCATCCGTCGACGGCAATGAGATCATCTATCACGAGTACTACGACATCGGCGTTGCGGTCTCAACCGAACGCGGGCTCATGGTGCCGATCGTGCGCGATGCGGACGCGAAGAGCTTCGCCGACATCGAGCGCGCGATCGCCGGCTACGCCGCGCGCGCGCGCGAGGGGACGATGGCTATCGAGGATCTTACCGGGGGCACGTTCACTCTGACGAACGGCGGTGTGTTTGGCTCCCTCATGTCGACACCCATTGTAAACGCGCCGCAGAGCGCCATTTTAGGCATGCACAAAATC
>DATHRI010000029.1:0-126550 GCA_035481795.1 Steroidobacteraceae bacterium
GCCCTTCACGCCGCACTTGATGACAAGACCCTTTACGAGCTCCTCGCCGTCCCCTGACATGGTGTCCACCATCTCAACAAGTGGACACCATCCTTAAACGCTCTTGTTCGCCTGGCTAGACGGCCTTGGGATGGCGGTTACGATATATCGGACGAAGCAAGGATATTTTATTTTTTCCTATCAATAACTTGCGCGAAAACGCGATGCAGGCTACGAACCAAGGGGTCGGGACTTCGAATCTAGATTTAAACGCGGCGTCCCAATTGTCCTTTCGCAACATGATGCGCACGGAGTCCGTGAAATCTGCGCACCAAAAGTCGCAAATGACGCGAATAGCCTTGGTCGTTCCGTGCAAATTCAGTGCAGTGACTAACTCTCCGTCACACTTTGGCACACATTTTGACGCACAAGGCGATATTTGGGTATCAATACGAATCAATCACTTAGCAATAACTGTTAGGTGTCGATGAGAGGCGCGCAGAGTAAGGTGGCTCTCTTTTAAGGCTTTGGTCGTGGGTTCGATCCCCACCCGTCCCATCGCGTTCGCCTGCGCCTCAGTTTGCTCGATTGCGGCCTAGTGCGATCAATATTGCAACGAATACAGGGCCGGCGTCCCTTCGTCAGCCGACTCCTCATCCAAATGTCTCGGATTGACCCCGTAGCTGCCTGTCGTGACTGTCTGCTTCCGGGAAGCTCAATCAGCAATTTTGCTTACCGACCGCCTCGCGGGCTTCTTTGAGCTGCTTCCAGTTCGGGGCGCACTTGAGCGCCTACACAGCCATTCCCGGGCGTGAGGCGCCAACTAGTGAGCCGCCGCCGTCGTTCCGTCCGACCAGCGGGACACCGGCACCATGAAAATCGTCTGGGGCTCCGGAACCTCGCGGTCGTCGAGGACCACCGGAGACCCCGGCAGGTTTGCTCCCCAGCTTGCGCCTGCGACTTTTGGCACGTGGAACATGAGGTGCGGGTGCCAATGGTCGTCGGCATCGCTCAGATACCCATCCTTCGACATCATGAAGGACATCGCGCCCGGCTCGGGTGAGGGGAGCTTGTTGCGCGCGAGCGCGGCACGAACGTCGTCGAGAATCCTTTCCTTCGAGTCTCCGGCGAGCGCGAGCTTCGTCCGCCGGAGCGTGTACGCGAGGATGGACCCGGACGCTGCCGCGTTGTAGCAAACCGGTCCCCTGATCTTCGGATTCCAGAAATCGGGGCTCTCGAACGGCGCCATCCACGACCTCTCCACGAGACAGGTGAATCCGTTGGTGCCGCGGATGGCGGTCTGGTAACCCTGCGAATCGAGAGTCAGGACCGTGGCCTTGTCGGAGATCGCGGCCGGCGCGGCACTGCGCGCGAGTGCGATCTCGGAACCGGGAGGCATCAGGTATTGCTCGAGAGGCGCCATCCGCTCGTACGGGGTTACATCGGCCGCCGCGAAGCCCGCCAGCGCCGATAGCACCACTGCCCGCGTGCAGGCTCCGGCCCACCGAGCCAGGTGTCTTGTCTTCATGCGGACGCTCCTTTCGGGTGTGCCCCGCTCCCTTGCATGCGCTTAGGCGCAATAAAATCACCTGCCGCGTGGTTCGTCAAACCTCTCATTCGAACGACCGCTTAATGGCGATGATTTCCATGTAAGGGACTAGCGCTATTGAGCCGGCTGGCGCCGAAAGAGCTTCTCGTTACGCGTCATTCGTCTGTCGCCCAAGGAGTCCACTGTGCAAGGACCGGCTTTGGACCTGTAGCCGTCATTCGTGACTATCTACTTACGAGCAGCCCGTCGTTCACACGGTGAAGGACATCGCTCGGGGGTCGCGATGCCGAGATGGAGACCGTGCGGGCCCGCCTACGGCGGCCAGCAAACCCGCAACGGTCACCGGGGAGTGACCCCATGCTACGATCACGCGGTCGAATATCGGCTGCGGCTGACGGCGCTGCGCGCCTCCGCTAAACCGAAGCGTTAAGCCGAAGAAGACACACTACGTATTACCGCTACCCGACCTTTGGAGGTTCTATGAAGCGAGTCACTGGCATTGGCGGCATCTTCTTCAAAGCCAAAGACGCTCCGGCACTGCAAGCTTGGTACAAACAACATCTCGGAATCGATGTCCAAGAATGGGGTGGCGCAGCGTTCACTTGGACCGACGGTGAAGGTAAGCCTATTGCCGGAACAACTGCCTGGTCCATTGGTTCGGCGCAAAGCGACCACTTTGCGCCCAGCACCTCCACCTTCATGGTCAACTACCGCGTGGAGGATCTCCACGCACTGGTCAAAGCTTTGCGCAAAGAAGGCTGCAATGTACTCGAGAAGATTGACGAGTCCGAGTACGGAAAGTTTGCTTGGGTCATCGATCCGGAAGGAAATAAGGTAGAACTATGGGAACCGCTTGCCGGCCAATGACAAAGGCTGTGGGGCGCAGTACGAATCTGCGGTTCGTAGATTCAAACGAGCAAGTGCACCGCCAATTGTTTGGCCGGGCATCGCTGCACGGGTTGGGCGCCGGACGGGAGGCTTGATTAACGAGTGCCGATGGCCTGACGCAATCATGAGTAAGGCTTGAATGACAGCTTTCAGGCGTTGACTTCGGCGTTACGCACGACCCCTAATGGCCGCCTGCTGCCGGATTGGCCTCTACTTCCGCAACCTTAGCGGTCCCCTTCATGAACGACCAATACTAGGCAGCGTAGATTGTTCTGCGCACACGCATCCGTCAAAACCCGGCGCTCGGCCCGCGTGTACAATTATCCGACTAGCGGAAAATGACGGACATAGCCCCAATGTAGAGCGTTAACGTCAGGTGGGGCAATCGGCGCGATTAGCGAGCGCGCCGCGAGAGGCAACATCTCCAAGTACTCGTTGTTGTTTAGGGGCCAATGTCATGCAAGCTGATTCTTTCGCTGGAATGTTTGATAACAACGCGGACCAGTGGGCGCGGCAGGAGCCCATGATCCTTTCCGATTTCACGGCCAGACCGCTCGTACTGCACGAACTCGCGCCGTTGGCAGGCAAGCACGTGCTGGATCTGGGGTGCGGAGAAGGGTACGTTGCCCGTCTAGTGGCGCAGGCCGGCGCTCAGTCGGTATTCGGTATCGATATTTCCAGCGAGATGGTCGGGCGTGCACGACGGGCTGCCGCGAGTGGTGCACCGTGCCCGATGAGTTTCGAGAGCGGGAATGCCACGAATTTTCAGGACTTTCCGCGGAAGCAATTCGACCGGGCGATCGCCGTGTTTATGCTCAGCTATTTGAGCTGCGCTGAAATGACGGCGGTATTCAGGACCGTGCGTTCGCGCCTCGCTCCGGGGGGTCGTTTCATTTTCACGGTCCCGCACCCATTTCTGCCCTATATCCGCCCTCTGGAAAAGCCCGTTTACTTCGACTCAAAGGGGCGAGATTACTTTGCCGGTGTCGATGTGTCCTATGAAGGGTATATCTGGAGACGGGACGGCAAGGCCGTTCCCGTGAGTTGCATGCACAAGACTTTTGCCGACTATTTCAACGGCTTGGCTGCGGCCGGGTTCCAAACACTTCCCAAAATCATTGAACTTAAGGTAACCGAGGAGCATCTGGCTCTGGACAGAGCGTTTTTCGGAGGTGCCGCGGGTTATCCACTGCAGATATTGTTTCGCATCGATGTGCAGTAAGCATCTAATCGCAGCTCCCTCCTGCCTAAGGCTGCGAGCGACTGCGGTTGACCCGTTGCTGCCGGTGGCGACGGGCAGCTTTCCGGCACCGGACCATCTAAGCGTTCGACTGCGCTATCACGTCTCGCTCAACCAAAGCGCGGATGCGGCGACGTGCATCTTCATTCTCGGTCCAAGCCAGCAGGTCAGCTTCCGTTGAACTCACAAACTGAACGGAGGCGTGCTCCACAGCGACTAAGAATAGGCGCCTCCGCAGATCGTCAATCGTGCTCCAGGCGTCGCCAACAATGGCCTTTTGCGGCGACCCGCGACGCTGATACATATCGATGTCGCCGTTAAACGTTGCGTAGATTTCGACCTGGGCTGCAGAGACCATTCCTACCCCTTGTGAGCCTCTAAACGTCTACATGGTGTTGCCCAACAGCGGTCGATGGTCAATGTCGATTTGGCGGTAACGCGGACGCCCGTGATTTCGACACCACACCCACCGCAACCCTTGTCAGGTGAGTTCTCTGAGCGCGCTCCTTGCTCGCGCTAAAGCGGTAGCTTCTTCTGGCGTGCCAACCAGAAGTGCTGAATCCGGCAGCCAGCGTATGACGCCGCGACGTATTAGCATAATTCCATCAGGGTAGCGCACAGCGCTCGGGTAGGCGGCCCAATCCCATTTGCCCTGAACGTGAGGCCCACTCGCGCCCAACCCGGCTTCGGACATGGCTACAGTTACCGTTGTGCCGAATCAGCGCGATATCGGAAACGTTGATAAATGCTCCATTTTGTCGCCGCCACGTCACCAAAAAATAATGAGGCAGCAATGACGAGGGCAAACATTACCCTTGTTCCGAGCGGTGCGAAAATAAACAACACGAAAGCGGTCGCGGCAACAAGGGCGAGAGTGCCAAACTGTACTGGCAATCGAAAAATGAACGGTCGTTGTCGGTAATACCGGTCTATCAGCGTGCGGTAATAGCTTTCATTAATGATGATCTGGTAGGTAACTTCCATTGTTTAACCCGCTGCGACGAGAGGAAGAAGCGTAACCCCCCTAGCCAATAAACTCCTGCCCTCTATGCGCGACTAGGTTTCTTCAACCTTAGGCATTAGCTTACCTCAGGTCGCAAATGACAGCTTAAAGCCAACCAATTAAGACCAGCCGTTGACCGGTTCTGGCCGGTCAATGACCTTTAATTCCAAACCATCAGTAAAGGACGCTTCCTGACCCCGAGGAGCCGTTCGGGGGTCGAGCGCCGAACGGCCGCTCTCGGTGCGTACCCTTGTTCGATGACGACGGATAACGATGCTCCATCCGGGGACGCGAAATAGATCAAGCGCGGAGCGTTTGGGCTTCTCAGTCACTATTTTTGGGTCTATCGTCCCCAACTAATGAAAGCGGCTGTTATCACACGTTACGGAGCACCTGACGTTATAAAGATAGTTGATGCTCCGAAACCGACGGCCGCTGCAGACGAGGTCTTGATCCGGGTCCATGCAGCGACCGTCAACCGCACAGATTGTGGTGAGCTCCGACCCCGCCCCTTCTTCACACGGTTCTTCTACGGGTTGCGCCGACCGCGACGCACGATCTTCGGTTTGGATTTCGCCGGGGAGGTTGAACCGGTAGGCGCTGGGATCGTTTCGTTCAAGCAAGGCGATCGCGTTTTCGGCATGTGTCCGTCTAGGAGCAATGGCGCTCAAGCGGGAATATGTCTCCGTCCCCGAGAGAGCAGTTGCGGCAATGCCGGCAGGTGCGCGATTTGACGAGGCTGTGGTCTGCGAAGGCGCTTTCTACGCAAACGCAGCTTTGAAAAGAATCGATCTCAAGCCAGGCCACAAAATTCTGATCTGCGGCGCCACCGGCGCCATCGGCACGGCGATGATACAGGTGGCGAAGTCAATTGGCGCCGCGGTGACGGCGGTCGTTGCGACTCGACACCTTGAGCTTGTCAAATCCCTCGGCGCGGACAATGCGATTGACTACACGTCAGAAGATTTCACGCGTATCGGCGAGACCTTCGATTTCGTGGTGGATGCGGTCGAGAAAATTGCATTTTTCCAGTGCCGCAAGCTGCTGAAGCCCGACGGGCTCTTTGCTGCCACGGATCTGGGAACTTGGGGGCAGAATGTGCTGCTCGCGATGCGGTCATCGATCCCACGGTGGAACCGGGTTGTCATTCAGGTGCCGGGCCGCATCAATGGGTTTGTCGGTTTCATGAAAGGCCGCATGGAGGGCCAATTTAGAGCGATCATCGATCGAAAATGCGCCCTCACAGAAATTGCGGACGCCTATCGTTATGTTGAGACAGGGCAAAAGGTTGGCATCGTTGTGATTAATGTCGCCGCCGACGAGAGCGCGCACGTAGCGCAAGACAATCGAACAGGTACTGAGCCGAGCGCATCCGTCATTCATCTTTAGCCTCCTCCCACGGGTGCCGAAAGCAGCCGCCGGCTCCTGGGTCGGCGAATGGCACGAATTGCCTGGGAGGCGCCTGTCGATTTTCTAGAACCCTAGCGCGCTGTGCGAGCCCAGGCGCACGAGCTGCAGTACCTGATCGCCCGTCTTCCGATAGATCAGCACAAGGTCAGGTTTTACATGGCAATCGCGATAGTCTTTCCATTCCCCGCGCAGCGGATGATCGACGTACTTTGCTGGGAGCGCAGTATCGGTCGCGAGAAGCGTTAGGATGGCTGGAAGCAGGTTATCGAGGTCGCGGTGTTTGGGCGTGGAGATCACGCGCTGGTAGTCGCGCTTGAACGCTTTCGTCCGCTCAATCCTTCGCATTCAGGTCGGCCATCAAGTCTTCGACCCGGTCGAATCCCTTGAGTCTTCCCTTCCTCGCCTCCTTCATCGCGCGGATCGTCGCGGCATTCGGCGTCAACGGCTCGAATGGCAGCGCCTTCTCTCTGGCGATGCGGACCATCAGAAGCCGGAACGCATCGGACACGGTCAGTCCCATCGCGGCGAGCACCGCGGCGGCCTCGTTCTTTGTTCGTTCATCGATTCGGGCTCGAACGACGGTGCTTTGAGCCATGGGGCGCCCTTTCAAGTTAGCCGTGCTACATTGTAGCTCAATTATTTCGCTTGTGCCACAAGGAATTCTAAGCGGGTTTTCCGCCTGAAAGGGGAGCGCATTTCGTTTGGGGGCAAAAATGGGGGCAACTTGCCCCTCGAACGACGGTGCTTCTAGCCATGGGTCATTCTGCGCTTAGCTGCTCAATCATTTTTCTGGTGCCACAAAGGAACTCTCGCCTTAATCAGCCACCGCCGAACGCGCGTGCAAATCGAACAGCGAGAGCTCAGGAATGGAAGCTGCAATGCCGTCGCTAAGCGCGTCAGCGTACAGAGCCAATAGCGGATCTCACCTAGACTCGATGCGGGCGGATGTGTTGAAAACGACGTAGTCGTGCAGGTGCTTGCCTTACACGCGATTACTGGTTCGTTTCCGCCGCAGCGTTAACTTATTCTGCCGACCTTCGAGGGCTACCGATGAATACTGATCATCTACGGCACTGCTCGGAAGCGGTTCTTACACATTGAATGGAAGGTACTGTTATGAAAAGTTCGACCTTGATCGTCGCTTCACTAATGCTGCTTGCCGTGGCGGGTTGCGCTGGCCCTGCTGGACCGCCCGGTGCAACGGGAAACACGGGTAACACGGGCAATACCGGCGCCGCGGGTAACACCGGAAGCATGGGGAGCACTGGTGATACCGGCGCAGCAGGAAATACTGGCAACACTGGCAATACAGGTAGCACCGGAGCGACGGGCGATACCGGCAACACGGGCGCAACGGGAAATACTGGAAACACGGGCAATACAGGTAACACCGGAGCCACGGGTGACACCGGCTCGATGGGAAGCACGGGTGCCACTGGGGACACCGGCAATACTGGTGCTACGGGCGATACGGGCAAAACCGGCAAGTCCGGCAACACCGTAGTGGTCGTACCCCATTGAAGACAGACTGAACACCCGTATCGCGATTCTCAAGACATTCGCGCCGGCCATTTTAGGCCGGCGCGTTCATTCGTTGCGGATTTGGGGGAAGATCTTCGGTCCCGAGAGGAGGCCGCTCGCGCCTCGATGCGAACTGACGCGCCTGAAATGAGCACCTTCCCAGGCAAGGAATTTGAGCGCATGACTGGGCAGTGTTTGCGCAGCCTATTTGATCAACCTAAATACCGGTTATGGCAGAGTGCGGCGCGCGTCAATTCGAAAAGTTGAGCTTGCGCTCGATTTCCTGGAAGCGCGGTTCCTTGCACAGTGGATCGATCAGCTCGTCCACCCGGAGCGTGCCGATACGCGGATCCGGCAGGCGATAGGCAGTTTCGAGCGAATCCAAGGCGTTGGGGATCTCGCCCCACTGCGTATAAATCTCCGCATAGGATCGAACCAATTTTTTTGAAACCGCATCTGACTCCCTCCCTCAGAATACTTCAAGCCCCGCCTGAGTAGGGCGAGCATCAATAACTCTTGGAAGGCTTCGACGTTATCCGTCGAGCGCCAATGAAGCCTACTTCTAGAAAATGCGCGGTGCAGGGCCGGCAGCGCCCCGGCTGCCTGCAAGGAGCATCGCTCAATGTAGTTGGTCTCTTAGCGCCAGCTGCGTACTGCTGTCCGGCTTTTAAAAGAGCTAACTCGCAGGCTTTCAACTGTGCGGCAATAGATCGAACGTGACCGTGTCACGATATGCGAACTGATTGCCTGGCAAGGTCTCAATCGGAGTCAACATGTGCCAAATGCGGTCATCGTCGAAGACGTAACACTCGCCCAACTCACGCATGGTAAAGCGATCCAATTCGCGCTTGTCATTGTCGGTGATAACTACTTCGCCTCCCTGCGCGCCGCATCGTGCGAGAAGATGAGTGGCGAGGTACTTTTCACCGTCCTTGTGTAAGCCTGGTGGGCTTGTGTTGCAAGGCTGCGAAGGGGTCGCCGCAAAGCGAAGCACGTGCATGTTGACCGAATAAGTTGCGCTAGCTTTCGAAAGCGGCAAGTACATGAGATGGTGAGCAATCATCTTGTGAACGCCGGCAGTATCGGCAATTGCCATCGGCAGCGGAGCGTACTCGCGCGGCCGGCCCCCTAGCGTGGTGTTGTATTTTTCGAGCTGCACATAAGGTCTCGTGTTATCGCAGGGCCATACGCGAACCCCACCTGTAACGATTTCCGCCTCAAACCGATTCAGTGATCGGTAGCGGTGTCCTTCCTCATAGTACTGATCCTTCGGCAAGGACCAAGCCGCATGGGCCAATTCGCTCAGTGCGCGCGCAACATCCATATCAACGCTCAACGGGCGATGAGTGAACCCCTGTCCAAGCAGCTCGCCGCGCGCCTGGGTGTCAATCACAACCGAAATGAAGCTATCGTCCTGCACGCGTTACTCCCAGATCCTCAGATGTAAACCGGGAGGCCTGTGACGAATCAATTCCATACAGTGCTTTCAAATGCGGAGCGACCCTGCGCGCGCGGCTTTAGTGATATGCATGGGCGTCTGATTAAGAGGCAGTTTACGTCGCCGCCTGCCTTCAGCAGGGCGATCATCACTCCGACGATTGCTGGTGGCAAAGGCTGGGGAACTGGCGATGCGGGTTTTAACATTCAATCGACTCTTGGTGTGAGCACCTCGGTAGCGGATGAGAAATCGGTCGGTACGACGACCACCTGGAATACAAGTCTGCAGACGCATATCGATAAGCTCTGTCCGGAAATCGAAACCAACTACACCTCCTACCATGAAGGTGAACACGCCGGCAAATCAGGTGGTGCTGACGGCCGGAGTCAACGCCGGCCGATTCGAGCTCGGGCCGCGTGCGCGCTTGATAGTTGGGCTTGGCTATGAACTGCCGGTGACCTCATTCTCGATTTTTCCCCGCACTTGGCTGCGACGGGGCGCGCGGCTTTCTGAGCGCATGAGGAAAGCCATCTTTAGCGCTGTTCCTCCGCGAGCTTCAGTCGGAGGTACCTCAAGCGCGCCTTGCCGGATTCTCGGATTTTAATCAGATAGATTGCGGAACCGCCCGAGATCGGCTTCTCGGCTACGTCAATCAGCCGTGGCACAGGCTCCCGGCCGAGCCGTCGGGCGGTCGCCGCCAGCTCAGGCTCTTTTTCGAAGCTGTAGCATCTGCCCAAAGCCGGGGGTGCCTCAGCGTCTGCAAGTACCTGCAGCTCCCGATGCTCTTCGTGTGTCATTTCCTGCTCCATTAACTCCACTAACTGAGTAGTACTGCGCCGTCAGTGGGCTCTATCTCGCGAGCACTGCGATTGAAGTAGGGATTGCTCAGGCGGCGAGCGGCGGCGCGCAGAGCCGTCCCTACAGTCGAGGCGGAGATGCCCTGCAAAGTTGAAGCTGTTGTAAGCCGCCGCGGCACGCGACTGCCTAGCACTGATGATTGTGCAGTCGCATTGGCGCAAGACATCACGAGCGGCGCAGCTGTGCCGGACGGCAGCAATGCGCTTGACGGCCATCAAAGCGGTTGCGCGCCCGCGGTCAATTGATGGAGTAGGGCGCGTAGTGCCATGCGGTTACGACAAACAGCAGCCCGAGGCCTACGTAATGTACGATCCGCGACTTCATGGCGACGAGTAAAAGCGGAATGCCGAAAAGTATGATCATCTGCGTGAAAAACACTATGACCACCGCGCGCGGCATACGGCTGAACAAACTGTGGAGAAAATAGATGCCAAGAGCGGCATAGCCCAGCTGAAACAGTGCGATCAGTGACCAGAAGTAGCGCCGATTCTCTGCGTAGAAATCGCGGAGGTTGCTGGGTCTTTCCGGTTCATCCGGCAGACTGGCCGCCGCAATCAGGAATAGCACAAACATTTGCGAGACCATGAAGAGGTAGAAGAAGAAATGCCGGGTCTCAGTGACTCCGCGTACCCCCCACAGATCAAACCACATTCCTATCGCCATACAGAGCGCAAAGGCAGCCGCCAACAGAGCGAGCGGATCCCAGACCACGGGCGTCTTGCCGCAGACGAGGCGATGAAAGCTTGTGGCAATGTCTGCGATCGCGAGTCCGATGAGAACGGCGAAAAGGCCCAAGGCAAACTCAAAGGCGCGTATTTCGGGCGTCATTGGCTCCCCTTATCATTCGAAGGATTCTTCAGATTCGCAACGCCGGTGAGATGACGAGTACAATATAGCCGGGGGAAGGCTGCTCGTCGTGATCGCACTGCGATCCGTTCTAACAACGACTGCTACGGGTCAATCGCGCATTTAATGGCGCTCTGCGTCCCGGCAGTCATCACCGCGATGATCTGCGTCACAAGGCCTGGCGCGGTCATCGTGCCTGTCAATGTCATGATCGCCGCGTGCCTCATGCACGTTATCACGGTCGTGGTGCCAGCGGTCGCAGGCCGAAAGCGAAAAGAGACCGATGACGAGAGCGCAGGTTGCCACTCGATTGCGATTTCTCATGGGGATCTCCGGAGCGCGGGAAAAAGAGCATAACACTGCGCGCGTGCGCAAAAGACTGCCGTTATGGATACGCTAACGCCTGCAGTAATATAAAAGCGAAGAGTTGCATTGTGAGGTCACTTCGCTGAGCAAAGGAAGCATCGCCGCAGATTCAAAAGCCGTATGTGCACCTTTTTCCGGTTACGCGGACGCATTGGCACGCATAAGGGTTGGTGGACAGTGCCAATGATGAGTCCGCATGCACAGTGCCACTCATTCACTGCGCCGTACGCGCACGGCCTGCATATGTCCCTAGCGCTGAATAATATTTATAGGTTTATATCTAATAATAAATAACATAAAGTATATCGTGTAACTATATAATAGTACGATAATTATAATTCAAACTCATGAACGTTGAACAGACACTGGTTCATTCTTTTAACAGGAACTAATCTATGCCCCTCGCTCGAATAGACCTTCCCGCAGGCAAGCCTCCGGCGTACCGCGCGGCGGTTAGCGAAGTAATCTACGCAGCAATGCTCTCTGCCTTAAATGTTCCCAAGAACGATCGCTTCCAGGTCGTTGCGGAACATTCTGCCGGCAACCTCGTGATCGATTCCGATTATCTCGGGATCCAACGCAGCGCGGATGCCATTGTAATCCAGGTGACTTTAAATGAAGGACGAACACTGGAGCTGAAGCGCGCATTCTATAAGGCTGTCGCTGACGGGTTGCATAAACGAATCGGGCTGCGGCGTGAAGATGTCGTTATCAGTCTGATCGAAGTAAAAAAAGAGAACTGGTCATTTGGCAACGGCGAGGCTCAATATGCCTGATGCTCTTGCTGCAGCCGCGCGCACTGGCGTGCGGGCTTGAACGGTGAGCGCTCCATCACCGCAGCTCCTCTTGCTCAGTAATTCGCGCGCCGCGGATGGCAGCTATTTGACGTGGCCGCGCGATGAAGTGCAGGCATTCCTGGGCGTTAGGTTGCGCGCCGTGCTCTTCATACCCTTCGCGGCCGTGCCTGGCACCGCGGCTGTGTATGACGATTATGCGCAGCGCGTGAGGTCCGCCTTTGCGGCAATGGGTTACGGCGTCGCTGCGTTGCATGCAGCCGAGGATGCGGCACAGGCCGTGCGCACTGCGGCAGCCATAGTCATAGGCGGCGGCAATACCTTTCACCTGCTATCCCAGTTGCACGCCGCGGGGCTTACGGAGGTCATTGGCGAGCGCGTGCGCGCTGGAATTCCTTACCTTGGATGGAGCGCCGGCAGCGTCGTCGCGTGCCCGAGCATCTCGACGACGAACGACATGCCCATCATTGCGCCGCCGTCGCTGCGCGCCCTGGATCTCGTAGATTTCCAGATCAATGTGCATTACACCGATGCGCACCCATCCGGGCACCAAGGCGAGACCCGTGACGAGCGGATCGCGGAATTCCTGAGCCTGCACCCTGCGATGACTGTCATTGGCTTACGCGAGGGCAGCCTACTGCATGTGTCCGGCATCGACGTACGTCTGGCGGGTACGGGTGCTCGCGTATTTCGCGCGGGTCAGCCGGTACTCGACTGGGCCGCGAACGAGCCGCTTCCGCGGGCCGGATGAGGGCTCGCGCGATTACAGCTGCGATCGCAACAGCAATGCAAGATTTTCGTAAAGGCGCCGTGAAGCCGACCGTCGCGCCCAGCGCTTGAGCACCATGCGCCTTGACTGCGCGATATCCGCATCGATCTGGCGGATCTGCTCGGTGGCGAGACGTGGGCTGAAGACGTTGAGATTGGCCTCATCGTTCAGTCGAAAGGAGCGATCGTCGAAGTTGGCGGATCCGACCGAGGTCCACACGGAGTCGATGACCAGGACCTTGCAGTGGATCATGGTGGGCTGATACTCGAAGATTTCGATCCCCGCCCGCAGAAGTATCCCGTACAAACCCTGTGCAGCCCAGCGGCCGATGCGCGCGTCGATATAGCGACCCGGAACGACGATCCGCACGCGTACACCCCGGCGGCGCGCCTCAATCAGCGCATCGACCGTCAATCGGTCGGGCACGAAGTACGGGTTTTCAATATCGATGGACGTGTGCGCGGCCGTGAGGGCAAGCAGAACCATGAGATGCATGCTCTCCGAACCGCCGACCGGAGAGCTGCCAAACATCTGCGCGTCCATGTCTCCCGCTACGGGAAGGTGCGTCGGAAAGTATTCCGGCCCGTGCAGAACTCGCCCGGTGGCCTTGATCCAGTTGTCGATGAATACGGCCTGCATCTGCGCGACCACCGGTCCAAGTACCCTGTAATGGGATTCTCGCCAGTCCTTGGGATGCTCACGGTTGTTCGCCCACTCGTGTCCAAAGCCCACGCCGCCGGTGTATCCGATCTTGCCGTCGATAATCATGATCTTGCGGTGTGTGCGATTATTGAGACGGCCGAGGTGAAACCATGACGGCGCGTGGTAGAGCTGCACGTCGGCGCCGGCTTCGCGCATGGTGCTCAGCATCGCGCTGGGCATGGCCCGCGAACCCAGCCAGTCAAGGAGCACGTGTACGTGTACACCACGGCGCGCCGCGCTTCTCAGCGCCTGGCAGAAAAGCTTGCCGATGTCGTCGCGAAACACGAAAGTCTCAAAGGTTATGCTGACCTCGGCCGCGTGGATGGCCTCCAGCATCGCGGGAAAGATCTCGGGACCGTTGATGAGTGTGGTCACTTCATTGCCGGCCACCAGCGGCGGGCCCAACAGTACGCCCAGAGCGCGCCGGAAGTCGGCGTCGCGGCTCGTGTAAAGCCGCCGCGGGCGATACAGCAGGCGCTTTTCAGCCGTCGCGAGATTGATGCCAAGCGTGACGAGCAGGGCCGTACTCAGCAGAGTGATGACAATCGTGGCGATCGTGGACATCGACAACTACGGCGTTGTTGGCGCGCCGTCCCCGGCAGTGAGCCTAGGCGGATCGTGATACGCGGCTGGCGAGGAGCCCCTGGGGCCTTCCCGGGGCACCCGCAGGCACCCGAAGTGATTTAAATTCCTGAAGACGAGGAGGGCGGCAAGTCGGCTGAAGGTGGAGGAGGTTGAGCATGGGCGGTTGCGAATTGTCAGCACGCATCGTACCCGGCGAGCGCTTGCGGCGCCACGCCGGACAGCCGACGTCCGGAACCGCAACGTAAGCTCGGTATCGCGCAAAATTCGACCGATTAAGCGGCTGACTCGTCGCAGCGGGTTTGCGATGATCCTGGCCGCAATAAGAAGGAGTTGCGCGATGAATGGAACTTTGATTAGAGCGCTACTCGCCTTACTTCCGGTGGGCATGCTGCTTTCCGGCGCGATTGTCTGGTTCCGCAGAGGAAGGACGTTACCGAATCTTCTACAGCTCGTCGGCGCGACGGGCCTACTGCTGGTCGTATTCTGGCATTTGTCGGAGGCGCTGCACTGGTTTCCACGGATGCAGTGGGGGCTGGAACGCAGCTACGGTCATTACGTCGATATGTGGAGCGCACTGCTGGGTCTCACGCTTTTCCCATTAGGATATCTACTCCACGCGCTTAAAGGGCGGTTCAGATAATCGGAGAGTCTCACGTGCAGCGACATTGATGCGAAAATCTCTCTGCTCATGGGGCAATTGGCCGAGATGCACGCAGCACTCGTAAAGATGCAGAGCAAGGATGAACTTGTCGCGCAACGCTAAAGAACAATACCCTCCCCGCGAGAGGGTCGAGCAGCTTAATTTATGAATTCGCGCGCGGTCGCGGTTCTAGATCTTTCCCTTCAGACCGCGCCGGGTACTTTAAGCGCGGCCCGATCTCTCGGCCATTCCGCGAACGCCACGTAGAACAGCAACACGAGGTTGACGAGCGGCACCAACATGCCAATCGCAATCCATCCCGGGAAACCTGCGCGACTGTAAATCTTCCAGAACGGCACAATTGCGACAACGGCGAACAATAAAAAGACGATTGGATGTCCCATTGCGAACATGGCTTTCGCCCCTTCTTGGCTTTTATGGACCCACTATCCGCCTGCGCGACGGATACTGCAAATAGGTTCGCCGATCGCGTCAGCCACTAGCTCAATCAAGAAGGCAAGATTCGCGGTTTGCAAGACTGATACTTGCTCGCGGTGAGGCCGCCCCATCGGGTCGAGTAAACCGGATCGGACGCCACTGCGGGTTCGGGCTCAGGAATTCGAGCACAGGACGCCAACCTTCGAGATGCTCCGCCGCGGCTTTAAGTGCCACGAGGAGCGGCACCGCCAGCATGATTCCAGGAATGCCCCAGAACCAAAAGCCGAACCACACCGTCAGCAGGATGATGAGCGCGCTCACTTCGAGCCGATGGCCGACGAATAGCGGCTGCACGAGCTGGCTTTCGATCAGATGCAGGCCGAGGAAGGCACCCGGCACCGCGAGCGCCTGACCGACGCTATTGAAAGTGACGAGCGCCGCGACAGCGACAATGCCGAGAGTAGTCATCGGGCCAACAAATGGAACGAAATTGAGCACGGCCGCGACAGTCCCCCAAAGTAGCGCATTCGGCATACCCAGCAGCGCCATTACGGCGGCAGTTGCAAGGCCGAGCCCCAAGTTAATCAGTGCGATGGTGCCAAAGTAGCGGCCGAGCTCGGCGCGAATGGCCTCCGTGACGCGCAGGCACGCGGCCGAGCGCTCGCTGCCGGAAAGAGCTGCTGCCATGCGCGCCAGCAGCGGCGGCCCGCCTGCAAGAAAGAACAGGGTGAGCGGAATGACGGTGATCGCCTCCAACAGGGATTGCGTCATCTCGAGCGCAGAGGAACTCCCCGAAGTCGTAGCTGGTACCGGGGCGGCAGCGTGCGGGCCCTCGGCGAGTTGACCGGCGCGCTCCTTGACCGCATCGACTTGGGCTATCACGCTGCGTACCGGTCTAATGCGCTGCTCGATTTTACGAATCGTCTGCGGAGCGCGTGCGAACCATTCCTTTGCAGGAGCTGAAATGCCGTCGACGATAGCGGCGCCCAGCAACAGCAACACGAGCATGACCAGCGCGGCGGCAAGCGTGCGCGGCACCCGTAGGCGGTGCAACGCATCGACCGCCGGAGAGAGCAGCAAGGCAAAGAAGAGCGCGAGTGCCACGGGGATAAATGCGACCGCGCCAAAGTACAGGATGGCACCCACGGCGAGAAAGGCGAGCAGCGTTGCCGCCTTCTTGACCCGCTGATCAACGCTCATAACACTCCCTGGGCGATACTCTTGCTCGCGTTCTCGCTTGTTAAACTGAACATGCAGCCCGCGTGCCACAACTTCTTGTCGATTCGCAGTGTCCTGCGGCATCGGCCGCGCTGGCGCTGCGTAACTTGTACCCTCGGCGCTCCGACACGGGTAACGGTTACACGGCGTTCGCAAACCCAAGGCATGCCTGCAAAACGGATCTCAGTACTTGGCGCAATGGTGCCGCGTATTCTTCATCATAATGCGGCGGCCAGGACTTAGGTTCCACGGCACCGGGCACTTCGTGCATATATCCCCGACACGCCAATTCCATCTGCAGAGCGTGAACGCCTTCGTGGGGCCGGCCGTAATGGCGAGTGATGAAGCCCCCCTTGAAGCGTCCGTTGGTCACGCGCGAATAGGCGGTGCGGTCGCAGACGCCTTCGACCGCTGCCGTTAATGCCGCCGCACAGCTGGCGCCCTCATAGGTCCCAAGGTTGAAGTTCGGCAGGTCGCCCGCGAACAGGCGCGGAATGCGCGAGCGGATGGAGTGGCAGTCGTAGACGACGATCGCCGCGTGCTGCGTCTTGAGTCTGCTGATTTCGCCGGCGAGCGCAGCGTGATAGGGCGCGTAGTAGATCGCGCGACGCTCGGCGATGGCGGCCGCGTCGGGCGCGGCACTTGGATTATAGAGCGCGTCGCCGTCGAAGGTCATGGTCGGGCAGAGCTCCGTCGTCGCCTGTCCCGGATAGAGCGAGGCGCCGCCCGGATCGCGGTTCACGTCAATGACGGTCCGCGAGATCGACGTACGGACCACCGTGGCGCCGAGCTCGTAAGCAAAGTCATAGAGCCTGTCGATCCACCAGTCCGCATCGCGCCGCGCGCGCCATGGTGAGAGGAGGCCCTGCGCATACGCCGTGGGAATCTCCACGCCCGCATGCGGCATGCTCAGGATGAGCGGAGCATCGTTGCGTGTGACGTGCAGCCAGTTCATGAGCCTGTCCAGGTCGCTCTCCCGCAGCGCCAGATTCGGGTTGCTATTATGCTTGGAATCTTCGGCAAGGGATGTCACGCATGATCAGCCTGTGGTTCGGCTCCGCGCTGCTCGAAGCCGGTTGGGCGGATAACGTGCGATTTGCGATCGCGGGCGGACGCATTGTCCGCATCGACGTCGGCGTCGAAGCGACGCCGCAGGATGAACTGCACGCAGTCGCTCTGCCCGGCGTGCCCAATGTGCACAGTCACGCCTTCCAGCGGGCGATGGCCGGACTGACGGAAATCGCCGGGCCGGGCGCCGACAGTTTTTGGACTTGGCGCAATGTCATGTACCGCTTCGTTGAACGCCTGCATCCGGAGGATATCGAGGCCATCAGCGCCTTTGCGTTCGCAGAAATGCTGGAGGCGGGCTTCACGCGCGTCGGCGAATTTCATTATCTGCATCACGATTGCGACGGCACGCCCTATGCCAACCGCGCCGAGCTCGCCGCACGCATCGCCGCCGCTGCACACGATACCGGCATCGGGCTTACGCTCCTGCCGGTCTTCTACGCACACAGTAACTTCGGCGGTGTGCCGCCCGGCGCGGGTCAGCGCCGCTTCATCAACGATCTCGACGGGTTTGCGCGTTTGCTGGAAGCCAGCCGCGGTGCCGTGCAGGCCCTGGATGGCGGCTGCGTCGGCGTCGCACCGCATAGTCTTCGCGCCGTAACCGTACCAGAGCTCGCTGCGCTCGTACGGCTCGCGGCCGCTGCGCCGCTGCACCTGCACATCGCCGAACAGCTGAAGGAGGTCAACGATTGCATCGCTTGGTGCGGGAGACGCCCGGTCGAATGGCTACTCGATCATCAGCCGGTCGATGAGCACTGGTGCCTTGTGCATGCTACGCACGTCAATGCCGAGGAGACTCATCGCGTGGCGGCGAGTGCGGCGGTTGCGGGTCTATGTCCGATCACGGAGTCGAACCTGGGGGATGGGGTCTTTCCTGCGGCGGAATATCTTGGGGCAGGCGGCGCGTGCGCCATTGGCACCGACTCGAACGTGCTGATCGATGCGGCCGAAGAGCTACGCGTCCTCGAATACGCGCAGCGCCTCACTCACCGCCGTCGCAACGTGCTTGCCGGCGGTGTCGAGCAATCGACCGGCCGCAGGCTCCTCGAAATGGCAGTGGCAGGCGGCGCGCAAGCCCTTGGCGGTGAGCGGTACGGACTCGCCGTCGGGGCGGATGCAGATATTGTCAGCCTCGACACGGCTCATGATGCACTGATTTGCCGCCGCGGGGACGCACTTCTCGACAGCTGGATATTCGCCGCGCGCGCGCCCGCGGTCGATTGCGTATGGCGCTTTGGGCGCAAGGTCGTTGCGGGTGGCCGCCACATCCATCGCGACGCGATCGCCGCCCGCTACCGGCGCGCGCTTGCGGCTCTACTCAGCTGAGTATCAATCGATGGTGATGGTCGTGCCGGTTGCCGTACCGGAGCGCAGATCGACGCTCTTGGGGCTTGACTGGCGGCTCAGTGTGCCCGAAGGATTGCTGGAGTTCCAAACCCAAGCCGACAGGTCGTAGAGGCCGGTGGCCAGTGTCTGACTTGCAGTGCCGCCTGGCACGCGGCTGAACGTGACGGAGCCGGAGCTCTGATCGAGGACGGCGCCGAGCGCCGCCACCGCAACGATGGCGCCGTTCTGACTGAGAATCAGCTCGCCGTTATTGTACTTGCCTGGCGCGGCCACCGCGGTCGTGACCGTAACCGAATCGCTGGTCGCGCCGCTGGCAACGCTGAGCGCTGCCACGCTGACCAGTACGGCGGTCGTCGGGCTGGGATTCGGTACGGTCACTTTCGTGCCCAGCGCGCCGTCGTTGAAGTTCGGCGCAATCGCCGCGACCTGATACGCTCCACTGCCCTCGCTGGGTGGTTCACTCACGGGCGTTGCAGCTGCACCGCCGCTGTAGATGACAACGTTGATGGGGCCCGTCGAAAGTGCAGCGTCACCCGCGAAATTCTTATTGAAGGGATCGATGGGCTGCTGCGCTACCACATACGGTACTTCGCCGCTGACCGGGACCGTCTGGTAGAACTGCACCACGGCGCCGGAGCTGGCAAAGTTCGTCGCCGTCGATACATTGACCAGGAAGTCGGCTGCGCTTGTCAGCGTTACGGTGCTGAGCGAGAGGCTGGTCGCAGCAGCCGGCGCCGCGACGCTGGGCGGAACCGCTTGGATGATCATGGTCTGGATGTTGGGGCCGTGTATCACCAGGTCATACGTCGTGGTAGTCGTTGCGCTCGTTGATGTTGCGTTGGTGGTGAGCGGGTAGAGCACAAAGCTGCCATCGGATAGGAGGGGCGTGCTCTTCACGACCACATGGCGCGTGCCGTCACTGCTTAGCGTCTCTGCGCTCACCTCAATGTCGGGATTACCGCTTGCGGTGGTAGTCGTGGCAGTCGTGGTCGGCAACGTCAATTGGCCCTGAATCGTCCCGGCGGTGGAGAGGTCGTAGGCTGTGAGATGCGGATTCAGCAGGAAGCCGGGCTGGCTGCTGTAGGTGAAGGGAACCAGATCGCGCTCGGCGTCGAAGTCGATGCCGACGCTGAAGGTGGCCGTCGTTACGCCAGAGCAATTGTCGGTTGTGGTCGTCACCGGAGTCACCGTGGTCGTCGTATCGGTGGCGGCCGTGGTCGTGGTCGCGCAGGTGCTCGTGGTGGGCGTCGTCACCCCAGTGGTTGAGACCCCCGTCGTTCCCACGCCGGTCGTGCTCGCGGTGGCGGAACTCGTCGCCGCAGCGGTGCCCGCACCGATAGCATCCAGTGCTGCCTTGGTGTCGTTGGGAATCGTCAACGCAACGGACAGGACGATGCCCTGCTCCGGATGAACGAGGTCGAGCGGCGCGGTGACGGCGGCGCCGGTAGTGTCCAAATATTGGACCTGGTCGTTGAAGAGCAGGCTCACCGCCTGCGCCGACGACGCGAGCGGCGCGGCGGAGTCGGTGAGCAGGAGCTGCATTTGCGCGTAGGTACCGGTCGGGATCTTCAATGCACTGCCGAACACGGCGAGTGCGCCGTTCGTCACTGTAGCCAGATCGATGGTTACCGGGGTCGAGAGCGGAAAGTCGAGCCAGCTGCTGTCCCCGGCAAGCGCCGTGGCGCTGGTGTTGAACTTAACGTCCTGGATGGTCACCCAGACGTGAGAATATTCAGCGCGCACGTTCGCGGTCGCCGACACGTCGGTGCGGGCTCCGCACGCCGCGAGCAAGCATGCTGCCAAGAGCAAGCTGAGGCGCACCAGAGACCGGCTTCGCATGACACGCTCCGTGTAGATGGCCGCAGATTACCGGGAAATGACCAGGCGCGCCATCAAGAATAGTGAAGCTGTGATGCGGTATTTGTGTTGTGGGCTGTCGCTGTTTTCCGACGGAGAGCGCGCTGAAAACCCTGGCAGAGCGCTGCAGTTAACCGCGTATTAGGCGCGTGCGGGCAGGTCGTTGTGACGCGCATTGACCTTGGCGAAGGCGACGGGAAGGATGAGAAGCGTTAAAAGCGTCGTCGACAACATGCCGCCGAAGATGACCAGCGCCAGCGGCCGCTGCGCCTGCGAGCCGATGGCGTGCGAGAAGGCCGCCGGAGCAAGACCCAAGGCGGCCAACAGTGCCGTCATCAGCACTGCGCGGAAGCGTCTGGAAGCTCCCTCAATCACGGCGTCGTGGAGCGTTCTTCCCGGTTCCCCGGCAAGCTCGCGGATGCTCGTGATCAGGATCACGAGATTTTGGATGGCGATACCGAAGAGCGACAGGAAGCCGATGCCGGCGGAAATACTCAAATCCTCGCCCGCGAAGTACAGTGCTGCGATGCCGCCGATTGCGGCGTACGGGACATTGATGAGCACGAGAAACGCATCCTTGATGCCGCGAAAAGCCAGGCACAGGAGCACGAAAATTGCAATCAGCGCCATGGGAATGATGACCAGGAGTTTTTGCTGCGCAAGTTTCATTTCGTTGAACTGGCCGTCCCAGCGGATCGTATACCCACGTTCCAGATGCACGTCGCGATTGACGAGCTCCTGGGCGGCGGCGACCGCGCCGCCGAGATCGCGTCCGCGCACGCCGAATTTGACGGCGATGTAGCGCTGCCCGGACTCACGATAGATGAAGAACGGTCCGTTCATGACCTGCACATTGGCGACCAGGCTCACGGGGATGCGGCTGCCATCGGGGACATCGATCAGCAGGCGGCGCAGCTCCTCCGGATTGCTGCGCGCATCCGGCGGCAGGCGCATGAACAGGTCAAATACCCGCTCGCCCTCCAGAATCTGACTTTGCGCATTACCGCCGACGGCGTTCAGCACCACATTTTCGACGTCGGCGACATTGAGGCCAAAGCGCTGCGCGGCGATGCGATCGATGGTGACGTTCAGTGTCGGCTGGCCAAGCTCCTTGAACACGCCGACATCGGCTATTCCGGGGACCTGTTCCAGGGTGTGTTTAATCTCCGCGGCGCGCGCTTCGAGCACCCTGAGGTCGGTGCCGAACAGCTTAACGGAATTTTCGCCCTTGACCCCGGAGAGCGCCTCGTCGACGTTGTCCTGGATGTATTGAGAAAAATTGACGTCGATTCCGGGAATGTCGGCGAAATATTTCTGCAGGCGCTCGATCACCGCCTGACGGTCGACGACGTAGCCCAGTTCTTGCGGAGTTTTGAAATACGCACCGAACTCCTGGTTGAAGATGCCGGTGGAGTCGGTGCCATCGTCCGGCCGGCCGATCTGTACGGCGACATCGCGGATCTGCGGCAGCGTCAGCAGTTCGCGCCGAATTTCGCTCGCCACCTGCGCCGAATACTCGAAGCCGACGGTATTGGGCAGCGTGACGCGTATCCACAGGTTATTTTCTTCCAGAGTCGGCAGAAAGCTCGATCCCAAGCGAATAGCGAGCCACACCGACAGCAGCAGAAGCACCAAGGAGACCAGCCCCAGCCGGATCGGATAGTGAATCAGAAAGGCGAGAAGCCGGCGGTAGCCCTCCCCGAGCCAGTCGACGAAGCGGGGCGGCCGCAGGCCGACCTGGCCCGCGAACAGCATGGCCGCGGCCCCCGGGATGAAGGTGATGCTGAGCAGGATGGAGGCGAGCAGCGCGAGACCCATGGTAAAGGCCATCGGCTCGAAGATCTTGCCCTCGACACCGCCGAGAAGAAAGAGCGGCGCATAGGCGACGATGATGATGGCCGTTGAGAAGATCATGGCACGCGCGACTTCCGCCGTCGCTTGCCGAAAAGCCTCGAGAGTCTGTCGATGCTCGCGCTCGAGATACTGCATGATGTTTTCGGTGACGATCACTGCGGCATTGGCAATCAGGCCAAAGTCGATGGCGCCGAGTGAGATCAGGTTCGCGGGCACGCCGAACCAGTTCATGCCGGCGAAGGACACGCACAGACCGAGAGGAATGATGGCGGCCACGATGAGCGCCATGCGCAGATTACCGAGGAACAGCCAGAGCACGACGAGCACCAGAGTGATTCCCATGAGCAGCGTGTGCGTGACGGTGTGCACCGTCAGATCGAGCAGTTCCTGGCGATCGTAGAAGGGCACAATTTTCACGCCGGGCGGCAAGCGTCCGCTGGCGTTGAGCTCACTCACCCGCGTGCGTACGCGCGCGAGCACGACGCTTGCGTTCTCGCCGCGGCGCATGAGCACGATACCTTCGACGGTCTCCGCGTCCTGGTCGAACTGCACCTGTCCGAGACGCTCGGCGTTGCCGAACTGCACGGTCGCAACATCGCCGACGCGAACCGGGGCTTTGAGACCCACAGGGCTGCCCGTGCCGCCCGTGCCGACGAGACTTGATATGGCGATGTTGCGAATGTCATCCAGTTTCTTGACAAGCCCGACGCCGCGCACCACGAGCTGCTGTTCGCCGCTCGGCATGAGGCCGCCGCCTACGTTGGCGTTGCCGTTAGTGAGCGCCTGCGCGAGCTGCGCAAGGGTGATGTTGTAATAGAGGAGCTTCTGCGGATCGACGAGCACTTGGTACTGCTTGACCATGCCGCCGAATCCATTGATGTCGGCCACCCCCGGAACACTCTTGAGATTCTTAAAGACCTCCCAGTCCTGCAGGCTCTTCAGGTCGACGATGTCGATCGCCGGATTGTCGCCCTTGATCCGGTAGCGCATGATCTCCCCGGTTGCATCCGCGTCCGGACTGATCGTCGCGTTAACACCGGTCGGCAGGGAAACCGTGGCCAAATACATCTGCGTGTTCTGGCGCGACCTGAAGTCATCTGCGCCCTCGCGAAACATGATCGTCACGACCGAGAGGCCAAAGAGCGATACCGAGCGCACCGAGGCGACGTCCGGGACTCCGGCTACGGCCGTCTCGATGGGGATCGTCAGCTGGCGCTCGATCTCGAGAGTGCTGCGGCCGGCCCACTGGGTGATGATCTGAATGTTGAGAGGCGCAATATTGGGATACGCCTCGATCGGCAGCGTGCGGAATGAGTACACCCCCAACGCCAGGAGTAGCGCGCACAGCAGCAGCACCAGTCCGCGGCTGGCGATAGCATGGTCAATGAACCGTGCCGTGATGCCGGGCGCCGTCACGGTCACTCCTCGCCAGTCATCTCATTCAGGAGGAGCGTGCCATCGGTGACGACCGGCACCTGCGCGCTGAGGCCTGCGGTGATGGCGTAACGATTCGCTTCGATCGCGTGCCCGCGCACCGGCACGCGCCGGAATTGCTTGCCGTCGAGGACGATGACGTAGTCCGAATCGCGGATGTGAATGACCGCGCTCTTGGGCACGATGAGCGCCATGCGCTCGCCGACCTTCAGGTCGCCGCGCACGAACATCTCCGGACGCAGGCGAAAATCCCGATTCGGCACGTCGCAGCGGATCGGCAGGGTATGCGTGTTGGGGTCGATACTGGGGGCGATGAAGGCAATCTGCCCGGAGAAGCGCTCGCCGGGCAGCGACGGGGTCTCGAATGCGAGCAGCTGGCCCAGCTTCAGGTATTGATAGTCGGCATCGTATGTATTGGCAAACAACCACAGCGTGTCGAGATTCGCGAGCGACATCAGCGCATCGCCGACATTGAGGTATCCACCCGGATCCACATTGCGCTGCGTCACGACGCCGCTGATGGGCGCGCGCACCATGAGGTATTCCGCGATCGTCGCGCGGCGCTCGAGCGTGGCAATATCCGCCGGGGCAGCGCCGAGGACCTTGAGCTTATTGGCCGCGGAGCGCAGCGTGATATCCGCGTCGCTGCGCAGTTCGGCATCAGAGCCGTCCGCGGCGAGGGTGTCGCGGAAGCGTTTGGCGAGTAGGAACTCATTCTCTGCGGAAATGAAGTCGGGACTGTAGATCTCGGCGAGTGGCTCACCGGCGTGCACGGATTGGCCCTCGAAGACGAAGATACGGCCTAAGCGCCCGGCCACACGCGCCGCGGCGATCCGCGTTTGTCGTTTGTCGAGCGCGAGCTTGCCCGTGATGGGTATGGTGTCTGCCACCCGTTGCTGCAGCGGCAACCCTGTCTTCACAAAATCCGCGCTGAAGCTCGTGTCGGCGGCCGCGTTGGCGGCGGCCGCCGCGGCGTGCGCAGGCGCTGCGCCACCCGCCCAAGTGACTGCGATCGTCATGTAGGCGGCGATCCGCAGCGGAACCGATTTGCACATGACCCTTCCTTTAATCCGGTTCGCGGCCGATAGCGGCGCTGAGGCTGACATAGGCTTGGCTTGCGGCATTTTGTGCCTGCAGCAGGTTGAGCTCCGCGCCGCGCAGGCTGCTCTGTGCAGTCAACAGATCGGAGAACGCGGTGCCGCCGTTGCTGCCGTAGCCGGCAAGCGCGAGCCGGTAAGCCATCTGCGCCTGGGGCAGCAGGCGGTCGCGGTTGAATTTGACCTGCTGCAACGATGTCTCGAGCGCGTGATAGGCGTTGGCGACCGCGAGTTCGAGCTGTTGCAGATCGGCGCTCTGTCCGGCCTGCGCCGCTTTCAATTGAACGCGCGCCTGGCCGACCCCGGCGCGCTCCTTCTGGTATCCCCAGGTCGGCAGGTTGACGCTCACTCCCACCGAATACAGGCGCGTGGAGTCCGGGCGGTCGAGCGCCGGATCGGTGTAGGCGCCGATGCTCAGTGAAAAGTCAGGAAGAAAAGCCTTCTCGGCCAGGGCCAGGCTTTTGTCGGCAGCCTGCATCTGCGCGGCATCGGCGGCCACGCGCGGGTTGCTCCGTTGCGCGAGCGCTAGGAGCTCTGCGAGCGGCTGCGCCGGCAGGTGCGGCGCGCTTGCGGCATCGCGCAGCGCAAGCGCGCTCTGTGAGGGACGGCCGACGAGGGTGTTGATTTGCTCTGCTGCGGACTGGATCTGCTTGTCGATGCCGAAACGCTCGTTGTTGAGACTTCCCACGGCTACCTGTGCGTTTAAGAAGTCGACGAATGCAGCCGCGTTGTGCGCGTAGCGCACCTTCGCCACCTCCTTAATCTGTTCGAGGCGCTCCAGATCCTCGTCCATGAAATGCCGCTGGCTCTGCAGTGCGATCAGCTGATAGAAGTTGAGCTGCAGTTGCGCGACCAGTTGAATCACGAGGCCGTCATACTGGCGCCCGATGACCTCCGCCTGCGCACTCGCGACTTCGCCGGCGAGGCCCCGTTTGCCGGGCCACAGGAACGGCTGCGTAAAGCTCGGGTAGGCGAAGAAGTCCGAGGAGCTTTTGAAGTCGAAGGGGCCGCCGGTGTTGGCCTGCTCGAGGAGTGAGACCTGCGGCGCCGGCAGTGAGGTGACCTGCGGCACTTGCAGTTTTGCGGCGAGATAGGCCTGATGCGCCTGCTCGAGCTGCGGGTTGCTGCGCTTGAGCTCGTCGACGAGTTCCGGCAGTGTCCAGGTCCTGTCGGCGCCGCGCGCGGCCTGCGCCGCGGTGTCCGGTTCCCGTGAATCCTGGGCGGCCACGGGCGTGCTGCAGCCGCCCGCGGCGAGCGCCGCGAACAGCCACGGCAGCACCCGCCGGCGATCGCTTGAGGGCAGCATAGCCTTGAGTGTAGGGAGGGAAGCTTTCATTAACCTTTCGCGCGCGCTGCATGCGTCTACTTATTGTTGAAGACGACCGTCAGTTGCGTGAGGCGCTGACGGATCTCTTGCGCCAGTCGGGGTTCGAAGTGGACGCCTTCGCCGACGGCGATCAAGCGTTCAATGCGCTGCTGTCACGCGACTACGACCTCGCGGTGGTCGATTTGGGACTGCCGGGCATGGATGGGCTGGCGCTCGTGCGCAGCTTGCGGCGGCAGCTGCGTGGCCTGCCGATTCTCGTGGTGACGGCGCGCGATGCGCTCGAAGACCGCGTTTCCGGGCTCGACGCCGGCGCGGACGACTACCTCGTGAAGCCCTTCGAACTGCAGGAGCTCGAGGCGCGCGTGCGCGCGCTACTGCGCCGCCATCATGCGGATCGCAACGCGCAGATTCGGATCGGCGCGCTCACGCTCACTCCCGGAGAGCCGCGCATCATGCTGGGCGGGGCGGCCGTTGACCTGCCGGCGAGTGAGTTTGCGTTGCTCGAGGCACTTGCGACCCGCGCCGGGCGTGTTGTGCGCCGGGATGATCTCGCCGGGCGCCTTGGACGGGGTATGGAGCCCCCGTCCGATACGGCGATCGAAGTGTGCGTGCATCGCCTGCGTCGCAGACTGAGTCCGTTTGGGCTTACGGTGCGCACTTTGCGCGGCTTTGGCTACTTGCTGGAGATTCCAGGCGGTGAATAGGCCGAGCCTGCGTGTCGGCCTGCTGCTGCGGCTCGGCGGCGCGCTCATCCTGTTGCTCGCGCTCGATGCGATCGCGTCGTATTTCACCGCGCTGCACTTTGCGAACCTCGTCTATGATCGGTGGCTCATTGATTCCACGCACTCGCTCGCGCAGGCCGTGCGCAGCGCCCATGGCGACGCCGAGTTCGACCTGCCCGCCGTGGGTCTTGAGGTTTTCCAGTTCGATGAGGTCGACAAGACCTACTACCGCATCCAGTCGGAGCGCCGCGGGTTCATCGCCGGGGAGGTGGCACTGCCCGCCGTAGCTGCATCACCCATCGGCGCCATTCGCCTCGCCGACGGCGTCGTGCATGGGCAGGCGGTACGACTGGTATGGATTCGCATTGCACCCGCCGGTACGCAGGATATTGTGACCGTTACGGTCGGCGAGACGCTCATCAAGCGCGCGACGCTCACCCGCGAGATTCTCCTCGTGATGGTCGCGCCGCAGGTCGCGCTGCTCGGAATAGCGCTGCTCCTCGCGTGGCTCGGCGTGTCGCGCGGTCTGAAGCCGCTGACGGATCTGGCGCGCGAGATCGAGGCGCGCGACCATCATTACCTGGCTCCCGTGTCCGAAGCCGGTCTGCCGCGTGAGGCGCGGGTGCTGGCGACGCGCATCAACGAGCTCATCGCGCGCCTCGGCAGTGCCATCGGGGCGCAGAAGCGCTTTGTGGCGGACGCCGCGCATCAGCTGCGCACGCCGCTGGCGGCGGTGCTGCTGCACGCGGAGCGCGCGGAACGGGCCGCTGACCCGGATTCCGAGCGTCTGGCTTTGCGCGCACTGCACGGCTCAGTGGAGCGGGCGGCGCGCCTGATTCAGCAGCTCCTGACGCTCGCGCGCACCGAGCCGGAGGCATCCGTCGCGGTGCAGTTCAGCAGAGTCGATTTGACGATGCTCGCGCGACGCGTCGGCGAGGAGTGGATCGCACGCGCGCTCGAACACGAACTGGATTTTGGTTTGGTCGTACCCCAGCACCCGGTTTGGGTGCGCGGTGATGAGCGCCTGCTCACGGAGCTGCTCTCCAATCTGATCGACAACGCATTTCGCTACGGGCGCAGCCGCGGGCGCGTAACCTTGGAGGTGGCGGCTGATGCGGTCGTGCCGCGCTTGGCGGTCGAGGACGATGGACCGGGCATCCCGGCCGTGGAACGCCAAAAGGTATTCGAGCGCTTTTACCGCCTTGCCGGAGCAGGGGGCGACGGTTGTGGGCTCGGGCTGTCGATCGTGCGCGAGATTGCGTCGTTGCATCACGCGCACGTCGAGGTCGCGAGCGGCGAGCACGGGCGCGGGGCGCGCTTTTCCGTGGTATTTGCCGAGTCGAGCAGCGAGTAATTGGCGCTGTTGCGGCGCACCATCACGCGCTGTGCGTGCGTTCGCGAGAAGCATGAGGCTTTGGTGTAACCTGCGTGCCCTCATCTTCGGGGATTGAAATGGCGCGCCAGCACGAAGCGCACATTCAAAAGCTGCGTCCCACGCAAATCACGATTGGGTTCATCGAGGTGCGTGTCAAGCGCAAGGATCTCGAAGCGCTCAGTAAGCATCAGCAACGCGCCTTTTTGGCTGAGCACATGATTCCGGCGGTGTTTGGTCCCGATGGGCGCGTCTATATTACTGACCATCATCATCTGGCGCGCGCCGCGCTCGAGGCGGGCATCGAGAGCGCATTTTTCCTGATCGAGGCCGACATGGCGCAGCTAGAATTCTCGGCCTTCTGGCGCGCCATGGGTGAGAAGCGCTGGGCGCATCCCATCGATGAACGCGGCCATCGGCAGCCATTCACCGCCATACCGAAGCACCTGGAGGAGCTGCGCGACGACGTCTACCGCTCAGTTGCGGGCTTCGTGCGCGACGCTGGCGGCTATGAGAAAACACCGACCGCGTTCGCGGAGTTTCTCTGGGCGGATTTTTTCCGACAGCGCATCGTGGTCGGACCCGCGCACGAGGATTTCCAGCGCGCGGTGGCTGAAGCGCTGGTACTGGCACGCAGCCCCGCCGCGCGCGACCTGCCGGGATACCGCGGCGCCGTCGCCTGACGCCCGCGCGCCTGTTACGCTGCGGCGTACGCCTCTGCCGCCGTCGTCGCCTTGAGAATCATGACGGGCCAATCGGAGCTCAGGGCGTAGCAATGCCACAGCTGCGTGCGGTTCTGATAATGGGCGAAGAGCTGATGGCCGATGTGCAGGGCGCCGCGAGTGACGACGATGCCGGCAAAGGGTCCGCAGCCGTAGGAGCGGCGGCCCATCGCGTCTTCAAAATAGATGCGGCTCGGGCGGCTGCACTGGAATCCGGTGTAGAGGCTGCCTTCGATCTCCCACTGATCACTGCGATACGTCGCCAGCACGTGCCCGCGGGACTCGTCGCACACAACACTACGGGAGAACTTGAAGGTCTGGGCTGGCCCTAGGCTTGCCGAGTGTTCGGAAGCCGCGTCCTTGAAGTCGAGCTGCAGCATGGCGTGTCTTTCGCAGAGGTCGAGACCTAGTATCCCAGATTCGGTGGGCGGACTTCAGTGTTTCGGACGCGCGCCAGCGAAGCCGGCGAGGCGCGCCGCGCTTCACGTTGCTTGAAGATGATTCTTCCAAGCACCGTCGGCAGCGCCCGGCCCTGCAACGGGACTTCGAAAGAGCGCGAAGCATCATAAGCCGCGGTGCAGGTTGGCAGAGTTTCATGCCTCGAGCGAGAAAGGCGTGAAACGCGTATTGCGGTCGTAGTAATCCTCATGCTCCGCGCGCTTGAGAAAACCGACGATCTTGTAGGTCAAGGGCGTCGCGATGATCTCCCAAGCGGACTTGAGCAGGTACTGCGTCAGCATGAGCGGCAGCAGTTTGTCCGTGCTCCACAGGCCGGCAAAGGCAATCGAGTAGAACAACGCCGAATCCACCAATTCGCCGCAGATCGTCGAACCGACCGTGCGCGTCCACAGCCAGCGGCCACGCGTCCACAGTTTCATTTTCGCAAGCACGTAGCTGTTGACGAAGGAGCCGCACCAGAACGCGATGATCGATGCGGCAATGATGCGTGGAGTGTTGCCGAAGATCGCTTCGACGGCAGAATTCTTATCGCGCGGCGGCAGGTGCACGATCACCGTGGCCATCAGCGCGGCGAACACCAAGGCTGCGAAACCGCTCCACACCACGCGCCGGTCGCGCGCGTAGCCATAGACCTCGGTGAGGATGTCGCCAAACAGATAGGAGATCGGGAAGAACAAAACGCCCGCCAGAAACGTGACCCGCCCGATCAACGGCAGATCAATGACGGACACCTTCGCCGGTCCGATCAGATTGGCGCACAGGAGCACGCAGACATAGGCGCCCAGGATGAGGTCGTAATACTTGTAGTCCTTTTGCATGCTCATTATTATGATTATTCAATAAGTTAGATAAACTACCTCGACAACTACGAGATCCCCGTCATCCGAAGGCGCCTCCTCAGCGTATAAGCGCACAGAAGCGGTCGATGGCTCCAGTATCTACCGCAGTGGGGGGACGCATGCAGCGATTTCTCTGTGCCATGGCGGTGCTCGCGTGTGGCGTCGCAGATGCCGTCACGCCGCCGCCGGTGACCCAGTGGCACGCCTGGAACGCGAACCTTTTCGTCGAGGCGCGCGCGCAGCAGCGCTTCGTGCTGCTCGATCTCGAGGCGGTGTGGTGTCATTGGTGCCACGTGATGAACGAGACCACCTATCAGGACCGCGAAGTCACGCGGCTGATCGGCGAGCGCTACATTGCGGTGCGCGTCGACCAGGATGCCGATCCGGCCCTGGCGGCTCGCTACCAGGACTACGGCTGGCCGGCGACCATCGTGCTGGCAGCCGACGGCTCGGAGATCGTCAAGCGCCGTGGGTATCTGCCGCCGCAGGCGATGGCAGCGATGCTCGCCGCCATCATCAAAGACCCTTCTCCGGGACCCTCCGTGCGCGCGCGCACGCCGGTGCAGCCCGCCCGTGCGGCGATCCTGACTGCGCTCGAGCGCCGCAAGCTCGTCGCGACCTATTTCGACGCCTACGATTCGCAGTACGCCGGCTGGGGGAGCGCGCAGAAGTTCATCGACGCGGACAGCCTGGAGTACGCGCTCGCGCACTCGAAGAGCGATCGCGCGCAGGCGGCGATGGCGCGCAGCACGCTCTCCGCCGCGACCGCTCTCATCGATCCGGTATGGGGAGGCGTCTATCAATATTCCGACCAGCGTGACTGGCATTCGCCGCACTTTGAGAAGCTGATGTCTTTCCAGGCGCAGTATGCGCGCCTGTATGCAGAGGGTTATCGGCTCCTCGGTGATCGAGCTTTTCTGAACGCGGCGCAGAGCATCGACCGCTACGTGGAAGAATTTCTCACCAGCCCGCAGGGCGTGGTGTACACCAGTCAAGACGCCGACGTCGACGCGCAGCTGACCGGCCACGTGTTCTACGCCATGAGCGACGCCGAACGGCGGCGCCATGCCAATCCGCGCATCGACACGCACGTCTATGCGCGCGAGAACGGCTGGCAGATCGCCGCGCTGGCGGCGCTCTACGATGCGACGGGCGACGGCCGGTATCTCGAGCGGGCGCGGCGCGCGGCGCGCTGGCTGAGCGCTCATCGCAGCATCGACGCGGGCGGCTTCAGCCACGGCGAGGCCGGTAGCATGCAGCCCGCGCTCGGCGACACGCTCGCCGTGGGCCAGGGCTTCGTCGCGCTGTACGCGGCAAGCGGCGAGCGCGCCTGGCTGAGGCAGGCGCAGCAGGCGCTGCAATTCATTGACAGCCGCTTCGCCGTCGCCGCGGGCGGGTATGCGACGGCTGCGCAGGCGGGGCAGACATCTGGGGTATTCAAAGAAGCGGTCCGCGATGTCGATGAGAACATCGGGGTGGCGCGGCTTGCCAATGCGCTGTACCGCTACGGCGGAGCCGCCGCCGCGCGCAGGATTGCGCGCCACGCAATGCGCTATCTCGCATCCGCCCAGATCGCCGATGGTGAGCGGCTGCGCGCCGGCATCCTCAGTGCGGATGAGGAATTGGCGCGCGAGCCGACCCACGTGACGATCGTCGGACACAAGGATGATGCGAGCGCGCAGACCTTGCATGCCGCGGCGTTACGCTATCCTGCGCTCTATCGTCGGATTGACTGGTGGGATAAGCGCGAAGGGCCGATGCCCAACCCCGACGTGCGCTATCCGGAGCTCGCGCGCGCCGCGGCGTTCATCTGCAGCGGCAGCGCCTGCTCGCAACCCGTATTCAGCCCCGTCGAGCTTGGGCACTCGCTCGATGTGGCCACAGCGCCGGATTGAGCCGCTACCGATCCAAACTGCGCGCTGCTTTTTCCAGCGCCTCCCAACGCGTGAACTTCTCCTGCAGCTGCGCTTCGATCGCGACGATGCGCTGCCGATCATTGCGCAGCTCTTCGGGAGCGCGCCGGTGGTAGTCCGGCAGACTCATGCGTGCGGTCACGTCGGCCTGCTCGCGCTCGAGCGCCTCGATGAGGGTCGGCAGCGCCGCCAGCTCGCGCTCGTCCTTGTAGCTGAGCTTGGTGCGCGCCTTGGGGCGCGTCGCGGCGAGTTTTGCCGGCGCCGCTGCCGTCGCCGCCGGTGCGGGCCGCTGCTGCAGCCAGTCGCTGTAGCCGCCGACGTATTCGCGCCATTGACCGTTGAGCTCGGCGGCGAGAGTTTGCGTTATGACGTTGTCGAGAAACTTGCGATCGTGACTGACGAGTATCAGCGTGCCGTCATAGTCCTGCAGCCGCTGCTCGAGAAGCTCGAGCGATTCAATGTCAAGATCATTGGTCGGCTCATCGAGCACGAGTAAGTTTGCCGGCCGTGCGAACAGCCGCGCGAGCAGCAGGCGATTGCGCTCGCCGCCCGAGAGCATCCGCACCGGGGACTGCGCGCGCTGCGTCGGAAACAGGAAGTCGGCGAGATAGCTCATGATGTGCTTGCGCTCGCCGTCGATCTCGATCCAGTCGGAGCCCGGGCTGATGGTGTCGGCGACGCTGCGGTTGGGGTCGAGCTGCTCGCGCAGCTGATCAAAGTAGGCCACCCGCAGGTTGGTGCCGCGGCGCACGCTGCCGCTGTCGGGCGCGAGCGTGCCCAGGATCAAGCGGATCAGGGTCGACTTGCCGGCGCCGTTGGCGCCGATGAGTCCGATGCGGTCCTGGCGCATGATGCGCATCGACAGCCGCTCAATCAGCGTGCGCTCAGCGAAGCGCTTGCTGACCTCGCAGAGCTCGGCAACGAGTTGTCCGGAGGCTTCTCCGGAGTCCAGACTCAGGCGCAGGTCACCCAGGCGCTCGCGGCGCGCCGCGCGCGCGCTGCGCAGTCGTTGCAGGCGACGCACGCGGCCCATGTCGCGTGTACGGCGCGCCTCGACGCCCTTACGAATCCACGCCTCCTCCTGCTGCCAGAACTTCTCGAAGCGGCGTGCCGCGATCCCTTCGCTGGCAATGTCGGCCTCCTTGCGCGCCTCGTAGGCCGCGAAGTTGCCGGCATAGGAGCGCAGCACGCCGCGGTCGAGCTCCACGATGCGGGTCGCGACCGCATCGAGAAAGGCTCGATCGTGCGTGATGAAAATGGCCGTCGGAACTTTGCGCAACAACTCCTCGAGCCGCTCGATGCCGCTGATGTCCAGATGATTGGTCGGCTCATCCAGCAACAGCAGTTCCGGCTGCTGCGCGAACGCGAGTGCCAGCGCGGCGCGTTTGCATTCGCCGCCGGAGCTGACGTCGGGCGCCTGCTCGCCATCCAGATCGAAGCGCTGCAGGAACTCCGCGAGGCGCGAGTCGCGGCGCCAGACCTCACGCTCATCCGCGCCAGCGGCGCGCGCCGCGCCGGCTTGCATGGCCGCAAGAGCGCTCGCGCGGGCGTGCAAACTCGCGCGCAGCGTCGCGGCGCTCGGCAATTGCGGCTCCTGCTCGACCCAGGCGCGCCGCAGGCCGTTGCGGTGCTGCAGCTCACCGACGTCCAGTGCGGCGACTCCGGCGAGGACGCGCAGCAGAGAGGATTTGCCGCTGCCGTTGCGTCCTATTAGGCCGATGCGCTCGCCCGCCTCGACGCTCAGTTGCGCGCGGTCCAAAAGCGGGTGATCGCCAAAGGCGAGTTGTCCATCGAGGAGTGTGACCAGGGGCATAGTGTGGATTGTCCGGGTTGCGCCCGTCAGGTCAAAGCCTGTAGAGTCGCAGACGCCTTCTCATACGTCCGCAAGCGCCTGCGCGCTGCTGACGAGTCCATTTCAAAGGATTTCCATTCATGTCATTTGCTGATCTCGGGCTGACGCCCGAGTTGTTGCGCGCCGTGGCCGAACAGGGTTACACGACGCCGACTCCCATCCAACGCCAGGCCATCCCCGCGGTCCTCGCCGATCGCGACGTGCTCGCCGGGGCCCAAACCGGCACCGGCAAGACCGCCGCGTTCATTCTGCCGATCCTGCAAAAACTCGGCGCGCCACCCGCGCGTGCGCCGCGGGCACTGGTGCTGACGCCGACGCGCGAGCTTGCGGCACAGATTGCCGAGAGCGCCCGCTGCTACGGCAAATATCTGGATTTTCGCACGCACGTCGTTTTCGGCGGCGTCAATATCAATCCGCAGATCCTCAACCTGCGCGGCGGCTGCGACCTCCTGATTGCAACACCCGGGCGGCTGCTTGACCTTGCGCAGCAGGGCGCCGTGGAGCTGCGCGCGGTGCGCTGCCTGGTGCTCGACGAGGCCGATCGGATGCTCGACATGGGCTTCCTTCCCGCCATCAAGCGCGTCCTGAAGCTGCTGCCGCGTGAGCGCCAGAACCTCATGTTCTCGGCGACCTACACCGCGGAGATACGCGAGCTCGCGAGCCGCATCCTGCGTAACCCCGCAGCCATTGAGGTCGCGGCGCCGAATGCAACTGCCGAGCGCGTCGATCACCAGGTGTACCGGGTTGCGAAGGATCGTAAGCGCCATCTGCTCGCGCACCTCATCGGCGCGGGCAACTGGCATCAGGTGCTGGTGTTTACGCGCACCAAGCATGGCGCGAACCGCCTGACAAAGCAGCTGCAATCCACCGGCATCCTCGCCACCGCGATTCACGGCAACAAGAGCCAGGCTGCGCGCACCAAGGCGCTGCACGACTTCAAGACGAACAAGGTGACGGCGCTCATCGCCACCGAGGTAGCCGCGCGCGGCCTGGATATCAAAGAGCTGCCGCACGTGGTCAATTACGAGCTGCCGAACGTACCGGAGAATTACATACACCGTATCGGGCGCACCGCGCGTGCCGGCGGATCGGGACAGGCGGTATCCCTGGTATCCCCGGACGAGGCGCCGCTGCTGAAGGACATCGAGGCGTTGCTGCGCCGCAAGCTGCCCGTCACGGCCCTGCCAGTCTTCAAGTTCTAACGCGCGCGCGCCTAGAGCGCGCCCGCGGCGTCAAGTTCCGCAGCGATTGCGGTGCCGGCGGCGCCTGCAATATTCTGCTGCGTTGACCGGTCAGTGCTTGCAAGGAGTGCTCACCATGGTCCTCAAAGTCACGCGCATTGCCGTCCTCTTTTCGATTCTGTCGGCCGCAGCGACCGGCTGTCACCTGGCGAGCGCCGCCAATACTCCGGTACCGATGCCGGCAACCGACGAAGCGCTCGCACCCGGGGCGTCCGTACGCACGGCGGTCATCGCCGGCGGCTGCTTCTGGGGGATTCAGGATGTCTTTCAGCACGTGAAGGGCGTGGTGAGCGCAACCTCCGGCTACTCGGGCGGCACGGCATCGACGGCACGCTATGAGATCGTCAGCAGCGGCACGACCGAGCACGCTGAATCGGTGGAGATCACCTACGACCCCAACCAGATCACCTACGGGCAACTGCTGCGGGTGTTTTTTGCCGTGGGGCATGACCCGACGCAACTCGACCGGCAGGGGCCCGACACCGGGATTCAATATCGATCGGTCATCTTCTACCGCGATGCGGAGCAGCAGCGAATTGCCGAAGCGTACATTGCGCAGTTGCGCGACGCGAAGGTGTTTGCGCGGCCGATCGTGACGCGGGTGACGCCGCTTAAGCGCTTCTACGAAGCCGAGGGCTATCATCAGGACTACGCGCGGCGCCACCCGCATGACCTCTATATCGTCTACAACGACGCGCCCAAAGTAGAGCACCTGCAGCAGCAATTTCCGGAGCTGTACCGATGATCCGCCGCCGCGCCATTCTGGCCTCTGCGCTGCCGCTGGCCGCATGGCTGTTGCTGCCGAGCGGCAAGGGCCGACTCTGGAACCTCGCCTACGCGAGCGCGGATGAGGTCCTTGTCAGTGTCACCTTGTTCGACGATGCGGGCCGGGAGTTGCGGACCGCGCAGGTGGCAAAAGTCATGAAGACCGACGCGCAGTGGCGTGCGCAGCTGACGGCGCTGCAGTTTGCGGTGGCGCGCCAGCACGGCACCGAGCCCGCCTTCCAAAATGAGTATGACAATCTGCACGATCCGGGTCTGTACCGCTGCATCTGCTGCGCGAACGCATTGTTCAGCTCCGCCACCAAATATGACTCCGGCACCGGCTGGCCGAGTTTCTGGGCGCCGATCGCCCGCGCGAACGTCAAAACCTCAACCGACAGCAGCCTCGGCATGACGCGCAGCGAAGTCGCCTGCGTGCAGTGCGATGCGCATCTGGGACACGTCTTCGACGACGGCCCGCCGCCGACGCACTTGCGCTACTGCATGAACTCCGCGTCGCTGAAATTCATCAAGAAGCCGTAGCGATCAGTTGCGCGGCGGCGCGCGCCTACGGGCGCGCCGCGCTGAGGAGTGCATAGCGCCGGCCTTGCGGCAGCTCGTAGCGCGCGCTGATGCGGACGCTGCCCGCGGCGGCGAGCGCACCTGCGAGACCGTCGTCGGGCACAGCGAGCGGCTGCCAGCGACTGATGAGGCGGCTCACTTCTCCGGGCGCATGCCCGGGCAGCATGACGAGCACGCGGCCTTCCCCCGCGTGTTGATGTAACCAGTCAGCGACCACGCGGGCGGCCGCATCGCGCGGTGGCGACAGTGTGGCATAGCTCATGCGCAAGCGATGGTCGAGGATGGCGATGGTCGTCTCATCGGGATTGAGGACGGCAAGCTCGCGCCCGGCGCTGTCGCGCTCGATCCGCCGCGCGAGCGCCGCCAAGTCCTGCCAGCGATCGATGACCGGCAGCACCAGAAGCCCCGTCACGGTGAATGCCAGAGCGTAGGCCGCATAGGTCGCGGCGATGCTGGCGCTGTATTTGTGTGCGCGCTGCAGTGCTGCCGCGAAGTGCAGCGTCAGCAGTGTCAGCGGCACCACTGCCAGCGCGACCACCCCATCGGCCGTCCTGATTGCGACCTGACTTTCGGCAGCCGCGAGGAGGCCGAGGAACGCGGCGCACAGGCAGGCGATGAGCGCGACTAACCAGCGGGTTGCCGTGAGGCAGGCCGCGTCAAAGCGCGTCGCGCGCCGCGGCAGCGCATCGGCCCACAATGCCACGAGCAGTGCGAAGCCGAGAATAGCCGGCGCGGCGTACACGTCCCGCGCAGTGGCAGCGAGCGACAGCACGCCAAGAAAGGGCAGGAAGGCGCACACCGCAAAGCGCCACGGCGTGCCGGCCGTCGGGGCGTGGCTGGCATGGCCGCTGCGCAGCGCGCGCGCCGCGCGTACCACCGCCGCGGCGGCCAGGAGCGTCCAGGGCAGCAGATACACGGGCAGCTCGCTGAAGTATTTCCCCCACCAGTTGAGGTGCCCCTGCGCGTAGTCGTGTCCGGGTGTCGCCGCGAGCGCGGCAAAGCGCCCCGCCAGGTTTTCCCAAAACAGAACCCGGAGTGAATCGGCGCCGCCGCTCGTCGCGGCGACCGCCAGGATCCACGGACCGATGAGCAACGCCTGCAGCGCCGCGCCCGCGTAGAGTTCCCAGCGCCGCAGCTCCGACCAGCGCCTTTCCCAGCCGATCAGCGTCAGCAGCGCGAGCGCCGGCACGAGCCATCCGGGTGCACTCTTTGCCATGAATCCCATGGCAGCCCCGGCATGCATGAGCGTGTAGCCCCAGAATTTTCGCGCACTGGCGCTTGCGGTATAACCGCTGTAGGCACCGAGGAGCGCAACCGCACTGCCGGCCAGCAAGGCCGCATCGGGGGCGAGCCAGCTCAGGACGCGATAGCTCAGAAGTGCAGAGGCGCTGATGAGCGTTGCGACGAGCGCGGCTTGCCTGCCCGCCATTCGCGCCGCGAGTGTGCCGATGGCCGCTGCGAGCATGAGCGCGTAGAGAAGATTGGGCAGACGCACGAGGGCGGCGGAGTCGCCGAACGCGGCGGTTGACGCCCCCGCGAGCCAGTAGGTGAGCGGCGGCTTCTCGAGAAACGGCGTGCCGGCGAGGCTCGGAATGGAGCGCTCGCTCTGCTGACTCATGCGCCAGGCAATGTCCGCCTCACGCGGCTCGTCCGGAGTCCACAAGCCGCGATCAAACATGCCGAGCAGCCACAGCGGTGCAAGGGCGAGGATGATCGCGCCGGCCCAGGCGTGCTTGCCGGCCGCAGGCCGCGCCACATCCGCGAAGTTTGTCGGGCTGCTCGGCATCGCGCCACACGCCATGATCGCAGCCAACGATTGTAACGGCCGCGCCCGCGGCACGCGGAACCCATTGCACTGGTGGCGTCCACTTGCGCGACAATGGCCTGGATGGGCAACCGACTGACTATCCCGGCGCCGGCGGCCGTCGGCACCGGCAGCATTTCACGGCGCCTCTTTGTGCAGGGCATCGGCGGCGGCGCGCTGGCGCTCGCTGGCGGCAAGAGGCGCGCATTCCCCGCCCCCGCGGCGGCACGCGCGGGGCTCGCCGGCACCGAATTCGATCTGGAGGTCGGTGAACTGCCGGTCAACTTCACCGGCCGGCCGCGCCTTGCGACCGCGGTCAACGGCCAGGTGCCGGCGCCGCTGCTGCGCTGGCGCGAGGGTGATCTCATCCGCGTGCGGGTGCGGAACCGTCTAGCGGTGCCCACCTCAATTCATTGGCATGGTCTACTGGTGCCGGCCGCGATGGACGGAGTTCCCGGCCTCAGCTTTGACGGCATCAAGGCGGGCGCAACCTTCAGCTACGAATTCCGCGCTCGCCAGTCGGGGACCTATTGGTACCACAGCCATTCGCGATTTCAGGAGCAGGTCGGTCTCTACGGTCCGATCATCATTGAGCCGGCCGGTGGCGAACGCCACGCGACTGAGCGCGACTACGTCGTGCTGCTGTCGGATTGGACTGACGAGGATCCCGAGCACATCTACGCGACGCTCAAGCGCGACAGCGAGTATTACAACTTCGCACAGCGCACGGTCGGAGATTTCTTCGCCGCTGCGCGTCGCCAGGGCCTGCGCGCGGCGCTTGCCGAGCGGCGCATGTGGGGCGACGCCCGCATGGATCCGACGGATCTTGTGGACGTGTCGGGCTATGCCTACACGTATCTAATGAACGGCGTGGCGCCCGCGGGCAACTGGAGCGGCGAATTTCAGCCCGGCGAGCGCGTCAAACTGCGCTTCATCAACGGCTCGGCGATGAGTTTCTTCGACGTGCGCATTCCGGGCCTCGCCATGACCGTGGTCGCCGCCGATGGGCAGGATGTTGAGGCGGTGACGGTTGAGGAGTTGCGCATCGGCGCGGGCGAGGTTTTCGATGTCATCGTGCAACCCGGGCAGGACGAGGCCTACACGATATTTGCGCAATCGCTGGATCGTTCCGGCTATGCGCGCGGCACACTCGCGCCGCGCGCCGGCATGCGCGCGCCGATTCCGGCCATGGATCCGCGGCCGCAGCTGTCGATGGCCGATATGGGGATGGGGATGGGGGTCGACATGGCCTCCATGCGGGCGATGGCGCCGCAGGAAAAAAATCCGGGCGTCGACATGCGCGTGAGCACGCCCGACACCCGTCTCGATGATCCGGGTGTCGGCCTGCGAAACAACGGCCGGCGGGTATTGACGTACGCCGATCTGCACAGCATCGGCGGATCGGTTGATGCGCGTCCGCCGGAGCGCGAGATCGAGCTGCACCTGACGGGTCACATGCAGCGCTTCATGTGGTCCTTCGACGGCCGGAAATTCTCCGAGGCGCAGCCGCTCGAGTTCCGCCAGGGCGAGCGGCTGCGTATCGTACTCTTCAACGACAGCATGATGACGCATCCCATCCATCTGCATGGCATGTGGAGCGAAATCGACGCGCCCGCGGGCGCATTCCAGGTGCGCAAGCACACGGTGGTGGTACGTCCCGCGCAGAAACTGAGCTACTGCGTGAGCGCCATGGCCGCCGGTCATTGGGCCTTTCATTGCCATCTCCTCTATCACATGGAGGCGGGCATGTTTCGCGAAGTGACGGTCGCTCCCGCGCTGCGCTCGTGAGGCGTCCCGCACCATTCGCGCTCATCGTGCTGCTGACGATTGCGGGCGTTCGCAGCGCCTGCGCGGCGAGCGCCATGGCGCAGAGCATGCAGATGAACGACGCGGCGCCCCTCGGGATGCTGTGGCTCGATCAGCTCGAATGGCGCGCCGCCGCTGCGGGCAACGCCGCGGCCTGGCAGGGGGAGGGCTGGTACGGGGGCGATTATGACAAGGCCTGGCTGCGCACCGAGGGCGAGTCCTCCGCGCTGCGCAGCGATGCGCGGATGGAACTCCTCTGGGATCATGCGCTCGCGCGCTGGTGGAATATCGAGCTCGGCGCGCGCGAGGATTTCGGCACGGGCCCCGCGCGCAGCTGGGCGGCGCTTGGCGTGCGCGGCCTTGCGCCGCAGGGTATTGCTGTGGAAGCTACGGTCTATGCCGGCGATGCGTCGCGCACGGCTGCGCGGCTCAAGGTCGAATATGAACTACTCTTCACGCAGCGCCTGGTACTGCAGCCGGAGATGGAGATGAATCTCTACGGCCGGGCCGATGCGGCGCGCGACAGCGGCAAGGGCCTGGGCGACTTTGCAGTCGGACTGCGGCTGCGTTATGAGCTGCGCCGCGAATTCGCTCCGTACGCGGGCGTGGTGTGGACGCGGCGCTACGGCGCGGCCGGGGGTTTTGCGGGCACCGCTGGCGCGGATCTCAATGAGGTCAGCGTGGCGCTCGGCTTGCGCGTGTGGTTGTAGGGAGCGGCGCAGTTGAATAAATGGATGGTGCTCGGCGCGACGCTCGCCGGACTCGGCGTGCTCCTCGGACTATTCGTGTTCTCCGGAGTCTATGACGTCGGCGCCGACCGCCCGCACACGGCCGCCGTGGGCGCCTTGCTTACCCTCCTGCGCGACCGTTCCATTGAGCGCCGCGCGGCGAATGTCGCCGTGCCAAACCTCGATGATCCGGCGCGACTGCACGAGGGCGCCGAGCACTACAGTGCCATGTGCGTGGATTGTCATCTCGCCCCCGGGATCACCGTCAGCGAGATTCGTGCGGGCCTGCTGCCGCATCCACCGAATCTGTCGCGGCAGCCCATCGATCCACGGGTGGCCTTCTGGGCCATCAAGCATGGCATTAAGGCCACCGGGATGCCCGCCTGGGGCCAGACCCACGACGATGAGGAGATCTGGAACATCGTCTCCTTTGTGCACCGCCTGCCGCAGATGACCCCGGATGAATACCGTGCCCTGACGGCAGTCGCGGACGCCGATGATCATCCGGCGAGCAAGGACGAGCATGCGCACGCGCACGAGCCGGCCGCCGCCCGCTAAGGCTCGCGTGCGTGCGGCTGTGGCGCATTCTTGCGCGCGCCCTTTGGGCTCGAACCTAAAGGATGCGGCTCAGGCAGAGCGCGGCTGGCAGAAGAAGACCTGCGCGGGAAGAATGTTGAGGGGCTCGAAGCGGCGCTCGACCAGCCGGAAGATCCGTTGCAGGTCCGGGAGCACGCGGGTGGTGAACTGATAGACGAGAAAGCTGCCGCGCGGATCCAGCACCGAGTGCGTGGTGTTGAGGATGCCACGACGCAGCTCCGGCTGCATGGAACCCAACGGCACGCCGGAGATCACGTAATCGGCTTTGACGTGACCGAGGTCGCGCAGCACCTTGTCGGTGCGAACGGCCGATTCGAGCACCACCTGCAGACGCGGATCGCGGATTGAACTCTTCAGGAAACGCACGAAGTCGGTATTGGTCTCGATCGCGATCAGGCTCGCATCGGGGCGCATCCGCCGCAGCACCTCGGCGGTGAAGGTTCCCACGCCCGGGCCGTATTCGACGATGACGCGGGCATTCGCCCAATCGACCGCCTGCAGGACCTCGTCAATCAGAAAGCGCGAACTGGGAATGAGCGACCCCAGCATCCGCGGGTGCTTCAGGAAATTGCACGCGAAGAGCAACAGCTCGCCGCGGCGGGTAGGGGCGCTTTGAGACACGGCTCGCCTCTTGTATTCGGGTCTGGATTGGAGACTGTACCAGCACTGAGCCCTTTGTGCGGCTCACTTGTGGCGACCGCAACTCAACTGACAGGCGGGTTTCGCTCGCAGCCCGATTTGGTTAGAATAGGCGGCCCCCTAGAGGGGGTATTGGAGAGAGGTCCCCGCACCTGCGGGGACGGGCGGGGATGCTCGGGCAGCCACGCGATGAGCGCGGGGCGGTGCGGGCTGGGCGCCTCCAAATGATCGTGCGGAAAGCCCCCCGAGGGGCTTTTATTTTTTGTGCGGGCTTTTTGGGTCGAGGGCGGCGGGATGACCGGGACCTTGCGCGAGCGGCTCATTGCCCTCATTGAGCCTAGCGTGGCTGATCTCGGCTGCGAGCTCGTGGAACTCGAACTGAGCCCGGGCTTGTTGCGCGTTTTCGTGGACCGCGCGGACGGTGTGCGGATCGAGGACTGCGAGCGGGTGAGTCGTGAGGTGTCGGCACTCCTGGATGTCGAGGACCCGATCCCGACGGCGTACCGCCTTGAGGTGTCCTCGCCGGGCTCCGATCGGGTGCTGCGCACGAGTGCTCATTTCGAGCGCTTCGTCGGCGCGCGGGTGTGGGTCGAGTTGAAGGTAGCGCGCGCGGGCGGACGCCGCCGCTACACCGGGCGGCTCGCCGCGGTGCACGGTGAAGGCATCACGCTCGAGGTCGATGAGCAGGCGGTCCGCGTGCAGTTTGCTGAAATCGGCAAGGCAAAGCTTGCCCCGTAGGCGTACAGCGTCTGCGGTGGAGGAGATGATTGTGAACAAGGAAATTCTGATGGTCGTCGACGCCGTCTCGAACGAGAAAGGCGTCGATAAAGAGATCATTTTCGAAGCGCTCGAGGCAGCGCTCGCTTCGGCTACGCGCAAGAAATACGGCGAGGAGCTCGATGCGCGCGTGGCGATCGACCGCAAGACTGGCGACTACGACACTTTTCGTCGCTGGAAGGTGTTTGCCGACGACTCGACGGAACTGGAGGTTCCGGAGCGCGAGCTGCGCCTGGAGGATGGGCGCGATATCGACCCCGCGGTCGAGCCCGGTGGCTTCGTCGAGCAGCCGATGGAGTCGGTCGCATTTGGCCGCATCGCCGCCCAGCAGGCGAAGCAGGTCATCGTGCAGAAGGTGCGCGAGGCCGAGCGCGCACAGGTCGTCGAGCAGTATCGCGACCGCGTCGGGCAGCTCGTGAGCGGTGTCGTCAAGCGCGTCGATCGCAACGGCATCTATGTCGATTTGGGCAGCAACGCCGAAGGCTTCGTGCCGCGCACCGACATGATTCCGCGCGAACAGGCGAAGCCCCAGGACCGCGTCAAGGCCTATCTGAAGGACGTGCGCTCCGAGCCGCGCGGTCCGCAGCTGTTTCTCACGCGCACCGCGCCGGAATTTCTCGTGGAGCTCTTCAAGCTTGAGGTGCCCGAGGTCGGGCAGGGGCTGATCCAGATCCTCGGTGCCGCGCGCGATCCGGGCGTGCGCGCCAAGATCGCCGTGCGCAGCAACGACCCGCGCATCGATCCGGTGGGAGCCTGCGTCGGCATGCGCGGTTCGCGCGTGCAGGCGGTGTCGAATGAGATCGCGGGCGAGCGCGTCGATATCATTCCGCACGATGCGAATGCGGCGCAGTTCGTCATCAATGCCATGTCGCCCGCCGAGGTGCTTTCGATCGTCGTCGACGAGGAGTCGCACAGCATGGACATTGCGGTCGCCGAGGAGAAGCTCTCGCAGGCGATCGGCCGTGGCGGCCAGAACATCCGCCTCGCCAGCCAGCTCTCCGGCTGGGATCTCAACATCATGACCGAGTCGGACGCGGAGGCGAAGAGCGAGAGCGAGGCGCGTGGTCTCGTCGAGCTGTTCATGAAGCAGCTCGACGTCGATGAGGACGTGGCGACGATCCTCGCCCAGGAAGGCTTCTCGACCATCGAAGAGGTGGCCTACGTGCCCCAGGCCGAGCTCATCGCCATTCAGGAGTTCGACGCCAACATCGTCAAGGAGCTGCGCAACCGCGCGCGCGATGTGCTCCTGACGCAGGCGATCGCCAGCGAGGAGAGTCTCGATCAGTCGATGCCGGCGGACGATCTGCTGCTGCTCGAGGGCATGAGCCCGGATCTGGCACTCGCGCTGGCGCGCCGCGGCGTGCGCACCCGCGAGGATCTGGCGGACCAGTCGGTGGATGATCTGGCGGATATCGAGGGACTGGCGGCCGAGGAGGCCGGCAAGCTCATCATGACAGCACGCGCGCCCTGGTTCGAAGCGAGCCATTGATGGGGGCCGAGGATCTATAGCTCATGGCCGAAGTAACCGTTTCGCAATTCGCCGAAGTACTGAAGGTGCCCGTGGACCGGCTGCTGGTGCAGCTTGATCAGGCGGGCATCAAGGTCGGCGGCCCGGACGATCGTATCAGCGACGATGCGAAGCTCGAGCTCCTCACGCACCTGCGTCGCAGCCACGGCAGCGAGGAGGACGGCGGCGCGCCGCGCAAGATCACCTTGAAGAGAAAGACGCAGAGCGAGCTGAAGCTCGCGAGCGTCCAGGGTCGCGCGCGCACCGTCAATGTCGAGGTTCGCCGCAAGCGCACCTATATCAAGCGCGACGTGCTCGAAGAGCAGGCGCGCCACCAGCAGGAAGAGATTGATGTCAAGCGCCGCGAGGCGCTCGAAGCGGAGCGCCGCGAGAACGACCGGCTCGAGAACGAGCGCCGCGAGCGCGAACGCGTCGACATGGAGAACCGCCGCCGCGCCGAAGAGGAGCTGACGCGCAAGAAGTCACAGGACGAGGCGCGCCGCCTGGCGGAGGTGCGCACGCGCGAAGAGGCCGAACGCCGCGAGCGCGAGCAGCGCCGCGCACCCCCTGAGCCTGCGCGCCCGCGCGTAGTCGAGGCCGTGGTCGCTGCGGAAGAGGTCGACGACAAACAAACCCGCTACGGACGGCAGGAGCTGCACGTGGCGGGCGACGTGAGCTCGCGCTACAAGAAGAAGCGGCGGCTGAAGGCGCGCACGGTCGGAGTGGGCACGGATGCGCCCCATGGATTTGAGATGCCCACGGCGCCGGTGCACCGCGAAGTGGCGATCGGCGAGACGATTACCGTCGCTGAGCTTGCGCAAAAGATGGCGGTGAAGGCGACCGAGGTCATCAAGGTGCTGATGAATCTCGGGGTCATGGCCACCATCAATCAGCCGCTCGATCCGGAGACGGCCGTCCTGGTCGTGGAAGAGATGGGCCACACGGCCAAAGTACTGCGCGAGAACCAGATCGAGCACGAGCTGCAGGGCGTGCCGAGCGAGGCCGCCGAGGAGGAGCCGCGTCCGCCCGTCGTCACCGTGATGGGCCACGTCGACCACGGCAAGACTTCGCTCCTCGATCATATCCGGCGCACCAAGGTCGCCGCCGGCGAGGCGGGCGGCATCACCCAGCACATCGGCGCCTACCATGTCGAAACCCCCAAGGGCGTCATCACCTTTCTCGACACTCCGGGCCATGCGGCATTCACGGCCATGCGCGCGCGCGGCGCGAAGGCGACCGACGTGGTGGTGCTGGTGGTGGCGGCCGATGACGGAGTGATGCCACAGACCATCGAGGCGATCCAGCATGCGCGCGCGGCGGGCGTGCCGATCGTCGTGGCCGTCAACAAGATCGACAAGAGCGACGCGGATCCGGACCGCGTGCGCACTGAGTTGGCGAAGCATGAGGTGATCCCGGAGGAGTGGGGCGGGCAGAATATTTTCGTGAAAGTCTCGGCGCGCACCGGCGAGGGCATCGATCAGCTGCTGGATGCGATCCTGCTGCAGGCCGAGGTGCTCGAGCTGCAGGCGCCGCGCGCGGGGCTCGCCTCCGGCGTCGTGATCGAGTCGAGCATGGAGAAGGGGCGCGGCGCCGTGGTGACGGTGCTGGTGAAGCGCGGCACGCTGCACATGGGCGATGTGATACTGGCGGGCTCCGAGCAGGGGCGGGTGCGCGCCATGTTTGATGAGAATGGCCGGCCGCTGCAGGCGGCGCTGCCGTCGATGCCGGTCGTGGTGCTCGGCCTGTCCGGGTCGCCGAACGCCGGCGATGACCTGCTGGTGGTGGAAAACGAGCGCAAGGCGCGCGAAGTCGCGGTCTATCGGCAGGGCAAGTTCCGCGATGTGAAGCTCGCGCGCCAGACGACCCGCAGCGAGGATGTGTTCTCGCAAATCGACGGCGACAAAACCGGCACCATCGCGATCGTGCTGAAGGCCGACGTGCAGGGCAGCGCCGAGGCGCTGCGCGATGCACTGACGAACCTCTCCATCGATGAGATCCAGGTGAAGGTGATCGCGAGCGGCGTCGGCGGCATCACCGTGTCGGACGTGCAGCTGGCGTCCGCCTCCAAGGCGCGCGTCATCGGCTTCAACGTGCGCGCCGATGCCGGCGCGCGCGAAGCGCTGAAGGAAACCGGCGTGGAGCTGCGCTACTACAGCATCATCTATGAGGCGATCGATGATGTGAAGCAGATGATGAGCGGCATGCTGCAGCCGGAGATCAAGGAGCAGATTCTCGGCGTTGCCCAGGTGCGCGATGTGTTCCGCTCGAGCAAGTTCGGCGTCGTCGCCGGGTGCCTCGTGACCGAGGGCGCGGTGCGGCGCAATAATCCGATCCGCGTGCTGCGCGACAACGTGGTGATCTTTGAAGGCGCGCTCGAATCGCTGCGCCGCTTCAAGGACGACGTCAATGAAGTGCGCGCCGGCACCGAATGCGGCATCGGCGTCAAGAACTACCAGGACGTGCGCGTGGGCGATCAGATCGAATGCTTTGCGCGTGTCGAGGTCGCGCGCACGCTGCAGTAGAGTGTTCTATGCCCCGGGATCAACTATTGGATGGCCCGCGGCCGCGCAACCGCAAGATCGAGGCCGAACTGCAGCGCGCGCTCGCCGCGATCATTGCGCGCGAGCTGAAGGATCCGCGCGTCGGCAACGTGACCATCTCCGCGGTCGACCTGGCGCCTGACAAGCGCATGGCGCGCGTTTACTTCACGCCCTTCGCCTCGGCGCATTCGCCCGCCGAAGTGCGCGCGGGACTGACGCGCGCCGCCGGCTTTCTGCGCGGCGAAGTGAGCCGGCGCCTGGGCCTGCGCTATGCGCCGCGGCTGCAATTCGTGTTCGATGACGCCTTTGACAAGGCGGCCGAGCTGACGAATCTCATCAAGCAGGCGGTGGCCCGCGATCGCGGCGACGGCGAGGCCTGACGGCACCCGTGCGCACGGGTATCCTGCTGTTGGACAAGCCCCCGGGTGTTTCCTCGAACGCCGCGCTGCAGCGCGTGCGGCGCCTGCTCGGCGCGACCAAGGCGGGTCACGTCGGCAGTCTCGATCCTTTAGCCACCGGCATGCTGCCGATCTGCCTGGAAGAGGCGACCAAGATCGCGGGGGACATCCTCGCGGGGCGCAAATGCTATCGCTTCACGATCGCACTGGGAACGCGTACGGCCACCGGCGATGCCGAGGGCGCGGTCATCGCGAGCCGGGCGGTGCCGTCGCTGGAGGTTGCGGCTATCGAGCGCGTGCTGCGTGGCTTCCGCGGCCCGCAGCTCCAGGTGCCACCGATGTATTCGGCGCTGAAGCAGGGCGGCGAGCCGCTCTATCGCCTGGCGCGCGCCGGGCGGGAGGTGCCGCGCGCGGCGCGCGCGATCGATATCAGCGATCTTCAGTTGCTGTCCTTTGACGGCAGCGCGCTGGCGCTCGAGGTGATTTGCTCCAAGGGCACCTATGTGCGCACCCTGGCCGAGGATATCGCGCAGGCACTGGGGACTTGCGGCTACGTCACCCGCCTGCACCGCGCCTACGTCGAGCCCTTCGCGTCCGAGTCCATGCACACCCTGGAGGCCATCGCCAGCGCGTGCGCCGCGGGAGACTGCCCGCCGCTGCTGCCTGCGGACTTTGCGGTCGGGCATGTGGCGGCGGTTCATCTGGATGCGACCGGCACGCGGCGGCTCCTGCAGGGGCAAGCCGTCGCGGCGAGCGCCACGGCGAGCGGCCGCGTGCGCCTCTACGATGCGTCGGGGCGCTTTCTTGGCATGGGTGAAGCGGACGCTCAGGGCCAAGTGCGCCCGCGCCGGTTGTTTGTCTTGTAGCCGGACCACCACCACAGGTAGAATTCCGCGGTTGCAATGGCCCTAAAGATCAAGTTTCAGGAATAGTGAATGACCTTATCGAGTCAGAAGAAGGATGGGATCCTCGAGCAGTTCCGCCGAGGTCCCCGGGACACCGGATCGCCCGAAGTCCAAGTCGCGCTGCTCTCCGAGCGCATCAATGGTTTGAGCGATCACTTCACGGCGCATAAGGCCGATCATTCCTCGCGCCGCGGACTGGTGAAGCTCGTCAACCAGCGCCGCAAACACCTCGACTATCTGAAAGCCACGCAACCTCAAAAGTACCAGGAGCTCGTCGAGCGCCTGGGGCTGCGACGCTGATCTACATCCGGGCCGCGGGCGATGCCGGCGCGTTCCCGTGCTTTCTCCAACATGGTTTTCATTTCGAGGATTGAAGCGTGAGCGCTGCCAGCAAATCTTTCGCATACGGGCCGCATAGCGTCAACATAGAAACGGGCGAACTCGCCCGCCAGGCGGACGCTGCGGTGCGCGTCTCGGTCGGCGACACGGTCGTGCTCGTCACGGCCTGCGCCCAGCAACAGGCCAAGCCCGGGCGTGACTTCTTTCCGCTCACTGTCAACTACGTCGAGAAGACCTACGCGGCGGGACGCATCCCCGGAGGCTTCTTCAAGCGCGAGGGTCGCCCGACGGAGAAGGAGACGCTGACCTCGCGCCTGATCGACCGGCCGATCCGGCCGCTCTTTCCGGACGGCTTCCTCAACGAAGTGCAGGTGGTGGCGACGGTGCTGTCGGTTGATCCGGAGATCGACCCCGATGTGCCGGCGCTCCTCGGCGCATCCGCGGCGCTGGCGCTCTCGGGGATCCCCTTCAACGGGCCGATCGGCGCGGCGCGCGTCGGCTTCAAGGACGGCAAGTATCTTCTCAACCCGCCCGCGAAAGAGCTCGCCGACTCCGCGCTCAATCTGGTGGTCGCCGGTACGCAAGCCGCCGTGCTCATGGTCGAATCCGAGGCGCGCGGCCTCTCCGAGGAGGTCATGCTGGGCGCGGTCGTCTACGGTCACGAGCAGATGCAGATAGCGATCCGCGCCATCCGTGAGCTCGCGGCACAGGCCGGCAAGCCGCGCTGGAGTTGGCAGCCGGACCCGCACAACGCCGAGCTCACGAGCGCCGTGGCGCTGCACGCGCAGGCCGCGGTCACGCAGGCCTACGCCATTACGGAGAAAATGCAGCGCCGCAACCGGCTCGCCGAAGTGAAGGCGCAGACCCAGGCGGCGCTCAGCGCCGGCGAGGCGGCCAAGTGGAGTGCCGAGCAGGTCGAGGGCCATCTCTTCAAGCTCGAGAGCAACATCGTGCGGCAGCGGATTCTAAACGGCGAGCCGCGCATCGACGGGCGCGATGCGGTGACGGTGCGGCCGATTACGGTGAAGGTGGGTGTTCTGCCGCGCACGCACGGCTCGGCGCTCTTCACCCGCGGCGAGACGCAGGCGCTCGTCGTCACGACGCTCGGCACCGGGCGCGATTCGCAGATCATCGACGGGCTCGACGGCGAACGCCGCGAGTCCTTCATGCTGCACTACAACTTCCCGCCGTTCTCGGTCGGCGAGACGGGAATGATGGGATCGCCGAAGCGCCGCGAAATCGGCCACGGCAATCTGGCGCGGCGCGGGGTCAAGGCCGTGATGCCTGACATGAGCACCTTTCCCTACGTGATTCGCGTGGTCTCGGAAATCCTGGAATCCAACGGCTCGAGCTCGATGGCGAGCGTATGCGGGACCAGTCTGTCGCTGATGGACGCCGGAGTGCCGCTCGCGGCGCCGGTCGCCGGCGTCGCCATGGGCCTCGTCCTCGAGGGCGGCCGCTTCAAGGTGCTCACCGACATCCTCGGTGACGAGGATCATCTGGGGGACATGGATTTCAAGGTAGCGGGCACCAAGGATGGCGTCACCGCCTTGCAGATGGACATCAAAGTCGAGGGCGTGACCCCCGAGATCATGCGCGTCGCGCTCGATCAGGCGCGCGCCGGACGCCTGCACATCCTCGGCGAAATGAACAAGGTCCTGAGCAGCACGCGCGAGAAGATGTCCGACTGGGCACCCTCGATCATCACGCTCAAGATCGACCAGGAAAAGATTCGCGACGTCATCGGCAAGGGCGGCGCGGTGATCCGGCAGATCACCGAGGAGACCGGCACGACCATCGACATCGAAAATGACGGCACGGTAAAGATCGCCTCGGTGAGCGGCGCCGCCGGGCGTGAGGCGCAGCGGCGCATCGAACTCATCACGGCCGATGTCGAAGTCGGACGCATCTACGAGGGCAAGGTGGTGCGGCTGATGGATTTTGGCGCCTTCGTCACCATCCTGCCCGGGCGTGACGGACTCGTGCACATCTCGCAGATCTCTGATGAGCGGGTCGAGCGCGTGAGCGACAAGCTGAAGGAAGGCGATCTCGTGCGCGTGAAGGTGCTCGAGGTCGACCGCCAGGGCCGCGTGCGGCTGACGATGCGCAGTGTCGATGCGGCATAGCCGCCCGGCCTGCACGGCGGGCTAGGCGCGCTTAAGGTCCGCGGGCGCGCGTTCGCGGGGCTCCGCGCGCTCGGCGCAGCGCCTCACGCACGGTTCGCGGCGTTCACTAAAGTCCGGTAGATCTCCTCCTGCACCGAGCGCCAGCGCTGATAGTTCTTCTGCGCCAGACTGGCCGCGTCCGGCAGCAATTCGCCATCGTTCTTGGCGCGCTCGCGCGCGTCGCGCGCGGGAGAGGCGAACAGTTTGAAGCACTGCTCCAAATAGCTGCCAATCACGTCGTGCGAGTGAGCGTCATGCGAGCGGATGATCTGCGAGAGAAAGTCGCGGCTCATGAGCGGCTCGGCCTCCTGCTCCAAATCCGCAATGACCTGCAACAGAATGCAGCGTGTGATGTCCTCCTGTGACTTTTTGTCGATGACGATGAAATCGATTCGCTCAATGACCAGTTTGCGGACATCCGCCAGCGTGATGTAACGGCTCTCCACCGTGTCATACAGCCGCCGGTTGGGATATTTTTTTATGACCCGCGGTTCATTCATTGCACGCCCCCCTTGGTGTTATCGGCTCTTGTTCAGTCCTTCGGCTTCTCCAGTCCCATGGCGTCAGGGTTGGCTCGAATGCCTACCTTAGTACAACAGCAGGGAAGCTCCAAATTAGGGCGGCAGCACCGGAGCTGTCGTTTTTTGGACACGTTCCAAATTGGCGGGATTCCAATGTTTGAGGGCCCAGGCGAGCACGGCCTCGGGCTTTTCGTACGCAAGTTCAGCCGGTGGCGCGTGCCGCAGGAGCTGCAGCGCCTCGATGAGCCGGCAGCTCGCGCGGCCGGCATCCACCGGCAGCGAACGGCGAGATTTGGCGAGCTTCGCGCCGCTGGGCTCGACCACGAGCGGCAGATGCGCGTAGCGCGGCGCGGGCAGGTCGAGCGCCCGCTGCAGCAGGATCTGCCAGGGGGTGCTCGGCAGCAGATCCGCACCGCGCACCACATCGGTCACGCCCTGCTGTGCGTCATCGACCACCACCGCCAGCTGATAGGCGACGACGCCATCGCGCCGCCGAACCACGACGTCGCCCAGGGTGCGCATGGCAAAGGAGCAGGCGCCCTGGAATCGGTCGGTGAAGCTTACGGTCTCGGCCTCATTCACGCGAAAGCGCAGGGCTGCCGGACTTGCCACCGCGGCCCGGGTGCGGCAGGTGCCCGGATAGGCGCGATCCTCGGTTTCCGCGAGCGCGCTCCTCGGGCAGTCGCAGCCATAGGTGCGGGCGCGCTCGCGCAGCAGCTGCAGGGCCTCCTCGTACAGCCCCGCGCGGCGGCTTTGATATTCGACGCAGCCGTCCCACGTGAGGCCCAGATCCTCGAGCGTGCGCTCGATCTGCGCGGCGCAGCCGGGCTGCAGGCGAGCGCGGTCAAGGTCCTCGATGCGCAGCAGCCAGCGGCCGCGATGCGCGCGCGCATCGAGATAACTGCCGAGCGCCGCGACCAATGAGCCTAAATGCAGCGGCCCGGACGGTGAGGGCGCGAATCGACCGACGTAGCCCATGCGGCGCCGTGCGTCGCGCTACGGGAGCCTAGCGGTAGCGGTCGTCGCGGTCGCCGTATTGCCGCTCGCGCCGTTCGCGGCGTTCCTGGGCCTCGATGGTGAGCGTGGCCACCGGGCGCGCTTCCAGGCGCTTGATGCCGATTTCCTCACCGGTCTCTAGACAGTAGCCGTAGCTGCCGTCTTCGACGCGCTTCAGTGCCTCATCGATCTTGCGGATAAGCTTGCGTTCGCGGTCGCGGGTGCGCAGCTCCAGGCTGAATTCCTCTTCCTGCGTGGCGCGGTCGTTCGGATCCGGGAAATTGGCCGCCTCATCCTTCATATGCGACACGGTGCGGTCCACCTCCTCCATGAGGTCACGCTTCCAGCTTAAGAGGATCTGGCGAAAGTGCTCGAGCTGCTCCTTGCTCATGTACGCTTCGCCGCGCTTCGATATGTACGGCTGAACGTTGCGCGGCCCCGCGAGCAGACTGCCGGGCTCGCCGCTGTCGCCCTCCTCGGCCTCCGCTGCGACGGGGGGCGGCGTCACCCGCAGGGGAATGACCGGAGTCGGCGCGGGCGCGGGGCCTGCCGCGCGCGGCGCGCTGGCGCGGCCCGGGTGCGCCGCCGCGGCATCGACCGTCCTGCGCGTGCTCGCGGGCTCGGCGGCCGCGGCCTTTTTGGGGTGCGCTGCGGTTCTGCGCAGGGGAATGACGCTCTTGGCTTTCTCCACGGACTTGCTCGCAACGGCCTTGCGGGCTGCGGGCCGGCTCACGGTTTTCCTCACCTTCGTGGGTTTCGGCGCGGGTTTCTTGGCCGACATCGGGCACTCCTCAAAAGCATGAGCCCTGTGAAGGACGCGGGATTATACCGGCCGAGTCCCCTATGTACAGGGCGCTATGCCGAAGGGCCCGGAGAGCCGGGTTTGCGGTGCTCGACGACGACGCGGGTGTGGATGCCGCCGCGGACGTTGAATCGTGCGCTCAGGCGCAGATACCGCGGCGCGAGGGTGGCGGCGAGGTGGCCGGCGATTTCATTCGTGATCGCTTCGTGGAAGGCGCCGCGGCTGCGAAACGAGACGATGTAGAGCTTCAGAGATTTCAGCTCCACGCACAGCCGATCCGGAACGTACTCGAGGAACAGCGTCGCGAAATCCGGCTGCCCCGTCTTCGGACACAGACAGGTGAATTCCGGAATGCGCATGCGGATCGTGTAGTCGCGCTCGGGAGCAGGATTGGCGAAGGTCTCGAGGCCGTGCGCGGGGTGTGCACTCATGCGTGTTTACTTTACACTACCTCATGCGCGCAACGCCGCCACGCGAGAAGCCATCGCCATGAGATCTTTGAGATGCGGCTGACCAAGATCAAGCTCGCCGGCTTCAAGTCCTTCGTCGATCCCACGCTAGTCAGCTTACCGAGCAATCTCACCGGCATCGTCGGTCCGAACGGCTGCGGCAAATCCAACGTCATCGATGCCGTGCGCTGGGTCATGGGGGAGCTTTCCGCGCGCCATCTGCGCGGGGATTCGATGGCGGATGTGGTCTTTAACGGCTCGAGCGCACGCAAGCCCGTCGGCACCGCCTCCGTCGAGCTCATTTTTGACAACGCGGACGGCAAGATCGGCGGTCCGTATGCAAGCTATAACGAGGTCTCGCTGCGGCGGCAGGTGTCGCGCGACGGCACCTCGAACTATTTCATCAACGCCGTGCGCTGCCGCCGCAAGGACATCACGCAGCTGTTCCTCGGCACCGGCTTAGGCTCGCGCAGCTACGCGATCATCGAGCAGGGGATGATCTCGCGCATCATTGAATCCAAGCCCGAGGACATGCGCTGCTTCGTCGAGGAGGCCGCCGGGATCTCGCGCTACAAGGAGCGCCGCCGCGAGACCGAGAGCCGCATCGGCGAGACCCGCGAGAACCTCGAGCGCCTGCAGGACGTGCGCGACGAGATCGACAAGCAGATCCGTCACCTGCAGCGCCAGGCGGCCACCGCGCGCCGTTATCAGAACCTGAAGGAACGCGAACGGCGGCTGACCGCCGAACTCTTGGCGCTGCGGCTGCGTGAGCTCGACAGCGGCGCACAGGTTCACGACAGCGCCGTGCGCGCACGCGAGCTGGCGATGCAGGCGCAGCTGGCCGAGCAGCGCGCCGCCGAGGCGGCGCTCGAGAAGCAGCGGGTCTTTCATGCCGAGCAGGGCGAGCGCGTTGCCGCCGTGCAGGGCCGCTACTACGAGGTCGGCGCGCAAATCTCCCGCACCGAGCAGAGTATTCAGCACATCCGCGAGCTGCGCGAGCGGCAGAAAACGGATCTGACGCAGGCGCGCGGCACGTTGAATGAGCTCGCCCTGCATATCGAACGCGACGAGCGCGAACTGGACCACCTGCGCGCCGAGCTCGGGGAGCTCGCTCCCCGGGTGACGCGGGCCGCGAGCGCGGAAACCGAGCACGCCGCATGTCTCGCCGCCGCCGAGCACGCCTTGCAGCTGTGGCAGGCGCGCTGGGAGGATTTCAACCGCGCCTTGGGCGCCGCGCAGCAGACGACGCAGGTGGAGTGCGCGCGCATCGAGCAACTTGAGAACCAGCTGCAGCGCCTCGCCGCCCAGACGGACCGGCTCGCCGTCGAACGCGAAGCCCTCGCGCTGCAGGATGCGCACGCACAGCTCAACGCACTGGCGCAGCAGGAGGCGCTGGCGCGCAGCAGCGGCGAACAGCTCTCGGCCGCTTTGAGCGCGGCGCTCGAACGCACGCAGACGCTGCGCACCGAGCAGCTGGCCGTTGAGGCGCGCCTCGATGCCGCGCGCGCCGAGCGCGAGCGGCTGCATGCGGAGCTGCTGTCGCTCGAGGCGCTGCAGCAGGCGGCTTTCAGTCACGGCGCCGACAGCGTGGCGGCGTGGCTTGCCGCATCCGATCTGGGCGCGCGGCCGCGCGCGGCTGCGGCGCTCGAGGTGGCGGCGGGCTGGGAGCGGGCGGTTGAGACCGCGCTCGGAGACTATCTGGAAGCGGTGTGCGTCGAGCAGCTGGATGAGATTGGCGGCGCACTCGAGGGATTCGCCGCTGGGCGGCTGGCGCTGATCGAGACGGGCGCGCCGGCAGGCGCGGCGGCGCAGAACACGCTGGCCGCGAAGCTCACCGGGCCTGCGCCGATGGTCGAACAGCTGGCCCGCATTTTCACCGCCGAGTCGCTCGCCGATGCGCTCGCGCGCCGCCGTACGCTGCCGCCCGGCGGATCGCTCATGACGCCCGCCGGCGAATGGGTGGGCCGGGATTGGCTGCGAGTGACGCGCGGTCAAGACCCGCACGCCGGCGTCATCGAGCGCGAGCAACGGCTGAAGCAGTTGCGCGCCCAGTTCCAATCCGCCGCCGAGCGGGCCCGCGCGATCGAGGCGCACTTGCTTGCGGTGCGGCAGTCGCTGACGGAGGCGGAAGCGGAGAGGAATGCCGCGCAGTCCGGGATTCAGGGCGCGCATCGCGCGCATGCGGATCTTCTCGGGCAAGTGGAGGCGATGCGGGTGCGTTCGCAGGAAGCCTCGCTGCGGCGAGCGCGGCTCGATGAGGAGGCGGCCGGGGTGACGAGCGAGATCGCTGCCACGCAGCAGATCCTGGCGCGCGCCCAGATGGAGCTGGCGCGCGGTGGGGCCGAGCTCGCCGAGCTCGATGCCCGCCAGCCGCAGATGCACAGCGATCGCGACGAGACGCGCGAGGCGCTGGCGGCGGCCCGCGATGCCGCGCAGGCGGCGCAGCTCGCCGCGCGCGACCTCTTGATTCGCAGCGAGGCTTTGCGCACCGGCGAGAGTTCCATGGCGGTGGGCTTGAAGCGCATGGCGGAGCAGCGGGCGCAGCTCGCCACGCGCTGTACTGAGCTCGAGAGCGAACTCGCCGGCGGCGATGCCCCCATTCTCGAGTTCGAGGGCCGCCTCGCCGAGGCGCTCGCGCGGCGCCTCGAAGTGGAAGCCGAGCTTGCCAGCGCCCGCGGCGCGCTTGAGGAGGCTGACGAGGCGCTGCGCAGTCTCGATGAGCGGCGCGCCGCCGCCGAGCAGCGCGTGTTTGACGCGCGCACGGCAATGGAGGAGGCACGGCTCGCAGCCTCCGCGACGCGCGTGCGCCGCGAGTCGATCGCCGAGCAGTTCGCCGTCACGCACTTCGCGCTCGCCGACATCCAGGCGGGCCTCGCGCCCGACGCCACGGTGCTCGGCTGGGAGGACTCGCTGGTCGCGGTGCGCGCCGACATCGAGAAGCTGGGGCAGGTCAATCTGGCGGCGATCGATGAGCTCAAGGAGCAGAGCGAGCGCAAGGAGTATCTGGACCGACAGTTCGCCGATCTGAGCGAGGCACTCGCCACCCTCGAGCAGGCCATGCGCCGCATTGATAAGGAGACGCGCGCGCGCTTCGAGGAGACCTTCGAGCGCATCAATGCGGGCCTCAAGGAGAAGTTTCCGCGGCTCTTCGGCGGCGGTCACGCTTATCTGCAGCTCGTCGGCGAGGATGTCCTGGCGGCGGGAGTCGCGGTCATGGCGCGCCCGCCGGGCAAGCGCAACAGTACCATTCATCTGTTGTCGGGCGGCGAGAAGGCGCTGACGGCGGTCGCTCTGGTGTTCTCGATCTTTGACCTCAATCCCGCGCCGTTCTGTCTTCTGGATGAGGTGGACGCGCCCCTCGATGAGCACAACGTCGGCCGCTTTTGCGATATCGTCCGCGAGATGTCCGCGCGCATCCAATTCATCATCATCACCCACAACAAGGCGACGATGGAACTTGCCGCGCAGCTCATCGGGGTGACCATGAGCGAGCCGGGCGTCTCGCGCCTGGTGAGCGTGGACATCGATGCGGCGTTGCGCCTCGCCGCGGTCTGACGGCGCCGCGCCATGTCACAGCTGCGCTGGATACTCCTGACACTGGGGGCACTCTTCATTGCGGGCCTGGCGTGGTGGGAGCTGCGCCGTCCGCGCCAGGCGCCGCGCGCGGGTCCCGAGCCGCGCGATGCGCCGCCGAACCTGCCGCAGATGCGCGCGCGCGAAGCGCCGCGCGAGGTGCCGGTCATACAGGCCCGTGACGCCGCCCAACCGGCGGCGGTGGAAGTGGCGAGCGTGCCGCCCGTCGCCGCGCCTGCGGTGGTGGAGCCCGTTGTCGAGTGGCCGCCGGAGGAGTCGCGGCGGATTCTGTCGCTGCGGATACTCGCCGTCGGCGAGCGTTTCGCCGGGCGCTCGCTGCGCCAGGCCTTGGCGGCGGAGGGCTTCATGCACGGGCGGCTGTCCATCTTCCACAAGTCGGGCAGCGATTCGCGGGCGGTGCTCTCGGCGGCGAGTCTTACGCAGCCCGGCAGTTTTGAGCTTGCGACCATGGACACGCAGCGCTACGGCGGACTTAATCTTTTTGCCGTGCTGCCGGGGCCGCTGCCGCCCGCGCAGACCTTCGAGGAATTGCTCGCGAGCGCGCGCAACCTGAACGAGCGACTGCAGGGCGCGGTGCAGGATGCGCACGGCGAGGCGCTGACCGCGGCGCGCATTGCGGCCATTCGCGCGGAGCTCACTGCCGGGGCAGCGGCCGGTGAGGATGCGCCGCCGTGAAGCGCGCCGACGAGCTGCGCCGGCAGCTCGAAGCCCTAAACTACCGCTACTACGTGCTCGACGATCCGGAGGTTCCGGACGCGGAATACGACCGGCTGATGCTCGAGCTGCGCTCGCTCGAGGCCAAGCATCCCGAGATCGTGACGCCCGACTCCCCGACGCAGCGCGTGAGCGGCGCGCCGGCCGGACAGTTCGGCGCCGTCAAGCATCGCGTGCCGATGCTGTCGCTGCGCAACGCGTTCTCCGATGACGAGGTCGCCGATTTTGACCGCCGGGTGCGCGAGCGGCTGGGAACGACGGCCGAGGTCGATTACATGGCCGAACCTAAGCTCGATGGGCTGGCGATCACCGTGAGCTACGAGCACGGCAGGCTCGCGCGCGCGGCGACGCGCGGCGACGGCACCAGCGGCGAGGACGTCACGGCCAATGTGCGCACCATACGTTCGGTGCCGCTCGTGCTGCAGGGGGATGCGCCGCGACTCTTCGAGGCGCGCGGCGAGGTGTTCATGCCGCTCGCGGGCTTTCGCCGCATGAACGATGCGGCGCGGGCGCGCGGCGAGAGGCTGTTCGTCAATCCGCGCAATGCCGCAGCCGGGGCCCTGCGGCAGCTCGACGCCAGGATCAGCGCGCAGCGCCCGCTCGACGTTTTCTTCTACAGCGCGGGCGCGATCGAAGGGGCCGGGCTTCCCGAGCGGCAGAGCGAGCTACTGGCGCTCCTCAGGAAACTCGGTCTGCGTACCTCGCACGAGGCGGCGCGCGTGCGCGGGCTCAGCGGCTGTCTCGAGTACTACCGCGCGCTTGCCGCGCGGCGCGCGGCGCTGGGCTATCAAATCGACGGCGTCGTCTACAAGGTTGACCGCCGCGCCGACCAGGAGCTCCTCGGCTTCGTATCGCGCGAGCCGCGCTGGGCGCTGGCGCACAAGTTTCCCGCGGAGGAAGAGCTCACCGAAGTGCAGAACGTGGAGTTTCAGGTGGGACGCACCGGCACGCTGACGCCGGTGGCGCGGCTGAAGCCGGTATTCGTGGGTGGCGCGACGGTGAGCAACGTGACCCTGCACAACATGGATGAGATTGAGCGCAACGATATTCGCATCGGCGATACGGTCGTCGTGCGGCGCGCCGGCGACGTGATACCGGAGGTGGTGCGCGTGGTGCTCGAGCGCCGGCCGAAGAGGGGCACCCGGCCCATCAAGCTGCCGACGCACTGCCCGGTGTGCAACTCGCCGGTGGTGCGCCCGGCCGGCGAAGCGGCGGCGCGCTGCACGGGCGGATTCAGCTGCCGTGCGCAGCGCCAGGAGGCGCTGCGCCACTTTGCCAGCCGCCGGGCGCTGGATATCGAGGGATTGGGCGACAAGCTCATCGAGCAGCTGGTCGAGCACGAGCTGGTGAGCTCTCCCGACGAACTCTACGCTTTGACCGTCGAGAAGCTCACGGGCCTCGAGCGCATGGGCGAGAAGTCGGCGGCGAAGCTCATCGCGGCACTCGCTGCCAGCAAGTCGACCACCCTGCCGCGATTCTTATTCGCGCTCGGCATTCGCGATGTAGGCGAGGCGACGGCGCTCGCTTTGGCGCGCCATTTCGGCAGCCTCGAGAAGCTGCTGGCGGCGGATGCCGCCGCGATTCAGGAGGTGCCGGACGTCGGGCCGGTGGTCGCCGCATCGGTGGCGCTGTTTCTCGCCTCGGCCGCGCACCGCAAGGTGATCGCGAGCCTGCGCGCGCACGGCGTGCATTGGGCCGATGTCGCGGCCGTGCCGGTCGCAGCGGCGCCGCTGGCCGGCATGACCCTCGTCGTGACCGGAACACTGCAGAGCATGAGTCGCGAGGCGGCGCAGGAGCGCCTGCGCGCGCTCGGCGCGAAAGTCTCTTCGAGCGTGTCGGCCAGGACGACTTTTCTCGTGCACGGGGCCGATCCGGGCTCGAAGCTCGCCAGGGCGACGGCGCTCGGCGTGCCGCTCCTCGATGAAGCGGCGTTCCTTGCGCTGCTGCAGAGCTGAAGGCCGCGCGGCGCGCGCCTACAGCTTTTTCTCGATCTGCGCGTTTTTCATGAGCCCGTCGCTGTAGGCCTTGAACTTCTTGTTCTGCACCACCTGGTCGAGTCTTTGATGGACCTGGTCAAAGGTGGGCGGCGTGACGTCGCGGATGTCGTCAACCCGGATGATGTGCCAGCCGTACTGCGTCTGTACGGGCTTGTGGGTGTACTCGCCTTTCTTCAGCGCCACCATCGCGTCGGCGAAGGGCTTCATGATCCGGTCCGGCGTCAGCCAGCCGATATCACCGCCATTGGTCTTTGAGGGATCCATGGACTCGCGCTTGGCGACGTCGGTGAAGTTGGCACCTTTCTCAATCTCGGCGATGAGCTTGCGTGCAAACCCCTCGGTCGCCACGAGGATGTGGTTGACGTGGTACTCCTGGTGCGCGAGCAGACCGACCTCGGTTTCATACTCCGCGCGAGCTTCCTGCTCCGTCGGCTTCTTGTCTTTCAAATAGCGGTCGGAGACGGCCTGTTGCAGCACGTTCAGCCGCGCGAGCTGCAGCAGCGCCGCGGTCGACGGATCCTTGTCGAGACCCTCTTTGGTCGCCTCCTGTGCGATCACCTGTGCGCGGATCAGCGTGTCGAGCGCCTGCTGTTTCTGCTCCGGCGTGAGATCGGCGAGCGAGTTCTTGCCCGAGACGCCCTTGGCGTAAAAATCGAAGAAATCACGGTTGATGGGGCTGCCATTGACAATCGCGACCGGCGCGGAATTGTCGGTGCTCGCGGGGGGCGCGCTGGAGCCGGCCGCGCTCATGGCGCCGGAGGAGGTTGTGGTGGCGGGGGCCGCCCCCTTCGGCTGGCACGCCGCAAGCGCCGCCAGCACACACAACACCAGGATTCGAGTGTAGATCATATTTATCTCTCAGTGACTTATACGCTAATTATCAAGTAACTTCTTCAGGAGCAAGCGCATGGATATTCAAGGCATGCACCTCAGAGTGCAGCAGCGGCGCGACGGCGGCATAGACCAGGCGATGCCGCTCGATCTGCGGCCGGCCACGAAACGCCGCACTCACCAAAGTGACGCGAAAGTGGCCGCCGGCGCGCGCGCCGGCGTGCCCGGCGTGCGCCGCGCTGTCGTCGCTGATGTCGAGCTGCAGGGGCGCAAGCTCCCGCTCGAGCGCCGCACGCAGTCGTGCCAGACGCTCGCTCGTCATGCGCGCTGCACCGCCGCGGCGCCGCGGCGCGCGAGCCACGCGATCTGCGCGCCAATGAAGACGAAGGTCGCCACCGTCAAGCCGAAGACCTTGAAATTGACCCAGGTGCGCTCGCTGGCATTGAAGGCGATGACGAGATTGAGGATGCCGAGCAGGCCGTAGAACACGATCCACACCCAGTTGAGCCGGCGCCACAGTGCAGGCTCCACGCGCGTCTGCACGGGCAGCGCGGCACTGAGCAGGCGCTGCGCGAGGGTGCGGTCGCCGATCCAGAAGCTGCCGAGGAACGCGAGGCTCGCGAGCCAGAAGAACACGGTCGGCTTCCACTGGATGAAGCGCTGATTGTGCAGCAGCAAAGTTGCCGTGCCGAACGCAAAGACGAGGACCGCGCTCAGCGCGTGCATCGGCGGGACGCGTCGGCCGCGGACATAGTCGATGATCAGCAGAATGCCCATCGCCGCCATCAGCGCGGCGGTCGCGGCATAGATCCCCGCCACGCGGTACGCGATCAGAAAGACGGCGAGCGGGGTGAACTCGAGCAGTGCCTGCATTGATGTCGATGCGTGAGCCGGCAGCCCCCGGCAAAGGCCGCGTATCATAGCTGATAGGTCATCTGCCGTGAGTCAGTACTTTGAATTGCACCCGCTTACCCCGCAAACGCGGCTGATCCGCCGCGCGGCCGACATCGTGCGCGCGGGCGGCGTGATCGCCTATCCCACCGATTCCTGCTATGCGCTCGGCTGCCACCTTGGCGATAAGACGGCGCTCGAGCGCGTGCGCCGCATCCGCCAGGCGGACCGTCATCATCACTTCACCCTGATGTGCCGCAACCTCGCCGACGTCGGGCACTTCGCGAAGCTTGCGACCTGGCAGTTCCGGCTCATCAAGGCCTGCACGCCCGGCCCGTATACCTTCCTGCTGCCCGCGACCACCGAGACGCCGCGGCGCCTGCAGCACGAGCGCCGCCGCACCATCGGCGTGCGCATTCCGGATCATCCGGTGCCGCTGCTGCTGCTCGCCGAGCTCGGCGAGCCGCTCATGAGTTCGACGCTGATGCTGCCCGGAGATGCTCTGCCGCTCACCGACGGACTTGAAATCCGGGCGCGCCTCGAGCACGAGATCGATGCGGTGCTCGATGGCGGAAATTGCGGCGTCGAGCCCACCACCGTCATCGATCTGGCGGTGAGTCCGCCGGTGGTGGTGCGCTCGGGCAAAGGGCCGGTCGCGGCAATTTCGGGCGCGCCACGCGTTTGAGGCGCCTGGGCTATAATCCAAGCTCTCTTCCAGCACGCGACGTGATCTCAAACTTGCGAACGCCCGTCTTGACGCAGCGGCCGCCATGAGCGCCATCGCGGGAACACGCCGAGTCCTGTCGGGTATGCGGCCCACGGGGCCGTTGCACCTGGGGAACTTCCACGGCGCGCTGCGCAACTGGGTGGAGCTGCAGTACCAGTACGAGTGCTACTTCTTTGTAGCGGACTGGCACGCGCTCACGACCGGCTACGACGACACCACGCGCCTGCAGGAGTACATCCGTGACGTGCTCATCGACTGGCTCGCTGCGGGGCTCAATCCCGGGGTGGCGACGCTGTTCATCCAGTCGCACGTACCCGAGCACGCGGAGCTGCATCTGCTGCTGTCGATGATCACGCCGCTCGGCTGGCTCGAGCGCGTGCCCACCTACAAGGACCAGCAGGCCGAGCTCAAGGAGCGCGACCTGGCGACTTACGGGTTTCTCGGCTATCCGGTGCTGCAAAGCGCCGATATCCTGCTGTACCGGCCGGCTTTCGTGCCGGTCGGCGAGGACCAGGCGTCGCACGTGGAAGTGACGCGCGAGATCGCGCGACGCTTCAATCACGTCTATGGGCGCGAACCGGATTTTGAAGCCAAGGCCGAGCGCGCCGTGAAGAGCCTCGGGGGCCGTAACTCCACCGCCTACCGGCAGTTGCGCCGCAAATTCCAGGAGAGCGGCGATACCTCCGCGCTCGAGCGTGCACGGGCGCTCGTGCAGGGCAATAACCGCATCACGGTCGCCGATCGCGACCGGCTGCTGGGCTTTCTCGAAGGATCGGGCGTGAGCATTTTGCCCGAGCCGCAGGTGCTGTTGACAGTGGCCCCCAAGGTTCCGGGGCTGGATGGCCGCAAGATGTCCAAATCCTACGGCAACACCATCGGGCTGAGAGAGGATCCGCAAGTCGTCGTGCAGAAGCTGCGCGCGATGAAGACGGATCCGGCGCGCGTGCGCCGTGCCGATCCGGGAGACCCGGACAAGTGTCCCGTTTGGGATCTGCACCAGATCTATTCGGATGAGGCGACGCGGACCTGGGCGAGCACGGGCTGTCGCAGCGCCGGCATCGGCTGCCTTGACTGCAAGCAGCCCCTCATCGACAAGATCGTCGAAGAGGTGACGGCGATGCGCCGCCGTGGCCAGGAATTTGAGGAGCACCCGGAGCTCATTCGCGATATCGTCGCCGAAGGCGCCGAGAAGGCACGCGAAGCGGCGCGCCAGACTTTGGAAGACGTGCGCCGGGCAATGCATCTGCGCGCCGAGTGAGGCGGCGCATGATCGCCGAGGGACTCGAGGGATGAGCACCGGGAAACCTGAGCTGACGCTTGTGGCCTCGAACGCTCCTGCGCCCGCAGCCGCTGCGCTGCCGCCGCCGGAGCAGGTGGAGATGAGCTTTGCCGTCGTCAACGGCGAGCCGGTGATGGAGCTGCCACGCGATCTGTACATCCCGCCGCAGGCGCTCGAGGTTTTCCTCGAGGCCTTCGAAGGGCCCCTCGACCTGCTGCTGTATCTCATCCGCCGCCGCAACCTGGCCATTCTCGACATTCCGATCGCGGAGATCACCCGCCAGTACGTGCAGTACATCGGGGTCATGCAGGAGCTGCAGCTGGAGCTTGCAGGAGAATACCTGGTGATGGCGGCCACCCTCGCCGAGATCAAATCGCGCATGCTGCTGCCGCGGCCGCAGCTTGCGGGCGATGAAGACCAGGATCCGCGCGCCGAGCTCGTGCGCCGCCTGCAGGAATATGAACGCTTCAAGAGCGCGGCGGAGAACCTCGATCGGCTGCCGCGCCTGGAACGCGACGTGTGGAATACGAGCGCCGATGTCAGGGACCGCAAGGTCGTGCAGCTGCTGCCGCAGACCACCCTGCAGGAGATGCTGGTGGCGTTCAAGGAGGTCGTCGTGCGCGCGGAGTTTTTCGCGCGCCATCACGTGCAGCGCGAGCCTTTGTCCATGCGCGAGCGCATGGCGGACATTCTCTCTACACTCGCGGCGAGCCGTTTCGTAGAATTCAACGAGCTCTTTCGCGCCGAAGAGGGCCGCATGGGCGTGACGGTGACCTTTGTCGCCGTCCTCGAGCTGGTGCGCGAGGGATTGATTGAGATCGTGCAGGCGCAAGCGTTTGCGCCCCTGCACGTGCGCGCCGCCGTCGCGCGTGCGCCGCTGCGGCTGGTCGAGGATTCCGCTTCCGATGAGGTCAGCTCATGAACGAGTCGTACCTGAAGAATGTGATTGAGGCTGCACTGTTCGCGGCGGGACGGCCGCTCACGGTCGAGCAGATCGCGCAGCTCTTCGATGAGCACGTGCGGCCGACGCCGGCGGCGATCCGCGCGCTGCTGGCGGCCTTGACGGCGGACTACGAGACGCGTGGCATCGAGATGAAGGAGACCGCCAGCGGCTTTCGCGTGCAGGTGCGCGGCGCGCTCGCGGCCGAGATTTCGCGCCTGTGGCCGGAGCGTCCGCCGCGTTTCTCGCGTGCGCTCCTTGAGACGCTGGCGCTCATTGCCTACCGGCAGCCGATCACCCGCGCGGAGATCGAGGCGGTGCGCGGCGTCGCCGTCAACCCCAATATTGTCAGGACGCTGCTTGAGCGCAACTGGGTGCGCGTGGTCGGCCAGCGCGACGTGCCCGGCCATCCGGAGCTGCTGGGAACGACGCGGGAATTCCTCGATTACTTCGGGCTGAAGACGCTCGATGAACTGCCGCCGCTCGCCGCCTTGACGGCGATGGCCGACGTCAACCTGCAGCTCGACCTGGGTGAGGGGGCGCGCGCCGCGCTCGCCGAAGACCTGCAGAGCACGACCGCCCTGCTCGATGAGGACAGCACCGAGGACGACGAGCGCTCGGGCGCTGCAGCGGCGGCGGGCGAACTGGTCGCGGCCGGCCCCAGCTTCGAGCGCTGATCGCGTTGCGCAAGAGCGCTGCGCCGCGCACCGAGCCCGCCGAACGGCTGCAGAAAATTCTGGCGCAGCTCGGCCTGGCCTCGCGGCGCGAGGCCGAAGCGTGGATCCGCGCGGGACGCCTCACGGTCAACGGTGCTCCTGCTACCCTCGGCGTGCGCGTGCGGCCCGCGGATCAGCTGCGCCTCGACGGCCGCGTCGTGCGGCGCCACGCGGCGCCGCAGCTGCGCGTGTTTGCCTGCCACCGCTCGCCCGGCGCGACCCTCGGCCGCCCGCAGGAGGAGGGGCCCGGCGAGTCTGCGATGGCGAGCCGGCTGCCCACTCGCGCGGGACGGCGCTTTATTGCTGTCAGTCCCATGCCGCGCATTGACGGCGGCCTCGAGCTGCTCACTTCCGACGGCGCGCTGGCGCTGCAGCTGCAGCGTGCGGCGCATCGCCTGGAGAGCGAATTTAGCGTGCGCGTGCGGGGCGAGCTCACCCCCGAGCAGCGCAGCGGCATCTTGAGCGGCGTCCTCGATCGCGGCACGGCACTCGTCGTCGAGCGCTGCGAGAGCGCGGGCGGCGGGGGCGCCAATTGCTGGTACGCGGTGAGCGCGCGCGGCGGCAGCGGCAAAGATGTGCGGCAACTGTTCGAGCGACAGGCGGTGCTGGTGAGCCGCGTGCTGCGCACCCGCTTCGGCCCGGTAACGCTCGCGCGCACACTCGGCCGGGGTCAATTTCGCGAGCTCACGCGCGCGCAGACCGACGCCCTCGTCGCCGCTTTGACTGACAGTCGAAGCTCATCCCCGTGACGCCGCGGCTGGCAGGCCCGAGGAGCGCAAGATACGGACTCATCAGCGTCGCAGGCTCGGGCAGTGAGTCCAGCTCCTCGGACGGAAAGGCTTGGCGTCGCATGTGCGTGCGGGCGCGCCCGGGATTGAGGGCGTTAACGCGGATCGCCGCGATGTTTTCAAGCTCTGCCGCCAGAGTCTGCGTGAGACCCTCGATGCCAAATTTCGACACGCCGTAGGCGCCCCAATAAGCCCGCCCGCGTCGCCCGACCGTGCTCGTCGTGAAGAGCACGGAGGCATCTTGGGAGGCCTTCAAAAGCGGCAGCAGCACCTGCGTCAAAGCGAAGGCGGCGGTGAGATTGACGTGCAGCACGCGGCACCAGGTCGGTACGTCGTAATGCTCGATCGGCGCGAGCATGCCGAGGATGGCGGCGTTGTGCACGAGTCCATCGAGGCGCGAGTAGCGCTCGAGAATCGCCGCCGCGAGCGCGTCATAATCGCGCGCGAGCGCCGTCTCAAGATCGAGCACCGCGATCGTCGCCGTGGGCGCCGCCGCTGCGGCGATCGCGTCGTGTACGGCCTGCAGCTTCACCGCCGTGCGGCCGATGAGCACCAGCTGCGCGCCGTGCTGGGCGCAGGCGAGCGCGACGGCCCGACCGATGCCATCGCTCGCCCCGGTCACCGCGATGACGCGGCCCGCGAGCTCATCCGGACGCGGCACCACCGCGCGCGGGTCGAAGCTCATGCGCGCCCGCAGCTCATGAGGGTGGGGAGTCGCGCGCGGGCGGCGCGGCGTCGGTGCCGGCGGGACCTGCGCCCGGTCGCGCGAGCTGCGTGATCGGCTCGAGGGCGGGCAGGGGATCGTCGGCGGTCACCCCGAGGTCGGTGAAGCGCCGCGCCTGTGGCAGCACCTGGCGCTCGAGGGAGCCGACGGCCTGATTGTAGGCTTCGACCGCGCCGTCGAGTCGCACGCCGACCCGGCCCAAATGGCCGCTGAAGTTGCCGAGCCGGCGATACAGCTCCTGCCCGAGATCGCGGATGGCGGCGGCATTGTGCGCGACGGCCGCCTGGCGCCATCCATAGGCGACGGACTTCAAGAGCGCAATCAATGTCGAGGGCGTGACGATGATCACCGCCTGCTTCAGCGCATTGTCCAAAAGCTCCGGGCGCTCGGCGAGCGCCGCACTCAAGAACTGGTCGCCGGGCAGAAACAGCACGGCGAACTCGGGGCTCGTTTGGAACTGGGCCCAATAGGCCTTGGAGGCGAGCTGGCGCACGTGACCTTCGAGCTGCTGCGCATGACGCTTCAGATGCAGCTGCCGGCTCTCGTCGGTCAGCGCCTCGTTCGCCTCCAAATACGCATCGAGCGGGGTTTTGACATCGATGACCAAATCGCGCCCGTCCGGCATATGCACCACGAGGTCCGGCCGCAGCGCGCCCTCCGGGCCGGTGACGTGCAGCTGCTCGGTGAAGTCGCAGTGCGCGCTCAAGCCGGCGAGCTCCACGACGCGACGCAGCGTGATCTCGCCCCAGCGGCCCCGCACCTCGGGCCGGCGCAGCGCAGTCACGAGGGCGCGCGTCTCGTGCTGCAGCTGCGCATTGCCCCCGGCGAGTGACTCGATCTGCGTGCGCAAGCTTGCAAAGGCGTCGCGGCGCTCGCGCTCGAGGCTCTGCGCCTGCGCCTCGGTGCGCTCGAGCGCCACCCGCAAGGGCTCGAGCAGCTGGCTGATCGCAACCTCGCGCTCTTTGAGGGCGCTCGCGCCGATGACCTGTTCACGGCCGAGGGCCTCGCGCGCCATGCGCAGGAAGACCTCGCTGTTGGCGCGCAGCGTCTCCCCTGCCACCGAATCAAAGGTCGCGTGCAGGCGCGCATCGGCTTGCTCAAGTTGCCGCGCGGCGCGCCGCTGCGCCAGCAGAAAGCCGGCGAGGACGCCGAGCGCGGCGCCGGCGCTGAGCGCTGCCAACGCCACGGCGACGACCGCCCCGGGACTCACGCTGTCAGCGCTCCAGGTGGACGATGTAGTTCACGGCCGGATCGCGCGTCAGGCGCGCGGCGTGCGTGAACGGGCTGAAGTCGATGCCCGCGACCTCACGCAGGCTCAAGCCCGCGGCGCGCGCCCAGCGCGCGAGCTCTGCGGGCCGGATCAGGCGCGCGTACTCGTGAGTGCCGCGCGGAATCAGCTGCAGCAGGTATTCGGCGGCGACGATCGCCAACACAAAGGACTTCAGATTGCGATTGAGGGTCGAGACAAACACCGCGCCCTGCGGCCGCACCAGCTGCGCGAGCGCCGCGGTGGTCGCCGCCGGGCGCGGCACGTGCTCGAGCATTTCCATGCAGGTGACGATGTCAAATGCTGCGGGCTGCTCGCGGGCGAGCTCCTCGGCGCCTTGCAGGCGGTAGTCGATTGCCAGGCTCTGCGCCGCCGCATGCAGACGCGCAACCTCGAGCATGCCCGGGGAGAGATCAATGCCGGTCACGCTCGCGCCGGCGCGTGCCAGGCTCTCGCAGAGCAGCCCGCCGCCGCAGCCGACGTCGAGCACGCGCGCACCGGCGAGCAATGCGCGTTCGGCCACGAAGCGCACGCGCACCGGGTTCAGCAGATGCAGGGGGCGAAACTCTCCCTGCGGATCCCAGAAGCGCGGTGCGAGTGCATCGAACTTGGCAAGCTCCGCGCGATCCGCATGCGGCGCGCGCTCCTGCACTGGTGCACTCGAATGGGTTGACGCCATAGGCACGCAAAGCACCCTTAAATTCAGGCCGCGCGAGTATATCGGGCTGTACCCGCGAGCGCCTCAAGATCCCGCGCAACAGCCGCAGCGCTGCCGCGCTTGCGCACGCGGCTCTGTGCTAAAATTTCGTTTTCGTTGCAGCCAGTTCGCATGTCCGAAATCGCCCGCGAAGTTCAGGCCGTCAATCTCGAGGACGAGATGCGGCAGTCCTACCTCGACTATGCCATGAGTGTGATCGTCGGGCGCGCTCTGCCCGACATCCGCGACGGGCTGAAGCCTGTCCACCGGCGCGTGCTCTTCGCCATGCGCGAGCTCGGCACCGACTGGAACCGGCCCTACAAGAAATCCGCGCGCGTGGTCGGCGATGTCATCGGCAAGTACCACCCGCACGGCGACACCGCGGTGTACGACGCGATGGTGCGCATGGCGCAGACCTTCTCCATGCGCTATCTGCTGATTGACGGCCAGGGCAACTTCGGCTCCGTCGACGGCGATCCGCCCGCGGCGATGCGCTACACGGAAGTGCGCATGTCGAAGATCGCGAGCGAGCTGCTCGCCGATATCGACAAGGAGACGGTCGATTTCGTCGCGAACTACGACGAGTCCGAAGCGGAGCCGTCGGTGCTGCCGGCGCGCGTGCCGAATCTGCTCGTCAACGGCGCATCCGGTATCGCGGTCGGCATGGCGACCAACATTCCGCCGCACAATCTGACCGAAGTCGTGAGCGCTTGTCTTGCGCTGCTCGAGGATCCGACGCTGCCGCTCGCGGCGCTGATGCAGCACATTCCCGGACCGGATTTTCCGACCGCCGGCATCATCAATGGCGCGCAGGAGATCGCGACCGCCTACCGCACCGGGCGCGGCCGGCTGTCGGTGCGCTGCCGTGCGCATTTCGAGGACATCGGCCGCGGCGACCGGCAGGCGATCGTCGTCACCGAGCTTCCCTATCAGGTGAACAAGGCGCGCCTTCTCGAGCGCATCGCCGACCTCGTGCGGGCGAAGGACATCGAGGGGATCTCCGAGCTGCGCGACGAGTCCGACAAGGACGGCATGCGCGTCGTCATCGAGCTGCGGCGCGGTGAGATCGGCGAGATCGTGCTCAACAACCTCTATGCGCAGACGCCGATGGAGACCGTGTTCGGCATCAACATGGTCGCGCTCCAGGATGGGCAGCCGCGGCTGCTGTCGCTGAAGGAGATTCTGGAGGCGTTCATCCGTCACCGCCGCGAAGTGGTGACGCGGCGCACGATTCATGATCTCAAGAAGGCGCGCGAGCGCGCCCACGTGCTCGAGGGACTGGCGGTGGCGCTCGCCAACATCGATGCGGTCATCGCCGTCATCAAGGCTGCGCCGGCGCCGCTCGCGGCGCGCGATGCGCTGCAGGCGCGGCCGTGGCCTGCCGGCATCGTGCCGGAGCTGTTGGCGCGCGCCGGCAGCGTCTCCACCCGGCCGAGCGGACTCGCCGCGGATTTGGGTCTGACGGAGACGGGCTACCGCCTCTCCGAAGCCCAGGCGCAGGCGATTCTCGATATGCGCCTCAACCGCCTGACCGGGCTCGAGCAGGAGAAGATCGTCGGCGAATACCGCGAGCTGCTCGCGCGTATCGGCGACTACAGCGACATTCTCGCCCGCCCGCAGCGGCTGACGCAGGTGGTGCGCGCGGAGCTGGTCGAGATGCGCGAGAACTACGGCGACGAGCGTCGTACCGAAATCAGCCGCGATCACCTGGATCTGACCACCGAGGATCTGATCGAGCCCCAGGATGTGGTGGTAACGCTTTCACACGCGGGCTATGCGAAGTCGCAGCCCGTCGCCGAGTATCAAACACAGCGCCGCGGCGGTCGCGGCAAGGCGGCGACAGCCGTAAAGGATGAGGATTTCGTGGAAAAACTATTCGTCGCGCACACTCACGACACCGTCTTGTGTTTCTCGAACCGCGGCCAGGTTTACTGGCTCAAGGTTCATCAGCTGCCGCAGGCGGGCAGAAACGCCCGCGGCAAACCCATGGTGAACCTGCTGCCGCTCGAGGAGGGCGAGAAGATCAACGCCGTATTGCCGGTGAAGCAGTACGACGAGCAGCATTTTGTGTTCATGGCGACGAGCCAGGGCACCGTGAAAAAGACGCCGCTCACGGCCTTCTCGCGGCCGCGATCGGCGGGCATCATTGCGATCGACCTGCATGACAACGACCGCCTGGTGGGCGTCGCACTCACCGATGGCCAGCGCGAAGTCATCCTCGTCACGAGTGGCGGCAAGGCCATCCGCTTTCCCGAGGAGGAGGTGCGGCCAATGGGCCGCGAGGCGGCGGGCGTGCGCGGCGTGAAGCTCGGCGAAGGCCAGGAGCTGATCGCGCTCATCGTCGTCGGCGAGGGGCACATCCTGACGGCCTCGGAGCACGGCTACGGCAAGCGCACGCCGCTTGAGGATTTTCCGGTGCACGGTCGCGGCGGCCAGGGCGTCATTGCGCTGCAGACGACGGATCGCAACGGCGCGACCGTAGGCGCGCTGCAAGTGACCCCGGGCCAGGAGCTCATGCTCATCAGCTCCACCGGCACGCTGGTGCGCACGCCGGTCGATGAGATCTCGATCGTCGGGCGCAACACCCAGGGCGTGCGGCTGATCCGGCTTGCCGAGGGCGAGCGTCTGACCGGCATCGAGCAGATCGATGAGACGCTCGAGGGGACGCCCGACAGCGACGCGCTGAGTGCCGAGGTTCCGCCGCAAGTGTGACGGCGTTGCGCAAGTGCCGCGGGCCGCGCACGGGATCACGAGGCATGCGGCCGTCGGCCGCATAGCTGAATCGGGCGTCTCATGCGCGCATTCAATTTCGCCGCGGGGCCGGCCATGCTGCCCCTGGAAGTTCTCGAGCAGGTGCGCTCCGAGCTGACTGACTGGCAGGGCTCGGGCAGCTCCGTGATGGAGATCAGCCATCGCAGCAAAGCCTTCAGCGAGGTGGCCGCGACGGCTGAGCGAGACCTGCGCGAGCTCCTCGGCATACCCGACGACTATCGCGTGCTTTTCATGCAGGGCGGGGCGCGCGCCCAGTTCGCCTGCATTCCGCTGAATCTGGCGAGCCCGGCGGCGTCGGTCGATTACCTCATTACGGGCGTGTGGTCGAAATTGGCGCTCGCAGAGGCGCAGCGTTACTGCCGCGTCAACGTCGCGGCGGATGAGGCGCCTTCGAGCTACTGCACGGTACCGGAGCCGCGGGCGCTGCAGCTTCAGGCCGGGGCCGCCTACGTGCACTACACGCCGAACGAGACGATCGGCGGCGTCGAGTTTCCGTACACGCCCGACACCGGCGGCACGCCGCTCGTGGCCGACATGTCCTCGACGTTGCTGTCGCGGCCGATCGAGGTGGCGCGCTGCGCCTTGATCTACGCGAGCGCGCAGAAAAATATCGGGCCGGCGGGCCTGACCGTGGTGATCGTGCGCGATGAGCTCCTGGGGCGGGCGCGCGCGGGGACGCCGGCGGTGTGGGACTATCGCGCGCTCGCCGAGCAGGGCTCGATGCTCAACACGCCGCCGACCTTTGCCTGGTATGTCGCCGGCCTCGTCTTCAAATGGCTCAAGGCGCACGGCGGTCTCGCCGCGATGCAGGAGCGTAACCGCGCAAAGGCGGCACTGCTGTATGCGGCCATCGACGCCTCAGGCTTCTACCGCAATCCGGTCGCGCACCATTGCCGCTCCTGGATGAACGTGCCATTCACGCTCGCGCAGCCCGCGCTCGATGCGCAGTTTCTGCGCGCGGCGGCCGCGGCGGGACTCTGCAACCTCGAGGGACACCGCTCGGTCGGTGGCATGCGCGCGAGCCTCTACAACGCGATGCCGCTCGCGGCCGTCGCGGCGCTGACGGCGTTCATGCAGGACTTCGAGCGTCGCCACGGCTGAGCATCGATGCGCTTTCGAATTGCGACACTCAATCACATCAGTCCGCGCGGTCTTGAGCGGCTTCCCGCCGCGCGCTTCGACGTGGGCGCCGCACTCGAGACCGCGCACGCGATCCTGGTGCGCTCGGCGGAACTGCACGCGCGGCTGATCCCGAAGTCGGTGCTGGCCGTGGGGCGGGCGGGCGTGGGTGTCAACAACATTCCGCTCGCCGAGTTGAGCGCGCGCGGCGTGCCGGTGTTCAACGCACCGGGCGCGAATGCCAATGCGGTCAAGGAGCTCGTGCTCGCGGGACTGCTCATCGCCGCGCGCAACGTGTGCCAGGCCTGGGCGTTCGCGCGCTCGCTGCCGGGAGATGATGCGGCACTGGAGACGGCGGTTGAGGCCGGCAAGAAGAACTTCATCGGCTTCGAGCTCCCGGGCCGCACGCTCGGCGTCATCGGCCTCGGCGCCGTCGGTGTTGAAGCGGCCAATTCCGCGCTCGGCCTCGGGATGAAGGTTCTCGGCTACGATCCGCAGCTGACGGTGCAGCGCGCCTGGCAGCTCTCCGCAAGCGTCGAACAGGCGCTGTCGCTCGAGGATCTGTTCGCGCGCTCGCATGCGGTGACGGTGCACGTGCCGCTCAACGAACACACCCGCCACCTGGTGAACGCGGCGCGTCTCGCGCTCATGCCGTCCGGAGGCGTGATTCTCAACTTCGCGCGCGCCGCCATCGTCGACAACGCGGCCGTCATCGCGGCGCTCGACGCGGGACATCTTCGCTCCTACGTGTGCGACTTTCCGGCGAGCCTCCTCAAGGACCATCCGCAGGTGGTGACCCTGCCCCATCTCGGTGCGTCCACCGGCGAGGCCGAGGAGAACTGTGCCGTCATGATCGTCGAGACGCTGAAGGACTTTCTCGAGAACGGCAATCTGCGCAATTGCGTGAACTTTCCGGAAGTGGTGCTGCCGCGGGCCCCGCGGACGACGCGCCTGGCCATTGCCAACCGCAATGTGCCGAACATGGTCGGACAGATCTCGACCTGTCTTGCCGCCGCGGGCCTCAACATCGCCGACCTCCTCAACAAGTCGCGCGACGAATATGCCTACACACTCATCGACGCGGACGGCGCGGTGAGCGAAGATCTGCTCGGGCGAATCGCCCGAATCGAAGGAGTCCTTGCGGCGCGGATCGTCTGATCGGCCCGCTTCTGCCCATGCCGCGCAAGAACCCCTCACGCCCCGCTGCGCCTGCAAAGCCCGCGCCGCGCGCGCGCGTACCGCCGGTCGATCTGGCGCGGGTGCGCGCGCGCATCGATGCGGTCGACGAGCAGATCCATGCGCTCATCAACGAGCGGGCGAAGCTTGCACAGGCGGTCGGGGTGTCGAAGACGCTCGCCGGGCGCACGGCGGAGTTCTACCAGCCGGAGCGTGAGGCACAGGTCCTGCGCATGGCGCGCGCGCGTAATCGCGGTCCACTGCGCGACGAGGAGGTGCTGCGGCTCTTTCGGGAGATCATGTCCGCGTGTCTCGCGCAGCAGGAGCCTCTCAAGGTGGCGTTTCTCGGGCCGGAGGGGACGTTCACGCAGACGGCGGTGCTGACGCACTTCGGGCACTCGGTGCGCGCGCTGCCGCTCGCCTCGATCGATGAGGTCTTTCACGAGGTGGAATCCAGCGCTGCGGATTTTGGCGTCGTGCCGATCGAGAACTCGACCGAAGGGACCGTCAACCACACGCTCGATCGCTTCCTGAGCTCGCCGCTCAAGATCTGCGGCGAGGTGGAGCTACGCATTCACCAGCTGCTGATGGGGCGGATGACCTCGCTCGAGCGCATCGTGCGTGTGTGCTCCCACCAGCAGTCGCTCGCGCAGTGCCGCTCCTGGCTGCAGGATCACCTGCCGGAGGTGGAACGCATCGGCGTGGCGAGCAACGCCGAGGCGGCGCGCCGCGCCCGCGATGAAGAGGGCACCGCCGCCATCGCCGGCCAGACCGCCGCCGAGGTCTATAATCTCGAAGTGCTGGCGCGTGAAATCGAGGATCGCCCCGACAACACGACCCGCTTCCTGGTGCTCGGCCGCAAGCTTTTTGAGCCGAGCGGCGCGGACCGCACGACGCTGCTGGTTTCGGTGAGCCACACGCAGGCGCCGGGCGCGCTATTCCGGCTGCTCGAACCACTCGCCCGGCACCGCGTCAGCATGACTCGCATCGAGTCGCGGCCCTCGCGGCGGCGCAAATGGGACTACGTGTTCTTCATCGACCTCGAAGGTCATTGCGCCGACAAGCCGGTGGCACAGGCGCTCGTCGCGTTGAAGCGGCGCGCCTCGCTCTTCAGGATCCTCGGCTCCTATCCGCGCGCGCTTTCTTGATGGCGTCCGCCGTGTCGCGCTACGTGGTGCAGCCGAGCCGCCCGCTTCACGGCGAAGCGCCCATTCCCGGAGACAAGTCCATCACGCACCGCGCGTTGATGCTCGGCAGCCTTGCCGAGGGCGACACCCGCATTGATGACTTTCTCGACAGCGAGGATTGCCTTGCGACGCTCGTCGCCCTGCGACAGCTCGGCGTCGGTATCGATGGGCCGAACGGCGGCCACGTCGTCGTGCACGGCGCCGGCGCCGCGCGCCTGCACCCGGCGGCGGCCGCTCTCGACATGGGCAATGCCGGCACCGCGATGCGCCTTTTCATGGGGCTGCTCGCCGGCCAGCCCTTCGACTCGAAACTCGTTGGCGACGCCTCGCTCATGCGCCGACCGATGGAGCGGGTCGCGGTGCCCCTGCGGCTGATGGGCGCCGCCATCACGACCCACGAGGGACGGCCGCCGGTGCACATCCACGGCGGCCGCGTCCTCGCCGCAATCGACTACGAGCTGCCGGTGCCGAGTGCCCAGGTCAAGTCAGCGATCCTGCTCGCGGCGCTGCGCGCCGAGGGCCGCACGCGGGTGGTTGAGCCGGCTCCGAGCCGCGATCACACCGAGCGCATGCTCGCCGCCTTCGGCGTCGAAGTCCTGAGCGCGGACGGCACGATTGCGCTGCAGGGCGGCCAGGCGCTGCAGGCGACGCGCGTGCAGGTGCCCGGGGATTTCTCCTCCGCAGCGTTCTTTATCGTGGCCGGCTGTCTGGCTGCGACGCACGGGCTCACCCTGCGGGGCATCGGGGTGAACCCGACCCGCACGGGGCTGCTGCAGCTGCTGCGGCAAATGGGCGCGGACATCCGTGTGCACCCCGTGCGCCGGCCGCACTCTGCGGCAGCCGCGGCGAGCGAGCCGCTCGCCGACATCGAGGTGCGCGCGAGTGAGCTGCGCGGCATCAAGGTTGCAGACTCCGCCGTGCCGCTCGCCATCGACGAGCTGCCGGTGTTCTTCATCGCGGCGGCGTGCGCGCAGGGCGAGACGCTGGTGCGCGGCGCGCTCGAGCTGCGCATCAAGGAAAGCGACCGTCTCGCCGCCATGGCGACGGGGCTCGCGCGCCTGGGGATTGAAGTCGAGCTGCTGAATGACGGGCTCTGGATTCGCGGCGCGTCTGCTGGCTTCGGCACCGGCACGATCGACAGCCACGGCGATCATCGCATCGCGATGGCGTTTGCCGTGGCCGCCGTGCGCGCGCGCGGCCCGATTGAAATCCGCGACGTGGCGAGCGTCGCGACCTCCTTCCCGAACTTCGTCGCGAGCGCCCGCGCAGTGGGCCTGCAGATCGAGCTATGTGCGCCGCCGCCGTCGTGACCATCGATGGTCCGAGCGGTTCGGGCAAGGGCACCATCAGCCGCGCGGTCGCGCGCCATGCGCACTGGCACTTGCTCGACAGCGGCGCCCTCTATCGTCTGGTGGCGCTCGCGGGAGTGCAGAACGCACTGCAGCCAGATGACATATCCGGGCACACGCAGCTCGCTGCGTCCATGCAGATCGGCTTCGGGACGCGCCCGGACGGCGGCGAGCAGGTCACGCTCTGCGGTCGGGATGTCACACTCGAGGTGCGCTCGGAAATGGCGGGACAGGGCGCCTCCCGGGTCGCAGCGTGGCCCGAGGTGCGCAGCGCGCTCCTGGGCCGCCAGCGGGCCTTCCGCCGCCCCCCGGGCCTCGTCGCCGACGGGCGCGACATGGGGAGCGTCGTGTTCCCCGAAGCGGTCCTGAAGATCTTTCTCACGGCGACCCCTGCGGAGAGGGCCCTGCGGCGTTATAAGCAGTTGAAAGACAAGGGTTCCGATGTTAGCCTTCCCGCCCTTTCGCGCGAGATCGCCGAGCGGGATTTGCGGGATTCGACGCGAAAGTCGAGCCCCCTGAAGGCGGCGGCCGATGCCCACGTGATCGACTCGACCGGGCTTGCGATCGATGCGGTGGTTGATCGGGTGCTCGGGCTGGGTCGCGAACTCTCCTTGTGGAGCTAGGTGGCTGTTCTTATCGTGTAGCTTGTGGCGCTTTGGCCAGCGGATGGCCGGGCCGGTATTCATCATCCCTGGAACGCGCTGGATGGCGTCCGGGCGTATGCACGCATGTTGACGTGCGAGTGAAGGTATGACCGAAAATTTTGCCCAGATGTTCGAGCAGAGTCTCGCCAATCAGCGCATCCGTCCGGGGATGATCCTGACTGGCCTCGTGATTGACGTCTCCGAGGACGTCGTCATCGTCAATGTTGGACTGAAGTCCGAGGCGGTGATTCCGGTTGAGCAATTCAAGAACGAGCAGGGCGTGCTCGAGGTGAAGGCCGGCGACGAGGTGGAGGTTGCACTCGACTCGGTAGAGGACGGTACGGGCGAAACGCGGCTGTCGCGTGAAAAGGCCAAGCGCGCGCGCACCTGGACGCGCCTCGAGACGGCCTTCAACAATCAGGAAATCGTCACCGGTGTCATCACCGGACGCGTCAAAGGTGGCTTCACCGTTGAGATCGAGACGGTGCGCGCCTTTCTTCCCGGTTCGCTCGTCGACGTGCGGCCGGTGCGCGACACGTCCTATCTCGAAGGCAAGCCGCTCGAATTCAAGGTCATCAAGCTCGATCAGAAGCGCAATAACGTCGTCGTCTCGCGCCGCGCGGTCGTGGAGCAGGAGTTCTCGGCCGAACGCAGCGCGCTCATGGATAATCTGCAGGAGGGCGCCGTCGTGCGCGGTGCCGTCAAGAATCTCACCGACTACGGCGCGTTCGTCGACCTGGGCGGCATCGACGGGCTGCTGCACATCACCGACATGGCGTGGAAGCGCGTCAAACATCCTTCCGAAGTGGTGAAGGTCGGCGACGAAGTCGAGGTGCGCATTCTGAAATTCGACCGCGAACGCTCGCGCGTGAGCCTCGGCTTGAAGCAGCTCGGCGCGGATCCGTGGGAGAACATCGCGCGCCGCTACCCGCCGCACACGCGGGTCTTCGGCAAGGTCACGAATATCGCCGACTACGGCGCCTTCGTTGAGATCGAGGACGGCGTCGAAGGGCTCGTGCACGTCTCGGAGATGGACTGGACCAACAAGAACGTCAATCCGGCGAAAGTCGTGCACACCGGGCAGGAAGTCGAGGTCATGGTGCTCGACGTCGACGAGGAGCGGCGGCGCATTTCCTTGGGGCTCAAGCAGTGCCAGGCGAATCCCTGGAAGGAATTCGCGGAAAACTACAACCGCGGCGACAAGGTCGCAGGCCAGATCAAGTCGATCACCGACTTCGGCATCTTCATTGGTCTGCAGGGCAACATCGACGGCCTGGTGCACCTCTCCGACATCTCCTGGGACCAGCCGGGCGAGGAGGCGGTGCGCAACTACCAGAAAGGCCAGCAGCTCGAGGCGATGGTGCTGGCGATCGATCCGGAGCGCGAGCGCATTTCCCTCGGTATCAAACAGCTCGCCAAGGATCCGTTCTCTGCCTACATCGCCGAAAATCCCAAGGGTACCATCGTGCGCGGCGTCGTTAAAGAAGTTGACGCGCGCGGCGCGGTCATTGATCTCGGCAACGGCGTCGACGGTCAGCTGCGCGCCGCCGAGCTCGGCCGCGAACGCATCGAGGATGCGCGCATGGTCCTGAAGGTCGGCGATGAGGTGGAGGCAAAATTCACCGGCGTGGACCGTAAGACGCGCACCATTTCACTGTCGATCAAGGCCAAAGAGGCGCACGAGGAGGCCGAGGCTGTGCAGAGCTATCGCTCGGACCAAGCCTCCGCGGGAACGAGCCTCGGCGATCTTCTGAAGGAGCAGATCGGCACGGAGCAGGACTGAGTTAAACGCCGCGCAGCCTTTATGGGCGAGCCATGACGAAATCGGAACTCATCGAGATCATCACCGCGAAGCAGAAGCATCTGCCCGCAAAGGACGTCGAGCTTGCCCTGAAGCAGATGCTCGAGATCATGAGCGATGCTCTCTCGCAGGGCGAGCGCATCGAAATTCGCGGCTTCGGCAGCTTCTCCTTGCACTTTCGGCCGCCGCGGCAGGGGCGGAATCCCAAGACGGGCGAGGCGGTCGCCCTGTCAGGCAAGTACGTACCGCACTTCAAACCGGGCAAGGATCTGCGCGAGCGCGTCAACGATGGAGCCGACAGACCGATCCGTGACTGACCGCCACAGCGGACTGCGATGATTGAGCTCTCACCACTGCTTCTGGCACTAGCGTTCATTGTCGTCGGTGCCATCGCCTGGGGCCTCGGGCACGGCCGCGCGCTCGCGCGCACGGTGCGACTGCCGCGCGACTACTACGTCGGCCTAGACCACCTGATCAACGATCGCTTCGACCGCGCCGCGGAGGTCTTCGCGCGCATGGCCGAAGTGGACGGCGACGCGGTCGAGATTCAGTTTGCCCTCGGCAGCGTGTTTCGGCGCCGGGGCGAGGTGGAACGCGCGATCGCCATCCACACGCGGCTGCGCGGGGATGCGACCCCGGCCGTTGCGCAGCGCGGCGCATTCGCGCTTGCGCTCGATTATTCGAGCGCCGGACTCATGGACCGCGCTGAGCGTCTCTTTGAGGAGCTGGCCGCAACGCGCGAGTACCGGCACGCCGCGCTCGATCATCTGGTGCGCATTCATGAGCAGGCGGGCGACTGGGCCAATGCGCTGAAAGTATTTCACGAGCTGCCGAGCGCCGTGCAGAGCGAGCGCCGCCGGGTGGCCGCCCACTATCTGTGCGAGCTCGCCGAGCATGCCGTGCTGCAGGGCGAGGCCGCACGGGCCCAGGCCCTGCTCAAGCAGGCGCGCGCCCACGACCAGGATCTGCCACGGGCGCAGCTGTTGAGCGCGCGGATGACGGCGGCGGCGGGCGACAGCGGCGGCGCGCTCGCCCTTTACCTGCACACCCTCGAGGCTGCGCCGGAACTGGCGCTCGAAATCATCCCGCGCGTGCTGACTCTGGTCGGCACGGCGGGCGAAGCGCAGCTCCTTGGCGATCTGAGCAGTCGACTGCGCGCGACGGGGCGGGTGAGCGCGCGGCAGCTTGCGTGGCTGCTCGCAACCGCCGTACCGGCGAAGGACGTCACTGAGTCCTCCGCCGAGGTCTCGTCGCTGCGCGCCTTGTTGATGCGCATGGGGGATGTGGGCGGGCGCTATCAATGCGATGACTGCGGTCTGCCGAGCGTCGGCTGGTATTGGCGCTGCCCCAAATGCCGTGCCTGGGACACTCTGCATCCGGTGGTCTTCAAGTGGGCCGAACGTACTGACGAGGCGGCGCGCGCGCTGTGATGACTCAGCCCAGTTCACAACGCGTCAAGGAGCGCCGCATGAGTGTGAAGTCGCCGATTCGTACGGCGGTGTTCCCGGTCGCCGGACGTGGCACGCGCTTTCTTCCGGCGACCAAGGCGAGTCCCAAGGAGATGCTGCCGGTCGTCGACAAGCCGCTCATTCAGTACGCGGTCGAGGAGGCCCTGGCGGCCGGCGCACGGCGACTCGTCTTCATTACCGGCGCGTCCAAGCGCGCGATTGAAGACCACTTCGACTCTGACCCGGAACTCGAGCAGCTGCTGCACTCCCAAGGCAAGAGCGATCTGCTGAACCAGATCAGAAGCGTGCTGCCCTCCTATGCCGCGTGCATCTATATCCGGCAGCCCGCGCCGCTCGGACTCGGGCACGCGGTGCTGTGCGCACAGCCTGCGGTGGGCGCCGAGCCCTTTTTCGTACATCTGGCCGATGACCTCATCCGCAGCACCGTGCCCTGCCTGCAGCAGATGGCCGAAGTGTATGGCGAGAAGCGCGCGAGCGTGCTGGGGGTGGAGCTGGTGCCGCGCCGCGATACCGAGCGCTACGGCATCGTGGAAGTCGAAGCGCCACATTCGGCGACCAGTCGCATCCGCAGCATTGTTGAAAAGCCCAAGCCCGCCGAGGCGCCGTCAACGCTCGCGGTGGTCGGACGCTACGTGCTGACGCCGGCGATCTTTGCGCATCTTGAGAGAATTGGTCACGGCTCCGGAGGCGAGATTCAGCTGACGGATGGCATCGGCGCGCTGATGGGCGAGGAGGCGGTCTATGCGCACCGTTTCGAGGGCAAGCGCTACGACTGCGGCAGCAAGCTCGGCTATCTGCAGGCGACTGTCGAATATGCCCTCGCGCACAAGCAGCTCGGCCGCGAGTTTGGCAAATATCTGCACGCGGTGGCGCGCGCGCGCGCACCAAAGAAGCGCAAATAATTGTCAGCGCGCTTTTGTGGCGCATGATCCATCTCAAATAACGCGCCCGCCACGCTTGCATGTCGGTCGGCGTGGCCGCAAGCTATGCACGTCACATCGCAAAGGAGGCGCGTATGGCGATTCGCCGAACCCCCGACTTACCGCGAATCTCTGAACCCATCCCGTCCAAAAAGCGCGAACGCACGCGCCCATCATCCCGCCCGAGTCCACTTGCAGCCAGCGCGCCGAGCGCGGTTGGCCTATCCGATGAAATGCGGCGGGCGATGATCGCGGAGGCGGCCTACCTGCGGGCGGAGCAGCGTGGGTTCGTGAGCGGCTACGAGCTCGACGACTGGCTGCTCGCCGAACGCGACGTCGATGCGCTGCTGTCTGCGCATCACGGCGCTGCGCCACAGTAGCGCGCCGTAGCGGCGGGAGCTCTAAGGGCTCCCGGGCTCCTTGCTGTGCTGCGCGGGCGGTTCGAGCCCGCGGGAATAAAGTACCCGACCGTCGGGGGTGATGAAGATCGCATCGAATTTCGGCATGCGATTAATGAGTTCCAGAGTTCTCTCCGCGCCCAGCACGAACGCAGTCTTCGAAAGTCCGTCGGTTTCAGTCGCCGTGGGCCCGAGAATCGTCGCGCTGCGCACGCGGCTTGCGGAGTGCCCGGTGCGCGGATCGATGATGTGGTGGTAGCGCACGCCGCCCTCGTCAAAGTATCGGTAGTAGTCCCCGGAGGTCGACATCGCGGTATCCACCAGCGGCAGCCGGGTCACGATCTTGTTGGGGTCATCCGGGTGGCGAATGCCGACGACCCACGGGCGGCCGTCGCGATCGCCGATGATGCGGCTGTCGCCGCCGGCGGTGACGAGGGCGTGCGTAATGCCCAGCGACTGCAGAATCGCGATGCAGCGGTCGACCGCGTAGCCCTTGCCGATGCCGCCGACGTCGATGCGCATGCCCGGCATGGCAAATTTCACGGTGAGCTTGTCCGCGTCGAGAATGAGGTTTCTCCAGTTGACGGTCGGCAGTGCGGCCTGGATTTGCGCTTCCGTGGGCCTGATGTGGCGGCGGTAGTCGTACAGCCGTCCGACGCCTGCATAGGTGATATCGAAGGCGCCGTCGGTGAGCTCCGAAAAATGCAGCGATAGCTTGAGCAGATCAAAGAGCTCGCGGTCGACGTGCACGGGCTCTTCGGCCGCCTTGAGATTGATCTGCGAGAGCTCGCTGTCGGGCTTGTAATGACTCATCAGCTCGTCGATGCGGCGCATCTCGGCCATGACGGCATCGATGGCCGCCGAGCCTTTCGCCGCATCGGCGGCCCGCAGCTCCACCGTGATGCGGGTGCCCATGATGGCGTCGTTGCGCGCCATCCATTCGGCCTGCGCGGCCGTGGGGCCGGCGATGAGGAGCGCACTGGCGAGGATGCCGTAGAACCCGGTACCACGGCGAGCCGCGCCGCCCGCCGTGGGTGTTGCCGCTGCGCGCGTGCGCCCGGCCAAGCGGAGCCCATGTGCCATCCGGCGAGCCTACCTAACCCGGAGAGCTTCTACGAGTGCGGCGGGCGCCTGGCGAGCCGCTGACGGACGAGCGTCGCAACCTGCGTGACCTCGTCGATGCGCAACAGCGCGGCGACGGCAAAGAACACGCCGCCGGCCACGCCGATGGTCGCCAAGAGTGAAGCAGCCTTCGCGCCGGTTGCTTGCGTGGCCCACTGCGCCAGCAGCCAATGCTCCCCGGCGAAGCACACGGCGCCGAGCGCAACGCCCGCCAGCAGCACCTTCGCCAGCATCGTCGCGAGCAAGCCGGTGTGCAAGTAGCGCACATGCCGGCGCATGAGCGCGTAGAGGAGCAGGAAATTCGTCAGGGCGACGCAGCCGGTCGACAGCGCCAGCCCGCGATGCCCCCATCCCAGGCGGAAGGTGAAGAGCCAGTTGAAGGCGAGATTCATCCCGACGGCGATGAAGCTCACGATCATCGGAGTCTTGCGCCGGTCGAGCGCGTAGAAAGCCGGCACCAGCACCTTCATTGCCGAATAGGCGGTAAGTCCGATGGCGTAAAAGCGCAGCGCGCCGGCGGCCTGCACCGTTTGATAGGCGTTGAACTTGCCGTGCTGATAGAGCACCGAGATGATCGGCTCAGCGAGAATGATGAGGCCGATGGTCGCGGGGATCGTGAGCAGAAATGCCAGCCGCAGCCCGCGGGCAAGCTCACTGCGGAACCTGACGCTGTCGCCCGCGGCGACGAGACGCGAGAGCACAGGCAGCGTGACCGTCGCGAGAGCGACGCCAAAAATCCCAAGCGGCAGTTGCATGAGTCGGAAAGCGATCGCGAGCCAAAAAATCGGCCCGTCGCCCAGCGTGGAGGCGAACATGGAATTGATCAGCACGTTCAACTGGACGGAGCTGGCGGCGATCACGGCCGGGCCCATGAGTCGCAGAATCTTCGTCACCCCCGCGTCGCGCCAGTGGAAATCCGCCTGAAAGACGTAGCCGAGCTTCGCGAGCGACGGCAGCTGCACCGCCAGCTGCAGCGCGCCGCCGATGAGGGTGCCAATGGCGAGCCCGACGAGCGCCCCCGGACCGAAATGCGGATCGAGCCAGCGGCCAATCAGGACGCCCCCGGCAATCGAGCCGAGATTGAAGAAGCTCGACGCCATGGCGGGAACGGCGAATACGTGCTTGGCGTTGAGCATGCCCATCACGAGCGCGGCCAGCGACACCAGCAGGATGAACGGATACATGATGCGCGCCAGCACCACGGTCAAATGCGCCTTGTCCGCATCGAAACCGGGAGCGAACAAGGCGACGAGCAGCGGCGCGATCAGGATCCCGATCAGGCAGAGCGAGCTCAATACGACGGCCGTCATCGTCGCGACCTTGTTCGCGAGGCGCCACGCGGCGCCATCACCTTCGGTGGCGATGGTCTTGGAGAAGGTGGTGATGAAGGCGGTCGACAGGGCGCCTTCGGCGAACAGGTCGCGCAGCAGGTTGGGCGTGCGAAATGCGACCGTGAACGCGTCCATGGCGCGGCCGCCGCCGAACAGCGCCGCGAAGATCTGTTCGCGGATCAGGCCGAGAATGCGGCTGCACATGACCGCCAGCCCGACGATGCCTGCCGCCTTGGTACTGACAGCGTTGTGGGAACTGTGCCGGTCGGCAGCCATGAACAAATCGTAGTCGCAGCGGGTCGCGCACGGGCGCAAGACCCAAACAGCGCCTATGTTAGCAGCGCGCGACGCGCTGCGGCTCAAGGATGATGCGTGCAGGTGCAGGGTGTGAGCCGCGCACTTGCCATTGCGCGGCCGCGCTCCGCGGCAACGGGCGCGCAAACTGCAACACGCGCCAATTGTGCTGCGTGCTGCGCTTCAATACAATGCACACACCCTTCCTTCCCTTGCAATGTTGTCGCGGCCGAGACCCCTAGCAGAGCGCTCGCGGGCGGATCGCAAATGATGCTGACGAGAGCCGTGCCCGGCGCCGTGTCGCCCGCAAATCAGCCGACGCGCTTCCGCGTGCTCGGCGCGATCAGCTTCTCGCACTTCCTGAACGACATGATCCAGTCGCTCATTCTGGCGATCTATCCGCTCCTCAAGAACGATTTCGCACTGAGTTTCGCCCAGATCGGGCTGATTACGCTCACCTACCAACTCACCGCTTCGGTGCTGCAGCCCTTCATCGGCATGTACACCGACCGCCATCCGCAGCCGCGCGCGCTCTCGATCGGCATGGGCTTCACGCTCCTCGGACTCGTGCTGCTGTCGATCGCGCCGAACTACGGCATGATCATCGTCGCTGCGGCCCTCGTCGGCGCGGGATCATCCATCTTTCATCCGGAGTCCTCGCGCGTCGCGCGTCTCGCCTCCGGCGGCCAGCACGGCCTCGCGCAGTCGATTTTTCAGGTGGGCGGCAACGCCGGCACCGCGGTAGGACCGTTGCTGGCCGCCTGGGTCATCATTCCCTTCGGCCGCAGCAGTGTCGCCTGGTTCTCGCTCGCCGCGCTGGTGGCCATTTTGGTGCTGTGGAGGATCGGCGACTGGTATCTGCGTTATCACGCGCTGCCGGGGGGCATCGAGATTGCGCACGGGTCGCGGCCGCAATCGACTCCGGTGACGCGCAGGGTCGCTTGGGCCCTGACGATTCTGGTGGCGCTCGTTTTTTCGAAATATTTCTATCTCACCAGTCTCAGCAGCTATTACACGTTTTATCTCATCAGCCGCTTTCATGTCTCGATTCAGTCGGCGCAGCTGCATCTCTTCGGGTTCCTGTTCGCGATCGCGCTGGGGACGCTCGTCGGCGGCCCGGTCGGCGATCGCATCGGCAGGAAACGCGTGATCTGGGTGTCGATCCTCGGGGTTGCGCCGTTCACGCTGCTGTTGCCGTACGCGGATGAGGCTTGGACGAGCGCTCTGGTGTTCCTCATCGGGTTGACGATCGCATCGGCCTTCTCGGCCATCCTGGTGTTCGCGCAAGAACTGCTGCCGGGTCGGGTAGGGACGGTCTCGGGACTGTTCTTTGGCCTGGCGTTCGGCATCGGCGGCATCGGCGCAGCGCTGCTCGGGAAGCTTGCCGACGTGCGCGGAATCGAATACGTCTATAACGTGTGCTCGTTCCTGCCGCTGATCGGTTTGCTCACCGCGTTCCTGCCGGATCTGCGCGGCCGCCATGCGCGCGCGCGCCCGAGCGCGGCCTGATGCGTCTCAGGGTTCTGGCGCTGAACGGCGCCGGGCACGCAGCAGCATCCATTGGCCGAGCAGCACGAGCACGATAGCGCCCAGCGCCGCGCTGTTCCAGCGCTTGCCCTCGAACACGCTCGATACGCTCATGGCGACGACCGGGGTGAGCGCGGTCACGTAGGAGGCCGCGGCGTAACCGCGGCGGCGCGCGAGCCCGTAGTAAAAAAGAAAGGCCACGACCGAGCCGATGAGCGCGAGATACACGAGCGAGGCGACATAGGCGAAGCTCGGCTCGAAGAGCCAGGGCCGTTGCGTGGCAATCGCGTAGAGGATCAGGATGAGTGTGCCATAGACCATGGCCCAGGCGGTCAGAGCTGCGATTGAGGCTCCGGCGGCTTCGCCGCGCCGGGCAAAAACGTTGCCGATGGACGCGCACACGACTGCAATAGCTGCCATGGCAAGACCGACGCGTGCCGGTGCGTCAAGTTGAGCGCTCAGAATCTCGCTCCAGGAGAGTACTGCGACGCCTGCGGCGCCCAAACCCGCACCCATCCACGCGCGCAGTGGCGCGCGCTGGCGGAACACCAGGCGGAACAGCAAGAGGTTGACCAGGGCGAGTGTGGCAAACATGACCGCTACGACGGCCGAGGAGATCCTGGCCTCGGCCAAATAGATGAGCGTGTAGTCGATAGCGAAAGTGAATAACCCAATGCCGCAGGCGGCAGCGTGCTGCGCGAGATTTAGCCGCAGGGGCAGACCCTGCAGGCGACACCAGCTGAAGAGGAGCGCGGTCGCAAGCGCAAAACGGTACGTCAATGAAACCACGGGGTCGACGGCGCCGAGCTGGAAGGTGATGACGAACCAGGTCGTTCCCCACGCCAAAGTACAGACCGCAATCGCGGAGGCATCGAGCAACCGGGGACGTGGCGCCATGCTATGGAAATCTTTGCGCTGCGGAATTCGAGCGCCGCCGGCGGCGCGTTGCATACACAGCGCAGCGGATCGTAGCAGACCGTTGAGCGGCGTAGCAGCAGGCGACGCGAGAGCATCGCGCCCGCAGCGCTAGGCGTGGTGCAGTGTGCTTGTTCGGCGACAATTGGAATTGCAGGAGCGCCGGGAGTAGCGTGTGCCGGAATTTGCACCTTGAGGAGTCGGCCTATGCAGTCCGTGCGGCGAGTAAAGCTTGCGGGCAGCGAGCGCAGCGTCATGCCGGGCGCCCGCGTTGCCGCAAGGATCTCACCCGAGGAGCGCTTTGAAGTCACCGTGCGATTGCGTCCCGGAGCGACTCTGCCATCCTCCGGCGCGGACTTCCTAAGCGACCGGCCGGTGCGCAAGCGACGCTACCTGAGCCGCGCGAGCTACGTGAAGAAATACGGCACGCGCGCCGCGGATTTCGCAAAGCTGCGCACGTTTGCAAAAAAATACGGTCTCGTCGTCGTCGCGGAAAGCCCGGCACGGCACAGCAGCGTGCTTTCGGGCACTGCCGCCGCCTTCAGCGCCGCATTCGCGGTGACGCTGCAGTACTACACGCATCCGAACGGCAGCTTTCGCGGGCGCGTCGGCCCGATCAGGTTGCCACAAGCGCTTGCCGGAATTGTCCAGGGCGTATTTGGGCTCGATAACCGCCCGCAGGCGAGCGCGCACTTTCAGCTGGCCGATGCCGCAGGCAGCGCATCCAAGAATGAGCACGCCGCTGCATCATTTACGGCGCCCGTGCTCGCGCAGCTCTACAATTTTCCAACGGGCCTCGACGGATCCGGTCAATGTATCGGTCTCATTGAGCTCGGTGGCGGGTTCCGCCCGGCCGATATTGATGCCTACTTTCAGGGACTCGGCATCGCGGTGCCCACGGTCACGGCGGTCAGCGTTGATCACGGCGCAAATAGTCCGACCACGGCGTCCGGGCCGGACGGCGAGGTCATGCTCGACATTGAAGTGGCTGCTGCGATTGCACCCAACGCAAAAATCGCGGTGTATTTTACCGCGAACACGAGCCGCGGTTTTCTCGACGCCATTACCACGGCGCTGCATGATACGCAGAACAAGCCCGCGGTGATTTCGATCAGCTGGGGGGGTCCCGAGGCGATCTGGACCGGCCAGGCGCTGCAGCAGTTTGATGCCGCATTCCAAACGGCGGCCGCATTGGGGGTGAGCGTTTGCGTGGCTGCCGGCGACAGTGGTTCGGCGGACGGTGAGAACGATCAGCTTGCGCATGTTGATTTCCCGGCTTCGAGTCCGCACGTGCTGGCCTGCGGTGGCACGTCGCTCACCGCCTCCGGCACCGCGATTGACCGCGAGGTCGTATGGAACGACGGCCCAAGCAGCGCCACGGGCGGTGGAATCAGCGACGGCTTTGCTCTGCCGAGCTATCAGAGCGCAGCGCACGTACCCCCTTCCGCCAATCCGGGCAGCCGAGTCGGGCGCGGCGTTCCGGACGTCGCTGGCGACGCCGATCCCGCGACCGGATACCAGGTGCGCGTCGACGGGGAGAATTTGGTCTTTGGAGGCACGAGCGCCGTTGCGCCCTTGTGGGCGGGACTCATCGCGCTCTGCAATCAGAAACTGGGCACGCCGGTCGGATTTCTGAATCCGCTGTTATACGGATCGCTGGCCGGCAAGGGACTCTGCCGCGACATCACCTCCGGAAACAATGGCGCCTATTCGGCGGCGGTGGGATGGGATGCATGCAGCGGTTGGGGCAGTCCCGACGGGGCGGCAATCCTGCAGGCACTCGAGGGCAAGTAGACGAGTGGGAGCCGCCAATCGTCGAGTGCACCTTGTAGAAGCGCTGACCCGCAAGTGCTTAGGACCGGGCAATCCAGCGAAATATTGCATCGCTGGCGCACACGACGGGCGGCGTCAGATCTGGTATAAGCTCATCGCGGAATTTACCGATCGGCGAATCGCCGGCATCTGCCGATCGGGAGTCACCGTTGCTGGCTCAATCAGCCATTTGAAGCGTTCGCCCATCATCATTGAGGTAGGCCCATGACTAGATTACTTGTATTCCTCGCGGCCGCGACTCTGACGAGCGTCAGTTTTGCGCAAGCGGATTCATCCACCGATTTCGCCCGTGGTGGCATGCATTTCAGCGCCAAGGCGATGGATACCGACAATGACGGCATGATCTCCAAGGACGAGTTCATGAAATACCACTCCGACATGTGGGATCAGATGACCAAGGATTCGAACGGATCGATGTCCACGAGCGATGCGAAGACAGCGTTCGCGCGTGGCGGCATGCATGTGAACACCAAGGCGATGGATGCGGACCATAGCGGTACCATCACCAAGGATGAGTTCATGAGCTACGAGGCGACTCATTGGAACCTCCTGCCGAAGGATGCGAACGGACAGATTTCGGTTGCCGATTTGCAAAAGGCGATGAAGAAGCATCGCCAGAAAGCGGCGCCTGCCGCCGCCCCGTCCAACTAGGACATCTTCGAGGAGATGTCTACGGTTGAATCGGCGCGAATATGCGCCAGGCCTCAGTTGGGTGGGTGATGCCGTAGTAGATCGCGGGAATGCCTTGTGTGATCGGCTCTTGCCGAACGTGGTGCGCGGTGACTTCGATTGCGTCGATCGTATCCGACTCGGGCACCGGTTCGACGCCTGACTCAGTGAGCACACGATTCAGCCGATCCGAGGACAGTCGCAGATCAAGGTGCGGGTGGGTTCTTTTGGCAGTGATCGCGAAGGGACTCACCCTGGCATTGGGCCCGAGCGGGTCGTGCCCGGCGGCAACCGCTGGTTTTGCAGTCACGTCGGACTGCGCTTGACCTGCGGCAGTCGCGTGTTGGGGCGGCGCCGTGTCATCTGCTGCGGCGGCCAGGGGTAAGGCGAACAGACCCAAACAGACGGTGGTGGCAACCGCTCGCCGCATGATCAGCTTCAGCTCCAGTTCAATTCGGTGGCGCGCCTGTGGCATCGCATTTCATCTTAGCATGATGCTGCGATGCGACGGATGTCGAGAGGCTTCATGAGATCTGCCGCAAGTCCCGAGCGGCGCGCGCCTGAATATATGCGCACATGGTGGCGAGAATTCTCGCAAGCGGCGCCGCGCACCGCCGCGGCCCGTCGTCCTCTGCGCCTGATGCCGAGCCCTGTGATCAGAGCGCAGTTGACTCTGGCAATGGCGGCGGCCGACGGCACAGTGGGCGCGCATTGCATCCACGAGCTTTGGATGCGCCGGGATCTGGCCATCAATGTCGATGCGGCGCTCGAGCAGCTTTGGAAGAGGGCGGCGCCCTCGATCCCGGACTGGCTGCCGATGCGCGACATTGAGTGGCTGCCGCTTGCATATGAAATCTGCGCGCAGTTCCAGCCACAGGCTCGCGGGCGCACGAACATCTATCTCGTGCTTCTCGATTACAGCGATAGCCGTGCCGAGCCGCATGCCGTCTATGTGGGAATGAGTCATTACAGCGCGCATCAGCGCTTTGACCAACACAAGGCGGGTATCCGCGCCGCAGGCTGCGTGCTGCGGCGGGGACTAGAGGTCCTGACCGGACCGACTTTGCATCTACAGCATATCAAGCGTCGCGACGCGGCCCGTATCGAGGGGGAGCTCGCCGTCGGATTGCGCGAGGCCGGGCTCTTTGTGCAGGGCGGCCATTGAGCCCGCAGCAGCGCTCAGGGCGCGGCAGGCAACGTCGGATACCCAAGGCGGATTGTTCGGGGTAGCATGCGCGCCGCGTTTACGTGCGGCTGTCGGTGGTGGCTTGCTAATGCACAGATCGGTGACTCGGGCTGCGGGGATGCTCACACTTGCGCTGTTGGCTGCGGGATGCAGCTTGACCTCGCGCGACCTTCGGGACAGTGCACCCGTAGCGGGCGGAGCGGCGAGCGTGCAGCACCTCGAGCGGCTCGAATGGCATCGCAATGTCGATGACAACGGGCATATCCTCGACACCGGTGACGATTTATTCACCGTGCTCAATTCTGCGACCGTAACCGACGATTCACTGCAGATCCTGACGGGAGTCGGCTTTGCACCGGGACCCGAGGGCGAACGGCAGCTGATCAGCATTCCTTTCGGCGACATCGTCGACATCCGCCTGATCACGCACCCCCTGTCCGCCGTGAACATGGTGCTCCCATTGAACGCCGGAACCTGGGGCAGCCGTGTGCTCATCACGACCCGGGATGGATCGCGCGAGCTCTTGAGCCTTGCCAAGGGGGGCGCGAACTCCCCGGAGTTTTTCAGTCCCACGCGAGGGGTGTTTTTGCCCAATGCCAATGGCGCGAAAGTCGTCAAGGGCCTGTGGTGGCCGGATCGCGCCAAGACCAGGGCACTGGCCGCGCTCCTGCAGACTAAGGTGGCGGCTTTCCAGGAAAGATGAGGGACCGACGCCTGATCATGCCATCCGCGGTTACGGGCGCTTGTGGCATCCGCATCCCGCGTGGCAGTTCTGGTATACGATCGGGGGCCGATCTGGGGAGATGAATCATGCCGCGTGATCCTTTGCAAGCCACCGGCACGCCTGACGTTCCGCTACCCGGTCAGGCCGATCAGATTGCGCAGCAGCACCCGGATCTTTGGGCCGCGTTTCAGCGACTCGGCGAGGAGGCCAGTCGCGCGGGACCGCTTGATGCGCACGCGCGCCGCCTGGTCCACTTGGCGCTCGCTCTGGCATCCGGATCGGAAGGCGCGACGCACTCGCACGCGCGGCGCGGGCTGGCGGAGGGGCTGACGGCTGCAGAGCTTGAGCATGTGGCCCTGCTCGCCATCACGACGCTGGGATGGTCACGGGCGATGAAGGGACTGAACTGGATACGCGATATGACTCGCGCCACGGATGCGTCGCTGCGGTGAATCCGCAGCACTGTGCCTTCGTCGCAATGGATGCCAAAGAATAGGCGCGGGCAGCTGCGCGACTTGGGCTTGCGCGCCGACCTCGCCTACTTGCAGTTGGCGTATTCCTCCTGACTTAAACGGCCGTCGTGGTTGGCGTCGCACCGGGCAAAGTTGGCGCTCAGCCACCTGTTGTGTCTGACGTCATCCAGAGTCAAATAGCCGTGATTGTTGGTATCCAACCTCAGGAAGTCCGGGCGCATGACCGTAGCTTTCTCCACCTGAGCACTATCCGGCTGGGACGGATCGGCCGATGTGAGGTTCTTGCCCGTGGCATCATCGTGCCCTGCGGTCGGTTCTTCCGGATCCGTTGCCTGCGCCGACTGATTGGTCTCTGTCGGCGTTTCAAGATGCGAGGTTACCCCTGGCGCCATCGGAGCCTCGGCCGCGCGTGGCGGAACCTGTGCTATGGCGATCGCAGCGCCGCACAGCAGGGCGCCGCAGGCCCATGGAGCAAGATACACCGGTTTCATGAGGGCTCTCCTTGCCGCCGTCGCGAATTCGATTGCAGCATCCCAAGCACAACGCCGCGGCGCAATGCTTGTTCCAAACTGCGAGCAGATGCGGGGGCTTCTCGTCCCTGCATGGCTTCAGCCCGAAGAAGCTCATTCGCGGGCGCGCAACACGCAAGTGCCGGCCGTAATCTCGGCCTGCAGAGCGCGCGACTCCATTGCACGATGGGACGCGTGCCCGGCACGGTCTCCGATGCACGCCGTCGTTTACGAATCCGGGTGTCCGAGCGATGCGTTAAGGGCGACGGCGAGTGCTGTTTGGCCGCTCGCGAGATCGGCCCACAGCAACTCCTGTCCCTTGCGCTTACCCTTCTCGGTGAGCTTCATGCCATCGGGCGTGATCGTGACGATATACGGCTGGCCCTTGATTTCGATTTGCCGTTTCAGCGGCTTCTCAAGCTTGGTCATGCGTTCCCCTCAAAGTGCGTGCGCGTGCAATCATTGTCTCATGGTTAAGGAGACACGGAGCGTAAATCTCCCCGCGCACGCCGCCTATAATGCAATGCGCTAGTATTGTCAGCGGGTTTATTGCCGGGTCTGCTGATGAAGATCGATTCGCGTGCTTTTTGTGTGCCGGAAGGAACGAAGGTAAAGCTTCGCAAATGGGCAACCTCTGTAGCGCCGGCGTATACGTCGAAGCACCAGTACCGCAAGCTTCTCGGCACCCATGTCGAACAGCTGAGTTCTCTGCAGGAGATCCACTATGCGGCGAATCGCTACGCGCTGCTGCTGATCTTCCAGGCGATGGACGCCGCCGGCAAAGACGGTGCGATCAGGCACGTGATGTCAGGAGTCAATCCGCAAGGCTGCCAGGTGTTCAGCTTCAAGGCTCCGAGTGCGGCGGAGCTTGAGCACGATTTCCTATGGCGGAGCACGTGCGTACTGCCGGAGCGCGGTCATATTGGCATATTCAATCGGTCTTATTACGAGGAAGTGCTCATCGCACGGGTTCACCCGCGAGTTCTTCGCAGCGAGGGCATTGAGATTGCACCCGACGAGACGCACAAGGTCTGGGAAGGCAGATACCGTTCGATCGTCGATTTTGAGCGTCACCTGCATCGCAATGGCACGCGGATCGTCAAATTCTACCTGCACCTTTCCAAGGAGGAGCAGCGCAGGCGCTTTCTTGCCCGGATCGATGAGTCGCAGAAGAACTGGAAGTTCAGCATCGCTGACATGAAAGAGCGCGAGTATTGGAAGCAATACATGCACGCCTATGAGGCATGTCTCAGTGCGACGAGTACCGCAGCCGCGCCCTGGTACGTGGTGCCCGCCGACGACAAGGAGAACGCGCGCCTAATCATCTCGCAGACGATTGTTGATACGATGCGCGCGCTCGGCTTGTCGTACCCGGCGATAGATGCGCGTCAGCGCCGCGAGCTGCGTGCAGTGCGCCGGCGTCTTTTGAAATGAGCACTCTAAGCGAGTGCGCTCTCGGCACTCGCAAGCGTCAAGTACGAGCAACACCGCCGCTGTACTAGGCAACTCCGGAATAGACGTCGCTCAGCCATGTTTGCGCCGCCCGCGGATCACGCGCCGAAGCGAGAAAGCGCAGCCACGCCTGTTGCTCGTGCCACACCAGCACCAGCTCCCATACGCACCAGGTGGGCTTGTGAGCGCCATCCCGGGGGAAGAGCTCGAACAAGGACATCGCTTCACCGTCTTTATAGAATACGGTCTGCCACAGTTCGTTGGACTTTCGCCAGGTGCTGACAATCAGGAAATAGAAATCCTTTTCGCAGCGGTGCAGCACCGCGAAACCCAGGCCCTGCGCCTCGAGCGGCGCGTTGGTAAGATGACTGCGGGCCAAACGTGTAATTGCCGCGGGCAAGGACTCCTGCGCATAATGCAAGGCGTACCATTTGAGGGTCACGCCGGGCGCATCGATGACTTCGCCTGCGACGACCACCTTTGGCTCATGTTCGTAACCCGTTTCAACGCCTGCGTCGGTCGCGACGATATGGTTGAAGTGAGATGGGGATGGGCTCATCGACTCACCTCGCTACGTCGGTCGGACCTGAGCGGACTGCAGCCGATTTGCGAGCGTGCCGATCCCTTCGATCGCAACCTCGACGGTGGCGCCGTCCTTGACGGAGCCCACGCCGATGGATGTCCCGCAGGCGATCACATCGCCAGGCAACAGCGACATGTCATGCGAGAGGTGGCTCACAAGTTCGTCGGGCGAGAAGATCATGTCGCGCAGTGGATAGTTCTGACGCTCCACGCCGTCGACCCGGGTCACAACATTCACGGCCGACCAGTTGAGGTTGGGCGTAATCACGGGCCCGATGCAGCCAAAAGTGTCATAGCCTTTCGCTCGACACCATTGCACAAAATTTGGATCTTCGTTGAGCACCTCGCTCGCGGTCAGGTCATTCACACAAGTAAAGCCGAAGATGAATGTCGATGCTTCTGCCACCGCCACATTGGAACAGGGCCTGCCGATGACGATGCCCAACTCGCCTTCGTAGGCAATTTTCCCTTGATACGCACTGGGCCGCACTATGTCCGCGCTCGGGCCGACGGCACAACTTGCCGGCTTTATCAGAAAAAGCGGATACTTCGGTGCAGTTTTGCCGAGCTTGATTGCAAGCGCGTGGAAATTATTCCAAAGAGCGATGATCTTGCTCGGCGCGCACGGGCATAGGAGCGTCGCCGCCGCCAATGGCAGCACTTTCCCGGTTGCTGCAGGCGCGCGGTACATGTCGCCGGCGTACTCGGCGATTTGCTCGCGCTCGAGGTCTCCGAAGCCAACGCGGCCATCGGCAGTTTTAAATCGTACCCAATGGGTCATTTTCTGATTCTCGCGTGTTTGCACGGTGCAGACCGCGTTTCACAGAACACGCCATGAAACGTCTTTTATTGAATCAATATGAATGAAGCCGCTTCGCACCTACGGCTTTCGTTAAGCTCCAAGGATACCCGCTGTACGGCAGCGGCGCGCGTATTTCCAAGTGGCAGGCCGTCGCGTCGTGCGGCGGGCAGCGGCCATGAACCCTGATTGCGCGGCTGTTGCGATGCCATTTGGGCCGTGGAACCCCGGCATTCGTTCGCCGGTGCCAGAGGAGCTGCGCCAATATTGCACGATATTTCGCGCGGCGAATGTCTTTACGAGCCTCAAAAAGGCGCACGAGCTGCGCGATTTTACCGGGCTGGAATTGGCCGATCTCGTGGCGTTCCGGCCGCGGCGCTTGGTGCTGCACGAGCTTCTGATACGCGTGACCGCTGACTTGTCGGTGCCGGACGGCGAGAAGGTCGAGGATCTCGGCCTCAATTTCCGCGAGATGACACGCGTCATCCTGGCGCGCCATATTGAGCCGCACATGCACGCGATCACGACGTCCTTCGACGTGTGGCGCCGGGAACTTGCGCGCGTCATCGAGGAAGACCTCGCCGCCACGATGGCGGAGTCGGCCAAGGCGGCTGTCCCAGGAAAGGGCTTGTCGAAGCGCGGCATATTCGGACTCTTCGCCGCGCGCCACGAGAGTGCGCCGATGGCAGGCGCCGCGAGCCGCTGGGATGAGCCGCTGGCCGATCGGAGAGCCAGGGCCCCTGCGACCGAGAATGAATTGCAAGCGTCAGCCTATCGTGCGCTGGCACGCGTCGTGGCGGCAATACACAAACGGCACGGCGGGCCCTGGGGTACCCAGGAGCTGATTGCGTCCATCGCAACCGACCTGGCCTGCAATGAATATGGAAGTACGCTTATTGGGCGGGCAATAGAACCGCTGTTGTTGCAGGCTGCCAAGGGCGAGGGCTACAGGATGCTTCCGGCGCAGCAGTCGCCCGTGATCATGAATACCAAAGGACCCTCCGCTTCGGGCAAGAGCACACTTCGTCCGCTGCAAAAGCAGCTCGCCAGTGATATCGGCGTGTCCTGGAGCGACTTCGCCCTCATCAGCCCGGACATCTGGCGCAAGCAGCTTCTCGACTATGAAGCGCTTGGATCCGATTATAAGTATGCAGGGAGCTTCACCGGAGAAGAGCTGCAGATCGTCGATCATAAGCTCGATCGCTATATGGCTCGCAAAGCCGAACGCGGGCAGATTTCGCATTTGCTGATTGATCGCTTCCGCTTTGATAGTTTCGCGGCGGATTCGGACGAAGCGGGCAGCAATCTCCTGACTCGCTTCGGACGCATCATTTATCTCTTTTTCGTGATTACACCGCCTGGCATGCTGGTCGAGCGTGCGTGGACTCGCGGCCTGGATGTCGGCCGGTACAAGGCAGTAGACGATACTCTTGCGCATGGCGTCGAGGCGTACTCGGGAATGCCGCAGCTGTTTTTCACGTGGGTGCAGCGCACCGATAAGCGCGTGCACTTTGAGTTTGTGGACAACAGTGTGCGGCGCGGTGAACGGCCGCGAACTGTCGCATTCGGCCGCAATGACACGTTAAACGTGCTGGACATCACCTGCATTCTCGATATCGAACGCTACCGCAAAGCCAATATCAATGCCACGGCAGCAGAGTTTCTCTATGCCGACACGGCACTGCTTGCCCCGCAGAACAATGCGGGATTCCTGAAGCAATGCATCGAGCGATTCCGCGATGTCAACTTTGCCGATCAGGATACTGGGCGAATCTACTTGCGCATCGCGTCGGGAAGGGCGACTTGGACAGACCGCGAGTGGCTGGAGCGGGTGCTCTTAAATCAAGACATCCGTACGGCGCTGTTGGCAGTCGTACCGAGCGTATTTGATGGCGGTGACCTCGGTGACACACGCCCAGAATTCCTGCAAGACACGGTCGCGGCCGAGCGGGTCCCGACGCTTGGATATTGGGGGGGCGGCGACTAAGCCGCTGCGACTGCTCACGCGGTGGCTTAACTGTCGAGCGTGGTTGCCAGCAGTTTGGTCAACGCGTAGACCGTATCAAGATGCGGCGTAGAGGTTTGAGTCAGCCGCCCCAGCTCCACGACAGCCCCCAGCAATGCATCGGTCTCGAGGGCGCGCCGTGCTTCCACGTCCTGCAACATGGATGTCTTGTGGTGGCCGACTTTCTCGGCGCCGGCGATGCGCTTTTCGAGTGGCACCCGGAAGGTGATGCCGAGTTTGTTCGCAATGGCCTGCGCCTCGGTCATCATATCTGCCGCAAGAGTGCGTGTCAGAGGGTACTGACAAATGCCTGCCAAGGTGGCGCGCGACAATGCACTGATCGGGTTGAAGGTCATGTTTCCCCACAGCTTCAGCCAGATTTCGGCACGGATGTTGTCGAGGATAGGCGCCTTGAAACCCGCCTTTATGAAGCATTCCGATATGCGCATGACGCGCGTACTGCAACTGCCATTGGGTTCCCCGACCGGGAAGCGATCACCCTCGATGTGCTTGACAACGCCAGGCGCAACCAGCTCCGAGGCCGGATAAACTACGCAACCTACGACGCGCTCTGCCGGAATGTTGGCCCCGATGACACCGCTCGGATCGACGCTGTCGATGCGACGTCCTTGCAACTCGCCGGCGTGCTCGTGGAAGTACCAGTACGGGACACCATTCTGCATCGGTATGACAGCCGTTTGCGGACCGAAGAGCTTCGGCACGTCACGAGCGACGTTTTCGACTTGATGAGCTTTCATTGCGAGTATCACCAGGTCCTGGGGGCCGACAGCGGCATAATCCGCCGTGGCCGCGACGTCCTTCGCTACCAACTCGGTACCGTCGTTCATGACGAGCTTCATGCCACGGGCTTGAATGGCCTCTAGATTCAAGCCGCGCACGATAAACGTGACTTGCTCGCCCCCGAGCGCCAGCTTCGTACCGACGTAGCCGCCGATAGCACCCGCGCCGATTACCGTAATCTTCATCGGACCTCTCGCACAGTAGGGAAGCTAAGGTCGCGCACTTTGGTCCCGCCGGAACTCAGTGTAAGCTACGTAGCAAGAATCCGAAATCGCTCTGCGCAATGCAAGCTCTGGCGAAAAAACTCGCCAGCAATAGGGCGGAATGCCATCACCCGCGGCTTCGCGTCTGCGTGACACGATCCGATCGAGATTGTGAAGAGTTACTTCAGTTCTGCTGCGCAAGAGAGCAGATCAACCGAGCGGGCTTGCGCAGGCGCAAGTTTAAAAGCTTGCGAATGGCTGACGAAAGGGTCCTGCAGCTCGGGTTGCAGAATCTGCGGGCGCTTGCCGGTGGGGGTGGCGGTACCGGTTTTCCTGATGTGTTTGTGCTTCAGCCAACTCGTGGTCGGAGATTCAAAATTGGGGAGGAATCCTGCTGCAGGCTAATACGCACTAGCTCGAAGCAGACGGCACGCATGCATAACATTTAGGCGCCGCGGGCTCGCGACCGGCTGAGCGTCGATCCGAGCTTTCGTGAGGACTTTTCTCCCGACCCTGGAGGGTTCCTGAATCCGGGTGCACGACCGCGAGGGCCGAGCGCCACGAGGCGGGTTGAGAATTGACATTGCGCGTGGACTCGAGCGCACAGGTCGCAGCCGACAATACAAGAATCCAAACACAGAGCAACGTCAGATTCATATGAAACCTCACACGGATTGAAGGACTCGGCATTTTTCGATGGCCCAATACTTATAAATCAGCGCACAATGCTAATGCTCTGTTGCAGTTCACAATGCTGGCGCCAGTCCCGTGTTGGTCTAGCTCAAGTGCCCGCACCGCTTCTGCAATCGACGCGGCGGGAATGCGCAGCCGCCAGCATCCGTTTCCACATGAGAGTTCAGGATTCGCAAAGGGCAAACGCGGTTTTGAGTTCGCGGCCCAGCGTTGCTCGGAGCTGCGGAATATGAACCGTATGAACCCGCGTCCTGAATGCTTGCTTCGGTTTTTCGGATGCAAGAACTGATGGACTTCTTAACTTCGGATGACGCACCTTACCTGCACGCGAGAGATACTCTAGGAATACAATGTAAGTACTTGTTGTTATTAGATATAGTTGTTGACGCTTCGTGCAGCGGAGAAGTCAAGCGCAGTGTTGTCGACCCCCCAGCGTCCGCAGTGGAGACTGGGGGGGTCCAACGGTGCCGGGCGGCCTGTGCTTAAGACCCCGGTACAGGGTTCCCGTCATTTGCCGCCGCGAGCCGCGTCTCGGCGGCCGCGACCATGGACTTGAAACGGGGATCGCTACGGAGGGAATCGAGGTCCGGATCGGCTTTGGCGTGGTTCAAGAAGCCAATGGCCAACGTTTCGAAAACCGGACCCAGCAGTTTGAGTGCGGCGTCCGGTGATTTCAAATGGGTCGCCATTGCGCAGGCAAAGTTGTAGCGCGCGTTCATATTATCCGGATCAATCAGCAGCGCACGATTCATCCAATCCTTCGCGCGTTCGGCCTCTCCCAGAACCGCAAGAGCATTGGCGCCGTAGGCCATGGCCGCGCCATTATTCGGATCCTGAGCCAGAGTTTTTGCGGTTCGGGAGAGCGTGATTTGCGCGACCCGCCGAGCGGCCTGGGTATTTACCAAGGCGGTGTAGCAGGTGATCAACATGGAACCTGAGTTAAGATCTGTCTCCAAAAGAGACATTGACTTTTCATAATAGCGAATTGCCTCGTCCAGCCGTTGCTGGCGGAATCGCAAATACGCGGCAGACCTGTTGACCTCGTAGGACTCGGGGTCCAGACGAACGGCTACATCGATTTCGGCGGCCGCCTCGTCATGACGACCATGCTGGGATAGGATTCTCGCCTTGACGGCATGGGCCTCGGCCAGATTGGCGTCCAGCGCGAGCGCCCGTTCAGCTGGTACCAAACCGTCATCGCCTCTTCTGCCATGGACGAAGCGCAAGATCATCTGCCCAATGGCCATGAGCGCCCAGGCACGAGAATACCCAGGGTCGATTTCGACGGCGCGGCTGCACAGCCGGATCATCGCTTCCGCCTGCCGGGCATCGGCTTCATGGCCCGTGATGTAGGACTGTCGCGCCATGAGATAGAGATTGTAGGCCTCGACATTGTCCGTGCCGCGCTGCTCGATCGCCTTCTTCTCTTCGGGCAGAAGCTTGAGTTTCAGGGCTTTGACTATGGCTTCGGAGATTTCGTCCTGCAGCGTGAAGATGTCGTTCAAGTCGCGATCGTAGCGCTCAGCCCAGACGTGATCGTTACTCGAACCGTCGACCAGCTGCGCGGTAATTCTTACGCGGCCACCTGCCTTACGCACGCTTCCTTCCAAGACGTGGCCGACCTTGAGTTCGCGTGCGAGTTTCGGGACGTCAACATGCTTACCCTTGTACATAAAGGCACTGTTGCGCGAAACGACGGCCAGTGCCGAAACCTTGCTGAGATCGGTAATGATGTCTTCGGTGATGCCGTCGCTGAAGTACTCCTGCTCTTGATCGCCACTCATGTTGGCGAAGGGCAGGACGCAGATCGAGACGCGAGGGGCGGCGGCGGAAGCCGATGGCGCCGAGCTGGTGGCCGACTTTGCCGATTGTTGCGCGCGTTGACGCTTGATTACGGTACTGAGCGAACGAAGGAGATCCTGGAACGGTACGCTGGAGGGATCCTCCCCCCACTGGTCAAGGTCGGTCGTTTGAATCGCCCGTACGTCGATCGGCAGGCGCGCGTCTTCGAATCGCACGGGGACCAGGATGCCGCGCTCGGCGGCATCGCGCGCCTCGCCGCGTACCCAGCGGGAGGCCACGGATGTTGGCGTCCAGACCACCAGCACGGCACTGGCCGCCTGGAGCTCCGCATCAATCTGGTCATCGAACTGCTGGCCAGCGGCAATCGCCGGGTCCCACCAGACTGACCAGCCCTTCGCCTCGATCGCAGCCACGAGCGGCGCGACGCGTGCCTTGTCGCTGCGAGCGTAGGAAACGAACACGTCGGCCATGCCTGCTGGACCTCAAGCGCAGTGGTTACCGCAAGCCAACCGCGGCACCAATAGCTTAACTCGCCTCAAGCGGGAAGCGGATAGGAATTATAAACTCCCGGGCGCGCAAGATGGTGGGCGATATACTTTTGCGCACGACACAAGCCATTCAGGCACGGATACGAAACGATGCATCACACGGTCTGGTGCGCTTTGGCGCGCGGAATCGCGATCCTCGGATTTCTCGCGCCGAGCGTTCACGCGGATCCCATAGATAGCTATCTGCGCTCGGAGATGGCGGCTCGAAAGATTCCGGGACTCGCGGTGGCCATAGTTCGTGGGGATCGCATTGAGAGGATATCGGTGTTCGGCTTCGCGGACGTCGAGAACGCCGTGCGCGTTTCGGACTCGTCCATATTCGCTATCGCATCACTCGACAAAGCGCTGACGTGCGCCGGCGTGCTGAAGGCCGAAGAGCACGGCAGGCTTCTAATCGACGAGCTCGTCAGCAAATATGTACCGCTTCCATTTCGCGGGATCACGATTCGTCAGCTGCTGAGCCATACGTCAGGACTTCCTGATTCGCTGGCTGAACTTGACTCGGGACGACGATTTACCGCGTATTCGACCGAGCAGCTTCTCGATTCGACTCGCCGGCTTACCCCCGTTGCGCCCCCGGGATCGCGTTTGGTCTATTCCGACGTTGGGATGTTCCTGGCGCAGAACGTGACGGAGCGTGCGACCGGCGAACCGTGGTGGACCTTCATGCGGCGCGAAGTGTTTGAGCCGGCGGGCATGCATTCGGTCGTCTCCATGAATCCTCAGGCCCTCATTGCAGGCCGCGTCTCTGCTTACACGCTCAATCGCGACGGGCAATTAACGCGCGATACCCGACTGGAGATCGACTATGGGCCCCTCTACAACGACCTGGGAATGACTATAGGAGACTTTGCGCGGTGGATCATTGCACTCGACGGCAGGGGAGCTTTGACGCCACCTATGGTCGCTGCGCTTACGACGCCGGCGGTGCTCGCTGACGGCACGCCCGCTGCCGAAGTCTATTCGTGGACACGATACGGCCTAGGGCTTGGCGTCGACGACATTTTTGGTGAGCGCGTTGTCATGCATGCGGGCCATAGTGGCGTCGGTTTCGTAAAACTGCTGGACCGGGGCGTGGCGGCAATCGTCTTCACCAACCTTGAGAACCCCGCGGGTTCGGATCCCGTCGGGCTCGCGCTTGGCGTGGCAGGAATAGTGGAGGGACGCGTCGGCCTGCGGGGCTTGCAGGCTGCGCGCGCGCCTGATGAAGTGCTTGCCGCGGCATTACACAGAGACTACGAGCTGTTCGCCGCCGGGACCCCGGACCTGCTGCGCTATGCGACCGGCGTCCGGGCCACCCTATGGGCGGGCACGGAGGACTTCGCCGACCGAGTTCGTCGCCTCGGCGCGCTGCAGTCCTTTGAGTTCCTTCGCGAGCAAACTCTGGACCGAGATCGCGCGCTCTGGTTTCGCGCAACGTACGCGGGCGCCGCCTTCTACGTGCGCTTTTCGATCGACAGCCAGGGACTCATCAGCCGCCTCGGCTGGTGGCATCTTTAGGTCGACGGAGGGGGCCGTGGGGAAGAGGCTAAAAGGGTGGAAAACATTTTACTCGAGGCTTCATTCACGTATTGACCCTGCGGCGCATCCAGACGTTTCGCCGGGACAGGACACCGGGCGTTAATCGTCGAGACGCTAAAGCGCCTCAAAAAGCCCTAATTGAACATAATCTAGCCGAGCTCGCCCGTTCCCGCCCAGCAGTGCATAAGACGCCAAGCCACGATAAATTGATCGATATAGAAATATTGGATACGGGGCTCCTTCGCGATCCAGGGAGCGGACCCTCAAATTCCGAATAATCAATATCAGGGGGCAGGATGAACAAAACCACAGGGAAGATCCGGCAAATCATGACAGTGCTGGTGATCGCTTTGCTGCTGTGGCCGCATCATGCCGTGGCACGACCCCTCAGACCACTTCCGTCCACGCTGGGCGCCGCTCGTCGGCCTAACTCTCAGGCCAACAACTCTAGCAACAGTCAGGACTCGCCCTGGACACCACTGACTAATCAACCGAGTTTTTTGGTTTCTGGCGCCAGCACCCCAATGCTTCTCACCGATGGCACCATTCTCGTGCAAGACACCTGTGCTACGGATTGGTGGCGATTGACTCCGGATATATATGGTAGCTACGTCAACGGAACCTGGACCCAAGTGGCGTCGCTGCCGACGAACTACGCGCCGTTCAGTAATTCCTCTGCAGTGCTACCGGATGGCCGCCTAATCATCGAGGGGGGCGAGTACAACTGTTATGTCGATCCGGTAAATGCAGTATGGAGTGCCCAGGGCGCGATCTACGATCCAGTCGCCAATGTCTGGACGCCTGTGGCGCCACCCCCGTTCTTTAGCGTCATTGAAATCGTTCCAGGTGTGTTCGGACAAACAATTGGTGACGCTCAAAGCGTAGTACTGGCCGATGGCACTTATATGCAGGCCGATTGCTGTACTAAGCAGGACGCATTGCTCAATGCCAAGACCTTGACCTGGAGCACAACTGGGAAAGGCAAGTTCGACCCTAATGATGAAGAAGGATGGACACTATTGCCGAGTGGCAAAGTGCTTACCGTCGATGCCTACGTCCCCATCCCTCCCTTCCCATACGAGCCGAAGGGTAAGAATTCTGAGCTCTACAATCCCGCAACCGGTGAATGGACTTCCGCCGGCAGCACGAGTGTGCAGCTTTGGGATTCTGGGTCTGCATGCGGTGGAGAGAACGTGGGCACGTTCGAGGTCGGTCCCGCGGTGCTGCGTTCGGATGGTACGGTCTTTTACACGGGATCGGACACCTGTCCCAAAGGCACAGGAAAGACCGCGATCTACAATTCGTATACAGGAACGTGGACTCCGGGCCCGACGATTCCTGTCGTCGATGGCATTACCGACATCAACATTGCGGACGGTCCAGCTTCCTGGGAGCCCAACGATAAGGTATTGATGATGGCGAGCCCAGGTTTTGGAAACCCTCCTTCGGTTTTTTTCGAATGGGATGGACAGAATTTGGCGCGGGTGCCGGGGCCTCCAAATGCATCGATTGATGGGTCTTACGTTGGGGACATGCTGGTGCTTCCCACCGGACAGATCATGCTGACAGACCTGTCAGATGATATCGAACTCTACACTCCAACCATCACACGTCGCGACGAAGAACATCAGCGGCAAATCGCGCCGATCGTTTTTTTCGCACCCCTACTGATTGATAGAGGCGGTTCATATCAGGTTTACGGTATCCGATTTAACGGAGTCACACAGGGAGCTGCCTTTGGCGATGATGTGCAGGCCGCGACTAATTTTCCGCTCGTGCGCATCACCAATTTGAAAACTTCCCATGTTTTTTACAGCCGTACTCATGATCACAGTAGTATGGCAGTGGCATCAGATGCAGTGGTATCCACCCATTTCGAAGTACCGACTGCGCAAGAGAGCGGGTTCAGCATTCTGCAGGTAGTCGCGAACGGTATCGCCTCAGAGCCGTTCTTTGTCTTCGTCAAATAGTAGCGTGCGAGCCGTGCGCTCATTCGATATGTACTCGTTACGCCATACGTTCGCGAGCTTGGCGCGCGCGGCAGGCGCGGGCGCGTTAAACGCGCGTGAGGATCGAAGGCACGCCTCGTAAGACCTGGAATATCCGGGACTCGACGAGCCGTGCGCGATTCCTACGAAGAACCCTTGATAAGCTAACCATCAAGCCCGGGCATTGGTGGTTCCTATCTGGCCATTGGCGCCGGTTTAGGTGGCTTGATCGGCTTTGCGACGTTCGTCAGTGCTTACATCGACTGCATAGCGACGTACGGATTTATCTTTGGTTTCGGGCCTGGATGGCTCCCTTCGGGAATCGTGGCTGCCATCGTCAGCCAGGTCGAGCGGTTTCTCTGGGGGCCGATAATCCTTTTGGTCGCCTTAGTGGTGATTTTCGTTGCCCGGGTAGGTTCCCCCTAGCATTGGACGTGGCTTGAGTGCTTCATTGCGACGACTCACGGACTGGCGTCTAGCTTGACGGACGCGCTGGCGGCGTTTCCCATCGAATTGAAACCTCCGCATCGCGAGCACCGCACGCACTGCATATCAGAGCGCGGTAGAGCCACTTTCCATAAAGCCCTCTCAGCGTGGACGAGTCAACTTCTGACGCCCAGCGACATCGCTTGCACGTAATGCGCGCGATCTGACGGCCGCCCTCCGGTTGAATCATGGCGAAGCGTAGGGAGGCCTCGCGCGTGCTGTCTATGCAGTACTGGGCGCGATGAGATACTGTATACGGCGCAGCAGTGTGTTACGGAGAAGAACAGTGGCCGCCAAAAAGAAGCGTCGCATCACTGGGGGCGTTCGCAATCTCCGTGAAGCCCTTGGGGCGGTGATCGGGCGGCGCGTACACGACAATCCACGTGTTGCGACCGAAGAGCGCGCCAGCACACGTCTGACGGAACTCACTCAGGTGCGCGCGGCGCTGGCGGAGGCGGAGGCACGCAGTGAGGAGCGACGGCTCGCGCTCGAAAGCCACATTCAAGATGTCGGCTTCATGCGAATACTGCTGCGCGTGCGCAACGCGCGCATCGCGGCGCTCGAGAAGGAAGTGAACGACTTGGGCGGCACGCTTGCGCGGCGCGATGAGAAAATCGGCGAAGTGAAGAGCGATTCCGCATTGCTCAACGACACTATCGCCGCACTCACCGCAACTATCGCAGAACGGGACGCCAGCATCGCAGCGCTCAAAGCCATACAGCTCGCGGAAAGTGAAACCCTCGCTGGGCGGCAAACGGACTTTACGCGCGCGATCGCCGAGACCGAGGTTCAGCACAACAATCTAGGCTCGCTAGAAGCGGCTCTCGCTGCTGCCAACACGCGCCTCGCCGAGGAGGAAGCCGCCGCTCTTGCGGCGCTCGAGCTGCACAACTCGATGGAAGCCGCGCTCGGGGAGCAACGTCAACGCGTCGCGCGACTCGAAGTTGAGCTCGCAGGCGTCGTACGCGACCGTGACGCGAGCGTCGCGGCCGCTGCGGCTGTGCAGGCCGCGCACCTTGAACAGGGTGCACGTCTTGCGACGGCCAGTGCTCGCGTGTTGGAGCTCGAAGCCGAGGCGCTCGATCATGTGCATGCCATCAGCGCCCTGCAGGATGAGCCGCGTGTGAGCCTCGAGCGCGCGCGCGATCTGGAGGGCGATTTGCGCGCAGCCGAAGACTCTATTCGTCGGCTCGAGGCGGATCTGCGCCTAAAGATCGCGCGTCTCGACGAACTAGCGAAGATGCGTGACGACTCACGCGGCACGAGTGCCACGCACGAAATGGTCCCGGAGGGCGCCGTACCCCTCTTCATTCGTACCGGTGAATCGGAAGTCGTGCACGTGCTCGGCCCTAAGACGACAATTGGACGCACGCCCGAAAACGATGTGCAGATCGACGCCCAATACATCAGTCGCCATCACGCGGTGATTCTTGCTGAACGGACGCACACCATCATTGAAGACCTAAACAGCACGAATGGCGTGATCGTGAACGGACGGCGGGTGCTGCGCCAAACTCTGAAGGACGGCGACATCGTTCTCATCGGTACGGCGCCCTTCCGCTTCGCCGTACGCCCCGTGACCGAGCGGCGCTGAAGGTTCGCACTTCAGTTTGATTGTGGCTTGGCGCGCCGTCCAGTCTATCGGCCTGTCGCAGCGACTGATTTCCCCGGCAGCTTGGCGCTCATGCATGCATTCGCGATACAGGGTGCCGCTTAGCAACACGTCACCCCCACCTTTACGGCGAGGTGTGATCTCGCGCCAAAGCACCTGCGCGCTTATTGCGTCGTGAGCGCGTGCGCCTTCACGAATTCGTCAAGCTCAGCAGTCGACATGCCCAATGCGAGCGCCGCTTTCTCAGCAGATTCGAGTGCGACAACCTGCTCTACAATCTGCAGCACGTGCAGAGCGCCAAAGTGAAAGGCGATATGCGCCTGGGCGTGTTCGGTATCTTGCGGGTCTCGCATCCACGCCCGAAATCCCGGGAAACAAAGTGGAAAAAAGTGGCTCCGTAGAACCTGAAGAAACCGCTGTAAGTGATTGTTTCATTGGCTCCCGGGGTTGGAATCGAACCAACGACCAACGGATTAACAGACGGCGTGCCCACTCTTCGGCGCTCCGCGCCATTCCAACCCGCTGCTCGCAAGTCTTTGTTTTCTAGAAATATAGGGAGGACTCGCCATGCGAGGCTATGCGTGCCAGAGAGTCGCTCGGAGTAAATCACTGCACTGAATTTGCACGGAATGACCAACGGATTTTCGCATTTTTTGGGATTTGGTCGGGCTTGCCTGCTGCTTATGGCGATGATCGTGAGCCCCAGCGAATCGTCTGCTGCGGCCGAACGCAGAAGTGGAAGACGCCGTTGAACCCGCGTGTGACGCCACGGGCGGCAAACTGGCTTCCGATCATACGCGCCGGAGTCACGACGGCCCCGGCGGCTGTCCAGGCCAACGATCGCGCTGCAGTCATCATCGGCCAGTGCTCCGCGATGATCCGGGTCAGGGTTGAGAGACGGGCGATGTAGACTTCGGTGCTGACACGTGTGCCTAGCTCGATCAGTCGCCCAGCGACCATAGGCTGCGGGCGCTTGACGAATCGCGCAGAGGACTCGCTGTTTCCGAGGTAGCTACGGGACACACACGCTGCGCTGCACCAAGGCGACGCTGATCTACCAGTTGTTCACGGACAAGAGTTCGGAATACATTCCATTTGATCAGCCGAATTTCGTCGTTGATGCAATCCGTGAGGTATATACCCAAAGCAAGTAATAGTCTGAGTGCGTTGGTCAAACCGCTCTAGAAGAGCACGTGAAAAGCCTGATCGAGGAACAGCTCGGGACCGTTCGGTTCTAGCTAGTTGTGATGTTTCAGAAGGTTGTTCCCTCCCACCGGGAAGGGGAAGCTGATGTTGCTAGACCTCAGTTTCCTCACCAGGGGAGAGAACAACCATGAACAAGAATGCTCGCCTCACGCCTAGGGGTCGAGAAGTGATGCTGGCCCGCCTCGAGGCGGGCCAGCATCAGATTGACGTCGCCCAGGCCATGGGCGTCTCGCTCACTACGCTCAAGAAATGGCTACGGCGCTTTCGTGCCGAGGGGTCCTCGGGGCTGCTCGATCGCTCCAGCCGACCGTCCTGTAGTCCGCGGCAGCTACCCTCGAGAGTCAGGAGCGAGATTACGCAGCTGCGTCGGCAGCGACGCACTGGACGGTTCATCGCTCGGCAACTGCGTGTCTCAGCTGCCTCAGTCTCGCGCATCCTCAGGCGCGCCAAGCTATCGCGCTGGCGCGAGCTCGAGCCACGTGCGCCGGTGCTGCGCTATGAGCGCGAGCGGCCGGGTGAGCTGTTTGCATCTCGATACCAAAAAAACTGGGCCGCATCACGCGCATAGGACATCGCATTACCGGGGATCGCAGCGGCTCCTACGGCAAGGCCGGTTGGGAGTTCGTGCACGTCGCGATCGATGACTACTTCCGCGTGGCGCTCGCGAGCGTCGCCGTCAACGAGTGCGGTGATACCGCCACCGCTTTCCTCGAATCCGCCATCGCCCACTTCCAGCAGCGCGGCATACGCATCGAGCGCGTCATGACCGATAACGGTCCGGCATACCTCTCGCATACCTTCCGAGACGCTTGCCGCAAACACCGCATCCGTCACCTGCGCACTAAACCCTACACCCCCAGGACCAACGGCAAGGCAGAGCGCTTCATCCAAACCTGCCTCAGAGAGTGGGCTTACGCCGAGGCGTACTCCACCTCCGAGCAGCGCACCACGGCGCTCACTCACTGGCTCCATAACTACAACTAGCACCGCCCGCACACAGCATTAAAATCCCAGTCACCTATCAGCCGCCTTAACCTGGATGGGAGCAACCTCTTGAAACTTCACAGCTAGTCATCGATACAATCGGGCTGCGAACTCACTCGGGTTCTGTCCGCACCTTCGATGAAGTGCTATTGACTGACTGCCTCACGTCGCGCTGACAACAGCATCAACGCGGCGGCGTAAAGCACAACGAGGATCACGAGCCAGCGCAACCAGTCGATGGGTAAGGACTTGACGACAAAGGCCGCGACGAGAACTCCCGGAATGCCACCGAGAGTCAGGCCCAACGCCGCGCGTGCGCTGTAGCAGCCGGTGCGAATAAAGCGTGCCCCACCCACCGGCATTAGGAAAGCGCAGGCACCCATCATAATTGGGAATGCCGCCAGCGGACTCATTCCCAAGAGACTTACCAGGATCAAGCAAGGGGCATATAAGCCCACGCCAATCATCATGAGTGCTCCGAGGAGAAAACTGGTCCCGATCGCAAATGCCAGGTACGGCCCGTGTAAGGCAAGAGAGTTCCCACCGCCGGGAATCCAGTGGAGCGCCTTTGCCATAAAGAGGAGGGCGGAGATCAGGAGCGCAACGCCCATCCCGACCTGGATCACCCGGCGGGGAAGCCGCGCGACAATGCCGACGCCCAGCCACGCACCCAGGACCGCGGCGGCGATCATTCCGATCAATGTGGTGAGGTCCACCGTGACGGTGGAGATAAAGATCAGCGCCTGCGCAATGGTGGGCAGGGCGTGGCCTGCGTTCAGGGTGCCGGGAATGCTCTCATCCGCGACGCGGTGCCGGAGTTTGAAGATCGCCGTTGTGGGTGCGAAGGAGCCGATGCCGAGCGTGTCGAAAAAGTTCGTCACAAAGCCGGTGGCGAGATCGGTCGGACTGGGGGCACGGGAGCGAGACGGGTTGCCATCGTGAGCGACGCGCGTCCGTTCGAGGAAGTACCACCGGCCGACATACCAGAGCGTTACCGTTATTAGCATCGACAGTAGAATGCGGGCACCGGTACTCATAATACTCGTCGCCTACCGTAATGCGCCGAAGCGGCGCAAGTCGAAAGCCGAGAGGTCATGTCGGGGCGTGCGGCCTGCGAGAAGGTCGGCAACGAGCTCGGCGGTGACCGGCGCGAGCGTGAGTCCCAAGTGCTGATGCCCGGTGGCATAGAACACGTTCGTGTTATCGATGCGGCCGATCGCCGGCAGATAGTCTGGCAAGATCGGCCGCGGGCCCGCCCAGCTCGGACCTGCGGGATCACATGAGTACCCCAGGCGCCGAAGGCCTGAGACCAAACGCTTCGGCTTGCGCGGATCCTGCTCGGCATCCAACGTTACGAAATCCATGAAGCTCGACGCCCGCAGCCGGCCTTGCATGGGGGTCACCAGCACGTGTTGGTCCGAATACAAAATCGGCGCATCGACGACGGGCTCGTGATTCGGCAACTCGAGGTGGTAGCCCCGCACCGCTTCCATCGGGACACGGACTCCCAGTCGCTCTAGCAGTGGCGCCGCCCAGGCGCCCGCGCAGACGATGACGGAGTGCACACTGAGTGTTCCGTCTGCAGTGTGGATAGAAACGCGGGAAGGATGGGGCTCGAGCGCGCGAACCTCTGCTTGTTTAAATTGCGCGCCGTGTTGATCTGCGGCGCGGGCGAATGCGCGGACCACCTGCAGCGGGTCGATCACGTGACCGGTGTTTGGAAACCACAGGCCACGGGCATCGCTTGGCGCTTCGGAGGCCGCAGATCGCGGGCGCGAGCGGCAGTGGAGGTGGGGGCCACGGTATGAAGGGAGGGGATTTTTGAGCATCCGCAGCAATTCGGGGCTTGCCGGCTGCGTGCGGATGCCTGAATCCTCCATGGCTCGTGCCTGCGCGGCAGCGCGCTTTTCTGCATGGCGACCAAACCAGATCTCGTAGTGGCCGTTCCGGCGCAGGAGCTTGGAGCCTCCGATCGCGGCCAGCCAGTTGGACATCTCTTGAACGGCGGGCTTCACGAGCGGTGCCAGGAGACTAGTGTTCTCGTCCTGGTGCGCACTCGCGGCGGCAAAGCGCCGCGCCCAGGGCAGGAGTTGAGGCACTCGGCGCAGCGGGATATCCAAGGGTCCCCCTAAGGCGAAAAGCTCGCGCCAGAAGCCGAACAACAGCGCCTGCGAGGGCAGCGGGGCTACCAGCTCAGCCGCAAGATGTCCCGCATTGCCAAAACTCGCGCCCGCCATGCCGGGCTCCGCGCGATCCAGGAGCAGCACAGAACGGCCTTCGCGGGCGAGCGCATAGGCGATCGTCGCGCCGACGACGCCGGCGCCGATCACCGCTACCGAATGCTCGCGATCCATGGGTAGATCGTATACGATCTACGAAAGGAGAAGCTATGTCCCGTCCACTTCCATGCTCTTGGTCGGGCGTTTTCCCGGCCGCCACCACGCAGTTCGATGCCGCACTTAGCGTTGATCTTGAGGCGACGCAGAGGGTCCAGGCCGCACTCCTTCGCGATGGCGTGCACGGACTCGTTCTCTTGGGTACCGTGGGGGAGGGTAATTCCCTAAGCGCGCAGGAAAAGCGCGCGGTACTCAAAGGCGCCGTCGAGGCGACGGGGGGCAAAGTCCCACTGATCGCCGGTGTCTCGGAATTCACCACCGCCACCGCAGTGGCCTTCGTTCGCGATGCGCAAGCGCTTGGTGCCACGGGATTTATGGTGCTGCCCGGCATGGTCTACGTGCCGACACCCCGCGAGCTTGAATATCATTTCCGAGCCGTGGCGGAGGCGACCTCGCTCCCGATCATGCTCTACAACAATCCGCTTTCTTACCGCGTGAACATTGAACTCGAAACGCTCGCGCGCCTCACCAATGTGCCCAATATCGTTGCCATCAAGGAATCCGCACCCGACCCGCGTCGATTCACCGATCTCATCAACGCGTTTCGAGATCGATTTACGCTCTTCGCGGGGCTCGATGACGTTGCCTTCGAAGGTCTGACGCTGGGAGCCAAGGGGTGGGTGTCGGGCCTGACGAATGCCTTTCCGGCGGAATCCCTGGCGCTGTACCAGGCGATCAAAGCCAACGAGTTTGAGCGCGCGCGCCGCATCTATCGCTGGTTCATGCCGCTGCTGCATTTGGATTCCGAGCCGGATCTCGTGCAGTCGATAAAGCTCGCCGAACAGATCATGGGCCGCGGCTCCGAATGTGTGCGACCCCCACGCTTTCCGTTGGAGGGCGCCCGTCGCGCGGCAGTGACCGCTATCGTGGAACGCGCCAGGGCGACGCGTCCCACATGAGCGGTGTGCGCCAAGTGCGCGTCGTCGATTCTCACACGGCGGGGGAGCCGACCCGGGTGGTGATTGAAGGCGGTCCGGATCTGGGGAGTGGCTCTTTGCTTCAGCGAATCGCAGCGTTTCGGGCGAATGAAGACCGGTTTCGATCGGCGATCGTTAACGAACCGCGGGGCTCGGACGTGTTGGTGGGCGCCTTGCTCGTCGAGCCGGTGGATAAGACCTGCGCTGCGGGCGTCATCTTCTTCAACAACGTCGGTTTCCTAGGAATGTGCGGGCATGGCGCCATCGGCGTCGTGGCTACGCTCGCGCATTTGGGTCGCATAGGCGCAGGCGTGCATCGCCTGGAGACCTGCACCGGTGTCGTGACCGCGACGCTGAACGCTGATGGCTCGGTCGCGCTCGCCAATGTCTCAAGTTTCCGCAAGGCTCAGGGAGTTGAGTGTCAGGTTCCCGGCGGGGGGACGGTTCAGGGCGATGTAGCCTGGGGTGGAAACTGGTTCTACTTCATCGAGGATCACGGCCAGAGTCTCATCTTGAGCCGTTGCGAGGAGCTGACGGACTACGCGTGGCGCATTCGCCAGGCGATCAATGCCCAAGGCCATCCGGAAGTCGATCATATCGAGCTCCTTGGCCCCGCTGTCTCCAACAAAGCCCACGCACGCAACTTCGTTCTGTGCCCGGGCAAAGTGTACGACCGTTCACCCTGCGGTACCGGCACGAGCGCCAAGCTCGCCTGCCTCGCGGCCGACGGCAAACTGGCTGAAGGTGAAGCCTGGATTCAGGAAAGCATCATCGGCAGCACGTTCAAAGCGCACTATCGTTGGATCGACCGCAGCCAAGGTCACATTACCCCCATCATTGAAGGCACGGCCCACATCATCGGGGATGCGCTGTTGCACTTGGATCCGGCCGATCCGTTCCGCTGGGGTATTCGATTGTGAGGAGTGAAGCTTTTGCGGTTGATGCGACATCAGCCGTCGAGCGGGCCGCTATCGATGCGCACACTGCATTTCGCGACTACTGTCGCCGATCCGGTGCCGAGCGCGCGCGGTTCCTGCGGCGTATTGCCGAAGGCATTGAGAGCCTGGGCGATTCGCTTACTAAGAGCACGAGCCGCGAGACTGCGTTGCCCGAGGCGCGACTGCAGAGCGAGCGCGCCCGGACTTGCCTGCAGCTGCGCATGTTTGCGGATTTCGCGCAAGTGGGCGCCTGGATCGATGAGCGCATCGACCCGGTGGATCCTCTTCGACTGCCGGCACCTAGGCCCCGGGTGCGCTCGCAGCTTAAGCCCTTGGGTCCCATCGCGGTGTTCGGCGCCAGCAATTTTCCACTGGCCTTCTCGGTAGCGGGGGCGACACCGCTGCCGCACTCGCCGTGGGCTGTCCGGTAATCGTGAAGGCACACCCCGCGCATCCGTGCACCTCCCAGTTAGTGGGAGATGTTATCCACGAGTCAGCTCGGAACTGTGGTTTGCCGGGGGGCGTGTTTTCGCTCCTCTTTGAAGGCGAAGAGGACATACACGAAATTGGGCTTTCGCACGTGCGACATCACCTCATTAAGGGCGCGGCATTCACCGGATCCACCCGCGCAGGTTTAGCGCTCCTGCGTGCGACCCAGGCGCGATCCGACCCCATCCCTTTCTTCGCGGAGATGGGGAGCCTTAATCCTGTTTTTTTCTTCCCGAAGGCCGTTGCCCACCAGGGCGATTCCATCGTCGCGGGCCTCCACGGCTCGATCGCGGGGAGTGTCGGACAGGTATGTACCAAGCCGGGACTCCTGTTTTTGATCGATTCGCGGCAGTCTCATACGTTTCTTGAAGAACTCGCGCAGCGGATGACGCAGACCCCCTCCGGCACCATGCTGACGCTTTTCATGCGAGCCACGTATCAGGAGGCGATCGACGAGCGCAGTCGAAAGGTGGGCGTTCGCACTCTCGCACAGGTCGCAACCGGGGATGGCGCGGGTGCAACGTTGCACGTCACCGACGCGGATGACTTAGTTCGATCACCCCATTTGAAGGAGGAAATCTTCGGACCGTCCAGCCTCGCCGTCATCTGCCGCACTGTCGAGGACTTTCAACGTTCCGCTGAGGTACTCGAGGGCCAGCTCACGGCAACTCTTTGGGCCGACACCGATGAGCTGAACAATCAGGATGAGCTGCTGTGGACGCTCGAGCAGAAAGCCGGCCGCATCATCTTCAACGGGTTTCCAACCGGCGTCGAGCTCGGTTCAGCGATGACGCACGGGGACCCGTTCCCCGCCACGACGGACAGCCGCTTCACCTGCGTGGGCACCCGATCGATACTACGTTTTGTTCGCCCCGTTGCCTGGCAGACCCCGACATGAATGAACCCATTGCCCGCACCATGACCGCCCAGATCACCTCGCGAATTCGCGCCAAGATTCTGACCGGTGCGTATGCCCCGGGAACGCAGCTGCTGCAGGACTCGATCGCCGCGGAGTTCGGCGTCAGCAAAATCCCAGTCCGCGAGGCTCTTGTGCAGCTCAAATCCGCCGGCCTCGTGGATATCTTTGCGCATCGCGGATTTCAAGTACGGCCGGTGTCGGCCGCCGAAGTACAGGAAGTTTTCAATCTGCGCCTGGCGATTGAGCCGCAAGCCGTCGCAAAATGGGCGAAATTGGCAAGCGCCGCAGACCGGGGAAGTGCAAAAGCTGCCCTCATCAAGCTGAACCGCTCGCTCGTGGCCGGAGAACTGCAGCACTCAGGGGACCTCAACAGTGAGTTTCATTTAAGCCTCATCGTCCCACATCGCCAGCCTGCGACCGCGGAAGTTCTCTATCGGTTGCACACCATCGCACAGCGCTACGTTTGCATGCACCTCGAACCGAAAGGGCGCATCAAACGCGCGACGAGGGAACACATCGCGCTTTACGAAGCTTGGCAAGCCGGCAAATCAAGGGAAGCCAGCCGGCTGACTCAAGCCCACATCGAAGAGACCCGCGACGAGCTTTCCGAAGTACTTCGGCCATGACAGTGCGAGTTATTCGCAGTTCTCGCCGCGTTACCCGCCGCCTGTTCGGCTGCAAATATTGCGCCAAAGACCGAAGGTTCAACGCAGGGCGAGCGCTGCCGGCCCCGCTGGAATCTGGCATAGAGGTCCGTTGACGTACTGATAAGGTCGTCTTGCGGGCGGACGCTTTTATCCATGTACTGGGATTCTCGAATGACACGCCCGCGGCTCTTAGGTGTCGTCCAAGCGTGTGTTTGAGATCATGTACCCGAACTCTCCTGACGCGCGCATCGCGAAGCGCGATACTCAATGGCCGCTTTCCGCGTCGCCCTTCTAATTCACCCGGAGTCGTAGAAAGGCGACAAATCCCGACCAGGATTTGAACCTGCGCTCCTTCTGACTATCGGACTAGTAATCCGCCGGCGACGCCGGCGGCCTACGACTTTTCAAGGCTTCGAGGACACGTACTTCGACGCACAACGCGGGAAGCGCGAGGCTTTGACCGACCGGTCAATCCGAGATACCAGCGAAGAAATGCGGGCTCATGAACTAGAAGCTGACCCGGCTTTGATTCATGCACTACAGACGAAAGACCGTTTTTGGCGCGGTTTCGAAGTGCCCATTGAACCTTGGGGCAGGTTGTCAACGCCGGACGGAAACTGCTCATTTGTGGCGCCTGAAAATTGCACACTTATGAGGTTGCAACCCTTAGTGTGCCTTGGGCTCCTTTCTCCTGGTTTGTCGTGATGCAGGTTGTTCGTCAGCCTTAGGCTGGATGGCATGCCAGAGGTCGGTGTGCTCACGCATGCGGAAGCTGTTGCCGCGGATATTGACCACATGGCAGTGATGCATGAGCCGGTCGATAAGCGCAGCGGCCATGACTTCATCGCCTAAGATATGGCCCCATTCCTCGAAGCCTTTGTTGGACGTGAGGACCGTGGAGGCGTGTTCGTAACGGGCATTGATCAGCTGGAAGAACAGGACCGCGCCATCGCGGTTGACCGGTAAATAGCCGATCTCATCGACCAGGAGCAAGGCCGGATGGCTCAAGACGCGCAGTCGTCTGGCCAACTGACCCGCAGCACGGGCCTGCTCGAGTGACTCAATGAGGTTGACGAGCGGGGCGTCCATCCTTCTTCGGCAACGTGAGCGAATTTGATGAGGCGCGTATGGCATTCGCGGGTCCCTTCTCGGGCCATATCCTCGATTTAGCATTACGTCAGCCCTCTGCACATCACCGAGTCCGCCGTGATGGCGAGGCAGATTGAGCAGCAGGCCGACTTGGCGGGGTTTTTAGACCTCCCTCGACGCCCGCCTGGAAGCGGGTCGTGCTGAAACCACCGTCTCGATGAGCTCGGTCATTGAAAAGACCGGGGTCTTTCGCCGCGCTGCTTCACTGATTACGCGAGCGACTTCCACTACAGAACTCTGATCCTCAGATACGGGCGGTCCATCGTGGACGACGAGGAAATCCACCCCAAAGCTCAAAAACTTCTGAGCGGCAGGTATCGACCGGACGACTCCGCCGACACGCAAACCTTCACTCGCGCAGGCCTCCAAACAGATGATCTCGCGGTCGATGCCTAACGAAAGGCGGTCGAAGATCGCACTGGCCTCACTGTCAAAGAACGACACGCTTGGGAAATTGATTACACCACCGATACCTGCGGCTTTAATGTGGCGGATGAGTTCGTCCCTCGTCCGTAGTGCATCCACAGCGAAAATCCCGGCGTAAACGTGAGACCACATTCCAGGGGAGCTCGGCAACGCGGCCAATAGCTCTCCATTGACATCGTGGACGGCAAGGGCGCTGGTCCAGATGTCACTCGCTCGAGGGAAAGGCGGGAGCCATGGACACAAAATCCAGGTGGTTTGCGCGCGTCGGTTTGATGTCTGGGCTAAAGCGCGGCCGAGTCGAAGCTGTTCCCTCGGCTTATGCGCATGCGCGTCTGATCTCGACCGACTTGAATGCCCGCGTCGTCTCCGCAATCGCGTTCTCCACTGACAGACGTTCCATCGAAGAAGCGCCAACAAAGCCCACAGCATCACAGCGTGCGAGCACGTAGGCCGCATCTTTGGGGGTCGCAATCGGACCCCCATGGCATAGCAGTATCACATCTGGCTTGATCTGCCTTGCGGCATCATTGCGGGCGAGGCCGAGCGACCCGCCGACAGTCAACCCGGGTTGAATACATACACCGAGGTGAAGAGTCTACGCTGATGCGCGGCACGGATCATCTCTACTTCCTTGCTGTGCCTGGCGGAGACGCTCCAGATCCGACAGACCCGCTCGGCGCCAATCACGTCCGCCTTCAAAGCCTGGATCGATGAACTCGCGCCGGCCGTGCCGCCGAAGAGCACACTCGGCAAGGCGCTCGCGTACAGCCTGTCGCAGTGGCCGAAGTTGACTCGCTTCCTTGAGCATCCGGATGTCCCTGCACACAACAATCGGGTCGAAAATGACATCCGCCCTTTCGCCGTAGGAAGGCGCGCCTGGCTCTTCATCGACACCCAGGGCGGCGCTCGCGCCAGCGCGAACCTCTACACGCTCGCGCAGAGCGGCCGCGCCAACCGCATCAACGCGCACGCGTACTTCACGCACCTCTACGAACATCTGTTTCTCGTCACCAGCGTCACCGACCTCGAAGCCCTTCTGCCATGGAACGTAAAGGCGCTTCTCAAAGGGCCGGCCACCTCCATGATTTGAAACATCATTACCCGCTCGGTGCTGGCCTGACGTACAAGGCGGCGAGACGTCACTATTGCAGTTATTGAACATGCTTCACCACCGGCATTTCTAAGTACGATGGATGTGTTGCATTGTGCGCGATGGTCTGCGTGGTTCGCCGAAATTCGCGTTCGGTTGCCGCAGGTCGACCCGTATTGGGATTGCGGGCAAAATGGGGGAAATTCGACGATGAGATCTCAAGGCGAACACGGAATCCTGCCTTGAGTACAACTGCTGTGTCGCCGAGGTCGAGGCGATAATGATAAGCGCGACCGGGGACTCCGCCTTCCGGTGGCAGCTTCGAGCCGCGCCGCTGCCGTGCGTTGATGATGCGGTCGAGGACATTGTAGGCAAGGCCATCGGGACGCACGGCCACGAATTTCGCCGTGAAGTCAGTGTCAGAGGCTGATGAAGTCGCCCAAAACTCCACTGCCACCGGGCCGATGATAGTTAGATCCTTGGTCAAAGGATCACTGGTGTAGACGAGTATGTCGTCGCGCAGCTCGACTTCGGATTGGTCGAAGACCCCCGGCTTGAACAAATCGCCGCAACAGATGTTGCCACCGAGCGTGGGCACTGGATTGCGAGGATCGTAAATGAAGCGGTCTGGCTCGTCCGTGCTGGGTCGCCGAGAAAGAAGGACACCATCCCCGTATCGCGTGTTCGCGTGGCCACGGCTTTCTAGGTAAAAGCGAACTCGTTTTGTGCGTGGTAACGGGTATTCATTCCCGGTGGTCCAGAATCCAGCGTCCTTATCGCCTGTCTCCGGCAGCGCCATAACGAACAGCTTGACTGCGGGATCACGTGTGACGCCATTATCGATGCCCCTGAGCCAGTGGTCCCACCAATCCGGGTTCATCGCAAGGATCGACTCGATGCCCGTCGCAAACTTCAGAGTCTCGTTGCAGTCGCCATGACAGATTGGCGCCATTACGAGCTTGGTTTGCTCGCGTGCAGTGGCAGTACCGCCGTGGGATTTAAGGCCCAGAAAATTTCTTACTGTTCCCACGGAAAAGATGTCGTACCATCCACCGATGAGCAATATCGGCACCTTGATATCGCCGTAGCGATGCTCCAAGTCCACTGCGGACCAGTATCGGTCGTAAGCCGGGTGATCCAGCCATCGATAATAGAAAGGTGCAGTGGCCTTAAATTCGGCGAAATCGTCTAGCGGAGTCAGCTTCAGCCAATCAGGAAATTTCTGCTCGTAATGCGCTTCGTGCTCTTTCAATTGTTCCTGTACCTGCGCCCAAGGAACACCCGTCCTTAACAGCTGACGCCGGTACGCGTCGTTGGCGGCCCACGTCGCAACCCAACTCTGCCCAAACCAGAGATCGAAGACGCCATTCGCGTAGGTCCAGTTGTCGTGGTAGTCAGATGCTGTGACACTCGCTACCACCGCCACGAGATGAGGCGGATGCATGGCAGCAGCCTGCATCACAGTTACCCCTAAATAAGAAGCACCCCAGAGACCGACCTTGCCGTTTGACCACGGCTGACTGGCGGCCCATTCGACCGTGTCGTAGCCATCGTTCTGCTCTTGCACAAATGGTGTTAAGACACCATGCGAGCGGCCAGTGCCACGACAATCCTGATTGACAACCACATACCCTCGAGCTACCAGCTGCGTCAACCCTTCCCAGGCCTCCGGCATGCTCCCGTTGTAAGGACTTCGCATCAGAACTACGGACAAGCGACCGCGAGCATCCTTCGGCAGATAAACCTCCGAAGCAAGAAGAACCCCGTCTCGCATTGGTGTCCATTCGGTGTGATGAGCAAACGCGGTCGAATCGGCCGGTTGCGCAACAGCGGGCGGCGACTGAAGTGTGGTACCGCCGACCAGCCACAGGAAACATCCGAGACTCATTATGCCGAGGCCATGACTGCGAGTCGCCAGACCCACGGCGACAAGACTTGGACGTACTGTTTTGCAGCTACTCATGTTTTCTGTGTGAGGACGTGTTTCGTCGATCGCTTACAATGAGCGGAGAGCCCGCTTGGAGAATCGCCGGCATACCCGAGCCGCGCCCGCTCATCACGACCTTCACGTGCAGCGCCGATGAGTCTGACGAGATGGCGGCGGTCGCACATAGCTATAAGGACGCTCGGGCCATCAAGGTCAAGCTCATCGGCGAGCCCATCGATGCGGATCGCATCGAGGCGATCCGCGAAGCAAAGCGGTGGCGTCGATGGCAATCAGGGTTTCACCAACCGAGCGATGCTCGAAAGACTCATGCCGGTGTTGACCACTCAACGCGCCGCCGCGCGCTCGTCCTCCGCGATTGTCCTGCGGCAGCGTGCGAGATGCCATGCAGCCCAAAACCCAGTCGGTGCGAGTAGCGCCAACGCCCAGCGCAGCGACTCCTGGCCCGCGCCGAATGAGGCCGCAAACCAGTCGCTGAGCCAGCCAACAAGCTGCGGCGCGATGACGAGGTTCGCCACGTTGGCCGTGAAGAGCAGCAGCGCGCAGGTGGTTGCGCGAATGTGCGCTGGGACAACGTTCTGCAGCAGGCCCAGAATTGGTCCGATGTAGAAATAGACCGCCGGGACGAATACCCACAGCAGTGCGCTCGTGGCCCAGGCGCCATTCACCGACAAGAGCGCAATGGAGGGAATCGTGGTGAGCGCGGTCACCCAGGCAAGGAGCTGGGTGATATGGGTGGCCTTCGCCGCGGCCGGTCGGGCCATCAGCCAACTCGCAAGCAGCGTCCCCGCAGTGCCCGAGATCAAGTGCATAGGCCCAAGGAGATCGCCCGCCTGGGCCACTGTTAGGTGGTGGCTTCGCACCAGGAATGTCGGCATCCACCACATCAGTCCCCAGCTCCAGAACGTGGCGATTGATCCACCGAGCAGCAGGTGCAGGGCCGAGCGGTGTTTGAGGATGTAGAGCACCGTGTCGCGCAGGGTTGTCCGCTCCTGCGAAGCATCCCGCTCCATCGCTCCCGCTCGTGGCGGCTCGCGCACCGTGAGCCACAGGACCAGCGCGCAGAGAATTCCCGGCAGACCCAGAGCGCGAAACGCGCCTCGCCAGCCGAAATGCGCGGCGACATCGGCGGCCACGGACGAGCCAAGGTATGCGCCGAGGCACGCCCCGAGAGCAAAGACGGTAAGCGCCATCGGCCTGCGATGGGGCGGAAACTTGTCGGCCAGCATCGAGGTTGAGGGAGGCGTACCGCCGGCTTCCCCGATCCCGACCCCAAAGCGCCCGAGCAGCAGCTGCCAGTAGTTCTGTGCAAATCCGCAGAGCACCGTCATGCCCGACCACACGGCGAGGGACACCGCCAGGATGTTGCGCCGGTTCGCTCGATCGGCCAGCACCGCGATCGGAATGCCGATCGTTACGTAGAAAAGCGCGAGCGCCACTCCCGTGAGAAAGGCGATGCCGCTGTCGGTGAGGCGCAGCTCGAGGCGGATCGGCTCAATCAGCGTCGAGATCGAGAAGCGGTCGGCAATGTTGAGCGCATAGCTCAGCGTCAAGAGTCCGAGGATGTACCAGCGGTTCGACGGGGCGCTCTCATCGAGGGTAGGCTCGGGGGTCGCAAGCGCGCGATTTGCGCTCACTGGGGGCACATCCGTACTCATGCCTCATGATGACGGCGAGGTCGCGATCCCACATGCACAATGTCGCGCACCGTGCTGGCGGCCGAACCAAACGCCTATTTCAAAGAACCATCCGCTTCATCTCAAGTGTCGCGCGCGTCAGGGCCGCCTCGATCTTGGGTCTCACCGCTGAGGCAGGCGTGTCGTTCTTGTAGTAAACCCCGGCAGCCTCGCCGCGGCCTTCATGCCCCTTGCCCTCGAGCGTCACGAAAAGCACATCGAGGTACTCCCAAGTGTGCCCGGTGATGCGAAAAGGGGCCTTGAGTGGGCTCAGGCGGACCGGGAGCACTAGGTGGGTCCGCTGAAACTCCGCACCAAGCTCGAGCACTGGTCCGCTGCATCGAGTCTAGCCCCACACCGCACACGTAAAAAACCTCACGGTACCGAGTGGCTCGAAGTGTTAGAAACGATACCAGCCCGTAAGTCCGAACGTACGCGGTCGGAGAACCGCAACGAAGTAGAGTGGCTCACCTGGGATATCGTGGTAGTGGCCAATTCTAGGATTGGCATTGGTTGCATTGTCTACGTACGCGGATGCGTCCCACCGACCATTCTTGACGCCGAAACGAAGATTGAGCGTACTGTAGGCCTCGTTTGGGTGCACGCCTGGATCGTACCCGTAAGCATTGGGATTTACGTTCGATTGCGCGTCAGTCCATCTGAAGTCGACCCGCGCGTACGGATGCATGTCCGGGGCAAACACTGGCGCATTTAGAGAATACTCCGCGTTCGCTGAGGCCATCCATGGGCTAACATAGGGTAGCTTGTCGCCAGCGCCGTGCAAGAGCTGGTCGGCGACCGAGTAAGCAGCGTTTGGATAGTAAATATTGGTGTAGCCGACATACGCGCCCACTTTCAGCTGCTCAGTAACGATGGCTGTCAGCTGCAGATCAAATCCCTGGCTTATTTCCTTGCCCAGATTGGCAGTAAAGCTCTCGAAACATGTGGGCAAGTTAACGGAAGTTTGGACCTCGGTCCAATTTACGTAATAGATGCTCCCGTCGATCGCAAGTCGTTTGTTTAGGAACAAATTCTTTGTACCTAACTCATAACTCCAAAGTTTGTCGGATGTAAACCCCAGCGGCACTGATGACAGCCCCAGCTTATGAAGGGACCCTTCGCACAAAGGATTGCCAACCGAGAGAGGTGTATTGCCTCCGCCCGGCCTATATCCTTTCGCAGCACTCGCATACACCATGTTGTCATCAGTAATCTGGTACGTCAGACTGAGTCGGGGAGTTACGGGATTTTCTGTTTCTTCCGGCAGAACCTGATTGGTGGGCGGAACCCCGTTCAGAGGTCCGGCAACAAAGTTCTCCTGGTCTTGGACAATCGAATGTTCAATGCGAACGCCCGCATCCAACTTCAGATGTGATGTAAGAGAAAGGTTGACATCGACAAAGGCGGCTTCCGATATATCTGTAGTTTGAGAGGTGGTGTAGGAACTTAAGGACTCGCCATTGAGCGGGTAGTTGGGAATGCCGCCGAAGAACATCAGTGGATCCTGGCCCAGAGCTTCCGGAATGGCGTCAGCCTCCGGTATGGCCTGTGAGAGGCCCGTCAACGCGTGCCTGTAAAATAAGCCCGCTACCCAATTCACGCGTGACTTGGGATCATTTGAAGACAAACGTACTTCTTGCACCCATGCATGGGTAAACGACATGTTGTGCTCATGGGAGGTGAAGTCCTCGAGTCCGGCATAGAAGGGAGTTCCAGTGAAGGCGAATTGAAAGAAATGCGTAAGGTCGTTGGTGGCATCCAATTCCCTGTCTAGATAGGACGTGTAAGAGTCCAAGCGAACTCCACCGAAGCTGTAGTGAATTGCAAGACTCCCCAGCCGCAAGTCTTCGGTCAGAGGTTGCTCTATCCCACCCCACAAGGGCTTGCCGCTGTCGTCGTTTGGCAGCGTATCAACCCAGGCAGAATTCGGATTCGCACTGTGCCGATGGTAAATATAGAACGCCGGCGTTATCGACAGGGCATCAGTCGGAGACCACACCAACGCAGCTCGCGCAACGTCGGTTTCTGCATGGTTGATGTTTTTTTCCACGATCTGGCCAGTGTAATAGTCCTCGCGATCGATGAAGCCTCCTGCGTACTGGCCCCATGCGCTGGCCCGAAACCCAACGGTTCCATCGAAAAGTGGTGCACCATACGCGGCACCCAACTCATAACTTGGCTCGCCATGCTCGGTGTAGCCGATGTCCACTTTTGCTGTGCCGCTGGTAGCGGAAAGGCTCGGCGGTGGAGTGATGTAGCGAATCACCCCTCCCATTGCGCTCGCGCCAAACAGAGTGCCCTGTGGACCGCGAAGGACCTCTACCCGCTCAAGGTCAAATATGTACGGAAGGGGGGTCGCTGAGGGTGCTGCGGAAAGCGTACGGATCGAAATTGGCGTGTCATCAATGTAGATTTGAGTGGTAGGAGCAGGTCCGCCTTCGCGATAGATCCCACGAACAGCGATGTCACCGCCGTCTTGATTGACCGGACTCGGCGGAAGCAACGAAATTCCCGGTACTACCGACGCGATGTCACGGAAAGTTTGAATGTTCAGGTCTTCCAAAGTCTCCGTTGACAAAGCCGAAATACTGATGGGGACATGCTGTACTGACTCTTCTCGTCGACGGGCGGTTACGATAACTTCCTGAAGCTCGAGATTGGGTTGATTCGTCTCGTTCTGGCTCGAAGAGCTCTGGGCTAACGCGACGCCGGCGGCCGCAGCTTGTCCCTGATCCACCTGAGCCAGCTGAAACCGATCCCAGAAGGACCTCTGGCCTTTCCTCTCCACGTTGTCAGGCCCATCCGCTTTACCGGCCTGTGCCGTCTCGCCCACCCCTGCGGCGGACGCGGTAGACACGATCGTCACCGTGTCCTCGCTCAGGAACCGGTAAGTGAGGGCCGTGCCACTCAAGAGTCTCCTCAGGGCTTCCTCGGCCGTGAGTTCACCTACTGCGCCCTCGGTGCGCACATCGCGTACGAGATTCGATCGATACAGCACCTCGAAGTTGCGCTCCTTCGCAAGCATGGTGAGCGCCTGTGCCAAAGGCTGCGGCGGAATGTCGGTGTGTTTGCGTATCGCCGCGCGTGCTTCACCCGCGGCGGAGAGGGTGATCAGAAGTAAGCTTGCAAGCGCCGCTCCAAAAGTAATTCGCATGACTCGCCACACCTCCCGAGCTGTCAGAATTCGCACCGCCCGCGTCTTAGCGAACGCCAGGCTGATGGGGGGTGTAGAGCGATTCGGGGCGAAAAAGGTATACGCAGTGAGAGAGGTGTTCACCTTTGCATGATACGAATATCCGTCTCCGTTTCGTCGACATGAATGTCGGGTTGGTGGCGCAGGAAGAGTAAAAGGCCCGAAGCGTTATCGGTGAGCGAATAGACGCCGTTGATGTGCAAGCTTTCGAGTTCGGGCGAGACGATCACCAGGGGGCGGCGACTATAGCGGTTGAATTCCATCACGGCCTCACTGAGCGGCGTCTCATAGAACTCGAGCCGACCCCGCGTCCAAGCAGTCGCGGCGGCAGCGTTGGGGTGGGGTGACTTCTCAAGCGCGGCAGGCGTTACGATTACCTGCTCACCAGCGGACAGCTCGAGCTCTCGCGGCGCAGCCGGTAACCCATTGGCGGATAAGCGGAACGTCTGCGCCTGTGATGCCACGTTGACGCGCCCCTCGAGCACGGTGACCGTCGTGCCCGAGGCCTCGCGGTCGACGTCGAACTGAGTCCCGACGGCCCGAATGACAGCACCGCCACTTGTGACAATGAAGGGCCGTTGCGCATCCTTGGCGACCTTGAACAAGGCCTGCCCCTGAACTAACTCCACATCGCGCCGGGCATCGCTGAAGTGCACGCGCACCCTCGTACGCGCGTTGAGCTGAAGCGTCGAGCCATCCTCGAGAGTGATCGTGCGCTCCTCGGCGGTCTGTGTCTCATAGGTCGGTGCGTGCCGGAGGGTGAACCAGACGCCCAAGGCCACGATGATGCCGATCGCGGCCACAGCCGCTGCGAGCCGCGTCACACGCCAGGGCCTCCCCCACCCCACCGATCCGATCTGCGCCACCCCCGGGCATGGGATGCTCTCGCTATCTGTAGCGAAGCTGGCGAGGTTGTTGCGCGATCGCGCATGCTCGATGAGACGGGCCATCTCGGCCTCGTTCACAGAGCCGGACGTCGGTAACCGCGCGTACGCCCCGGAGATCTCCAGGTATGCGCGAATATGCTCGGGCGAGCGCCTGAGCCAGCCGAGGAATCGACGTCGCGTGGCGGAGTCGACCTCGCCCAGACGAAACTCGACGAACCAGGCGCTTGCCTCCTCGAGGGTCTGGCGATTCCCGCCTGTCCTTCCCGTATCGGTGCTCATGTCAGCGGTTCCTTCGCTGCTCGCAGATGTCGCGACAATGCAGAAGCGCCCGCGCGAGGTACTTCTTCACGGTGATCTGTGCGATGTCGAGCTCGCTTGCGATCTCACGAATGGACTTGCCGGCCAGCCGATGCATCAGCAGGGTCAGGGCGATGCGGGGTGGCAGTTGATCGAGCGCGAGTTCGAGTTCGCGGAGGCGCTGCTCGATCTCCACTGTGGCACTCGGATCTTCCGCGGAGCTTAGCTGGAGTCCCGCAAAGAGCTCCGAGATTTCGATGGATTCGGCCGGCGGCGCACGCTTTTGCTCATGCTGCTGGACGACGTGACTCGCGATGGTGAAGAGATAGGCCTCGGGGCTGCGGATATCCTCATAATTCTGGACGCGCATGAGGCGCATGAAAACTTCCTGGGCGAGATCCGGCACGTCTGAGGGATTGGCGAGATTCAGCCGCAGAAAGCGCCGCAGCCGGCCCCCATACTCACCCGCCATGCGGGCGACGAAGCTCTGCTTCTCGGGCCGATTCAAGGGCTCCCCCGTTCTTCTCGCGCCGGCACTGTTGAGGTCTGATGAAGCGCAACGACTCCAACGCCGTCCTTCATCAGTTTCTCGAACTGCGCACGCTGCGCAGAATTCAATAGCGGGTGAGACTCATCACCCCCCTGCAGTC
>DATHRI010000030.1:0-2738 GCA_035481795.1 Steroidobacteraceae bacterium
GTCCGCGTCATAGACGCGATAGCACTCGATGCGCTCGCGTTCGGCCCAGGCACCCAGGCGCTGCAGGTTCTTGCGCAGCCGATTCGCGAACATTTGCGCGCCCGGGCGGCTCGACCAGTCCGCGCGCACTTGCTCGGCAGTGCGCTGCGCGCTGGCTTCGTTCAACTCGAAGCGCAGCAGCCGGCACTCGATCGTGCCGTTGAATACCCGGTGCGTGCGCTTTGCGTAGACGCCTAAGTTGCGGGCCAGCGGCGGATTGCCGGTGAGGATGGCGGCCTGCCAGCCTGCAAAGCGCTCACGCAGGACGGTGCCGAGCTCCGAGTACAGCGCGGGCAGACCCGATTCCGCACCGATGCGTTCGCCATAGGGCGGATTGACCACGACGAGCCCTGGAGGCCCATTGGGTCGAGCCACTTCCGCGAGCGAGCGCTTTTCGATGTGCAGCCATTCAGCAACGCCGGCCTGTTTAGCATTGGCAATGGCCATGCGCACAGCGTCCGCATCGATGTCGTATCCGAGGATGCAGCGCCGCGCCACCCGCGCCGCACGCCGCGCCCGCGCCTCATCGAGCAAGCGCTCCCAGAGTGCGGCATCGAATCCTCGCCATCCTTTGAACCCGAAGTAGTCGCGATCGAATGACGGCGCCGCGTCGGCAGCGATCAGGGCGCCTTCGGTGAGGAAGGTACCGGACCCGCACATGGGATCGAGCAGCATGCCCTGTTCGGCGACGTGCGGCCATCCGGCGCGCAGCAGCACGGCGGCAGCCACATTTTCCTTGAGCGGCGCCCGCCCGCCCTCGAGGCGATAACCGCGCCGGTGCAGGCTCTCACCGGAGAAGTCCAGGGATAACAACGCCGTCGCACCCTCGACATGCAGGTGCAGCAGTACGTCGGGACGATCCGGTTTGATATTCGGCCGCTCGCCGGTGGCGTCGCGCAGGTTGTCACAGACCGCATCCTTGAGCAGTTGCGCGCCGTAAATCGTATGCCTGATAGATTCGTTGCCGCCGCTGCAATCGCAGGCCAAGGTCGCTCCCGGCGCCACATGCTGGCGCCAGTCGATGCGCATCGCGGCTTCGTACACGCTTTGCGAACTGCCGGCGTCGATGGAGCCCAAGCTCAAGAGTACGCGCGTCGCGGTGCGCGACCACAGACAGGCTCGATAGCCGACCTCGAGCGTGCCTTGGAACCTGACATCGTGGCTGCGTTCGCGAATATCGCCGGCGCCGAACTGCAGCAATTCCCCGGCCAACACCGAGGCCGCACCCACCGGCGCCGTTGCAATCCAGTAGCGCACATTGTCAGGATCGCTCAAGACAGATCGACTGCCATGCGCAAATCCTGCCAGTCGAGACTGGCATGGCTCGAGAAATAGCGCATGAGAACTTTGTAGACATCGACGTCGAACGCGAAGTCGGCCTCGCGTGCGCTCAAGGCAGCCAACTCTTCCTCGGACCGGGCGGTTCCGAGATAAGTCCAGTGATCGAGGACGTGAATTTCGTCGCCTTCGCGCAATCCGACGCGGCCTGGGAATGGCCAACTCTTGATTTTCAGCGCGGACAGCGCCAGCTGAACCCGCATTTGATGGAGCAGCAGCGGTTCCTTGCCGGCGCAGGCGCCCCGGCACTTTCCGACCTGCAGAGCGAAGCACGAACCCTCGCTCTGCTCGAGCCCCAGAACCTTGAGGCACAGCTCGCGCGCGCGCGCAATGTCGGTCAACGCCTTGCGCGCGTCCTTCGCGGAATGAAATACGCCGAAACTGTCCGCAAGATCCGCAGGCGCGAGCGCGTCGATGCGCTGCGTCTCGACCAAGCCCAAGTGGCCGGATGCAAGCCGCAAAGTCACTGCCTCGGAACTGCGGCTGAGGTGCCGGTTGTAGAGCGGCTGTTGCATTTTAATCCATTCGGCCTCGAGCAGCACTGCGCCGAGTTCGCCGGCGGTGCGCCGCCAATCGACGCGCCGGACCTGTGCCGCGAGTTTCCGGTCTCTTGAGCCCGGGTGCTGCTCGCCCAGCTGCGCCAGCACGCGGCTGCGCAGCGAATTGCTTCTGCCGATGTACAACAAAGCATCGTCCGGCCCGAACAAGCGGTACACCCCGGGGCCTTCCGGCAACTCGTCGGCCAGCTCCGGTGGCAGCTGTTCGGGCAGCTTGACCACGCCGAGCACGGATTGAGCCTGCGCCGCCGCAAACACCGGCGCCGGTATCTCGAGCCGCAGCTTGAACCAGAAATCGCGCAGCACCAGCGCATCGCCGAGGGCACGATGCCGGGCATTGCACGCAAGGTCGTGGCGTGCCATCACCGCGTCCAAATTGTGGCGCGCGTGCTGCGGAAACAAGCGTCGAGAAAGTTTCACGGTGCACAGCGCCGTGGCGGCAAAGTGCATGCCGACGCGGCGAAACTCGGCACATAGAAACGAATAATCGAAGCGCGCATTGTGCGCCACGAAAACCGCGCCGCGCAGTTTGTCGAACACGCTCGGAGCGAGCGTGGCGAAGCGCGGTGCCGCGGCGACCATCTCATTGCTGATGCCGGTAAAGGCCACGATGTAGGAAGGGATTTCGCAGCCGGGATTTACCAGCGAGCTCCACTCTTCAAGAACGGCGCCGTTTGCCACGCGCACGATGCCGATTTCGGTGATCCGGTGATGTGCGGCATTGCCGCCCGTCGTTTCCAGATCAACGAATACGAGATTCTCAGCCGCGTCCATCGAGGGACAACAATGGATAGTAGAGATCGG
>DATHRI010000031.1:0-73338 GCA_035481795.1 Steroidobacteraceae bacterium
GAACAGACCTGTCACGCCACTCCCAAGCGCACTTGGACGGCATAGCAAAGCGACTGAACCAAAGGCCTAGAGAAACCTTGGGCTTCATGACTCCAGCGGATAAGCTGCGTGAAAGTGTTGCATCGACCTGCTGAGCTCGCCCCCGTTAGTGGAATGGAAGCATTGCGCGTGTGGCTATAACTGACACGCCTCTCAAACGCGGCACATGGGAATTTCGGGCTCATCCTTCTGCACATTATTCATGGGCTCGCTCTGTAGGGGCATCAAATCCTCTTGAGCACTTCCGCCGCAATCGCCTTGTCCACCATCTTTGACTTCTCGTCCCACTTCGCCTTGTCCGCGGCAGTATCGGATCTGCGCATCATGCCCTCCGGAATAGGCCTACTCTGCACCCGGAAATACGTGCCGCCTTTCTTGACCGAGAGCGTATATCCGATGCCCGGCGTGTACCCCCAATAAGCTTCATCGCCGAGGCCGCTCTCCGGACCTTTCACGTAAGGCCCGATTTTTGGTAGGTCAAATTGCTGCGCAGTCAAAAAATTCACCTGGACGTTCTGAGCCGACATCTGTGGCTTGCCACGCTCTCGCCAAATACAAAATTGCGAGTGATCCGGCAAGCTGTAGGCGCCGTCATCGACCGGCACACTGAGCACGCTTGCTACCTGCGCTGCGGTCATCAGCTTGCAGGCATCGCCGCTCGCCTCTGGGATCGCCGCCGTCGCCGTAGCACCCAGAGCCGAAAATCCCGCGACGATTGCGCCTACCACTAACAGACCGGGTAAACGCCTGTGCATCTTGCATCTCCTTGCCAGCGAGCGGTCAGAATAGACCCGCGAATTCCAACTTGCCAGAGCCGCGGGATCACCCGTCTGGCGCGGCGAGTGGGGCGCGATCTTGCAGAGCCTCTCGGATCACCGGCCACTGCCTGTCGCATCGCGGCATTCCCATTCTGGCGCACGCCGGAAATGTTGGATAAGCTACTTGCGGGGGGATTACAAAAAGAGGCCGAGGTAATGCCTAGCAGTTGGGATGTCCGACGCCGTTGGATTGTCCTTATGGCACTCAACTGGTGAAAGGGCAATTCGTCGATCCCGCCAAGGAAAAAGCACTGCTCGCCGCCGTCGTACACAAGACCTGATGCGACGCCGGTGCGAATCCCCGCACCGGTGTCGAACAAGGAGATTCCGATGCGCATAGTGAATCTGTTGCTGATCCTCTCGCTGCTCACGGCGACCGCCGAAGCGGGCGTCGTGCTTCAGGTGGGCTCGCGAGAATCATCGTCCGGGAAAACGACGCCGCATCAGGTCTACTACGCCCAGGACGGCATGATGCGCATCGACATGCTCGATTCCCGCGGCAACGTCACCCAGCTCGATCTCGTGCGCGACGGGGTGATCTGGCAGGTGGATACTCAGAACAGAACTTATACGCGGATCGATCAGGCCACGGTCAAGACCGTCTTCGGCGCCCAGAACGGCCGGATCGATGCGATGCTCGCGAATCTTCCGCCCGAGCAGCGCGCACTCATGCAAGCTCGGATCGCTCAGACGCAGCAGCCGCATCAGGCGACGTTCACGGACGCGGGGCGCAGCGAACAGTCGGGAACGTATTCCTGCCGCATGTGGCAGGAACAGCATTCCGGACGCCCGTACGCGGAATACTGCGTGGTACCGACCACGAGCTTGCCCGGCGGCAGCGAGCTTGCCGCTTCGATGCACGCGGCGATTACAACGACTAATCAGCTGGTTGCAGGGATTCCGCAGATGGCGAGTCGAGCAGAGTACCTGACGCGACTCGACAAACTGAACGGATTCCCCGTGCTGCAGCGCTTCGTGTCCCCTTCCGGGAAAACGGAGAGAGAGGATGTCCTCACGTCGGCCGAGACGCGCGCGCTGCCCGCGGATAAGTTCGCGATTCCGCAGGGCTTCACCGAAAAGCCCTTGGGGATGCCGCAGAGCAACTGACGCGACCGTGATGCCCGCGTGGCTCAGGGCGTTGGGGTACTGGCCGCTCTACGCAAGGATAGATGCCCTTTTTCTGATGCTATGTGTGGCAGCGCCCCGACAGGTTGGCTCTCCACGTGTTCGGATTATGCGTTAGACACCTTACCGGAGATTCATATGTACATTGGCGGCGGACTAGTAGGAACTATTCTCCTCATCATGCTCATCGTTTTCTTGATGCGTAGAGCTTGAGGCGTTTCCGACTGCAGCATTGCAGGCAATGCTTTGAGCGAGAAAATGCAACCGAATATGACTGAACTGTCTGAGGCGGCAAAGCCCGAACCGACAGATCAGCAGGCGTCAGAAAAACAGCCCAGTGCGGTCGCTCCGCAGAAGCGAGCCACGGAGTCGGGGAGGCTGCCGCTCTTCAGAAAGTAGGGATCCACATCGCTGCTCAGCGCTTTGTATTGATTTGCGAAGTAGAGGCAAATCATTGAAATAAGCCGTCGTGCGGTACGGCTCAAGCAAAGCGTAAGCACGTTGGTTCGATCGATAAAAGCCACCCGCGAGAGCAGAGACACTTATTCGTATTGTTGGCTGCGTTAATTGACACAAGGGTAACTGATGGAGCAAGACCGCAAGGCGGTGGGCAGCGGGCTGCGGACTACAGCCGCGAGGCCTAGGAGTTCCATGGCGCTTTTAGTGCTCGTATATGGATTGTGGGGCGTGCTGCTCTTTTTTGCTCAAGCCGTAGTTATTCCCATCGCCCTGGCGGTCCTGTTCGCGCTCGTGCTGTCGAGTCCGGTTGAGGCCCTGCACCGGAAGGGATTGCCGCGTAGTGTGAGCGCCGTCCTCATACTGCTGATATTTTTGGGGGCAATAGGCCTAGCAGTGGATCAACTGTGGGCTCCTGCGGACCAATGGCTGGCCGGTGCTCCTCACACCGTCAAGATAATTTCGCAAAAGCTCGGGCCCATGGTGCGCGTGCTGCACCGTATCGACGCGATCACCGATCGCGCCGGACATTTGACCGACACAGCGGGAAGCAGCCCGCCCGTTTCGGCAAAAGAGGCGCCAACCCCGAGCGCCTCGGGAGGACTGCTTCTTGAAACCCGCACGGCCCTCGTCGCGACGATGACAGTCATAATCTTAACGTTGTTTTTCCTGGCGGGCGGGCCTCCCATGCTCGCTCGGATGACCGTCGCGCTTGCGCGCGACGTGCATTCGACCCATGTGCTGAGAGTCATCGATGCCGTCCGCAGCGAGGTCGGGCGTTACTACGCGACTATCACACTCATCAACGTGGGGCTTGCGCTGGCAACGGGATTCGCGATGATGCTTCTCGGGATGCCAAACCCTATCCTGTGGGGAGTTCTCGCGGGCACACTCAATTTCATTCCCTATGTCGGATCGGCCGCCACGCTCGTTGTGCTGACCGTCGTTGCGTTTGTTTCTTTTGACAGCGTCGGTCGAGTAGTCGCTGTTGCAGCGACATACCTTGGCCTCGCAACACTCGAAGGCCAAGTTGTGCAGCCACTCTTTGTTGGCCACCGGCTGGATTTAAGTCCAATCATTGTTTTCTTGGCGCTCTGGATCGGCGGCTGGTTCTGGGGAATAGCAGGCGTGGTGATGGCGGTCCCAACCCTGGTCGCATTGAAAGTCGTGGCGGAACACAGTGAACACGGCCAGCCGCTGCTGGAGTTTCTCAGCCCAAACTTTGCGCGGCGCTTCAAACCGCGCCTCGCGAAATTCGGTCGGGCAGTGGAGGAGACTTTCGGCTAACTGGCCGTGCGTAAGTCTGAAGCCCTGCACATCGGAGCGCTTTGCCCGCGCCGTCGCCCGGGTGCGGCAAAGAATTGCAACGGGGAGTCCCGCGCTCGTGGACGAGCCGCTGCTCGCGCTGTTGCGCAAGCTCGTCATGAGCGCCGGGCATCCCGATGTGGACCGACGCAATGGGCTCTTCGGCGAACACGGGGACAAATTCGTCATTTTGGAGAGCTCCGCCATCGACCTTATCGAGGCGGCGCGCAACTACGTCGTGATCCACGCGGGCAACGCGACTTATTGCCACCGCGCCTCGATCTCCGAACTCGAGCGAGCGCTCGACCCCGGACATTTTGTCCGCGTGCACAAGTCCTATCTACTCAATTTCTCGCGTGTTGAGTCCGTACAAAACGATTTCAAAGTCACTTTTGTATTCCGGTTCAGCAGCGGTGCTACGTGCCGCTCCGGTCCCACCTATCGCGATAAGATCCGCAGCCCGCTTCGACCGTCCGATCGCGATCGGCGGCATGATGCTTAGTACCTAACCGGGATCAACCGTCCAAAGTGCTCGCGGCAAACGGTGGTCGCGCTTCACTCCCCGTGGGAGGGTCGATTGCGGGCGTGGGCCACCGAGAGTCCTGCGCCGGCTGCTCTCCTTCAAGCTCGCGAAGATCCCGTCCCCGTGTCTCGCGACCAAAGATCGCAATCAGCAGCAGCGAGCCGGCCGCCGTGGCCGCAACCACCGCCGCCGCAGTCCCGAGGGCCGGCACCAGCGCGAGTACGGACATTCCCTGCGCAATCAATCCGCCGACTTTGCTCCAGCCAGCGACCCAGCCCGTCGCACGACCTCGGATCCTGACCGGATAGCTCTCGGCTGCATACGGCAGCAGGATCGATATCATCCCGCTCGAGCCCACAATCAAGAGAGAGAGCGGCACGATGGGGTTGCTCAGGATGGAATACGTTCCGAATCCTCGCAGCAGCAAGCCGACCAATCCCAGGGTCGTGAGTCCGACGGCGCTGAGGAGCGATGCCTTGGTGCTCCACACGCTATAGAGATAGGCCGCAACCAGTAGGGTGGGTGCGGCAATCAGGGTCGAACGCGCGATGATCGCACTCGCAAGACCCACGCTGCGTCCCTCGGCCACGAGGGCGCTCGGCAGCCACAACAGGATGCCAAAATTGACGAATCCCCAGGCGAGTGCGGCCAGGGTGAGCGCAACGCCGGTGCCCAGCAGGCCCTGCTTGGTGGGCAGTGCGACGCGGTGAGTACGGGTCGCGGAGCCCACATCCGTTGCTTCGGGCGCGGCGCGGACAATGGCACCGAACCGCGCCAGAGTGGCGCGCGCTTCATTGGGCCGGCCGATGTGATGAAGGAAGCGCGCAGATTCGGGAATCAAGGGGCTCAGCACGATGAGGATGAGACCGGTCGGCAGGTTGAGGAGCCACATGATCCGCCAGCCAAAAAACGGCTGCAGGAGCGCGGAGAGCTCGCTTGCGGCGAAATAGCCGCCGATGGTGCCGATACCACCGACCAGCACCAGGCTCCAGCCGCGATGTCGAGTCGGCATGATCTCGGCAAGCAATGCATAGGCGATGGGCAGCATGCCGCCGGCGGCGGCTCCCATCAGGAAGCACATGACGACGTTCCACCAGAATGAGGGCATCGCGCCGCAAATGGACGTGCCGACGAACATGACCGATGACAGAAGAATGGACGCCCGCCGGCCAAAGTGGTCCGCCATTGCACCCCAGATAAAGGATCCCACTGCGGTGCCAACGAGCGCCGAAAATGGCAGCAGCGCCACAGTTGCGCTGCTGATTCCATATTCCACACGCATGCCCGGCGTCACGAATCCGAGGCTCGCCGGCTTCATGATGTCGATGATCAGGGCGACGGCGAGCACAGCCATCAATTTCCAATGCGCAACGCTGAGCGGCGAGTCCTCGAGCGGTGCGAAGGATTCATGCACGCCGACACCAGGCGCCGGATTAGGCAGCAGACCATAGCCGGCGCTGGCAATGCCGAGAACAATCAGCGCCATGCCCCACAACATGCCCGCGTCCATTGGCATACCGGCCAGAATGAAGCCGGTGTTGCGCGCCATCCAGAACATTGGCACGTGCAGAAGAACTCCTGCGCTCACGACCGCTGAGCCCAGCCAGAAAGCAACCGTGTTGCGGCGCGCAGAGAAAGCGAACGAGCCGCCGCTCATGGCCGCACGTTGCGGTCGCCGCCGCTCGCGGTGGCTGGCGATGTCATCAGGCTCACGAGGTTGCGCACCCGATCAAAGAGACGGAAGTTCCCCAAGCCTCATGCAGGCTGGTGCAATTTGCAAGGCTGGACGGCGAGCCTCTTTAATGCTGCAGTCGAGCAAATCGCATGTTCATAGCGCTTGTCCGTCGATCCAGGTTCGACGGACCCTGAGCTCGTCATCGAGCAGCGCCAGATTGGCGCGCTGGCCCGGCGCGATTTGACCGAGGCTTTCACGCAATCCCAGGTAATCGGCGGGGTACTCGGCTGCCATGCGAACGGCTTCATCGAGATCGAGGCCGAGCAGGCCGATGACGTTGCGTATCGCTGCCGCCATGTCGAGGGTGGTACCGGCAAGCGTGCCATCCGCGTCGCGGCACACACCGTCGATGACGCGGATCGTGCGGCCCTGCAGGAGGAAGGAGTCGGAGTATGAGCCGACCGCCGGCATGGCATCGGTGACGAGGATGAAGCGGTCGTGGCGCTTGCAGCGCATCGCGAGCTTGAGTGTGACCGGATCGACGTGATGCCCGTCGACGATGATGCCGCACCAGGTACTCTCATCCAACAGAGCCGCGCCGACCATACCCGGTTCGCGCGCCGTGAGCGGCGACATCGCATTGAAGAGATGCGTGAAGCCGCGCAGTCCGTGCTGGATGGCGCGCGTCACCTCCGCGAAGGTCGCATTGCTGTGCCCGGCCGCGACGATTACCCCGCGCGCGCTCAATTCCGCTATGAGCTCCGGTGTGGTCATCTCGGGCGCGAGCGTCAGGAGCGTCCGTCCGGATTTAAGCGAGCACAGCAGCGACACGACGCTCGAATCCAGGCGCCGCAGATGCTTATCGCGATGCACACCGCGGCGGGCGCGATTCAGAAACGGGCCTTCGATATGGATGCCCAGCACACCGGGCACGTGCGCATCGATGGCGCCCTGCACCGCGCCGATGGCGCGCGCAATTACTTCGAGGTCATCGCTGATCAGAGTTGGCAGAAATCCCGTCGTGCCGTAGCGCCGGTGTGCCGCTCCGATGGCTTCGATCGAGGCCCTGTCCGGGTGGTCATTGAAGAGCACGCCGCCGCCGCCGTTGACCTGAGTGTCAATGAATCCGGGAACCAGCAGCCCGCCGTTCAAATCCTCGACCCGCGCGTCGCGGCAGCGCGGATCACTCAGTGAGGCGAGTGCCTCGATGCGAACGCCATCGAGCAGAAGAGCCTGATCGCGGACGATGCCCTGCGGGGTGAATAGGCGTCCGTTCGTGAGCGCGGTGCGCATCAGAGCGTTGCCGTCATTTCGGAGCGATGCGGTGACCGATCGGGATCGCGGCTGCGGCGAACTGCGCGTGTGGCAATCATCCAGCGGTCCGATGGGTGTTTCGATCTCCTTATTCGCACAGTATGCCGCCCGCTCGGACTTGGATACCGATATTGCACCGGTTGACGCGACGTACACGACGGAATCCGCCCGTCGAACCGTCCGCTGCTCTGAACCCATGTGTCGTGCGGGGTCGCGGCGCGAACGATCTGATGCGCACGACTCTTCGCAAGAGTCGCGCCCGAAGACAGCAGCGCATCACCGGCGTCTGACCTCTATTGCGAAGGCCGCGCAAGGAGCAACTCGAGTTCCGTCAGGAACGGCACTTGTCCGGGGACGAGCTTGCGGCGGGCCGTCTGAAGATCAAGCCACGCTCCGCGATCCACTTCAGGGAATTCCTGCTGGATGCCGGACCGGGGCGGCCACTCCATCCGGAACGTGTTGCTCGACAACTTCGCAGGGTCAACGTCGGCCTCCACCGCCCAGGCCGATACGAGTTTGCCGCTGGGCTGTTTCAGGGGAGTCAGCGGCACGAACACGCCTTCGACGGTGAATGAGGTCTCTTCAGTAAATTCACGCTTTGCAGCTTGGAACGCATCGGCGCCGAGGGGATATTCGCCTTTTGGAATTGACCAGGAGCCGTCGTCCTTCTTTTCCCAAAAAGGCCCCCCCGGATGCACGAGAAACACTTCGAGCAGCCCGCCGCGCCTCTTGTAGAGTAAAAGGCCTGCGCTCTTTTTCTGTGGCATGAGCTAACCGAGGCCGCCGAATATTGAGGCTGGCGCCCGCATCCCGTCTCGAGCGCGTGCAAATTGCTCAGGCACTCGAGCGGCGCGTGCGAGGCTAGGGCCTGCGCACTCCGAACGGCCACATGCGCCGGAGCACGCCGTCATGCAAGTAAAACCGGTGCCACAGTGCAGCCAATGCGTGCACAGCAGCGAGTGTGAACAGCGCATACGCGAGATAACCGTGGATGTCCTCGGTGGGACCGAACACCGCCTGGTTCTTCTTGACGCCGAAGTCAAGCTGGAAAAGCCCGAAATCGAAAACACGGCCATGGTAGATGAATGTCAGGAAGCCGAGGATCGGGGTGATGAACATCAGCGCATAGAGCGACAGATGCACCGGCCCGGAAAAGCGCCGCGCAAACCCGCCGACACTCTCCGGCAGCGCCGGAGGCGTATGCCGGCTGCGCCACCAAAATCGTGCAACCAGCACAAACCACAACAGCAGTCCAAACAGCGCATGCACATTGATCCAAAACCCTTGAGTCTTTTTCGGCCAGTCGTCGTGCAGCAGACCCAGAGTGCCGACGATGACGACGAGCGCGAACATCGTCCAATGAAATGCGATGGCCCCGGATCCATAGCGCTCCGATTCTGGCAACGGCTGCGAAGCTTCCAAAGGATCTGCGGCCATCGTTCGCTGTCTTCCTGGTAAGCCAATCGAAATTCAGGGGTCCACTTCGTATCTTGAAGCGACGGGTACGGTTTGTAAAAGCGAATCGCTGACTTGCGCCGTGCGACGCTCGGCGGACGCGCAGTGTTTCGTGGATGTCGCCAGTTCCTTTATGATCGTGAAGTCGAGCGGCAACCCTCGAGGTATTCGTCGCCATGTATGAGCCGCGCACGGCGTGGGCAGATACGGTGGTCTTTCCCGCGTGGAAGGAAGCCCTGGGTGCCAAGAACTGCAACGTACAGGGTGAGTTTGAAGAGCTTGAACACAAGATGTTTGGGCACGATGGATTCGAGGACGCACCCAATAGGATCGCAAAGATCGAGGTCGCATTCGGTCTGAAAAATATCACCCCTGTCGCAGCGCCCGCACCGCCCCAAAGTGCATGAGCGCAATGCGGCCACGCTTGCCCGAACCGGGCCGCGGGAGCGCGCCCCGTCGGGCGGCCGAGGTTTTTCATACGGCTCTGCAGCTCGGACTGACTTCGTTCGGCGGCCCCATCGCTCACCTGGGCTATTTCGAGCGCACCTACGTGCAGCAGCGGCGCTGGCTCACGAGCGAGCAGTATGGAAACGTCGTGGCGTTGTGCCAGTTGCTGCCGGGACCCACCAGCAGTCAGGTTGGATTCCTGATCGGTCTGCATCGCGCGGGATGGCCCGGAGCTTTCGGGGCGTGGGCGGGTTTCACGGCACCGTCCGCGCTGCTCATGTACTGGGGCGCGATCCTGGCCGCCTCATTGCAGGGACCGCTACCCCAGGCGCTCGTGCACGGCTTGCAATTGGTGGCCGTGGCCGTCGTTGCACAGGCCGTGGTGAGCATGGCGCAGAGCCTGTGTCGGGACGCCCTGACCATGGCAATTGCCGTCGCCGCGGCCGGTGCACTCCTTATTATGAGTGGCACAACCGTCCAGATCGCCATCCTGATCGCCGGTGCCGTAAGCGGGATGGTTTTTGCCCGACGCACACAGCCGGCCGAGGCGCGACTTGCGGTGCCACCGGCCGGCCCCGTCGCGTGGTGCGCGCTCGGGATGTTTGGATTATTGCTGATCACCCTGCCGGTGCTGGCCTCGCTCTCGCCGCGCGGCCCTCTCGCGCTCACGAATATCTTCTATCGAGCGGGCGCCCTGGTATTCGGCGGTGGTCACGTCGTGCTGCCGCTGTTGGGCGATGCGCTGATGCCGGGCGGCTGGATCGCGAGCGACCGCTTTCTCACGGGATACGGATTGGCTCAGGCGATGCCCGGACCCCTCTTCACTGTGGCGACGTATCTCGGTGCTGCCAACGTGTATGTCCAGCCGAGCGTGCTGGCTGCCCTTATTGCGACGGTTGCTATTTTCCTGCCGGGCCTGCTGGTCGCTGTTGCCGGCGCGGCGCTCTGGGGCCGTGCCAGCCGGCATGCGATGGTGCGCACGGCCATCGTGGGGATCAACGCAGCGGTCGTCGGCATCCTCGGGGCAGCGCTCTACCATCCCGTAATCAGCACTGCTATTCACAATTGGATTGATGCGGCGATCGCGCTGGTGGGGTTCGTCGCGCTGGTGCGATGGAAGCTGCCCCCGATCGCGATTGTCGCCGCCGCATTGATGTGCTCGGCCCTCGCGCAGTTTGCGAAAGATCTGCCGTGGTAGATCTATGCTGACAGAAGCCCGAGCGTCGCGGCTGCGGCATCCGCGGCAACGACCCGTGTCAATACTCAGGTCCGTGCGCCGGGCGCGCATTAGAAGCGCTTCGATATCCCAACCGAAATACCGCGCGGCAGGATCTGCACCGAGAGCGGTGTTTGGCGTGTCGCGCTCCAATATCCGACTGCCGATCCCAAGCCCCAGGCGGCAATGACGTCAGTTTGCCAATGCGCTTGGCTTTTCAGGCGCGCGATCGAATCGTAGAGCGGCAACGCTTCGAGCGTCCAGATCCACGGGTTCGCCTTCGCATAGTGAACAATGATGGGCGTCACGAAACTCGCCTGCAGCGTCACCTCGCCGCTCGGGAAACTTTCGCAGCAACCGCCCTGAAACCACTTATCGGGATTGTTGCCCTGATCGGGGCGCGCGCGGCTGAATATGCGTTTCATTCCCTCGGCGGCGACCCCCGAGATCACGGAGGCATCGACGGTCTGCCACAGAACATGTCCGAACTCATCGTCGTTGCCCAGCCATAATGCGCCTGCGGCCTCAAACGCAATGACGCCGTTCTGGAGCCCGGTTTGGTATTGGCGACCCCAGATTCCGCTCTGATCGAGCGACCATTCATGGTCGATTCCGAGCGGTCCGCCACCCGCGTGGGCGCAACCCGCAACGAGTACCAGCAACGACAACAGTATCTGCGAGGCACGCACGCGCTAATCTTAATTAACTTTGCAGTGCAAAGTATATAGGCGGCCAAAATTACGATTGCGCGAAGGACCGTGAGCGCTTGCCCGCGGGCGGTGTTTCGACGGCGGCGGCCGCGTCAAGGATTACCTGCTCAAGCACGGCGAGATAGTCCAGATAGCGCTTGCGGCCGAGCGCGGTAATGCGGCACAGCGTCTGCGGACGATTGCCCTCAAGCCGCTTCGAGATATCGACCACCTTCGCGGCCTGCAGCACCTGCAGGTGGCGGCTCAGGTTGCCGTCCGTGAGTCCGCACAGCAGTTTGAGATCGCCGAACGGCAGGCCCTTCGGATGAGCAATGAGAGAGGTGAGCATGCCGAGGCGCGCGCGCTCGTGGATGACCCGATCCAGCCCGTCGTAGGCGAATCGTTGCTCGCGAGGTGGCTTGACGCTACGTTTCTTCATCGGCTTCCCGATAATCAAACTGCAGCACCGCGGCGACGAGCAGCTGTCCAATGCCAAATGGCACGCCCATGAGCCACGGCGAGAAGGCCCACTCGCCGCCTCCCAGAGCGAGACAAGTCAATCCGGCAGCCAGATACCACACGCCGACCGCAAACATGGGGCGCGGCAGAAACTGACACGACGAGAATACGCCGAGACTGAATATCACTTGCCATAGGCCCGGCAGCATCCAGACGCTGGACGGTGCGTAGCACACCATGACCACCGTCAGCAGCAATCCTGCAACCAGGGCGGGCAGAAAATGCTCGACCGCGGAGTGGATCATTTCGCTTGCGAGATCGGAATGTATACGGCGCGTGCGCGTGATCGTCTCGATGCTGATGATGATCACGGAAACCACGGCGGTCACCATCCAGATCGCAAGATAGACTGCGATGTTGAGTGCGGGGCTCTTGAGCCAGTGTGATTGGACCGCCGCGGCAACCAGCGCCAACCCCCCGGTGGCAGCAAGCGTTGCCGCCCCGTAGCCACGAAATTCCATGGCGCGCGCCATGTGGCCGCGGATGGCTTCGATCTCGGCTAATGCCTTGTACAGGTCGGGCACGTTGGACACTCACAAGCTTTGCATCGTAAAGTACTTGCCTTCAAAGGCATAAGCAAGGCGCTCTGGGCGGTGGCAAAGAGATGAAGAACCCGGGGCAATCCCATGTTCCACGGCAAACGCAGCTTATTCTTGATCTTACCAGCGCGCGCGTTCAAGTGAGGGCCAGATCTGGCGGCAACCCGACACACGCGACTCGCACGGGGCTGCTCGGCACGTTCATCGCGTGGACGTGCTGCCTGATCGCGCCAGCCCACGCCAGCGCGCCGCTCGATCTGGATGCTTTGCGCGGTCGCGTGGTCTATCTGGATTTCTGGGCGTCCTGGTGCGCCCCCTGCCGGCAGTCCTTTCCGTGGATGCAGGCGATGAAAAATACCTATGAGCGTCAAGGCCTGACGGTGATTACGGTCAATCTCGACCACGATCGGGCCGACGCGGAGCGGTTCCTGCGCAGATTTCACCCCGATTTTGCCGTGCAGTTCGACCCGCAGGGAACGTTGGCCGAGCACTTCAAGGTGACGGGCATGCCGACCAGCGTAATCATCGATCGGCACGGCATCGCGCGCTTCACGCATATCGGCTTTCGCCCGGCTGACCGAGAAGCCTACACCATGCAGGTGCAGGAGCTGCTCGCGGAAAAGTAGTCGAATCATGCAGGAGGAAACATGAACCCCGGAAAAATGAACTTGGCCGTGATCGTTGCGGGCGCGATGTTCCTGTCGGGATGCGCGTCGCTCGGGGTGAAGCCGTGGCAGCGGGACGTGCTTGCGCGCAAAGACATGCAGCTCAGCGCCGGTTCCATTGATAGCGCGGTCGACGATCACTTGTACTTCAGCAAGGAAGCCTCGTCGGGCGGCCGGTCATTCGCCGGAGGAGGCTGCGGGTGCAACTAGGAGCGGACACGCGCGGTGTGCGGCGACGGCTGGTCGCAGCCACCTGCGCATTGCTCACGGCCTCGGCTACGCGCAGCCAGGCGACCCCGCGAGCCAGCATTGATGAGATGCTCTCCGACTGGCGCCTGGACTCCGCTCTGGCCTATTACCACGAAGACGGCCGAATCCAGGCCATCGAGCCGGTGGTAAGCGTCAGCCGGGACTTCGGTGATGGCGAGACGCTGGATCTGAATTTCACATTCGACAGCCTCACGGGCAGCAGTCCCAACGGTGCTTTGCCGAGCCGCAAGCCACAGACATTCGCGTCGCCGTCCGGCACTAGTTTGATGCTTGCGCACCACTCCTACACGACGGCTCCCGGCGAATTGCCGGTGGATCCGCATTACCACGATCAACGCTTCGCCCTGGGAGCGGACTGGACGTTGCCGTTGACGCGCCTCACGCGGGTGACCGTCGGTGGAAAATTCTCCGATGAGCACGACTTCCTGTCCGTCACGGCGGACGCCTCGATCGCCCATGACTTCAATGACAAGAACACCACCGTATCGCTTGGCCTATTCGATGAGAATGACTCGCTGAGCCCGATAGGCGGCGCCCCCGTGCCGCTGAGTGATTATGCGCTATTCGAGAAGACCGGCCACAAGAGCAAGAATGGTGCGGGCGTGCTGCTGAGTGTGACTCAGGTGATGACGCGCACCTGGCTCACTGAATTCAACCTGTCCGCCGATCGCTTCACAGGCTATCTGAACGATCCCTATAAGATCATCTCGGTGATCGACGACGGCGGCGATACCGTAGGCTACGTGTACGAAAACCGGCCGCAGTCCCGCACCCGCAGAAGCGCGTACCTGGAAAATCGCGTCGGCTGGGAGCGCGCGTCCGCTGCACTGTCGCTGCGCTACATGAGCGACTCCTGGGGAGTCCATTCCGCAACGGCACAGCTGAACCTGCGCCAGTGGAATGCCGAACGCGATAAGTACCTGGAGCCGACCGCGCGCTGGTATCGGCAAACGGCGGCCGATTTTTACACACCCTGGCTCCTAAATTCGGCAGGTCCAGACGTAACGGTCGCTTCCTCAGATTCCCGTCTGGGCGCCTTTCGCGCGCTCACCTACGGTCTGAAGTTTGGAATGAAATTGAACGACAAATTCGGCCGGGACGATTCTGAGCTCAATCTCCGAGTCGAGTATTATCAGCAGACAGTTGAATCCGCAGTTCCCGGACCCGGCTCCTTGCAGGGACTGGATTTGTATCCGAGTCTCAAGGCAGTTCTCCTGGAGATTGGCTTCAGTTACTGATGACGGCGTCGAGCGGTGGCAGCAACGTCTGGCAATCCTCCCAGCGGGACGCTCGCGGTTGAAGAGCGACCGCATGAAATGCTCGCCATTCGCTTCAAGGCAATGGCGAGCCCCTGCGAGGTCCTGCTGCACTCTCCGCGGCGCGGCGATGCATTGCGATTGGGAGCAGTGGCGGCTGCAGAAGCGTGGCGTGTCGAGGGAAAATACAGCCGCTATCGCGACGACAGCGTGGTCGCATGGATCCACCGCAATCGGGGCAGCGAGATCTCGGTCGACGAGGAGACGGCGTCACTGCTGGATTTCGCCAGCCACTGCTTCGATATCAGCGACGGCCTCTTCGATGTCACCTCGGGAGTGCTGCGCCGTGCGTGGAAATTTGACGGCTCGAATCGCATTCCGGATGCCGCCGCCGTCGCACGGCTGCTGCCGCTGGTTGGATTTGACAAGCTCCGGTGGCAATCGCCACGACTGCTGCTGCCCGCCGACATGGAACTCGATTTCGGCGGCATTGGCAAGGAATACGCAGTCGATAGGGCCTACGATCTGCTCGCGGCGCAATACGCGGGCCCCTTTCTCGTGAATTTTGGCGGTGATCTGCGCGCCAATCGGCCGCCGCCAAACGGGCCGTGGCAGGTCGGCATCGAGCGCCCCGATACGGATCAGACCGCGGCGATGGTTCTGGACCTGGAGCGCGGAGCGCTCGCAACCAGCGGCGACTCGCGGCGCTTCCTGCTCAAAGACACCGTGCGCTATGGGCATATACTGGATCCGCGCACCGGCTGGCCGGTCCCGGAATCGCCGCGCTCCGTCACCGTCGCTGCGAGCAGTTGCACGGAGGCCGGGCTGTTATCAACACTCGCTTTGCTGCATGGCGCGCAGGCGCGTGCGTTCCTGGAAGACCAGGGTGCCCGCTATTGGCTGGTTCACTGAATGAGCATCGTCGCGACCGGATGCGTCGCGGATGATAGAGAGGCTTCAGTATTCTCAATAGGCGCTCGCAAGCAGGGTCGCGATCGAATCCGGTCGACTACAGCAAAGTCGCTTGCGCAGCCGGATAGGTCAGTTGCGCTCCGTCCACCTGCGCGAATGGCGTGAGCTTGTGCGCGCGGTAGTCGTTTTCCGATAAAATCTCTACCACCGGCACGCCGCGGACATTGAGCGCATCGGCCACCAGAGAGCGGTGACAGCGCCACGGCACCGCTTCAGCGCACATTATTGCAACGCGCATCTGCCGGCTCGTTTGGATGAGGATTTCAAGCCCCTCCTGAAATGCGACTGTCTGCATGTAATCGGCGTAGCCGCGAAAGCTGCTGTTTCGCCAGCCGCTATTGGGGGAATCTTCGCGGGGCTTGCGCAGACCGCCCAGCACCTGCAGGCCCGCATACTCCAGGTGCGCAGCCGCAAGCGTATTCGCCAGTGCGGTGTCGTTGAATTGGGGGTTATGACGCGAGCGGGGCAGCGTGCGGATGTCTACAAGGCGCTCGATGCCATAGGCGAGCAGCAAGTCCATAAAGCGCGCAATGGCCAACGTCGAATGACCGAGAGTAAAAATGGCCGCCGTCGGCCATTGGACTTCCTGTGGAGAAAGCCCTGCGCTCACGGTGCGGGGTTCGCCGTGGCCGGATGACGCCCCGCGCGTTGCGGGATCAGGAAAATGCAGGCAATTATCACGACTGCGATGACGATCGAGGCGAGCGGGCGGCTCAGCGCAAGTCCGCCATGATTGAGCGGCTTATCGAGGAAATCACCCAAGGTCGCACCGAGCGGCCGCGTTAGGATGAATGCGGCCCAAAAGAGCAGAACTCGCGAAGTCTTGGTCAGGAAATAAGCCGCAGCGACCACGGCCAGCGCCACGGAGAACACACCCGCCGCGCCGACGTAACCCAATGCCGTGCTGTCCGCCATCCAATCTCCGAGGGCGGTGCCGAGTGTTTGTGAAAACGTGATCGTTGCCCAGTAGTAGGCCTCTACTTTGGGGGTGTTGACAGTGTCCACCGATACCGTTCCCTGCGACCAGTACCACAGCCCCAAGACCGCAAGGACACAGAAGAGCAGGACCAGCGAGCCTCCGGTATAACCCACGCCGAGTGAGCGATCGGCAAAATCAGCCATGGTCGTTCCGGCAGTCGTCGAGGCCACAATCGTCGCCCAGTAGAGAAAGGGATGAAATTTCTTGGCGATGATTTGCAACACGACCATCACAATCAGTGTCGTGAGAAAAATCGCCGAGCCGATCAGATATCCCAGGTTCATGGTCATGGTGACGGTATCGCCGCCGGTCTCGCCCAGGGTTGTCGCCAGAATTTTGACGATCCAGAAACCGAGCGTTACGGCGGGGACTTTGCTCGCAAGGGAATCGTTATTCATGTCACCGCCTTGGTTATTCATAAAAGTGAAGATTCAGGTAACGGCCGCCGTCCGCCGGGCCTTGCAAGCTGAGCGAGCCGACGCAGCGGCGGATGATCCTTCGCAAAAATCATACCGTATGCCTGTGCGCGGCGCGCATGCTCACTTATCGGCAGCGGGAGCCACGCTGCCCACGCGTCCGTTCCATTTCTGTGACATCTGCGTTCTATGCTCGCGACCTTCACCGACGTGATGTGCACACGGCGCTGCTCGTGTCTTTTGCCGGCATGGCGCCGGCCGTGGTGAAGAGCGCCGTGACGAATCAGCAGGTCGCGCCGACCCTCGTCAGAGCCCTGGGCCTCGACCCCAATAATCTGCAGGCCGTCCAGCGGGAGCAGATCGACGTGCTGCCGTTCCTCTTCGCAGGGGACGTCGGCACCATCGTGCCAAGCTTTTAAGGGTGACGGCGAGCTCTTTCGCCGGAAAGATGGAAGTGCTGAATCGCAGGTCACGCACTGCGCGCACGTTCGTCGCTCAAGACAAGGGTCGGGCGATGACGCTGCCCAGCAGCGCCTCGATTCCGTTCCAGGCGATCTGGACTCCAATGCACAGCAGAATGAACGCCGAGAGCCGCACTACGACACTGGTTCCCGTCGGGCCCAGTGTGCGCAGGATGCGGTGGGCGTAGCGATAGCACAGGTAGATCGATACCGCGACGATCAACACGCCCAAAGTGTGCGCCAGCGCGGTAAGAAGTAAGGAGCGAAAGCCCTGCGGCGGATTCGCCCCCAGCGTCAAGGCGACGGAGATCGATCCCGGGCCCACGGTGAGCGGCATGGTCATCGGGTAGAACGCGCGCTGGCGCAGCTCATCCGACCCTGGCAGCCGCTCACCGTTGCCGGCCACTGCTGCCGGCGTATTCGGGCCGTTCAGCAGGGACCAGGCGATCGCGCAGACGACGATGCCGCCGGCGACCTGCACAATGGGGATGGACAATCCAAAGATATCGAGCACATAGGCGCCGATCAAAACCGATGCGATGAGCAGAAGAAAACTGTTGATCGCCACGGCCTTCGACATCTGGTTCCTCTGTTCAACGGTGAGACTTGAAGTCATCGCGAGGTAAATCGGGGCCCCTCCCAATGGATCGACGATGGGAAACAATGCTCCAACGGCGAGCAGGATCGTCGCACCAAAATGGTGAAGGCTTGTCAGTAGGCTCAGCAAGGGCAGAGACGATTTTGCTAGGCCTCAAGCGGCGTTAGCCGGAAGCCTTGGCATAGTCGCGGTCTTCGATTCCGCGGTTCGTGCGGTCGGTCATGTAGACGGTGGCCACGAAGCTGACGACCCCACACGCTGCCATATAGAGCGCGATCGAGTAACCGGAGTGATAGCGCGCCAATAAAGCCGTCGCGATCAGGGGCGCCGGTCCGCCGGCAAATACCGAGGCCAGCTGATAGCCGAGCGACGCGCCGGAATAGCGCAGCCGCCCATGGAACGTCTCCGCGATGAGCGCAGCCTGCGGGCCGTACATCATGTCATGCGGGACGAGTGACACGGCGATCGCGAGAAACACCAGCAGCGGCGCACGGCTGTCCAGCAGCGCGAAGTACGCGAAGCCAAACAGGGCAGTCAGCACGACTCCCGTCAGATACGTGCGCTTGCGGCCGAAACGGTCGGAGACATAGCCGAACAGCGGGTTCGTGACACACGACAGCGTCGATGCGACGAGGAGCGCCGTCAACAGAAAATCGCGTGACATACCGAGTACGGACGTTCCGTAAGAAAAAACGAAAGCCGTGAACACGTAGAACGGTGCCTGCTGTCCGGTGCGCGCCAGCGCCGACAGCAGGATGTCCTTCGGGTGCTTGCGAATGACCTCGAGAACGGGCTGGCGCGCTATCTTGTTGTTGGCTGCTAAGGTCGCGAATTTCGGGGTTTCGAGGATGCCGACACGAATGTAGATCCCGACGCCGACAAGCACGATGCTGAGCAGGAACGGGATCCGCCAGCCCCACGCGAGAAAGGACTCCCCGGACATTCGGCTGAAGAGCAGCACCACAAGAGTCGCCAGGAACAGGCCGACCGGCAGGCCGAACTGCGGCCACGCCGCGATGAAGCCGCGATGCTTGTTAGTTCGCGCCCACTCCATTGCGAGCAGCACCGAGCCTCCCCATTCGCCGCCCACCCCGATGCCCTGGATGAAGCGCAGTATGGTGAGCGCGATCGCTCCCCAGATCCCAATGACCGCATACGTGGGGACCAGCCCGACGAGAAAGGTTGCGACGCCCATCACGATCAGAGTGGAGATCAAGGTCGACTTGCGACCGATACGGTCGCCGTAATGCCCGAAGATCGCGGCGCCGATCGGCCGCGCGAGAAACCCGACGAAGTAGATGGCGAAAGCCTGCAGGGTGCCTACCAGCGGCACTGACTTTGGGAAGAAGAGCTTCGCGAACACCAGCCCCGTTACCGAACTGTACAGCAGAAAGTCGTACCATTCGATCGCGGTCCCCACGGTGCTCGCTATTACCGCACGGCGCAGTTGTGACCGATGCGCCCGGTCGGAAAGCTGCGGCAGAGCCGATTCTTCGGTATTCATGTGAGGCGCTCGTTGATTGGATATGTTGCCGCAGACACAAATGACCACCATCGAAGATCCGCCCGCGGGCGAGGGTGGTTGACAAACTTGGAGTTGCCTTGCTTCCGGCGTCGATTATAGGCGACCCCGCCTTTATCTCCAGGCTACCTTTCTTTTTGGCGATCCGCATCCGCGCACCCGCGCTCACTTGCAGCGAACGCCCGCGGGTCTCGATTCGCCGGGGAAGTGCAGGATCGGCCTGGCAGCGCAAAGGGGTATGGCCGGGCGCTGGCATTCAGGTCACAGGAGCCCGGATTCCGTCCTGGCGCGGCGGCCGCGAAGGCAGGTGTTGAAGCGCCGCCCTTGCACACAAGCCCCCTCATCGGTGGCCCGCTTTTGGCATAGCGGGAAGGGTGTTGATCCTTCAAAATGTCTTCGGGGAAGCCGATCCCGCCCCGGGGCCTCTTTGAGGTCGATGCGGTCATCGGCTCGATCTGAGGTGGTGGATGAGTGAAGGTCAGGGATTCTGATGAGATATGTGCAGCGTGTATCGTCGGCTTTGGCAGCCTGTGTGGCGGTTTGCGGCTTCGTCGCGTGCTCCAACCCGCCCAGGAGCGAGGCTGAACGCGCCGCCGACGCTGATATTGCGGTAGAGGTAAAGGCCGCGCTGAACGCGGATCGGAACCTCTATGCGGCGCACATCGGGGTCGACGTCGAGCACGGCGTGGTCCATCTTGAAGGCATTGTTTGGTCGGATGAGGCAGCGGAGCGGGCTCAGCGTGACGCCGCATCTGTCCCGGGGGTCACGACCGTAAAGTCGGACCTGGAAGTCACTCCCGGCGGCATCTCTGAGTCGACCCGGCGTGCGCCATGATCAACCCGTCTCCGGGCGCTGCAACGCCGTGACCAAGACATCACTCGAGGCTGGCCCGCCCACGGCAGGTTCAAGAGCGGTGGCCGAATCGCCGCACGCGGGCGCGTTGGTGGATCAGGCTTACGCATGGCTCGTCGCCTGCGCCGACGAGCACGAGCGCATTGCGGCCGCTGCGCATCTTATTTTGACCATCTTCGATGATTTCTACGGCCAGCTTTGCGAGTACCCGTACCGGGCCAAGCGTGCGTTCGAGAGCATGGATCCGCACGGTTCGATCCGCATCAGCAAGGAACGCCTCGAGCTCTACAGCCGTTACATTGCAGAACACGGACCGAGAATCCTGACCGCTTTCCCCGCGCTTTCCAACAACTCGGCTTTCTGGGACGAGCTCGACAAGCTGTTTGTGTCGATGATCTTTGACCGTTACGAGGCCGACATCGCCTTCAGCTTCGCCCACTCGCTGCGCCGTAATATCGACCATGGCATTTGGAGACCGGTTGCCTATTCGTTTCCGCCTCCGAGCAAACGCCGTGCGTGCTCAATGTCCGCGGTCCATCGCCGGCTGCGGGTGCCGGGTCGAATCGACCGTGCGCTGCTCTCCAGCGCCCTGCAGCTGCCCGGCTTCGCGGTGCCGTTCAGGGATCTGAAGGGCGATGCCGAGCGCATCCGGCAACGGCTCGAGGAGCTGCTTTATCACGGCGCGCAGCGTGCCGCGCTGCCGCTGTGGCTGGATGTCGTGGAGGCCGGCTTCTTCCGCGACCGCACCGCATTCCTGGTCGCCCGCTGGGTGCTGACGGACGGGACTTTTGTGCCATTCGTTGTTGCGCTGCTCAACAGCTCCGCGGGGATCTACGTCGATGCCGTGCTGCACCAGGTGTCCGACATCCACAACCTGTTCAGTTCCGCGCTCGCAAATTTCCACGTGACCACGCGGCTCTACTACCAGACATGCGTGTTCCTCTTCAGCCTGATGCCGCGACGTCCCCTGGGACACCATTATTCAACCATCGGCTACAACCACGTCGGCAAAGTCGCCATCCTGAACGAGGTCGTCGAGCAGATGCGCCGGAGCGGTCAAAAGCTCCAGCGCTCTCCGGGCATGCCCGGCACCGTCGCGCTCGGCTTCACCTTTGACGCCTGTTCCTATCACCTGAAGGTCATTCGCGACCAGCCCACCACGACCTACAAGTGGGGCGCCTTTCCGGGCACCGCGGCCGTATTGGACAAGTATCGGGTGGTCCATGAGATCAACCGCGCCGGCAGCATGCTCGACAACGTGATGTACTTTAATCTCCGGCTTGATCGGGACATGTTTGAACCGGCGCTGCTCGAGGAGATCTGCCAGCAGGCCGCAGGCAGCGTCCAATTGGAGGGCGACGGGGTCTTCATGCGCTCGCTGATCACGCAGCTGAAAATCGTGCCGCTGCCCGTTTACCTGGAGAGCGCCAGCGAAAGCGCAATTCAGGCGGTGATCGTCAGCCTGGGAAACTGCATCCGCAACAACGCGGCGACCAACATATTCAACAAGGACCTCGACAGCAGAAACTACGGCGTCGGCCGCTACGGCCGCGTCTTCCTGTTCGACTACGATGCCGTGGAAAAGCTGACCGACGTGAAGATCCGCACCAACCTCGACCGCGAGCCCGGGGAGGAAATCCTGCCGGGCTGGTATTTCGAAGACGGCGTGGTGTTTCTGCCCGAGGAGCTCGAGTACGGGATGCAGCTCAAGAACGACTTTGCGCGCCGCTGCTTCCGTACGGAGAACTGCGATCTCCTCGGCGTCGACTATTGGCAGGCGGTGCAGTGCAAGCTGCAGCGCGGCGAGATCCCCGAGCTGAGTATGTACCCCGACAGTGCGAGGCTGGAACGGGATGCGCCGGCAAGCCCGGATGTGCACGCTCGCGCCCGCGCTGCGGGGACCGCCGCCGTTTAGACTCTTGCGGCGCGATCGAAGCGGCGACGCGCTGCGTCGCCGGATGCAGCCTGCAGCGGGCCTGCTGCCAAGCGATGGATTGCGCCCGCCGCGTGTGACGCAGAGCCCACCAGCAATCAGCCGAGGAAGTCGCAGTAACGGTCGACGTGTGCGGCGAGATCAAGCGTATGCTTGCGTGTGAGCCGCTCGGCGAGCTCCGTATCGCGCCGCTCCAGCGCTTCAATAATTTTCAGATGATCGATGATGGACCGCGAAGCTCGATCACTCTGCGTGATCGTCGCGCGGCGGATGGCGCGAACGTGCAGCAGCAGATTCCGCGTAAGCTCGATGATCGTCTGTGAGCCGCCGAGGCGGATCACCTCAGTGTGAAAAGCGATGTTGGCGTCGGAGTACTCGCACAAATGCTCGGACGGCGGGGAATTCTGGAACTCATCGAATAAGTGACGCAGTTTGGCAATCTCTGCATCGGCCGCGTGCAGCGTGGCGAGTCGCGCGGCCATGGATTCAAGCGCCGCCCACACCTGGATCATTTCAATCATCTCGCGCTTTGATTTGCGAATGATGTAGATGCCGCGCCGCGGTACGGTGCGAATGAACCCTTCCTGCTCGAGGAGCGACAGCGCCTCGCGAATCGGTGTGCGGCTGACGCCCAGTGCCGTCGTCAGCTGTCGCTCGTCCAGCCTCAGTTCCTGCTCCGGATCGTATATGTCGGTATCGGCGATCGCCGCCTTCAGGCGCGCGTAGGCCTGGTCACGCAGACTGCTCGCGTTGAGCGGCGCCAGCACCAGCGGTGTGCTGTTGGAAGCGCGCTGAAAAATGCTCGCGATGGTATTCATGGCCCGTCCTCAATGATGCCTGGATGTGCCGCAGCCGATACCGAAGAACCGTGAGCTTGCAGGCAGCCGGATGTGTTCCCAGTGCATGGCGCGCCGCAAACCGCAGAAATTGACACGCGGGCGACAGCAAGAAGGTCAAAACCAGTGCACTGCATGATTAGAGATATATTAGATTAATGAAGCGTGGGCGAGACGATGAATTCACCACCTTCACTCGCAGTGGAAACCTGACGATGGGCGAACCCGGACATCCCTATCGTGCCCCGAACCTCCCAATCGACTGTTTTTATTAATTTTTACCATCCCGCGGCGGCAATTTTACTGTGTGTTTTCCGCCACGCTTCGCGGCGGTATCCGCCAGCAGCATAAAGTATTTTTTGGCGGCTTGACAGGCAAAGATTCAAAAATATATGGTATACCAGTCGAGCTATTCACCTTTGGGTGTTTGAAGCGGCCGACGATTTGGGTCAAGTCGAGGGGGATAGTCGGTGAGCCAGTCTCCGGCGCTTGCATCCGGTGCGAGCCAGTTCCTGCCGTCCGATCGCGCTGCCGATCAAGCCGCCTATTCCTGTATTGATTGATCCCCGATGGCTGCGCAAACGAATTGCGGGCGACAGTGCGTTTCGGAGGCGCCCCGCATACGATGGGCCCCAAAACAACAGACGATTCCCGCAACTTCTTCGATAATAGGCAGCGCCTGCGCTCCTGGGTCCGAGCAATCCGTCCCGCTCGGCGAGGTGACGGCGCTGGTTCTAGAACAACAACTACAGAACAACTACTAGAGAACAACCACTAGGTTCATTCATTTTACATATCGGCAAGCTTGAATTTGTCGCGTCAATCGGGTCAAGAACTAAGGGGGATAACATGAATACGAATCCGGATTCGATGCAAGTCAGAGGCTCAGCGTTGGCGAACCCATGGGTGCAGCTGGTCATCGGCGTCATCGCCATGGCCTGCGTCGCGAACCTCCAATATGGATGGACGCTGTTCGTCAATCCCATTGATGCCAAATATCATTGGGGGCGCCCCGCCATTCAGGTCGCTTTTACCGTCTTCGTTCTGATCGAGACCTGGCTCATACCGGTTGAAGGTTATCTGGTCGACCGCTTCGGGCCGCGTTGGGTCGTGTTCGCAGGCGGGGTGCTCGTTGCCATAGCATGGGTCATCAACTCGGGCGCGAGTTCACTGCCGGTTCTCTACTTTGCCGCCGCCATCGGCGGTATAGGCACGGGGTGCGTCTACGGCACTTGTGTCGGTAACGCGCTCAAGTGGTTCCCCGGCCGGCGAGGTCTCGCTGCAGGCATCACTGCGGCGGGCTTTGGCGCGGGTGCTGCCATCACAATTGGGCCTATCTCGAAAATGATCAACTCGTCAGGTTACGAGCAGGCCTTCCTGGTATTTGGACTCATTCAGGGCGCAATCGTAATCGTGATGGCCTTTCTGATGCTGGTCGCTCCGCCGAGCCTGCTGGCTGCGAAGGTGAAGCCAAATCAGACTGGCTACGGGTATCGCCCGAGCGAAGTGCTGCGCAGCCCGGTGTTCTACGTGATGTACGTGATGTTCGTCCTGATTGCTGCGGGCGGTCTGACGATGGCAGCGTCGATGGCGCCCATTGCCAAGGACTTCAAGATCGAGAAGGTACCGGTCGAGCTCTTTGGCATCACGCTGACGGCACTCGTCTTCGCGTTGTCGCTCAACCGCATCTTTGACGGCGTAGGCCGGCCGTTCTTCGGGTGGCTGTCCGACCAGATCGGCCGCGAGTACACGATGGCCCTCGCCTTCACGATCGGCGCCATCGCGCTCTTTACGCTGAGCCAGTCGGGCACGAACCCAGTTACGTTCGTGCTGGTCACCGCGCTCTATTTTGGTGTTTACGGCGAAATCTTCAGCCTCTTTCCCGCGACCCAGGGCGATACGTTCGGCGCCAAGTACGCCGCTGCGAACGCCGGCATGCTCTATACGGCCAAAGGCGCAGGCGCACTCTTGGTCCCGATCGCGGCGGCCATCGCCAAGTCCCGTGGCTGGGCTTCCGTGTTTACGATTTTGATGTGTTTCAATCTCGTCGCGGCGGTTCTCGCGCTGGTAGTTTTGAAACCCATGCGCGCGCGGCATTTCGCCGCAGGCCCGCCCGTTGCAGATGTGTTGCCGGTCGGCGGCATCGGCGGCCCACGCACGACATGAGAAGCGCGTAGGCAGCAGTTGACATCGCGTGCGCACGGCCGCCAGGGCGGCGGCCGTGACGCCGCGATGAGATTCACGAAGTTGGAGGAGACATGGCAAGCGTAAATCCCGTGCCGATTCAGGCGAAGTCAACGACCGCCGAAGACACTCTGCAGCGCAAGAGCCGTGACGCGGGTGTCGCCTCCGGCGGTCATCTGGTTGCCAAGGCGCTCAAGAGTGAGGGCGTCGATACTATTTTTACGCTGTGCGGCGGCCACATCATCGATATCTATGACGGCTGCGTCGATGAGAATATTCGCATCATTGACGTCCGCCACGAGCAGGTCGCCGCGCACGCCGCCGACGGCTACGCGCGCCAGACGGGCAAACTCGGCTGCGTCGTCACCACCGCGGGGCCAGGCTGTACCAATGCCGTGACCGGCATCGCGACCGCCTTCCGTTCGGAAAGTCCGGTTCTGCACATCGGCGGTCAGGGCGCTTTGACGCAGCATAAAATGGGATCGCTGCAGGACCTGCCGCACGTCGACATGATGACTCCCATTACCAAGTTCGCGGCGACGGTGCCGAGCACCGAGCGCATTGCGGACATGATCGCCATGGCGGCGCGCGTGGCCTTCAGTGGCGCGCCGGGACCTGCGTACCTGGAGATTCCGCGCGACGTGCTCGACCGCGAGGTCGACATCACCAAGGCCGTCATTCCCCAGCCGGGCAAATACCGTGCGTCGACCCGTTCGCTGGGAGACCCGCGCGACATCGAAAAGCTCGCCGACATTCTCGTCGATGCGGAGCGGCCGGCGATCCTCTATGGACAGCAGGTGTGGACCGCGCGCGGCCACGAGCAGGCCATCGCGCTGCTGCGTGGCCTGGATATCCCCGGGTACTTCAACGGCGCGAGCCGCGGTCTGCTGCCGCCGGGTGATCCGCATCACTTCGACCGTACGCGCACGCAGGCCTTCGCCAACGCCGACGTGCTCGTCATCGTCGGCACGCCCTTCGACTTCCGCATGGGCTACGGCAAGCGCATCAGCAAGGAGCTGAAGCTGGTGCAGATCGACATGGATTACGCGACCGTCGGCAAGAACCGCGACATCAGTCTGGGCCTGGTCGGCGATCCGGGGGTGATTCTGGGTGCCGTGCTGCAGGCCGCATCCGGCCGGCTCAAGGGCGACAAGCGCCAGGCTCGCCAGCAATGGCTGAAGCAGCTGGCGGATGCCGAGAAGAGCGCCACTGAAAAGCTGATGCCGCTCTTCAAGTCAAACAATACCCCGATTCATCCGTACCGCGTCGCGTGGGAGCTCAATGAGTTCCTGAACGACGATACGATCTACATCGGCGATGGCGGCGACGTCGTCACCATCTCGGCGCAGGCGGTGCGCCCACGGCGTCCGGGACAATGGATGGACCCCGGCGCGCTGGGCTCGCTGGGAGTCGGCACCGGCTTTGCGATCGCAGCCGGACTTGCGAATCCCTCCAAGGAGGTCCTGTGCTACTACGGCGATGGCTCATTCGGCATGACGGCCTTCGACATGGAGACGGCCAATCGCTTTGGAGTTCCCTACATCGCCGTCATTGGCAATAACTCGGCGATGAACCAGATCCGCTACGGCCAGCTTGCAAAGTACGGCGAACAGCGCGGCAATGTCGGCAATCTGCTCGGTGACGTGCCGTTCGGCAAGTTTGCCGAAATGCTCGGCGGCTACGGCGAGGAAGTGCGCGATCCGGCGCAGATCGCGCCGGCGCTGAAGCGAGCACGCGAGTCCGTGCGGCGCCTGCGCCGCTCGGCGGTGATCAACATCTGGGTCGATCCGCGTGAGTACGCGCCTGGCACGAAAAATCAGACGATGTACAAATAATAAGCAATTGGCGTTGGGAGCGGCACATGGCGAAGGCATTAGATGGGATCCGCATCCTCGATTTCACGCACGTACAGTCGGGCCCGACCTGCACTCAGTTGCTGGCGTGGTTCGGCGCTGACGTCATCAAAGTTGAGCGCGCCGGCGCCGGCGACGTGACGCGCGGGCAGCTGCGCGACCTACCGGACGTCGACAGCCTGTACTTCACCATGCTCAATCACAATAAGCGGTCGATCACGCTCGATACCAAGAGCGCGTCCGGCAAGCAGATACTGGAGAAGCTCGTCAAGAGCTGCGATGTGCTGGTGGAAAACTTTGCGCCCGGCGCACTCGACCGCATGGGCTTCACCTGGGAGCGCGTCCAGGAGCTCAATCCGCGCATGATTGTGGCGTCCATAAAGGGCTTCGGACCCGGACCGTACGAGGATTGCAAGGTGTATGAGAACGTCGCGCAGTGTGCCGGCGGCTCCGCGTCGACCACGGGATTCGACGATGGGCCGCCTCTTGTCACCGGCGCGCAGATCGGCGACAGCGGCACCGGTTTGCACCTGGCACTGGGAATCGTTACGGCGCTCTATCAGCGCAAAACCACCGGCCGTGGGCAAAGAGTACTGGCGGCCATGCAGGATGGCGTGCTCAACCTGTGCCGCGTCAAGCTGCGCGACCAGCAGCGGCTCGCTCGTCACGGCGTCATGGAGGAGTACCCGCAGTATCCCCACGGGAAATTCGGCGACGCCGTGCCGCGCGCCGCGAACGCCTCGGGAGGAGGTCAGCCGGGATCCATCGTCAAGTGCAAGGGCTGGGAGAAGGATCCCAATGCCTACCTGTACTTCATCGCCCAGGCGCCGGTGTGGAAGGACATCTGCAAGGTGATCGGCAAGGAGGAGTGGATTACTCATCCCGACTTCGCGACGCCGGACGCGCGCCTGCCCAGGCTCGATGAAGTGTTCGCGACTGTCGAGGCGTGGACGGTCACGAAAACGAAGTTCGAGGCCATGAAACTTCTGAACGAGCACGACATCCCCTGCGGCCCGATTTTGTCGATGAAGGAACTTGCCGAGGAACCTTCGTTGCGGACCACCGGCACAGTCGTGGAAGTCGACCATCCGAAACGCGGCAAGTACCTGTCGGTGGGCAATCCGATCAAGCTGAGCGACAGCCCGACCGAGGTCAAGCGTTCACCGCTTCTGGGTGAGCACACCGAAGAGGTGCTGGTCGAGCTCGGCTACAAGCCACAAGACATCGGCGCTCTGCGCGCGCAGAAGGTGATTTGACGTGAATGCAGCGTTGCAGGGCAGTGGGATGACCCACGAGAAGAGCGCCGTTCGCAAGATTCTCGATCACGCGAAGGCGCAATCGCGCCAAGCCCTGACCGCACCCGAGGCGCGGGGTATCTGCGAAGCCTATGGAATCTCGATTCCGAAGGAGGCCGTGGCCAAGAGCGCGGAGGAAGCCGGCAGGCTCGCCGCCGAAATCGGCTTCCCGGTCGTCATGAAGATCGTCTCACCGCAGATCCTGCACAAGACCGAAGCGGGCGGCGTCATCGTCGGCGTCAAGTCGGTCGAGCAGGCCATTCGCGGCTACGCCACCATCATCGGCAACGCGCGCCACTACGATGCGCATGCCGAGATTCTGGGCGTGCAGGTGCAGCAGATGCTGGCCGGCGGCCAGGAGGTCATCATCGGCGCGGTCACCGACCCGGCGTTCGGCAAGCTCGTTGCCTTTGGGCTGGGCGGCATCCTCGTCGAGGTGTTGAAGGATATTACCTTTCGCCTCGCGCCCGCCTCGGAGGAAGACGCGCTGTCGATGCTGGACGGCATCGCCGCGGCAGAGATCCTGCGCGGCGTGCGCGGCGCGAAGGGCGTGGATCGCACCGCGCTTGCGGGCATGATCGCGCGCGTATCCGCGCTGGTGGCCGATTTTCCCGAGATCTCGGAGATGGATCTGAATCCCGTATTCGCGTCCGAGCACGGCGCCACCGCCGCCGACGTGCGCATCGTGCTCGACTTCAACCCCGCGGCCCCGCGCCATCGCCCGAGCCAGGAGCTGATCGTCACGCAGATGAACCGCATCATGAAGCCCAATGCGGTGGCGGTGATCGGTGCCTCGCCCGAGAACGGCAAGATCGGCAATTCGGTCATGAAGAATCTGATCAACGGCGGCTACCAGGGCGCCATCTATCCGATTCACCCGAGCGCCGAGACGATTCTGGGCAAGAAGGTCTATAAGAGCGTCAAAGACGTGCCCGGCGCGATCGATGTCGCGGTCTTCGCGATTCCGGCGAAATTCGTCGCGCAGGCCCTGATCGAGGTCGGCGAGAAGAAAATTCCCGGGGCGGTGCTGATCCCGTCCGGATTCGCCGAGACCGGCAATGTCGCGGGACAGACGGAGCTGGTGGAAATCGGCCGCAAGTACGGCGTGCGGCTGATGGGGCCGAACATCTACGGCTTTTACTACACGCCCAAGAACCTCTGCGCCACGTTCTGCACCGCCTACGACGTCAAGGGCAAGGCGGCGCTGTCCTCGCAGTCGGGCGGCATCGGCATGGCGATCATCGGCTTCTCGCGCTCCGCGAAGATGGGCGTATCGGCCATCGTCGGGCTCGGCAACAAATCCGACATTGACGAAGATGATCTGCTGACCTTCTTCGAGCAGGACGACAACACGCAGATCATTGCCATGCACTGCGAGGATCTCAAGGATGGCCGCGCATTCGCCGAGGTCGCGAAGAGGGTCTCGCGGAAGAAGCCGGTGGTCGTGCTGAAGGCCGGTCGCACCATCATGGGCGCACGCGCGGCGAGTTCGCACACGGGCGCACTGGCCGGCAACGACAAGATCTACGAGGACGTCTTCAGGCAGTCCGGGGTCATTCGGGCGCGTTCGCTGCGTGACCTGCTCGAGTTCGCGCGCGGGATACCGGTGCTACCGACGCCCAAGGGCAACAACGTCATCATCATCACCGGCGCGGGCGGCTCCGGGGTGCTGCTCTCGGATGCGTGCGTCGACAACGGCCTTGCGCTCATGGCGATGCCGCCCGATCTCGATGCCGCCTTTCGCAAATTCATCCCACCATTCGGCGCCGCCGGCAATCCGGTCGACATCACCGGCGGCGAACCGCCGACCACCTACCAGAATACCGTGCGCTTGGGGCTTGAGGATCCGCGCATCCATGCGCTCATCCTCGGCTACTGGCACACGATCATTACCCCCCCGATGGTGTTTGCGCGCCTGATGGTCGAGGTCGTGACGGAAATGCGCGCCAAGGGAATCGAGAAGCCGGTCGTGGCCTCGCTCGCCGGCGACGTCGAGGTGGAAGAAGCCGCGGAATACTTATACCAACACGGCATACCTGCGTACGCTTACTCGACGGAGATTCCGGTCGCGGTCCTCGGTGCAAAATACCGCTGGGCGCGCGGCGCCGGATTGATACCAGGGGCATGAATTTGGCTGCGCTGCTGATGAGGCTATGGGATGAGATTGTAGTTCGCACGCGCTGAAGGGGAGCGTACACAGGTTCGCGCAAGACCCCGCGCGCGGCCAAGGGGCTCCGGCCGGGTGGCCGGACGGGATGAGGTTGACGGGTAAAACGATTCCAACAGATCCGTTTCATGAGGACCATAAAATGCTTAACGTCAAAGTGCACAAGCGCCTGCTCGTAGCGCTGGCCGCCTGCGCAGCTACCTGCATGGGCGGCAATGTCTATGCGGATGATGCACAGGATGCCGCTGCTCTCAAGGAGCAGTTGCGCATCATGCAGCAGCGCATCGAGGAGCTCAGCAGGCAGGTGGATAGTCTGACCCATAAGACGCAGCAGACGGAGGCGGCGGTGGCGGCCGTGACGGCTCCACCGAAGAAGGCTGCGCCGCCTCCTGAGCCGAAGTTTGAACAGTTCCTGAAGGGCTTCTACGGTACGCTCGATGTCTCCTTCGATGACACGACGAAGGGCATCAACGGCCTCACCGCCTACAGCTACAGTCTCGTGAATCCCGCGAACCCGAACTCGGGCTACGTGCAGGGCCCTGCAAAGGGAGTCCAGCAGGTCGGCATCCTCGGCTACATGCCGGCGCTGTCCACCAACAAGTCGCAGATCGGCTATCGCAATACGCACAAGATTGACGACAGCGACTTTGATTTCATCATCCAGGTGGAGACCGCACTGTCGCTGACCGCCTCGCCGGGACTGCGGACCTCCTACACGCAGCAGTCGAACATCGTCCAGGGCGGTATCGGCCTCGGCGACACCTTCATCGGCTTTCAAAATAAGGACTGGGGCAAGCTGAAGGTCGGCACAACCTACTCGCCCTATAAGAAGTCGACCGATCGCATGAATCCGTTCTCCGGCATGCTCGGCGACTACGCAGCCGTCATGGGCAACTCCGGAGGCGACAATCGCGTTGAATTCGGCACGCGTCTTGACCACTCCGCCTGGTACGAGTCACCGAAGATTGCGAATCTGTTCAGCTTCGACGTGCTGGTGTCGCCCGGACAGAACCGTACCTTCGACAATGTCGTTCAGTCGGCGGGTTCACCCGACTGCAACGGCGGCAATGAGCCGGGCAGCGGCAACCTCCTTCTCAATTGCGACGACGGCGGCTTCGGCGCGGCCTATAGCGTGGACTTCAAGGTCGAGACCGGAGGCTTCTACGGAACGGTGGCCTATGAGCTTCACAGGAACGTGAACCGCAACAGCGATGGCATCGGGTCGAACAACCCGATCTACGGCTATCTCGTGTCGATCCACAGTCCGCTGCTCGACTTCAACACCTTCAACACCTTGGTCGCGGAATTCCCGAACTACGCGAGTGTTGGGGGCGGCTCGCCGGCATATCTCAATGACATCGTTGACGAGTCGGCCTTCAAGGTGGGCGCGCAATATGTGTTCCCGTTTGGCCTGACCGTCAACGGTATCTGGGAGAGCCTGCGCCGCGATGTTCCTGCGGGACTGTCGTTTCAGAACGAGCGCCAGCGCAATGGGACGTGGGTTGCGCTGACTCAACAGTTTACCCCGAAGGACGAGGTGAGCGTCGGCTGGGCGCACGCTGGGCAGACCCCGGGTGATCCGGGCGGCCAGCATAATTACGATCCGCTCGCGCCAGCCGATACGGCCGATATGTACACCATCGCCTGGAAGCACAAGTTGGACAAGCAGCTGACGTGGTATCTCGACAGTGCCTTGACCGTCAATCATGGCAACGCGCACTACGATCTCGGCGCCGGTGGCCGGGGTTTGACGACGGACTGCCATGACGGTACCAACACCGTCGTCGTCGATTACAGTTCGGCGGGTCCGACGACCTGGGGCGGCTGCCGTATACAAGGGTTCTCGACGGGGTTCAACTATAAGTTCTGAAGGCGCCGACCAGGGCAAGAACGGAACATCGGTCGTTCGCTTCTGCGCCGACGGGTCGTGGGCTCTTCCCGCGACCTGTCGGCAGGGAGCAACTGCGCTAACTAACTTGGGGCGCCCAGCATCGCGCGCGCAAGGAAGCTCTGCACCTCATCAGGGTTGAATGGCCAACGCCGTCGACCGCGCGTTTGTCACCAACGAACCGTCTGCTCCGCGCAGCCGCACCTGCGCAAGAACCGCATCGGCAGCGCGCCCGCGGCCGTTGGCTCAGGTCACCAGGTGCTGCGGCGTCCCCGCGCACCACAGTTCAATATTGTCGATCAGCTGGTCGGCGAGAAACTGCATGGCACCGTCGGAGGCCCAGGCGACATGCGGTGTGAGAATGAAATTCGGGCGCCGTACATCGAGCAGCGGATGGCCGTTTCTGGGCGGCTCGACGGTGAGCACGTCGAAGCCGGCGCCGGCGATGAGGCCCTCATCGAGCGCCTGGATCAGTGCCGCCTCGTCGACAAGGCCGCCACGCGCGGTATTGATGAGGAGCGCGTTGCGCTTCATCCGGCGAAAGGCCGCAAGATCGATGAGATTGCGCGTTGACGGCAGCAGCGGGCAATGCAACGAGATCACGTCGGACTGCGCGAGCACCTGCTCATGCGGCGTGAAGGCGACGCCTTCCATTTTCGGCGGCGGGTGATCGGCGAAAAGCACGCGCATGCCGAAGGCGCGCCCAATCGCCGCCGTGGCCTGGCCGATCGCGCCCTCACCGATGATGCCGAGCGTGGCTCCGTACAGATCGCCGATGTCGTGCGTGAAGAAGCAAAACTGCTCGGAGCGATTCCAGACGCCGTTCTCGACATCCTGCCGATAGGCGAGGATGTTCCGGCGCAGCGCCAGAATCAGCGCGAAGGCATGTTCCGGCACCGTGTGTATGGCGTAGTTGCGGATATTGGCCACGGCAATGCCATGCTCCTTGCAATAGGCAACATCCACCACGTCATAACCGGTCGCCGCCACCGCAATCAACTTGAGCTGCGGCAGCAGCTGCAGGGTCTCCGCCCGCATCGGCACCTTGTTGATAATCGCGACGCCCGCGCCCTGCAGGCGCGGCACGATCTCAGCCGCCGCGGTTTTTTCGTACTCCGTGTAGTCGCTGGCGCAGGAGGGCTTGCGCACCTTCGCTTTGAGCGAGGCGCGGTCCAGGAACACCACGCGCTGCATCATGCTGCAATGCTGCGTTTCGCCGCGCCCTTGGTCGCGGCCACATGCGAGTGGCTGCGCCAGTAGTTCTGCGCGGCGGCGGCACCGCTGCCCGGCTCGACCTTCACGCCGACATCGAGCATCGCCATCTCGGCTCCGGAGATCGCGCCGAGCAGCATCAGCTCGTTGAGATCGCCCAGATGACCGATACGGAACAGCTTGCCGGCGACCTTGGAGAGGCCCGCGCCGAGCGCGAGGTTGTAGCGCTTGAAGGCGCGCGCGATGACTTCCGCGCCGTTGATGCCCTCCGGCACCATGATGGCGGACACGGTATCGGAGTACCACTTGGGAGCCGTGGCGCACAGTGTCAGCTTCCAGCCTTCAAACACGGCGGCACGCACGCCGCCTGCGAGGTAGCTGTGGCGGTGGAAGATGTTCTCCAGCCCCTCCTCGGCGATCATGGCAAGCGACTCGCGCAGGCCGTACATCATCGGCACCGAAGGCGTGTACGGAAAGTAGCCGGATGCATTGGCATCCACCATATCGTTGTAGTCGAAATAGCAGCGCCGCGAGGTCGCCGTCTTCGCCGCTTCGAGCGCTTTCTGGCTGACGCAGGTCACCCCCATGCCGGCGGGGAGCATCAGACCTTTTTGCGATCCGCTGATGCAGACATCGACGCCCCAGTCGTCCATGCGAAAGTCGATGCTGGCGAGGGCGCTGACCGAGTCTACGAACAGCAGGGCCGGATGTTTGACGCTGTCCATCGCCTGGCGCACGGCGGCGACGTCACTGGTCACACCCGTGGCCGTCTCGTTCTGGCACACCAGCACCGCCTTGATCTTGTGCTGCTTGTCGGCACTCAACGAGGCGAGGTAGCGTTCGACCGGCGCGCCCTCGCCCCAGGGCGTGTCCAAGAGCTCGACTTCGAATCCGAGACGCGTGCACATGTCGAACCAGAGGTGGCTGAACTGGCCAAAACGCGAAGCCAGCACCTTGGCGCCGCTGTCCAGACAGTTGGTGAGCGCAGCTTCCCAGCAGCCCGTGCCGGAGGAGGGGAAGACGATCGCAGTGCCGCTCGTCGTCTTGAATACTGGCTTCAGGCCGTCGATGCACGCACGGGTGAGCTCCGGAAAGATCGGGGAGCGATGGTCCTCCATCGAAACAGTCATGGCGCGCAGGACGCGATCCGGAACGTTGCTGGGTCCGGGGACGAATAGAAAATTGCGACCAGCCATGCAAACTCCTTTGATCAGGATATGCTGCCCAAGCGTTGGTAATCGACCTTCGTTGATCCGGTCCGGATGCACATTGGCACGATCGCATGGCTGCGGCGTGCTTTATTGGTTCGATTACGCCGCTACAACATATATGAGGCGAGAGGCTAAGTACATATAATTGGCCACCGCTAGAGAGCCCTGCGCGGCGAAAAAGGGCAGAGCGCTCCCATGCCGAATGTGCCGAATTTGTCGCAGTGAACTGCATACTCCATGGCCTTTCGGCGAGCGCCGTCATCCGCGGCGCAACCCCTGCTGGCCAGCAGAGGCTGCGGTGAGGTGCGGAATTCCGCGGATCGCCATGTTTAAGGCATAGCTCGGCTTCACCGACCGGGCCGACCCCGGCGGCAGGTTGAGCCACGAGTCGCTGGCGAGTGGCGCGACGGGACTGATCAGGGAGATTGATGCGTGCGTATTGCCATCATTGGACAACAGGATTTCGGAAAGGCGGTCCTCGAGGCCTTCATCAAGCGGGGCGACACGGTGACCGGGGTCTTCTGCGCCCCTGAAAAACCCGGTGCGAAGCCCGATCCGCTGCGCCTTGCCGCCGAGGAGGCGAGTATCGGCGTGCGGCAGCTGGCCTCCCTCAAAACCGTGGAGGCAAGCGAAATGCTGCGCGCACTCGATGCCGACATCGGCATCATGGCCTACGTTCTGCAGTTCGTGCCGCAGAGCTTCGCCCACATTCCACGGCACGGTATGATTCAGTACCACCCGTCGCTCCTGCCCCGGTATCGGGGACCGAGCTCGATCAACTGGCCGATCATCCGCGGCGACACGCGCACCGGACTCACGATTTTTCGACCCACGGACGGCCTCGACGAGGGCCCGGTCATCCTGCAGCGGGAGGTTCCGCTCGGTGCAGACGACACGCTCGGCAGCGTCTACTTTAATCATCTGTTTCCGATGGGAATCATCGCGCTTCAGGAGGCGGCCGATCTGGTGCTGAGCGGACAGTCCCGGGAGCGCGTGCAGGATGAATCGCAGGCGAGCTACGAGGGGTGGTGCCGCGCTGCCGAAGCCCGCATCAACTGGCACAACCACGTCGATCTAATTTACAACCTCATTCGCGGCTGCAATCCGGCGCCGGGCGCCTGGACCCCATTTAACGGCAAGAAGCTGCAGTTGTTCGACGCGCGCAAGCGCCCCGTACGCACTTTCTCGCAGGTCAAAGGCAGCATCGGGGCCGTCGCCGCGATCGAAGACAAGAGCATGCTCGTGACCGCCCAAGGTGGGCACATTGAAGTGCTCACGGTGAGGTACGATGACGGCAAGAAACTTCCCGCGCCGCAGTTCTGTGCCGAGGCCGGCCTCGGCGTCGGCACGGTTCTCGGCACGTGAGCCGCCGGCGCAGAAACATGAGACTCTGCACGATGCGCTGCGACCGTGCGGGATCCCGTCAATGGTGGAGCTTGTCAACTCTTGAACACAGGCCATAGCTTGCCGCCATCACAAACCGTCGATCTTCCGGACCGCCCATGACGACCGCGTACATTACTCATCCCGACTGCCTGCGCCATGAGATGGGCGCGGGCCATCCGGAGTCCCCCGAGCGCCTGGCCGCCATCAACGAGCACATGCGGTCGTCGGGTCTGCTCGATGAGCTGCTGTGCCTGGAAGCGCCGCTCGCGGCGGTCGATGATCTGAAGCGCGTGCACCGCGCCTCGTACGTCGACCTCATCTTCGAGCACGCGCCGGCAGAGGGGTATGTGCAGCTCGATCCGGATACGGCCATGAACCCGTACAGTCTCGATGCTGCGCGGCGCGCGGCCGGCGCCGGTTTGCTGGCGATCGATGAGCTGCTGGCCGGGCACGCCCGCAATGCATTCTGCGCGGTGCGTCCCTGCGGCCATCATGCAACCCAGGGCCAGTCCATGGGTTTTTGCATATTCAACAATGTCGCGGTGGCGGCCGCCTATGCATTGCAGCAGGCCGGTCTTGAGCGCGTCGCGGTAATCGACTTCGACGTGCACCACGGCAATGGCACCGAGGACATCTTCAGCGCACCGCAATGGCAGGACCGCGTGCTGATGGCGAGTTTTTTCCAGCACCCGTTCTATCCCAACAGCGGCACGGACAGTCCCGCATCCAATATGATCAATGTGCCGCTGTCGGCCGGCAGCGGCGCCGCCGCGGCACGCAAGGTGGTCGAACGCGACTGGCTGCCGGCACTCGAGGACTTCAAGCCGCAGCTGCTGCTGATCTCCGCGGGGTTCGATGCGCATCGTGATGATCTACTGGGCGGGCTCGCCTTGGTTGAAGCCGACTACGAGTGGATGACGCGCGAATTGATGGCGCTCGCTGCACGTCATGCGCAGCAGCGCATCGTCTCGATGCTCGAGGGGGGCTATAATCTGACGGCGCTGGGCAGAAGCGCGGTCGCGCACGTCAAGACGCTGGCCGAAGCATAATTTCGCAACAGCCTCGCGAACAGCCCATGAAGTTCTGTATCTTTGGCGCCGGCGCGATCGGAGGCTATCTCGCCGTCGAGCTGGCATTGGCGGGTGAGGAGGTGTGCGTGATCGCGCGCGGCCCGCACCTGCAGGCCATTCAGGAACGCGGACTCACGCTCCTCATTGACGGCACAGAGAAGGTGGCCCGTGTTGCCGCCGCGGACGATCCGCGCGCGTTCGGTCCGCAGGACTTCGTGATCTGCGCGTTGAAGGCGCACCAGGCGTACGATTCGGCCCCGGCATTTGCTCCGCTCCTGGGAGAATCGACGGCCGTGGTCACGGCGATGAACGGCATTCCCTGGTGGTACTTCTACAAGTCGGGCACCCGCTTCGAGTCGCATCATCTGGACTCAGTGGACTTTCGCGGGCGCCAATGGACTTACATCCAACCCGCGCGCGCAATCGGCTGCGTGGTGGATCCCGCGTGCGAAGTCGCAGCGCCGGGCGTCATTCTGCATCACAAATTCAACCGGTTTACGCTCGGGGAGCCCGATGGCAGTCGCTCGAGTCGCGTGCTGGCGCTGAGTGCGGCACTCGCCACCGCAGGCTTCGATGCGCCGGTGCGCGAGAATATCCGCTGGAACGTCTGGCTCAAGCTCTGGGGCAATGTCTGCTTCAACCCCATCAGTGCGCTGACCGGCGCAACGCTCGACCGCATGACCGCGGAGCCTGCGTTGCGGGCGCTGTGCAAGACCATGATGCTCGAGACCCAGGCGGTGAACGAGGCGCTCGGCATCCACATTCCCTCGGAAATGATGGATCGTCGCCTCAGCATGGCGGGGACGGTGATCGGCCACAAGATGTCGATGCTGCAGGACCTTGAGCGCGGGCGCTCTCTGGAGATCGATGCCCTGGTGAGCGTGGTCCAGGAGCTCGGCCGGCTGACTGCAGTCGCCACGCCGGTCATTGGCGCCGTCTTGGCGCTCGTGCAGGAGCGCGCGCACGCGGCGGGGTTGTATACGCGCGCTGGAGAGGGCCGCGCGGCCTGATACCGGCCGCCGCGACGAAACTCTATGGCGCGCCGTATCGAAGACTATGCCGTCATCGGCAACTGCGAAACCATGGCGCTGGTGGGGTGCGACGGCTCCATCGATTGGCTGTGTGCGCCGCGTTTTGACTGCGCTGCGTGCTTTGCCGCGATCCTCGGAGGTCCGCAGCATGGGCGCTGGCTGATCGCGCCCGACAATGTCACGGGTGTGACGCGCCACTATCGTGGCGACACGCTGATCCTGGAAACGGTGTTTGAGAGCGCAGACGGTGCGGCATCGGTGATCGACTTCATGGCGCGTCGCGAAGGCGTATTTGATCTGCTGCGAATCGTCAGAGGCAGGCGCGGCACCGTGGCGATGCACACCGAGCTCATCGCCCGCTTTGGGTACGGCTCCATCGTGCCGTGGGTGTCGCGGCAGGCGAACGGACGACTGCAGCTGACGGCCGGCCCGGACAGGTTGTTGCTGGATACGAGCGTTGCACTGCGCGGCGAAGATCAACGAACCGTCGGTGAATTCGCTGTCAAAGCGGGCGAGGAGATTGCCTTTGCGCTGAGCTGGTCGCCGTCGTACCGCGCCGCGCCTGAGCCTCTGCGTGCGGCGGAGTCGCTGGTGCAGATCGAATCCTTCTGGTCGGACTGGACCGCGGCCTTCAAGCCGATGAGAGAATGGGCCGATGCGGTACTGCGCTCCCTATTGACGCTGAAGGCGTTGGCCCATTGGGAGACCGGCGGAATCATCGCTGCCGGCACGACCTCGCTGCCGGAGAAACTGCGCGGACCGCGCAACTGGGACTACCGGTTCTGCTGGCTGCGCGACGCCACGTTCACACTGTACGCGCTCGTCGGCTCGGGCTTTCTCGGCGAGGCGCAGGCGTGGCGCGACTGGCTGCTGCGCGCGGTGGCCGGCAACCCCGACGATCTGCAGATCATGTACGGCGTCGCCGGTGAACGGCGTCTCGTGGAATACGAACTTCCGTGGCTGCCCGGCTACGAGGGTGCCCGCCCGGTGCGCGTCGGCAACGCTGCGGCCGGCCAGGTGCAGCTCGACGTTTACGGCGAAGTCATGGATGCGCTGTACGTCGGCCGGCGTGCGGGACTTGCAGCCAATGAGGCGAGCTGGGCGCTTGAGTACGCGCTCGTGACGCATCTGGAGAAGATCTGGGAGCAGCCGGATGATGGAATCTGGGAGGTTCGCGCGGAACGCAGGCACTTCACGCACTCCAAAATCATGGCCTGGGTCGCCTTTGACCGCGCCGTGCGCTCGGCGGAGGAATTTGACCTGCAAGGCCCGCTCGATCGCTGGCGCAGTATTCGCGCTGCGATTCACAAGGACGTCTGCGCCCACGGCTTCGATGCCGCGCAGAACTCCTTCGTTCAGTCCTACGGCGCCACCGCGCTCGATGCGAGCTTGCTCCTCATCCCCATGGTCGGATTTCTGCCGCCGTCCGACGCGCGCGTGCGCGGGACGGTTGCAGCCATCGAGCAGCGCCTGATCCGCAACGGACTCGTGCTGCGCTATCACACGGAAACGGGCGCCGACGGCCTGCCGCCCGGGGAAGGCGCCTTTCTGGCGTGCAGTTTCTGGCTGGCCGACAACTATGTGCTGCAGGGACGGTACGACGAGGCGCGCGCGTTGTTTGAGCGCCTATTGTCGCTGCGCAACGACGTGGGATTGCTGGCGGAGGAATACGACCCCCACGCCAAGCGGCAACTGGGTAACTTTCCACAGGCATTTTCTCACCTCGCGCTGATCAATACGGCGCGCAACCTGGCGAGCACGGGCGGCCCAGCGCATCAGCGTGCCAACTAGTGCCCGCTCGCGGGATCATCGACTGCAGAGCCCCCGGGCGTCTGCAGGCTCTTTGTTGCAGACGAGACGCAGTCGCTAGATGCAGACAGCATTAAGTAACCATAATCCACCACGGACGAGCACAGTCTTGAGCGCGTCGCGGCACGGAAATTGCTGCAAACACTGTGATGTAAAGTCTTAGGAAGACGGCGCAAATGTCGGCGGTAATTGATCAGCACGGCTTACCCGAGCGGCCGCATACGGCGGCGCATCCGCTGCCACGGCTGCTGCTCGCGGAGGATTCTCCCCTCGAGCGCGAGCAATTGGAGTACTTCCTACAAAAAGGCGGGTACGTCGTGGACTGCGCCGCCGACGGACTCGAAGCATTTGCAAAGCTGACCCAAGATTCGTATCACATTTTGTTAACTGACTGGGAGATGCCCGGCCTGGATGGCGCAGCGCTGTGCCGCCGTGTGCGCGAGGCCGATCTCCCCGGCTATGTCTATATCCTTCTGCTGACGGGGCATGGCTCCTCCGACCATGTCGTCGATGCGCTCGGCTCAGGAGCCGACAATTTTATCCGCAAGCCCGTCGATCCCGCCGAGCTCCTGGCCCACGTGAATGCGGGCTTGCGCATCGTGCAGCTCGAGCGCTCGCTGCGCGCCGCGAATGAGCAGATCCGGCGGCTGACGATCACCGATCCGCTCGTCGGCACGTTCAACCGACGGCATCTCGATGCGGAGCTCATCAAGGAAGTCGAACGGGCGCGACGCTACGGTCACTGCCTGAGTGTCGTCATGGCAGATCTCGACCGCTTCAAGAGCATCAATGACCGCTATGGCCACGGTGTGGGCGATGATGTGCTGCGCGAGTTTGGCTCCCGCGCACGAGGCGCCATCCGTCAGGGCAGCGACTGGATCGCGCGCTTTGGCGGCGAGGAATTCGTAATCGTCCTGCCCGAGACGCCGGTCGTCGGTGCCGCAGCCACCGCCGAGAAGATCAGGGCGATCCTGCACGCGACTCCGGTGGCCACGAGCACCGGCCCTCTGAAGGTCAGCGCCAGTTTTGGTGTGGCGGCGCTCACGCCATCGAATGAGTCAGCGACGCTCGCCTCCGCGGCGCTGTTGAAGCGGGCCGATGAGGCGCTCTATCGCAGCAAGCTGGCCGGACGCAACCGCGTCATGCAGATGGACGATGAACGGCCGTCGCGGCGTTTGGAACTGATTTCCTGAACGAGCCGCGCCGCATCTCTTGCGACGCGGCGCCCTGCGTAGTGCTCCACGCAGGGCCCGCAATCCGAAAAATGGCGACCGTCGCCTCCTGAGGCCGAGCCGACAGCGCCGTGCTGCGCAACTACTTCTTATCCGGAGTCGGAGTGGGGGTGGGCGCCGGAGCTGCAGGTTTCTTCTCCTGTATCGAAACCAGTTCCACCTCGAAGATCAGTGTCGCGTTGGGCCCGATCTGGGCGCTCGCCGCGCGCTCGCCGTAGGCCAGGGATGACGGTACGAAGAGTTGCCACTTCGACCCGACCGGCATCAGCTGCAGCGCCTCCGTCCATCCCTTGATGACGCCGCTCACCGGAAAGGTCGTAGGCTGGCCGCGCTTGTAGGAGCTGTCGAACTCCGTGCCGTCGATGAGCGTACCGCGGTAATTGCACGCCACCGTGTCGGTCACCGTCGGCTTGGGTCCTGTGCCCGCCTGCATAATCTTGTACTGCAGACCGCTCGCCGTGGTCACGATGCCCGGCTTGGCCTTGTTGGCGGCCAGAAATGCGTCGCCCTCTTTCTTATTCTTTTCCGCCGCCTTCTGCATCTTCTCCGCCTGCGCCTTGCGCATCACCGTTTGCAGCTCCATCAGGGTCGCATGTTCCTCGTCCACCGTCAGGAGCGTCTTGCCGCCGGACAAAGTATCCTTCACGCCGCGCAGCAGCAGATTCGTATCCACCTCGACGGATTGCGTCTTGAGGTTTTCTGCCAGGTTCATGCCGATGGCATAACTCTGCTTCTCCTTTTGAGTCGTCAGAGTTGCGGGGGCACCCTTGACGGCCGGCGTATGTTTGGGCGCGGCAGCATCCGGCTGAGATGTCGCCGACGTGTCCGTCTGCGCCGCGGCGGTTGCAAAGAGCAGCAGCGCCGCTGTCGACAAAAGGCATACCGTAGTGATCGATTTTTTCATGGCTATATCCAGCTGAGAATCCGATATCGTAACCTATCAGCGCGCGCGCCATGCAACGCCCGTCTGCGGCGCTCTAAAACTCGCTCGCGAGCGCCTCGATGAGAGTCGGCCCAGGGCGCTGCAGCGCGCTGCGCACGGCCTCTGTCAGCGCCGCGGGGCTCGCCACCTGTATGCCGTGCGCTCCGCAGGCCGCCGCGAGAGCCGGAAAATCCGGATTACGCGCGACGACGGCAATCGGTGCGATGTCCGCCGCGATCATATCGTCGCGAATCTGCCCCAGGGCGGCGTTGTTCCACACCACGATGGGCAAGGTGAGACCGAGTTCAACGGCGGTCATCAATTCGTGCAGCGTGAACTGCAGGCCGAAATCGCCTGCAAGTGCGACGCTGGCGCGCTCGGGCGCGGCGATCTTCGCGCCGAGCGCTGCGGGCAGCGCATAACCCAAGGTGCCGTACCCCGCCGGATGAAACCACACGCCCGGCCTATCCGCGGCGAACGCGTAGTTGCCGAGGTAGGCGATCTGAGTCATGTCGCTGAATACCGCCGCGTCGGCGGGCAGCGCCGCACGCAAGGCTTGCAGCGCGCGCATCCGTGCCCGAGTGCGCGCGTCGAAGCGTTCTTCGAGGCGCGCGCGATGCGCCTGGGCTGCTCCCGCACCAGTGCGCCAACCGGAACGTGGTTTGACATGCTGCCCGATGGCGGCGAGCGTCGTTGCAGAATCGCCGCGGAGCCGAACCGCTGCTGCGTAGTGATCGGCGAGCTTTTGCGGATCAATGTCGATGCGAATCATCTGACCTACGAGAGGAAGTTTTGTCGTCGTGTAGACATCGGTCTCACTGATTTCTGTGCCCACTGCGAGGACCACATCCGCCTGCGCGATGAGTGCCTGCGTTTCAGGGTACGGCAGTGACGCGCCCAAGTTGGCAGGATGGCATTCGCGCAGAATGCCTTTGCCGGCTGCGGTGCTGACGCAGTAGCCGTCCAGTGCTTCGATGAGGTGCAGCAGCTGCGCGCCCGCCGCTCTGGCGCCGCCACCGGCAATGACGAGCGGCCGGCGGGCATTTGCAAGGAGCGCGCAGGCGGCCTCCAGCTGCGACGGCTGCGGATGCGCAGGCGCGCTGCCGTCGAAGCGCTCGGGCCGCAGCGTCGTCGTCTGTGCCAGCAGATCGAGCGGGATCTGCACATAGGCCGGCCGCGCCCGGCCGCTATGCAGCGAGGCAAACGCAGCGCGCAGGTGATCACGGACGTCGTCGGCCGAGTCCGCCGCGCGGGCGGTGTCGAGCACCGTGGCGACCAGCGCGCGCTGATCGGACAGCTCATGCAGTACGCCCCATTTCTGCCCGTGCGATGCGCGCACTGGAGCGCTCGCGATGATGAGCATGGGCACCGAGTCCGAATAGGCCTGCGCCGCAGCGGTCAGGATATTGGTGACGCCTGGACCTGAGATCACAAAGGCCGCCGCCGGCCGTCCGCTGATGCGGGCGTAGCCGTCGGCAGCAAATCCTGCGGCCTGTTCGTGCCGCACCAGCACGTGGCGCAATCCGCAAGAGGCGAAGTCGCGATACAGCTCGAGGGTGTGCACGCCCGGAATGCCGAACACCGTGTCGATGCCATTCGCGGCCAAGAGTTGCGCGATGTAACTCCCGATCCTCAACGCCGTCGTGTTCATGAGTCTCCCTGGCTCCTGGCCCCTGTAATATGCACCACCGCTGGCCATCCACGGGATAAGGAGCTGCGAAAGATGCACTTTTCCGCACTGGTCGACCGGATCCGCGGCGACGGCGCGGATGCCTGGATCACGCACTACGAGGCAGTTGCCGCGCGCGATCGGGGCGAGGATGTGATCGTCCTCAGCATCGGCGATCCCGCGATCGATACACCTTCGGCGGTTATTGATCGTGCGATCGAGCGGCTGCGCGGCGGTGACACCCATTACACGCCCGCGCCCGGCCGACGCGCGCTGCGCGAGGCGGTCGCCCGCGCGCACGCGACGCGCACGCAGCAGGTGGTCGGCGCGGACAACGTCATCATCCTCGCCGGAACGCAGAACGCGCTCTTCGTCGCTTCGCTGTGCGTCGCCGGCCCAGGGGATGAGGTCATCTCCTTCGACCCCATGTACCCGACCTACACGGCCACCATCGAAGTCTCCGGTGCCCGCATGGTGCGGGCCCGGCAACCCGCGGAAGGTGGCTTTCGGCCGGATTTGGCGCACCTGGCGGCGCTCATCAATGCGCGCACGCGCGCCATTTTCTTCGCGAGCCCCAACAATCCGACTGGAGTGATCTTAAGCGAATCCGAACTCGCGGCGATCGGCAAGCTCGCCGAGCAGCATGGCCTGTGGCTGATCGCCGACGAGGTCTATGCGGGTCTTGCCCCGGCAGGCCGCCAGCCCAGTCTTGCCGCCCGCCTGCCCGAGCAGGTCGTCACCTTGGGCAGCCTGTCAAAATCACACGCCATGACCGGCTGGCGCTGCGGCTGGCTCATCGGTCCGCGGCAGTTCGTCTATCATGCCGAATCGATCGCGATGTGCATGTTGTTTGGTCTGCCGGGATTTATCCAGGAGGCTGCGCTGGTCGCGCTGGCCACGGCGCCCGAGTCCGAAAGCCGCATTCGCGAGTTCTGTCAGGGCCGGCGTGAAATTCTGCTGCGCGCTTTGCGCGATATGCCGCGAATCCGTGTGTGTGCGCCGCAGGCGGGCATGTTCATGCTGGTGGATGTGCGCGCCACCGGCTACTCGGGCCGCGAATTCATGCGCGCGCTCTACCAGAGCCAGAGAGTTTCAGTGATGGACGGCGGGGCGTTCGGGCGCGAGACCGAGGGTTTTGTGCGCATCTGTTTCGCGACCGACGAGGCGACGCTTGTTGAAGCCGGTCGGCGCATCGGCGTCTTTCTGCACGATGGGCCGGCAAATTTGCGGCAGGAGCGGCGCGCGGCCGGCTAGCGCTGCGCAAGCTCCTTGCGAAGTTTCGAGTGCCGCCGGCCGTACAACACATAGACCCCAAGGCCCGCGCCGATCCACACGACGAGCCGGATCCAGGTCCCGTTGGGCAGGCTGAGCATGAGCGCGACGCAACAGAGCACCCCGAGAATGGGAATGAGGGGCACCCACGGTGTGCGGAACGGTCGGCGCGCGCCGGGGGCGATGCGCCGCAGGATCAGGATGCCGCCGCAGACGATGCTAAAGGCGAGCAGGGTACCGATGGAGATGAGTTCGCCCAGGAGCCCGAGCGGCACGAATCCCGCGGTGACGGCCGCGACAATGCCGGTGACGAGCGTACCCACGTACGGTGTATGGCGATGCTTGTCGATGCGCCCGAGCGCCGCAGGTATGAGGCCATCGCGCGCCATCGCAAAAAATATCCGCACCTGGCCGACGATGCTCACGAGCACGACGGAGATGAGGCCGAAGATCGCGACGATGGCGATGACGCCCTTGAGCCACAGGAGCGGCATGTGCGAGGCGGTCAGTGCGTAATACAGCGGATCCGGAACGTCGAGGTTGCGATAGCTCGTCAGTCCGGTGATGACGAGGCTCACTCCCACGTAGACGACGGTGCAGATAAAGAGGGAGGCGAACAAGCTCCACGGCACCGTGCGCTGCGGATTCTTCGTTTCCTCCGCCAGCGTCGACACGCCATCGAACCCGATGTAGGCAAAGAACAGCGTGGCGGCGCCGCGCGCGATACCCGACCAGCCGAACTGACCGAACTGACCGGAATTGACCGGCACGAACGGGTTCCAGTTCTCCACGTGCACGTAGCTTGCGCCCGCCACAATGAGCGCAACGAGCGCGAGCACCTTGGCGACAACGATCGCGGTATTGACGTTTGCGGAAGCTTTGGTGCCAAAGAGCAACAGGGCCGTGCAGCCGAGCGTCACCAGGATCGCCGGCACATCGACGAGACTGCCGGTTCTTGTAATGTGATAGTGCGCATCCGCCGTGAATGGCGAGCTTGCGATTACGGCGGGCACGATGATACCCAGGTCCTTCAATGCCGCGGTCACGTAACCCGACCAGCTGATGGCCACGACCGACGCCGCGAACAGCCACTCGAGCATCAAGCACCAGCCAATGATCCACGCCACCAGCTCGCCCAAGGTGGCGTAGGCATAGGAATAGGCGCTGCCGGCGATCGGCACCATGGCCGCGAATTCGGCATAGCAAAGCCCTGCAAAAAAGCACGCCACACTTGCGAGCACGAAGGCAAGAGTCACCGCCGGCCCGGCCTGGTGCGCTGCGACGTCGCCGGTGAGGGAGAATATGCCGGCGCCGATCGTGCAGCCGACGCCAAACGCGGTCAGCCCGACAATGCCGAGGGAGCGCTTGAGATGCTGCGTACCGCTGCCCTGCGCCTCATCGCACAGTGTATCCACAGTCTTGCGAGACCAGATTCCCACTAGCAACTCCTGGGGACGTACGGCCGGCTTGTCGCGCCCGCCCGATACTTTTAATGCCGACGCCCTAAACCGATGTGGACGATATCGTAACCGGCCACAGCGCGCTCGCTTTGCCTTGCGGAGGCGACTCGTGTTAGGCGGCGACTGTGCCGCAGGAGTGCTGTGAGCCGAAAGCCGCTAGCACGGGCAACGATGCCCACCGCTTCAGCGCAAGCGGTTACGCGTCGGGGTGAGTTTGCGTGGGGCTTGATTTGATCGCGAAGAGCAAGCGGCAGGGATTTGCATGGGCGGCGCAACGCCCGATCCGCGCCGATCGCGAGCAGGCTGCAAAGATATGCGCAATGGTGAGCGCACGCGCTTCAGCGCTTTGGCACGCGCTCGAGGGGCGCGTCCATGCGGACCGCTAAAAAACCGCAATGGCCCGCGTTCTCACGCGGGCCATCGATTTGGCTAGTGCTTTTCTTCCTCGGGCTTCTTCTCAGGAGGCGCCTTCTCAGGAGGCGCCTTCGGCGGCGGCGCGGCCTTCGGTGGCGGCGCTGCATGTTCCGCGGGCGCGGCCTTCGGTGGCGGCGCTGCATGTTCCGCCATCGGCTTGGCCTCGGGGCGCGCCGCTGCATGTTCCGCCGGTGCGGCCTTCGGTGGCGGCGCTGCATGTTCCGCGGGCGCAGGATGTTCCGCCATCGGCTTGGCCTCGGGGCGCGCCGCTGCGGGGTGAGCAACCGACTCGTGACTTGCGGCCGGTGCGTGAGGTTCCGTGTGGGCTGCGGGCGCCGGGTGACTAGCGGCATGTTCCGCGGGCGCTGCTGCATGCGCCGGCGCCGCCTTCGCGGTTACCACTCCTTTACCGGAAAAGACGCCCGGCTTGGGAGTCGCTGCGATGGCAGGGGCACCGTGATTCACCGATGCCAGGAGCGCTTTGTTAGTGCTGGCCGCGTGAATATGTTCTTCCTGCGCCGGTGTCCGCGCGATGTGGTGTTCATTGGCAGCGGCCGTTTCGGCCGCAGTCGGTCGGGCGCTGGTGCCGTGTTCACCGCCGTTGAAGCTGACCCGGGTGGTGTTATTGACGATGACCGTCTTGTTGTAGACGTTGGTCACGTGCACATCGCTACCGATGTTCACGACGGAGCGGTTGTAAAAGAATCCGCCGTCGCGCCATTCGCCGCCTTCAAATCCGGCGCCGCCGTAGCCGAAACCATAGTTCACGCCGCCATAGAAGCCGATATGGGGGCCCCAGTAGCCTTCATGAAAGAAGTAGGCGCCATTCTCAAAACCGTAGTAACCCGGAGTCCAGAGCACCCCGACCGCGGGCGGCTGCACCCAGGTGCCGGGCACCCAGTAATAGCCGTCCGGCCCCCACGCCCAAAATCCGGGCGTCCACATGTAGCCCACCTCCGGAAGAGGCGGCTGTTCGTACACCGGCAGTTCGGGCGGCTCAATATTGATGGACACTCCCATCGAGATCTGCGCGTGGGAGCTGATGGGCAGCGCTAGCAAGAGGAGAAGCGCCGGCAAAAGAGAACGTACGTGAGTGATACGCATACGCAAGGCCCTTAAATTAGGTATGACATGAACGCTGGGACGCTACCATAGTTCCTGTCGGCGCTCTGTCTGTCACCTAACGCCCGGCGGGGGGCCGGAGTTCACGGTCGAATGGGGCGGCCAGGGCTCTTCAGGGTCCCTCCACGACATACCCTTTTGCGCGAAAGTGCTCGAGGATTCCGCCCGATCCGATGAGCTCATAGATCGATTTCAGGGCCAGGGTCGAGGCGTTGGTGGCTAGAGCCTCCTCCGCACCCTGCATCCACGCCCGGGCGGTTTGTTCGTTCAGCTCCTTGAAGCGCGCGGAACTGGACAGCGTCGCCAGACACACGGCCTGCTGATCCGGCAGCGGCAGCCTGCGCAGGGCATCGACATCCCCCACGGCCCAGGCCGCCGCCCGGGCTTTCATGGCATTGAGGTCCGATTCCAGCCGCGCAACGGTAGTCTCCAGGCAGCCAATCTGCGCCTGCACCGGAATCTGTCCGATCTCCTTGAGCAGGCCGCGCGGATCATCGATCGGCAGCGTCATCTTGTGCAGTCGCACATGCCGCCGCTCGGCGAGCCTGAGGACTGAGTTCTGTACCTGATGGTTAAAGTTAAGCCCCGACGCATCGATCCCCTTCTCAAAGAGGCGCAGCGCCGCCAGCATCGGGCGCAGCTCTTCCAATTCCGAGTCGCGCGGCGCGTACTTGTTTCGCAGCGCCGAAAATCGCGCATACAGCGCGGGCGGCACAGTCATCTGCAAAGTAGCGTGATCGGGGTTCTTCTGAATGCCGCGCCATTGCCAGTACACGCGCAGGGCCGAGATCGGATTCCAGCTGAAGCCAAATGCGGGACGCGAGGGCAGGACCTCCTGGGATTGCGCCAGCACCTCTTCCACCTGTTTGGATCGCCAGGTCATCTTCTTGGGAAGCGGCTCGAGCGTGCCCATGATCCACAGTACATGCTTGTCCTTGGAGACCTTCCACATGCTCGGGCCGGGGCGCTCGCCGATGACGTCGATCTCCACAACGGGCGCAGTTGCCGCAGGATCTGCGCCGCTTACGGCCGCACGACTCGGCGCGCCCAGAAGCAGAGTCAGGCAGAGCGCCGCCCACAGTGACGGGTGATGGCGAATCAACATGATGCGCGTGGGTATCATGCGCGGCGTGTTCCTGCAACCCATTCCACTAGTGGCACGCCCGTAGCACGGAATCCGTCAGGGGACTTATCCTTGGCGCAACACAGGTTCTTTGCGGCACGCCGCGGTTTGCACATGCCCTCAGATTCCACCCCGTGCAACGAGCCGGCCGCGCAGGCGCGGCCGGCCCTCGGCTCCGGCATCGCGCTTGCAAATCTGGATCCACTGATTCGCCCGCAGGACGACTTCTATCGTTATGTCAACGGCGCCTGGCTGCAGGCGATCGAGATTCCCGCGGACAAGTACGAGGTCAGCGTGTTCACCGCGCTCGATGACGCCTTGCAGGAGGCGCTGCGCGAATTGGTGGAGAAGGCGGCGCGCGAGACGCCGCCGCCCGGGAGCAACCGGCGCAAGATTGGGGATCTCTTCAGCGGTTTCATGGATGAAGCGCAGCGCGAGCAACACGGTTTGCTGCCGCTCGGCGCTGAGCTTGCACGCATCGACGCGCTGGCGGACAAATCCGCCCTCCCCGCGCTCGTCGCACGTCACAACGTGCTCGGCATCAGAAGCGTCTTCGACACGCGGGTCGGCCAGGACGCGCGCGATTCGACGCAGTACGTTGTGGCCATCGATCAGGGTGGCCTGGGCCTGCCGGACCGCGACTACTACCTGCAAAGCGACGCGAAGCTTGCAGAGATCCGCGGCGCGTACCGGGAGCACGTCGAAAGGATGCTGGATCTCGCCGGCGTCGCCAGCGCTGCGGCGGACGCGCGCGCGATCCTGCTCCTTGAGACGCGCATCGCACAGGCTCAATGGAGCAAAGTCGAGAACCGCGATCCGGTCAGGACCTACAACAAAGTGGCGCGCGGCGCGCTTGCCGCGCTGACGCCCGATTACGATTGGCACTCGTACCTGAGAGCCGCGGATCTAGACGGCCGCGTCGGCCACGTGATCGTCAGCCAGCCCGGCTATCTTCAAGCGCTGGGCGCGATCGTGCGCGACACCGAGGTCAGCGCGTGGCAAGCCTACTTCCGCTATCAGCTGCTCGCCGCCTTTGCGCCCTACCTCAATCATGCTTTTGTGAATGAGCACTTCGCATTCTACGGCACGGCCCTGAGCGGCATCCCGGTGAACCGGCCGCGCTGGAAGCGCGGGGTCGCGCTTGTCAATCGCTGCCTCGGCGAGGGCCTCGGCGAGCTGTACGTGGAGCGGCATTTTCCGCCCGACAGCAAGGCGCGCATGCTTGCGCTCGTCAAGCATCTGCTGGCGGCGTATCGCGCGAGTATCGACTCGCTCGACTGGATGGGGCCGCAGACCCAGCACGAAGCGCACACGAAGCTCGCCAAGCTCGTCACCAAGATCGGCTATCCGAACAAGTGGCGCGACTACTCGGGCCTTGAAATCCTCAGAGCCGACCTCGTCGGCAACGTGATGCGCGCTGCCGCGTTCGACTACCAGTACGCGCTCAACAAGCTCGGCAAGCCGATCGATCGCGAAGAATGGGAGATGACTCCGCAGACGATCAATGCCTATTACGATCCGCAGAAGAATGAGATCGTGTTTCCGGCGGCGATCCTGCAGCCGCCGTTCTTTGACCCGCGCGCCGACGACGCGGTCAACTACGGCAGCATCGGCGCCGTCATCGGTCACGAGATCAGTCATGGCTTCGATGATCAGGGCAGTCAGTTCGACGCCGACGGCAATCTGCGCGACTGGTTCACCCGCGACGATCACGAAAGATTCGCCGCCAAGACTGCGGCGATCGCCTTGCAGTACGGTGCCTACGAGCCCGTGCCGGGCTATCACATCAACAGCGCGCTCACCCTCGGAGAGGACATCGCCGACAATGCCGGGCTCGCGGTCGCCTACCGGGCCTACCGGCTCGCGTGCGGCACCCGCGCGGCGCCCGTGATCGACGGACTCAGCGGCGACCAGCGTTTCTACATGGGCTGGGCGCAGGCGTGGCAGGCGAAAGTGCGCGAGAACACCGCGATCCTGCGCATCAAGGCCGATCCGCATTCACCGGCGCGCTTTCGCATTCTCGGTACGGTCGTGAATCAGCCTGGCTTCTACGCAGCCTTCGACGTGCGGCCGGGCGATCGGATGTACCTGCCGCCGCACCAGCGCGTCACGATCTGGTGAGACGCGCCGTCGATCCGCCGTCCTAGCCGGCGCCGAGCTGGCGCAGCTGCAATTCGAGGCTTTCGGTGGATTCAAGCCAGGCGGCTTCTGCTTTTTCGGTCTGCCGCGCGAGGCGCTCCTGCTCCTCGAGCAGCGGGCCGAGGCGCGCGGCTGCGCCCTGCGCGTAGAGGTCCGGTGCTTGGAGGTCGGCTTGCACTCGCGCGCGTTCGCGCGCGAGGCGCTCGAGCTCGCCCTCGCACCGGGCGATCGCCGCGCGCAGCGGGCTCAGGCGAGTGCGCCGCTCGGCTTCTACGCGCTTGCGCTGACGGCGCGACTCGGTCGTCTCGGCCTTGCGCTCCTGAGGTCCCGCCGCTGCGGACTCCGCTTCCGCCAGCCATTTCGTATAGTCCTCGAGATCACCGTCAAAAGCGCTGGCGCGCCCCTGATGCACGATGTAGAACTCGTCGGCCACGGTGCGCAGCAAATGCCGGTCGTGCGACACGAGGACAACCGCGCCCGCGTAGTCCTGCAGCGCGACCGCCAGCGCCTGACGCATTTCAAGGTCGAGATGGTTGGTCGGCTCATCGAGCAGCAGCAGATTCGGTCGCAGGTAGGTGATGAGCGCGAGCACCAGGCGCGCCTTCTCGCCGCCGGAGAACGGCGCCACCGCCTCAAAGACCCTATCGCCGCGAAAGCCGAAGCCGGCGAGAAAATCGCGCAGCTCCTGCTCCGTGGCGCGCGCGGCGAGCGCCGCGCCGACGCGTCGCAGATTCTGCAGCGGCGATTCCTGCGGCGCGAGCTGCTCCAGCTGATGTTGGGCGAAGTAGCCGATGCGCAGGTCACGCGCCTCGGTGCGCGTGCCCGCGAGCGCGGCGAGCTCCCCGGCGAGGAGCTTCATGCAGGTCGACTTGCCGGCGCCGTTGCGCCCCAGGAGTGCGATGCGATCGCCGGGCGAGAGCGTCAGTTTGACGTGCTCGAGAACCACGCGCTCGCCGTAGCCGGCAGACTCATCCTCGAGCGCCAGCAGCGGCCGCGGCAGCTTGTGCGGCTGTGCAAACGTAAATTCGAAAGGCGAATCTACGTGCGCCGGTGCGATGCGGCGCATGCGCTCGAGCGCCTTCAGGCGGCTCTGCGCCTGCCGCGCCTTGCTGGCCTTGGCACGGAAGCGCTCGACAAAGGATTCCATGTGCTTGATCTCGCGCTGCTGCCGCGAGAACAAGGCAGATTGTTCGGCGAGTTCCGCAGCGCGCTGCTCCTCGAAGGCGGAATAGTTGCCGCGATACGCGTGCGCCATGCCGTGCTCGAGATTGACGACACGATTGGCCACACGATCGAGAAACTCGCGATCATGCGCGATCACGAGCAGCGTGCCCGGGTACTCGCGCAGCCAGTTCTCGAGCCACAGGATGGCGTCCAGGTCGAGGTGATTGGTCGGCTCGTCGAGCAGCAGCAGGTCCGAGCGGCACATGAGCGCCTGGGCGACGTTCAGGCGGACGCGCCAGCCACCGGAGAATTCCCGCACGGCGCGCGTTTCATCACTCGACTTGAAGCCGAGCCCGTGCATGAGCCGCCCGGCGCGGCTGCGCGCGTCATAGCCACCGGCCGCCGCGTAGCGTGCGTACAGCTCTCCCACGTGAATGCCGTCGTCGCCGCAGGGCGTGCCGGCGGTGGCGCTCTCGATGGCGCGCTCGATGACACGAAGTTCCGGGTCGCCGTCGAGCACGAATTCAATCGCTTCCCGGTCGGTTGCCAGCAGCTCCTGGGAGACGTGCGCGATCGCCAGTTGCGCCGGCATCTCGAAGCTTCCCGCATCCGGCTGCAACTGCCCGCGTACGAGCTCAAGCAGACTCGATTTGCCGCTGCCATTCTCGCCGGTGATGGCCACCTTCTCGCCGCGGAACAGGCTGAAGGTGGCGCCGGAGAAGAGCAGCCGCGTACCACGGCGAATTGCGACGTCGGTGAAGTTGAGCATGCCCGCGACCCTAGAACGAGTTCACCAGAGCGCCTACGCCGGTCGTTACGGCCATCGCGAGCGCGCCCCAGAACGTCACGCGCAGCGCGGCTGCGGTGACGCGGGCGCCGCCCGCGCGCGCGGCGAGCGTGCCGAGGAGTGCGAGGAACACGAGCGACGCGGCCGCGACCCAGGCGATGAGCTGCGGCTCCGGAACCGCCGCCGCGATGGCGAGAGGAAACGCGGCGCCCACCGAGAAGCTGGCGGCCGAGGCGAGCGCCGCCTGCAGCGGACGCGCACGACTTACCTGCGAGATGCCCAGCTCGTCGCGTACATGGGCACCGAGCGCGTCATGCGCCATGAGCTGATCCGCGACCTCGGAGGCGAGCTTCGGATCAAGGCCGCGACCGACGTAAATCGCCGTCAGCTCCTTGCGCTCACCGGCGTCATCCGATTTGAGTTCCTTGCGTTCACGCTCGATGTCCGCCTGCTCCGAGTCGGCCTGCGAGTGCACGGAGACATATTCGCCGGCGGCCATCGACATGGCGCCGGCGGCGAGCCCGGAGATGCCGGCCAGCAGGACGTAGCTGCGGGTGGCGTGTGCCGCCGCCACACCCAGAACCAGGCTGGCCGTAGAGACTACACCGTCGTTCGCGCCCAATACGGCCGCGCGCAACCAGCCGATGCGCGCCGTGCGGTGTCTTTCTCGATGGCGTACCACCATTCTCTCAGCCTCGTTGGCAGCCGGCGAGCGGGTATCAAATAGGGACGGGCATCCGCGGCTGGGCCTTCGCGCTCATAAGGAACGCGGACGCGGATGCTTTGATCGCGAGGCTGACGACCGCAGCGGCGCGCGCCGCGGCTGCGGGCCTGGCAATGCGCCGCAGGTCCTCTAATGGATGAACATGGAAGGATCCATCAAGCGCAGCGCGCCGCCGACGGTGGTCTTTCCAGTCTGATCGATCTCTTGGCTCGAATAGCTGCGGCCCGCGGACGCTGAGCATTCGCCGGGCGGCAGCTTGATGCGCGTGCCGGTGCTATGCATGCAGGTGCTTGGTGCCGTGGAGTGCGCAGGTTTGGAGGCGGGCTTCGGGTCGTCCGCGCTAGCGATGTGGGCGCCCCACAGCATCGACCCCAACACGCACGCCGCAATAACCGATGGCTTCATCATAAGACACCTCCTGACAGCCTCGATTCTAGTCCTCTGTCGGGTGTGGTGGCACGCCTTTTTATGCCGAGGATTCAAATGCTTATGTCCCCAGCCTGCGCGGGCGCTGGCGGCGCGCGCGCTACCGGGGCTTTTGGGGTCTTTCCTTTTCGAGCTTTCGCAGCAGATCCGCGTCGCGCTTGTCCTGGCTGCCACCCTTGGCGTGCTTCAGGGCAGCCTCTTCAGCGGGTGTGAGCTTGTCGCTCGCCTGAGCAGCGGATCCTTTCAGCTGCTCACCACTCTTCGCCTTGTCCTTGACGAACTTCGTCGTCTCTTCGTTGTAGCGTCGCGCGGCCTCGTAGTCGCCCTCGCCCTGGACTTTGTTAGCCATGATCATTTCCTTAAGTGGACTGCCACCGGCAGCATAGCAAGGAATATTCCCGTGCGGTCGCAGCAGAAGAGATTAGGGCAGCAGGCCAAAGACGCCGACGCTGTTCGTCGTTCCGAGAAAGACCTTGCCGTCGGCGACGGTCGGCGCGATGAATTTATTGCCCGATCCGGCGTTGTCGCGCCCGTTCGCGGCCTGGTTGCTGTTGTAGAGCTCATGCGCAAGATTCGTCGCATCATAGGCGTGTAGCACGGCGGGGCTGGTGTTCTCGGCGGCCCACACGATCGCGTTCGTCGCACCGTTCGCCGAGACGCTGGGGCACGCGCCCGGGTATGCGAAGGCGGTGCTGCTTTGCGACGTGGGCGTGCTCGAGAGCTTCGCGTTCGTGATCCCGAAGGCCTTCAGCCGGCCACCGACATCGGCGTAATAGACGGTGTTGTCGAAATACGCCGGCGTCGACCACACGCCGCCCGGCAGCACGCCGTCCAATTCCTGCCAGATGAGATTTTTGGAGGCGTTGAATTTTCCCATCGAATCGCGGCTGACGACGTACAGGTTGCCGTCCTTGCCGGCACCGACCATGAGATGCTGCACCGTGTTGCTCGCGTCGCTCAGGTCCGGCAGCAGCAGCTGCCCGCCGGAGCCTAAGTCGATGTCGCTGTACGACTCGGACACCTCGTTCCACATCGCGAAGTAGTCCGCGACGCTCAAGGCGGCGCCCGAGGGCGCAAGCTTGAGGAAGGCATTGCCGTAGTCCTGCTTATTGGGGAAGCCCTGCGCATCGAGCGTGGTCTCAAAGACCCCATTCGCCGTCAACAGATAGATGTTTCCGGCGGCATCCGCTGAGGGTCCGCCGCCTGCCATCCAGATGGCAGGGCCGCCGCCGCCGCTGTTGGGCGCGACATTGAGCACGCTTTTCTGCGCCAGGCTCGCCGGATCATAGGCAATGATCCATCCCGTATACGGCGCATTATCGCAGTGCGAGGTCCAGCTGGTGTAGAGCACGCCCTGGCTGAGGAGGAGCGCCGCTCTTTCCTCGTACTGGCTGCCGTCAAAGCTGGTCGACGCGCCGCCCGCGATGGGGTAGGTGGCGGTGATCTCCTGCGGACCGCCGAAAAGCTCCGCGCCCGTCGTGATATCGAGAGCATGCAGGCGCTGATGGTAATTTGACGAGCTGTCCTTCGACATGGCGACCACATAAATGACGCCCCGTGGCGCTGCGGCGCGGTCAATCACCGGAGTGGCGGTGATGCCGATCTCCGGACTCACCTGGTCGCAGTTGCGCGTGTCGCTCTGGACTTCTCCCGGCAGGAGGACCGAGGCATGCCACAGCGAGGCGCCGGTGTCGGCGTCCATGGCGTACACCGAGTCGTGCTCGGTCGCGATGTAGACGACGTTGTGCACGCTCGCCCCAATGGTCAGATGCGAAAGATACAGCGGCTGCGCATCGACCTTGCCGTCGACCGCCAGGACGCGCAGCAACCCGAAGGTTGTTGCATTGACGTTGGCCGGAGTGAGGATCGGCTCCGTCAGATTCTGACCAGTGCGTCCCAGGTCGTTCTTCGAGGTGACCACGTCAGTCTGGGTTGTGGCGGGAACGGTGACGCTCACCGACAGCGTCGCCGCGCTGCTCGTCACGCTGCCCGCTGCGTTGCTCACAATGACGACAAACACGGCACCATTGTCGGCGAGCGTGGCGGCGGCCGTGGTGTAGCTGGAGGAGGTTGCCCCGGTGATCGCTGCGCTATTGCGCTGCCATTGATAGCTGAGCGGCGCCGTACCCGTGGCGGTGACCGCAAACGTAGCCGTCTCACCGGTGAGAATGCTGCGGGACGCCGGTTGTGCGGTGATGGCGGGCGCCGCCGCCGTGCTGCCCGCCGCGCCGCTACCGCCCCCGCAGGCAGACAAGCCGAGGCCGAGCGCCAGGGTGATCGCAAAAAGGACTCTTACGCAGTGCAGCATGGTCACCCAAAATGCCAGACCTTCCGGCCACAAGCCAACGTCTAAAAAATGCGACAGTGCGCAACAGCAAGCGCTGTGCCGCGGGGAAGGGGCGCGAACCTAGGTCGCGCTTATTCGTGGAACGGGCTCGCCTTGAGTCCGTGCTCGATGCTCGGAAAGGTCACGCCATGAACATGGGAGCGGCACAGCTCGTCCGTCCAGGTGCCAGTCTGCGCGAGGGGCTTCCTTTGACAATAATCAAGCAGCAGCCGCTCGAAGCCGTCATTGAAGTGCAGCCGCGGGAACTGTGCAAGCACAGCGCTCACCGCATCGGGCGCGAGAAGGTGCAGGCGGCCGCCAAATACATCCGTGCCGGCGCCGGCACTGACCAGCGCAACTTCAGGGCCCTTGCGATCGCTGAGTGCGGAGGTGTGCAGGGCGATGGCATCCCACACGACCTCGGTTTTCTCTCGAGCAAAGCCCTGTTCATTGAGGAAGCGCTTCGCCGCATCGGCGCCGTCGATCTCGAACGGCTCGTCACGGCTCGAATACTTCACGATGAGTCCGAGATCATGTAACGCCGCTGCGACGAAGGCGATCTCGGCGTCGTAGCGGGTGTCGTGGGTCTTTGCCAGGAGCGCGCCAAAGAGAAACGTCCGCACGCAGTGGTTAAAAAGAAAGTCGGGAGATGCGCCCGCGCAGAGATTCGCGGCGGCCCGCGCCACACGCGTTGCCGGAATGGCGATGCCGGCGACGGCATCGGGAAGTGCGCGCGCGGCAGCCATGGCGGCGCGGGTGAGCGCGCCGCCGTGGACGACCCACGCGGCGCCGCCGATCAGTTTCACCAAAAAGGCGCGGCGGCTGCGCAGACCACTCGCGCCCGACCATTCAAGGGTTGCTGTCTTCGCCGACATGTGGTGCTCCCTACGGGCAGTCACGGACTGACCGAGTCATCTCGCCGCGTTCGTCTTGAGCGCAAAGTATCTACAGTGTCTCGAGCGGCACCGCGCGCGCGGGCGCCGGGAAGAGCTGCTCGAGCTCGCCCATCTGCGCCGCCGACAGGGGCCTGCGAGTCGCCGCGAAATTTTCCTTCAGACGCTCGCGGTTGCTGGTTTTGGGAATGACGATGACATCCTCGTGGCTGAGGAGCCAACCGAGTGCTGCCTGGGCGGGCGTCATCGCATGCCGTTTCGCGAAATCCTGGAGTTTTTTCTGACGCAGCAGTTTGCCCTGTTCGATCGGCGAATAGGCCATGACCGGAATGTGCCGCTCGCGCAGCCACGGCAGCAGATCGCGTTCAATCCCGCGGCGCCCGAGGTTGTAGAGCAATTGATTGGTCGCGACGCCAGTCCCGCCGGTGACGGCCCACAACTCCTGCATGTCCGCCAGATCGAGGTTGCTGACGCCGTAGTGGCGGATCTTGCCGGCTCTCTGCAGCGCGAGAAACGCGGCCATCGTCTCCGCAAGCGGCACCTGCCCGCGCCAATGCAGCAGGTACAGGTCAATGCGGTCGGTCTCCAGGCGCCGCAGACTGCGCTCGCATGCGGCCGCGCAGCCCTGTTGCGAGGCATTGTGCGGATAGACCTTCGTAACGAGGAACACCTCATCGCGCCGGCCGCGGATGGCCTCGGCGATGAGCTCCTCGCTGCGGCCCTCGCCATACATCTCTGCGGTGTCGATCAGGGTTGCGCCCAGATCGAGCCCCAGCCTCAAGGTGGCGATCTCCTCGGCGCGCTTCTTGCGATCATCGCCGAGTTCCCAGGACCCGAGACCGAAGCAGGGCACGCGGGTGCCGGAGGGCAGGCTGACTGAATGCATCACTCGCATCCTTCAAGAAGGGGCCGCGCCGCAAGCCTAATCGTTTCCGGTCCCGGTGCGCGAGGGCGACCGGCCGCTCGCTTTGCCTCGACCCCGGCAGCGGATTACTCTTGCGCACCCATCCGTATCAATGAGCTCGGCCATGCGATTTGATTTCAGAGCGCTCGGTGCCTTGGCCGTGGCGGGCCTCGGGGCACCCCCGGTGCTCGCTGTGAACTATCCGCCGGCAACGCGCGGCGATCAGGTCGACCACTATCACGGGGTCTCGGTTCCGGACCCGTACCGCTGGATGGAGGAGATCGACTCACCCCAGACGCGCGCGTGGGTGCTGGCGCAGCACAAGACCAGCAGCGACTATCTCGCGACGCTGCCGCACCGCGATGAGCTCGCGCGGCGCCTGAAGGCGATCTGGAACTTTGAGCGCTGGACAGCCCCGGAGAAGTACGGCTCGAATTGGTTTTATTCCCACAACGACGGCTTGCAGAACCAGGCGGTGCTCTTCGTCACGTCCAATCCGGCCGACAAGGGCCGCGTGCTGCTCGATCCGAACACGCTCTCTGCCGACGGCACGGTCTCGCTGCGCGAGATGGCCGTGAGCGACGATGGCCGGCTCCTCGCCTATGCGCTCTCCGACGGTGGCTCGGACTGGCAGATCTGGCACGTGCGCGACGTCGCTACGGCTAAGGATCTGCCCGATACCCTGCGCTGGTCCAAGGCGGGTGGCGGCACCTGGCTGAAGGATGGCAGCGGCTTCTATTACACCGTCTACGATGCGCCGCGCGCGGCGGATGTGCTGAAGGCGACCAATCAGTACGAGAAACTCTACCTGCACAAACTCGGCACGCCGCAGTCGCAGGACGTGCTGACTTATACAAGGAAGGATGATCCCGACTGGTTCATCAGCGGGGTCGTCAGCGACGACGGACACTACCTCATCATCCAGGCCAATCACGGCGATGAGGTGGAGAACACGCTCCTGGTGCAGGACCTGGCATCCAAGAGCGCGCCGATCCAGGCGCTGATCCCCATACCCACAGCCGTCTACAGTTTCATCGGCAACATCGGCTCGACGCTCTATGTCGTCACGGACGACGGCGCGCCGCGCTACCGCCTCATCGCCATCGATGTGGCCCATCCCGAACGGCAGCACTGGCGCACGGTCGTGCCCGAAGGACGCGACACGCTCGACGCGGCGACCCTCGTCGGCGGGCAACTCATCGCGCAATACCTGCAGGACGCTCACAGCGCCGTGCTGCGCTACTCTCCGCAAGGCAAATTATTGGGCCGGGTGAATCTGCCGGGACTCGGAACGATCCACGGCTTTGCCGGGCACGTGCACGATCAGGACAGCTATTACAGCTACAGCAGCTATACGACGCCGAGCGCCATCTACCGCCTCGACCTGCAGAGCGGCGCAAGCTCCGCGTGGCAGGCGCCGACGCTTGCCGGATTTCAACCGTCCGACTATGAGACCGTGCAGGTGTTCTACGCGAGTGCCGACGGCACGCGCGTGCCGATGTTCATCACCGCGCGGCGTGGCGTGAAGCGCGACGGCAACCTGCCGACCATCCTCTATGGCTACGGCGGTTTCAACATTTCCATCCAGCCGGAATTCTCGCCCGCGATCGCGGCATGGATCGAGCGCGGCGGCGTCTACGCCGTGGCCAATCTGCGCGGTGGCGGCGAGTACGGGCGCGCCTGGCACGAGGCCGGCATGAAGACTCACAAGCAGCACGTGTTCGACGACTGCATTGCGGCTGCCGAATATCTCATCGCGCAGCAGTGGACCAACGCCAAACGGCTCGCCCTGCGCGGCGCCTCGAACGGCGGACTCTTAGTCGCGGCGGTGGAAGAGCAGCGCCCTGATCTTTTTGCGGCGGCGATTCCGCAGGTCGGAGTGCTCGACATGCTGCGCTTTCGGGATTTCACCGTCGGCAAGGGCTGGGAGTCGGACTACGGCTCCGTCGACAACGCCGCCGAGTTCAAAGCACTGCTCGCCTACTCGCCTTATCAGAACGTCAAGGCGCACATCGACTACCCCGCGACGCTCATCCTCACCGGCGATCACGACGATCGCGTCTTTCCCGCCCACAGCTTCAAGTTCGCCGCCGCCATGCAGCACGCCCACCCCGACGGCAAGCCGATTCTGATTCGCATCGAGACGCGCGCCGGACACGGGCAGGGCAAGCCCACGACGAAACAGATCGAAGAGACCGCGGATGTCTACGCATTCATTCTGAATGCAATGGGTCTGGGCTCGACCTGAGGGCGTGGGTCAGCTTGACCTCCCGGGTGCGGCAATCATGAGCACCATCAAACTGCCGGCGACGAACAGTGCCGCGCTGTAGCCAAACGCGGTCGCGGTTCCGAAGGTGGTCCACAGCACGCCGAGCACGATGCTCGAGACGAAGTCGCCTACGCCATTGACCGTGGCGAGCGTCCCAAATGCCACGCCGTGCTGCTCACGGCCGACGAGCTCCGCGCAAAATGAATCTTCGAGAGTTTCCTCCATGGCAAGGTAGACCCCGCCGAGGGCGAACACGGCCGCCAGCGTCCACAGGTTCAATGGCAGGACGATAACCGCCAGCGCCATGAGCGCGCCAAGCCCGTAGCCGGCGGCGAGCAGGCGTTTCTTGTCGGCGCGGTCCGCGAGCGCGCCTGCGATCATCGAGAAGCCCGCATAGACGGCGTTGTGCAGCACGTACAGCGCGGCGGCGATGCTTGCGGCCTTCGCCACTCCGAGCGTCGGCGCGAGCTTCTGCATGGCAAGCAGGATGAGAAGGCTGTGCGCGAAGTCGCCAATGCCGAATACAAACACGGCAGCGAGAAATTGCCGGAAGCGCCCGGGCAGGGCGCGCAGGCTCTCGCCGAAGCTGATGTGCGCGACGCTGATGCGGGTCTGCTCCTTCACGACGAAGGCCATCGTGGCCGCGGCGAGCAGGCCCGGGATGAGCGTGAGTGCGAACAACAGCGCGTAACGATGATTGAGGAGCTGCAGGAGGAAGAACGCGCTGAGCGGGCCCACGATGGCGCCCGCGGTGTCCATCATGCGCTCGAAGCCGAACGCCCGCCCGTAGGCTTCGGCAGTCACCGAGCCTGCGAGCAGCGCCTTGCGTACGGGCGTGCGCACGCCGCGGCCGAGCCACGCCGTGGCACGCGCGATCAGTACATGCCACGGGCTCGACGCGAGCCCGAAGGCTGCGGTGCCGAGGGCGGTGACGATGTAGCCGGCCACCGCGATGGGTTTGCGCCGCCGCAGCCGATCGGTGTAGTAGCCCGAGGCCATCTTGGCGAAGCTCGATAAACCGTCGGAGACGCCTTCGATCACGCCGAGCCATGCCGCCGCAACGCCCATGGTGGCGAGAAACGTCGGCAGCAGAGTCGTCGCCGTCTCGTGCGACCAGTCGCTGAGGAGCGAGGTGAGTCCGACGCCGACGACGGTGCGATTCAACCAACGAGGTCGCGCGCGCTGCGATGAACTGAACATGTCCTACGAATCCTCACGCCGCGTTGTCATCGGCGAGCCTCCAAAGCGTCAAGTGCGCCATCTGCCGTCAGCGGATGTGCAGGACCTTCGCATGCTGGGTTTTCCGAATATCATTTTCGCGACCCTTCGAAAGAATCCCAAACGTGAGCGCAGCAGGCCGTTCGCGGCTCTGACGTGCGGCTGCCGCCGTCCCTGCGCGCCCGGCATGACGATTATGTCAGTCCGCGCAGCGTGTACACCCGGCGAACGGCGACACGCGTGCAGCGGCCCTGCAAGGTCCGGTATAGTTCACTCATCAGCGGCGCCTACGATGCCGTCCATTCACCACTGCTTCAGGACTTATCATGCGTCTCATCGTTGGACTTCTCGCTTGCTCGTGCGCCTACCAGGCATCGCAGGTTCTTGCGGCCGACCCGCCGCAGCCGACCGCCGCTGCGGTGCAACCGGGCGTGTCAGCGCCGGCCGCCTCCCCCAGCAGCTCATCCTCAACCCCTGCAACCCCTGCCGCCACGAGCGCCAGCAGTTCGACTGCCGCGACATCCGATGTGGTTGATCACAGGTTGCGCTCGCAGGGCTACAAGCCGGAAGTGAAGAACGGGACGACCTACTACTGCCGCAAGGAACCTCAGCTCGGCTCGCGCTTCGATCAAAAGGTTTGTGCCACGCCCGAGCAGCTGGCTTCGGCGCATGAGGACAGCAAAGCCATGCTCGACAAGATGCAACGGACGCGCGCGGGTCCTCAATCCAACTAACGCGCCCGCGTACGGCGCGGTCCTGCGCGCTGCGCAGCTGAGCGCAGCGAAAATGCTGCGGTTCGCAGGTTCCAGTCCGCGTTGAACCGTGGGCCCGCTCGACTCGAGCGAGTCCGCCTCAGGCCGGAAGCTCATTCACCCGCCGGAGCGCAGCGCGTATCCGGTATATTCGCGCCCGGAATCATTCATCGGCGGGGGCAATTGAATGCGCAGGTTCCACCACGGCCATCTATGGATCCTGGTGTTGCTGGCGCAGGCGATTGCAGGATGCCAGCGCGCGCCCGTGAGCGCACCCGCGCCGGCTCCGACGGCCCTGCCGAGCAGCAACGGCTGGACGAGCTTCCGCGATGATTTTCTGACCTCCTACTTCAAGGCGGAGCCGGCGCTCGCCGTGTCCGCCGGCCGCCATGAGTTCGACGGACAATTGCCCGACTGGAGTGCGGCCGGGATCGCGCGCGAGATCAGCATGCTGCATGCCGAGCGCGAGCGCGCCCTGACATTCAAGGATTCCGCGCTGAGCGATACGGAGCGCTTTGAGCGCGACAGCATGATCGCACGCATCGACGGCGATCTTTTTTGGCGCGAGACGGCGCAGCGGCCCTTCAGGAATCCGGCCTACTACATCGACGGCCTCGACCCCAGTCCCTACCTCACACGCAATTACGCTCCGCTTGAGCAGCGCATGCGCGCCTTTATGAATTACGAGCGCGCGGTCGTGGTGGCCGTCGCGCAGATCAAGGCGACTCTGCGCCTGCCGCTGGCGCGTCCGCTGCTGGGACGTGGCCTGTCCGCATCCAACGGCTTCGCCGCTTTCTACCGTGACAGCGCGGCGGCCGCCTTTGCGGATGTTGCCGATCCGGCGTTGCAGGCGCAGTTCAAGGAGGTGAACGCGGCCGCCACCGCCGCGATGCGCGATCTGTCGGCCTGGTTTATCGCCCAGCGCAGGACGGCGGGCGACGACTTTGCGCTGGGCGCCGAGAACTTCGCGCGGATGCTGGATGCGACCGAGCGCGTGACGATGCCGCTCGCGGACCTCGAAGCCGTCGGCCGCGCGGATCTGCAGCGCAATCTGGGCGCGCTGCGCAGCGCCTGTGCGCTCTACCTGCCGGGCCAATCGCTGCACGCCTGCGCCGCAAAGGTGGCCGGCAACAAGCCCGCGGGCGGTGCCGTGGAGGGCGCGCGCAAGCAGCTCGCGCAGCTGAGGGCGTTCATCGAGGACCAGGGCATCGTATCGATCCCGGGTTCCGAGGAGGCGCTGGTGAATGAGGCGCCGCCCTACAACCGCGATAACTTCGCCTATATCGATGTTCCCGGTCCCTACGAGAAGGGCGTCGCCTCCGTGTACTACATCGCGCCGCCCAATCCCGCCTGGCCTGCCCGGGAGCAGGCCGACTACCTGCCGGGACGCGCGGACCTGCTGTTCACTTCCGTGCACGAGGTGTGGCCCGGACACTTTCTGCAGTTCCTGCATTCGAACCGCTACGGCTCGATGGTGAACCGCGTGTTCGTCGGCTATGCCTTTGCGGAAGGCTGGGCACACTATGCCGAGGAGATGATGTGGGAGGAGGGCCTGGGCAATGGCGATGCGGAGACGCACATCGGCCAGCTCATGAATGCCTTGTTGCGCAACGTGCGCTTCATATCCTCCATCGGCCTGCACACCCAGGGCATGAAGCTCGCCGAGTCGGAGCGGCTGTTCCGCGAAGAAGCCTACGTGGATGCGGCCGGTGCGCGCCAGGCGGCCGCGCGCGGCGCCTATGATCCTGCGTATCTCAACTACACCATGGGCAAGCTCATGATCCGCAAGCTGCGCGAGGACTGGACGCGCAATCGCGGCGGCCGTGCCGCCTGGCGTGAATTCCACGACCGGTTTCTGTCCTACGGTGGCCCGCCCATCCCCATGGTGCGCGCCGCCATGATGGGCAGCGACGCAGGTCCGCTTTTCTAAGGCTCACGCGTGTCACCGGCAAGAATCGCCAAGGGCTTCCGGCGCGTCCTGCAGGCGCTCGGCCCGGGCGTGACGACGGGCGCGGCCGACGACGATCCATCGGGGGTTGCGACCTACTCCGTCGTCGGGGCGCAGTTTGGCACCTCCTTCCTGTGGTCGGCCTTCGTGACCTGGCCGCTCATGGGCTGCGTGCAGATGATGTCGGCCCGCGTCGGGATGGTCACCGGGATGGGGCTCGCCGGCGCCATGCGCGAGAAGTTTCCCCGCTGGATCGTGGGCTCGATTGCCGTGATCCTGCTGGTGGCCAACACCATCAACATTGCCTCCGACCTCTCCGGGATGGCCGACGCCGCTGAAATGCTGGGCGCGGGACCTTCGCATCTCTATGTATGGGTCTTTGGCCTCGGGATCTGCGGCGCGACGGTGTGGCTGCGCTATCACCAGCTGGCAAGCGTTCTGAAGTGGCTCGCCGTCGCCCTGTTCGCCTACGTGATCACGGCCTTCCTGGTGCATCCGAACTGGCCCGAGGTGGCGCACGACACGATTTTCCCCAGCTGGCCGGGCGGCTCGGCGGCCTGGGCCGCGCTTGTGGCGGTACTCGGCACGACGATCAGTCCTTATCTCTTCTTCTGGCAGGCCGGCCAGGAAGTCGAGGAGGAGAAGGCCCGCGGACGGCGCCTCGTGGTGCATCGGCGCGGCGCAACATCCCGCGAGATTGTCGACCGCCGCATCGATGTCGGCGTGGGCACGTTTTTCTCCAACCTCGTCATGTTCTTCATCATTCTGACCACCGCGCTCACGCTGCACCGGCATGGGATTTCGTCGATCAACACCACCCGGGATGCGGCGACGGCGCTGCGGCCGCTGGCGGGGAACTATGCCTACTTCCTCTACACACTGGGCATCGTCGGCACCGGCTTGCTCGCGATACCGACTCTGGCGGGATCGGCGGCGTATGCCGTCGCCGAGACCTTCGATTGGGCCTGCGGCATGGACGAGAAGTTCGAGAACGCGGTGTCGTTCTATTTGGTGTTCATCCTGGCGACGGTCATCGGCGCGGCCCTCGACTTCTTCAACGTGGATCCGATCAAGGCGCTCTTTTGGTCCGCCGTCATCAACGGCGTGCTGGCGCCGTTCGTCCTCGTGGCACTGCAGCTGGTGGCCCGCGATCCGAAGATCATGCATGGCCAGATCAGCTCCCGCGTGACCCGTGTGGTCGTGGCACTCACCACGCTTCTCATGTTCGGCGCGGCCATCGGAATGTTCGTTTTCTAGCCCGCCTGGGCCCTTCGGAGACGCCGCGCGCCGGGTTTCTGGTAAATCGATGAAAAGGTGCATGCGGTGGGAAACTCCTGTAATCTCGCCCGCGGTTCGTGACCTATCCGTTCTGTCAGTCCTTGGCTAGCGCCACCCCGGTGCATCCTCCCGCCAAAGCCCGCCACTTCGAAAAGCGTCGTCGATCCAGGAGGCAGGGACTTCCTGCCGATGTTCTATCTGTATTGTGAGTAATCTGCAGTGACCAAACTATTTGTAGGCAATTTGCCCTTTACGGCGACCGAAGAGTCCGTACGAGCGCTGTTCGCGCCCCACGGAACCGTCGAAACGCTCGCCCTCATCAACGATCGCGACACAGGCCGGCCCCGTGGCTTCGGCTTCGTCGAGATGTCAAACGCAGACGCTGCCCGCGCCATGCAGGCGCTCGATGGCAAGGACTTTGAGGGCCGTACCCTCAAGGTGAACGAAGCTCAGGCGCGCGAGCGCTCGGGCGGTGGTGGTGGCGGCAACCGCAACAGCGGCGGCCCGCGCCGCTACTGATTCGCGACCGTACCGCGTATCCCCCGGCCGGGGTTCTCCTGGCCGGGGGTCTCTAAAAGATCCCCAGACCGCGGTGCTCACCGCGGCGCCGTCAATTATTTTCCCTTGCCGCGATCCGCCGGGTGCGCGGGCGTCGTGCTATGCGCCGCAGGCTTGACCGCGGGTGCGGGTTCAGCAGCCGGTGAAGCTGAGGGCGCCGAGTACGCCGGCGCCGCGGCGGGCAGCGGCGGGGCCGTTGCCTTGGCGGCGGGAACCGGCCGCTCCATTCGACGCGTCCCCTCCGGCTCGGGCCTGCCCTGCGCTTCGGCACCCGCCGGAGCGGGGTTCGCCGGCGCGCGCTCCGGGATACCCGGCTGACCGACCGCCGTGGGCGGCCGATCGGTGCGCATCCAGGGCTTCTCATCGGGCGCCACGGGACGCGACGGGGCGGCGGGCACCTGCGGGTCCGGGCGCTCCAGGGCCGGCCTCGAATGCACCGGCACGGGCGGGGCCTGCAGCGCCGCGGCAGGGGGCCGGGCCGCCCGGGCCATCCCGGTTCCGGCATCGCCGCCGGCCGGAGCCACCCGGGCGTGGGCGGGGGAGGTGAGATTCTGCATCGCGGCGAGCTCCGAGCGGGCGAGCGGCCTGCCGCCGTTGGCACGCAGGGCATCTTCCTGCTGCGCGAACGGCACGGGGGCGGGCGGCGGCGGCCTCTTGGCGAGGACTACCCGGTTCAGCAGCGCCGGCGAGGGCCGGCGGATGCCGGGGCCGGACGCGCCGGCGCCCAGCAGGCTCGCTTTCACCGGCGGGATCGCCGGCGCCGTCGCGTTCACGGACGCGGCGGCCATCTCGCTCGCGCTCAGGCGCAGCGCGTTGCGGGACACCGATTGCGCGCTGGTGAATGCGCCCAGCGGGATGGCCGTCAGGGCACCCGGCGCATTGCGGTTGACGTAGTGAACCGTCGCATCCCCGTGGTTGTAGACGTTCATCACGTCCACGCTGCTGACGGACGTGTTCGAAGTATTGATGTTTCTGACGTAGGTCGAGCTCGCGGGATACGCCGGCACGTAGACCTCGTGCGGACCCAGCGCAAACCAGCCGACGCGGCCGGCTCCGGCGAGGCCCGGGGCTGCAAGCGAGGCAGTCCCCACCCAGGCGACCAGCGCCGGGGCATAGAGCGGATGGCCGCGGCGCGGTCCTGGCACCCAGCACCACCGGCCGCCAAAGGTGGTCCAGCGGCCATAGTGAAAGGGTGCGAAGCCCCAGGGCGCATCATCCACCCAGGTCCAGCCCCAGGGCGAAATCCACACCCAGTGGCCGAAGCGATACGGCGCCCAGCCCACGGCGACCGTGGTCGGCGCCCACACGTAGCCTTCATCCGGAGTCGATTGCCACGTGCCGTTCTGATCCAGGTCCTCCGCGCCCACCACCTCCGGCGCCACATAGCTCCAGGCCTGCGCGGCCTGCGCCTGCCGGTCGCGGCTGTACGCCCAGGTATCGAATGCGTCCGGTGCGCCCAGCGAGGCCACCGCCTCGGACAGCTCCGTCGCGCCCGAAAAGGTGGCGCGCTGCTGGGGGTGGACGGCAAAGTCCTGGCCGCCGCCGCTGACTTCGGCCGTGCCGCCGCTGACCTTGACCACGGTCGCATCGCCGGCCTCGTTGACCTCGACGCGGTAATCGCCGGGACCGAGAAGCGACACGGCCACATTGGGCGTATCCACCTCCAGCGTGTCGCTCAGGCTGCGTACGTGGACGCTCAGCGTGCCGGCGGTGAGCTGCATCTGTGCGATGTTCTCGCCGAGGTTCAAAAAAGAAAATCCGGTTGCGCTTCCCAGGCGCATGACCGCGGAGCCGATGCTGAGCTCGGCGCGCGAGTCCGCATCCGACCAGAGCTTGTCGCCGCTCGTCAGCGGGCGGTTGGTATCGGCGGCGGCCCATTCGTCAAGTCCGGCGGGTTCGACCGAGACCTGGTCCTGGACGAGCCCCAGGCGCGCAACACGGCCGGGAGGATCGGCGTCGTCGGCCCACGTGACGCCGCTCCATGACAGCGCCAGGAGGAGCACGGCCAATTTGGACATAATAGTGGCCGCGTGCTGTGCAGAGGGGTTCATCAGTTTTCCCGCGTAAATCCGCACGCCAGTCTAGGTAGTGGAATCTTGATCGGCAATGCGCTCACCCGCGTTGCGCGTGCCTGAGGAGTAGACGTCAATTAGCGCTCAAAGTTTCTTCAAACGGCTGCGCCCGCAGCGGCCGGGGGCGGCGTCGTACGCCTTCGGGGCGGCGCTGTGCCTCATCAACACCTATTGGAGCGTTGCGTTCGTTTTTCTCGTGCAGCTGAACTATGCGCTGGCGCCAGGTTTTCGGCGGCTCGCGCGCGCTTAGTATCGCCTGCGCCGCGCTGCTGATGCCTGCGGCGTTCGCGCAGGGCGCGGTTGCCGAGCTCATCGCGCAGGGCATGCGCGAAGACACGCGCCTCGATACCGACCGCGCCCTGCAGAGCTTCCTGCAGGCCGAAAAGCTCGCGCCCAACGATGCGGACGTGCTGTGGCGCGTCGCCCGTGAGTACGCGCTGTCGATGGACGATACCCCATCGAAGGACGAACAGCGCGCGCGCGGCGAGCGGGCGCTCGCCTATTTGCAGCGTGCGGTCGCGGCCGATCCGAGAAATTCGCAGGCGCAGCTCGCCGTCGCTATCTCCTACGGACGCCTGCAGCCTCTGCAGGACACGCGCACGCGCGTTGCCTGGTCGCGGCTCATCAAGGAGCATGCCGATCTCGCGGTCGCACTCGATGCCGCGAACGACTATGCCTATCACGTCCTCGGCGTGTGGAATTACGAGCTCGCCAATCTCAATCCGCTGCTGCGCGCTCTGGCGCGCGCCGTCTACGGCGCTTTGCCGGCGGCGTCCTATGAAGCGGCGGCACATAATCTCCTCAAGGCCGTTGCGCTCGCGCCGGAGCGCGTCGCGCACCGTGTCGAGCTGGGGCGCACCTATGCGGCGCTGGGCGAGAAGGAGCGCGCACGCGCGCAGCTGAATCTCGCCATCGCTCTCCCCGATCGGGAAAAGGAGGATCCCGAGTCAAAGCGCCGCGCGCGCCAGGCGCTGCAGAGCCTCAACTGAGCACGCTTCCGCGGCGACGCACCATCAGAGCCGGCCGCGCGCCATTGTGGGCATCCACGGCGCAGCGGCATGCGCAATTTCAGCGCGCGACGCGAAAACTCAGATCGCGCTGCGAGAGAAGCTTGATCGGCACGCTGGGAACGTGCCAGATCGAGTGTGCGTAGTCGCGGATCGTGCGGTCGGAGGAGAAACTGCCGGAGCGTGCGCTGTTGAGGATCGACTTCGCGGTCCAGGTCTGCCCTTCCTGATAGGCGCGGCTGACGCGCGCCTGGCAGTCGACGTACGAATCATAGTCGGCGAGCACCATGTACGGATCCCAATGCAGCAGGCTGTCAATGAACGGCTTGAAGAGCGTGGTGTCGCCCCGCGAGAAGAAGCCGTCGCCAATGAGGTCGATCGCGGCGCGCAGCTCGGAGTTGGCCTCGTAGAACGTCGCCGGCCGATAGCCCTGCGCGCGCAGTGCGCTCACCTCCTGTGCCGACAGGCCGAACATGAAGAAATTCTCGGCGCCGACTGCATTGCAGATCTCGATGTTGGCCCCGTCCGGCGTGCCGATGCTGAGCGCCCCATTCATGCAGAACTTCATGATGCCGGTGCCGGAGGCCTCCTTGCCGGCGAGCGAGATGTGCTCGGCAAGGTCCGCCGCCGGGTAGATCTTCTGGGCGTTGGTGACGTTGAAGTTGGGCAGGAAGAGGACCTTGATGCGGTCGCGCACCTGCGGATCGCGGTTCACGATGTCGCCGACCGCCGTGATGAGCCTGATGATGAGCTTCGCGAGCTGGTAGCCCGGCGCCGCCTTGCCGCCGAAGATGAAGGTGCGCGGCTCGATGTCAAAATTGGGGTCGGATTTCAGGCGATGATAGAGCGCGACCACGTGCAGGATGTTCAGGTGCTGGCGCTTGTATTCGTGGATGCGCTTGACCTGCACGTCGAAGAGCGAATCCGGATCGATCACGACGCCGGTGCGCACGCAGGCGAACTCCGCGAAATCGCATTTGTTGGCGCGCCTGATCTGGCGCCAGCGCGCCCGGAAATCGGCTACCTGCGCGAACGGCTCGAGCTCTCCAAGAAGCGACAGATCCTTGATCCAGCCATCGCCGATGGCGTCGCAGATGAGCGCCGCGAGGCGTGCATTCGCCAGCGCCACCCAGCGCCGCGGCGTGACGCCGTTCGTCTTGCTGCTGAACTTTTCCGGGGCAAATTCGTAGAAATCCCGGAGGACATCGTCCTTGAGGAGCTGCGAATGCAGCTCAGCAACGCCGTTGACGGCGTGACTGGCGATGCACGCGAGGTGCGCCATGCGCACTTGGCGTCCGGCGCCTTCGTCGATGATGGACATGCGCCGCACGCGCTCTTCATCGGCGAAGAAGCGCAGCCGCACCGCATCGAGAAAGCGTGCGTTGATCTCGTAGATGATTTCCAGGTGCCGCGGCAGCACCCGGCCGAGGAGCGCGACCGGCCAGCGCTCGAGTGCTTCGGGCAGCAGCGTATGGTTGGTGTAGGCAAAGCTGCGCTGCGTGATGAACCAGGCACTCTCCCAGTCCATGGCGTGCTCGTCGGTCAGCAGCCGCATGAGCTCCGCAGTCGCGATCGCCGGATGCGTGTCATTGAGCTGCACCGCGAATTTCTCGTGAAAGTGCGCCAGCGGAATGTTCTGCACGCGCAGGATGCGCAGCATGTCCTGCAGCGAGCAGCACACGAAGAAGTACTGCTGCTCCAGTCGCAGCTCCTTGCCCTGAATGGCCTCGTCGTTCGGATAGAGGATCTTGCTCAGGTTCTCCGAGACGATCTTCTGATTGACGGCGCCGTAGTAGTCGCCGCGATTGAACACCGCGAAATCGAAGGATTCGGGGGCCTCGGCGCGCCACAGCCGCAAGGTGTTGGCGGTGTGCACGCGGTAGCCGAGTATCGGCGTGTCGTACGGCACGCCGTTTACGATCTTGTGCGGGATCCAGCGCACGCGGGTGCGGCCGTGCTCGTCGGTGTAGCGCTCGGTGCAGCCGCCGAGCTTCACCTCGACGGCCCACTCCGGCCGTGCCACCTCCCACGGATTGCCGAAGCGCAGCCACTTGTCGGTCTTCTCGACCTGCCAGCCCTCGACGATGTCCTGCTGGAAGATGCCGAACTCGTAGCGGATGCCGTAGCCGAGCGAGGGGATCTCGAGAGTCGCCATGGAATCCAGAAAGCAGGCGGCGAGCCGGCCCAGGCCGCCGCTGCCCAGGCCCGGCTCCTCCTCAAGCGCAAGAAGCTGATCAAAGTCGAGGCCGAGCTCGCCGATCACCTGGCGCACCTCGTTGTAGATGCCGAGATTGACGAGGTTGTTGCCCAGATGCGGGCCGGTCAGAAATTCAGCGGACAGATAGGCGACGGTGCGCGAGCCTTCGCGCGTGTAGACGCTCGTGGTGCTGATCCAGCGGTGCAGCATGCGATCGCGCACCGTGTAGGCGAGCGCCATGTAATAGTCGTGATTGGTGGCCAGCGCGGGCGTCTTCGCCTGCACATAGAGGAGGTTGTCGAGCAGGGCGTGCTTGAATGCCTCCTTGCCCAGGGCGATGCGGTTGTCGCCGCTGCGCTCGGCATCCACGCGCGGGGCGTCCTGTGGATCGAGGGCGCGTGCGCTCATAGGGTGATTCCGCAATCCGCAATGGAACCCGAACCCTGTGCAAGTTCCATGCGGGGTGAGCCTGCGCGCCCCACCGGCGCGCCTCGTGTCGCGGTCGTTCCTGTCACATCAATCGCTTAGGCGTGCGCCTAGCGGGAGCGCACGCCGCCCCAGGCGGTGCGCACCATGCACCAAAAGAGGGAGGCACGCGCCGCATGTTGCACGCCGATGATGCATGCCCGGGACACCTAATCCTGGGCGCCGGCGCCCACCGCCACCCAGGCGAGGTCAGCGCCGGAAACCGACTCGAAGTTGAATTTCTTGGCCGCCGCCGCCATGCGCGTGAGCGCCTGCGCCACCGGCATGGCGGGGCGGGTGTCACCCTTTTTTGCCTTGTGGAAGCGGACCGGATTGATGCGCGCAACGACGTAATTGCGCAGGTAGGGGGATTTGAAGCCGCGGGACTGCAGGGCCGCGATGATGCGTTTCACCTGCGTGTCGATCTGCTGCAGTCGCGCGGCGAAGCCCGCGCGCTCGCGCAGGGCGGCGGCGAGTGGGCGGTCGAGGAACCGGTCGACTTTTTTCAGGAACGCGCTGTAGGCGCCGCCTGCGAAGCGCGGGTTCTTCTCATAGGCGAGGCCGAGCGTCAGGAGCTCAGCCGTCTCGAACTGCGCGGCGAATTCACCTTCGTGCGTGCGGCCATTGCGCTTGGCGAGGTTGCGCGCCATGCGCACGACCTCGAGGCTCTTGTCCTTGAGGTTGTGCGCCTTCTCGGTGTTGAGCGCGAGGATGCGATAGGCGAGTGACTCCTCGGGACTGACCAGCGCGGTGATCTGCCGCAGGCCGAGCATTTTCGCAGCCGCCAGCCGGTGGCGCCCATTCGGCGTCCACAGGCGCCCGTCCTCGCCGCGCACCACGATCAGCGGATCCAGAAACGAGGCGGTCTCATCGATCTTCGCGGCGAGCCGCTTGGTGTGCGTCGGGGAGAGATCGCGCTGAAAAGGCGTCGGCTGTACGGCGGCGAGCGGCAGCGCGGCGAGCAGCAGCGGGTGGGAGCCCAGCGGATCGAGATAGCCACCGAGAATCGC
>DATHRI010000032.1:0-2723 GCA_035481795.1 Steroidobacteraceae bacterium
GCAAGAGCGAATTTCGTCATGTTTCCGATCCTCCCAGCCTGATGGTAGATCAATTTCGCCCTGCGGGGATTTGCGCGCGCGCCGTAACGTGATGTGCGTCTCAGCCGGCCCGCACCTCGCGGAAAGGAATGTCGCGGTCGACCTCCGGCTCCTTGGGAAGGCCGAGCACGCGCTCGCCTATTATGTTGCGTTGGATCTGGTCGGTACCGCCGCCGATCGACGTGAAATAAGCATTCAGTGTCAGGAAGTTCGCATCGTCGGCGCGTGGGAATGCTGCGCCGTCGAGCAGCGAGCCGGCGCCGAGCAGCGCGGTGCGCAGGCGCGCCTCTTCGTGCAGGATGCGCGACATCGCGAGCTTGCCCAGCGACATGATCGGCGACGAAGTGCCGGTTTTGAGGTCGGCCTTGGCGCGCGCATTGTTGAGGGCATTGACGCGGCGATAGCTCAGCACCCGCGCCAGATCCTGGCGCATCACCGGATCGCTGAGCCGGCCTGCTTCGCGTGCGAGCGCGATCAGATCATTGGCCGCCCGGTCGGAATTGCGCCGCGCGCCGCGCGCTGCTTCGCCCATCACCGATCGCTCGTAGGCGAGCGCGGTCTGCAGGACGCGCCAGCCGTTGTTGAGATCGCCGAGGAGATTTTCCGCCTGCACCCGCGCATCGGTGAAAAACACTTCGTTGAAATGCGATTCATCCGTTACCTGCCGCAGCGGACGCACCTCCACGCCCTTCTGCTTCATGGGCAGGAAAAAGAACGAGATGCCCCGGTGTTTAGGCGCGTTCCAGTCGGTGCGCGCGATCAGCATCCCGTAGTCGGCGGTGGCCGCCCCCGAGGTCCATACTTTCTGGCCGTTCACGACGAAGTCGTCGCCGTCCCGTTCGGCGCGGGTGCGCACGCCGGCGAGGTCAGAACCGGCGCCTGGCTCACTGTAGAGAAGGCACATTGTGATCTCGCCGGCGAGCATTCCGCGCAGCAGCTGGCGCTTCATGGCATCGGTGCCAAACGTCAGCGCGGTGATGGCGTAGAAATGTGTCTTGTCCTGACCGGCGCCCGGCGCGCGAACGGCGCGAAATTCCTGCTCTACGATCATTGCCTGCGTATCAGAGAGGCCGCGACCGTGCCATTCGACCGGCCACCGGTTCACGGCCCATCTTGCATCCACAACTTTGCCCAGCCAGGCCCGCAGCGCCGGCGTGGTGGTCCATGGTGCGGGCGCCGGCAGATGATCTTTCCAGTTCTGCTGCAGCCAGGTGCGGACTTCCTCGCGCAGATCCTCGTCGCTCATCGATGTGTCGGTGGCAGTCATAGCTCTAAGCTCCCAAGGCCTTCAGATAGCGTTCGCGGTGCGCTGCCGGCGTGCCGAACAGCTGCAGGTCGGCGCGTGCGCGCCGCAGATAAAGATGCGCAGGATGGGCCCAGGTGAAGGCGATGCCACCATGCATTTGGATGGCGTCGGCGGCAGCCCTGTCATAGGCGTCGGCGCAGGTGAATGCGGCAAGTGCGACGAGCTCGTCCGCGTCGTTCGCAGTGCTGGCCAGCGCCGCGGCCGCGGCGCGCGCAGCGCTGATCGCCGACTCGGTCTCGAGCAATAGATTGGCTGCCATGTGCTTGATGGCCTGGAAGCTGCCGATCGCACGGCCGAACTGGTAGCGCACTTTGGCATATTGGGTCGTCATCTCCAGCACGCGACGCGCACCTCCCGCCTGCTCACCGGCAAGCGCAACCAGACCAAGCTGGAGCGTCCTTGCAACCGTGCTCCAGCCCGCGGCATCGAGGCGATGCGCCGGCACCTTGTCAAAGGTCAGCCGCGCGAGCCGCAGCGTGCGGTCGAAGGTCGGCAGCGGCATCGAGTTCAGTCCGGCTGTGTCAGGTGCGACTTCGAAGACGCCGAAGCCGTCGACAGTGCGCGCAATGGCGAGGAGAAGTTCTGCGTTCGCGCCATGCAGCACAAAGGACGCGTGACCGCTGAGCAAGGCGTCCTCGCGGTCGGCGATCAATGCCACGCCATCTTCAGTCCATGTGCCGACGTCGCCCGTCAATGCCAGCGCCACGATTCTGCCTTGCGCGATGGCGGGCAGCAGGCGGGTTCTTGCGTCACTGTCGCCCGAGCCCTCGATCAGCGCCGTCGCCATGAAGCTCGAAAGCAGCGGCGCGCCAAGCAGCGCCGCGCCTGCTTCCTCCATGATGGCTTCGACTTCGAGCGGCCCACCGCCCAGACCGCCGTGATCAGCGTCGACCAGCAGTCCGGTCACGCCGAGCTCGGCCAGTGCCGACCAGAACGCGGGATCGAAACCCGACCGCGCTTCCATGTTCGCACGCACGACGCTCTCGTCGTGTTTGTCCGCGAATAGACGCCGGACCGCATCCGTCATCGCCATCCGGTCTTCGGCTGTGATTGTCATGGGTCGCACTAGGATAGCAGCGGGCCGTCAGCGCCGGCATCCCAATGCAAAATTGAGGTACGATTCCTCATGCAAATCAGAAATGAGATCGCCGCTGACGTGAGCGCCATTGAGGCAGTCACGATTGCCGCGTTTTTGAATGCGCCGCACTCCGGCCACACCGAGCACTTCATCGTTAGCGCACTGCGCAAAGCTGGAAAACTTACGCTCTCGCTGGTTGCGGATGCCAAAGGTACGATAATCGGCCACGTCGCGGTGTCGCCGGTATCGATTTCGGACGGTTCGGCGGGGTGGTTCGGGCTAGGACCAATCTCAGTGACA
>DATHRI010000033.1:0-2520 GCA_035481795.1 Steroidobacteraceae bacterium
CCCAGAGCCCGCGCCAATCCCGAACCACCTCCCATAGGCTCGCGCCCAACTGATCGATGCGCACGAGGCCATCGATTGCGAAATCCGATGGGAAGATGTAGCCCACGGCCTGGACCGACTTGGGAATCGCCTCGCGCGGCCAGGCGAAACCCGTCAGAAAAAACTGCGGCAGGCTGATGCCGAGGAAGATCAGGGTCGGAGTCTCCGGGTGCTTGAACCATGCGCCGGCCGCCTGGCCCATGAAGCTCGTCGCCAGAACGAACAGCGAGGCGAGCGCGAACAATTGCAGCGGCTGGCCGAGCGTGGAGAAGCCATAGACCCGCGGCAATACGATAAAATAGAGTGCGAGCGCCGGCAGATAGATAGTCAGGTGCGCGACGCCGCGGCCGAGCGCGCTCGCGAATGCTCCACCGACAGGCTGCGCCAGCGCGAGCACCGTGAGCAGCGACGCACCGACCAGCAGCAGCTGCTGCAGAATCAGCACGAAGGCTGCGGGCACGATGTAACTGGCATAACCGCCGACAGGGTTGAAGATCGGCTGCAGCAGAATGTCGGCTGGACTTGCCGACGCGAGCGTCGCCTTTACCAGACTGCCGTCCGTGCGCGCGCCGCCGGCAGCGAGCTCTGATGACAGCGTATTAATCGCGACTGCGATACCATTGGCCATGGTTCTAAAAATGAACAGGTAGGTGGCATCCGCATAGATCGGAATATGGACAGTAGTACCTTTGAGCACGTCGCGCTCGGTCTCGGGTGGGACGCCGACTACGGCAAATACCTTGCCGCGTTCTAGCGCTGCGTGGGCTTGTGACAACGTTTCGGCGCGGACAGCCACTTTCACGGCCCCGCTCGCGTCGAGCGTCTGTACGATGCGTCCGCCCAACTCGCTGAGGTCGTTGTCGACGACCGCGATCGGGATCTTGCGCAGGATTTGATTGAGATAGGGCTGCGGGTAGAAGACGCCGTAGACCAGCGGCGCAACCACCAGCAGGATGAAAGCACCACGGAGCGCGAGCACGCGGTGCCACTCGGCGACGAAGGCGCCGCCAATGCCGCGCGGTGTCGCAGCGGCAGCCATCGAAGCGATAGCAGGTGGGCTGCGGGTCACGCTCCGCGCGACCGCGCGCAGGCGAAGGAACGCAAGCAGTGAGTAGAGCACGGCCAGCGTCGCCAGCGCCGCGAAGGGGCGTGCGGATTCGGAAAGCGGTAATCCGCGCGCCGCCTGCCCGAGTAGCACCGCCATGTACCAGCGCACCGGCAATATCGCGCCCCAGGCTTGCGCGAACGCATTCATCCCGAAAGCGGGAAACCCAACGCCGGCATAGCCGAACGCCGGCGAAACAATGATGCCAGTGAGGCCAAGGCCGGTCGCGAGATCGCGCACTAGAAGCTGCATCAGGGCGCCCAACGCCAAATAGCCGATGATCAGCAACGACCCCGCAGCCAAAATCATGGGTACGTCGCCCTTGAACCCAATTCCGAGCAGACCCTCCAAAATAAGCACCTCCGATAGGCCGATGACGAAGAAAATCCCGAACAGCGGCGCCAGCTTGCCGGCAAGTGCGACAATCGGATTGCCACCCGCACAAGCGAGCCAGGCACGCATGCTGCGGCGGCGGAATTCGGACCCCACCGCATAGCCAGCAGAGATCGCGACGATCACATGCAACACCATCGGCAGCAGCGTGCGCAGCAGAAACTGGGCGTAGTTCCGCTGCGGGTTGACCAGCACAATTGTCTCAGCAACAAGCGAGCCAATGCGCGATGCTTTCGGCGCCGCACGCTCGGCCGCGCGCTTGTTAGCTGCGGAGAGGCTGTCGCTGAGACTCGACGACGCGATGCCCGCGGCGGTGAGGAACTGCTGATTGTAGAACCCGACCACGTGTGGGCGGCGCCCGGCTTTCAAATCGCGCTCGAAATCGGCGGGCAGATAGACGGCGCCAATGGCATCGCCGGCGCGGATAGCGCGCGCGGCCGAGGCCAGGTCGCCGGCGCGTTCGGCGATGCTGAGCCCGGATGATGCCGCCATCTCCTCCGCGAAGGCGCGTGACGTCTCCGATCTATCCGCATCGACAATGACCATCCCTAGCTCGCGGATCACTGGGTGGCTGAACACCGCCGTCAGCACCGCAAATGCGAACAGGGGCACGCCAAACATCAATATCAGCGCCGCGCGGTCGTGCAGCAGCCACCGCAATTCGCGGCGTGCAACGAGCAAGAACCCGGGCTTCGGTTTTCGCCGCATGAAGCAGGCCCTATCCGCGCGTCCGCCAATCCAGGTAGGCGCTCATGCCGGGGCGCAGCTCCGGCACCTTCTCAACGGGGTAGGCGCGAATCGAGAACGTGCGTAGATCGAAATCGCCGGTCGCGCGGGTGGCACGCCAACTCGCATACTCTCCCTTGGTGGCGATCAGTTTGACCTCTACGGTGACGCGGCGATCAGCGAGGGCCGGAAGGCGCACGTCGAAGCGGTCACCCACTTTCAGCGTCTTGACCAGATCCTCGCGCAGGTCGAAGTGG
>DATHRI010000034.1:0-2721 GCA_035481795.1 Steroidobacteraceae bacterium
TTCGGCTGGTTCCATGCCTGGACCTATGTGCAGGGCTCGCTCACAGCCTACGTCGCTCCCTCCCCGCATGGCGATCGGACGCTCCCGGCCGTGGGCGGCGTCGGGACGGCCTCTCGATCCGAGGTGCGCGGCGACGAGGATTTCGCGGGACTGCGCGCCTACGAACCCGGTGTGCCGCTCAAGCACATGGCCTGGAAGGTGCTGGCGCGCGGCGGTGAAGCGGCGGTGCAGAGCTACACGAGTTTGGCTTCGCAGCCGGACTGGCTGGAATGGTCCTCGCTCGAGGGCCAAGAGACCGAGATGCGCCTGTCGCAGCTCTGCCTGTGGGTATTGGAGAGCGACGCCGCACAGCGCGTCTACGGACTTAGGATTCCGGGCAGGGAGATTCCGCCGGGGCGCGGTGCGGCCCATCGCTTCGCTTGCTTGCGGGCGCTCGCGCTGTACGGATTCACGGAGGCCCGATGACCCCCGTCTCGTACCCACAACTCCTGGGAATCTTTGCCTGCCTCGCGCTCGCCCTGGTCGCGCACCTCGATGCGCTCCCGGTGTGGGTGCTCGCGACGGTCGCGGTGTCGGGCGGCATTCGGCTGCTGCTCGCGCGGCGCGGGCGCCCGGCCCCGCCGCGCGGCGTGCGCTTGAGTGTTGCGGCGCTCGCGATCCTGCTCTTGTTTCTGCAGCTGCACACCTTCAACGGCCTGTCCGCGGGCACCTCGCTGCTGGTCTTGATGGCGGGTTTGAAACTGCTCGAGACGGACACGCAGCGCGACATCTATGTCATTACGCTGATCATCTATTTCGTGAGCCTGTCGGCGCTGCTCGAGGGCCAGTCCTTTTGGCTGCTCGCCTACCTCATCGGCGTCTGCTGGGTGACGACGGCGACCCTGCTGCGGCTGACCACCACCTTGCCCGTGCCCGATTGGCGCCGCTGCCTGCGCTATTCGGGACGCATGCTGAGTCAGGCAGTGCCGCTCGCGCTGGTGTTCTGGCTGCTGTTTCCGCGCTTCGCCGCGCCCCTCTGGCACCTGCCGGACGATCGCCACAATGCCGCATCGGGCTTGAGCGACACCATGAGTCCCGGGGATATCGATCGGCTCGCCCTGTCGGATGAAGTGGCGTTCCGCGTGCACTTCGCCGCAGCCACGCCCCCGCCCAACGAGCGCTACTGGCGCGGACCGGTCCTGCACGACTTCGACGGCGGCACTTGGCGACCCGGGTTCTCCAACGCACTCGGCGCGCCGCCGCTGCAGCCGCAGAGCCCGGCCTATCGATATACGGTGAGCCTGGAGCCGCACGGGCACAATTGGATCTTTTCTCTGGATTGGCCGTCGCACTGGGACTTGCCGGCCGGCTTTCTCACGGGCGATTACACGCTGGTGCAGCGTGACCCGGTGTCGCACCCGCTCGATGTCGAGGCCACCTCGTACACGCGCGTGCAAACCTCGGTGCCGCTGAACGATTCGTTGCGCCGCCGGGATACCAAGCTTGCGCGGGGCGCCAATCCCCGCACGCTGCAGTTCGCGCGCACGCTGCGCGGCGAGCATCCGGACGATATGGAGTACGTGCGCGCGGTGCTGTCCCTGTTCACAGAGCAGCCCTTTTATTACACGTTGTCGCCGCCCAAGCTCCCGCGCGACGACTCCGTAGATGCATTCTTGTTCGATACGAGGCGCGGTTTTTGCGAACACTATGCCTCGGCCTTCGCGATGCTCATGCGCGCCGCGGGGATACCGTCCCATGTCGTGACCGGCTATCAAGGCGGGACTTTCAACCGCTTCGCGGATTACTGGATCGTGCGGCAGAGCGATGCGCATGCCTGGGACGAAGTTTGGATCGACGGTCGCGGCTGGCTGCGCGTCGATCCCACGGCGGCGATCGCCCCCAGCCGCGTCGAACAAGGGCTCAACGACTCGCTGGGCGCCGATGAGCCCCTGGTCAGCCGCTGGCAACGCGGCTCTCCCTGGCTCGCCGATGCGCGGCTGCGTCTCGACGCCCTGCGCCAGCTGTGGCGCGAGCGCATCCTCTTTTTCGATCAAGACGAGCAGCAGAAGCTGCTCGAGTGGCTGCACATTCCCGAGCCGGACGGCCAGAAGCTGGTGCTGGTGCTGACGGCTGCGCTATCCCTGGTGCTGTGCTGGCTCACGTGGCAGGTGCGCCGCGAAATCGATCCCGTGCGCAAGGAACTGCTGATCCGCGCCTATGCGCGCCTGTGCGCAAAACTCGCCGCCCTCGGAATGCCGCGCCGGGCGTATGAGGGAGCGGAAGACTACGCGGCCCGGATTGCGCAGCGCCGCCCCGACTTGGGCCCCTCCGTCACGGCACTCTGCCGCCATTATTCCAATCTGCGTTACGCAGCCGCCCCCGCGCGCATCACGGTCAATCAATTCGACGCTGCCGTGCGCGCGTTCCGGCCCAAGGCAAAACCGGCGCGCGGCCAATCCTCTACGCCGCCAGGTTCTCGCGCGTCTTGAGGAATTCGATTTCCGGCCATCGCTCCTCGGTCAATCCCAGATTGACGCGTGTGGGCGCGAGGTACACCAGTTCGCCGGCGTGATCGATGGCGAGATTGTCATAGGCTTTTTCACGAAACTCGCTCAGCCGCTTCTCGTCGGCGAGGTTCACCCATCGGGCCACCGCTACGTTGATCGGCTCGAACACGCATTGCACGCTGTATTCGTCCTGCAGGCGAAATGCAACCACTTCGAATTGCAGTTGGCCGATGGC
>DATHRI010000035.1:0-33654 GCA_035481795.1 Steroidobacteraceae bacterium
CCGAGACCATGACGCTGCTGTTGCGAGCACAGTACGCCTGGGCTGTCGGCGCGGCGACCGCGCATCTCGGCGGCTCCTTGCTCATGACGGGTCTGGGGATTTGGCTCGTGCGGATCTGCCTCGGGAAATGAACGGCAATGAACGGCACTTACCTGCGCTTTTATGTTCACGAAAACGTCAAGCACCATCACCGGCTGCTCTATGAGTGGCTGCTGGAGCACGCCCGGGCGCTCGGTGTCCACGGCGGCTCAGCCTTCCGTGCCATTGCGGGATTCGGCCGCCACGGCGTGCTGCACGAGCAGCACTTCTTCGAGCTCGCCGGCGATCTGACGGTCAAGGTCGAATTCATCCTCACGGACGAGATGGCGGAGCGACTGCTGGAGAGCCTGCGCCATGAAAGCGTCAGTCTGGTTTACTCGCGCATTCCGGCGACCTTCGGCGTCATCGGCGAGCGCCCAGTCGCCCACCCGCGCCCGCCCTGAGCGGATGCCGCAGTGACGCAGATCTATGCGCTGGCAACGCTATGGCTAGGACTCGCGCTCGTCGCGACGCTGCTGTCCATCTGGCTGCGCGTCGCGAACGCGATGTCCGAGATCCTCGTGGGCACCGTGGCGCAGCTGCTCATTGGCGCCGTAGTGGGCGCCACGGCGCTCGGCACCGATCAATCCTGGATCAAATTTCTGGCGAGCACGGGTGCCGTCGTGCTCACCTTCCTGGCCGGCGCCGAGCTCGATCCGAAGATCATGCGCCGCGAGTGGAAGCAGGCGGTGGTCGTGGGGCTCATCGCTTTCACCGCACCGTTCCTCGGCTGTGCGGCCGTGGCACGCTACGCCCTCGGCTGGAGCCGTGACTCCAGCTGGCTTGCCGGTATCGCGCTCTCCACCACCTCGGTCGCGGTCGTCTACGCCGTCATGCTCGAGTCCGGGCTCAACGGCACCGACTACGGCAAGATTGTGCTCGCCGCCTGCTTCGTGAACGATCTCGCCACCGTGCTGGCGCTCGGCTTCAAGTTCTCGCCATTCACGCTGCGGACTCTGGTGTTCGCCGGCGGCAGCGCGGCGATGTTCGTCGTCCTCCCATGGTTCGTGCCGCGCTTCTTCAGGCGCTTCGGTGGACGCCCGTCCGAGCTCGAGGCCAAGCTGTTACTGCTGGCCATGTTCGGGTTGGGGGCGCTCGCGCTGTGGGCGGACAGCGAGCCGGTGCTGCCGGCGTACATCCTCGGCATGATTCTCGCGGGCACGGTGGGCCAGGATCATGCGCTCGTGCGGCGCCTGCGCACGCTCACCTTCGGGCTCCTCACTCCCTTCTATTTCATCCGTGCCGGCGCCTATGTCTCCGTGCCGGCACTCGCGTCAGGTTTCCTGGTATTGATCACGCTGCTCGGCGCCAAGATGGTCACGAAGTTCGTCGGCGTCTACCCGGTGACCAAGTTCTTCAAGTCGCCGCCGACGGAGGCGATGTATACGACGCTTCTCATGTCGACGGGGCTCACGTTTGGCAGCATTTCGGCGCTCTTTGGATTGACGCATCGCATTATTACGCAGGAGCAGTATTCGTATCTCATCGCGGCCGTTATTGGCAGCGCCATTGTGCCCACGCTTATTGCCAACGCCTTCTTCCTGCCCCGCCATCTACTGCACAAGGCCGAGGTGCAAGCGCAGATCGCCGAGCCCGGCGACGCCTGAAGGGCCCATCGCGGCTGCCATACGCCCTGTGCCAGGGGCCGCGCTCATTAAGACAAACCCCGCAAACCGCTATTGCTTGTGCAGCGCGCCGTGCCTACAATTTTGACGCATGCCCTACTGGGCACCTGCCGAAAAAAAGAACGAGCTGTGAACAATCTGAGCAAGTACTTGGCGAAGCCCCTGCGGCCGAAAAGGCTCACCAATTCGACGGCGGCGCTGGCCGGTTTGGCGAGCGCCATTTCGGTCTTTGTCGGCGTGCTGGCTGCGCGCGCCGCGCCGCACGGCTGGCTCAGGATCGCAAGCGCGCTGCATCTGCACAGGCAACCGCTGATCGTCAAACTGGCGCCGATTGTGGCCGGCGTTGCCATCACTATTGCCACGGCTGCCGGGCTCTTCAAATTCTATTCCTGGTGCCTCGAGCGAGACGAAGAAGAGGCTGAGGCGGAGGCGGAGGGTGAAAAAATCGAACTGCTTCCCTTGGATGACCAAACCTCCCGCTAGCTTGCCGGTTCGAGCCGCTCGACCCCATCCATGTAGGCCCTGAGCACCTCCGGGATGCGGACCGAACCGTCTGCGTTCTGATAGTTCTCGAGCACGGCGACGAGGGCGCGACCTACCGCGACGCCCGATCCATTCAACGTGTGCACCGGCTCGGGCTTGCCCGTGGCCGGATTGCGCCAGCGCGCCTGCATGCGCCGCGCCTGATAGGCCTCGCAATTGCTGCACGAGGAGATCTCGCGGTAGTGACCCTGGCTCGGCAGCCACACCTCAAGATCGTAGGTCTTGGCGCTCGCGGCGCCGACATCTCCCGCGCACAGCGCCACCACACGGTACGGCAGCTGCAGTCGCTGCAGCACCGCTTCGGCATGCCCCGTCAGCGCCTCCAGTGCCGCGTACGAATCCGCCGGGCGCACAATCTGCACCAGCTCGACCTTGTCGAACTGGTGCTGGCGGATCATGCCGCGAGTGTCCTTGCCGTGCGATCCGGCTTCGGAGCGAAACGACGGCGTGTGCGCCACGAGCTTCATCGGCAGGCTCTGCGCGGCCAGTATCTGCGCGCGCACAAGATTGGTCAGCGACACTTCGGCGGTGGGGATCAAATAGAGACGCGGCTCGCCCGCGAGCGCGAACAGATCCGCCTCGAATTTAGGCAGCTGTCCGGTTCCGACGAGCGCGGCGCTGCCGACGAGATAGGGCACGTAGGCCTCGGTGTAGCCATGCGTGCGTGTGTGCAGATCGAGCATGAACTGCGCGAGCGCGCGATGCAGATGCGCAAGCTCGCCGCGCATGACGGCGAAGCGTGCGCCGGAGAGGCGCGCGGCGGCTTCAAGGTCGAGGCCGAGCCGCTCGCCGATCGCCACATGATCGAGCGGCTTGCAAGCAAAGGTCGGCAGTGATCCCCAGCGCCGCAGTTCAAGGTTCGCACTCTCATCACGACCGTCGGGCACGGATTCGTGCAGCAGATTGGGCAGCCCGAGCTGCCAGAGGTCAAGCTCGCCCTGCACGGCGGTGAACGCCTGATCAGCCTCCTCAAGAGCGCGCGTGAACGCCTCGCCCGCTGCGATGAACGCCGCGGGGTCCTCGCCGCCCGCCTTCGCCACGCCGACCTTCTTGGCGGCTGCATTGCGCGCGGCGCGCAAGCGATCGGTCTCAACCTGCCAATGCTTGCGGCGCGCCTCGAGCGCAGTGAACGCGGCGATATCGAGCGTGAGGCCGCGTCGCGCCAGATTCGCCGCAACGGCGGCCGGATCGGATCGCAACAGCTTAGGATCAATCATGATGCCCCTGAGGCTCCGCCGCGCGGCGGCATGGAACGCAATCTGGCGAGCGCCTCGGCGATCTTGATCTCGAGCCCCCGCGGCACGGGGCGATAGTAGCGCCGATCGGGCAGCTCGTCCGGCAGGTAGCGCTCGCCCAAGGCGAAAGCGTCGGGCTCATCATGCGCGTAGCGGTAGCCGCGCCCGTAGCCCAATCCCCTCATCAAGCCGGTGGGCGCATTGCGCAGCCGCAGCGGCACCTCCAGCGTGCCAAATTTCTCGACATCCTGCTGCGCCTCGCCCATGGCGACGTAGACCGCGTTGCTCTTGGGCGCGCAGGCGAGATAGACGACCAGGGTGGCGATGGCGAGCTCCCCTTCCGGGCTGCCCAGGCGCTCGTAGGCATCCCAGGCATCGAGTGCCATTGCCAATGCGCGCGGATCGGCGAGGCCGATGTCCTCATGCGCCATGCGCACGGCGCGGCGTGCGATATACAGCGGGTCGCAGCCGCCGTCGAGCATGCGGCAGAGCCAGTACAGAGCGGCGTCCGGATCCGTGCCGCGCACGGCTTTGTGCAGCGCCGAGATCTGATCGTAGAACTGCTCTCCGCCCTTGTCGAAGCGGCGCCGTCCGCCGCTCGCAACTTCCTGCGCGATGGCGGCCGTGAGGCTGCGCGTCCCCGCCGTCGCCTCCAGGAGGCCGGCCGCAAGCTCGAGCATGTTGAGCGCGCGGCGCGCATCGCCGTCGGCGGCATGCGCCAACAGATCGAGCGCCTCGGGGACGGCGGCGAGCTCCTGAGCGCCCAAACCGCGCTCGCGATCTTCGAGCGCTCTTTGCATGAGCGCCACCAGGTCTGCGACGGTCAAGGTGCGCAGCACATACACGCGCGCGCGCGACAGGAGCGCATTGACGAGCTCAAAGGACGGATTTTCAGTGGTGGCGCCAATGAAGGTGAGCGTGCCGTCCTCGACGAAGGGCAAGAAGGTGTCCTGCTGCGCCTTGTTGAAGCGATGCACCTCATCGAGAAACAGCACCGTACGCGCATTCGTGCCCGCGCGCGCGGCGCGCGCCGACTCGACCGCCGCGCGGATGTCCTTGACGCCGGCCATGACGGCGGAGAGGGCAATGAACTGCGCGGCGGAGCGCTGCGCGATGAGCCGCGCCAGCGTCGTCTTGCCGGTACCCGGCGGCCCCCACAGAATCATCGAATGCAGCTGCCCCGCCTCGATCGCCGCGCGCAGCGCTTTGCCCTTCGCCAGCAGATGCTCCTGTCCCAGGAACTCATCGAGCGATCGCGGCCGCATGCGATCGGCCAAGGGCCGCAAGGGATCCGGCGTGCGGCTTTTTTCCGCGGGCATCACGCGTTACGGGACGGGCGTACCGATGAGGTCCGCATCTGCAGGAGGCGTGAAGCTCACCTCCTCGGCCGCCACCGGGCCATTGCGCACCGCATGCTCAAAGATAATCGTGGCCGTCTGCCCGAGCTTGTCCTCGAGAACCATGCGCGCAAGATCTCCATGCGCGAAGCCGAGGCGCGCCACGCGGAAGTCCGATTCGCTGCTCTTCGGCGCGACGCTCACCCAGTTCAGACCCTCGTGCGCACCCGCATCGCTCAGCGTGAAGTTCTTGCGAACGTCGACGGCGCCCGACAACAGCATCGCGGGCGTTCCCGACAGACCAGCATCCATCGGCTTGACGCTCACCTGCGCCAGATCGCGGTCGTAGAACCAGACATTCTTGCCATCGGCCACCATGAGCTCGCCGCCGGCACCGTCGCGCGCGCCCTGCGGACGCAGCTCCCAGCGCAGCTTTCCGGGACGCGAGACGACGAGCGTGCCGGCGCCCTGATCGATTTGCCGGCCGTGCGAGTCGGTGAGCTTCTGCGAAAAATCCGCGCGCAGGGTGTGCAGGCCGTCGAAGTAGTGGTCGAGGAGCGTAACGCCGCTCGGCGCATCGGCGTGCGCAACGGCCGCGACGCACAGCAGGACAAGCGCGAGGGCGCGGCAGCTCAAGCTCATTCCTGCCGCGGCGCGGGCACGAGCACTTCGCGCGCGCCATTCGTCTGCAGCGAGCCCACGAGTCCCGCCGCCTCCATCGCCTCGAGAAGCCGCGCCGCACGGTTGTAGCCGATCTTCAGCCGCCGTTGCACATACGAGATCGATGGCTTGCGCTCGGTGGTCACGATCCTGACGGCCTCATCGTAGAGCGGATCCTGCTCGGCATCGTCACTGCCCGCGGCGGCGAAGTCCTCGGGGTCCTCCGGAAAGCCCGCGAGCGGCGTGCGCGGTCCCGTGAGCACCTCGTCCACGTAGTCGGGCGGTGCGCCTCTCAGGGCCGACACGACGCGGTGCACTTCCTGGTCGGATACAAAGGCGCCGTGGACCCGCGTCGGCAGCGAAGTGCCCGAGGGCAAATACAGCATGTCGCCGTGACCGAGCAGGGTCTCCGCGCCCATCTGATCAAGGATCGTGCGCGAGTCGACACGCGCGGAAACCTGAAAGGCGATGCGGCAGGGAATGTTCGCCTTGATGAGACCGGTGATGACGTCGACCGAGGGCCGCTGCGTCGCCAGCACCAGATGGATGCCCGAGGCGCGCGCTTTCTGTGCCAGGCGCGCGATCAGCTCCTCGACCTTCTTGCCGACCACCATCATGAGGTCAGCGAGCTCGTCGATGATCACGACCACATAGGGCAGCGGCGCAAGGTCGGGAATCTGTGACTGATCGACGGTCGGATCATTCGCAGCCCGCTGCATCAGCACCGGATCCGCGATCGGCCGGCCGTCCTTGAGGGCGTCGCTGACACGGCGATTGAAGCCGGCAATGTTGCGCACGCCGAGCGCCGCCATCAGCTGGTAGCGGCGCTCCATCTCCGCCACGCTCCAGCGCAGCGCGTTCGCCGCCTGTTTCATGTCGGTCACCACCGGCGCGAGCAGATGCGGAATGCCCTCGTACACGGACAGCTCGAGCATCTTAGGATCGATCATGACGAGGCGCACGTGCTCGGCGGTGGACTTGTAGAGCAGCGACAGCACCATTGCGTTGATGGCCACCGATTTTCCGGATCCGGTCGTGCCGGCGATCAAGAGGTGCGGCATGCGTGCCAGATCCGCCACCACCGGGTGGCCGCCGATATCCTTGCCGAGCGCGAGCGCGAGCGGCGAGTGCATGTCATCGTAGGCCTTGGAGCGCACGATCTCGCCCAGGGTCACGATCTCGCGTTTCTCGTTGGCGATCTCGAGCCCCATGACATTCTTGCCCGGGATGACCTCCACCACGCGCACGCTCAAGACGGCGAGCGCCCGCGCCAAGTCCTTGGCGAGGACGGTAATCTGGCTCGCCTTGACCCCGGGCGCCGGGCGCAGCTCGAAGCGCGTCACCACCGGTCCCGGCTGCACCGCGACCACCTCCGCGTCGATGTCGAAATCCTTGAGCTTCATCTCCACGAGCCGCGAGAGCGCCTCGAGCGCTTCGGCTGAATACGACGCCTCCGCCGGCGGCGGATCATCGAGCAGATTCAACGCGGGCAGCTCAGTCGCCGCGGGCGGCTCGAACAGCGACACCTGGCGCTCCTTCTCCGCGCGCTCGCTCTTGGGCATGGGCGGCAGCGGCGTGTCGATGCGCGGCGGCAGGCGCGCGGCGAATTTCTTCTGCTCGCTGGTGGCGGCGTCCTTGCGCGCCTGCTTGCGCTCGCGGCCCTGGGCGACGTCGCGCGCGAGCCAGCGGCGCGCGCGCGCCCAGCCAATGCCGCTCCAGGTCCAGGCGCCCAAGCGATCCATGATCGTGAGCCACGACACCCCGACGGCGAGCGACCAGCCGCCCATCCACGCCGCGAGCATCAGCAGCGTCGCACCCAGGAAGTTGACGCCGCGCGCGAGCCCCTGCCCGACGAGGCCCCCCACGACGCCGCCGGCGGTCTGCCGCAGCGCGCCCGGATCCCAGTGCAATGTGGCAAGTCCGCAGCTGGCGGCGAGGACGAGCATAAAGCCACCGAAGCGCACCGCGGTGTTGGCGCGCGAGCCGCTCTCCTCCTTGCCGCGATGGCGCATGAGCGCCCAGCACGACAGTGCCAGCATGAAGGGGAAGAGATAAGCGGGCCAGCCGAAGAGAAAGAAGAGCATGTCCGCAAGCCAGGCGCCGATCGGCCCGACGCGGTTGTGGATCACGGGCGATTCGCCCGTGGAGGAGTAGCCGCGATCATCCGCGCTGTAGGAGGCGAGCGCCGCGAACAGCACGATGGCGATGACGCCCAGCGCGAGGAACGCGCTTTCGCGCAGTCCACGATGCACGGCGGCCGTGAAGCGAAGAGGAGCGCGGGAACGCGCGGAGGAGTCCGACAATTCTTGCGCCCTGTGCGATGAAAGCGACGTAGAAGCTTGATTCTACGGGTCAGAACCCCAAGCCAACAAGGGCGAGGAACCGTGTAGAGAGTTGCTATTATGAACCCGAAATCACCCGCGTATCCATGAAAAATCGCCGCCACAGCCGCCTCATCATTCTAGGCTCCGGCCCCGCCGGCTACAGCGCCGCGGTGTACGCCGCGCGCGCCAATCGCGCGCCGCTGCTGATCACCGGCGTCGAGGAGGGTGGTCAGCTCATGACCACCACCGACGTCGACAACTGGCCCGGCGATGTCGAAGGCCTGCAGGGGCCGGCGCTGATGGAGCGCATGCGACGCCATGCGGAGCGCTTCGCGACGCAGGTCGTGAACGATCACATCGAGGCTGCGCATCTGTCGAAACGCCCGATCGAACTGGAGGGCCACGGCACGGTCTACAGCTGCGATGCCCTCATCATCGCCACCGGCGCCGCGGCCATGTACCTCGGAATGGCGTCGGAGGAGAAATTTCGCGGCAAGGGCGTGTCCGCCTGCGCCACCTGCGACGGGTTTTTCTTCCGCGGCCAGCGGGTCGCCATCGTCGGCGGCGGCAACACGGCGGTGGAGGAAGCCTTGTACCTGTCGCACATCGCCGCGCACGTGACGCTCGTGCACCGCCGCGATCGGCTGCGCGCGGAGAAAATTCTGCAGACGCGGCTCTTTGAGGAAGTCGAAGCCGGCAAGATCTCGGTGGTATGGAACCACACCGTCGATGAGGTCCTGGGCGACCACCAGGGCGTGAACGGCGTGCGCATCCGGCACAGCGTCAACGGCGGCACGCGCGAGCTGGCGGTCACCGGCCTCTTCGTCGCCATCGGCCACACGCCCAACACGGCGCTCTTCCGCGAGCAGCTCGAGACGCGCGGCGGCTACATCGTGGTGAAGAGCGGTCTGGGCGGAGATGCCACGGCGACGAGCGTGCCCGGAGTGTTCGCCGCCGGCGACGTCGCCGACCATGTCTACCGCCAGGCGGTCACTTCCGCCGGCGCCGGCTGCATGGCCGCGCTCGATGCCGATCGCTATCTCGAGGGGCTCGACGCGGGCGGGCCCTAAGGGAATGCGCAGCGGCATTCACTCGCACATCGACGCAGTCGAGCGCGGCCAGTGGAATGCGCTCGCGGGCACGCATATTCCCTTTCTGCGCCACGAGTTCCTGAGCGCACTCGAACTCACCGGCTGCATCGGCGCGCGCACGGGGTGGGAGCCGCGCTACTTCACGCTGGTGGACGAGGCGGGACTTGCGGCCGCGGTGCCCGCCTTCGTGAAGATGCATTCCTACGGCGAGTTCGTCTTTGATTTCGCCTGGGCTCAGGCGTACGCGCGGGTCGGCGGCCACTACTACCCGAAACTCACCATCGCAGTGCCCTTCACGCCGGCGACCGGGCCGCGCCTGCTGATCCGCGCCGGCGCCGACCCCGGCTGCGGCCGGCGCCTGCTCGAGGAGGTCACGGCGTACGCCCGCGCGGAGGCCTTCTCCTCCGTGCATGCGCTTTTTTTGGACGAACCGGCGCGCAGCGCCTGCGCGCGCGCCGGCTGGCTGCTGCGGCGTGACTGCCAGTTTCACTGGATGAATCGCGGCTACTCGAGCTTTGATGACTACCTCGGCACGTTCACCGCGCAGAAGCGCAAGAAAGTGCGCCGCGAGCGCCGCCGCGTCGCCGAGGACGGCATCCGCTTCGAGACCCGCTTCGGCGGCGAGCTCGATCGGCGCCTGCTCGATCGCATCTACGCCCTGCACCGCGACACCTTCCTGCGGCACGGCCACGAGCCCTACCTGTCGCGCGCGTTTTTCGGTGAGATTGCCCGCTCCCTGCCCGAGCAGTTCATGGTCAAAATCGCCCTGCACGGCAGCGAGCCGGTGGCGGCGGCGGTCTTCTTCTGGTGCCAGGAGGCGCTCTTCGGGCGCTACTGGGGAGCGGCCGCCGATTTTCACAGCCTGCACTTTGAGGCCTGCTACCACCAGGGCATCGAATTCTGCATCGAGCGGCAGATCGCGCGCTTCGAGCCGGGAACGCAGGGAGAGCACAAGGTCAGTCGCGGATTCGAGCCCGCTCTCACCTGGTCCGCGCATTTCATCCGCGACGCGCGCCTGCGCCAGGCGATCGGCGCCTTCCTCGAGCGCGAGGGCGAGTCGGTGGATGAGTACGCGCAGGAGGTGCAGGCGCACGTGCCCTATCGGGCAGCGCCGGATGAGGAGGCTTAGGTGAAGACGCTCACTTGGCTCTCGGCGCGGGATGCGCCGGAGAGTTTCCCGCCGCTCGAGCAGGCCCTCGATGAGCCCGCGGGCCTCCTGGCCGCGGGCGGGGATCTCTCCGCGGCGCGGCTCCTCGCGGCGTACCGCCGCAGCATCTTTCCCTGGTACTCGCCCGGCCAGCCGGTGCTGTGGTGGGCGCCCGATCCGCGCGAGGTGCTCTTTCCCGGGGAATTTCATGTCTCGCGCAGCCTCCACAAGGCGCTGCGCAACCGCGGCTACCGCAGCACGATCGATCAGGACTTTCACGGCGTCATCGCCGGCTGCGCCGCGCCGCGCGCGCCCGGCTCAGGCACGTGGATCACCTCCGACATGCAAAAGGCCTACGCCGATCTGCATGAGCGCGGCTTCGCGCACAGCATCGAAACCTACCGCGACACCGAGCTCATCGGCGGCCTCTACGGAGTGCGCCTGGGCGCGGTGTTCTTCGGCGAGTCGATGTTCAGCCGCGCGCGCGACGCTTCGAAGATTGCCCTCGCACGGCTGGTGCAGATGTGCCTTGACAACGACATCGTTGTCATCGACTGCCAGCTGCCCTCGCGCCATCTGAAGAGCCTCGGCAGCCGGCCCATTTCCCGCGCCGAGTTTCGCTCCCTGGTGCGCGCGCACGCCGCGGCGCAGGCGCTGCCGCTGCGCGCTTGCGACTAAGTGAATTGCATTGCCGCGAGGGTTTATGCAGAATCCGCGCCCCCATGGCAAAAGAAGACGCGATTCAGTTGGAAGGCGAGGTCGTCGAGACCCTCCCGAACACGACTTTTCGCGTCAAGCTCAAGAACGGCCACATCGTGACGGCGCACATCTCGGGGAAGATGCGCAAAAACTACATTCGCATCCTCACCGGCGACCAGGTGACGGTGGAGATGACGCCCTACGACCTCACCAAGGGCCGCATCATCTACCGCGGCCGCTGATCAGGCGGTCACTTCCGGCAGCTGCGCCGGAGTGCATTCGAACTCGAGCTTCGAGCCGTCCGCCGACACGGACACCGATACCTGGCCGCCGCCCGCCAGACGCCCGAACAAGAGCTCCTCGGCGAGCGGTCGCTTGATGTGCTCCTGGATGACGCGTGCCATGGGCCGTGCGCCCATCTTCGGGTCATAGCCCTTCTCCGCGATCCAGGCGCGCGCCGCATCTTCCACGCTGAGCTGCACTCCCTTCTGCTCGAGCTGCGTTTCCACCTCGACGATGAGCTTGTCGACCACGCGCTCGATCGTCGCGCGGTCGAGCGGCGCGAACTGGATCACCGCATCGAGCCGATTGCGAAACTCCGGCGTGAAGAGGCGCCGAATCGCCTCCATGCCGTCGCTCGTATTGTCCGCGTGCATGAAGCCAATCGACGGGCGGCTCATCTCCTGCGCGCCGGCGTTGGTCGTCATGACGATGATGACGTGACGAAAGTCGGCCTTCCTGCCGTTGTTATCGGTCAGCGTGCCGTGATCCATCACCTGCAGCAGCAGATTGAAGACGTCCGGATGAGCCTTTTCGATCTCATCCAGCAGCAGCACGCAGTGCGGGTGCTTGGTGATCGCCTCGGTCATGAGACCGCCCTGGTCAAAGCCCACGTAGCCCGGGGGCGCACCGATCAGGCGCGACACGGTGTGCCGCTCCATGTACTCGGACATGTCGAAGCGCAGGAATTCGACTCCCATGGCGATCGCGAGCTGCCGGGTGACCTCGGTCTTGCCGACGCCGGTGGGACCGGCGAGGAGGAAATTGCCGAGGGGCTTTCTCTGGTCGCCCAGCCCGGAGCGTGCCATCTTGATCGCCGCGGCGAGCGCTTCGACCGCGCGATCCTGCCCGAAGATCACGAGCTTCAGATTGCGCTCGAGGTTCTTCAGCACCTCGCGGTCCGAGGTCGAGACGCTCTTCGGCGGAATGCGCGCCATCCGCGCCACCACCTCTTCGATGTGGCGCACCTCGACGGTGTGCTCGCGCTCGGCGAGCGGCTTCAGGCGCAGCCGCGCGCCGGCTTCGTCGACGACGTCGATCGCTTTGTCGGGCAGGTGACGCTCGCTGATGTGGCGCGCGGACAGCTCCGCCGCCGCGCGCATCGCATCCACCGCGTAGACGATGCTGTGATGCTCCTCGAAGCGGCTCTTCAATCCCAGCAAGATCTCCACGGTCTCCTCGATGGACGGCTCGACGACGTCGATCTTCTGAAAGCGGCGCGCGAGCGCGTGATCCTTCTCGAAGATGCCGCGATATTCGTGATAGGTCGTCGAGCCGATGCAGCGCAGCTCGCCGTTGGTGAGCACGGGCTTGATGAGGTTGGAGGCGTCCATGACGCCGCCCGATGCGGCGCCGGCGCCGATCACCGTGTGGATCTCGTCGATGAAGAGGATGGCACCCGGTTGCTTCTTGAGCTCGGTGATGACGCCCTTCAGGCGCTTCTCGAAGTCGCCGCGATACTTGGTGCCGGCGATGAGCGCCCCCATGTCGAGCGCGAACACCGTGCAGTCGGAGAGCACATCGGGCACCTTGCCCTCGACGATGAGGCGCGCGAGCCCCTCCGCGATCGCGGTTTTGCCGACGCCGGCCTCACCTACGTAGAGGGGATTGTTCTTGCGGCGCCGGCACAGGATCTCCACCGTGCGCTCGATTTCGAGCTTGCGGCCGATGAGCGGATCGATACGGCCGTCCTGCGCCATGCGATTCAGATTCGTCGCATATTTATCGAGTGCGCTGCCACCGCCCTCCGGATCGCGCTCGGCATCCGTCTGGCCGTCCTCCTTGTCGGTGCGCTCGTCGGCGATCTTCGAGAGGCCGTGGGAGATGTAGTTGACCACGTCGAGCCGTGCGACGTGCTGGCGGTTCAGGAGAAACACCGAGTGGCTCTGCTTCTCGCTGAAGATCGCGACCAGCACGTTGCCGACGCCGACTTCCTTCTTGCCGCTCGACTGCACATGAAACACTGCGCGCTGCAGGACGCGCTGGAAGCCGAGCGTCGGCTGCACCTCGCGCTCCTCGGACTCCTCAAGGTGCGGCGTCGACTGGTCGATGTGCTCCTTCAGATCCTGCTTCAGTTTGCTGAGATCCGCCCCGCAGGCGCGCAGGATCTCGCGCACCCTGGGGGTGTCGAGAATCGCGAGCAGCAGGTGCTCCACCGTCAGGTACTCATGACGGGCCTCGCGGGCGCGATGAAAGGCGTCGTTGAGGCAATATTCCAGCTCGTTGGACAACACGATTGAACCTTCCGCCCTTTCAGGCCTCTTCCAATGTGCACATCAGCGGATGTTGCTGATCGCGTGCATACGTCGTCACCTGCGCTACCTTAGTTTCTGCAATCTCGTATGTGAAGACTCCGCAAACACCTTTTCCCTTGGTATGCACCTCGAGCATGATGCGCGTCGCGGTCGTGCGGTTGAGCGCGAAGAATTTCTCGAGCACGTCAACGACAAATTCCATGGGCGTGTAATCATCATTGAGTAACACCACTTGGTACAGGGGCGGCTGCTTGACCTGCGGACGAGCTTCTTCGACGACAACGCCGCTATCGGGACGGGCAGTCTCATGATCCGGCATGGTGACTTTATATGGGTCGCCAAACGGCAACACAAGTGCGGTCGGGAAGCCCAAAGTTTAGCCAGCGAAAACAATTGCTTGAGAGCCGAAGCAGCTGCCCCGTATGATGGCGCCCGCACGGCTCCGGCAATGCTGGCGCCGCCGCTGCGGCTCGCTCTGTGTCCAAAGGAGTTATGAGGCCTGATCCTGGCATGAACGCTGGCTCCTGGCTCAATCATCTTCCGGCGTCCCATCAATGGCGCGCCCTTGCGCTTGCGCGCGGGCCGCGCATCGCCACCTGGGCGCTGGCACTTGCGCTCGGTGTCCAGGCGGCAACGATCGTGACAGATCTCGCCGGGGGCGGCCAGTCCCGCAAGGCGGAGCTGCGACCGCCGAGCCCCGCGAACGTCGCCCGCCACGGCATCGACATCGCCAGTATTACCAATGGGCACCTCTTTGGCATCGCCGCGGACCCGGCCAAGAGCGGCAATGCGGCCAATGCCACGCAGACCAGCATGCAGCTGGTGCTGACGGGCATCATCGCGGGCAAGGATCCGAACGTCGGCTTCGCCATCGTTGGCGAGAACGCCACCGCCGCCAAGGTGCATGCCGTGGGCGACAACGTGCCGGGCGGGGCCAAGCTGCATTCTGTCTACAGTGATCGCGTGCTGCTCGACCGCAACGGCCACCTCGAGTACCTGAGCCTGCCGCGCCAGAGCTCCGCCGCGCTCAACGGCAACCCCATACCGGCGGCGGTGCCGAGCCAAAACCCGGCCTTCGACCGGGTGCGGCGCCTGATCTCCGAGGATCCGTCGGCGCTCAACGATATTATGCGCAATCAGCCGGTGCTGATGCAGGGCAAGCTGCGCGGCTTTCGGGTCTACCCGGGCCGGAATCGGCAGGCGTTCACCCGCCTCGGGCTGCGCTCCGGGGATCTCGTGATTGCGATCAACGGCACGCCGCTCGATGACCCAGCCCGCGGTGATGAAATCTTCCGCACCATCGGTTCCGCCAGTGAGGCACGCGTCACAGTCATGCGCAACGGCCAGCAGCAGGATCTGTCATTGAACATGTCGCAGGTGGCGCAGGAGGCCGAGCAGGCGATCGGTGAGCCCGCCGCCCCGACTTCGACCGGGCCGCCCGATGTGACGAGACAGCCATCCCAGGTGCCTATGCCGCAGGTTACGAATCCGCCAGCGCCGCCGGAACCGCCGATGCCGCAGCCGCCCGACCCGGAAGGGAACGAATGATGAGAGCATCCGGACTCCGGGCGCGCACCGCAGTTGCCGCGCTCCGCGCCGCCCTCGCCTGCGTGCTGGTGCTCTGCGTGGGCGCCGCCGCCGCGGCCGAGGAGCCCTCGACTCAGCGCATCACGCCGAACTTCAAGGACGCCGACATCACGCAGATCGCCGAGGCCGTGAGCGCCGCGACCGGCAAGAACTTCATCATCGACCCGCGGGTGCGCGCGCAGGTGACGATGCTCTCCTCGACGCCGATGTCGCCGGATGCCTTCTACCAGGCGTTCCTCTCGATCCTGCAGGTGCACGGCTTCGTGGCGCTGCCCGCGGGGCGCGTCATCAAGATCGTCCCCGATGCGAATGCGCGTCAGTACCCCTCGAATGACCTGCCCGACCGCGTGAGCTCCAGTTCCGATGAGATCGTGACGCAGGTGATCGCGGTGAGGAATGTCAATGCCGCGCAGCTCGTGCCCATCCTGCGGCCGCTCATTCCGCAGTACGGGCACCTGGCCGCCTATCCCGCGTCGAACATCCTCATCATCTCCGATCGCGCCAATAACGTGAACCGCATCATGCGCATCATCCAGAAGATCGACCAGGTGGGGGATGCGGATGTGGAGATCGTGCCGCTGCAGAACGCCTCGGCGACCGAAGCGGTGCGCGTCATCAATGCCCTCTACCAGCAGCAGGCCGCCAACGAGGGCGCCGCCCTCGGTTTCAAGGTGGTCGCCGACGAGCGCTCCAACAGCATCCTGCTCAGCGGTGAGAAGGACACGCGGCTGCGCATTCGCGTGCTGATCGCGCATCTTGATACGCCGCTGCAGAGCGGCGGCGATACGCAGGTGCGCTACCTGCAAAACGCCGACGCCGAGAAGATCGCCGCGAAGCTGAAGGAGCAGATCGCCGGCGCCGCAAGCGGCGGCGCCGGCGGCGCGCCGGGTGCGCAGACGCCGGCGGCGCAGTCCGAGCGGGGCACCATCATCTGGGCGGATCCGCAGACCAACGCGCTCATCATCACCGCCACCCCCAAGGTCATGCGCAACCTCATGTCCGTGATCGACAAGCTCGACATCCGCCGCGCCCAGGTGCTGGTGGAGGCCATCATCGTCGACGTCGATCTGACCAAATCCGCCTCTCTCGGCGTCAACTGGGCGGCGTATGGGGCCGGCAACTCGAACTTTCCCGCGGGCGCCTTCAATTCGCCGGTGAACGGCACCTCCATCGGCGACATCATCGAACTCGCGGCGAGTCCCACCACGGCTCTCGCGAACGGCACGTCGCTGCCGACCGGCGGCATCTTCGGCGTCGGCCGCATCGCATCGAACGGTCTTAATTTCGCGGCGATACTGAGCGCGGTACGCAGCGACTCGAACTCAAATGTCGTCGCCACGCCCTCTGCGATTACCACCGACAACCAGGAAGCGACCCTGAAGGTCGCGACCGAAGTGCCGTTTCTCACCGGCCAGTTCACCAGCACCGGCGCCTCCAACAGCTCCGTGACGCCGTTCCAGACCATCCAGCGCGAGGAGGTCGGGACCATCCTCAAGATCACCCCGCAGATCAATGAGGGCGGCGCCGAAGTGATGCTGAAGATCGATTTGGAAAGCTCCTCCGTCGTGCCGAAAAATGCCGGACCCGAGGGCGCGGTCGACCTCACCACGACCAAGCGCACTGTCAGCACGCGCGTGCTCATCGAGGACGGCGGCATCGTCGTGCTGGGCGGGCTCACGAGCGCCGACTACTCGAAGCAGGAGACCCGCGTGCCGTTCCTGGGAGCCATTCCCGTCATCGGCCAGCTCTTCAAAGTGCGCTCGGGCAGCGCCGACCGCACCGATCTCATGGTGTTCATCCGGCCGAAGATCCTGCGCACCGATGAGCAGTCGCAGATCGAGACCAACACCAAGTACAACTACATTCGCGAAGAGCAGCGCAAGGTGACCGGCGAGCGCGAATGGCTGCCGCTGCTGCCGGGCGTGAAGCAGCCGGAGCTGCCGCCGATGGCGGCACCGCCGCCGTCGACGGCGCCCGCGCCCACGAGCGCCGCGGACAAGGAGAAGGCCGGCGAGGCCGGGCGCCGCGCGCGCCTGGCACCCCAGCCGCCCGCCGGCACGCCGGCCCCCGGCGCGGCAGCGCCGGCGGCGCCTGCCGATGCATCCAAGCCCTTCGTGCCAACGCCCGACCCGCCCAGCACGGACACGGGCCACCCATGAACGAAATCGCCAGCGTCGTGGCCGAAGCGCCGCAGCGGCGCCTGACTTTCGCCTTTGCCAAGCGCCACGGCGTGCTCGTGAAGGCCATGCAGGATGGCGTCGCGCAGTGCGCCTGCCGCGCGAACGCCTCGCCGACCGCCCTCGCCGAGGCGCGGCGCTTTCTGCGCGTCTCGATGAAGCTCGAGCGCGTGGCCGAGCCGATATTTGACGAGCTTCTGCGCGCGGCCTACGAGGGCAGCTCGGAGACCATGGAGGCGGTCGAAGGGCTCGATGAGACGACGGACCTTGCGCACCTCGCACAGGTGCTGCCCGAGCAGGCGGACCTGCTCGAGAGCGAGGACGACGCACCCATCATCCGCTTGATCAATGCCATCTTCACTCAGGCGGTGAAGGAGAACGCCTCCGACATTCACGTCGAGCCCTTCGAGAATCGGCTCGTCATCCGCTTTCGCGTCGACGGCATCCTGCGCGAGGTGCTGCAAACCAAGCGCGCCGTCGCACCGCTCGTGGTATCGCGCCTCAAGGTGATGTCAAAGCTCGACATCGCCGAGAAGCGCCTGCCGCAGGACGGGCGCATCAGCCTGCGCATCGCCGGGCGCGCGGTCGATGTACGCGTGTCGACCATTCCTTCCGGTCACGGCGAGCGCGTCGTGCTGCGACTCCTCGACAAACAGGCCGGCCGCATCGATCTGCACGCCCTCGGCATGGCCCCCGATACTGAAACGCTGATGGATGAGCTCATCCACAAGCCGCACGGCATCCTGCTCGTCACCGGTCCCACCGGCTCCGGCAAGACGACCACGCTCTACGCGGGGCTCGAGCGCCTCAATGACAACACGCGCAACATCATCACCGTCGAGGACCCGATCGAGTATTTCATCGACGGCGTCGGCCAAACGCAGGTCAACACCAAGGTCGAGATGACCTTCGCTCGCGGGCTGCGCGCCATCCTGCGGCAGGATCCCGACGTGGTCATGGTGGGCGAGATCCGCGATCTGGAGACGGCGCAGATTGCCGTGCAGGCGAGCCTCACCGGACACCTCGTGCTGTCCACGCTGCACACCAACACCGCGGTGGGTGCGGTCACGCGTCTGCGCGACATGGGCATCGAGCCCTTCCTGCTCTCCTCGAGCCTGATCGGCGTGCTGGCGCAGCGCCTGGTGCGCGTGCTGAATCCCGACTCCCGCCAGGCCTTCACCGCCGGCGACTACGAGCGCCGCCTGCTCAATCTGCGCCCCGAAGAGCCTGCCCCGACGCTCTACCGTCCGGGCCGCGATGCCGGCAACGGCTACCGCGGACGCACCGGCATCTACGAGCTCGTCGTGGTCGATGACCAGATGCGCACCATGATCCACGACGGCGCCGCCGAGCATGATCTCGAGCGCTACGCGCGCACCATGACACCGTCGATCCGCGACGACGGCCGCGCGAAAATCCTGCGCGGCGAGACCACCATGGAGGAAGTCCTGCGCGTCACGCGCGAGGACTAGTTCCCTCACCGTGGGCGCGTTCGAGTACACCGCCCTTGAGCCCGGCGGCCGGGAGCGCAAGGGCGTTCTCGAAGGCGACACCCCGCGGCACATCCGCCAGCTGCTGCGCGAGCGCCACCTGCTGCCGGTGACGGTGGCCGAGGTCTCGCAGAGCGAGTCGAAGCAACAGAGCGCCTTCGGCCGGCGGCGGCGCATTTCCGCGGCGGACCTGGCGCTGTTCACGCGGCAGCTGGCGACTCTGGTGCGCGCGGGCCTGCCGCTCGAGGAGGCGCTGCTTGCGGTATCGCAGCAGACCGAGAAGCCGCGGGTGCAGAGCATCATCCTTGGCACACGCGCGCGCGTCATGGAGGGACACACGCTTGCGGGAGGTCTCGCGGAGTTTCCGCGGGTGTTCCCGGAGATCTACCGCGCGACCATTTCCGCCGGCGAGCAGTCGGGCTATCTCGACGCGATCCTCGAGCGCCTCGCCGACTACACCGAGAACCGCGAGCTGCTGCGCCAGCGGGTCCTCGGCGCGATGCTCTACCCGATCGTGCTCTCCGTCATGTGCTTCGCCATCGTCTCGGGCCTGTTGGTGTTCGTGGTGCCGAAGGTGGTCGCGGTGTTCGAGGCAAGCCGCGCGAAGCTGCCCATCATGACGCGCGCGTTGATTGCCACGAGCGCGTTCTTTCGCAACTACGGCATCTGGCTCCTGGTGGCGATCGTTATCATCATCGTCGTGTTCATGCGCAGCCTGCGCGATCCGGCGGTGCGGCGCCGCTTTCATCACCTGCAATTGCGGATGCCGCTCGTGGGCAAGCTCGTGCGCGGCTTCAACACGGCACGCTTCACACGCACCTTGAGCATCCTGTCGGCGAGTTCCGTGCCGGTGCTCGACGCACTGCGCATTGCCGGCGAAGTCGTGACCAATCTGCCGATGCGCGACGCCGTCGTCGAAGCCGCGCAGCGCGTGCGCGAAGGTGCGCCCATCGGCCGCTCGCTCGCGATCAGCCGCCTGTTTCCGCCAATGACCATTCACCTTATTTCGAGCGGCGAGTCGAGCGGCAAGCTCGAGGATATGCTTGACCGCGCGGCGCAAAGCCAGGATCGCGAGCTCGACGGATTGCTCACGGCGCTGGTCGGACTCCTCGGACCTCTGCTCATTGTCCTCATGGGCCTCTTCGTCATGGGCATTGTTTTTGCAATGCTTCTGCCGATCTTCGAGATGAATCAGCTAATTCACTAGCGCGAGGTTGCACCAGGAGCCGAATCGAATTAAGTTCGCGCCGACTCAGCACCCAAGGTAAGTTGATCCGATCGCAGTTATGAGCGAGAAGCCCGAAGCAGACGAATTTGAGGACGAGGAGCCCGCCGAACCGGTCATTGGCGCCGAGGATGTGGATCTCGATCAGGTCACGAAGGATCTCGACCTGGCAAAACGTCGCGGCCAAAAGCTCGGTGATCCCGCGTGGCGGCGCCTCGAGAGATTGCGCGAGCAGAAGCAAACCGAGGAGCTGACGCGCGACGTCGAGGACTTCGATATTGGCGACGACGGCCCGCCGCGCAAAAAAAAGCGCGTGCGCCTACCCGAGTGACTTGCTCCGGCGCACCACGCCGACCACAACGCCTTCGATCAGCAGCGGCTCGTGCTTGAGGTCGACCCGGATCGGCTCAAAATCGCCATTCTCGGGCAGCAGCCATACGACCGAGCCTTCCTGGCGGTAGCGCTTGACCGTGACCTCGTTCTGCAGGCGCGCCACGACGATCTGCCGGCTGCGAACTTCGGAGGTGCGGTGCACGGCAACGAGGTCGCCATCGAAGATGCCCGCGTTCTTCATACTCATGCCCACGACTTTCAACAGATAGTGCGCGCGCGGCTGAAACAACGCCGGATCGATCTGGAAGCGCGCCTCGATATGCTCTTCGGCGAGCATGGGTGCTCCGGCGGCGACGCGGCCGACGAGCGGCAACCCGAGCTGCTCGCGCATGGTGTCCTTGAGCTGAATGCCGCGCGAGGTGCCGGGCACGAGCGAGATCACGCCTTTGCGCGCGAGCGCCCGCAGATGCTCCTCGGCCGCATTGGCTGAGCGAAAACCCAGTTCGCGCGCGATCTCCGCGCGCGTCGGCGGCATGCCGTTTTCGGCGATGACGCGCTGAACAAGACGCAGAATTTGGGTCTGGCGGGGCGTCAGATCGGACATGGCGGAACCTGGTCAGGTGTACAGCTACTGTGATTATATCCAGATTAGAGGCGGCGGCAAGCCCGCCGGGCGCCCCCATTGGCGTTGCTCAGGCGCATCACTGCGAGGGTGCTGCGCCGGTGCGACGGGTGTCGGCGAACATTTGCAATGCGCTCGGGCGCCGGCTTTCTTGTCGCGCCGCAACGACAACGCCATCTTTGCAGTTGCATTCCTTTGGCAGATTTGGTTCAGTTGCGCCGCTGCGAAAGGGCGGCAGGGGAACCTGCACGCTGGAGTCGCATTTATCTTGCTGTTTTAGGGACTCACCAATCAATCACCCATAAGGGGACGTGTATGAAGAGCGCGATCGTTTTGAAGGTGGCTGCCGCTGCAGTCGTGGTTGGGCTTGTAGGCTGTACGGATCTTAAGCCCCTCCAAGCGGAAGTCGCGGACCTCAAGTCGCAGGTCGGCAAGCTGCAATCCGATGTGCAGTCCGCCAAGCAATCAGCTGACCAGGCCAACAGCGCCGCACAGTCGGCGAGCCAAGCGGCAAGTGGCGCGCAGAGCACGGCAAACCAGGCTCTGGCCGCCTCTCAGGCAAGCCAGTCCTGCTGCGATGCCACCAACGAGAAGATCGACCGGATGTTCCGTCGATCCGTCTCGAAGTAGCGAGCGAAGCGAAGCTATTTTGAGAACGCCGCGCGTTGCGCGCGGCGTTCTCTTATATTTGTCTTTGCGGCGAGTTTGCGCGCGGCCCTAATAGCGGATGAGGGCCGAGCCCCAGGTAAATCCCCCACCGAAGGCCTCGAGGAGCAGCAGCTCCCCGCGCTTGATGCGCCCATCACGCACGCCGACATCGAGAGCCAGCGGTACCGAGGCGGCTGAGGTGTTGCCGTGGTTCTGGACGGTGACGATGATGCGCTGCAGGGGCAGCTCCAGGCGGCGCGCGGTCGCCTGAATGATGCGGATATTGGCCTGATGCGGCACCAGCCAATCGAGCGCGGATTTGTCGAGCCCCTGCGCGCTGAGTGCCTCTTCCACGGCTTTGCCGAGGTTGATGACCGCGACCTTGAAGACTTCGCTGCCGACCATGCTGATGGTCATGTGCGGCTTTTTATCCGGAAACCCCGTGGACACGCCGGTCGCGCAATACAGCATGTCCTTGTAGGCGCCGTCCGCATGCAGATGGGTGGAGAGAATTCCCGGTTCCTGCGCCGGCTGCAGCACGACCGCGCCGGCGCCGTCGGCGAAAATGACTGCGGTCGCGCGGTCGCTCCAATCCGTGATGCGCGAGAGCGTTTCGGCACCGACGACCAAGGCACAGCGCGCCTCGCCTGATTTGACGAATTTATCTGCGAAGGCGAGCGCGTACACGAAGCCAGCGCACGCCGTCTCGACGCTGAACGCCGGGCCGCCGCGACAACCGAGTCTGTGCTGCAGCAACACCCCGCAATTGGGAAACACCAGATCCGGCGTCGTCGTGCCGAAGGCGATGAAGTCGATGTCCTCGGGTCGCACGCCGGCGGCCGCGATCGCGCGCCGTGCCGCCTGCTCGCCGAGGTCGACGGTCGTCTGCCCCTCGGCGGCAATGTGCCGGCGCTCAATGCCGGTGCGGTCGCGAATCCACTCGTCCGTGGTATCCACCATCCGCTCCAGATCGAAGTTCGTCAGAATCTTCTCGGGCAGGTATGAGCCGGTGCCCGCGATACGCGAATACATCAACACCTCAACTGCGCTCGTACCACGGGCGCCCGCAATTCAATCGCGAGAAGTGCCACGCGCGCTCCATGCCATGCGCCGCACGTGCAGCGGTTTATGAGTCTACTTTGCGTCCTCTTCGGGGGTACGCTTGTCAATGATGCGCTTGCCGCGATAGAAACCATCGGGCGTGATGCAGTGACGCAGGTGCGTCTCACCGGTTTGCTGATCCACCGACAGCGTCGGCTTGGTGAGCGCATCGTGCGAGCGATGCATGCCGCGTTTGGACGGTGTCTTACGGCTTTTTTGAACGGCCATGATTGCTCTCCTCGCGGGCGATGCTCGGCTCGGTAGCGCGTTTCAACAGCTCGCCCAGCCGTTCAAACGGTCTTTGTACTGCGCTCTCGCCAGCCGCGGACGCCGCCGGCGCGCAAGCGCGCTCATCGGCATGCAGCGCCACAATCGGCAGGGCGAGCATGAGTTCCTCTTCAAACAGATCGCGCAGGCTGATCCTGCCGCCGGCCGCTAACATCGGCTCCAAATGCTCCGGCACGCGCTCCGCCTGCGAATCTGCCGCGATCAGCGCGACGCGCGCGCGACCATCAATCTTCCAGGCCATGAGCCCGAGACACCGCTGGCATACGAGCGGCACTGAACCCGAAACCTCCAGCGCCGCCACCACAAATTCCCCGTCGCGCCCGAAGTGCACGTGCCCGTGTATCGTGCCTTCGGTTGCACCGAGACGCGCCCGCACGCGGGGAAATTCGGCGAGCGGAATCGCAAGCTCAAGATCGGCTTGTTCGTCGGCCAGGGCGCCGACCGCACGCGGCTTCGTCCAAGCCTCCGACATGGGCCGCGTATAATAGGTACCGACCCTGCCCAAGTCAAAACCCGTCCGCATCTAAGCCGTTGTTTCTGGTGAGCGAATTCCCGCGCATGCGTGCTCTTGTGTTGGCTTCGACTTCTGCCTACCGGCGTGCGCTGCTCACCCGCCTCGCGCTGCCCTTCGATGTGGTCGCGCCCGGCGTCAGCGAGGACGACGTTCCCGAAGAGGCGCCGGCGGGGCGTGCCCGCCGTCTCGCCCTGGCGAAGGCGCAGGCGGTCGCGCACCAATATCCCGAAGCCATCGTCATCGGCGCCGACCAGGTGGCCGCGCTCGGTGCGCGCGTATTGCACAAGAGCGCCCACGCGGCGGGCTGCCGCGAGCAGCTCACGGCTCTGAGCGGCCGGACGGCCGCCTTCCACACCGCCTGCGCCGTCATTGGCGCGGGCGCGCGCGTCAGCCGCGTGCACCTCGACACGACCACGGTCGTCTTTCGAGCTCTCGCGACCGATGAGATCGAGCGCTACATCGAACGCGAGCGGCCCTTCGACTGCGCGGGTGCGTTCAAAGCGGAGTCCCTGGGGATCAGTCTCTTCGAGCGCATCGATTCCTGCGACCCGAGCGCGCTCGTGGGCCTGCCGCTCATCTGGGTCGCGCAGGCGCTGCGCAGCTGCGGCTATCAAGTGCCTTGAGGACGGCCGCGGCCGCGCTCGGACGTCAGACGGTCGACGACGCGAGACAGCTCCGCAGGCAGTGGCGCACTGGCGCTGAAGGAGCCGCCCTGCGGCCACTCAAAACTGACGCTGTGCGCGTGCAGGAACATGCGTTTCAGCCCGAGCGCCGCAAGATCCGTGTTGAAGCGCGCATCGCCGTACTTCTCGTCGCCCGCCAGCGCGTGTCCGGCGTGCGCGGCATGCACGCGGATCTGGTGGGTGCGACCGGTGTGCAGGCTCACCTCCATGAGCGTCGCGCGCTTGCCAAAGAACTGCAGCGGACGAAACTCCGAGAGCGCCGCCTTGCCCGAAGCGTGGGCCTTGACGGTACGCTCGCCGTGCACGCGCAGGTCGGTACGCAGCGGCACGTCGATGCGCGTGCGGCCGTGCTGCCAGTGCCCGCTGACGAGGGCGAGATAGCGCTTCTCGAACCGCCCTGCGCGCAGCAGCGCGTGCAGGGTCCGCAGCGCACTCGCCTTGCGCGACACGATGAGACAGCCGCTCGTGTCGCGATCCAGCCGGTGCGCGAGTTCGAGAGTCTCTTGCGGACGCAGCGCCCGCAGCACCTCGATCACCCCGAAACTCAGGCCGCTGCCGCCGTGAACCGCTACTCCGGAGGGCTTGTCGATGACGAGGAGCCTGTCGTCCTCGACGATGATGGCTTGACGCAGCCGCTCGAGGAGCGGCCGGGGAACGCGGCGGGGGGCGCCCGCGGGCTGCAGATGCACCGGAGGCACCCGCACTTTGTCGTGCAGAGCCAGCCGCAGCGCCGGGTCCGCCCGGTGGCCGTTGACCCGCACCTCGCCCTTGCGCACCCAGCGGTACACGCGGCTGCGCGGCACGCTGCCGTACAGCCTCAGGAGAAATTGGTCCAGACGCCTGCCGGCCTGTTCCGCGTCGATCTCCAGATGACGCACGCCCTGCCGGTTTGCCTCATCCTGGGGCTGCGACAACTGGACCTCGCCGTAACATGTTGTTTCTACAGCGCTCCTGCGTTTATACTGTCGCGGTCGTCCGCAATCGGACGACCAACGGTATGGCGGCGCTGCCGCCTCATGTTAGTTGGTCCTCGGTAGAGAGGCCATCGCGTTTGGGCCGACAAGATCGCTGCGCCGGCGTTGAGTCTCGAGCGAGAAGACTCTCCTTGGCGCGCCGTCGGTAGAGTTCCCCGAAGGTTTCCGAAGCACCGCCTTAAGAAGGGCGGCACTCAAGTGAACAATCACATTCGAGCGCCTTTATTGTCGATTTGGAATCTTCGCATCCACGAGGGTAGCGCTACAGCGCGCCCGTGGTCTCCCGCCGCCTTCTGGTCGGCCCGTCACTGCATAGTAGGGCCCCATGAAAAGAATGCTCGTCAATGCGACTCAGCAGGAAGAGTTGCGAGTTGCTCTGGTTGATGGACAAAAGCTTTATGATCTGAGTATCGAGCTGCGATCTCGCGAACAGAAGAAAGCCAACGTCTATAAAGGCCGCATCTCCCGCGTCGAACCCTCACTCGAAGCTTGCTTTGTGGAATATGGCGCACAGCGCCACGGGTTCCTGCCGCTGAAGGAAGTCTCAAAGGAGTTCTTCCGGCAGCAGCCCCAGGGCGGCCGCCTCAACATCCGCGAGCTTCTCACCGAAGGTCAGGAAATCCTGGTACAGGTTGAAAAGGAGGAGCGCGGCACCAAGGGCGCGGCGCTCACCACCTTCGTCAGCCTCGCCGGTCGGTTCCTCGTACTGATGCCGAATAATCCGCGCGCGGGCGGGGTCTCTCGCCGTATCGAAGGCGAAGAGCGCGATCAGATGCGCGAGATCATGAGCCAGCTGCAGATCCCCGAAGGCATGGGCGCCATCGTGCGTACCGCCGGAGTCGGCCGCAGCGTCGAGGAGCTGCAGTGGGATCTGGATAACCTGCGCACGCAGTGGGAACAGATTGCCGCGGCGGCCGAGGAGCGCCCCGCCCCGTTTCTCGTCTACCGCGAGAGCGATGCGGTCACACGCGCCATGCGTGACTACCTCTCCGACGACATCGGCGAGGTTCTGGTGGATGACCCGCCCGCCTTTCAGAAGGCGCAGGAGTACATGCAGCGCTTCATGCCCGCGGAGATCCAGCGCCGTCTGAAGCTCTATAGCGACGACATTTCGCTATTCACGCGTTTCCAGATTGAGAGCCAGATCGAGTCCGCCTATGGGCACAAAGTGCAGCTGCCCTCGGGCGGCAGCATCGTCATTGACTACACCGAAGCCCTCGTTTCCATCGACATCAACTCCGCGCGCGCCACCCGCGGCGCGGACATCGAGACAACCGCCACCAACACCAACCTCGAGGCGGCGGAGGAAATCGCGCGGCAGCTGCGCATCCGTGACATCGGCGGCCTCATCGTCATCGATTTCATCGACATGGAGTCGACCAAGAATCAGCGCGATGTCGAGGATCGGCTGCGCGATGCGATGAAGATGGATCGCGCCCGCATCCAGATTGGCCGTCTATCGCGCTTCGGCTTGTTGGAGATGTCGCGGCAGCGCTTGCGGCCGTCGCTCGGCGAGACCAGCCACATCGTCTGCCCGCGCTGCGTTGGCATCGGCAGCATCCGCAGCGTCGAGTCCATGGCGCTCGCGATCCTGCGGCTGATCGGCGAGGAGTTGCGCAAAGACCGCACCGCCCGCGTCGTCGTGCAGGTGCCGGTGGAAGTGGCCACCTATATCTTCAACGAAAAGCGCGAGTGGCTGCGCACGCTCGAGGAGAAGAGCGAAGTCGAGCTACTGATCGTACCGAATCCGCACATTCAGACACCCGAGTATTCCATCAGCCGCGTGCGCGACGACGAAACGGAGCTCCCGGAGAATAAGCAAGCGAGCTACCTGTTGCCGACCGCTCCGACGGTTGCGGAGCCGGCACTCGCGAACGAGTTGAAGCCGCCGCCCGAGGCGGCAGCGGTTGCAACCCTGCTGCCCGCTACATCAGCCCCGCAGAGCATTCAGGCCGCGGCGCCGACGCTGCAGGCGGCGCCACAGCCTGGCCTATGGAGCCGGCTGAAGAGGTTCTTCGCCGGCGACGCAGCGCCGGCTGCCGCAAACCCGCGCGACGCTGTCGCGTCCGCCTCGCCCGCACATCAGGGGCATTCGGAGCGCGGCAACCGTTCGGATCCGCGGCGCGATCGCGGCCGCTCCGATCACCGTCGTCCGCCGCGCCGCGCCGATGGCGCGCGCCGTGACCACGATTCGCGCGACCGGAATCGGGACCGTGATCGCGATCGCAAGAGCCGCGACCGTCCGCCCGAACGCACGGGGGAATCCGTCGCGCCGCCACGGCGTGACGAGCCGGCAGCGAGCGCTGGGGCGCCTGCTGCGGCCGCTCCTGCAGGTGTGGAACTGCCCTCCGATCAGGTCGATCGCATGGAGCCACGCCGCGGACGGCGCGGCCGACGCCGTGGCCGGCGTGGCGGCGGTGGCGCGGCGCGTGGCATGGGAGTCGCGGTCGCAGACACCACCAATCCGAACAGTCCGGGGTCTGCGCGCGACGACTCGCGGCCGCCGCAAATCCCGCCGCCCGGAAACGGCGGACGCTCCGACGAGGCAATGCCCGAGCCGCGCGAAACGATTGCGCACTTCGAGCCCTCGGTGCCGCCGTCAGCACCCGGCGCATCGCAGCCCGGACGCCCGTTTGTCGTCTGGTCATCGGGTCCTGCGGAAAAAGGTCCCGGGGAGGACCGCGGCCCGGACGAGTGAGCCGGGCGCGGTCCTAGAGCGGCGCGCGACGCGGCTCGCGGCGCAGATGCGCCAGAAGCGCGCGCGCGGCATCTTCAACGAGATCAAGGACCTCCTCAAAGCCGTTCGGACCACCGTAGTACGGATCCGGCACTTCGGTTGCCCCAAGATCGGGTGCGAACTCGAGGAACAGGCGGATGCGATTCTGGTGTTCGCGCGGCGCGCGCCGGCGCAGCACCGCAAGGTTCTCCCGGTCCATGGCCAGGATGAGATCAAAGCGCGCGAAATCCTCGGGCGCCACCACGCGCGCCCGCAGCGCCGACATTTCGTAGCCGCGGCGCCGCGCCGCCTGCTGGGAGCGCGCATCCGGGGGAGCGCCAATGTGATAGCCCGCGGTGCCCGCCGAATCAATTTCAACCTCAAGATCGCGCGCCTCGCGCGCCGCGAGCGCGCGCATTACCGCCTCCGCGGTCGGTGAGCGGCAAATATTCCCGAGACAAACGAAGAGTACTTTCATACAATTGCATACAGCCCTAAGCTGTTGATTCCTAATCCTACCGTGTCTCACTGCATCCAGTTGCATCCGGTACTATGGCCATCTACCTTGTATCCCATTTGTATCCCGGAACGGTAAATATGCTATCTGATCTGCGAATACGGGCGTTGAAGCCCGGCCCCAGAGATCACTGGGAACGGGACAGCCCCGGCCTGTATCTTCGCATCCGCAAAACCGGTGGCAAGTCGTGGGTCTTTCGGCGCACGCGTGGCGGCAAGGCGCAGGCCATCGCGCTCGGCGCATACCCCGGCTTGACTGCCGCGGACGCGCGCAAAAAGGTCGCGCAGTTCACCGGTAAGAACGTATCAAATACCACGCTCAGCGAGCTGTTGGATGAGTGGTACGCCGACATCGTCGTCAGCACATACCGGCGACCGCGAGAGGTCATCGCCTACTTCGACAGGCTGGACGCGGGACTCAAGGCCACTAAGCTTCGCGATATCGAACGCGTCGAAGTCCGAAGGGTGCTGCGGCGCTACGCAGCTGAGCGCGGACCCGTGGGAGCTAACCGGCTGCTATCAATATTAAAGACGGCCCTGCAATTCGCGGTCAACGCGGGATACATCGAGACATCGCCACTCGCCGGGCTGTCGTCCGCCCTTGTTGGCGGCGAAGAAGAGTCCCGCGACCGCGTGCTGAGCGACGCCGAGATCAAAGCGCTGTGGCACGCAGATTCGCAGCACACCCCTCTCCTTCACTTTCTGCTGCTCACAGGGCAGAGAATCGGCGAAGCGCAGCGCGCAACGTGGGCTCATATTGCGGGCGATCAATGGAACATCCCGAAAGAGCACGCCAAGAATGGTCTAGCTCACTGGGTCGCGCTCTCAACTCAAGCGCTCGCCGTCATCAATGAACAGGACGCCACTCGCACGCTCGTGTTTGGCCGCGCGACGAATACCGGAGTACAGGCGTGGCTTCGCCGCTGGTGCGAGCGCGAGGAAATTGCTCCCGCTTTCCGTCCACACGATCTGCGGCGCACGTTGGCCACAAGAATGGCTGACATGGGCATCGCGCCACACATCATTGAAAAGATTCTCAACCACCGGTTGCAAGGCGTGATGGCGGTCTATAACCGCGCCGAATATGAAACCGAGCGCACACAGGCGATGCAAACATGGGCGTCCGCGCTCGCACGAATCGTCGCGTGAAAGCCGAGCGCCCGCGCGATGTGCCGGATGATCCTGTTAACGATCCGGGCAGGCGTTATTTTTCCTACGCCAATTCCTACATCAATAATCACCCTGAGGAGCTAAAGCAATTTCCACTCGATCATCCGCTCGTCCGCATCCCGAACGATTCTCGCGTCATCGAGGCATGGAAGCGTCTGAAAAGCAGGGGCGTTGCACAGGGCGACATCACAGAGCTAATCGAAGTAGTCGCAAGAACCCTAGAGCGATGGCATTGGATCGAGGGCGGCACTCAACGCAAGTTCGTTGCGCGCCGACGCGCCTTGCAGCGCAAGCTACACGGAGTCGCCAAGGAACTCGAAAAATACGAAGACACCCGCTTACTCGGTCTTTCCCACGTTTTCAAAAATGTGCTCCCCGATAACGACGACTCCGAAGTTGTTGCTTTCTGCGACCGCTATGACATATCCGAGGTCGTGCGCGCCATGGCCACTGTGCTTGAGCCGTCCCACTTCCTCGGCACGTTCAAATCCGACGGCGCTGTCTTTCGAGCACCGCTGCAATCAAGGCTCAATAGAAAAATAAAACTCGAATCGCATTTGTTGCTCGAAGCCGCAGAGTTGGTCAAAAGATGGCCGCTTGTCCAGACTCGACGCATGCGCTTTCCGAATCGCGAGATTGAGGCGATTGTGGCCGTGGCCGCAGGTGTACCGGTCAAGCCGGGAACGTTGACGCACATTATGAAGGGCAAGCGCCGCAGATACGCGCCCAATAAATAGTGGAACATTTTCTGCGGCAATTCTGGATTTTCCACTTTTCGCTAGCGACTCTTCTTTGATGTACTTTGTGGGTCCAGCAGCAAACAACTGGACCTGTTATGCATCATTGCAAGCCCCGCTATCCTGCTGAGGAAGCATTTCAGCTTCTTGGTACGCCGAGGAGCACCGGGTACGTTGCGATCAAGAAGGGCCGACTAAAAATTCAAAAAGACGGCCGCCGGAGTTTCATTACCGCCGAAGAGATAGATCGGTACGTCCGCGAAGAATGCTCCGAAGTCGCGCCGATCCTCGCAACTCCGGCACCGCGTCGGCGGCGGCGAATGCCATGACGCACACGGGCAGCACCACGAGCACCGTCGCCGCGCCTGTGACGAAACCGGCGCTCGATCACACATTGACCACGACTTGGCTGGCGGACGTAGCCGCCCAGGTCAACGCGGAGAACGCATCTGCACGCGATTACGCGCGATCAGCCGTGCAGTGTGCTCGCCGGGCGGGTGACCTGTTATCGCAAGTAAAGCGACAATGCCGACATGGTGAGTGGACACTTTGGCTCAAATCACGCCGGCGCATACAGGGATCGGCATTGGCGTCATGAGCACACCCGCCAAGATCGCGCCGCACGTGGCGCGTACCTCAATGCAGAAGCGCGTAATTGAGGGCGAGTACCTTGGCGCCCAAGGACGAATATTCGGTACGGTGTCCGGCGGCGCGCATGATCTGCGTGACTTCTACGCATTTTTGCCATCTCACCAATATATTTACTTGCCCACCGGCAGACTTTGGCCTGCAGCGAGTGTGAATTCGAGCGTGCCGCCGGTAATTGGTGCGGACGGCGTGCCTCTGAAGGCGAGCGAGTGGCTCGACCATCACCGGCATGTCGAACAAATGACGTGGTGTCCGGGGTACCCGCAAATCATTCAAGGCCGTCTGATGGCTCGAGGCGGTTGGATCGATTGCCCAACTGCATCTACATATAATCTGTATGTGCCTCCGGCAGCGTTAGCCGGTGTCGCTGACTACGCTACGCCTTGGATCGACCACGCACGCCACGTGTTTCCTGAAGACGCAGATCACATTTTTTTGTGGCTGGCACATCGAGTTCAAAGGCCCAGTGAGAAAGTAAATCACGCACTCGTGCTCGGAGGCAGTCAGGGCGTCGGAAAGGACACTTTGCTCGAACCGATCAAGCGCGCAATTGGCCCGTGGAATTGTAGCGAGGTATCGCCAGCGCAACTCATCGGCCGATTCAACTCTTTTGCAAAAAGCGTAATCCTTCGGATTAGCGAGGCTCGTGATCTCGGTGAAGTTGACCGCTATGGCTTCTACGAGCATCTAAAATTGTATACGGCAGCGCCGCCTGACGTTTTGATGTGCGACGAGAAAAACGTAAAGGAGCACCATGTTTTAAACGCATGTGGCGTCATCATTACTACAAACCATAAAGGTGACGGGATTTATCTACCGCCTGATGATCGTCGTCATTACGTGGCATGGTCGGCGCTCACGAAGGAAGACTTCAAGCCATCGTACTGGAACGAATTATGGCAATGGTACGACACGGGAGGAATCGGGCACGTCGCCGCGTATCTCAGGGAACTCGACCTTTCCGGCTTTGATTCCAAGGCGCCGCCTAGGAAGACACAGGCATTTCATGACATCGTTGATGCAAACCGAGCGCCCGAGGATAGCGAATTGGCAGATGTAATTGACGCGTTGGGCAATCCCACGGCTGTCACGCTCACAATTCTTGCGAATCACGCTGATCCAGAGTTTTCTCGATGGCTGCTTAGCCGCCGAAACAGCCGCTTGATCCCGCGACGACTGGAGGCAGTCGGATATGTGGGCGTGCGCAATGGCGGTGCTGGCGACGGACTATGGCGATTGAATAAAAGGCGCCAGATGATTTATGCGCGACGTGAGCTATGTGTTCGCGACCGGCTAGCAGCTGTCACGGCGCTAGTTGGTCGGTAAAGTCGGTGATGTCAGTGATGTCAGTGATGTCAGTGATGTCAGTGATTCTGTAGATAGCTATTCGCACGGCATTTTAGCGCTAGGAGCTTCAAGGTGCCGGTGTAGGGCGCAATTTGGAATTCACTGATTTCACTGACTTCGCTGACCATTATCGTTAGCCTAAGCTTGTCGGGAACATAGTCGCAACGAGCCTTTCGAGAAACCTTTTCCTCGGGCATCAGGTCGCCCACGAACATCATTGCGAGCCCTTGCAGGGCAAAAACTATGTGTATTACTTGCCAATTCGTCGCGAGGTGAATGCGAATCTTGCGGTACTCCTTAAAGGGCGACCGCGCCGCAAAATTCAGTGAGTCACGTTATCCCGCAGGTCATGCGGCGCTTCCGTCGTTACGCCAAGCTGCGCAGTAGAGCTCGCGGAGCTGCAACAGGATCGCCGGCCGCTTCAACGACTTTTTCATGATTAGGCGTACGCTCGTACGCCACACGCGGCGAACGGCACAAAGGCGGTGCTCACCAGCGTGAGATTCGCCACGCCGCTCCTAGGCCGCGTGCGTACGTTATAAGCGACCGGCGCATACGTGTATGGTGAGGCCACTAGGTTAATCCACCTTCGCCCTAGGTCGTCGGTCAGTCCTGGGGCCCGGCCACCGAGCGTCGAGTGACTCTCCACAGCGCGGACAGTTATCAGCCGGCTTTTCGTTCCTGCCAGTTGGCGCGAGGCCGCTCGCGCGGGTTCCGAAGATCCCGCCGATGTTCTTTCCACATTTGGGGCAACGGAATCGTGTGCCAATCAGCACCCAGAGGATGAGGACCGGGGTCAAGCGCAAGAAACATGGCTCCGAGTCCGTGCATCCGCTGCATGGCGTCGAGTTACGCGCTTTGCGGGAACTGCGGCGGGCGCGCCCGGAGAGCCGGTGGCTGTTCGTATCCGAGCGCGACGGCAAACCGATGACTACGAGCAACGTGCGCAAGATCATCACGCGCTTGGGCATCGCCGCCAAGATCGGCTTCCCGGTGCATCCGCACCAACTGCGGCACGCAACGGGCTACGCGCTCGCCAACAAGGGTGTCGATACGCGAAGTCTCGCGGCCTATCTTGGGCATCGGTCGCTAGAGTCAACAGGGATCTACACGGACACCGCACCCAGCCGCTTCAAGGATTTTTTTCGCGACTAGCCTTACGCCCGCGCGCGGGACCAAGACTGGCGTGCCGGCGGATTTTTGGATTTTTGCGGCATCGGCCCCTTTTTATGAGTAGCCGCAAAATTACGTGCACAATACGGATGATTTTCCTATGGACATCCGCAAAATTATGCACAGCAAAGCTCGTGATTAAGGTTATCACGCCGCTTTTTGCGGCCTTGCGCGATGATGGGATCTTCTTATATGTGTCGCAAGAGTGCGCTCCGTTCGCCGTCATCTAGGGACAACCCCAAGCGCAACCACCACCATCACGCCATCTCCGTGAGCTGTCGCGCGATCAAAGTAACCGCCATCCCAAGGCCGTCTAGCCAGGCGAACAAGAGCGTTTAAGGATGGTGTCCACTTGTTGAGATGGTGGACACCATGTCAGGGGACGGCGAGGAGCTCGTAAAGGGTCTTGTCATCAAGTGCGGCGTGAAGGGC
>DATHRI010000036.1:0-7154 GCA_035481795.1 Steroidobacteraceae bacterium
AGCGGGAGCAGGCGCCGCTGCGGCAGAAACCCATGGAATCGCACTCTCCGGGACAGCCCCAATCGGACAGCCAGCGCCTGAATTTCGCCTTGCAGCGTATCCTCGCCGATGATGTCCATCTCGAAATCCGCGCCCGACTCCGCAAGTAGAGCCAGGGCACGCAACAACGTCGGCTGGTCCTTGATCCGATTCAGACTCGCCGCATGAATGAGCCGGGCGGGCTTGGCCGTGTCGCGGCGCACGGGCTCGCGGGGCGACCAAATGTCGAGATCGACCCCGAGCGGCAAGCGCTTCGCCGGGATTCCGAGCTGTGCCAGCGTCTCGATCATGGGCGCGCTTGCCGCAGTGACCACAGTTGCGGCCCGCAGAACTGCCGCTTCTCGCACGCGTCCTTTCCAACCGAGACGGCCCCCGTAACCGATGTCGTGAAAGGCCACCAGCTCGCCGCCAGCGACGTGAATCAGGCTCGGTAGACGCAGGATTCTGGCCGCTGCCACCGCAACGAGGCCCGGAGAGCCGGACCATATCGAGTGCACCAAGTGAAATGCCGACGTGCGGTGCTCAGCGCAGATCGCGCGGATCGCGCGAAACCTTGTGTTGGCAGCACCTATGTTGTGGACGCGCGCACCGAGCAGATCCCACGTCGCGGGCAGAGTTTCCTGGCGCAGAGCGAACACGTGGATCTCATCGTGCACCGACAGTCGCGCGATCAAGGCCAGAAGCGCAGGGATGACGCGGTACTCTCCGGAACGATCCACTCCTCCGGGGACGACGAGGGCGATTTTCACGGTCCATCTCGCTTGCCCACGGGAGCCGTCGGGCCGGGCGGCAACAGTGCCTTTAGCGCCTCAACCGCCTGTAGCGGATGCTGTCCCCTGCTCAGCTCGAACGCCGGCAGGCGGTACACCCGCCGGATGAAGGCGCTCCATCCGGGCTGCTTCGCCGCGTAGCGCTGGCTTGCGGCGAGTTTTTGAGTCAGCTGGGCCTTTCGCATTGGCGCAAGCAGTGCGCGAGCGCCGGCACGTCTTGGCGAGAGAAAAACCACTGCGCCGATGCGAAGCGGTGCGGCCGCCAGCCGGTACTGCGGGCGCCGCAAATCGATCTCGAACTTCTCCACGCCGCTGCGTCGCCGGATGACGGGCGATCCGCGGATGAGGGCCGCCGTGCCGGCGTCCTCGAGAAACCGCAGCGAGTCGGGACGCACGTGCAGGAAGTTCGCGACTCCAGTGGCACGGCCATCCGGGTCGACCAGCACGCTGTCCTCGGCCAGGAAATCGAGCCCTTCCAACAAGCAGTGTAGGGACACCGTCGACTTGCCCGTGCCGCTCGAACCCAGCAGCAGAATCCCCTGGCCGCCGCGGCCGACGCATGCGGCATGCAAAGGGACCAGCCCCTGCGCGCGTGACGCCAGCACATACACCGCGAATTCCAGCATTTCGTACCGCACGTGATAAGGAGATCCGAGCATTTCCCGCGAAACGACGACCAGCGCTGAGTGCTGTTGGGGAGTGAGCGCCACGAAGTTCGCGGTTTCCATAGCCCCGCAGAGAATGCCTCCCGCGGCAAACGACCTCACCCGCGGCGGCTCGCTTTCCGTGCGCGTGACAGAGCGCGCGCGATGCGTGGCGGCAAGTGCGAGCCGCACCAAAAAGCGCGGCGCCGGATGCGCAAACTTGTGAGACGGCAGCCGTGAATACGCCGTCCGCACGATGTGCGCCAGCGGAGGGTCGTCGGTCTCAAAATGAAATTGTCCTCCCATCAACTGGTAGCGCTCGCGCAGGCCCGGTTTGTGCCGCTCTCCAAACGGGTCGGCGGGCGGCTCGCCCGGCGTCGGGTGCTTTCTCTGCGCCATGCGAAGGGCCGTCAGCGGAGGCCGGCCATGCGCCGGAACGCTTCCGAGTCCTTCAACAGGTCGTCATAGGTTCCGCTGCCGATGACTTTGCCGTGCTCGAGTTGGAAGATCAGATCGCAAGATCGCACCGCGCTCATGCGGTGTGCGATCAGTATGGTGGTGTAGCGTCCTCGCAGCCGCCCGAGCGTCGCCATCAACTCCCGCTCCGTCAAACCGTCCAGCGCATTCGTCGCCTCGTCCAACAGCAGAACCGATGCCTCGCGATACAATGCGCGGGCGATGCCGATTCGCTGCCGCTGGCCGCCGCTCAATTTCACGCCTCGCTCGCCCACTCTGTGCTCGAACCCCTGCGGCAGCCCTGTGATCAATTCGTCGAGTTGAGCCAGCCGCGCGGCCTCGAGCAGGCGTCCTCGGTCGATGTCGGGTGCAGCAATTCCCAGAGCGATGTTCTGAGAGATGCTTGCATCGAGCAGAAAGACATTCTGCGGAACGTACGCAACATGGGCTTGCCAGGCCGCACGAATCTCATCATCGAGCGCGGTTCCGTCGACTTCGACGTACCCCGCCGCAGGTACCAGCAGCCCTGCGATCAGGTCCACGAGCGTAGTTTTTCCCGAGCCGTTTGCGCCCACGATACCGACCGTCGACTGAGGCGCAATGCTTAAAGACACGCCCTTCAGAGCCCACGGGCCATCGTCCGCATAACGGAATGACACATCGTTCAGCCGGATTTCCCCGCGATGATGCGCGGGCCACACGCTCTCCGAGCGACGTAGATGCATCGAGGTCATCGTTAGTTGTGCGGCTCGCGCGTGCCGCAGATCCGGCGCAATGAGGGCGAACGCCGGGCGGTCGGCACGAATTCTCACGATCATGGCGAAAACCTGCTGCAGGGTCGGTAGGAGGCGGTACGCCGCAAATGCCAGGAATGTCAGCTGCCCCAGCCACGGTCCGACTCCGTCCCGACGGCCGCCGAGCACGAGCGCGGTGCCGACGAGGACGGCCGCCGCCACGCATTCCATGAGGTGCCTGGGGCTTTGCGCCACCACCTGACAATGCGCGGCAGCCAGCGCGAGAGCGCTGCTGACGCGCTCGAACCTGTCGCGAAAGAAGCTCTGCACCTGCAGGACGATGAGTTCCTTGATGGCGCCGAACCCCTCGTTGACGATCTGGGCCTGTTCGGCAGCGAAGTGCGACTGGGCGCGTCCAAAGCGCAGCACCCGGTTGCGCACGGCGAGGTAGATCAAGGCATATCCGCCGGCCAACCCGGCGATCATCGCGATGGCGACCATCGGATTCAGCAGCACGATCGCAAGGACGATGGATGATGCGGTGACCAGGTTGGCAACTAGCATGAGGCCGTTCAGCAGAATGCCATTGGTCACACGAGTACTCTCGTAGACGACATTTTTGACGAGCGTTGCACTGTTCGTCCCGGCGTGAAACGAGTAGGGCCGCGACAGGTAGTCCGCGAACATCGCCGTTTGCAGTTGATTGCCGACCCTCAATGCCAGGCGATTCATGGCGAGGAACCCCAACCCATTGATCAAATTGGCAATCAACACGAGAGAGATGAATGCAACCCCGAGAAGCACGATGAAGCCGCGTTGGCTGGAGAAGCCGCCGTGAAGGAAGAGCCAGTGCAGCAGTATGTTTTGATCGATCAGCCGCGGTTCGCCGAGTACTGCGAAGAATGGAGCGATCGCCGCAATCCCGGTGACGGTCGAGAAGGCCATCGCCAATGAAATGATCTGCGCCGCGAGCACCTGCCGTCGTTGCGACGGGGTGAGTATGCTCCAGATTTCGGACGCCAGGCTCATGGGACCATCGGGTGAACGCGGCGCTTCTGCCGGTAGCGGCGGACGAGCGTGCGTACCGGCGCCGGCGCAAATGCATGTGCCGCCGCGACCAGCGCGCCGAGCCAACATCCGGGATACGCCCAGGAGTGCGGCAGGCTCGTGAAGAGCGTGGCAAGGGCGCTCATCCGCTGGCCGGAAGCCGCCTGGCTCCTGGCAAGTCCCGCGGACATCTGCGCGCGGAGCTTGCGCAGGATGGGTTCCAGATGACTGCCGCCGCTGGTGTGCAGCGCCTTCTCGAACACTCGTCTGCGATCCCGCCAGGCGATCATATCGCCTCCGGAATGATGCCCGTGGCGGCGTATCAACGTGAGCGGCTGGTCGATCCCGTCGATTTCGCTGTGCGCGGCCAGCCGAAACCACAGTTCGTCGTCATAGCACATCACAAGCTCTTCATCGAATGCGCCCAGCTGTTCAAGCAGCTGTCTCGATACAATCACGCTCGGCTGCGCGATGACGGTTACCTCCTCGAGCAGCTTTTCCAGAATCCAGCCGGTCGGTGTCGGCCAATCTCTGCTGCGGGCAGCGACAATCGGACGGCCCGATCCGTCCACTACGGCGAATTTCGTGTAACTCCATCGGCGCTCGGGGCGCTTGCGCAGCGATTCGACCTGCGCCTGCAGCTTCTGCGGCAGCCACAGATCGTCGGAGTCCAGGAAAGCGACAAATTCGCCGCGCGCTTGCCGCAGGGCGATATTGCTCACCACCGAGGGTTTACCCGTGTGCGTCAGCCAGAGCAGCGTGACGCGCGGGTCATCGAGCCCTTGCAGGTAGGCCCTTGTCTCGGCGCCCGAACCATCGTCCGCGATGATCAATTCCCAATCGGTGAAGGTCTGGGCGAATACCGAATCGACGGCGGGGCGCAGATACTGCAGACGATTGAACGTCGGCATGATGATCGAAATGACCGGCTCCGTCATGAGCATGCGCGGGCGATCACGGCTGCGCGCCGCCATGCGCGCGGCGGACGCTTCGATATTTGCGGGCGGCTTCGATCACCGTTTGCGGTGTAACGGCGCAAGCGGCCGCCCGCAGAGCGCCGACCCACCAGTGCGGGTATCGCCAGCAGTGGCGCGCGCTCGAGGCCAGAGTGCGCAGCGCGCTCATACGGTTGCCGCGCGCCGCGTGGCTCCTCGCGAGCCCGTGGGCAACCTCGGCAAGCTTTTCGCGCACGATCGCATGCAGGTGCTCGGTGCCGCGCGCGTGCAGCACTTTCTCGAAGACCCGCGCGCAGTCCTGAAATGAGATTATCTCGTTGCCGGAATGCTCGGCGTGACGGGTCACGAGCGTGCAAGGTTCGTCGATGGCGTCGACCTCGCTGTGTGCCGCCAACTTGAGCCACAGATCGTAGTCCTCGCACATGACCAAGTCCTCATCGAATCCTCCCACCTGTTCCAGCAGCCCGCGGGATACCACCACGCTGGGTACGGCAATGACCGTCTCGGACCTCACCAGCTTGTCGAAGATCCAGCCATCCGGGACGGGCCAGCTGCGGGTGCGCTGCCAATCAGTCGGATTGCCGGACTCGTCGACGAGGACGAATCGGGTGTAGCCCCAGCGGCGGCCGGCATGCCTCCGCAGCGAGGCCATCTGCATCTCAAGTTTTGCGGGCATCCAAAGGTCGTCGGAGTCGAGAAAAGCGACATATTCGCCCTTCGCTTCGCGCAACGCGGCGTTGCGTGCAACCGCCGGCTTTCCGCTGTGAGACAGCCAAAGCACTTTGACGCGCGGATCGTCGAGGGCTTCCAGGTAGGCTCGCGCGTCAGGGCCCGAGCCGTCGTCGGCGATGAGAAGTTCCCAGTCCTCGAAAGTCTGTTCGAACACGGACGCAAGCGATCTTCGAAGAAGCCTCAGGCGATTGAACGTAGGCACGATGATCGATACGGCAGGCGGCACGCTAGTCCTCCTCAAGGCGTCTGGACAGCCGCGCGATCGGGTACCGATGCGTCGAGTCGATGTTGTCCGCGGGTGCGCGCAAGCAGATCTTCGTACATCGATGCGAGCTTCGAGCCCAGCGAAGCGAACGACAGTTCGCGGTCGAAGTGTGCGCGCACCGCGGCGCGCGACCTGAAATCGGTACGCGCTGCGACCCATTGCAAGGCATCGCACAGAGCACGCGGATCGCCGCACGGCCACAGACGTCCTACCGGACCCGGGGACGTCAACGAGCGAAAGGATGGGATGTCGGTGACCACCGGCGGCAACCCGCAGGCGAGTGCCTCGATCAAGGAATAGCCGGTGCTTTCCCGATGACTTCCCTGCACGAATATGTCCGCCGCCCGCATCAGCTGCTCGATCCTTTCGTGGGGCATGCGGCCCAGCAGATGCACTCTGCCGCGCAGCGCGGAATCCGCCGCAATTCGAGCCTGAACCTCGCGCAGCAGCGGCGCCGTGCCGAAGCAGCAGTAAAGCTGCAGTCCGGACAGTGCTCGGGTCGCGGCGCTGATACCCTCGAGCACCGTCAGCGGGTCTTTGTTGGCATTCAGGTGTCCGACCCACAGAAGCGCAGGGTCGCCTGCGATCCGGGTCGCGCGACGCGCCTCCTGCCGGTCTCCCGGCGTAAAACGGCTCGTGGATTCGGGGATGGCGTACAGGTTCGTGTCCGGGCGGACGAGCTTGGCATCGACAAATGGACGGCCCTGCTCCAGGGCGCAAAATGAGATTCCGGCGGCAACCGACAGGCCGCGCCGCCACGCAGATCGGCGCCAGAATCGTGGCGGCCTGCTTGCGTGATCCTGCAGCACGATCGGGATGGCCGGAACAAGCGAGTGCAGCGACAGCACGTCGCGATGAAAGCCGAGACCGTGCACATGCAAAATATCGGGGGCAAGCGTGCGGAGCATTTCGCCGAACGCCCTGGTATCCTCATTCATCGATAGCGCGCTGCCGAACGGCAGAAAATAATAGTGCACGCCGTTGCGGACGAGATGCTCCGAGTGGGTGCTCGCTTGGACAACCGAGACGCGAACACCGGATTGCGATGAGGCTTCCGCAACATCGGCGAGCGTCGGCCACGCGTCCAGAAGCTGCGCCGGCGACCGTCCTTCAGGATCGTTGAAAAAGCTGACTTGTACTGCGTGCAGCAACTGGCGCGGCATCATCGTCACAAGCTCATCACACGCGGATCCCAATGACGGATGAGTTTTCTCGAGACGCGAAGCTCCCAGGGGTGATCGTATCGTTGAAAGCGATATCGCCAGGAGGCCAGCGCTCGCAGAGCGGACTTTCCCCACTTCGAAGCACGAATGTCCATGACGGTTGGATACCTGCATCCCAGGACGGTGGTGAAATCGACGATTCGGCGCCGCAGGCGCTCTGAAACCCACGGTGCATCCTGGTGGCACCAGTAATCCACCCACTTGGGCTCCGCCCATTCATCCGCGGTGCGCGGAAACACCACCGGCCGGCCCTCGCAATCGCGAAACTCGCTTGCCGCACGCGCGGCA
>DATHRI010000037.1:0-10784 GCA_035481795.1 Steroidobacteraceae bacterium
CATCGCCGGGCGGATTTTTCCCGCGGCGGTGGGCCTTAGGCGCGCGGGCCTGAAGCCGCTGACGCTCGGGCCGAAGGAGGGACTGGCGCTCCTCAACGGCACCCAGGTCTCGACCGCTCTGGCGCTCGCGGGACTGTTGCGGATCGAGAGCGTTTTTGCCGCGGCGCTGGCGAGCGGCGCCCTGTCGATCGATGCCCTGAAGGGCAGCGATGCGCCATTTGACGCCCGCATTCATGCACTGCGCCGCCAGCCGGGACAGGTGCAGGTGGCCGCGGCATTGCGCCGCCTGCTCGCCGGCAGCCGGATTCGTGCCTCGCACCTGAAGTGCGATCGGGTGCAGGATCCGTACTCGCTGCGCTGCCAGCCGCAGGTAATGGGTGCGTGCCTCGATCTCATGCGCTCGGTGGCCGCAACGCTGGTGCGCGAGGCGAATGCCGTGACCGACAATCCTCTGGTGTTTCCCCAGGACGACAGCGTCTGCTCCGGCGGCAACTTCCACGCCGAACCGGTTGCGTTCGCGGCCGACCAGCTGGCGCTCGCCGTCGCGGAGATCGGGGCGCTCGCTGAACGGCGCATCGCGCTGCTGGTCGATCCGAAGATGAGCGGCCTGCCGGCATTCCTGGTGCAGGACAGCGGGCTCAACTCCGGCTTCATGGTGGCGCAGGTCACCGCCGCGGCGCTCGTGTCGGAGAACAAGGTGCTCGCGCATCCGGCAAGCGTCGACAGCATCCCGACGTCGGCCAATCAGGAAGATCATGTTTCGATGGCGACCCATGCTGCGCGGCGCGTGAGCGACATGGCCGACAATGCCGCGGGGGTGATTGCAATCGAGCTGCTGGCGGCCGTGCAGGGCATTGAGTTCCATCGGCCGCTGAAGAGTTCCGCGGTTCTCGAGCGCATCATCGCGCGCGTGCGCAGCGCGGTGCCGCATTATGCGGCCGACCGCTTTTTCGCGCCGGACATCGAGGCGGCGAAGACGCTCGTCGCCTCCGGGGTGTTCCGCGAATTCCTGGGCGAGGCGGCCGTCAGCGCCTAGCGCGGCGCGCCCGCATCGCGGACCCAGACCCCGGAGCGCACGCATGTACATCCCCGCGCATTTTCACGAGCCCGATCTTCGACAGCTCGACTGGCTGGCTGCATACGATGCCTTCGGCACGCTCATCTCGGTCGCCGCGGGCGCACCGCTCGCGACCCACTTGCCGGTGCTTTATCGCCGTGTCGATGCGCGCGTGACGCTCACGGGTCATTGGGCCCGGGCGAATCCGCAGTGGTCCGCGATCGAAGGGCAGCGCGTGCTGTTCATCCTGCATGGGCCGCATGCCTATATCTCGCCGCGCTGGTACACCGATCCGCAACGCAACGTCCCCACCTGGGACTACGCGGCGGCGCATCTGTATGGGCATGCGCGCCTGATCCATGACCCGGCGGGGCTCGAGGAAGTGGTTGCCGCCCTTGCGGCGCACTTCGAAGCCGGCGCCGCCGCGCCGTGGCGCATCGGCGCAGCTTTGCCGACCGAGCAACTGCTGCGCGGCATTGTGGGCTTTGAGCTCGCCGTCGATGACATCCAGCTTAAATTCAAGCTGAATCAGAACCACTCGCCGGCGAACGTCGCGGGCACTATTGCGGCGCTGCGCTCGCAGGGACGAGAAGGTGCCGCGGCGCTCGCTGCACTCATGCAGCAGGCACTGGACAAGCGGCCCCGATCCTAACTTCTCGTCCTACAGGCCGAGTGCCGTGAGACCGGGATGATCCGCGGGACGCGCGCCCGCCGGCCAGCGGAATTTGCGCTCCTGTTCGGCGATGCGCACGTCGTTGATGCTGGCCTCGCGGCGCCGCATCAGGCCCTCAGCGTCGAACTCCCACTGTTCGTTGCCGTACGCCCGATACCATTGGCCGGCGTGGTCGTGGCATTCGTATTGAAAGCGCACCGCAATGCGATGGTCGTGAAAGGCCCAGAGCTCCTTGATCAGGCGGTAGTCAAGCTCCTGCGACCATTTGCGTTTGAGGAAAGCGACAATCGCGCTGCGGCCGGCAAAGAACTCCGAGCGGTTGCGCCAGCGGCTGTCCGGCGTGTACGCCAATGAGACGCGCTCAGGATCCCGGCTGTTCCAGGCATCCTCGGCCATGCGGATCTTCTGCGCGGCCGTCTCGAGGGTGAAGGGCGGCAGGGGCGGGCGAGCGGTCATCACCTTCTCCGGCGGCAGGAGTCGCGGCGTGAAAATTAATAGGCCTGCGCCAGGGGCTACGCTGCATGTGCGCTCCTCCGAGGCGCGGTATATAGTGCCGTTGCCGGCGTTCAGCGCGCAACGCCGGATCGTGCAAGCTCGCGCGCACATATCGCAAAGGTGGGGATCACATGAAAAGAAGTATTGCCGTGCTGGCACTCGTCGCTTTCGGCGCGCCCTGGGCCGTACTGGCCGCGGCGCCCGGGACTCTGCGGGTGACGGAAACGGTGGAGATCAAGGCGCCCGTGTCGAAAGTCTGGGCGGCCATCAAGGACTTTGACAGCCTGAACAGCTGGCATCCCGCATTCGTAAAGGACGAGATCGTCCAGGGCACCAATAACAAGGTCGGAGCCGTGCGGCAGCTCACGGTCAAGGACGGACCGACGTTCACCGAGAGATTGGTGGCGTACCGTTCGAAGAGTCATGCAATCAAATACATGATCATCGATCCGGCGCCCTTGCCGATTCAAAACTATCTCTCCACGATATCCGTCAAGTCGGGCCCCGATGCCACGACGATCGTGACCTGGACCGGCACGTTCAAACGCAAGAACGTATCCGATAATCCGCCGGATGCAGAAAGCGATGCCGGCGTGACTAAATTCATCACCGGTGTGTACCGCACGGGCCTTGATAATCTGAAGAAGATGCTCGAAGGCTGACGCGTTCATTCGCACGCACGATGGTGCGCTTGATCAGCGAGTGACGGCGAGCGGCGAGGACCCGGCAGGTCCTCGCCGCTTTTCCGTTCTTAGGGGCGTGACCAATTTCGCGGCGCTCAGATGGCCTGCGTAATACCTTAGGTATATAGCGTAACACCCAGATTATTCAGGTAATTCTCGACGTTAGTGATCCGGCTGCTGCGGGGGTCGTGGCGAGGGTCCCCGCTGCAGGAACGCAGCGTGGCGCGAACTCGTTGCTCGAAGCGCGCGACGGCCCGCCGGATGGTCGTGCGCTCCGCAAGGGCATGATCTCAGACAATCGTCTCGCCGCCTTTGGGTCCCCAGAATACAACCCAGGCGGAAAAGTCGGCCGACAACTTTTCAAAGCGGTGTTCAATCCCGGCAGCGACGAAGAGCACATCCCCGGTGGCGCACGGCTCGCGCTGGCCAGCCATCACAAAGTCGGCATGGCCGGAACGCACGATATACACCTCATCCTGCGCGTGCGGAGTTTGCGGATCCGTAGCGAGCGGCGCGTACAGGCCGACCGACATCGAGCCATGCGCAAGCGCAGTCGTGTAACGCTCGCCGGCCGGCCACTTCTTGGAGGGGGCGCCGGGGATGCGCGCGAGAATCTGCTCTGCTGAAACTTTCCCGGTACTCACGCCACCGTCCCTGCGGGTTCTCTGCCTGCCTTGCGCGAGCGGGATGCTCGGCGCGGCGGAACCCTCACGGTCGATGACTCGTTCCTGCTCACAGACGCCGGCACCTCGGCGCGACGGAGGATGTTTCGGGCCGCATTCACGTCCCTATCATGCCACTCACCACAGTGGAAACACATCCAACACCTTACACGCAACCCATTGACGCCCTGCGGTCCGGTTAGGGGCCCACAGGACAAACAGGTGCGGCTGGTGTTCTTCTCGCTGATGGAGCAACAGGTGAGTGAGCGCCAGGTGTCATAGACACGCCGTGCGCCCGATGACGGCGCCGTAGCGCATGACCGAGGTGGCGTGAGTGACATCGTTCACTCTCGCCGGCGCGCCTGCTCCATGGAATTGCGCCATTCGCTCGCGGGTCGCCGCATCGTGTTGCTTGATCGATCGGGGGTGAGAATCGACACGCTATGCTTGGCACCAGCTTCCTGGGCGAAGACTGGTAAGCTCGCCGTTGCGTATGAATCCACGGGCACAACGCCAGGCGCACCTCACTTCCGCAAGCCTAGCGCTTGCGGTGCTGACATTCATCAATCTCTTGAACTATCTCGATCGATTCGTGGTGTCGGCGCTGGCTGAGACCCTGAAGCATTCCTCGCTTGCGCTCTCTGACTTCCAATTGGGCTCTTTGATGACGAGCTTCCTGCTCGTCTATCTCATTGCGGCGCCGGTTTTCGGCGCGCTCGGTGATCGGCGTCCGCGCCCGCGGCTGATTGCCTTCGGCGTCGGCGTCTGGAGCCTTGCGACCGCCCTGTCGGGCTTTGCAGGCAGCTACCTCGCTCTGCTGGGCGCGCGTGCTGTGGTCGGCATCGGCGAGGCGGCGTACGGCACCATCGCCCCTGCGCTCCTTGCCGACTATTTTCCCGCAGAACGGCGCGGCCGGATCATGGCGGTGTTCTTCTGCGCGATTCCGATCGGCGCGGCGTTGGGATACGTCGTGGGCGGCCTGGTGGACGCGCGCTACGGCTGGCGCATGGCATTCTTCGTCGCCGGCGCCCCGGGACTTGCGCTTGCGGCGTTGACTCTCATGTTGCGGGATCCGCCGCGCGGCAGCCAGGACGCCGGTACGGGAGCGGCGCCCGCAGCGCGCGCAGGCACGCGTGCGGATTTGATCGCAACCTACGCACGCCTCACCAGGAACTCACCCTACGTGTTGACGGTGTTCGGCTACGCCGCGTACACGTTTGCGGTGGGAGGGTTGGGTTTCTGGATGCCGGCGTTTCTTGAACGCGTGCGCGGCATCCCCCGCGCCCAGGCCACGGTCAGTTTTGGCGAGATCGTGGTCATCACGGGCTTTGTGGGCACTTTCGCGGGCGGCTGGCTCGGAGACTACTGCGCGAAATTCTCGCGCCAGGCATTTCTGTGGGTCTCGGCAGTCGCCACTCTCATCGCGGCGCCCTTTGCATGGGCGGCGCTCACTACCGCATCGCCGGTCATGTATTTGGGCGCGATGGTGATCGCCCAGTTGTGTCTGTTCGTTTCAACCGGCCCCATAAATGCGGCAATCGTCAATCTCACATCGCCGCTGGAGCGTGCTTCGGCGATCGCGGTCAGCATATTCACGATTCACATACTCGGCGATGTGCTCTCGCCCCCCCTGATCGGCGTGCTGTCGGACCTGTCCTCGCTGCAGCAGGCGGTGAAGATTGTTCCGGTCGCCGTGGCCATTTCGGGCTTGTTGTGGTGCTGGGCGGCGCACGCGGGCCGCGGCGCGCCGCGCGGCAGTGCAGCGGGGACCGCGCGTTGCTGAGCGGCAGCGACGCCCTGCAACGGTTTCGGCCGGCGTGCCGCCTGTTGCGGGGCATCGCGGCGAGCGTGCCGCTGTGGTGGCCTTCGATGCCGGCGCACGCGGATTGGCAGGCGCTGGAGGGACTGGAACGCGGTGGGGCCGCCGTCAGTGCGCTTGCCTTGGACCTCGACAGCGGCGCGGTCCTGCAGCAATTGAATCCGGATCGGCGGCTGACGCCGGCGTCGCTCACCAAACTTGCGGTCGCGGCAGCGACGCTCAATCGCTGGTCGGGAGACAAGGCCTTTGCAACCCGGCTGCTGGCACACGGTACGCTGCGCGCGGGCGAGCTCAGCGGCGACGTGATTTTCGACGGCGAGGGCGACCCGACGCTCGAGTACCACACTCTGCTGGCGCTCGCCGTGCAGGCGGCCGGGGCGGGCGTGACCTCCGTGCGCGGCCGGGTAGTCGTCAACCTTGCGCCCTTTGCCGAGGTCGGTTGTGAAACGCATGACCGCTGCGGCGCGCTGGTGCGCAGCGATACTGCGTTCAACGCGCCGCTCTCGGCGGTGGGAATCGACTATGGCAACTGGTGCGTCAGCGTGCAACCGACGACTGCGGGCGCGGCCGCCCTGGTGCGCGGTTGCGGTGTGGCGCGTTTGCCCGTTCCTGTCGAGGGGACCATTGCCACGAGCGCGGCGCAATCGAAAAAGACCTTCTGGGTTGAACGCGCAACCAGCGCCGGGGTGGATGTGCTGCGGGTGGGGGGCCAGATGCCAATGGACGCCACGCGCGAGCGCGTCTACCGCGCCATGTCAAATCCTGCCATGGGCGTGGGGCTGTTGCTGCGGGAGAGTCTGCGCGAGGTCGGCGTGAGCGTACCCGGGGACGTCATTACCACCCGAGGCGCGTTGCCGAGCGGCGTTTTTCCTCTGGCGCAGAGCGAAGGCCTCCTGCTGCGTGAGCAGTTGGGCCGCATGCTGCGCTTCTCCAACAATTACATCGCCGATGTGCTGACCTTCGATCTCGCCGCCGATATGACCGGCAAAGCTCCAACGGGCCTCGCCGACGCATCGAAGGGGCTGTCCGAGTTTGTGCAGCGCGCGTTGCGCGTGCAGAGCCATGCGCGCACGTCGGCGCCGCTGCTTCTCAGTGGCAGCGGGCTTACCCCTGAAAATGAGCTGTCGGCGCACGATCTCGTGGCACTGCTTGCATATCAGTACCACGACAGCCGGTATTTTCCCGCGTTCTATGGCGGATTGACCGTGCCGCGGCAGGCCCCGTTTGGTTTTCTGCGCCAGGGAACCGAGGCGTGGCTCGACCGCGTGGCGCTCAAGACCGGTACGATGGACGAGCCGCATTCGGTGTGCGGGATCGCCGGTTACCTGCGCAAGAGGGCTGGTGGATGGATAGCTTTTGCCGCCATTGTGAATGGCAGCTCGGTAGCACGACATATTCCGCTGTATAAGGCGATGGAAGCATCGCGCACGGATCTGGAGACGCTGTTGGCGCGTTATTAGGTGCGTCACTCACTGGAGATCACCCATGCCATACCGAGTCAAATACCTGCTGATCGGCGCCGCATGGCTTGCTATGGCGTGCCTCACGGCTCCCGCCGCTGCGCAGTCACAGCCAGCAACCACCGAGCCGGATACGAGTGACAAACTGCAAGCGGATCTGTGCGCGAGCAAGACGGGCGAGGCGCGCGAAGCGTGCCTGCGCGAGGGTCAGGATCGGCAGATCAGCGCCGGCGTGCGCGGCGATGTGCGTGCGGAGTCGACGAACTCCGCCTACAACGCCGCCCGCGCGAAGTGCGATACGCTCTCGGGCTCCGCGCGTGACAACTGCATTGCGGCCGTCAAACGCAAGTACAAGCAGTAATTCCGAACCTTGCGGCGCGAAGTAGCTGATCTCGCTGCCGCGGGCGAGTGCAACAACCGGGCTCGCCCCACATCTGCGGCCGCGAACCCGCGCGCCGAGATCACTGCGGCGGCTGCGGCGGCTGCACGGCGCCGGAATAAAAGACCGTGCATTTGGCGCCGAACAGCTTTTTGCCCTTGTTGATGAGCTTGCGCGCGGGGCCAGTGATGGTCATTACTACGTTCGGGTTGTCAACAACAGGCTTGCTGAACGAGCCGTGAATTTTCTGCTCCACGCGTGCGCATCCTTGCGGGCCGAGGAGTGCGATCGTCACGTCTTCGTACGTATCGCTGACCAAATCGAGTCCGCCTTTCATCGCGATGCGGTTTTGCGGCGTTGCCAGAGCCACGTCCTGCGCCTCGGCGATGCCGCGCGCGATCTTCCACTGCGAGATCAGCGTGCGAATGGTGGTGCGGCCCTCGGATTTTTTCAGGATGCGTGAATAGTCGTAGCCCTTGGTCACCGCGACCCCCAAGGGTCCGGCGAGCAGGAAGGCGCCCATGTCGACGAGATTGAAGCTCTGGGTCGACTCGTAGCGCGCGAATGCCTGATCGAGATCCCCGATCTCGAGCACCAAATTAATGCCATGCAGGGACGCCTCGCCCGCGGTTGTGCGCATCACCCGAGCGTTGGGTGTGCCGCGCATCGTGAGATTGGCGGAAAAGTCCAGGGCCCCTTCGGCAATCTTCGCGGCCGTCACCGTCCGCGAGAAGTCCGCGATCTGCAATTTCGAGATCGCCGAGCGCACGTGATACACGGGCTCGGCACCGCTGAAGTCAGCTGTGACATCGCCGCTGCCGTGACCGCCGAGGAGCTCCAGCGCGATGGGGTCAAATTTCAAAATGCCGTTCGTGCCCGTTACCGAAGCTTTGACGGTGGATCCGACCAGGTTCTCGGTGCGCATGCGAGCGCAGGCGAGGGAGCCCGTGAGCGCAAGCGTCTTCAGAAGGTCCGCTGACGCCGAGGTTGTAAACGTCAGGCCGCGCAACTCCACGCTGCAGTTCTCTGCCGCAAAGTCCTCTCCAAACTGCGCGTCCGAGAAACTCAGGCTGGAGTCGGTGAAGGACACTTCCGCGATGTCGGCAGCCGTCGCGCTCGATTCCGGCGGGGGTGGTCGATCGACGTTGAAGTGCCCGTCCTTATCGCGCACCAGGGTGATTTTTGCGTTCTTGAATCGCACGCTTTGGATCTTCAGACCCTTGTGCAAAAGGGACTTAAGCTCGACCCCAAGCTTCACCTCATCGATGGAGGCGATATCGGCGCCGCGGTTGCGGATGCGCACGTTCCCGAGCGTCACGTGCAAACCTGGAAAGAAGCGCAAGGCCGGCCGGCCGCCGATCTGCACTTGCATGCCCAGCGCGTCTGAGGCCGCCGCCTCCAACCGGGACTGGACATTCGCGCCCAGGAGGCGCGGCCCCAGCCAGACGATCAGGATCGCGAGCGCGACTACGGCTGCGAGCGCGACGAGCGCGCGCTTCATGGTGTTCGACATGCCTGCCCCGAGGGTGCATCGACTCAGGCCATTGAACGCTCAGATGAGTTTGAGGTCCAGTGGAGTTACCGCGGGGAACACCCGTTGGAGCTGGCTACCGGACAGGTCCCACATCGAGCGGAACAGCCCGCTGATGACGGCGCGATAGTTATTCAACACCGGATAGTCGCGGTCCTGAAACAAGGTCGCGCGCTCAACCGCGCGTTGTTCGCCGGCGATGCGCCCGCCGTTGAGTGCGCCGCCGAGCACCCAGTAGACCGAGCCGTGGCCGTGGTCGGTGCCATTGTTGCCATTCTCGCGGAAGGTGCGGCCGAATTCGGATACGACCAGCACGACCGTACTCTGCCACTGCGCGCCGAGCGCCTGGGAAAAGCTCACGAGTCCGCGGCTGAGGTTATCGAGATTATTAGCCAGCGCGCCCTGTGCAGCGCCTTCATTGACGTGCGTGTCCCACCCGCCGACATCGACGAAACCGAGTCGATACTGGTCGCGCATGAGCTTGCCCATGCGCTCCGCTTCAAGCGCGAATCCCTTGGTATTGATTGCGCCGCGATTTGCCGCGCGCATTTCATCCGCCATCGCGAGCGCGACCTCCTGGCGCAGCGCGAGCCCGTCGGTGACCGCTGATTCGAGATGATGCTCGGCATACATGCCGCTCAACAGCGACGTCTGGCGTTCGTCGAAGGCAGGCTTGCCGATGCCCCGCAACGACACGTTGGGGATGTCCGCGCCGCCCTTGAAGATCAGCGGCAGCGCGTCGGTAAAGGCGATGGGCCCGCTCGCTTGCAGCACCTGCACCAGGCGCCCCATGAACCCCGAACCAAAGTCGCGTTGGCCTTGCGAAGGCTCGCCGAGCTCAATGCTGTCCTGCGTCTCGAAATGACTGCGTGAAACATCATCGGTGCCGGCAAAGGGTACGAAGGCCAGTTGTCGCGCCTGGTAGAGCGGCTCCAGGGTTCCGCGCACGGCGGGAGCCAACGCCCAGTCGGCATCCAGCGCGAGCGCACCAGCGGGCGTGCTCGCGTCGGGCCGGGGGATTGCAATGTGCGGGCGCGCCTCGTAGTAGAAGCTGCTCGAATAAGGCACGAGGAAGTTCGCGCAGTCGTAACCGCCGCGCAGAAAGACCAGCAGGAAGCGCGCCGGTGAGGCGGGCGCTGCGAACAGTCGGCCCGCGAGGGTCAGTGTCGGAAGAGTTGCGGCCAAGCGCAGAAAGTTTCGACGCTGCATAGATACTCCAGAACGCGTGCACCGCTGCGCGCTCATCGGTAATTGAGCTCCGGTGAAGAAAGCAGGAGCGTATTCCATTCCTGCTGCGAGGTTGCGGCCTCGAGCGCACTGCGGGTGCGTGCGGACAGGAGCGGCTCGAGCGCATTGAAGTAGAGCGGATTGGAGAGCCTTGGAAAGCCTGCGCCGGCTGCAATGCTGCCGTCCTCCGGCGCGAACAGTCCCGCGTTGGGCGCTGCCATGGCGCGGGCGATCTCGAAGCGGCGGCTCATCTGGCCCGAACTTGCCCAACCCGCCTCGGTGAGCGCGTAGCCGTCGGGCGTTTGATGTCCATAGAGCGGTTCAGCGAGCGCATTCAACCAGTTGATCACCGGGTGGGTGTTCAGGATCGGCCGAGTGTCATACGCCAAGCGCAGCGCCGCAACCATAAAGTGCATGGGATCCTTGAACTTGCTGCCGAGGGACGCGCTGAATTCCGGGGACGCAAACAGCGTGCGCAGCACTGCCGCAATGTCGCCATCGGTGCGCGCAAAGGTGGCCGCCATACGTGCAACGAGCGCCGGCGGCGGCTCGTCGGCAACGAAATAGACGGCAAGTTTGCGCGCGACGAATTGCGCGCAGGCGGGCGCGCGCACGAGAAGGTCCACCGCTTCCTCGACCTCTGCAAAGCCCTGGCCGCGAATCTCATGGCCGAGCAGAACTTTGGTAGTGAAGTCGTGCCGCGCCGGATTGAACTCGAATGCACCGTTGCGGCGATACAGAGCCTGCCACGCAGGTTTCAGCTTCGGCTGTGGCCCGCCGGCGTTGATGCCGACACCC
>DATHRI010000038.1:0-176496 GCA_035481795.1 Steroidobacteraceae bacterium
GACGAGATCCTTCAGACTCTCCATCGAGGAGTCCGGCACCCCGATGCCGATCTCTTCGCAGATGGTGAGGAGGAATTCGGGCGCGGTCATCCGGGGATTGAGGATGAGGGCGATCTCGGCGTTTTTCGGGGTCTGCGCCAGCAACGAGCGCACGATCGTGGTCTTTCCCGTACCCACCTCGCCCGTGAGCTGCACGAAGCCGCCGGCCTCGTTGATGCCGTAGAGCAGGTGCGCGAGCGCCTCGGCGTGCCGCGCGCTCAGATACAAATAGCGCGGATCAGGCGTGATCGCGAAGGGCTTCTCGAGAAGACCGAAGAAGGACAGGTACATGCAACGATGCTACTTAATGGGATGTCCGCGCCGCAGCGCCTGGGCGCCGAAGCGCCCCTGGGCCTCATCGAGCGCCGCGTCGAGGCGCGTCGTGTGCGGTGCGGCCTCGAACAGGGATAACTGCGACGCCGGGCTGAGATCAGTCAAGACCACGCCGAGCAGCCGAAGTTTCGCGCCGGCATGCTCGGCCAGCCAGCGGGCCATGAGCTCATTTGCCACGTTGGCGATGGTACGCCCATCGTGTGTCGGCGGCGCAACTGTGCGTTGCCGCGTGGCGGTGGTGAAATCGTCGCGCCGGATCTTCACCCCGATGCAGCCGGTCATGAGCCGCTTGCTGCGCAGCCGCTCGCAGGCGAGCTCGGCAATTCGGCGCAGCTGCGTCACGAGCACGCGCGGATCGGCAATATCGGTGGCGAAGGTGTCCTCGGCGCTCAGGGATTTGTCCTCGAGGTCGGCGAGCACGGGCCGGTCATCGATGCCCGCCGCGCGCGCCCGTACGCGCTCGCTGTAGCGGCCGAACAACGGCCACAGGATGGCATCCGGCGCCACGCGCAATTCGGCAAAGGTGCGGATGCCCGCCTCCTCCACCTTGGCGCCGGTCTTTTTGCCGAGGCCCGGCAGGCGCCGAACCGACAGAGGATCGAGCACCTCGCGGATCCTCTCATCCGGCACCACGGTGAGTCCGTCGGGTTTGGCGAGATCGGAGGAGATCTTCGCGACCAGCTTGTTGGAGGCGACGCCGACGGAGGCTGTGAGTCCGGTGCACGCGCGGATGCGTTCCTTGATGGAGCGCGCGATGCTCGGCGGGTCGCCGAAGAGCACCTGACTGGCCGTGACGTCCAGAAACGCCTCGTCCAGGGACAGACCCTGCACCAGCGGCGTCACTTCGCGGAAGATCGCAAACACCTGGCCCGAGACCTCCTGGTAGCGCTGCATGCGCGGCCGTATGCACACCGCCTGCGGGCACAGGCGCAACGCGGTGCTCATCGGCATCGCCGAGTGCACTCCGAACTTGCGTACAGCATAGCTTGCCGCCGCCACCACGCCGCGTCCGCTCGTGCCGCCGACGATGACCGGCTTGCCAACGAGTTGCGGATTGTCGCGCTCTTCGACGGATGCGTAGAAGGCATCCATATCGACGTGCAGTACGGCGCGCAGCGGCTTCAACTGACCTGCGCCTAATGGACTGTGATCGTGATCTTCTGTGACACGAGCGGTGGGTTGAATGCCATGTGATTGAGGTCGGCAAACACCAGCTGCAGGGTGTGCTTGCCGGGCGCGAGCGTCAGCGTGGTCTGAGTCTGCCCCTTGCCGAAGTGCAGCAGCTTGTCCGTCGCGGGCATCGGCACGCTCAGATCCGACGGGATGTCCATGTCAACGAGCAGATGATGGTGCCCGGTGTTGTCAAACTTCACTCCCGCCGGAGCGATGCCCATGCCCTTGAGTCCGAACAGCACCACGACCGGGCCGGTGATCTTGGCGCCGTCCTTGGGGCTTATGATGTAGACCTCGGCGCCACTCGGCGGAGCGGCGCGCTCCTGAGCAGCGGCAACCGTGGCGACGAGGATCAGCGCGGCGACGGCAAACATACGCATGACGGTTTCTCCCGGGGTGGGCTGGCGCTCATGGGCCAGCGCGCAAGCTTAGTCAGGCGAGGCGGCCCTGCACAAATAAATTCAGGCGACGTGCACGTTCGGCTCTGCGGCGCTTTGTGCCGGCAGCTCGGCCTGCATCGCCAGCTCCTGCGGCGCAAAGTCGTCGACGTTGACGATGTCCATGACCTTGGCATCGTAATCCCGCAGGGCGGCCGCTTCGGTCTCGGAAATGATGCCCGCGGCGAGCGCCTGCTGGATCTGGCCCGGCACATCGAGTGCGCCGACGCGGCCCGTCTTGACGCCCTCGACGCGAATGCGCTTCTCGATCGACTCGCACAGCGGCGCCAGGCACAGCGCCTCCTGCAGCAGCCCCAGCGGATTGTTCGGCTCGACCGTCTTGTAGATGAAGCGGCACAGCTCCTCGCGCGCCTCGGTCGGGTTCATCACGATGGCGGCGAGGGCGCTGCCGAGCCGGTCGCTCGGTGCGGAATAGGTGAGCCCGCGCGGAAAGACCAGCATGCGCATGATCCCTGCAAAGAGGCGGCTCGGAAAATTGCGCAGGAATGCGTGCAGCTGGTCCTGCGCGCGATACAGCAGATGGCGGCATGCCCACTCGACGATCGGCAGCTCCGCCGCGCGGCGGCCGCGGTTCTCGTAGTGCTTGAGCACCATCGAGGCAAGGTACATGCACGAGAGCACGTCGCCCAGGCGCGCCGACAGATTCTCTTTCTTCTTCAAATAGCCGCCGAGCGTGAGCAGGGCGACGTCGACCGCGAATGCGAACGAGGCGCTGAAGCGGTCGATGTGCTGATAGTAGCGCGCGGTCGGACCCTTGACCGGCACGCTCGTGAAGCGCGCCAGCGTCAGGCCCATGACGAGCGAGCGCGCCGCATTCGAAAGCGTAAAGCCGACGTGGCCGAAAAGCGCGCGGTCGAAGTCGTCGACGCCGCGCGCGCGATCGGGGTTTCTGGCCGCGTTCATCTCCTTCAGCACGAACGGATGGCAGCGCACCGCGCCCTGGCCAAAGATGATGAGGCTGCGGGTGAGAAGGTTCGCGCCCTCGACGGTGATCGCGATCGGGACGGACTGATAGCCGCGGCCCAGGTAGTTCTTGGGCCCGAGGCAAACGCCCTTGCCGCCGTGCACGTCCATGGCGTCGTTCGCCACCTGCCGGCCCATCTCCGTCACGTGATATTTGAGCATCGCCGAGGGCACCGAGGGCTTCTCGCCGCCGTCGATGGCGCCGGCGGTCACCGAGCGCGCCGCATCCATGGTGTAGGTGAGGCCCACCATGCGGGCGATCACTTTCTCGACGCCCTCGAAGGAGCCGATCGGCATGTTGAACTGGCGGCGGATGCGCGCATAGGCGCCGGTCGCCCAGATGGCCGCCTGCGCACCGCCGGTCGCGTTCGAGGGCAGCGAGATGCAGCGCCCCACCGAGAGCTGCTCGACCAGCATGCGCCAGCCCTGGCCTGCCATCTTTGTGCCGCCGATGAGCATATCGAGCGGCACGAACACATCCTTGCCCTCGAGGGGCCCGTTCTGAAACGGAATGTTGAGCGGGAAATGCCGCCGGCCGATCTGCAGTCCGGGCGTGTTGCGCGGAATGAGCGCGCAGGTGATGCCGATATCCACTTTCCCGCCCAACAGGCCGCCCGGATCGAACATGCGGAAGGCAAGTCCGATGACGGTCGCGACCGGCGCCAGTGTGATGTAGCGCTTCGAGAAGTTGAGCTTGATGCCGATGATCTCGCGGCCGTTCCACAGGCCGCGGCAGACGATGCCGGTGTCGGGAATGGCAGCGGCGTCGGATCCGGCGCGCGGTCCGGTGAGCGCGAAGCACGGCAGCTCCTCGCCGCGCGCAAGCCGCGGCAGGTAGTAATTCTTCTGCTCCTCCGTGCCGTAATGATGCAGCAGCTCGGCGGGCCCAAGGGAGTTGGGCACGGCGACGGTGGAGGAGGCCGTCGCGCTGCGGCTGGCGATCTTGGCCAGCACGCACGAGTGGGCGTAGGCGGAGAACTCAAGACCGCCGTAGTGCTTCGGGATGATCATGGCGAAGAAGCCGCGCGCCTTCAGGAACTCCCACACGTGCGGCGGCAGGTCGGCACGCCGGTGCGTGACGTCCCAGTCATCGATCATGCGACACAGCTCCTCGCAGGGGCCGTCGAGGAAGGCCTGCTCGGCGCTCGAGAGGCGCGGCGGCTGCGCGGCGAGCAGCTTTTCCCAGCGCGGCGCGCCGGTGAAGAGCTCGCCGTCCCACCACACGGTGCCCGCTTCGAGCGCCTCCTTTTCCGTCTGCGACATCGCGGGCAGCAGTTTGAGATAGGCCTTCATGAAAGGCCGCGTGATGAGCTGCTTGCGCAGCGGCACGAGGTTGATGAGCCACAGCCCGGCGAGGAGCGTCCACAGCAAGCCCTTCCATACGGAGGCTGCCGTACCCGCCGCGCCGAGCGCGGTATAGATGCCGAGCAGCACAGTAAAGGTGAGCGTGAAAGCCAGAAGCGACAGGCGCCGGTAGGCGAGCAGCAGCACGGCGGCAATGAAGGCGAGCGCAACGACGCCACCGACTTGCGTGACGGCGTAGACGGCGGCTGCGACGAGCAGGAGAGTGATGACTACGGGGACCATGTGGCGTCTCGCCTCGCTCGCGGCGCAAGCCGCGCCGCGCCCACTAAACCGACGGGCGCATTGCGCCCGCTCATGATGATCAGCGCAACAGATCGCGCACGCCGTCGCGCTCCTCGATGAGCTCGGCATGACTGGCATCCATGCGCGCGCGGCTGAATGCATCGATCGCCAGTCCCGGCACCCGCTGATAGTCGCCGTTTTGGCAGGTGACCGGATACGAATAGATCACGCCCTCGGCAATTCCATAGCTGCCGTCGGAGGGCACCGCCATGCTGACCCAGTCGCCGCTGGCACTGCCTAGCACCCAGTTGCGCACGTGATCGATGGCGGCCGATGCGGCCGATGCGGCCGAGGAGGCGCCGCGCGCCTTGATGACGGCCGCGCCGCGCTGCTGCACGGCGGGAATGAAACTGTTTTCCACCCAGCTGCGTTCGACCCTCGAGGGGGCCGGCGCGCCGTTTACCAGGCAGTGGCTGATGTCCGGGTACTGAGTTGACGAGTGATTGCCCCAGATGCTCATGCGCCGGACGGCCGTGACCGGCACGCCCGTCTTGGCGGCGAGCTGGGCGAGGGCGCGATTGTGATCCAGCCGTGTCATGGCGGTGAAATTGCGCGGGTTGAGGCTTCGGGCATTGGCCCGGGCGATGAGGGCGTTGGTGTTGGCCGGATTGCCGACGACCAGCACTTTGACGTCGCGATGGGCCACCGCATCGAGCGCACGACCCTGAGCGGAGAAAATCTGTGCATTGGCGAGGAGCAGGTCCTTGCGCTCCATGCCCGCGCCACGCGGACGCGCGCCCACCAGGAGCGCGATCCCGCAGTCGCGAAAGGCCACCCGCGCATCATCGGTGGCGACGAGCCCCGCGAGCGTCGGGAAGGCGCAGTCGTCGAGCTCCATCAGGACGCCCTGCAGCGCCGGCAGCGCCGCGGTGATCTCGAGCAGATGCAGCCTCACGGGCGTATCCGCGCCCAGCATCTGCCCCGAGGCCACGCGAAAGGCGAGGGCATAGCCAATCTGGCCGGCCGCCCCCGTGATCGCGACGTTGACGGCTTGCTTCATGAAAGGCTCCGGGCACGAACGGCGAAATGGAGGGCGAATTCTACGTCCACCCGGTCCGAATCCCGCACCCCGCTCGGTGCTGAAGATAATTTCATGGGAGGGGTTGACACAGAGATAGTGTTGTAGTTAGATACAACACCACAAGGGTGCTGCATGGTGTAGCCCCCCACCGACCCGGAGAAAGTCATGAAAGCTGCCAACTCGTTCGATCTTAAGGTTCTCGCCTGTGCCGCCGTGTCCATCGTCCTGACCGTGGGCTTCAGCTGGTCCTTTGTTGAATCCACCGCCGTGGTGTACGGCTTCGGAGCTGAAAACAGCCGCCACACGCTGAGCGTCGAGGGTGCCCACGGCGGCGCGCCGCTCGCTCCGTTCGGAGCGGGTGTGACAGAGCGCTCTGCTACATTAGTGAGCTAGACAGGCACCACGGAGCCCAAGGAAACTCGATGGATCCGCAATGGGACGACAGCCTGCCGATCTACCGGCAACTGCGCGATCGCATCGTTGCGATGATCCTCGAGGAAGCGCTGCGCGAGGGCGATCCGCTGCCCTCCGTGCGCAGCGTCGCCGCCGAGTTTCGCCTGAATCCGCTCACCGTGCTCAAGGGTTATCAGCGCCTCGTGGACGAGAAGCTCGTCGAGAAGCGCCGCGGCCTCGGGATGTTCGTGAGCACCGGCGCCCGCCAGGCCCTGCTGACGGACGAGCGACAACGCTTCCTCACGGAAGTCTGGCCCAAGGTCTACGCCACCATGCAGCGGCTCGGACTCTCACCGGGCGAGCTGCTGCAAAGCGGCGCCGCCGCGCCGAGCGCGCCCTGGCCGTCGACAGCAGGACAGAACGATGAATCAAATCATTAGGGCCCACGCGCTCAGCAAGTCCTACCGGGGCGTGCGCGCGCTCGATGGGGCGAGCTTTGCGGTCGAGGCCGGCCGGATCGTCGGCCTGATCGGGCCCAACGGCGCGGGCAAGACGACGGCGCTGAAGGCCATCCTCGGGCTCACGCCCTTCGAGGGCGAGCTCGCCGTCATGGGCAAGAATCCCTATACCGAGCGCGACTCGCTCATGCAGGACGTGTGTTTCATCGCCGACGTGGCGGTCATGCCGCGATGGCTGCGCGTGCGCCAGGCGCTCGATTTCGTAGCGGGCGTGCAGCCGCGCTTCGACCGGGCGCGCGCCGAAGGGTTTCTGAGCAAGACCGACATCAAGATGACAAGCCGCGTGCGCGAGCTCTCCAAGGGCATGGTCACGCAACTGCATCTGGCGCTCATCCTGGCCATCGATGCGCGTCTGCTGGTGCTCGATGAGCCGACCATCGGACTCGACCTGCTCTTCCGGCGGCAGTTCTACGACACGCTGGTCAACGATTACTTTGACAAGGAGCGCACCATCCTGGTCACGACCCATCAGGTGGAGGAAGTCGAGAACCTGCTGACCGACGTGATCTTCATCCAGCGCGGCCGCATCGTGCTGTCGACGCCCGTGGAGGAGATCGGCACGCGCTACCTGCAGCTCACGGCCTCGGGCGAGCAGGCGCGGCTCGCGCGGCAGCTGCAGCCGTTCTATGAGCGCGAAGTGTTCGGCCGCGTAGTGCAGCTGTTCGAGGGTCGCGCGCCGCAGGAGCTGCAGCCGTTCGGCGAGATTCGCACTCCGAGCATCGCCGACCTGTTTGTTGCGAAGATGCAGGGGGAGGCCGCATGAGTACCATGCCGACGCTGATTCGCCGCGAGTTCTGGGAACATCGCGCGCTGTGGATTGTACCGCTCGCGATCGCCGGCCTGATCGTGGTCGCCGCCATGTTCCCGCACGCGGACATGCAACTAGACAGCGCCGATGTGGCGACTCCGCAGAAGCATCTCGCCGTCTTTGCGATGATGCATTCGGCATTGATGATCCCGCAGTTTCTGCTGCTCGCGATCCTGCTGCCGTACTACCTGCTCGACTGCCTGTATGCCGAGCGCAAGGATCGCAGCATTCTATTCTGGAAGGCGCTGCCGGTGTCCGATGCGCACACCGTGCTGTCGAAGCTGCTGGTGGCGCTCGTCATCGTGCCGCTCGGCGTGTACGTGCTGACGCTGTTCACCGATGTGGCCGCCTCGGGAGTGCTGGCGCTGCGCATGCGCAACTCGGAACTGCTGCGCATGTTTACGAGCTGGGACACGGCAATCTGGGTGCGCACGCAGGCGCTCATCCTGGCGACGCTCGTCATGATCGTGCTCTGGTACGCGCCGCTCGCCGGGTATCTGCTCGTGATCTCCGCCTGGGCGAAGCGCAACGCATTTCTCTGGGCCGTCTTGCCGCCGCTCGTCGCGATCGTCATCGAGAGGATCGCCTTCGGCACGTCCTATGTCGCTCGATTCCTGGGCTACCGCCTGCGCCTCAGCGGATTCGGCAAGTCAATCGTGCCGGCCGGGACCGGCACGGACGCGGCCTCGATGCTCGACGCCTTCAGGCCGCTGCACGCGCTCACCAACATCGACCTGTGGCTGGGCCTGCTGGCGACAGCAGCGCTCGTGTGGCTGACGATCCGCATTCGCCGGCACCAGGACGAGAGTTGACGGGGCGATCGATCGCGTCTCTCGCGCCCATGCGCAGTGTCGATTGGTGCGCCGGGATTGTTTGCCGCAGAATCCGCTGCCACGAACAGAGGATTTTGGAGCCCGCCATGCATGACACCCGCAACGACCTGCCGGGCCGCAGCCGCGCCAAGGTGATCGCCGCCTTGAATGCGCACCTCGCCGACGCCATCGATCTCGGCGCGCAGGCGAAACACGCGCATTGGAACGTCAAGGGCCCCCACTTCATCGCGCTGCATGAGCTGTTCGACAAGGTCGCCGAGAGCATCGAGGAGCATGTTGATGAGCTCGCCGAGCGCATCACCGCGCTCGGCGGCACGGCCTACGGCACCCTCGCAGCCGCCGCGCGCACCTCCTCCCTCACGCCCTATCCGGAGGATATCGTCGAGGGACTTGCGCATGTCGACGCCCTGGCGGCGGCGCTCGCGCACTTCGGCAAAAAGATCCGCAAGGGCATCGACGACGCCGGCAAACTGGGGGATGCCGACACGGCGGATCTGTACACGGAGATCTCGCGCGAGACCGACAAGTATCTTTGGTTCCTGGAGGCGCATCTGCAGAGCGGGCGCTAGATGCGCGCAAGAGCAAAAGTCCCGCGGACCCCAAGGGAGCATTGACGGATTATCTTGCCGCGCGGCGCAGCGCCGACACCCTTGAGCTGCGCCTCAGGGGTGAGTGGCGTGCCCTGCGCCTGAAAGAGATCGGCGCAGAGTTGACGGCACTCGATCTGACGGGCGTGCGCCGACTCGTCATCGCGACGCAGGATCTTGCGCTCCTCGACCTGTCGAGCGCCTGGCGTCTGCGCGAGTTCATTGCCACCGCGGAGCGTGTCGGCGCCGCGGTGAGCTTCAGCGGCGCGCGTCCCGAGCGGCTGCAGATCCTGGACGATGCCCTGGCGCGGGTCGCCTTTCAACACCCCGGGGCGCCGGCCCACGAATCCCACATCGAGCCCGTCACCGCGCTCGGCCGTCACGTGGTGATCATGGCGCGCGATGCGCGCGCGGGACTGGCGTTCCTCGGGCGCGTCGCGCTGACCGCGCTCGCTGCGGCGGCGAGCCCGAGGCGGCTGCGGCCGATCGCGATCGCCCGGCATGTCTACGACACCGGCGTCACCGCCATCCCGATCGTCGCGCTCATCGCGTTTCTCATCAGCGTCATCATCGCCTTCCTGAGCGCGCAGCAGCTGCAGAAATTCGGCGCGGAGATCTTCGTCGTCGACCTGGTGACGATCGGCGTGCTGCGCGAGCTCGGGGTGCTGCTCACGGCCATCATCCTCGCCGGCCGCTCGGGCAGTGCCTTTGCCGCCGAAATCGGCGCCATGTGCCTGAACGAGGAGGTCGATGCGCTGTATGCCACCGGCGCGGATCCCTTTGAGCTCCTGGTGCTGCCGCGGATCCTGGGACTCATGATCGCGCTGCCGCTGCTGACCGTCATCGCCGACGTCATCGGCCTCGCCGGCGGCGCGCTGCTGTGCCGTTTTCTCCTCGATATCCCGCTCACCCAGTATTTGCACCGCGTCAGCGAGTCGATCGGCCCCATGACCTTTTGGGTCGGCGTGCTGAAGGCGCCGGTATTCGCGGTCCTCATCGGGCTCGCAGGCGTCTATCGCGGTCTGCAGGTGCGCGACTCGTCGCGCGAGCTCGGGCGCCTTACGACCGTCGCGGTGGTGCAGTCGATCTTCGTCGTCATCCTGGCCGATGCACTCTTCGCCGTGCTCTTCATGGAGATCGGGATTTGACACCTCCTGCCCCCGTCATTCTCGAAGTGCGCCGCATCGTCAACCGCTTCGGCGGCCAGGTCGTGCACGACGGCCTCGACATGCAGGTCTACGCGCAGGACGTCTTCGGCATTGTCGGCGCCTCCGGCGCGGGCAAATCCGTCCTGCTGCGAACCATCCTCGGGCTGCAGCACCCGCAATCCGGTGCCGTGCTCATCGGCGGCCGCAATCTTGCGCAGCTGTCGGACGCCGAGCTGCGCGCCGTCAAGGCAGACTATGGAGCGACATTCCAGGCGGGCGCGCTCTACAGCGCCCTCACGGTGCTCGAGAACGTGCAGTTTCCCATGATCGAGCACCTGCAGCTGCCGGCCGAGGCGCGCGCCGAGCTCGCCATGCTCAAAATCCGCCTCGTCGGCCTGCCTGCCGACACGGCCGGCAAGTACCCGTCGCAGCTCTCCGGAGGGATGGTGAAACGCGCCGCGCTCGCCCGGGCGCTGGCGCTCGACCCGCAGCTGCTGTTCCTCGATGAGCCCACTTCCGGCCTCGATCCCATCAGTGCCGCCGCCTTCGATGGGCTGCTGCAGCAGTTGCACCAACAGCTGCGGCTCACCGTCGTCATGATCACGCATGACCTGGACACGATCTTCCGCACCTGCAATCGTGTCGGCGTGATTGTCGACAGACGCATGGAAGTGGATACACTCGCGCGCATCGTCGATCACCCACATCCGTGGATCCAGGCCTACTTTCACGGCGAGCGCGCGCGGGCGCGGGAGGAGAGGGATGGAGCGTGAAGCACGCTACGCCGCCGTCGGCGCCTTCGTGTTGCTGGTGCTCGCAATGGCGGTGCTGTTCGTGTACTGGTACGCGGAAGGTCACGAGCGGCGCGACTACACCCGCTACGAAGTCTACTTCGACGGCAGCGTCAGCGGGCTCGCGCGCGGCGCTCCGGTACGCTATCTCGGCGTCGACGTCGGCCGCGTCGTGCGCATGAGCATCGATCCGCGCAATTCGAGCCGCGTGCAGGTGATCGTCGACATCGACTCGAGCGCACCGGTGTCATCAGCCACGCTCGCGGAGTTGTCTCTGCAGGGCGTGACCGGACTGCTGTATATCGATCTCATCGTGAACCCCGTCGGCCGCCAGCTCACCGAAGCCGTCCCGGGCCTTGAGTATCCGGTCATTCGCTCGGCGCGCTCGAATTTTGACGTCTTCCTCGCGAGCCTCCCCGGACTCGTCAGCACGGTGGGCGATGTGGCCGCGCGCTTCTCGCGCATCCTCTCGGATCAGAATGTCGCCGCCATCGGCGATACGCTCGACAACATCAGCCACGCGAGCGCGCAGTTGCCGGTGACGCTGCGTGAGGTCAGGGCTCTGACGGTCGAGCTGCGCGGCGCCACGGCCGAGATCGGCAGCGCGGCGGCCAGCGTGCACTCGATCACCGAAAGGGGCGGTCCGGAGCTGCTTGCCGCCCTGCAGCACGTGCGCGTGGTCGCCGACAACCTCGCCGGCACCAGCGCCAAGCTCGACGCCCTGGTGCAGGACAACCGCCAGGATGTGCGGGTCTTCGCCCGCGACGGGCTGCCGGAACTCGAGCGGCTGCTGCGCGACGGTCGTGCCGCGGCGCTCGAATTCCGCGACCTCTCGCGCGCGCTGCGCGAGAATCCCTCGCGGTTGCTCTACCAGAGCAAATCCGCGGCCCTGGAGATTCCCCCGTGAGACGCTGCCTGGCGCTCCTCGCGCTGCTCCTCGCGGCGGCCTGCTCGGGCGGCCTGCGCAGCACTGCGCCCGCCGCGCAGACCTATGCGCTGCGCATCGCAGCGGCGCCACAGGCGCCGTCCGCGGCGCGGCCCGCGGCCGCGAGCCTGCGCATCGAGCTGCCGTTGGCCGCTCCGGGACTGCACTCGGAGCATATTGTCATCGTGCAGCCGGATCACCGCATGGGTTACTACGCGGGCAGCCAGTGGGCCGCGGAGCTCCCGCGGGTGGTCGAGGAATTGGCCGTCGAGCGGCTGCGCGCCAGCGGCGACTGGACCGCGGTGACCGATGCGGAGAGCGCCTTCGCCAGCGACTATTTTCTGCAGATCACGATCCGCCGCTTCGACGCCGAGTACAGCAGCGACGCCGCGCCCACGGCGCGGGTCGCCCTCGATTGCGCGCTCGGGCGGCGCGCGGACCGCGCGCTGCTCGCGGGATTCACGGTCGAGGCAGCGGCGCTCGCGAGCGCGAACCGCATGAGTGCGGTCGTTGCAGCGCTCGAGGCGGCGGCCAATGCGGCCCTGGGCGATCTGGCGGCGGCGAGCGCGGCCGCGGTCAGAAGCTCGCCAACCCCGTCCAGTCCATGAGCCGGTAGAGCCAGTAGCGCGCCTGCGACGGCTCGGCGTACACGCCGAAGTCGGCGCTGTACTCGACGCCGCCGGATGCGCGGTTGCTCCACAGGGTGTCAAAGTAGTCGCTCATCTGCAGCGCCAGCGGCGCGCCGCGCACGGTTTCCACGGCGACGTTGGCGTTCAGATCATAGTCGGCGAGATTGCGCCGCGTCAGATCAGCCGAGCCCAGCGTGGCCCAGAAGCGCGCCGCGCCGCGGATCATCACGAGCTTGGTGTGAAACTCTTCGCCATGGGTGCGATACCAGCGCACGTGGATCGCGCCGTCGCTCGCCGTGACGAGTTCGCTGGCGACGGGGCCGTTGGGAATGCTCGCTTCGCCGGCGGTGTTCTTGCTCGGATCCAGCACCAGCCGCACGCGCACGCCGCGCGAGTTGGCCGCCAGCAGCGACTCGATGACGGCGCGGTCGGCGATGTGATACATCGCGATGTCGATGGCATCGCCCTTCACGGTGGCACGGATGCGCTCGAGCAAGCCCGCACGGACGGCACTTTCGGTCGCGATGCTGAGGTTCGCGGTGCGCGCCTCGAGCGGCGCGGGCTCTTGAGGGGGTGGGCTCGGCGCAGGACCCAGGGCGCCGCGCCAGCCGGAAAAGCGCGCGATGGCGAGCTCGCTTGCGAGCAGCGGCGCCAGCACCGGCCCGATCACTTTGACGGCGACGTTTGAATAAGGGCTGCTCGAGTCGCGCGGATCCGCCGAGCCGATGATGCCGACCAGGCCGCCGTGGCCGTCGTCGGCGATGAGCGTGCGCCGGTGATTGGCGCTCTCGAGCCGGCCGTGCCCGCGCCAGCGGCCGATCGTCAGGCGCCAGAGATGGGCGATGAGAAAACTCGCATCCCGCAGGCGCCGCCGGTCGGTGACCACCAGATCCACCCCGGCGGCGCGCAACATGGCGAAATCGTTCGAGGGCACACCGCCGGGGCCGGTGTTAATCGGATCGGTGACGAAGAGGATCTTGAGCTCGGGGTCGGCGCGGCGCCGCGCCAGCAGCGCATCGCGCAGCTCCTTCGACAGGGCGCGGGTCGGCGTGGCGGCGTCGGGCGCGGTCGGCGGGTCGTCGTTGAAGAGGTAGTAGTCGAGCACGATGAAGCTGCGCGCGCCGTGCACGAGGGCGAGCATCTGGTCGAAGATCGCCTGCGATACCACCGGTCGCCCGTAGGCGTCGGCCGCCGTCGTATCCGCCAGGAATCCGACCTGCGCCGCTGGCACCGAGTACCAGCCGGTTGCCATCCGCGCGCCCGGCGGCAGCGTCTTCATCGCCTGCCAGAAGGCGCTGGCGGCCCACACAGCGGCGATCGCGATCAGCGAAATCCTCCACAGCATGCGGCGCGGGCGGGGTGCGATGGCGATGGCCGCCTGCCGGCTTTGGCTTAAGCGCTGCGGCTTGAGAGCCCTTCCGCTTGCGGCAGCAGATGGGCGAAGGGCAGCGTGCCGGCGGCCTGGCGCTTCAGCAGAGCGAGCAGTTCTTCGGCCGTGCACGGCTCCCCGAATATCTTGCCCTGCCCGTAATGGCAGTTGTGCTTGCGCAGGAAGTCGAGGTGCCGGATCGACTCGACTCCCTCGGCGACGACTTCCATGCCGAGGCTGCGTCCCATGTCGATGATGGTGCGGACGATGGTCGCATCGCCCGCATCCTCGCTGACGTCGCGCACGAAGGACTGGTCGATCTTGAGGGTGCCGATCGGGAACTGCTGCAGGGCAGACAAAGAGGAGTAGCCGGTGCCGAAATCGTCGATCGACAGATGCAGGCCCATCGCATAGAGCTCATCGAGCAGGCGCACGGTGCGCGCCGCATCCGCCATCAGCGTCGTCTCGGTGATCTCGAGCTCAAAGGACGTGGGCGAGACGCCGTGACGGCGGAACACCGAGCGGCAGCGCAGGATGAAGCTCGCCTGGCGCAGCTGCTTCAGCGACAGATTGAGCGAGATACGGCCCGGGTCGGCGACTTCGCTCTGCATCTGGCGGTAGTCGCGGCACACGCGGTTCAGCACCCATTCGCCGACGTCGAGAATGAGGCTCGTCTCCTCGGCGAGCGGAATGAACTGCGACGGCGGGATGTCGCCGTGCCCGGGCAGGCGCCAGCGCAAGAGCGCCTCGGCGCCGATGATACGGCCGTTGCGCAGGTCGACCTTGGGCTGGTAGCGGATCACGAGCTCGTCGCGCTCGAGCGCGCGCCGCAGCTTGCTCTTCAACATGAGCCGCTCGACCGCCGCGGCGTTCATCTCCGGCGAATAGAATGCGAACGTATTGCCGCCGTTCTGTTTCGAGTAGTACATGGCGGCGTCCGCATTGCGGATCAGATCAATGACGTTCTCGGCATCGCGCGGGCAGAAGGCGACGCCGATGCTCGCGGTCAGGAAGACCTCGTGCTCGTTCAGCTGGAACGCGCGGCTCACCTCCGTCAGGATGGAGCGCGCGAGGTGCGCGATCGGGCCGCGGTTGTCGACGTCGGCCGGCAGGCCGTCGACGAACAGCGCGAACTCGTCACCCGCCAGGCGCCCGAGGGTGGTGTCCTTTGGCAGCACCCGCGGCATGCGCTCGGAGAGAATTTCGAGCAGGCGGTCGCCGCAGCCGTGGCCGAAGGTGTCGTTGACCTCTTTGAAGCGATCCATGTCCAAATACAGCAGCGCCACCACGTGGCCGCTGCGCAGGCTGCGGGCGATGGCCTGCTGCAGCAGATGATGGAACTGCATGCGGTTCGGCAACTTCGTCAGCGCGTCGTAGCGGGCGAGATAGCGGATGCGGCGCTCGGCGCGCTTGCGGTCGGTGATGTTGCGGGCGACAAAGATGCTGCCCTGGAACTGCGGGTCGTCGCTGGCGATCTGCGAACCGGTGAAGGCGACCGGGATTGTCTGGCCGTTGCGCGTGCGCATGACCGTCTCGCACGTTTCCTGCGTCGCCTGCTGCAGATTAAATTCCGGGCGCTCGCGCTCATCGAGCGTGGCGCTGATGGAGCGGCCGATCAGCTCCTCTTCGGCAAAGCCGAGCAGACGCCGCGATGCCGAGTTCGCCATCTTGATGACACCGTCGGGCGAGGTGACAAAGACGGCGTCGGTCATGCTGTTGAGGACGCTGTACAAATAGTCCTTGTTGATGGTGGTCTGGCGCAGTTTGCCGCGCATGCGTTCCAGCGCCTGCTGCAGGTCGCCGAGCTCGTCACGGCGCAGCACATCGAGCGGCCGGGTGTAGTCGCCCTGCGCGATGCGGTCGGCGCTGCGGATGAGCGCGCCGAGCGGTCGTTCGATTCTGCGTCCTGCGCGCCAGCCGACTACCGCCGCCGCCAATGCGCCGAGGGCGGCGAGCGCCACCGCCAGCAAGAGAGTCTTCTGGAAATCGACCCGCCGCGCATCAGCGAGGCGTTCCGTCATGGCATTGATGCGCTCCGGTGCGGCCTCGGTGAGCTGCAGGCGCACTTCGCCGAGCGTCTTTGGGGTCGCCGCGCCGGGAATGCTCTCGGCCATCGTGCGCACGGGCGCGACGGCCTCGCGCTGCAGGACGGGCCTCGTGGCGGGCGGCGCATGCCAATCAAACAGCAGCCCACCGGAGGTGTCGCGCACCGTGACGGCGGCGATCGTCGGGTCGTCGAGGAGCGGCTGCAGGCGATGCTCGAGACTGGACGGATCGGAGCTCGTAATTGCAACGGCGGCCGCGTCGGCAGCATAGCGTGCCGAGGCATCGGCCCGCGCCTGCAATTCGCGCGCGACGCCCTGGCGCGCATAACTGCTCGCAAGGTCGCCCTGGCGCTGGGTGTCGGGTCGGTGCTGCCATGCGAGCAGCGCGATGACAAACAGCGCTCCCAGCACCACTGCCAGAAAGGCGGCGCCCGCGTATTTGAGTTTTAAACTGACGGCACTCACGATCATTTGCCGGCGCGCCCTGATGCAGCGTGCCGGGCGGCCCCTGTGTTTCGATAGGATATTACCCGCGGGGGGGCCCCGCGGCTACCTGCCGCGCGCATAACAAGCCCTATACGCGGCGATCCTCTAGAATCAGTCAGGAAATGTTCAATTCCCTCGAGCTGACAGGGCGCTCCAGCGCCCATGTGCGGGAAGTTCCTGAGCTCGGCTGTACATTGCATGCACAGGCGGTGCCGCAGACGCTCGCGCTGTGCACGGCCGCGCGCGCCGCTGGTATTGAGCTCGCAATCGTCTCGAGCTTCCGCGATTTTGAGCGTCAGGTTGCGATCTGGAACGCAAAATTCACGGGCGAGCGCCAGCTCCTCGATCGCGACGGCCGCGCCTTGGCACACGCACAATTGAGCGAACGCGCGCTCATTGATGCCATTCTCATTTGGTCCGCTCTGCCCGGTGCGAGCCGCCATCATTGGGGTACGGACATCGACGTCGTCGATCGCGCGGCGGTTGCGCCCGACTATCGTCCGCAATTGGTGCCCGCGGAATTTGCCAGCGACGGCCCGTTCGCGCATCTGGACGCCTGGCTCGCCGCCAACATGGCCGCGTTTGGTTTTTTCCGACCCTATACGACGGATCGCGGCGGCGTGCAGCCGGAGCCCTGGCATTTGAGCTTCGCGCCGCTCGCTGAGCCGGCGCTCGCGGCGCTGACGCCGCAGGTGTTGAGCGCGGCGCTCTGCGCAAGTGCGGTGCGCGGGCGCGATGCGGTGCTCGCGCGCCTGCCGGAAATCCACGCGCGCTATGTGACTGCCATCGATCCGCCGCCGGTCAATTCGCCGCCCACGCCTTCTTGATGTAGCCGAGAAGCAGGCTGCGGGTGGTCGACATCGGATCGTCGAAAGCGGCAAAGATCGGCGGATTACGCCGCAGCAGAATCCAGTTTTCGCTGCGCAGGATCTGCCGCAGATAAGTGACGTTGCGGTCGATCGCTTCCATGTAGGGGTTGCGACCGTCAAACAGCACTTCGAGATAGCGGTAGGCCGAATGGAACTCGCCGTCGAGCCGCTTGCTGCGCACCTCGGCGATGAACTCTGGTGTTTGGCGCAGCAGGTCGACGCCGGAGGCGTATTTGACCTGCAGGCCGCCGTTGGCGGCGATCGGCAGCGCCACGCCGCCGAGCACGAACTCGGCATACAGGCGGTCGCGGCACTTCTCAAGATAACAACGGTCGGCCATCTGCGCGATCATGTCGCCGGTGCCGAGCATGTGACCGAGTGCGACGTCGCGCGGATCGCTGGCGTTGATCTGTGCGAACGGCACTTCGTAGCCCGTGAAATGCACGATCTGGGTTGCCACCGGCACCCAGGCCCCGAGGCCGATGACCGGCAGATAGTCGCCGAGGAAGCGCGCGCCGCGCGACACATGCGTGCGCGTGAACTCGGCGCCGTTGCGCGACCCGCCCTCGTTGGTGCGCCGCAGATAGCCGACGTCGTGGAAGAGTCCGGTGATGATGCCGACGATCGCCCGTTCCGCCCCCAGGCGCGCCGACGCCTGCTGCTGGCGCTCGTAACCTACAATGAGTCGCGCCAGCGCGAGGGTGATGTCGAGGGTGTGCTGCCGGTCATGATAGACGGTATCGACACCGAAGTAGCCCGGCACCTGGCCCGCGAAAAGCTCCTCGAAATGATCGAAAGCGTGCTGCAGGGGCTGCAGTGAGGCTGTAGGCCAGGTGGGTCGGTAGAGCGCCTCAACAGCGGCGAAGACCGCGGCGGCGGAACTGACCTGCACCGTATTGGTGACATCAAAATCGCTGCGTCGCGCGCCAGTCATTTATTATGCTCGTGCGCTGCCGGCACGCCCTTGCCTCATCATCATTCGCGAGTCTAGGCAGAGCGTGGCCATAAGGCTAGGGACGTGTCCCACAATTTTCATTTTCTCCCGAACGCCGTCAATTTCCGCCAGATTCTGTGCAGCAACGGGGGTTGCAGAGCCGCGGGCGCATGGCAGTCGCATAGACGGCGGGCACCCGGCGGCATCATCCCGCACCACCTTAAGTCACGCCGCCCGGACCCGGGGCGGTCAGCAATTTGACGCGCCCGCCATGCCCGCATTTGACGCGCAAGCGGGCGCGTGTGATGCGCGATGCAGGATGTGGAGGTCGCAGCGCTCCCGCGAGCGGCGCTGGCGGATCAATAAATGCGCAGGCCACCGTACTTGCGGCGGATACGCCGGTCGAGCATGCGCCAGCCGAGGGCGAAGCCGGCACAGAGCGCCAGCACGCCGCAGCCGAGCGCCCAGGGCCAAATCGCGCGCCCGAGTGGCGCGCGCTCAACGGCGGCGGCGGGTGGATCCGCGGACAGCTGACGCGTGACCGGGGCGGCAGAGCGTGCTGCGCTCGCCTCGCCCTGCAGCTTCGCAACCTCGGCCTTCAGTCGTTCGAGCTCCTCAATCTGCGCAGTCAATCGTCGCTGCAGGGGCAGCGCCGCCGACAGGTACGCGGCCTTCACCCATCCCTGGATTCCGGATGCGAGGCGCACGTACGCATAGGCCTCGTGCCGGTCGAGCACCTCGACGCTGTCGCCGCTGTGCAGCGACGCAATGCGCTCGCCGCCCTCGCCGGCCGTGGAGCTCACGGTGACGATCAGTTCGTCAATGACGTAGAGCGTTTCGGCGCGTACGCTCGCGCCAAACAACAGCCCTGCGAACGCGGCGAGCACGCACGCGCGGCGTTTCATGCCGCGATGTCGCCGGGAGCTTCGATGCCGTGTTGGCGCAGCAGCGCGCGGATATCCGGGCGACGTCCGCGAAATTCGATGAAGGCAGCCAGCGGATCGCGGCTGCCGCCGCGGGCGAGGATGGCATCGAGAAAGCGCTGCGCCGTGGCACGGTCGAACACCCCGTGCTCCTCGAATGCGCCGAAGGCGTCCGCGGCGAGCACTTCGGCCCACTTGTAGCTGTAATAGCCCGCCGCGTAGCCGCCGGCAAACACGTGCCCGAAACTGTGCGCGAAGCGATTCCATTCCGGCACCGGTGTCACGGCCACCGCGGCGCGCACTTCGGCGAGCACTTCGGCGATGCGGCCGCCGAGTTGCGGGTCGTAGCCGGCGTGCAGTTTGAAGTCAAACAGCGAGAACTCGAGCTGCCGCACCATCTGCAGCCCGGCGTGAAAGCTGCGCGTCTGAATCAGGCGCTGCTGCAACTGCGCCGGCAGTGCGGCGCCGCTGGCGACGTGGCCCGAAATGCGCTGCAGGACATCCGGCTGCCAGGCGTAGTTCTCGAAGAACTGGCTGGGCAGCTCGACCGCATCCCAGGCGACGCCGTTGATGCCGGCGAGGCTCGGGTAGTCGACGCGGGTGAGAAGATGGTGCAGCCCGTGGCCGAACTCGTGGAACAGCGTCAATACGTCATCGTGCGTGAGCAGCGCCGGATGCGCCCCGCTCGGCGGGAGAAAATTGCACACCAGGTACGCGACCGGCAGCGTCGAACCCGCCGTCATATGTTTGCGGCCGATGCATTCATCCATCCAGGCGCCGCTGCGCTTGTTCGCACGCGCATAAGCGTCCAGGTAGAAGCTGCCGATGGCGTGGCCGCCCGCGTCCTCGATCGCAAAGAAGCGCACGTCGGGATGCCAGAGCGCGACGCCGTCGCGCGCGTGGATGCGGATGTCAAACAGGCGCTCGGCGACGTCAAACAATCCGGCGAGCACCCGTGGCATGCAGAAGTACGGCCGCAGCTCCTCCTGCGACACCGCGTAGCGGCTTCTCTGCAGCCGCTCGGCGTAGAAGCCGACGTCCCATGCTTCCAGCCGCCGGCCGGCAAAGGCGCTGAGCTCGGCGAATTCACGCTCGGCGGTAGCACGCGCGGTATGCGCCAGCTCCTCAAGAAACGTCAGCACTTCCTCCACGCTGCGCGCCATGCGGGTGGCGAGCGCATATTCGGCGTAGCTCTTGAAGCCGAGGAGCCGCGCCGCCTCGTGACGGCGGCTGAGGATGTCTTCCATGACCTGAGAGTTGTCCCAGCGCCCGGCGCTCGGGCCCCGATCCGAGGCGCGCGTGCTCCACGCCTCGTAGAAGGCGCGCCGCAGATTCTGCGACTCAGCATCCGTCACCACCGCAACGTAGGTCGGCTGGTCGAGCGTGAGAACCCAGCCTTCGCGCCGCTCGGCGTGCGCGCGGCTGCGCCCCTGTTCCACGATCGTGTCATTCAAGCCGGCAAGTTCCGCCGCATCGCTGACGTGGTAGCTCCAGGCGTTGGTTGCATCGAGAACGTTCTCTTCGAACTTCGACTGCAGCTGGGTCAGCTCCAGCAGGACGGTCTTGAAGCGCTGTTTGCGTTCGGCGTCGAGTCCGACGCCGGCGAGATGAAAGTCGCGCAGGGTATGCTCGACCACGCGGCGTTCGACGGGGCCGAGGACGTCGACTTCGCGCTCGCTGATGGCGCGGTAGGCCCTGTACAGGGCCTCATTCTGGGACAGGTCCGTGTGGTAGGCCGACAGCAGCGGCAGGCAGGCGTTATAGCTCGTGCGCAGCGGCTCGCAATTGAGCACCGCGTTCAGATGGCTGACGGGTGACCAGGTGCGCGACACCCGATGGTCGAGCTCCTCGAGCGGCTCGACGAGGGTGGCGAAGCTCGGATCGGGGAGTCCCGCGAGTTCCGCGATGCGGGCGCGATTCACGCTCAGGAGCTCGCGGATCGCCGGCTCCACGTGCTCGGGGCGGATGCTCGTGAAAGCAGGCAGAGTCTGGTCGGCGAGCAGGGGATTTTGCATCGTTCAGGCCACCTTTTAAGGGGCGCATTCTAAGGCCTCCTCGGCTCCTGCGCATGCATCCGGAACGCCGTGGCGGAGGCGCCGCAGGCGGCATGTAACAATGCCGGCCTCATCCGACTTTCCGGGCAGCGTCCATGGAGCAATTCGATCTACTGGTCGTCGGCGGTGGCAGCGGCGGGCTCGCCTGCGCGCAACGCGCCGCCGAGCACGGCGCACGGGTGGCGCTCATCGAGCCCGGCCGGCTGGGCGGCACCTGCGTGAACGTGGGCTGCGTGCCGAAGAAAATTATGTGGAACGCCTCGGAGATCCATGAGGCCCTCGATGATGCAGCCGACTACGGCTTTGCGGCGATCCCCGCCGGGCATGACTGGCCGTCTCTGAAGGCCAAGCGCGACGCCTATGTCGCGCGCCTGAACGGCCTGTATGCGCGCAACCTCGCGAGCCGCAAAATCGAGCACATTGCGGGACGTGCGAGCTTCATCGGTCCGCAGCTGATCGCCGCGGCGGGGCGCACGTTGGGCGCCCCGCACATCGTCATCGCCACGGGCGGACGACCGCTAGTGCCCGACATTCCGGGAGCGCCGCTCGGTATCACCTCCGACGGCTTCTTTGAGCTTACGCAGCGGCCGGCGCGCGTCGCCGTGGCCGGCAGCGGCTATATCGCAATAGAGCTCGCAGGGATTCTCGCCGGCCTCGGATCGAAGGTCGTGCTCGTGATCCGCGGTCAGGAGGTACTCAAACAATTCGATGCACTGCTGGGACAGACGGCGCTGCTGATGCTGCGCGAAATGGGCGTCGACATTGAGCGCAGCTGTCGCGGCGCGCAGCTCGCGCGCCTGCCCGGCGGAAGCTTGCAGCTCGAGCTGCACGACGGCCGTCGGCTGGGTCCGCTCGACACGATCATCTGGGCGGTGGGGCGCGTGCCGAACGTGGAGGATCTCGCCCTGAATCGCGCCGCAGTGCACCTGAGTCCCACAGGCTTCGTCGCCACCGACGACTTTCAGGCGACGAACGCGCCGGGAATCTACGCGGTCGGCGATGTCACCGGGCGCATCCCGCTCACCCCGGTCGCGATCGCGGCGGGCCGGCGCCTGGCCGAGCGCCTCTTCGGCGGCCAACCGCAGCGACGGCTCGACTACAGCATCATACCGACGGTCATATTTGGCCATCCGCCGATCGGCGCCGTCGGCTTGTCGGAGGCGCAGGCGCGCGAGCGCCACGGGCAGGCGGTGCGCATCTACATGTCAACTTTCGTGCCGCTCTACCACGCCATGACGGTCCGCAAGCCGCACACGCACATGAAGCTCGTCACGGTGGGAGACGACGAGCGCATCGTCGGCGCGCACGTCATTGGGCCGGGTGCGGATGAGATGCTGCAGGGATTTGCGGTCGCGCTGCGCATGGGAGCGCGCAAACGCGATTTCGACGATACGGTGGCGATTCACCCGACGAGCGCTGAAGAGTTCGTCACGATGCGGTGAGCGCCTCGAGAACCGGCGCAGTCTGCGGGCGAATGCCCCTCCACACGCTGAAGGATTCGGCCGCCTGCTCGACCAGCATGCCCCAGCCCTGCAGCGCGCGCGCGCAGCCAAGGCTCTCGGCCCAGCGCACGAAGGGCGTCTTCTCCTTGCTGTAGGCCATGTCGTAGCAGATCGTGCGCGCGCTCACCAGCTTCTCAGGAATGGCGATCGCGTGACCATTGGTGCTCGCCGACGTCGCATTGATGATGAGGTCGAATTCCGTGAGCAGCGCGGAATCCAGGCCGCAGCCGATGAGATTGCCGAGCTCGGCGAACTCCCGCGCCAGGGCACTGGCGCGCGCCGCCGTGCGGTTCGCGATGACGATTTCGCTGGGCTGCAGCGCGAGCAGCGGTGCCAGCACGCCGCGGGTGGCGCCGCCGGCGCCGACGATGAGGATGCGGGTTGCAGTCACCGGCACGCGGCAGTTGTCCTGCAGATCGCGTACCAGGCCTTCGCCGTCGGTGTTGTCGCCGAGGATCTCGTTCTCACCCTGTATCAGGAGCGTGTTGACGGCGCCGGCGCGCTCGGCGCGCGGCGTCAGCTCGTTGGCAAGCTCGGCTGCCGCCGGCTTGTGAGGCAGCGTGACATTCAAGCCGCGCCCGCCGTGCAGAAAAAAGTGCGTCACGTGGCGGCGAAATTTCGCCGGCGGCACGTCAAACCTGCGGTAGACCATCGCCTGCTCGGTCTGGCGCGCGAACAGGCCGTGGATGAACGGCGACCAGCTGTGCGCGACCGGGTGCCCGACGACTCCGTATTGATCCGGAGGAGCACTCATTGAGCGCCCTGCCGATGGACTGCGGCGTCTGAACGCAAGCTTCGCCTAAAGTGCCGCGGCACGGGCATGAGTTGCAATCGGGTGAGCGTGAATGCGCTTCTTATACAGCAGTGCGGCAGGTGCCGACCAGTGGCTGAGCGCGACACTGTGACGCTCGTCCGGCGCGCACTTTAATCCGCGCTCGGCAGCGTGCGCACACTCATTCCGCCCGTGCCGGCGCTGTTGAATTGGGCATGCAGTTCAGCGAGCCAAAGCTGCATGTGCGCGCCGCACTGGTACGGCGGATTCAGGATCAGAAGCCCCGAGCCGTTGAGCGCCACCCGCGAATCGCGCGGGTACAGCCACCACTCCGATACCAGGTTCTCGCACGCGAGGATTTGCGCCAGTCGCGCGAGCCACGTGTCGGTGGTGCGCGCCTCCTTGATCGGATACCACACTGTGACGACGGCGGAACGCAGCCGCCGCAGCGCCTCCTGACACGCTTGCGCGACGCGCTCGAAGTCCGCGCGCTCCTCGTAGGGCGGATCGATGAAGACGAGGCTGCGCCGTTCCCGCGGCGGCAGGTAGGCGCGCAGTCGCTCGAATCCGTCGCCTTCTTCGACGTGTGCGCGCGCGTAGCCGCGCAGCATACGCGCGAGCGCGCGCGCCTCGCTGGGCAGGATCTCGAGCAGGACCGCGCGGTCCTGGGGACGCAGCTGCGCCGCCGCGAGGAGCGGCGAACCCGCGTACGCGTGGGGGTTGCCAAGCTGCGCTCGCAGCTGCTTCAGCTGCGTCAAATAGTGGCGCAGCTCCGCCGTGGCGGGTGCGGCCGCCGCCAGATGCGCAAGGCCGTCCCGCGCCGTGCGGCCGGCTTGCGTAGCGGGTCGCGTCAGGTCGTACGCGCCGCGGCCCGCGTGGGTTTCGAGATAGAGAAAACCGCTGTCCTTGCGCTGCAGTGCCGCCAGCAGCGCGAGCAGCGCGACGTGCTTGTGCACGTCCGCGAAGCTGCCGGCATGAAATCGATGTCGGTACTTCATCGCGCTGCTCTGGCACGCCTCGCGGCGCGCGCCCGCGGCGGGGAGTCTATTTGACGCGCGCGCGCTTCGCGGCCGTCTTCAGCAAGCGCGCCGGGGCTTTGGTCTTCAAAGACGGAGGCCGGGCGCGGGCTTGCGCGGCACCGGCGCGTGCGGCCGCCGGACGTGCGGCGGCGGGCCGGGCTGTTGCCGCTCGCGCGGGCCGTGCGGCTGCGGGCATGCGTGCCGCATGCTTGTGGCGCGCCAGCACGGCGGGCGCGGCGCTGCCGTCGGTCGTGGCGGCCGTGGCTTCGGGTGCGGCCTTGGCGGCGGCGGCGCGCTTGCCGCGGCCGAAGCGACTGCCGCGGGCGGGCGCCGCCTCCAGCAGCTGGCGGCATTCCTCGAGAGTAAGCGATTTGGGATCACGCTCCTTGGGCACCTTGGCGTTCTTCTTGCCGTCGGTGATGTACGGGCCGTAGCGGCCGTTCAGCACCTGGATGCCTGCAGCGGTGAAGTCGCAGATGATGCGATTCGCGTCGGCTTGCTGCTTCAGGCGGATGAGCTCGAGCGCCCGCTCCAGGGTGACCGTATAGGGATCGTCGTCCTTCATCGACACATACTTTGGCCCGTATTTGATATACGGGCCGAAGCGCCCGACATTGGCGACAATCGGCGCGCCGTCGGCGCTCGTGCCGAGGGTGCGCGGCAGCTTGAACAGCTCGAGCGCCTCGGCGAGCGTGACCAGATCCATCTTCTGTCCCGGGCGCAAGCCTGCGAAGCGCGGCTTGTCAGCGTCGTCCTTGGTGCCGATCTGCACGAACGGACCGAAGCGACCCATGCGTACGCTGATGGGTTTGCCGGTCGCGGCATCGCGGCCGAGTTCGCGCGCCTGCGCCACCTGCTCGCGCGAGACATTCTTGTCGGTGCTCTTGACCTGCTCGATGAAGGGCTTCCAGAACTTGCGCAGCGGAATCTTCCAGTCCTCCTCGCCGCGCGATACGGCATCCAGCTCATCCTCCATTTCGGCGGTGAAGCTGTATTCGACCCAGTGATGGAAATACTGCGTGAGAAAGCGGTTGACGATCTTGCCGATGTCGGTCGGTATGAAGCGCCGGCTGTCCATCTCCACATATTCGCGGTCCTGCAGCGTGGAGATGATCGCCGCGTAGGTCGACGGCCGGCCGATGCCGTATTCCTCGAGTGCCTTGACGAGCGAGGCTTCCGAGAAGCGCGGCGGCGGCTCGGTGAAATGCTGCGCGGCGCTGAGCGCCGTCAATGCCACCCGATCCCCTTCGCTCATCGGCGGCAGCACGTGATCATCGTCGTCGCTTTTCGGGTCGTCGGTGCCTTCCTGGTAGACCGCTATGTAGCCTGGCGTCACGAGCGTTGAGCCGTTGGCACGCAGCACGTGACGCTTGTCGCCATCCGCGCCGGCCAGCAGATCGACCGCCACGGTGTCAAACACCGCATGACTCATTTGACAGGCAACCGCGCGCCTCCAGATGAGCGCATACAGGCGGAAAAGATCGGCGTCGACCTTGCCCTCGATATCGCCGGGCGTAATCGCGGCAGACGTCGGCCGGATGGACTCGTGCGCTTCCTGCGCGTTCTTTGATTTGGTCTTATAGACGCGCACCTCTTCTGCGACGCTTTCCGGACCGTAGAGCCTGGCTGCGACCGCGCGCAGCTCGCTCACCGCTTCCGCGGCCAGCGAAACCGAATCGGTGCGCATGTAGGTGATGAGGCCGACGCTGCCCTCGGTGCCGATGTCGACGCCCTCGTAGAGCTGCTGCGCGAGGCGCATGGTGCGCCGCGCATTGAAGCCGAGCTTGCGCGCCGCCTCCTGCTGCAAGGTCGAGGTGGTGAAGGGCGGCGCTGGATTGCGGCGGCGCTGCTTGCGATCGATGGCGAGCACGCGCAGTTCGCCGGGCGTTGCGGCGCTGGCGCCGGCGGCGGCCTTGACGGTGCGCTCGACCTCGCGCGCCTGCGCCTCGTTGACGAAGCTGAACTGCTCGGTCTTGGCACCCAGATACTCGATGAGCTTCAGCGCAAAGCGCTGCTGCGTGTGTTCGCCCTCGCCGTCGAGGGTCCAGTATTCCTGTGCATTGAACGCGGCGATCTCCGCCTCGCGTTCGCAGATCATGCGCAGCGCGGGACTCTGCACGCGGCCCGCCGACAGACCGCGGCGCACCTTCTTCCACAGCAGCGGCGAGAGATTGAAGCCGACGAGGTAGTCGAGCGCGCGCCGCGCCTGCTGCGCGTTGACGAGGTCGAACGACAGCTCGCGCGGCTCTGCCACCGCCTGGCGGACGGCGTTCTTGGTGATCTCGTAGAACACCACGCGATGCACCTTCTTGCCGACCAGCTCATTGCGCGACTTGAGGATCTCCTGCAGGTGCCAGGCGATCGCCTCGCCTTCGCGGTCAGGATCGGTCGCCAGATACAGGGCCTTCGATTTACGCAACGCACGCGAGATGGCATCGACGTGCCGCGCGCTCTTCTCCAGCTCCTGGTACTGCATCGCAAAGCCCTTGTCGGGATCGACCGCGCCTTCCTTCGGCACCAGGTCGCGCACGTGGCCGTAGGAGGCGAGTACATCGAAGTCCTTTCCCAGGAACTTCTTGATCGTCCGTGCTTTCGCGGGCGATTCGACGATGACGAGATTCTCGCTCATACGCGCCGCGGGAACTGCTGCCTCAATGCGGCCCGCTCGCATGTCGGTCCGACACCCAGGCCTCGAGACGCTGGAAGGCGAGATCCTGACCCGGCTGACTGGAGAGCACCATGAGCACGACCCATCGCAACTGCTCGGTGTCGAGCTCGTCGGCATCGAGCGCGAGCATGCGATCGATCACGATTTCGCGCTGCAGGGGCTGCAGTACGCCGAGGCGCTCCAGGGTCAGCAGAAAGCCGCGGCATTCGGTCGACAGCCGCGCCGACTCGGCCTCGGAGAAGATGCGCACCGCGCGCCCGCTCTTGTCGATGGCCGGGTCCAAGAGCGCGCGCTCGCGCACGCAGGCGAGATCGGCGAGCCAATCCAGCGCGCGCTCGACGTTGTCGTGCGCAAAGCCGACGTACGCCAGATCGCGCGCCAGATCCTCTCGCTCGGGCACCTCAGGCGCCTCATCGAGCATGTAGCGGTCAAATACGTAGATCAGGATGTCAAGAACGCTGCCGGTCATCATCTGTGGTACGCGCACCGCGGTGGCCGCAAGGAGAGAGGCGCGATGCGCCCTTCGGGCTTCAAAATCAACGACATCGGCGCTAAGAGAGCCAATGACCGCGGCTTCTAAAGCGAGCGCATCTAACAGTATTTCCTACGCCGTGTCCAATAGAGCGCGCCGGAAGGGGCGCCCGCGCGGTGGCTCAGCCCGCGCGCGGCTGCTGGGTTTCAGGGGTTACGGACGACGTCCGCGACGCGCACCGTGGTCGACTCACCGACGACGAGCCCGTAGCTCATGTGATCGTAGGACTTGAAGAGCAGCAAGGTGCCGGCGCGCTCATTGGGCAGCCGCACTTCGCGGCCTGCGCCAAAACCGAAAGCCGCATCCTCGCCGATCCCGGTGTCGCGCGCGGTGCCGCCGACATTGTCGATGGCGAGAATGTCGCCCGCGTCGACGCCGTCCTGCGTGCCGCGATTGATGAGCACCACGTCGTACTGGCCGATGAGCCGGACCCCGTCGATCACGGACATGATGCGTCCGTGCACTTCGCTATGCGGCGCGCGCAGCGTGAGGCTCGCCGGAGTGTCGTTGCCGACGGCCAGCACCAGATCGCCGCGCAGAGTCTCGCGCGCGGAATCCGTGAGCAGACCTTTCGCCGGATTACCGGGCCGGGTGATCACGGCGGTCGCGGTGTAGATGCCCTGATAGCCCATCATGCGGCCGTTGTCGGGGTCGCGCACCGGCTCGCCCACATGCATCACCGTGAAGCGCGCATTGGGCGCGGCATTCAGATCACTCACGTAGAACTCATGGCCCGTGCCGCCGGCCTGATGCTCCTCGCGGAAGGTCAGGACGTGCGGCGAATGGCGCACCTGATCAATCGACAGTACGGCCGGCCGCGACAGAAAGGCTGCGATGGCCGAATAGGGAATGGTCGGGATGGCGCCGTCGAGCGGGGAGCTGCGCAGGCGCGGATCCAGCCGCGCCGGACCGCCCGAGACGAGCTGCACCTGCGGCCGTCCGTCCGCGCCATAGGCAAGCGCAAGCACGTCGCCGGGGTAGATCAGATGCGGATTCTCAATGCGCGGGTTGACGTACCAGATCTCAGGCCACAACCACGGATCGCGCAGAAACATTGAAGAGATGCCCCACAGCGTATCACCGCGCTTGACGGTGTAGCTCTTGGGTGCGCTCGGATTGAGGACCGGTGCGGGCGAGGATGCGCTCGACTGCGCGCTCGTCGTCGCTGCGCCGCCTGCCGCAATCGCCGCCTCGGTCGCGGTCATATCGGGCGCAGCGGTGGACTGGGAGTCCGTCGGCGGCGCGATCGGGATGGGCGCGCCGGTCGCTCCCTGCGGCGCATTGGCGGGGTCCCGCGCGCCGAAATCCGTGTCATGCGCGCGTTGCCACGAGCAGGCGGCCACCGCGAGGGACAACGCGACCAGACCCGCAGCGGCGCGAGCCTTAAGTAATTGATTTGGAAACATCCTCCACTCCTTACATCCGGGAGGGGCCGGCAACCCCGCTGTTATAATCGGGTCGGATCCGGCGCACACGGTTTAATGTTCACTTTGTGCACTGGATCACGGCGGCCGCCGCAGGCTGAAACTCCCCGACGCCAAGCCGATTTTCTCTTCACTCATCAGAACATTAGCAGCATTTTCGAGTCAAATACACGAGCATTACGAGTCAGCATCATGGCCTTGCGTACCATCCTCGAGTATCCCGATCCGCGCCTGCGCACCAAGGCGCAGCCGGTGACCGAGTTCGGCACCGAGCTCGGACGGCTCGTCGACGATCTTTTCGAGACCATGTACGCCGCCCCCGGGATCGGGCTCGCCGCGACCCAGGTCGATGCGCACCTGCGGGTCATTGTGGCGGACGTGAGTGCCGAGCGCGATCAGCCGCTCGTTCTCATCAATCCGCAGATCCTCACCCGCGAGGGCGTGAGCAAGGTCGAGGAGGGCTGTCTGTCCGTGCCGGACGTCTTTGACGAAGTGGAGCGCGCGGCGCGGGTGCGGGTGCGCGCGCAGCATCGCGACGGCAGCGTATTCGAGCGTGACTTCGAGGAGATCCTCGCGGTGTGCGTGCAGCACGAGCTCGATCATCTCGAGGGCAAGCTGTTCGTCGATTATCTGTCGGACCTGCGCCGCGAGCGGATTCGCAAGAAGCTCGAGAAGGATCGCAAGGAGCGCGGCGCGCGCACACGCCAGGCGACAGGCGCCCGGGCTTATTGAGCGGCGGGCTTTCGCCGTGACCGCGCTGCGCGTTGCATTCGCAGGGACGCCCGAGTTTGCGTGCGCTTCTCTCGAGGCCGTGCTCGCCTCGCGCCACGCCGTCGTCGGGGTTTTCACGCGGCCGGATCGGCCGCGCGGCCGCGGCCGGCACCTCACCCCAAGCCCCGTAAAGAGCGCCGCGCTCGCGGCGCACCTGCCGTTGTCGCAGCCGGCGACGCTGCGCGAGGGCGCGGCCCTTGCCGAGCTCAGGAGCTGGCGCGCGGATGTGCTGGTGGTGGTCGCCTATGGGCTCAGGGTGCCGCAGACGCTGCTGGATGCGCCGCGCCTCGGCTGCGTCAATGTTCACGCCTCGCTCCTGCCGCGCTGGCGGGGAGCCGCCCCCATTCAGCGCGCGCTCCTCGCCGGGGATGGCGTCACCGGAGTGACCCTCATGCGGATGGAAGCCGCGCTCGATGCGGGTCCGATTCTGCTGCAGTGGTCCCTCGGCCTTCGCGGGACCGAAACTTCCGGGCACCTGCATCAGGTACTGGCGCGGCTCGGTGCCCAGATCCTGCTCGAGGGGCTGGATGCCCTGGCCGAGGGTGGGTTGCGGGCGACCCCGCAATCGAAGGAGGGCGTGAGCTACGCGCCCAAGATCGCCAAGTCCGAGGCCCTCATTGACTGGCGCCGCAGTGCCATCGAGATCGACCGGCAGGTGCGCGCCTTCAATCCCAAGCCCGTGGCCGAGACACGCATGGCCGAAAGCCCGCTGCGCATCCTCGCGGCCCGGGTGCAGGAGGGCGCCGCCGCCCCCGGGTCCGCCGCGCTCCCCGGGACCTTGATCACGGGGCTCGACGAGGCCGTCGTGGTGCAGTGCGGCGAGGGACGCCTGGCGCTGACTCAGGTGCAGCTCCCCGGCGGGCGGGTGATCAGCGCGCGCGAGTTCGCCGGGAGCCGCATGCGGCTGGGCGAGCGGCTGGGCTAGCCCTCATGGCCGCTCAAAGCCCGGCCCCTCGAATCGCACCTCCGCCGGGAGCGGCGGCCCTGGCCGAGGCCGCACAGGCCCTGGCCGCTGTCGCATCAGGGGGACAATCCGCTGATAAGGCCCTCGCGGCGTTTCAGAACTCGCCAAATCGGGCCGCCGTGCGAGCCATTACCCTCGGCAGCCTGCGCTGGTATCTGCGCCTTGCGCCCGCACTGGAAGGGCTCCTCGATCGACCGACGGCCCTGGTGCGCGAGATCCGCGCACTGCTCATGGTCAGTGCCCATCAGATCGAATATTCGCGCAATGCTCCGGAGCTTACGGTGCACCTGGCCGTCGAGGCGGCGCGGCTCCTCGGTCGACCCACGGCCGCGGGTCTGGTGAACGCCGTGCTCCGACGCTTCGTCGCCGAGGGCGCGGCACGGCTCAGGCTCGCCGATGCCGATCTGGCGGCGCGCACCGCGCATCCGCGCTGGCTCGTCGATGCGCTGCAGCGCTCCTGGCCGGACCACACGCCGATGATTCTCGACGGCGGAAATCAACCCCCGCCCCTCATCCTGCGGGTCGACCTCAGCCGCTCGAGCGTGCCGCGGTACCTCGAAGAGCTTGCGCGCGCGGGCCTTGCGGGCCGCCCGCTCCCCTGGGCTCCGGCGGCCGTTGCGCTCGAGCACCCCGTGGCCGTAGCCCAGCTGCCGGGATTCAGGGAGGGCTTCGTTTCCGTGCAGGACGCCGGCGCGCAGCTGGCCGCGGGCCTCCTCGCCGCGCGGCCCGGCATGCGGGTGCTCGATGCGTGCGCGGCGCCCGGCGGCAAGCTGGGACACCTTCTGGAGCACACGGCGGGCCTCGGTGAGCTCGTCGCGCTCGATATTGACGCCGCGCGCAGCGTCCGCATCCGGGAGAATCTCGAGCGATTGTCCCGCCGGGCGACGCTCCTCGTGGGCGATGTCCGCGAGCCGAAGACCTTCTGGGACGGCCGCCCGTTTGATCGCATCCTCATCGATGCGCCGTGTTCGGGCAGCGGTGTCATCCGCCGCCATCCGGACATCAAGCTGCTGCGCAGGAGCGATGACGTCGCGAACTTCTCGCGCCTGCAGCTCGAGATTCTGCGCGCCGCGTGGAGCCTGCTGGCCCCGGGCGGCCGGCTTCTGTATGCCACCTGCTCGGTGCTGCCGGCCGAGAACGAGGAGGTCATCGTGCGCCTGCTCGAGAGCGAGGGCGGCGCGCGTCCTGCGCCGGCAATGGGTGCCGTCGACCTGGCGCCCGGGGCCGAGCAGCGCGTTGTGGGCGTGCAACTTCTGCCGGGAGCCCAGGCAGGCACGGATGGGTTCTATTATGCTTGCCTCGAAAAGACAGCTGCCGGAACCTAATGCCGCGGGGCCCACTCAATCGTTGCATATATGCTACGAGCCGACCCATCCAGTCTGCGATCGATGTTCATCGCCGTCACCCTTGCCGCCTGCATCCCGGATGCGCAGGCGGCTGCACTCGACGGCGTGCTCGAGATCCACTCCGCTTACGTCAGCGTCGAGGGGGGCGTCTTCCTGCTGCATGCCCGCATCGAATATCCGGTGAGTCCGGCGATCCGCGATGCCCTGCACGACGGCGTGACGCTCACGGTGGACCTGGAGACGCGCATCGAACGTGAGCGGCGCTTCTGGTTCAATTCCGGTGTGCTGGATCTGACGCTGCGGCGCGAGCTTGACTACCATGCCGTGTCGGACCGCTACCTCGTCCGCGACGTGCGTGGCGGCACGCAGAAGAGCTTTGCGACGCTGGAGGAGGCGCTGGCGGATCTCGGCGCCGTGGACGACTGGCCGATCATGGTCGAGCCGCAACTGAGCACGGGCAACTATCGCATCAGCGTGCGCGCCGGCGTGCGCCGCGGACGGCTGCCCACATCGCTGCGCGCGCTCATGTTCTGGACCGACGATTGGCACCGAGTGAGCGAGTGGTACACGTGGTCGCTCCCGGGATAACCGCGCCGGTCGCGGGCAAGCCGCGCTGGCGCGCGCTCGCGTTCGTGCTGCTGTGGGCGGCGGTTGCGGTGGGCGCACTCCTGCTGCTCGCGAAGAGCGTGCAGAACTCCGGCGAGTTCAGCCGCCTGCAGCCGTGGATCCTGCTGCTCAATCTCATCGGCGTCGTCGCGCTGACGGCGCTCCTGGCACGCAAGCTCACCGAGCTTGTGCGTGCCTACCGCGCGCACGTGCCCGGCTCGCGGCTCACAGCGCGCACGGTCGGGATTTTCGGCGCTCTGGTCGTGGCGCCGCTCCTGATCGTGTATCTGTTCTCGCTGCAGTTTTTGAACCGCGGAATCGACAGCTGGTTTCACGTCGAGGTCAAGCAGGGCCTGAACGATGCGCTGGTGCTGTCGCGCGCGGCGCTCGACCTGCGCGTGCGCGAATACTCGCGGCACACGGAGACTCTGGCGCGCTCGCTCATCAATGCAACGCCGGAGGAGATTGCCCGGCGCGTCTACGAGGAGCGCCGCGCCACCGGCGCGCTCGAGATGGCGGTGTTCGGCTCGCACGAGCGCGTCGTCGCGGCGAGCCTGGAAAATCCGCTCGAGTCCCTGCCCAGCCGGCCGCCGTCGGACCTGCTGCGCCAGGTGAGCGAGCGCCGCGCCTATGTCAGCCTCGAGCCGCAGGCCGGCGGCGAATACCTGATCCGTACCGCGGCGCCGTTCACGGAAGCGCCGAGCCGCGCGGACGAGCGCTATCTCGTTGCGATCTATGAAGTGCCGACGCAGCTCGCGGCGCTGTCGGAAGCCGTGCAGCACGCCTATTCCCAGTACGGTGAGCTGGCCGCGCTGCGCGAGCCTCTGAAGAGCAGCTTCAGGCTGACGCTGACGTTGGTGCTGCTGCTTGCGATGCTCGCCGCGATCTACGGCGCGATCTTCTCCGCGCAGCGCCTCGTGCGGCCCGTTCAGGATCTGATCGAAGGCACGCGCGCCGTCGGCAAGGGCGACTTTGGCACGCGGCTGCCGCTGCCCTCGCGCGACGAGATGGGGTTTCTGGTGCACTCCTTCAACGACATGACCAAGCGCCTGCGGCGCGCGCGCGAAGAGGCGACCCGCAGCCAGCAGGTGGTCGAAAACGAGCGCGAGCGCCTCGCGATCATCCTCGCGCGCCTGTCGACCGGCGTCGTCGTCATCGACCGCGGGCTCACGGTGAGCATCGCCAATCAGGCGGCCGGTGCGATCCTCGGCACCGACCTGTCGGCTGCGACGGGGCGGGCGCTGCCGGATCTCACGGCCGGCAGCGAAAGGCTCGGCCAGTTCGTCGCGGCACTGGTGGTGCGCTTCGCCGCCGGCCGCGAGGAGTGGCGTGAGCAACTTGAACTCGAGGGCGCATCGGGCCGCCGCGTACTGATGTGCGCGTGCACGCCGCAACTCGGCGCGGACCGCGATCTCGGCTACGTCATCGTCTTCGATGACATTACGATGCTGCTGCAGGCGCAGCGCGACGCCGCCTGGGGCGAGGTCGCACGGCGCCTGGCGCACGAGATCAAGAACCCGCTGACGCCGATTCAGCTGTCGGCCGAGCGCATGCGCCGGCGCTTTCTTGGCAGCATGTCGCCGGCTGACGCCGAAGTATTGGAGCGCGCCACGCGCACCATCGTGCAGCAGGTCGAAACCATGCAGCAGATGGTGAATGCGTTCAGCGAGTATGCGCGCGCGCCGGAGATGCGCATCACGCGCTTCAGCCTGAACCAGCTCGCGAGCGAAGTCGCTGACCTGTACCGCTCGCACGATCCGCGCGTCGAGATCCGCCTCGAACTCGACGAGCGCATCGACGGCATCGAGGCGGATCGCGGCCGCGTGCGCCAGATTCTCAACAACCTCGTGATCAACGCACTCGAGGCCCTCGACGGCGTCGCCGCACCGCGGCTCGAGATCGCGACGCGCGCCGAGCAGGGCGGCGATGCGAGATACGCAGTCGTTACGGTGTGTGACAATGGGCCTGGCTTCCAGCGCGAGCTTTTGGGGCGGGTGTTCGATCCCTACGTGACGAGCAAGCCCAAGGGCACGGGCCTTGGCCTTGCGATCGTGAAGAAGATCGTCGAGGAGCATGGCGGCCGCATCGACGCCGATAATCGGCCCGAGGGCGGTGCGCGCATACGCGTGGTTCTGCCGGTGACGGATAGCACACGGTCCGCCGCCGGCATCCGCGAACGACGCGCGGAGTTGCGGAGGGAAATTGTATGAGCGCGGCACACATACTGGTGGTCGACGACGAATCCGACATTCGCAGCTTGCTCAAGGAGATTCTCTCCGAGGAGGGCTACGAGGTGGACGTCGCCGCAAATGCGGTGCAGGCGCGTGCCTCGCGGGCGCGGCAGACGCCGGATCTGGTGCTGCTCGACATCTGGATGCCCGACGTCGACGGCATCACGCTGCTGCGCGAGTGGTCGACGAGCAACGCGGACGGTTGTCCGGTGGTGATGATGTCCGGGCACGGGACGGTCGAGACCGCGGTCGAGGCGACGCGTCTGGGCGCCTTCGACTACGTCGAAAAGCCGCTGTCGCTGGCGAAGCTGCTGCGCACCGTGGAGCGCGCGCTCGACGCCGGCAAACGCCGGCGCCAGTCGGGCAAGCTCCTGGCGCCGCCGATCATGGTGCCGGTGGGCAAGAGCCGCCTGATGCAGCAGCTGCGCACGCAGCTGCAGCAGATTGCAGCGCATTCCTCTGCGGTGCTGCTGGTGGGTGAGCCGGGCTCGGGACGCGAGGCCTGCGCACGCTACCTGCACGAACAAAGCGGACGCAGCGCGCGGCCCTTCGTGCCGCTCATCGCGAGCACGCTGCGCGAAGCGGACGCGCAGCTCGCGCTCTTCGGGCGCGAGGAAAATGGACAGGCCGCGCCCGCCGGGGTTCTCGAAGAGGTCGCCAACGGCACGCTCTTCATCAGCGAGATCGAAGACCTGCCGCCCGGCGTGCAGCGCCTCCTGATCGGCGTGCTCGAAGCGGGGCGCTTTACCCGGCTGAATGGCACGCAGCCGCTGACCTTGAACGCGCGCGTCCTCTCCTCCGCGCAGCCGGATATCGAGCATCGCGGCGCGGAAGCTTTTCGGCGCGACCTCTTGGCGCAGCTGAATGCGCTCATCGTGCGGATGCCGCCGCTGCGCGAATACGCGGAGGACGTGCCCGAGCTGCTGCGCCACTACGTCGACCGGGCCGTCGACACCGAGGGCCTGCCGTTCAGACGCTTCAGCGTTGCCGCCCAGAACCGGCTGCGCAACTATCCCTGGCCTGACAATGTGCGCGAGCTGAGAAATCTCGTGCAGCGCCTCCTGGTCCAGGGAGGGCCGGAGGAGATTCGCCTCGAGGAGATCGAGCAGGAGCTCGCCGTACAGCAGCCCTCCGCCGAGCCGCTCGTCAAACAGGACCTGCTGGCGCTGCCGCTGCGCGAGGCGCGCGAGCAGTTCGAGCGCGCCTATCTACAGCAGCAGCTGCTGCTCTGCAACGGCAAGGTCGGACAGCTCGCCAAGCGCGTCGGCATGGAGCGCACGCACCTGTATCGCAAGCTGCGCTCGCTCGGCGTCGACTTCCGCCACGTCAGCGAGGATTAATCGCCGATCCGGATCACGAGCGCGTCGAGCTCCGCGGCCTGCAGCTGCTTGCGCACGCGGTTGAGCTCGTTCATGTCGTTGATCGGGCCGACGCGCACGCGATGCCAGACGTCGTTGTCGACGGCGACGCGCTGCACCTTGGCCTCCACGCCCTGCTTCGCCAGCTGCGCCTGCACGCGTTCGGCGTCCGAGAGGTTGCGGTACGACCCCGCCTGCAGCACGTACACGCCGGGGCGCTCAACGCGCGCGGTCGGCAGGTCGTGGCGCACGTCGCGCTCCTTCTCGGGCACGACGACTTCGAAGTGCGGCAGCATCTCGTAGAAGTCATAGCGCTCATCGCTGGCGTGCGCGCCGATCGGTTCGGCATCGGCCGGAGCGGCGTGGCGCGGCTGCGGCCGCACTTCCTCGGTGGGTGCGCGCCGCACCTCTCCCACGTACAGGAACAGCGCGCTCGTCGCCACCGCGCCGATGAGCGCACCCGCGCCGAACTCGCGCATGCGCGTGAAATCGAACGCGCGACGCGAGGTTTTCTTGTAATCGCGAGCCGTCAGTTTTGCCATGGAATGCGCTACATGCTCGCCGGCGCCGCGACGCCGAGGAGTGTCAGACCATTGCGCACGACTTGTTGCACGGCAATCACGAGCGCCAGCCGGGCGTTACGCAGCGGCGCGTCCTCGACGATGAACTGCTCGGCGTTGTAATAGGTATGAAAGGCGTTGGCAAGCTCGCGCAGATAGTGCACGAGCCCGTGCGGCGCGCGGGCGAAGGCGCAGCTCTCGATGACTTCGGGGTAGCGCGCGATCTCACGCAGCACGAGCTCCTCGGGCGCGCTGCTGAGGAGTCCGATATGCGCCAGTCCCAGCTCGCGGTCAAAGTTGAGACCGCGCGCTGCGAGCTGCGCGAGGACGCTCGCGACGCGCGCGTGGGCGTACTGAATGTAGTACACCGGATTCTCGTTGCTGCGCGATTTGGCGAGCTCAAGGTCGAAGTCGAGGTGCTGCTCGTGACTGCGCATCAAATAGAAGAGCCGGCAGGCGTCGTTGCCGACTTCGGTGCGCAGCTGCCGCAGGGTGACGAACTGTCCCTCGCGCTTGCCCATGGGGATCTTTGCGGTGCCGCGGTACAGGCTCACGAACTGCACGAGCATGACCTCGAGACTCTCCCCCGGCTCGCCCATGGCGGTGAGGCCCGCGCGCACGCGCGCCACGTAGCCGTGATGATCCGCGCCCAGGACGTCGATCAGACGCGCAAAGCCGCGCTCGCGCTTTTGCAGATGATAGGCAATGTCCGAGGCGAAATAGGTCGTCTGGCCGTTCTCGCGCACGACCACGCGATTCTTCTCATCGCCGAAGCGCTCGGCGCGAAACCATACCGCACCTGCCTCGCGATACAGGTTGCCCTCGCGCTCGAGCCGCGCCAGCGCGCGCTCGATGGCGCCGCTCTCCTTGAAGGCGCGCTCCGATGTCCAGTGATCGAACGCGACGCCGAACCCGGCGAGGTCGTTCCTGATGTCGTCGAGCATCGCGGTGAGCGCGAGCGCGAGCACCTCGCGGAATCCATCCGCCCCGAGGAGCGCGCGCGCGCGTTCGATGAGCGCATCGATGTGCTTCTCCTTGTCGCCCGCCGGCGCATCTGCCGGCAGATGCGCCAGCACCTGTGCCGCGGGGCGAGTAAAGCGCGCGCCGGCTTGCGCGTGCAGCCGCGCGGCGATCGCGTGCACGTAGTCGCCGCGGTAGCCGTTGCTCGGAAACGCGAGCGGCTCGGCGCACAACTCGAGGTAGCGCAGCCACACGCTCACCGCCAGGATATCCATCTGCCGGCCGGCATCGTTGATGTAGAACTCGCGCTCCACGCGGAAGCCGACCGCATCCAGAAGAGCCGCGAGGGTCGAGCCGTAGGCGGCCTGGCGCCCGTGGCCGACGTGCAGCGGTCCGGTCGGATTGGCGGACACGAATTCCACGAGCACACGCTCGGCCTGCCCGCGCGTGCTGCGCCCGTAGCGCGCGCCTTCGGCATGGATGCGCGCGATCTCATCCGCATAGGCCTGCCGGGTGAGGAAAAAGTTGATGAAGCCCGCGCCCGCCACTTCGGTGCGCGCCACGAGCGGATTCGGCGGCAGTGCAGCGACGATCGCCTGGGCCAGCTCGCGCGGATTGCGGCGCGCCGCTTTCGCGAGCCGCAGGGCGATGTTGGTGGCAAAGTCCCCGTGCTGCGCGTCGCGCGTGCGCTCGATGCTCACGGCGCGCGCACTTGCGGCAGTGAACGGCTCTTCGCGCATGGCGGCGAGGCTGGCGGCAAGAAGCTCTTCGAGTTGCTGCTTCAACGGCGAGGGTCCGGTGCGTGCAAGGCGCGAGAGTCTACCAGCGAAGCCGCACTAGAAAAGCTCGAGCGGATCGACGTCGAGCGCCCAGCGCACGCGCCGGCCGCTCGGCAACGCCTCGATCTGGCTGATCCAGCCGTCAAGAAAGCGATGCAGCGCGCCGCGGTCGGCGCTTTCGATCAGCAGCTGCGCATGATAGCGGCCGGCGCGCTTCGCCATGGCGGCGCTCACCGGTCCAAGCAGACGCACGCTCACCGGCGGGCGTGCGAGCTTGCGCGCATCGGTGAGAAACGCCAGCGCCGCCGCGGCGCTCGGGGCCGAATCGCGTACCGCAGCGAGGCGGCTGTAGGGCGGCCAGGCGGCCTGTTCGCGCTCCCGCAGGGCGGTGCGCGCGAAGCCGTCGTAGCCCTCGGCGAGAAGCGCGCGCAACAGCGGATGATCGGGAAATTCAGTCTGGATCAGGACCTCGCCAGGCCGGTCGCCGCGGCCGGCGCGTCCGGCAACCTGCACGATGGTCTGCGCCAGCCGCTCGGGCGCGCGGAAGTCGGTGCTGAAGAGTCCGCGATCGGCATTCATCACGAGCACCAGCGTGACGTTGGGGAAGTCGTGTCCCTTGGTCACCATTTGAGTGCCGACCAGGATGCGCGCATCGCCGGAGGCCATGCGCTGCATGGCTGCCTCGATGTCGCCGCGCTTGCGGACGGCGTCCCGATCGAGGCGCACGCACGGCACCTCGGGAAAGAGCTCGCCGAGCTTTTCTTCAACGCGCTGCGTCCCTTGGCCTACGGGGCGGACCGCAAATCCACACTGCGGACAGCTTGCCGGCAGCGGCGCGTCCGCGCCGCAGTGATGGCAGCGCAGTCTTCCCGCCGCCTGATGCACCGTCAGGCGCGCGTCGCACGCGGCGCACGGCGCCGTCCAGCCGCAGGCAGTGCACAGCAGCGTCGGCGCATAGCCGCGGCGGTTGAGAAAAATCAGCACCTGGCCCGCGGCGCCCAGATGACGCCGGATGGCATCGATGGCAGGAGTGGAGATGCCCGCCTGCACGGCATGGACGCGCAGATCGATGAGCCCGAGGTGCGGCGCCTGCGCCTGCCCCGTGCGCCGCGGCAGCGACAGCCGCTGGTAACGCCCTGCGGCTGCGTTATGGAGCGTCTCAAATGCAGGCGTCGCCGACCCGAGCACGATGGGCACCGCCGCCCGCTGGGCGCGCACCACGGCCAGATCCCGTGCCGAGTAGCGAAAGCCGCCCTCGTGCTGTTTGAAAGAGGCATCGTGTTCCTCGTCGACGACGATGAGGCCGAGTGAGCGCAGCGGCGCAAAGACGGCCGAGCGCGTTCCGAGCACGATGCGCGCATGACCGGTAAAGGCGTATCGCCAGGCGTCGAGGCGCTCGCGGTCGGTGAGGCCGGAATGCAGCACCGCCAGCGGCGTCGCAAAGCGTTCGCGAAAGCGGCCGACGAGCTGCGGCGTCAGTCCGATCTCGGGCACCAGGATCAACGCTGCGCGGCCCTGCGCGAGCACGCGCGCGACCAGGTGCAGATAGACCTCCGTCTTGCCGCTGCCGGTGATGCCGTGCAGAAGATAGGCGCCGAAGTGTTGCAGCGACGCGCTCACGGCCTGCACTGCGGCTTGCTGTTCATCGTTCAGCGCGAACCCCTCGTCCCGGCGGACGGCACTCGCGAGCGGCGCGCTGACGATCGCCTCGTCGCGGGGCTCAATCCAGCCGCGGCGCGCGAGCGCGCGCAGCGCCGCGCGCGCGCCCGGGAAGAGTGCCGCCAGCTCTTCGGCACCGCCCGCGGAGCTCGTGGTCAGATGCAGCAGCAGCCGCCGCTGCTGCGGGGCGCGGCGCGGCTCTGCGCCGGCGGCGGCCGCGCGTCCCGCGGCGCTCGCAATCCAGCGTCGTGTCGTGGCGCCCGCCGCGGCTCCCAGGCGCAGTGCCTTGGGCAGCGCCGTCGCCAGTACCTCGCCGATCGGGTGGTGGTAATACTCGGCGGACCATGTCAAAAGAGCGAGCATGGAAGGATCGAGGACCGGCTCGGCGTCGAGAACCTCGAGGATGGGCTTCAGCCGCTCGGCCGGGATATCCGAGCTTGCCGCCTCGCCGGTGACGACGCCGATCAGGCGCTGCCGGCCGAAGGGCACCCGTACGCGCACGCCCGGCGTGACAGGCCTGCCGGGGTCCTCTTTGGGAGGCAGATAATCGAATGGCCGCCGCAGTGGCATGTCGAGTACCACGCGCCAAACGGCCGCTCTGCTCATGACTCTAGAATACTTGGCTTATCAGCTACTTAAGGGGGCCCCGAGCATGGGTCAACCGCAACGCTTGCATGCGCGTTATACGAACCATGAGTGCCTTTGCTACGCTCGCGTCTGTTTATAACACGCCTGTCGCGATGCACGGCGAGTTGGAAATTACGGACTCGAACACCACCACCGACTCGCGGGCGCTCAACCAATTTTTGGCCAGCGTCGAACTGAAGGCATTCAAGATCGCACAGTCGGCGCTGCGTCACGAGAGCGACGCCCTCGATGCGGTGCAGGACGCCATGCTGCAGCTGACGCGCGCGTACGCCAAGCGCCCGGCCGAGGAATGGCGGCCGCTCTTCTACCGCATACTCGAAAACCGGATTCGCGACATGCAGCGCCGCCGCACGGTGCGCGCGCGCATCATGGCGTGGCTGCCGGGGCATCGCGATGACGAGGACGATGAGTCCTCCGATCCGATCGCGCAGGCCGCCAGCGACGAGGTCAGCCCGGCGCGCCGCCTGGAGCTCGACGAGGCCATGACGGCGCTCGAGGCCGCACTGCATGATCTGCCGAACCGGCAGCGCCAGGCCTTTCTGCTGCGTAATCTTGAAGGGATGGATGTGGCGCAGGTCGCCCGCACCATGGGCTGCTCGGAAGGCAGCGTGAAGACACACCATTTCCGCGCCCTGAAAGCGCTGCGCGCCCGGCTCGGGGAGTTCTCGACATGAGCGTCAACGACCAGGAGCTCGAGGAATTCGAAAAGCGCGCGCGCGCGCTGCTTGAGGAGAGCGTCACGCGCATCGACGCTCGTCTGCGCTCGCGCTTGAATCAGGCCCGGCACGCGGCGCTCGCTGAAATCGATCGCCCGCGTCGCGCGGCGGGTTGGCGCAGCTTCGGGCTCGCGCCCGCCGCGGGCGTGGTGGCGGCGGTGGTGCTGGCGGTGGTGCTGTGGGCGCCGCGGCCGGGCCAGATCCTGCCGGTCGCCGAGAACGGCGCGAGTGCGGTCGAAGACCTGGATCTCGTCGCCGATGGCGAAACATTCGACCTCATCCAACAAGGAGACGGCGGCTTTTATGAATGGGCCGTCGCTCAGGCGGACGCTGGTCAGGAAGCAACGAGCTGATGTTCGACCGGCGCGCGCCGTGCATCGCGTGGATCCTCGGGGCGCTGCCGTTCATGCCCGCGGCCGCATCCGCCGACAATGCGAACAACACCCCGGCTGCCCAGCGCGCCCTCGAGCCGCAGGCGGACGCCGAGCTTCTCGAATATCTGGGCAGTGTCGATGCAGAAGGCGAGGAGTGGATGGATTACCTGTCTCAAACAGACATTACGCAGGTGGTGAAGCCCAAGAAGACGGCCGACGCCACCGAGGTCGAAGATAGATGAGTGCGCTGCGTTCCATCATGGCGGTCACGGTGCTGATGCTCGCCGTGCCCGCGTTCGCGCAGCCCGCGCCGGCGCCCGCCCCCGCTCAGGCAGTGACCTGGTCGAGCCTCACCGCCGAGCAGCAGCAGCTCCTCAAGCCGTACGCCGGACAATGGCAGACTCTGCCGCCCGAGCGCCAGGCCGCGCTTGCGCGTGGCAGCCAGCGTTGGCTCGCGATGCCGCCGCAGCAGCGCGCGCTCGCGCGCGAGCGCTTTCAGCAGTGGCGCGCCCTGCCGCCGCAGCAGCGCGAAGTCCTGCGCGACCGACTGCAACGCTTTCGCTCACTGCCGCCCGAGCAGCAGAACGCGGTGCGCGAGAACTTCCACCGCTTTCAGAGCCTGCCGCCCGAACAGCGCCGCACTCTGCGCCAGCGCTGGCAGAACGCCTCTCCCGCAGAACGGCAGCGAATGATCGCGCGCGCGCGCGCGCGCCGCGCGCACCCCATGGAACGGCCCGCGGAGCGCCACCCCTAGGAGCGCGGCCGCGCGACCAGCGGCACGTTGCACACATCGATACGACCCGCCGGCACTTTGTACCATTCATCGCGCCGATTGCGCCGCGTCTCCACCAGATCGGCGAACGTATGCGTGTCGGTGCGCATGACCTCAAGGTGTGAGCGCTCCGCCTCCGGCACATCGGCGGCCAGCCGCAGCGAACGGATGACGGTGCGCTCCTCGGGCTTCTCGTAGAAGCCGAGCGCGCCGGCGCCGCGCCGCAGCGTCGACAGCTCCTCCATGCCGACGATGACGCGCCCGACGAGCGTGACGTTGCGGTCGAGCTGCCGCGGCGCCTGGCCGATCACGGCGTAGAGCTCGGTACCACCGCCGCTGTCGACGTCATTGTCGCGGCCGGCGCCGACCATCCCGTAGCAGTGCACGAGCCACGCCAGATGCGTGCGCCCCTCGCGCGCTGCCGGGAAGCCGTCGACGAAACCCACCTCCGGCGCGTAGCTGTCCGGGTCCGGCAGCACGGTGAATTGCAGGTCCGCGGCCGGCCGCGAGAATTCGGCGGCGAGGGTCTTCTTCGCGCTGCCCGCCGGGCGGGTGTGATCGGGGTCGTTCCATTGCACGACGAAGTTGTCCTGCACGCGCACGATGGCGAGGCCGTCAAAGTAGTGCTCGTGCGCGAGCGCCTTGATATTCGCGACGTGGTGCGGTGCGAAGGCGGGATTGAGCTCGATGACGACGCGCCCGCTCGGCAGCTCCAGATACAGGGTGTTCTGCGGATCGAGGCTGCGCCAGTCGGAACTCTTCGACGCCGCGATCACATCGGCCATCGTACGCGGTTTGACGTTGAGCGCATCGGCGCCGAGCACGCTGCCGCAGGCGAGCATCACGACGAGGGCGGCGGCGAATTGCATCAGCCCACCGCTTTAATGGCCGCAATCAGCTCGGCTGCCGCCTTCTGCGCATCGCCGTAGAGCATGCGCGTGTTGTCCAGATAGAAGAGCCCGTTCTCGATGCCCGAGAAGCCCGTGCCCTTGCCGCGCTTGATGACGATCACATTCTTGGCCTTGTCGGCGTTCAGGATCGGCATGCCGTAGATCGGGCTCGACTTGTCGGTGCGCGCCACCGGATTCACCACGTCGTTGGCGCCGATGATGAGCGCCACGTCGGCGGTTTCGAATTCCGAATTGATTTCATCCAGATCCGCGATGAGGTCGTAGGGCACGCCGGCCTCGGCGAGCAGCACGTTCATGTGACCCGGCATGCGCCCGGCGACCGGGTGGATGGCGAATTTCACCATCACGCCGCGGTCAATAAGGAGCTGCACCAGCTCCCAGATCTTGTGCTGCGCCTGGGCGACCGCCATGCCGTAGCCCGGCACGATGATTACCTTCTGCGCAAAGGCCATCATCACGCCGACGTCCGACGCGTCGATCGGCTTCAGGCTGCCGTGCACGGCCTCGGCGCTCGCGGCGGCGGCGGTATCGCCGAAGCCCGAGAAGAGCACGTTGCCGAGCGAACGATTCATCGCCTTCGCCATCAGCTGCGTCAGCAACGTGCCGGCCGAGCCGACGACCGTGCCGGCGATGATCATCGCGGCATTGTTCAGCACGAAGCCCTCAAAGGCGACGGCCAGTCCCGTGAGCGCGTTATATAAGGAGATGACGACCGGCATGTCGGCGCCGCCGATCGGCAGCGTCATGCTGACGCCGAGGACGAGCGCGAGCGCGAAGATGCCGGTGATGACGGCCGGGGAAGCGTTCATCTGCGATGCGGCGAGCGCGCCGAGCGCGAGCGCGCCGATGAGGACGATGAGCGTGATGAACTTCTGGCCGCCAAAGCGCAGGCTGCCGTGGATCAGGCCCTGCAGCTTGCCGAAGGCAATGGCGCTGCCGCTGAAGGACACCGCGCCGATGATGCCGCCGACCACCGCCAGAGTGCTGATCGGCAGCGACTGCGCTTCGCCGCGGTACAGCTCGACCGCGGCGATCGCCGCCGCCGCGCCGCCGCCCATGCCGTTGTAGAGCGCAATCATCTGCGGGATGTCCGTCATGGCGACGCGTTTGCCGCTCCACCACGCCAGAGCGCTGCCGATGCCGATTGCCGCGATGATGAGCGGGAAATTCGTCATGCCGGGATAGAGGAAGGTGACGAGGGTGGCGACCAGCATGCCGGCGCCCGCCCACAGGATGCCGCTCCTCGCGGTCACGGGCGAGCTCATGCGCTTCAGACCCATGATGAAGAGCACGGCCGTGACGAAGTAGCTCAGCTGGATGAGAACGTCGGCGCTCAACAGTGCGCTCATCAGGGCGCCTCCTTCGCGTCCTTCTTTGCGCGTGCGCCGCTCGCCTTGAACATCTCCAGCATGCGCTCGGTCACGACATATCCGCCCACGGCATTGCCCGATGCGAGCAGCACGCCGACGAAGCCGATGGCCTTCTCGAGCGGTGAGTGTGCCTGCCCCAGGGCCACCATCGCGCCCACCAGCACGATGCCGTGCACGAAGTTCGAGCCCGACATGAGCGGCGTATGCAGGATGACCGGCACGCGCGCAATGACCTCGTAGCCGGTGAAGGCGGCCAGCATGAAGATGTAGAGGGCAATGATTCCGGTCATGCAGTCACCTTCTTGTCGAGCGCGAGCCTCGTGGCCTCGTGCTTGATGACGCCGTCGTGCGTCAGGCACGACTGCGCAAAGACCTCGTCGTTCCAGTCGATCTTCAGCTCGCCCTTGTCGATGGCCGGCTTCAGGAAGTTCAACAGGTTGCGCGCATACATTTCGCTGGCGTTGTAGGCGAGCTGGGCCGCCAGATTGACGGGCCCGACGATCGTCACGCCGCCGTGATCGACCACTTCACCCGCGCGCGTCAACTCGCAGTTGCCGCCCTGTTCGGCCGCAATGTCGACGATGACCGCGCCGGCTCGCATGCGCCCCACCGCCGCACGCGCGATGATCTTGGGAGCCGCGCGGCCCGGGACTGATGCGGTGCAGATGACGACGTCGGCCGCGGCGATGCGCGCGTCGAGTACTTCCTGCTGGCGTTTTCTTTCCTCGTCGGTGAGCTCGCGCGCGTAGCCTCCCTGGCCCTCGGCGCTGACGCCGGTGTCGACGAATTTCGCGCCCAGCGACTTCACCTGCTCGCGCGTTGCGCCTCTCACGTCATAGGCTTCGACCATCGCGCCCAGACGCCGTGCGGTCGCGATCGCCTGCAGGCCGGCAACGCCGGCGCCGATCACCAGCACCTGCGAGGGGCGAATGGTGCCGGCGGCGGTCGTCAGCATCGGCAGGAATTTCTGCAGATGATTGGCGGCAATGAGCACCGCCTTGTAGCCAGCGATGGAGGCCTGCGAGGACAGCGCATCCATCGATTGCGCGCGCGAAATGCGCGGCACGAGCTCCATCGCGAAGCTCGTGATGCGCCGGTCGCGCAGCGCGGCGATCTCCGCGCCACGCGCATGCGGCTGCATGAAGCCGATCACGACCGCGCCGCTCCTCAGATGGCCGATCTGCTCGACGCCGAGCGGCTGCACCGCGAGCACCACATCCGCCTGCTCGAGCACCGCCGTGCCCGAGTCGAGCCACGCGACATTCTTGAAGCCCGCATCGATGAAGCCCGCGCGCGTGCCGGCGCCGCGTTCCATCACCACCTGCGCGCCGCTCGCGACGAACTTCTCCGCGACTTCCGGAACCAGACTGACGCGGCTCTCGTTTGACGCGGCCTCGCGCAGCGCACCTATGATTACGGGCATGCGAATCTCTTAATGGCGGCTCTTATGGGCGGTGAAGCCCCGCCGCTTCAAACTTCAGCGAAATTAGGATGTTGCAGCGTTGAATTCTTGCACAAATCTGCCGTATCTTACAGCTGCCATGTTAGGCATAGATCTTGACCGCGCCGACGGCGGCTTTAACGAGGACCTGCGCATCGTTGCGGCCCCGGGTGCGCGCGGCCTGTCGCACCTGGTGCTGCGCACCGACATCTCCGGGATGCCGCTCGAGTGGATCGACTACCGCGAGTCGGCGCGCCTCTATCACCAGGAGCAGGTCGCATACACCTGCGGCTCGCTGCTCTACAAGCTCTATGGCGGCACCAGCGCGCGCACCGGACGGCGCACTGTGCTCGAGGTGAATTCCATCGTCGCGACCGTGGGCCATACCGGCAACCCCGGCAATACGCGTCACGACTATGTGCCGCCGCTCAACAATCAGACGCTGTTCCGCCGCGATGCCTACATCTGCATGTACTGCGGCATGCGCTTTGCCGCCCGCGAACTGTCGCGCGATCACATCCGGCCTTTCAGCCAGAATGGCACGGATGTCTGGACCAACGTGGTGGCCGCCTGCCGCCGCTGCAACAACCAGAAGGCCTCGCGCACTCCGGAGCAGGCAAAGATGCAGCTCATCGCCGTGCCCTTCACGCCCACCTACGCGGAGTACATCTTCCTGAAAGGACGGCGCGTGCTGGCGGACCAGATGGAGTATCTGCTCGCGCACTTTCCGCGGTCGAGCCCGCTGCACGCCCGAATTCAGAGCTGGCTCGCCTGATGCGGCGGCTCGCGGCTTGAGCGCGGTAGAGGCGCTCCACGGCGGCGACGCCGGCGCGCGCGGAGAGCCGCAGTTGATCTATCTCGTCGACGCCTCGGTCTACATCTTTCGCGCCTACTACTCCGAGTTGCCCGCGATGACGGACCGGGATGGCCATGCGGCGCATGCGGTGTTCGGCTTTGCGCGCTTTCTGCTCGACCTGCTTGAGAAGATGCGGCCGACGCACATTGCGGTGGCGTTCGACCAGCGCCTTACGAGCTCGTTTCGCAACCGCATCTATCCTGCGTACAAGGCCAATCGCGAACCGCCGCCGCCGGGGCTCGAGCTGCAGTTCCAGCGCTGCCGCGAGTTCTGCCAGCACCTCGGCGTCGCCGCGTTCATCAGCCCCGACTACGAGGCCGACGACATCATCGGCACGCTCGCCGCCATCATGCGGCGCGCGGGCGTCTGTTCGGTCGTGATCACGCGTGACAAGGATCTGGCGCAGCTCATTCGCGATGGCGACCACTACTGGGACTACGGCCACCGCGAGCGCTTCGGCTACGGGGAGATTGAAAAGCGCTTCGGCGTCATACCGGAGCGCTTTGCTGATTATCTCGCGCTCACCGGCGACAGTGTCGACAACATCCGCGGCGTGCCGGGCATCGGCCCGAAGACCGCCGCGGTACTGATGAAGGAATTCGCATGCCTTGAGGATCTGTACGCGGGACTGGAACGCGTAGCGAGCCTCAAGCTGCGCGGCGCGCCCGCTCTGCCGGAGCGACTGCGTCTGCATCGCGAGGCGGCCTTCCTCGCGCGGCGGCTGACGATGATCGCCTGCGACATGCCGCTCAGCGTGGACGCTGCTGATCTGCGCCGCCGCGCATCCGACGCCTGCGCGCTGACGAGTTTCTACGATCGCCATCGATTCGGCCCGCTCCTGCGGCGCCAGAGCGAGCGGCTCGCGCAGATTCCCTGCGCCTGAGAACGCCCTAGGGCGCCGGTGCAGCGCTGACGCAGCCCAGCGGCTCGGCGGGCCCGGAGTCGCCGGCGGACTCCAGATTAATAGAGTGGCGCGCGAGCATCGCGGCCGTGAACTGCAGCAGCCAGCTGCCGTCGCTCTGGCGGCGCGCGCTGTAGCCGCGCGCGCCAATCTCTTCGGCGCCGGGGTAGCGCGCCACCACCCGGCGGTCGCTCGCAACTCCCGGCACCCGGAGCGCGATGCGCTGCGTATCCGCGGCGAGCCTCAGCGGCATGCAGTCGCCGCGGGTGACGGGTGCGGCGTTGAAAAAGGCGGTTCGATCCAGCTCGGAATCGGTGAGCGCCCGACCATACCAGCCGGCGGCCGCGCCGAGGATGCCGACGCCGATGACGGAGGCGGCGAGGCGCCAGTAGTTGAGCGCCGGATGCGGCGTCGCGCTGCGCGCGACCCCGGCGGCGGGCACATCCCGCGGCATGTGCTTCTCGATCGCGCGCCAGGCCTCGACGTCGTCAACGCATTCCGGGCATGACATGAGGTGCAGCTCGAAGTCTTCCTGCGCGCTCTCATCCAGGGCGTGCGCAACGTAGGTCGCGGCCGTCAGATTCGCCTTGAATCGCATGTGGTCCGTCATCCGTTGCTAGCCTTCCGTTGCTTGCGCCGCGAGTGCAGGTCCGCGCGACAGGCCATGTTTGCGCAGGATCTCGCCGAAGCGCTGGCGCGCGCGCCACAGCACCTGATTGAGCTGCAGGCTCGTGAGGTTGAGCGACGCGCAGATGGAAACGCGCGGCTCCTCGCTCAGATAAAAGCGCTCGAGCACCTCGCGGTCGCGGCGTGCCGGCAGCTCTTCGATGAGCTCGCGCACCGCGCGCGCGAGGATGTCGTGATCGACGCGCTCCTCGAGCGAGAGCGTCTCGTCACGCAAATTTGTCATGAGGTCGCAGTCGTTGTCGTGCTGGTGCGCGAGCTCCCCGCGCCAATAGCCGGCGGCGAGCTTGATGGCCGTGCGGTAGAGATAGCCGCCGAGGTTGCTCGGGTCATTCAGGCCGTCTGCGCGGATCTTCTTGATCGCCTGCAGGAAGGTGCGCTGCAGCAGGTCCTGGGCGGCGTCGGGATCGATCCGGCGCTGCTGGAACACCTGCAGCAGCGGACGCCGGAACTTGAGGTACAGCTCCTCCTGCAATTCGCTGCGATCGGCAATAGCGGCGACCAGGGAGACGCTTCCCTGGCGGCTTTCGGTGATATCACACGAAGTCGTGTCGCTGTAGCTCATTGAGGCTCTTCATGCTCCCGGCCTGGCGGGCGGCACACGCGTGCGGACCTCTCCCCTGTCGCGAGGGTACACGCATCCGCCAGCGGCACACCACTCAGGTAAGGGGCCCGCAGCCCGGGCCCCGAGCGTCGCGGGGTTTGCGCCATGCGTCCTCTCACCACCCGGGCCAGGAACTCATCGGTGGAGAGCTTCCAATACGGGGGGCTCGCCCAGATGCCGGCCAGGAGACCGGCCAGGATAGCGGTCGAGTTCGAGCTTCCGCTCGCGATCGCAAACCCTGCGGGACCGGCGGTCGCGCCGATGATGCAGGCGCTGGGCGAGCCGAAATTGAGTCCGTCGGGGACGGCGCTCGTTCCGGGGGAAATCCGGTCTGCGTCGCCAATGGGAACCGCCCGCACGATGCGCCGGAAGCGATAGGCCGCCGGATATCCCGCCTGCGGCTCGCCCTTGTTGGGCACGCTCGCCACGACGATCGCCGCGCGCGGCGAGTCGGGCCGGTCGGCGATGTCCGCGAAAGCCGCATCGAGCTCGGGCGTGCTGACATCCCAGTGGGCGCTGAAGCTCAGGATCCGCGCTCCCATGCGGGTGGCGTATTGCAGCGCGCGCGTCAGTCGGCCGGGATCGACACGCGCGTCACCCCCGCAGCCAACGATGCGCAGCACCATCACGCGTGCGCCGTCGGATCCTGCGGCGGCGATGCCGATGCCGTTGTTGCGCTCGGCCGCGATCAGGCTCGCCATGAAGGTTCCATGGCTGGGCGCGCTGCGGCATTCGCCCTGCGGAGCGGCTATGGGGCGGTTATCGACGAAGTCCCAGCCGTGGACGTCGTCGATGTAGCCGTTGCCGTCGTCATCGACGCCGGGCCTGCCGCGGGCTTCGGCTTCATTGGTCCACAGCCGGTTGCGCAACTGCGGGTGATCGATCGCGGCGCCGTCGTCGAAGACGGCGACGGTGATGGGATGCCGGCTCGGGCGGCGGCTCCAGGCAAGAGAGCCTGCAACATAGTCGAGCCACCACTCGTTGCCGTTGCGGTAGGCGCAGTCGTCGTCATCGGGATCATCGACGGAGGCCGCCGGGATCAGCGTGGAACAGCTTTGAGCAAGGCAGGCGAAACTGGCGGCGCGATCCCACGCGGCGTCGCCCGGCGCGCCGGCGGCCACCGGCGCGAAGCCCAGTGCGAGAGTGCAGGCGGCAAGGCGCAGCATGCCGCCATTCTAATAAGAGGCGGGGTTTTCAGATGAGGGTTCGCCTCCGCGCGCCTATGCGGCGTCGAGCCGCTTCAGTGGTTCTCGCCATGAATCGAGCCGTTCTGATCGAGCTGCATGTTGCCGTTCGTGCCGGCATCCAGAAGGATGATGACGGAGCTGTCGGCACCCGCGACGTTGCGCGGAAAAATCAGGAAGTGGTGCGGCTCGCCATGCAGCGTGCCTAATCCATACCAGTGCTCGTACTCATAGTAGGGCTCTGCCGATTGAGTGAAGTTCGAATTCACCAGCAGCGCTGAGCTCGGTTCGCCGGGAACGCAGGCGAAGTCAGCTGGAACGCTGGTCATCTGAATGCCGGCGCGATACTGCAGCAGCAGCTGCGACCAGCCGTCGGGCCACGATTGCGTGGCGTTGTTGATCGGCTGGAACGCATAGCTGACGCCGTCCGCGGCGAGCGATGCCGGCGAGATGACGTACTGCAGTCCGACCTGGGTCTGTTCTGCCGGGTCGAATCCCTGCTCGATGCAATTGCTTTGCACCGTCCATTGTTGGAAGAAATAAGCAGGAATCGCGGCCGTCTGAGCCTGGACTGCGCAGTGCATGGCAGTGACAAAGAAGAGCGCAATGGTAGACAGCGAAAAGGCGCCAATGCGGAGCATCGGTCTCTCCTCAGGGTGATGCGGAAGATCGATCCGCATCTCTTCACTGCCCTGAGCGCGCCGTTTATCTCAGCATTGTCGATCCCGATTTTTTAGATTGCGCCGTCCGGCCATCCGAACACGGCAAATCCCGCCCAGCTGTGCGCGCCGCCAGCGGCGTGCTCAAGCTGAGCGCGGCGCAGAGCGGTGGCAATCGGCAGGCGCTGCGTGAGCAGGTATTTGTAGAAGGTTTGCATGAAGGCGGCGGTCGCGGCATCGTCGATGCGCCAGTAGCTTGCGACTACGGCGGCGGCACCGGACTGCAGATAAGCCTGTGCCGGGCCGAGCACTCCTTCGCCCGGCAGGAGTCGCCCGCGCGTCGTGTCGCAGGCGCTCAATACCACCAGCCGCGCGCTCGCCGCTGCCTCGAGGATGTCGAGCAGGCCAAATACGCCGCTCTCGGAGTGCGTCGCCGATTCGCGGCTGAGTGCCAGCGCCGACAGACGCGGCCGCAGGGCATCGACGTAGCCATGCGTCGCCACGTGGAGGAGGTCAGCGCCGTCACCGGCCGCCTGCCGCAGCGCGCTCGGTGTTGCCGAACATCCAAGATGCACTGCGATGTGACTCGCGGGCCAGGCGGCGCGTGCGAGGTCCGCGATGGCGAGCACTTCGGTGCGCGAGCCGGGCAGGCGCGGCAATGACTCCGTCCAGCCGGGCGCGGTGCGCGAGGCTTGCGCAGCCGGCGCGGACGGCGCCGCGCCTGCGGCAGAACAATCGCGCTCCCAGGCGGCGGTCTGAAAGACCGGATCGCCGATCAGCTCGAAGCGCGGCGCCGCGCCGCGCGCGCGCCGCGCGTCGGCGTGCTGCGTGATGAAAAGCGCCGAGGGCGCAACCGCCGTCTCGCCGTGCTGCAGGACGAGGGGGCCGGCGGGGTCCTGCGTCCATGGCATGACCGCGAAGGGCACGGTATGCAGTGAATCGTCGGGAACGAAGATGACGCGCCCGTGCGTCACGTGCTGCGTCACCGGCCAGATGACCCGCTGTGCCAGGGTTTGCGCCGCGCGGCGCACGTCCGCGTCGGCGCCTTCCGGATCGTGCAACCGTCTGTAGAGATCGGCCGCGGCCGCGCCGATGCGCTTGCGGTTCCCGAGCGGCACGACGCGAATGGCGCCGGCATCGATGACGAAGGCAAACATGTCATCGTGCCCGGTCGCATATTCGACGAGCGTTGCGTCAAGCCGGGCGAGCTCGGGCACAAGGTGCTCGGCCGTCACGGGTTCAAATGTCTCTTCAGCAGGCGCGCTCAAGTGCTCGAGCTGCCCGACCGCGCCGCTCCACCCCGAGGCGGCATCCGCGGACGCCGCGACGCTGGCAAGGCGGGATGCGAGCTCCTGATAGCGCGCGGCCGAGCGCGCCGGCAATGACTCGTTGCGCGTCGCCTGGCTCACGGCGTACTGCAGACTGCGGGCGCGGCCGCGTTCCGCGGCGGCGAATGCCGCCCAGATTTTTGCGCCGGCGGCGGAGTCGCCCGTGCCTGCCAGGACGTTGTCAACCAAGAGATCCGTCAGCTCTTCAAATACGCCGTGCTGTGTAGCGAGGTAGGTCGCGCGCGTCTCGGCGTCGAGATCGTCGATCGGTACCTGCTCGATCAGCTGGACCGCGGTGCGCAGGGTTTGCTCAGCGTGCTGCCGATCGCCGGCGGCGCGCAGGCTCATCGCGAGTACCTGCAGCGCCTCGACCACCTGGCCCACGTCCGCGCGCGCGCTGCCGAGAAGGAGCGCCCGCGCGCTGTAGCGCAATGCCTCGCGGCTGTGGTGCTCGAGCAGCAGGGCGCGTGCGAGGCCGAGATAGGCGGACCCTCGGTTCGGGTGCGTTGCTGCGAGCGCGGCCCGATCCGCGACGTCGAGCGCCTGCGTGAATGACTCGCGGGCGCGCGCCGCCTGCCCGCTCTCGATGTAGGCGAGTCCCGTCGCATTGGCGAGCCGCAGCTGCGCGCGCGGCGTCACGGCATAGGGTCGGGCGGCGGCGAGGCAGCGTCGCGCGACGTCGGGGTCGGCCTCGAGCGCGGCCCCGTAGCTGATCGCGAGCAGCGCGCGGAGGATCGCAGTCGCGCCGTCCGCGGACAGCGACGCGCTGGCGGGAGGATGGCCGCAGGCTCCGCCGGGCGGGGCGCTTGCGCCGGCATCCGTCAAGAATCCTGGATCGGACATCGCTCCTGATAAAGGCCCGTCGTGCCGCGTCTTGGCCCGTATCGTCGCCAAGAGTGCGGAGCACTCGTGCGCAGTCGCAAGGTTCAGGTACACGAGCGCTGCATCGACGTTGCCCACATAGACGAGGATCGAGCCCAGCGTCGACAGCGAGCGGCGCACGCCGTCGCAATTGTCGATGTCGGCATAAAGCCGGATCGCATTCCATTGCGATTGCTCGCCCAGATGGACGAGGCCCATGTAGCCTTGCAAGCGGCCGAGATTGTCCCAGATGTCCGCCGTCAGGCCCGGCGCTACAGCGGGGGCGAGGACCCGTAAGCCGTCGGCATAACCCTGCAGCGCCACCGCGTTGTTGCTGGTTTCCTGCGCGATCTCGGCGCCGTTCATGCGCGCGCGCGCGTAGCACTCCCAGTCGCGCAGGTTTTGGCACTGCGCCGCGGCCTCGGCAAACAATTCGCCGGCGGCGCGCGACTCGCCGGTCGCGTATTCCACGAATCCGCGCAGCAGCGTCAGGCGCGCCATCTCGCGCGCCCCGAAGCGCGCCTGGCTCGCCAGAGCGCCCGACGCCGCCAGCAGCTGCAGGGCGCGCCCGCGGCGCGTATCGGGTTTCGGGGCCTTCGACTCCACGATGATCGCCGCCTGCACCTGCAGCAATGCACTGCGCATCCCCGGATCCGCATGCGGCGCAAAGTCCGCGAGCGCCCGTTCCGCCAGCGCGTAGCTGTCGCGAGGGCGATCCAGATGCAGGTAGGCGAGGAGCGCCATCGCCTGGCGCGCCTCGGCCGAGCGCTGTCGATCAAAGCGATCGAAGAGCCTCGCGGCCGCAAGATAGTCAGCGAAGGCGCGCTGCCACTGGCGCGCGCGCGTGGCGCCGGCCGCCGCCGCGAATGCGCGTTCCGCGCCGAGCCGGGCCTGGTCGGAGTCGGTCAGCTGTTCCGCCGCGATGCACGCTTCGCCTGTGATGTCGGGCGAGTCCCGCGAGACGATGCGCAGCGCGTAGGAGCGTGCCGGGCGCGAGTCCGCCAGGAACGTCAACTCGCCGTAGCGGTCTACCGGCGAGACCGCGGCACTGCTCGCCGTGTCGGCGACGAGCGCAGCGGCGAGAGAGATGCCGCGCTGCCGGACCGCGATGCGCAGGGGGCCGCCTTCCGGGGCGGCAATGTCGAAGTTCAGCGGTTTCGCTGCGCTGACGGCGATGCAGCGCTCGGCCAGGATCAGCTGTGGCCTCTGCGGGGCGCTGCACGCGGCGAGGCCGGCCGCGACCCACGCGGCAGCCGCCCATCGTGGCCGAAGCCGACGGCTGTTGGAAAATGCGGCCATCCTAAGCTGCACGATGATTTTTTTCCGACGCGGACGTTGGCGCGCTGCAGATCGGGCGTCGTCCGTTGCGAGCACAGCGGCGCTGAGTGTCCTCGCCTTTATGCCAGATCGACCGGTTGGTTGCCAACGCGCAGGGCATCCGCGAACATGTCGCAGGCTCATTGGGGATCGGCATGGTCGAAGGCGAGGGAGCAGACAGCGGCGCGCCGGCGCCGAGCAGCGGTCCCGTCGAGCACGTCGCCGGCGCCGTGTTCGTCAGCTATGCGTCCTCGGACAGCGCGACGGCTGAAAGCCTGTGCGCGTACCTGGAGCGCGCCGGCATCACCTGCTGGATTGCGCCGCGCGATGTGCGGCCGGGCGACTTCTATGCCGACGCGATCGTGCAGGCGATCAATGTGTGTCAGGCGCTGGTCCTGGTGCTGTCCGCCCACTCCATTGCATCGCCGCATGTGGTGCGTGAAGTGGAACGTGCGAGCTCAAAGCAGCGCCCGGTCATCGCGTTCCGGATCGACGCCACGCCGCTGCCGCCGGGACTGGAGTACTTCCTGAGTACCTCCCAATGGCTCGACGCGAGCGCCGACGGCGCCGAGCGCGCCTATCCCAAACTCGTCGAGGCCGTGAGAAGACGCAGCGCCGGCGCCGCCGAGCGCAGCTCTTCCGCGCCCGCGGGCATGACCACGACCGGCATCACGCCGCAGTCCACGCGCAGCGCAGCCGGAATCAACCGCATGCTCACCGCCGCGATCGTGGTGATCGCGGCGGGACTGGTCTATGTACTCGCGGACCGGTTTTGGCTGTCGCGGCGTGCGCCCGCCGCCGCGAACGCGTTGGTGCAGACGGTGCCGGCGAGTGCGGTGACGCCGGCGAACGGCGACAAATCTGTGGCCGTGCTGCCCTTTACGGATCTCAGTGAGAGAAAGGATCAGGAGTATTTCTCGGACGGCCTGTCGGAGGAGCTCATCGATCTTCTGGGCAAGATACCCGGGCTGCGGGTGTCGGCGCGTACCTCGTCGTTCTTCTACAAGGGTAAGCAGACGACCCTGGGCGAAATTGCGAGCGCGTTGAAAGTCGCGCATGTACTGGAGGGCAGTGTGCGCAAGGCAGGCGGCAACGTGCGCATCACGGCTGATCTGGTGCGCGTCAGCGACGAAGCCCACCTGTGGTCGGAGACCTACGATCGCAAGCTCGACGACATCTTCAAGCTCCAGGACGAAATCGCGGGTGCTGTCGTCAAGGCCCTCAAGGTGTCGCTGCTGAGCGCTGACGTGCCCAAAGCCATCCCCACTGCAAACATTGACGCGTACACGCTGTACCTGCAGGGCCGACTGCTCATCGAGCGCTACGACCTCGCCGACAACCTCAAGGGCCAGGAGTATCTGCAGCAGGCGCTCAAACTCGATCCCAAATACGCGCCCGCCTGGGCCGAGCTCTCCCGAGCACGCTTTGTCGCCTTTGCCTCATTCGGTGCATCCACCTATCAGGAGGCTCGTCCGGCCGTGCTCGAGGCCGCCAACGAAGCGCTGCGTCTTGATCCGCGTCTTGCGGCCGCCCACATCGCGCTCGGGTCGATGCTGTTCGCCATGGACTGGGATTGGAGCGCAGCCGATCGCGAGTTCAAATCAGCGATCGAGCTCGACCCGGGAGATTCGAGCACCCTGCCCATTGCGGGACAGCTTGCGGTGAGCCAGGGTCGTTATGATGAAGCGCGGCGGCTGGCGCAAACCGCGATTGCGCGCGACCCGCTGCAGATCCTCGGCTATCGGGGGCTCGGAATTGCGAGCTTCTTTGCCGGCGATCTGCCCGGCGCCACGACGGCGTTTCGCAAGGCCATTGAACTGAGCCCAACGAGCGACGGCCTGCACTACAAACTCGGCTTGGTGTTGCTGAGCGCCGGCGATGCGCAGGGGGCGCTGGCGGAATTCGAACATGAACCGCACGCGGGATGGCGCCGGCAGGGAGTGCCCCTGGCACTCGACGCGCTCGGCCGCAAAGCCGATGCCGATCGGGCATTGGCGCTCGCCGCGAAAGACGCTCCGAACGGCTGGGGGTTTCAACTTGCGGAGATCTACGCGCATCGCAAAGACCTCGATCAGGCATTTGTCTGGCTTGACCACGCCTATCAGCAGCACGATCCGGGGCTTGCGATCTATCTGAAGGGCGATCCGCTCTTGGCAAACGTGCGGGGCGACGCGCGCTACAACGCTTTGCTGCGCAAGATGCAGCTGCCGCAGTCGTAGTGTCAAACACCGGAACTTCGCTTCCCGGCTCGCGGGGATTACCCTAGCGCGCGCGGGACCCGTCCCGCGCTTGGCCTTGCGGATGAGATGCATGAAAAACTACACGGCGGCGGTCTGGGTTGCGCTTACTCTTTGTATAGCGGGCGTTTCGCAAGGCACTACGGTCGTGGTCACCGCCGAGCGCATGGTGGATGTGGTCGCGGCCCGCGTCATCGAACATCCGCAGATCACGATCACCGACGGACGCATCACGAGCGTCGCCTCCCGGGGCACGCCGGTCGCCTCCGATGCACAGCGCATCGACTTGCCGGGAATGACCCTGCTGCCGGGTCTCATCGACATGCACGTGCATTTGACCTCCGATCCGCATTTCAGCGGCTATCGGCACCTGCAGTTCACGGACAATTTCTGGACCATCGTCGGGGTGGCGAATGCCAAGCGCACCCTCGAAGCGGGCTTCACCACCGTTCGTAACGTCGGTTCGGCGAATTTCGACGACGTCGCGCTGAAGCAGGCCATCGAGCAGGGATTCATCACCGGTCCGCGCATAGTGCCGGCGACCTATGCGATTGGGGCGACTGGCGGACACTGCGATGCCACGCAGTTTCCGCCGTCGATCAGGACGCCGATGTTCGCCATTGCCAACGGCCCCGAGGAGCTGCGCGCCATGGTGCGCAAGCTGCGCAAGTATGGCGCCGAAGTCATCAAGTACTGCGGCACCGGGGGCGTGCTCTCCAAGACGGATACCGTCGCCGGCCAGCAGTACGATCTGACGGAGATCAAGGCCATCGTCAACGAGGCTCACATGCTCGGGCTGCGGGTCGCCGTGCATGCCCACGGCACGTCGGGCATCAAGGACGCCATTCGCGCGGGCGTCGACACCATCGAGCACGCGAGCCTCGCCGACGCGGAGGCCTTTGCGCTCGCGAAGCAGCACGGCACCTACTTCTCCATGGATATCTACGACGATGATTACATTCTTGCCGAGGGCGAGAAGAACGGCGTGTTCAAGGAGTCGCTCGAGAAAGAGCGCCAGATCGGTCGCGCGCAGCGCGAGAATTTTCGCGCCGCGGTCAGGGCCGGCGTGAAAATGATCTTCGGCACCGACGCCGGCGTCTATCCCAATGGCGACAACGCCAAGCAGTTCGTGACGATGGTGACCTGGGGCATGACGCCGATGCAGGCGATTCAGGCGGCCACGGTCACGGCGGCGGAGGCACTCGGCCGCTCGGGCGATGTGGGTGCCATTGCCGCGGGCCGCTTCGGCGATCTCATCGCCGTGGCGGGCGATCCGCTTGCGGATATCAGCATCCTGCAGTCGGTGCCTTTCGTGATGAAAGGCGGCGAAGTGGTGAAGCAGAGTGCACAGGCTGTGGCGCGCTGAAAATGGACGCACCCCAGATCGGGCGGCACGAATCCGGAGGTTGACATGAAGGCTCTCCTTTTCTTTGTCGGCTGGTGCATCCTGTTTGTATTGTCCTGGCCGCTCGCGCTTCTCGTGCTGGTGCTGTTGCCGTTCGTCTGGCTCTTGTCGCTGCCCTTGCGTCTCCTCGGCATTACCGTGGATGCGGTGTTCGCGCTGCTGAAGGCAATTCTTCTGCTGCCTTCGCGCCTGCTTGGGCTTCGCAGCTGAGCCGACATTATTGATGAGGTCGTTCGCTGCGGCAGCGTACGACTCGGCCGCGCCCTGCAATCACGGCTGTTGAGCGCCAAGACGCCGCCTCAGCGCGGATGCTATTCTCGAGCGCGCAAATCCACGGATGCTGCGGGAAGCAATTGCCATGGCCCATGAGGACATCGAATCGGTCTTACTGGAAAAGCGCAGCTTCCCACCGCCGGTTGAATTTGCAGCGCTCGCGCGCCTGCAGCGCGCCGCTGCGGACGCCCTATACAAAAAAGCAGACGCTGACTACCTGGGGTTCTGGAGCGAGCTCGCGCGGCGCGAGCTCGTGTGGCAGACGCCCTTCACGCAAACCCTCGACGACTCGCACGCCCCCAATTTCCGCTGGTTCGCCGACGGGCGATTGAACGTCTCCTACAACTGTCTGGACGTGCATCTGGCGGAGCGCGGCCACCAGAGTGCCATCGTCTTTGAGGGCGAGCCGGGCGACACGCGGCGTCTGAGCTATCGCGAGCTGCACACCGAGGTGTGTCGCTGCGCCAACGCCTTGAAGGCGCAGGGCGTGCGTGTTGGCGATCGGGTGGTCATCTACATGCCCCTCGTGCCCGAAATCGTGGTCGCGATGCATGCCTGTGCGCGCATCGGCGCCGTCCACTCGGTGGTCTTCGGCGGCTTTTCGGCGACGTCGCTCAAGGACCGCATTGAGGATGCGGGCGCGAGACTCCTTATCACGGCCGACGGCGGCTGGCGCGGCGGCAATGTCATCGAGCTCAAGGTCGCGGCGGATGCCGCGCTTGCGGCCGGGTGCCCCACGATCAAACGCGTTATCGTGTACCGGCGCACCGGTAAGCCCGTTCACATGGATGCGCGCCGCGACCTCTGGTGGCACGAAGCCGTCGAGGGGCAGTCGCCCGTCTGCGATGCCGAGCCGGTCGAGGCCGAGCACCCGCTGTTTCTTCTCTATACATCCGGATCGACGGGCAAGCCCAAGGGGATTCAGCATTCGAGCGCGGGCTATCTGCTGGGCGCAAAGCTCACGATGCAGTGGGTATTTGATCTGCGCGCTGACGACGTGTTCTGGTGCACGGCCGATGTCGGCTGGGTCACCGGACACAGCTACGTTGCCTACGGGCCGTTGGCGATGGGCACGCGGATCGTCATGTATGAAGGCGCCCCGATGTGGCCGGATGGCGGACGTCTGTGGAAAATCTGTCAGGCGCACGGCGTGACGATTTTCTACACCGCGCCGACCGCGATCCGTGCGCTGATGAAACTCGGCGACGAGATTCCCGCGCGCTCCGACTTATCGCGGCTGCGTCTGCTCGGCAGCGTCGGCGAGCCGATCAACCCGGAGGCGTGGATGTGGTATCACCGCGTCATCGGCGGCGGCCGCTGCCCCATAGTGGATACCTGGTGGCAGACCGAGACCGGCGCCATCATGATCTCGCCGCTTCCCGGCATTACCGCCACCAAGCCGGGGTCCTGCACGCGACCCTTGCCCGGAATCGCCGCGGATATTGTTGACAATCGCGGCCAGCCGGTGCGCCGCGCCGACACCGGCGGCTACCTCGTCATCCGCAAGCCCTGGCCGGCGATGCTGCGCACCATCTGGGGCGACAACGAGCGCTACCTCAACACCTACTGGAAGAAATTTCAGAACCGCTACTACGTCGCGGGCGACAGCGCGCGCCGCGACAAGGACGGTTATTACTGGATCATGGGGCGTATCGATGATGTGCTGAATGTCGCCGGCCATCGGCTGGGCACGATGGAAGTGGAATCCGCGCTCGTCTCGCATGCGCGCGTCGCCGAGGCGGCGGTGGTGGGCAAGCCGCACGAGATCAAGGGCGAGGCCATATTTGCCTACGTCGTTTGCCGCGGCGCCCGCCCGACCGGCGACACGCGCGCCTTGGTTCTGGAACTGCGCAATTGGGTGGCCAAGGAGCTCGGCGCGATTGCCAAGCCTGACGAAATCCGCTTCGCCGACAATTTGCCGAAGACCCGCTCGGGAAAGATCATGCGGCGCCTGCTGCGGGCGCTCGCGCGCGGCGAGGAGCTGGGCCAGGATGTCTCGACGCTGGAGAATCCGGCCATCCTCGATCAACTTCGCGGATTTGATGCGCGGCGCGCGCGCGCCACTGCGGAAAAAAAGCGAGCGCCCGCCGCCCGCCGGGCGCGTGCGGCCGCTAAGACGGCCGCGCGCTTCTTGCGGGTGCGCAAGCCGGCTGCGCCGGCCGGCAGGGCGCAAAGCGGGCGCAAGAAAAGAAGTGCGCCCAAGAAGCGCGCCGGCGTGGCGCGCCCGCCGCGTAACAAGCCGGCACGCCGACCCGCCCAGCGTGTGGGGCGCAAACGCAAGTAACAAGAGGAGCGACATCGTGGCATCTCTGCGCAAACCTGCACTCGATCCGAAGACAGTGACCGCGATCAGTAGATCCGGCTACCCCGAGCCGTACCGCGCGCGCGTCCTGCCGCGCGAGCGCCGCGCGCTCGGCGATGCGCTGGGGTTGAGCAAAATTGGCGTCAACTTCACCACCCTGGCGCCGGGCAAGGAGTCGGCCATGCGCCACTGGCATACGCACGAGGATGAGCTCGTGTACGTGCTCGAAGGCGAAGTCGTGCTGCGTAGCGACGGCGGCGAGCAGCTGTTGCGGGCCGGCATGTGCGCCGGATTCCCCGCAGGCGCCGCCGACGGCCATCAGCTCGTCAATCGCAGCGCGCGCCCGGCTGTGTATCTGGAGATCAGCAATCGCGATGCCGAGGAGGATGTCGCGCACTACTGCGATGCCGACGTCGACATGGTGTGGAACGCGCCCGCGGCGCGTGGCCGGTTCACGCGTCGCGACGGCTCGTCATTCTGATCGCGCTCAGCCCGCAGCGAGGAGGCGCAGATTGAAAGTGATGTTGACCTCGTTGCCTACCCACTCGGTCGACTTCCAGTCCCCCTGACCGACGCCATAATCGAGCCGTTTGACGAGCGATTTGCCCGTCATGTAGAGCACGCGCCGGCCTTGCTCGGTCGCGCTGCGCACCGTGAAGGCAACCTTCTGCACGCGCGTGACCCCGCGCAGCGTGAGCATGCCGGCGGCTTCGTAGCCGCCCGCGGCGGTCTTGCTGATCTGCGTCGCGGTGAAGTGCGCCTGCGCGAACTTCGCGACGTCGAAGAGATCCGCGCCGCGCAGCGTGTCGTCGCGCTCCTGATCGCCGCTGTCGAGCGCGGCGATGTCGATGGTGACGTCGAGTCGGGATGCGGCGAGGCTTTCATCGGCGAAGCTGAAATTGACAATGAATTTTGCAAAGCGGCCTTTGTTCTGGGCGCCGGCCTGCACGAAGCCGAATTCGAGCGTGCTCTTGGCGCCATCGAGCGTGTAGGTCGGAGGGGGCGCGGCAGTCGCGGCCGCGGCTAGCAGCGTCGCCAGCACGGCAAGAGGCCGCGCGAGCCTGTTGGGGCGGATCATCTACGACTCCTTCAGGATACTTTTGTGAAAGGTAGCATGCGCCGCAGCACCGTATCCTTCAGGACGAAGTGGTGTTTGAGCGCGGCGAGGAAATGCAATGTGGCGACCGCTCCCAGGGTCAGTGCCAGAGCTTTGTGCGTCGTCAGCATGGCCTCGTACAGCGGGCGGTTCTTTGGCACCAGATCCGGGAGCTGAAAGCGATTGAACCAGCTCACTGGAAAGCCGCGCGCCGAGGACATGATCCAGCCCGAGAGCGGCATTGCAAATATGAGGACGTAGAGAGCCGCGTGCGTGAAGTGGGCCAGAAAGCGCTCGTAGGGCTTGAGGGTCAGGGGCAATGGCGGCGTCGGATTGACGAGCCGCCATAGGAGGCGCACCACCGCCAGCATCAAGATGGTGATGCCCACTGATTTGTGGCGCGCGAGCATGGCGAGCTTTGCCATGCCGTGCAGTTCGCTCGCGGCCAGCGCCAGGATCACCTGCGTCAGGATCAGCGCCACGATGAGCCAGTGCAGAAATTGGGCGACGCTGCCCCAGCGCGCTGTAGTATTGCGAACCTGCATGGGACTCAAGCTTATGCCGATGCGCGCCGCTTGCAAAATCCGCACGCTCACGGTCATCGCGATTGCTGTCAGTGTCGCCGCCTGCGTCACGCACGCGCACAAGAGCGAGCCTATATCGCAAGGTCCACCCGTGCAGACGCAGCCGGCATCAGTCGGCCAGGCCTATCAGGTGATCGCGGCTGACTCGCTGCTCGTCATCCGCGTGTTCCGCGCCGGAACCCTGGCACGCGTCGGCCACAATCACATCGTCGCTTCGCACGACCTTGCCGGCACCGTTTACGTCGACAAGGATCTTGCACGCTCGAGCTTTGAACTTGAATTCCCCGTCGGGCTACTCACCGTCGACGAGGCGGAGCTGCGTGCCGCGCAAGGCGCGGACTTTGCGACGGACGCGCCGGATGCCGCCGCGAGGGAGGGCACGCGCCGCAACATGCTGGGGCCGGCGGTGTTGGATGCCGCCGATTTTCCGCAGATTTCACTGCGCTCCGTGGGCGTTGAGATGCAGGGCGATCATCTCGTGGCGCGCCTCGAGATCCGCGTCCGTGATCAGGTGCACCTCGCCACGGTCCCCATAAGCTTCACGTTGACGGCGAACGAGCTGCTGGCGCAGGGAGAATTTCCTTTGAAGCAGACGGATATCGGCCTGCAGCCGTTTACGGCGCTGTTGGGGGCGCTCGCCGTGCAGGATGAGATGCAGCTGCAGTTTCGCCTGGTGGCGCGCGTCCAATAGGCGCGTGCCGCGGCGCGGTCAGCTGGCCTCTTCCAAAAAGAGAAGCGGCGTGCCTTCGGGCGCTTCGAGCAGCGCGTTGCTGTGGGCGTCGAGGCTCTGCGGCGGCGCGCGCCACGTGCCGATGCCGATGGCGCGCAGCATCGCCAGACGCGCGCGCATGCCCTGATCGCGAAACACCAGCATGGGCCGATCGAAGATGCGCGGTGCGTGAAAGGCGATGTCGAGATGGTCGCTGGTGAGCGCCAAATGCGGGTACGGCAGCTCGGCCGCCTCGGTCGCGACGAACCCGGCCTCTTCCCAGAAGGCCTTGGCCGGCGCGAATTGCGTGCTCGGCATGCTGAACTCCTCGAAATAGCCGCACTGCGATACGCGCTGCGGGCGGCGTAATACCGGCGAGTAGGTGCGTGCCTCGATAAGGACCAGCATCTGGCCGTTCGGATCTTTGAGGCCGACGGAGTTGAATTCATGTTCGGCCGTGCGCTGATAAGCGAGCACGACACCCCGCGACTCGAGCTCGCGCGCATGGCGTGCGACGCCCTCGTGCACGAAGGTGAGGGTGGGGGAGTCAAACGAGCTCTGATGTAGTCCCAGAAAGAGCCGTCCGTCTGTCAGCACACCGTACGGGTGCGACCAGGTGTCGGTGGTCTGGGCTTGCGCGAAGCCGAGGCGCTCGTAGAAATCGACCGACGCGCGAATGTCCGCCGTGCGGATGCCGATCTCGTGAAAGCGGCCGAGCACGCCCGCGGTGTCTTTAGGCCGAAGCGTCGCGCGCGGCGCCCGCGGGGAACAGACCGCGCTCGAACGGCACCCAGCCCTGGCAGTGCTGCGCGATGAGATCCGCCAGGGCGCGGGCATGCTCGGGGCGGGCATTGAGCGCCGGCACATACAGGAAGCGTCGGCCGCCGGCGGCTGCAAAGCGCCCGCGGTTCTCGATTTCAATTTCCTCCAGAGTCTCCAGACAATCGATCGCGAAGCCCGGACAGATGACCGTCAGCTCGTGAACGCCTTGCGCGGGCAGTTGCGCGACGACGTCGGCGGTGTACGGTGAAAGCCAGCGAGCGCTCCCGAATCGGGATTGAAAGCTGACGCTCCATTGCTCATCGCGCAGCAGGAGTTCCTCGGCGAGCAGGCGCGCGGTCTTCTGGCACTTGCAGTAGTACGGATCGCCGCGCTGGAAGTAACGCTCCGGAATGCCGTGAAAGGACACGAGCAGCCGCTCGGTGCGTCCATGGGTGTGCCAGTGCTGCGCAACGCTCGCGCGCAGCGCTTCGATGTAGCCAGGATGATCATGGTATTCCGCCACGAAGCGCAGCTCGGGCAGCCAGCGCCAGCGGCGCAGCTCGGCATTGACCTGATCGTAGACGGCCCCCGTGCTCGCCCCGCAGTATTGCGCAAACAGCGGCACGACGAGAATCTTCTGCGCGCCCGAGTTGCGCAGGCGCGCCAGCGCCGTTGTAACCGTGGGCTCGCTGTAGAGCATGCCGAGCTCGATGCAGAAGGGCGCGAGTATGCGTTGCGCGAGGACCGCGCTGAGCTCGGCGCGCAGGTCATGGGAGAGTGTGATGAGCGGCGATCCGCGGGCCGTCCAGATGTGCGCGTACTTGCGCGCCGAGATGAACGGCCGCGTGGGCAGGATGAGGCCGTAGAGGATGGGCAGCCACAGAGCGCGCGGCAGCTCGACCACTCGCGGGTCGGACAGGAGCCCCCGCAGGAAGCGCCGCACATCGCGCCGTGCGAGCGATACGGGCGTGCCGGAATTGACGAGCAGCACGCCGATGCGCTCGGTGCCGTCGTGGCGGAACTCGGGGGAGCTGATGAAGGGCACTTAGATGCCGCCGACGCAGACGTACTTGATCTCGGTGTAATCGAGGATGCCGTATTTCGAGCCTTCGCGGCCAATGCCGGACTCCTTGATGCCGCCAAAGGGGGCGACTTCGGTCGAGATGATGCCGGTGTTAAGCCCGACGATGCCGCACTCGAGCGCCTCGCTCACGCGCCAGGCACGTGCCAGATCGCGCGTATAGAAGTAGCCGGCGAGGCCAAATTCGGTGTCGTTGGCGAGCCGCAGCGCCTCCTCTTCCGACTTGAACCGAAACAGCGGCGCCACCGGGCCAAACGTCTCTTCGCGCGCGACCATCATGGCGGAGGTGACGTCGGTCAGGATCGTCGGCTGGAAGAAGGTGCCGCCGAGCGCGTGGCGCGCACCGCCCGCGGCGACGCGCGCGCCCTTCGCGAGCGCATCGGCGATGTGCTCTTCGACCTTCGCGAGCGCGTGCTTGTCAATGAGCGGTCCCTGGTCGGTCTGACCGGCGAGTCCGTCGCCGACTTTGAGCTTGGCGACCGCCGCAGTCAGTTTGCCGACGAACGCATCGTAGATCGAATCCTGCACCAGCAGGCGATTGGCGCACACGCAGGTCTGGCCGGTGTTGCGGTACTTGCTGGCGATGGTGCCGGCAACCGCCGCATCGAGGTCGGCATCCTCGAAGACGATGAACGGCGCGTTGCCGCCGAGTTCCAGCGAGAGCTTCTTCAGCGTGCCCACGCACTGCGCCATCAGCTGCTTGCCGACCGCGGTTGAGCCGGTGAAGCTCAGCTTGCGCACCGCACGGTGCGAGGTCATCTCCGCACCGATCGCGGCCGAATCTCCGGTGAGAACACTCAGCACCCCATTCGGGACGCCCGCGCGCGCGCCGAGATAGGCGAGCGCGAGCGCCGAATAAGGCGTCTGGGTAGCGGGCTTGCAGACGAAGGTGCAGCCCGCCGCGAGTGCCGGGGCGACCTTGCGGGCAATCATCGCCGCGGGAAAATTCCAGGGCGTGATCGCCGCGACCACGCCGATCGGCTGGCGCAGCACCAGAATGCGCTTGTCCGGCTGGTGCGCCGGAATCACGTCGCCGTAGAGGCGTTTGCCCTCCTCCGCGAACCACTCGATGAACGCGGCGGCGTAGGCGATCTCCCCGCGCGCTTCGGCGAGCGGCTTGCCCTGCTCGGCGGTCATGATGCGCGCGAGATCCTCCTGGTTCGCGAGCATCAGCTCGTACCAGCGGCGCAGGATGTGCGCGCGCTCCTGCGCGGTCTTTTTCGCCCACCCGGACAGAGCGGCGGCGGCCGCTTCGATCGCCTGCCGTGTCTCGCCCGCTCCCATGTTCGGGACTGTGCCGAGCTTGCTGCCGCTGGCAGGATTGAGAACGTCGCGCGTCGTTGCATTGCGCGCGCCCTGCCACTCGCCGGCGATGTAGGCCTGCGTACGCAGCAGGGCGGGATCTTTGAGATCGAGTGTCAATCAGGCCTCGGGGCGCGCCACGTATCTTGCCAAGAACGCGAGCGAACGCTCGCGCGCCAGGGTCGCGCTCGCGGCATCGTAGCTCGCGCGCTGATCGCAGTTGAAGCCGTGATCGGCCGGGTACATGAAAAACTGTCCCTGCGGATCCGCCGCCTGGATCTTGTCGACGTCGCTCGCCGTGATGTGCTTGTCGAGCTCTCCAAAATGATACATGACCGGACATTTGGGATGCTTGTGCAGCTGCTTGGTGATGCTGCCGCCGTAGTAGGCCACGGCGCACGCGATCGGCAGGTCACAGGCGGCGACATAGGCCATCGTTCCGCCCCAGCAGTAGCCGACCACGCCGACGCGGCCGGAATTCTTGACGACCGCGATCGCCGCCGCGAGATCGGCGCGGGTCTGCTCCTCTTGCAGCTGCTTGACGTAGCCCTGGCCTTCCTGCAGCTCCTCCGCCGAGTAGCCGAGCTCGATGCCGCGGCGGACGCGGTCGAACATGCAGGGCGCGATCGCGACGAAGCCCTCTTTGGCATAGGCGTCGGTCACCGCGCGTATGTGACTGTTGACGCCAAACACCTCCTGCACGATGACGAGGGCGCCGCGCGGCCGGCCGGGGGGCGGCGCGAGCCAGGCCCGGAACTCATGGCCGTCGCGCGCCATGATGGTGGTGAATTCGCTCATCGGTTCTTCCCGTGTGCCTAGTGAGCTGCCCGCGAGCGCACCACCTGCTGGTCGAGGGCGCCGAAGATGCTCGCACCGCTGTCAGCCAGCATTTCGATGCGCACGCGATCGCCGAACTTGAGAAAGGGCGTGCGGGCAGAGCCGTACTTTAGCACTTCGAGCGTGCGTCGCTCAGCCAGGCACGAGCAGCCGCGGGCCGGATCGCGGTTGGCGACGGTTCCCGAACCCAGGATTGTGCCGGCGCCGAGCCTGCGCGTGCGCGCGGCATGGGCCAGGAGGTCGTAAAAGCTGAAGCTCATGTCCACGCCCGCATTCGGACGCCCGAGCTCCTCGCCGTTGATTTGGCTCACGAGCGGCAGGTGCAGCTTGCCGTCCCGCCAGGCGCTGCCGAGCTCATCGGGCGTGGCAGCAATCGCTGCGAAGGCGGTCGCGGGCTTCGACTGCAGGAAGCCGAATCCTTTGGCAAGCTCCGCCGCAATCAGGTTGCGCAGACTCCAGTCATTGACGAGCACGATGAGTTTGACGTGCGCGGCACTCGCCTGGGCGCTGACACCGAGAGGCACATCGTCGGTCACGATCGCCACCTCGGCCTCAAGATCGATGCCGTGTTCCTCGCTCACGAAGGCGGCGTCGTCGCAGGCGCCCAGAAGCACGTCCGATCCGCCCTGGTACATGAGTGGATCGGTGCGGAATGAGGCCGGCATTTCAGCGCCGCGGGCTTTGCGCACGAGCTCGACGTGGTGCAGATAGGCGCTGCCGTCGAGCCACTGATAGGCCCGCGGCAGCGGCGCCGCGCACGCCCGCGCATCGAAGCGCCGCGCCTTCGTGGGCCGCGCCGACTCAAGCTCGCCCGCCGCGGCGCGCAGCTGGGGCTCGACGACTTGCCACCGGTCGAGCGCGTCCTGCAGCGTCGGCGCGATGTCCGCGGCCGGCACAAAATGCTCGAGCGCGCGGTCGACGATGATGAGCTCGCCGTCGCGGTGCGTGCCGCGCAGACTGGCGAGCTTCATTTGTCGGTGCGCCAGCTGTCGACGTAGCCTGCCCATTCGACCGCGTGGGCAGCCGCGCCGATCTCCAGCGCATCACGCGCATCGATCATCACCGCGACCTCGTCGGTGGCGCTCTTTGGCTGCTGCAGGATGTTCGCAAGCGCCTTCGGATGCGGGCCATGCGTGAAGCCGCACGGATGCAGCGTGACCATGCCGGGATGAATGTTGTCGCGCGAGAAGAAGTTGCCGGCGTGATAGAAGATCAGCTCGTCGTAGTCGTCGTTGTTGTGGAAGAACGGCACCTTGATGGCCCCGGGGTCGGATTCGAACGGTCGCGGCACGAAGGTGCAGATGACGAAGCGGTCTGCCACGAAGGTCGTATGCGCCGACGGCGGCAGGTGGTAGCGATGGCTCATCAGGGGGCGAATGTCGCGCACGTTGATGCGCGCCGCCGTAAGGTCGCCGTGCCAGCCCACGACGTCGAGCGGATTGAAGGGATAGGTGATGGTGGAAATCGCTCCGCGGCGCTTGACGCGCACCTGCCAGCGTTCGGCATCGCTCTGCTGCGCGCGAAACCGCTCGTCGAGCTCGGGCACATCGAGCATCGCGGCATCGAAGAGTGCATGCGGACCGACGAGTCCCTTCTCGGGCAGGCGGTAGCTGCCCTCGGTTGCCTCGATCAGCAAGGCGGCGAGCGGTTGTGCCGCTTCGATGCGCCACAGCGTGCCGCGCGGCAGCACAATGTAATCGCCGCTGGCAAAGCCGAGGTGACCGAAATCGCAGAACAGCTCGCCTGCGCCGCTATGGATGAAGAGCAGCTCGTCCCCGTCGCCGTTGCGGACCAGGTGATCCATGCGGCCCGCGGCGCACTTCCAGAAGCGCAGGCGCAGCGCCGCGTTGGCGACGATCTGCGCGGCATCCCAGGGTGCGGGCGTCGTTTGCGCGGGCAGCGCCGCAAGATCAAAAGCATGCGGCCGCAGCGGTCCCGAGAACTCAACCCACCCCGTCGGTGGGTGGCGGTGATACAGGTGCGCGGCCGGACCGAAGAAGCCGTCCTTGCTCATCTCGCGTTCGAACGTTGCGGGCGGCAGATCGGCGTGCGCCTGGCGCGAGGCGAGTCCGGCGACGCGGGGATAGGAGATGTAGCGCTTCATGATCGTGGCCTCGTGCAAACTGCGCAGCAATTTAGTTTCAGATGAAACCAAGGGCAAGCGCGCGCCGCGCGCTCGCTCTAGCCGACGACGCAGCGGTTGCGCCCCGCTTCCTTCGCCTGATAGAGCGCGCGATCGGCGCGGTCGAAGGCGGCGTCGGGTGTGTCTTCGGCGATGAAGTTGGTGATCCCGCAGGATGCGGTGACGGTCACGGGCTTGTCGTGAAAGTGGAACCCGAGCTGCGAGATCTCGATGCGAATCTTGTCCGCCACGGTGTGCGCTTCGGCCGGGGAGGAGCCGACCAGCAGCATGACAAATTCCTCGCCCCCGTAGCGCGCCACGAAGTCGGTTTCGCGCACGTGTTTGTCGAGCTGCTGACCGAAGATGCGCAGCACCCGGTCGCCGGCCCGGTGTCCATAGGCGTCATTGATCGACTTGAAGTGGTCGATGTCCCAGGCGAGGATGCTGATGGTGCGGCCGAAGCGCTTCCAGCGCCGGAACTCCTGTTCAATGCGCTCATCATAGGCGGCGCGGTTCGGAATGCCGGTAAGTGCATCGACCATCGCCAGGCGCTGCTCTTCCTGCAGACTGATGTGCAGGCCGTGGCTCTCGCGCTCGAGCTCCCGGATGCGTGAACGCATGCGGCCGACGCGCTCGCGATAGGTCTTGACGCGCGATTCCTCCCGCCCGCGAAACTCGTGCAGGTGGCCGTTGATGGCCGCGAGCCGCAGGCTCACCTGGTCGCGCATCGCCGGAAGATCCAGCGAGCGCATGACATTGGTCTTGAGCTCCTCGACTTCGCTGCTCACCAGAAGATTGAGCTTTTCGGTGTCGTCCTGCGCAGCGTTCTGCTCTTCGACTTCGCCCGCCAGGTGCGCGGCGATCTCGTCAAGTCGCGAGGTCAGCTGCTGCAGCAGGTGCTCGAGCTCGAGCTTTTCCCGCTGTGCTGCGGCGCGCTGCTCGCTGGCGAGGCGCGCGACGCGCTCGAGGAGCGCGGCAAGATCCGCCGCTCCCAGGGGCTGGGTCGTGTCGGTGCGCAACCCGGCAATCATCGACCGCAGCTCGGGCAGCAGAGCGAGCTGCTCGAGGAGCGGCAGCGTGCCGGCGCCTTCACCATTCGGCGCGGCGAGCGGCTCGGCCGCAGCCGCCGGGTTCGCGTGAGTCTGCGTCTCGAGCACGGTCACCGCCTGCGACAGCGGGTCGAGCAGGGCCTCGAGACCCTGCGGATCGATGCCTTTGCGCACGGTGGCGGCGAGCTTGTGCAGTTCGGCGTCGAGGCGCGGGTCGCGGCCCTGGCCGGCCACGCACAGCCGCCCGATGAGGAGCCGCAGGATGCTTTGCAGGCGACTGCGCCGCACCTCTTCCGCGGACAACCGGCTCAAAGAGTCACGGTACTTCTCGCGCCACTGGATGTCATCGCTCATGAGATCTGTGCGAGTCCCGTCAGCGTTCCAGAATCGCGGCGACTCCCATGCCACCCGCGGTGCAAACCGAAATGAGGCCGCGTTTGGCGCTGGCGTCATTCGCGAGCAGCTTCGCAAGCGTAGCGACGATGCGGGCGCCGGTGGCGGCGAAGGGATGTCCGACCGCGATGCTGCCGCCCTTGACGTTGAGCCGCGCGCGATCGACGGCGCCCAGCGTCTTTTTCTCGCCGAGGACGTCACGGCAATACTCGGGCGACTGCCATGCGGCGAGATTGCACAGCACCTGTCCGGCGAAGGCCTCGTGGATCTCGTAGTAATCGAAGTCCTGCAACCCAAGACCCGCCTCGCGCAACATGGCCGCGACGGCGTAGGTCGGCGCCATCAACAATCCCTCCTTGCCGGTCGCGAAATCCACCGCCCACTGCTTGCCATAGCGCAGATAGGCGAGCACCGGCAGCTTGTGCGCCGCCGCCCACTCCTCCGAGGCGAGGAGCACGGCGGCCGCGCCGTCGGTGAGCGGGGTGCTGTTGCCCGCGGTCAGGGTGCCGGCGCCGGTGAGATCAAATGTGGGGCGCAGCGTCGCGAGCTTTTCGAGCGAGGTGTCGGCGCGGACGTTGTTGTCGCGCTTCAGCCCGTGGAAGTCGATGACGAGATCATCGAAGAAGCCTTCGCTCCACGCCGCGGCGGCGCGCCGGTGGCTCTCCAACGCGAGCTCGTCCTGGGCCGCGCGCGAGATTTTCCAGGTCTTCACCATGAGCTCGGTGCTCTGGCCCATCGAGAGCCCGGTGCGCGGCTCGATGACGCCCGGGAGAATGGGCTTGAAGTGTTTCGGCCGCAGCGAAAACCAGGGGACGAGGCGCTGGCCCAGGGTGCGGCCGCGGACGCTGGCGAGCAGCAGCTGCTGATAGGCCTGCGGATAGACGATCGGCGGGTCGCTCACCGTGTCCACCCCGCCCGCAATCCCCGCGTCGATCTGCCCGAGGGCAATCTTGTTGCCGACGAGAATGGCCGCCTCAAGGCTCGTGCCGCAGGCGCGCTGGACGTCAAGGCCCGGCGTGTGCGGATCAAGACCGCTCGAGAGCACGCACTCGCGCACCAGGTTGTAATCCTTCGAGTGCTTGATCACGGCGCCCGCAATCACGTCTCCCAGGCGCTGCCCCGCGAGGCCGAAACGCTCGACTGCGCCGCGCAAGGTGGCCGTGAGCATGTCCTGGTTGCCCAGACGCGCATACGCCCCATTGGCACGGGCAAAGGGAATGCGGGTCCCGCCCAGAATGGCGACACGCCTGAGTGCGGAACCGACCAGCATGAATTCCTCCGTGCGCGCGAACGCTATTGCAATAGCAAGCGGATTCTAAGCCATTTGATTTGCCGCGGCCCATGGCCGCAGGACGCGGCTACCGTCTCCTTCATAGCTCGAGGGCGAGCCAGCGATCGCAGCAGCAATGCCCCGTCGCGCCAAGGGGCTGCCGCAGGGCCCGGAATCCCGCGCGCTCATAGAGATGACGGGCGGCCTGCATGCCGCTCTGGGTTTCCAGATAGCAGATCTGATAGCCGAAGCCGCGCGCGACGCGCAGGCAACGCCGCAGCAGCACCGCGCCCACCCCATGACCGCGCGCCGCGGGCAGAAGGTACATCTTGCGCAGTTCGCACACCTCAAACGGCCCGCCCGCGAGCGCTCCCACGCCCGCGCCGCCCACCACCTCGCCCTCGGCCTCGACCACGAAATAGGCGGAGCGCGGCGTGCAGTAGGCCTGCGACATGGCGGCGACTTCCGCATCCGTGGCGGAGGAGCCGTCTGCGGCCGGCCCGAACTCCGCCAGCACGCTGCGAATGACGGCTCCGACCGCCGCGTCGTCGTTTGGGCAGATGAGCCGGATGAGATAAGGGGAGTCCACGGCGCGTTACGCTAGCCTCCCGGCGGCCATGAGGCAATGAACCCGGGCGAACGCGCGCCGGAACCTGCGTTCCGGGAGATCACCTCATGTGCCGCGCGACACGGGGGCTGGCAGGCGCCGGCCGCCCATTCCTTCTCAGCTGCGCCGTGTTCGCAGGCGGCGGCGCGCCCGCCGCGGATGGGGTGCTCACAGGTTCTGATCCCGCGCGCCTCGACCGGCGCGAAGCTCATGCCGCGCCGCGACGGCGCGGCGACCGTCGTCACTTACCGCGCGCACGTCGTGCCCCGCATCTTCGTGCCGCGGCGGCTGGCGCTCGACAGCCTGACGCGCGATCTGCCCGCACTCCTGCAGGCTTTGCGGACGCGCTGTGAAGCGCCCTAGCTTGCGCCCAAAGCGCCGCCCGCTGCGCCGGGCCGATTTGCGCAGGCGCCTGCGGAGACGGCAAGATGGCAGCGAACTCCTTAAGAGAGGCCCTCATGTCCCGTTCCCGTGTCGACCGCGAGTTCGAGCGACGTCTGTCCGCGCTGGTCAACAGCGGCCAGCCGCAGATCCTGCAGGGCGGCCGCAAGGGCGTGGAAAAGGAGTCTCTGCGCGTCACGACGAGCGGCAACATCGTCACCACCCCGCATCCGCGCGCGCTCGGCTCGGCGCTCACCAACGAGCACATCACGACGGACTACTCCGAGGCGCTGATCGAGCTCGTGACACCGCCGTTTTCGGCCACCTGGGAGCTGCTGCAGTATCTTCTCGACCTGCACCAGTTCGTCTACCGCCACCTCGGCGACGAACTGCTGTGGGCGACCAGCATGCCCTGCGCTCTGGAGGGCGATGCCAGCATTCCCATCGCCCAGTACGGCACTTCGAACATCGCGCGCATGAAGACCGTGTACCGTCATGGGCTCGGGCTGCGCTACGGGCGCGTCATGCAGGCCATCTCCGGCGTGCATTTCAACTATTCGTTTCCGTCCCCCTTCTGGGAGGCGTACGCTGCGCTGCGCGGATCGCACCTCTTTGATACGCAGTTCATCTCCAAGGGCTACTTCGAGCTGTTGCGCAACTACCGGCGGCTGGGCTGGATCGTGCTCTATCTATTCGGCGTATCACCGGTCGTGTGCAAGTCCTTCATGCGCGGCCGTGATGTGCAGCTGCCCGAGCTCGCCGCGGGAACGCTCTATGAGCCGTACGCCACGAGTCTGCGCATGAGCGATATCGGTTATCGCAACCGCAACCAATCGGGGCTTGCCGTCTCGGTCAACAGTCTCGAGGAGTACGTGCGCGATCTCACGCGCGCCATCACCACGCCGCATCCCGCCTACGAGGCGCTCGGCGTTAAGTTAAACGGCGAGTATCGGCAGCTGAACGCCAACATTCTGCAGATTGAAAACGAGTACTACAGCTTCATCCGGCCGAAGCGCGTGGCGAACACTGGCGAGCGCTCGACCAAGGCCCTGCAGCGCGCGGGCGTGGAATACGTCGAGGTGCGAGCTCTGGACGTGAGCGCCTTCGATCCCGTCGGCGTCAATCAGAGCAAGCTGCGCTTTCTCGAGGCGCTGCTCGCCCTGTGCCTGCTCAAGGACAGCCCCCTCATCGCGGATGACGAGCAGGCGGCGCTCGATCAGAATCATTTGACGGTGGCACGGCGCGGCCGCGAGCCGGGCCTCATGCTGTCGCGGGACGGTAAATCCGTGCCTTTGCGCACGTGGGCGCGCGAGATCATCGACTCGCTGACGGGCATCTGCGAGATCCTCGACCGCGGCGATGCGTCGCGTCCGTACGCGCAGGCGCTGACATCTCAGGCGGGCAAGATTGAAAGCGTCGCGCTCACCCCGTCGGCGCGTCTCATGACGGAGCTTGCATCCACCGGTGAATCTTTTTTCGAGCTTGCGCTACGGATGTCGATGATGCACAAGGATTACTTTCTCGAACTCTATCCACCCAACAAGGGACGCCTCGCCGAGTTCGCCACAGAGGCGAGCGAGTCGCTCGCAAAGCAGCGCAGCATTGAAGCGAGCGACAAAGAAAGCTTCGAGGAATATCTCGCGCGCTATTTTGCAAATTAGCAACACAATATGTTTGACCTGGCGAAAATTCTCGTGCGTTGCTCGCAATTACGGCTAAGATAAGTCGGGCGTCAGAAGGGCTTCGACGGCGCGGAACAATTCCAACGACCGGGCATTAACAAAGGACTATGCAAAAGCTGTTCGACGCCGCGGTCGACTATCCACTGGTCGTTCTCGCGGCGAATGAAGAATTCCCGCGCGCGCCCGCGGCGGGTAGCGCGCCGACCGCAAATGGCTCGCACGAAACCCACGGCTGGAGCGCTTTCGAAATCTGGCGCAGCCGCATCCGGCTCCTGCCGGGCGTAACCAGCCTCTTCCTGCCGTCGTTGTAGGCGCGGTAGCGCACAGACCCAGGCTCCCGGCGGCGGCGGGCCATCGCGGCGCCTGTGCTACGCTTACCTTCCGCGCGAGTTTTGGCCTCGCCGGCCACTTGCAACCAGCCAGAGTAGACGACTCGTCGCATGCCATCCCGGTCACGCCTGAACCCGATCCGCAAGGACGATGGCATGAACAGCCGCAGTGCGCTCAGCGTACGGGGTCTCATCAAGACCTATAAAAACGGCGTGCAGGCACTCAAAGGCATCGATCTGGATGTCGCCCCGGGGGACTTCTTCGCACTTCTGGGTCCGAACGGCGCCGGCAAGACCACCCTCATCGGGATCGTGACCTCGCTCGTCAACAAGACGGCGGGCAAGGTCAGCGTCTTCGGACACGACATCGACGTGCAACTGGACGCGGCCAAGGCGTGCATCGGCGTCGTCCCGCAGGAAGTGAACTTCAACATGTTCGAGACGCCCGAGACCATCGTCATCAACCAGGCCGGTTTCTACGGGATCGAGCGGCGCGTGGCGCGCCAGCGCGCGCAGAAATATCTCGAGCATCTGCAGCTGTGGGACAAGCGCGCGAGCATCGCCCGTTCCCTCTCCGGCGGCATGAAGCGGCGCCTCATGATTGCCCGCGCGCTCATGCACGAGCCGCGGCTCCTCATCCTGGATGAGCCCACCGCCGGCGTCGACATCGAAGTGCGCCGCACGATGTGGGAGTTTCTGCGGGAGATCAATGCGCTCGGCACGACCATCATCCTGACCACCCATTACCTGGAGGAAGCCGAGACCCTGTGTCGCGACATCGCCATCATCGACGGCGGGCGCATCGCCGAGCGCGACCGCATGAGCAGCCTGCTGCGGCGACTGCACACCGAGACCTTCGTGCTCAACCTGCGCAATAGCCTCGCCGCCGCGCCGCAGCTCGAGGGATATGTGACGCGGCTCTCCGACGACCGCACGCTCGAGATCGAGGTGTCGAAGGAGCAGAACCTGAACGAGATCTTCGAGCGCCTGTCGGTTCTCGGGATCGAAGTGCTGAGCATGCGCAACAAGGTGAACCGCCTCGAGGAGATCTTCATGCGCCTCGTCGAGGCCCGCGGCCATCCACCCGCCAGCGCTGCGGCGCTTGCGGCAGCCGCCCAGGGCGGGCGCGCCTGATGGCAGCCGTTGCCGAGGTCCCGATCAATCTGGGCCACATCCGCTGGATCGGTTTCAAGACCATCGTCATCCGCGAATACGGGCGGATCATCCGCATCTGGGGCCAGACGCTCGTACCGTCGGCGGTCACGGCCATTCTCTATTTCGTCATTTTCGGCAGCCTCATCGGCCGCCGCGTGGGCCAGATGGGCGGCTTCAACTACATGCAGTACATCGCCCCGGGGCTCATCATGATGTCCGTCATCACCAACTCGTACGCGAATGCGGTGTCGTCTTTCTTCGGCGCCAAGTTCGGCAAGCACGTGGAAGAGATGCTGGTGGCGCCGCTGCCGAACTGGATCATCGTGCTGGGATACGTGGCCGGCGGCGTGCTGCGCGGGCTCATGGTCGGAGTGGTGGTGACGACGGTGTCGCTCATCTTCACGAACCTCCACGTGCATCATCTCTTCATCATCCTCGCGGCCGTGCTCCTGACCGCGACCGTGTTCTCCCTCGGCGGCCTCCTGAACGCCGTGTTCGCGAAGAACTTCGATCAGGTCAACTGGATCCCGGCCTTCGTGCTCACGCCGCTCACTTATTTCGGCGGCGTGTTCTACTCCGTCTCGCTGCTGCCCGAATGGGCGCAGCGCCTCTCGTACGCCAATCCCATCCTGCACATGGTGAACGCCTTCCGCTACGGCTTCCTGGGCGTCTCGGACGTCAATGTATGGCTCGCATTTGCGCTCATGGCCATGGCGGCGGCGATACTCTTCGGCGTGCTGCTCGTCCTCATGAACCGCGGAACGGGGCTGCGCGAGTAGCGCGCGGCGCTTAATGGCCGTTTCGCGCCAGAAATGCGCGTTGGCGGCGCCGCGCACCCGCGTCATGCTCGCTCCCAAGTCACACCCCCCGGGAGGGCGGCAATGATCGCGGTGAAAGTAGCAGACATCGGCTCCCATGCGCGTGAGGACACTGCAGGCCCCACCGCGCGGGGCAGCAATGCGCTTCGGCAGGTGCTGCTGCTACGCGGTGAGGGCGGCTACTGGGTCGCCGAATGTCCGAGCCTGCCGGGATGCACCGGTGAGGGCGGAACGCGCGAAGGGGCGATCGAGAGCGTCAAGGAATCCATCGCGGCCTACCTCGCCGACCTCGAAGAATGCGGCCTGCCCGTCCCCGAGGAGCGCTTCGACGCCCTGATCGCCGTCGTATGAGCCCCTGGGAGCCCCGCGGGCTGCGAGATGTAAAAACGCAATAAAATCTTCATCTTAGCGTCACCTCCTAGCCTTACATCTCGCCCAGAGTGCCCCTTAAGCAAGCCACGCGCGCTGTCGAGCGTGCAGGGCCCCGCAACTTATGAGAGCGACGGCATTCAGCAGTTTTCTGGCCCGCATCGATACGGCGGATTACCGTATCTGCCGCCGTTTGAATCGCGGCGCGTCCCGCTCCCTCATCCGTACGCCCTTCCAGCTCATCAGTCGCCTGGGCGACGGCGTCATCTGGTACGTGCTCATCCTCGCGCTTCCGGTTTTTTACGGCGCGCCAGCGGTAAAGCCGGCGATATTCATGGCGCTCACCGGATGCCTCGGCGTGGTGATTTATGGCGTACTGAAGCGCTGCTTCGTTCGCGAGCGGCCCTTCATCCGCCATGCGGGCATCTCGCAGGCGGGTGCGCCTCTGGATCGCTACAGCTTTCCATCGGGACACACGCTGCACGCGGTGTCATTTGCCTGGCAGGCGAGCGCGCATTTCCCTGAGCTCGCCTGGGTGCTCGTGCCGCTCGCAGGACTCATCGCCGCATCGCGCGTCGTGCTGGGACTGCACTATCCGACCGACGTCATGGTCGGGGCGCTCCTCGGTGCCTGCCTGGCGGAGCTCGGTCTCGCGTTCACCTAGTGCGTGTGCTCTTTGTCTCGGACGTCTATTTTCCGCGCGTCAACGGCGTGTCGACCTCGGTGCGCACGTTTCGGCAGGACCTTGCCGCCTGCGAGGTGGAAACCGTTCTGGTCGCCCCCGACTATGCGCCTGCCGACACCGCGCCCGAGCCCGGCGTCGTACGCATCCCCGCCCGCGGCGTGCCGGGCGACCCGGAGGATCGCCGCATGCGCTGGGGCCGGCTCACCCGCGCGCTGGAGCCGCTCACCGGATTCGATCTCGTCCACATTCACACGCCCTTCCTCGCGCACTACGCCGGCGTGAACCATGCGCGGCGGCTGAAGATTCCGTGCATCGCGACCTATCACACCTTCTTCGAGGAGTACCTGCACCACTACGTTCCCGTACTGCCCCGCGCGCTCAGCCGGGGACTGGCGCGTCGCTTCACCCGCTCGCAGTGCCGCGCCGTCGCAGCGCTCATTGCGCCTTCCGAGCCGATGCGCGCCGTGCTCCTCGGCTACGGCGTCACCACACCGGTCCATGTCATTCCCACAGGCCTTTCCGCTCATCAATTTGAGCCCGGTTGCGGCGCGCGCTTTCGAGCGGCGCAGGCGCTGCCGGTCCACCGCCCGCTCGTGCTCTACATCGGCCGCGTGGCGCACGAGAAGAACATCGAGTTTCTGCTGCGCGTCTTCGCGGCGGTGGTGGCACGCGTGCCGAACGCGCTGTTCGTCATCGCCGGCGAAGGGCCCGCGCGCGCGTCACTGCGGGAGCTTGCCGCCCGGCTGGGGCTCGCCGAGGCGGTGCATTTCGTGGGCTACCTCGATCGCGACACGGAGCTTCTCGACTGCTATGCCGCGGCGGACGCCTTCGTATTCGCCTCGCGCACCGAGACGCAGGGGCTGGTGCTGCTCGAGGCCCTGGCGCAGGGTGCGCCGCTGGTGTCGACCGCCCGGCTCGGTACGCGCTCCATTCTGAAGGAGGGCTGCGGCGCAGTGATCGTCGAGGAGGCGCTCGAGCCGTTCGCGGCGGCCACCGTGCGGGTGCTCGAGGATCCACGGCTGCGCGCCACGCTTGCGCAGCAGGGCCGCCGCTACGCACGCGAGTGGTCATCGCTCGCCATGGCGCGGCGATTGCACGAGCTCTACCGATCGGTTGCGTCGCTGGCGCCCGAGCGGGCATCAGCCGATGCCGCCCCCGAGCCTGCCTTGACAGATTCTGCGTCGTGAACCTGCGACAGGGGTCTGAATCCTCGCAGCTGTGATCTTGCGCGCGTGGCGCGCGGATGTTCTGCGCTACACTTCGGCCAGCTTTTACGGGATCTGACTTCCGGAGCGGGCATGAGTGCCAAGCGCGCGTTGATCGTCGACGATTCGAAGTCAGCGCGCCTGTTTCTGTCCCGGATCCTGGAGAGGTACGAGCTCGACGTCGACACGACGGAGAATGCTGAGCTCGCCATCGACTATCTCGCGCACCATCGCCCCGATGTGATCTTCATGGATCACCTCATGCCGGGCATGGACGGCTTTCAAGCTCTGCAGGCGATCAAGAACAATCCGCACACCGCGACCATCCCGATCATGATGTACACCTCGCAGGAGGGTGAGCTGTACCTCGGGCAGGCGCGCGCATTGGGCGCCGTCGGCGTGCTGCCGAAGCAGATCAAGCAGGCGGACGTCTCCAAGGTGCTGTACCAGCTGCATCTCGTGCCCGACCGGCGCACCACCGTGCAATCGAGCTTCCGGCCGCTCAGCGTCGATCCCCTCGACGACACGGCATCCTCCCAGGCGACCACCGGAACGCATCCCGCGGTGACCGATGCCGCGCTGCGTGTGGAGCTGGCCGAGCTGCGCCACACGCTGATCGGCCACATCGATCACCAGTTCGAGCGCCTCGGCGCTGAACTTCGCTCGCTCGTGCACGATGCCGTGAATCGCGAGCCGATCGTGCCACCGCTGCCATCCCCCGGGCCGCGCTCCTGGGGCTGGACGGTGGCGACCCTGGCGTTGGCGGCTGCGGTGGTGAGCACGGCGCTCTGGCAGCATGAGGTCAGTGTGCATCGCGAGGCCGCGGCCGCCGCGGTTCCCGCGCAGGGGGCGGCGGCGAGGACAGCGCCGCCGCGCGCCGATGCGCCCAAAACCGCCGCGGCCGCTGCGCACCCCGAGCCCATCGTCGAGCCCGTTCCCTTCGGCGAGGACCCCCTGGGGGGCGTGCGCCTGGAGAGGCTGAGCCAGCTGCTCTACCGGCTCGCGGCGCAGAAATACAGCGGCGTCGTCGATATCAAGAGCTTTCCGGGCCGTTTCTGCCTCGTCGGCAATGCGGCCGACGGCTATTCGCTGGCGCCCGATGAGATGCTCTTTACCCGGTGCGATGCGGTGGGCAATCCGCGCGAGGGCACGCAGCTGCCGGCGCAGCGCGTCTCCCTGCCGCTTGCGAATCTTCTGGGCGACATCCGCCATAGCACGCGCGGCGCACTCGATGTCCAGCTGACCGCGGGCGATGCGGCCGCGACCGCCGTGCCGTATCCGCAGGTGGGGTCCGATCTGACGGCGGGCGAGTGGAACCGCGCGGGCAACTCCAATAACCGCATCGAAATCCGCCTGCGCTGAGGCCGCCCTTCCCGCGCTCGTGCAACTGCCCATCGACGAAGACTTCCGGCCGCCTCGCTGGCTGCGCAATCGCCACCTGCAGTCGATCCTGCCGAGTCTGCCGGTGCGGCGCCGCTGGGTGATGCCGCGGACCGCGGCCGTGCGGGCGGCGAGTCAGGAAATCCTGCTCGACTGCGGCGACGGCGTGCGCCTGCAGTGTTTTCATGCCGATCCGGCTCGCTGCGGCATCACCCGGGCCGGCCGCATCGCCGTCCTCGTACACGGCTGGGAGGGCAACGCCGATGCACTCTATATTCTCTCGCTGGCGCAGCAGCTCTTTGATCTGGGGTTCGACGTGGTGCGCCTGAATCTGCGCGACCACGGCGATACGCATCACCTGAATCGCGAGCTGTTCCATTCCTGCCGCCTGCCCGAGGTGGTCGGCTCCCTGCAGCGCCTGCAGGGCCTGCTGCCAGGGCAGCCGCTGCATCTCGTCGGCTTCTCGCTCGGCGGCAATTTCATGCTGCGCGTGGCCGTGCAGGCGGATACCGGACTTCATATCGCATCGGTGATCGCCGTATCGCCGGTACTCGACCCGGGTGCGACGCTGGCCGCCCTCGAGCATGGATTTCGCCCGTACCACCAATACTTCGTGCGCAAATGGCTGGGATCGCTCTTCAAGAAGCAGGCGGCCTGGCCGGGGCACTACGACTTTACCGAGCTCGCCGGCGCTCCGGACCTGCGGCGGCTGACGACGCTCTTGGTCGACCGCTTCACGGATTTTGCCAGCCTCGAGGATTATCTGAACGGCTACGCCATTACGGGCACGCAGCTCACCGCGCTCAAAGTGCCTTCGACCATGATCACGGCGCTCGACGATCCCATCATTCCGGTGGCCGGGCTGCTGCAGATCGCGCGGCCGCCGGCGCTGCAGATCGTCGTGACGCGCCGCGGCGGGCACTGTGGCTTTCTCGAGGACCTGGTGCGGCCGAGCTGGGCCGAGCGCAGGATCGTCGCGCAGCTGGAGGGCGCGCTTAAGAGGCGCCGCGCTTCTCTTCGAAGTTGACGATCGGCTGGCCGCTCGTCACCTGCATGGCGCCCTCGACGATGGCGCCTTTGGCGATGGCGATGCTGCGCGCCACGACGTCCGCGCGCAGTACGGCCGAGGAGCCGATCTCGAGTTTCTCGGCGACGATGAGCCTGCCGCTCACGCTGCCCGCGATCACGGCATGGCGTGCGTGGACTTCCCCCTCCCAGACGGAGTCGCGCGCCATGCTGAGCGCCCCGCCGATCTGGCCGTCGCCCACCACGCGGCCGCAGACGACCACCGTGCCCGCCGTCTCGATGTCGCCGGTCAGGCGGCAATCCTCGCCAATGAAGGTGGGCGCCGTGCCGCTCACCCGGTCGAGAAGCCGCCGCCGGGGAGTTTCAGTCATCGCTGCCTCGTGAATTTTGCGCGCCCGAAACCGCGCGGCGCCGCTAGAATACTCGCCGCTGGTGGATTGGTGGAGAGGATGTAATGAGCTTGCGACGTACCGGTGTGATTCTGATGAGCCTCGCGCTGCTGGCCGCTGCGAGCGGCTGCAGTCACGAGCAGCGCGACTGGCGCTCGGCGCAGACGGCCAACACGGTGGAGGCCTACCAGGATTTCATCACCTCGCATCCGAAGAGCGCGCGCGCCGCCGACGCGCAGGCGCGGATCACGCAGCTCACCGAGGAGCGCGATTGGCAGCGGGCGAGCACCACGGACACGGCGGACGCGTATCGGCAGTTTCTCGAGCAGCATCCGCAGGCGAAGATGGCGGCGGAAGCGCGCACCCGCATTGAGAGCTTTGCCCAGAACGGCTCGCCCGCGACAGCCGCGCCGGGCGCACCGTCACCGGCCGCCGCAACTCCGGCTCCGCCTGGCGCCACGGGCACAGAGCCCGCAGTCACGGGCGCCTACAGTGTGCAGCTCGGCGCTTTTACCACCCACGCCAAGGCGCTCGGCCAATGGCGGCGGCTGAGCGCGCGCTTTGCAACGGAGCTGCAGGGCGCCGTTTCGGACGTCGAGCGGGGCAAGGGCCCCCATGGACGCAATCTCTACCGCCTCAAGGTCAAGGCTCTAACCGAGGCGCGGGCGCGATCGATCTGCGAGGCCCTGCGCAAACACTCGCAGGCCTGCGTCGTGCGCAAGGGATGAGCGCAGATTTGGACGCAGAGGTCCAAATCTGACAATTCACGTCACCCGCGTGCCCGGCCAGGGGCTATCCTAAGCCATTGTTTTTGATGGTAGTCTCAAGTTGGCACGTACCTTGCTGAACTCAGGGTGCGTGGCCTCTTGTTTGCGGGCTGCGTGCGAAGCATACGCGCGACTCCCCCGGTCGCGTCGTATCAGAAGTGTGCAGATAACTTCCCCGGTTTTTGCACACGTACGCCGCGTGCGTCTTCCCCCGCTCGCGGCGTTTTTTTTGCTCCTCGCGGCCGCTGCAGAGCGGCGCCTGAGGCGCAAGCTTCACGGCGGCCTCCCCCTCCCGCGCCGTTCGCGTCAGCGCCGCGCACATCGCCCTCGTCGCACCGCCGCGCTTCCATGGACTTCCCGCGCGGTTGATTTGCGCGAGCGCGGCAGCACATCGGTGGGTCCGCGAGCTCCTGCTGAGTTGAGGTCGCGCTGTCAATGCGGCGGCGCGGTTTGAGCCGCGAGGCGCTCAGCGGTTTGCACCCCGCAGCGTGCCGGGGATGCGGGAAGTTCGCTGCTACACTAGCAAATGGCTTGCGAGCACCGAAACAGTTTGACGTCGCTGCGTCAATATTCGAAGCGGCCCTCTTAGACAGATACGCGGCTGGGACCCGGGCATGGAATATCGAGATTATTACAAGACACTGGGCGTGACGCGCACGGCGAGCGCTGATGAGATCAAAAAAGTCTATCGCCGGCTCGCCCGCAAGTACCATCCTGACGTCAGCAAGGAGCCGAATGCGGAGGCGAAATTCAAGGAGGTCCAGGAAGCCTACGAGGTCCTGCGGGATCCCGAGAAGCGCGCCGCCTACGATCAGCTCGGCCCTGATATGAAGAGCGGCCAGGATTTCCGGCCGCCGCCGGACTGGGCGAGCGGGTTTGAATTCCGCGGCCGGCCGCGCGGGCGCGCCAGTCCGGAAATGGACGCGCACTTCAGTGATTTCTTCTCCTCGCTGTTTGGCGACGCCGGCGGATTTTCCTCCGCGGGCGAAGGGCGCGCGCGCGGCGGGCGCGATCATCATGCGCGCGTCGACATTGATCTCGAGGAGGCGTTTCACGGCGGCACCCGCACGCTCGAGCTGCGCCGTCCGCAGCAGAAGAGCGACGGCAGCGTCGAGCTCTCCACCCACGCGGTGAAGGTCACCATTCCCGCGGGGCTGACGGACGGGCAGCAGCTGCGCCTTTCCGGCCAGGGCGAGCCCGGCCAGGGCGAGGGTCGCGCGGGGGATCTGTATCTCGAGGTGCACATCCGTCCGCATGAGCTCTATCAGCTCGAGGGTCGTGATGTGACGGTGACTCTGCCCCTGGCTCCGTGGGAGGCCACGCTCGGCGCGACCGTGACGGTCCCGACCCTGGGCGGCCCGGTGCAGATGCGCATTCCGGAAAAGTCCCGCGCCGGCCAGAAATTGCGGCTGCGCGGCAGGGGACTTCCGGGCGATCCGCCCGGCGATGAATATCTGCAGCTCTCCATTGCACTGCCCCCGGCCGACACGCCCAAGGCACGTGCCTTCTACGAACAGATGCGCCGCGAGCTCGCCTTCGATCCGCGCGCGAACCTCGGGAGCTAGGACATGACGAGCGTGGAGCGGACGATCGAGACGCAGGTGCTGGCCGAAGGCGAATGGCTGTCGGTCACGCAGGTGTGCCGCGCGAGTCAGCTCGATGCGGCCGTGGTGATTGAGCTGGCCGAGCTTGGCCTCGTCTGCCCGCGCGGCAGCGAGCCCCAGGAGTGGCAGCTGCCGGCGCGGGAGCTCTCGCGCCTGCGCACCGCCGCGCGGCTGATCCGCGACCTGGGCGTGAATGTCAGCGGCGCGGCCCTCGCGGTGGAGCTCCTCGAAGCGCGGCGCGAGCTCGAGGTGCGGTTGCGCGCGCTCGAGCGTTGCGTGCAGTTGAGCACCCGGATCGATCCGGAGCGCTCGCCCTAGCTCTGCCCGAAATCGTCCGCCTCGCGCAGGTAAGCGCCCTCCTCGAGAGTCGAGACGCGCCGCAGCACCGCGTTGCGCTGCGGAAAGCGGCCGAAGCGGTGGATGATCGAGGCATGCAGCTCGGCGTCCTTCAGAGTGTCTGCGAAGCAACTGTGCAGCGGCTGCGGCGCCTCGCCCAACAGCCGCCGGTAGGCGGCTACCGATTCTTCCTGCACTTCGGGGGATTCGGCGTGCTGCAGCGGCATGTAGAAGAAGATCCTCTCCACCGGGTCGAGCGCGGCGTCGGCGCCTGACTGCATCCCGGAGAGTGCCAGCGCCAGAGCCTGCTCGTCACCGGCGTAGGCGCGCGCGCGGCCGCGGTAGATGTTGCGCGTAAACTGATCGAGAAGAATGATGAGGCTCAGCCGGCGGCGCGGCCCATCCGCCCAGGCGGCGAGCTCCCCGCGCAGCGCCGCCTCGACGCGCGCGCCAAACTCGGCGCGCAGCGCCGCGTCCAGCTCCCGGGCGCGCGGCGCGTCAGCCTCGCCCGCGAACCACACCTGCATGCGCTCATTGAGCGCCGCACGCTCCAGCGGCAGCCTGCCGAACCAAAACTCTCGCACCCGGCGCGCGTCGTCCATCTGGGAAGGAGGATAGCAGCGGTGGCCGGGCTAGTCGGTCTTCGCCGCGTCGGTCTCGAAGAGCTTCTCGAGCTGCTGCGCCGATTCCCGCGCCGCGGCCATGAACTTCACCTCGTCCTCCTTGATCGCGTACTGCTCGCCGAGGGTCTTCTCATCGTGCTGCCGGAATTTGCGCACCGCGGCGCGCGCGATCGCCGGCGCATCCCCCAGGCTCGTCAGCACCGCCTCAGCCAGCTCCAGGCTCGAGCCGTAGGTCTCGCGGATGATGTAGTCGACGCCGTGGTCCATGAGCGCGAAGGCATGCTGGCGGTTGCGGGCGCGGGCGAGAATTTTCAGCTCCGGGAAGTGCGTGCGCACGAGCTCCGCGGTACGCACCGAGGCGTCTACTTCGTCGATCGCCAGCACGAAGATCTCGGCCGACTCGGCGCCCGCGGCCCGCAGCAGGTCGAGCCGCGATGCATCCCCGTAGTAGATGCGGTTGCCGAAGCGGCGCACGAAGTCGACGTGCGTCTGACTCGAGTCGAGCGCCGTGAATTTGATACGCCGGGCGCGCAGCACGCGCGAGACGATCTGCCCGACGCGGCCGAAGCCTGCAATGATGACGCGGTTGTCGCGCTCATCGATGGTGTCAAAGGGCGCGCCGGGCGCCGCGCTGGAAAGCGTCCGCCGCACCCGGTCGTGCAGCCCGAGAAGCAGCGGCCCGACCATCATCGACAAGGTGACGACGAGCACCAGAAAATCCGCCAGCTGCGCCTCGAGAATGCGCTGGCGCGCCGCGAGGGCGAACAGCACGAAGGCAAACTCGCCGCCCGCGGGCAGCGTAAAGCCCATGCGCCAGGAGGCGAGCGCCGCGTGGCGCGTGAGTCTGCCGACGGCGGCGACGACGCTGATCTTGAGCGCCAGAAACACGGCCGTCGCCGCCACCACCTGCAGGGGTTCCGCGCTCAGAAGTCCCAAATTGGCCGACATCCCCACCGCGATGAAGAAGAGGCCGAGCAGCAGTCCCTTGAAGGGCTCGATGTCCGCCTCGAGCTCGTGGCGGAATTCGCTGTCGGCGAGCACCACGCCTGCGAGGAATGCGCCGAGCGCCATCGAGAGTCCGACCTGATTGACGAGCAGTGCGGTTGCGATCACGACCAGGAGCGCAGCCGCCGTGAACACCTCCGTCACGCGGATGCGCGCCACGACCCTGAGTGCCGGCCGCAGTGCCACCCGTGCGCCGACGGTGATGATGGCGATCACCCCGACCAGCTTCACGAGCGCGATCCAGGGGAAGCCGGCATGCGCCGTCTGCAGCGGCGACATGAGCGGCAGCACCGCGAGCATGGGCAGCACGGCGAGATCCTGAAAGAGAAGAATGCCGAAGGCCGCGCGCCCGTACTGCGTCTTCAGCTGCTGGCGCTCGGCGAGTACCTGCAGCACGAGCGGCGTGGAGGACAGAGACAGGCCGAAGCCGACCACGGCCGCGGGCATCGGCGGCAGGCCCCACCACCAGGCCGCGCCTCCCAGAATCACGCTGCAGGAGAGCACCTGCGCGGACCCGAGGCCGAAGACCGTGCGCCGCATGACCCAGAGCCGCGTCGGCTGCAGCTCGAGGCCGATAATAAAGAGGAGCAGCACCACGCCGAATTCCGAGGCATGCAGAATGCTCGACACATCCGTGATGAGTCTGAGGCCCCAGGGGCCGATGACGAGCCCAGCGGCGAGGAAGCCCAGGATCGACGACTGCTTCATCAGGCGGAACAGCGAGACGGCGACGACGGCGGCGGTCAGCAGGATGGCAACTTGCGCAAGCGAGATCATTCACGTCTCCGTGGGTGCTTCCGGCGGTAGTGGCATGGACTCGCTTTCCCCGGGTACCGGCGCGAAGCGGCCCTGCGCCCATTGCCGCTTCGCGCTGTCGATGCGCTCGCGGCTCGAGGAGACAAAATTCCACCAGATGAAGCGCGGCGTCGCAAAGGGCTCTCCGCCGAGGAGTATCACACGCGCGGCGCGCTCGGCGCGCAGCGTCACGGCGCCGCCGCGGGCGAGGGTCAGGAGTTCGCCTTCGGCGCCGCGCACTCCGGATATTTCGATCCCGCCCGCGGCGACGTAGCAGGCCCGCTCGCTGTAGTCCGCGCCGATTTCAAGACTTGCGCCCGCCGCGGCGCTGACGTCCACGTACAGCGTCGGCGAGAGCAGCCGCACCGGCGAGGCCCGGCCGAAGGCCTCGCCCGCAATCACGCGCAGCTCGACGCCCTCGCCCGACCGGCACGGCAGGCTCTCGGCCGCATGATGCTGAAAGTCCGGCGCATCCTCCTCGTGGCCGTCGGGGAGGGCGACCCACGACTGAATGCCGTGGGCGATGACGCCGCGCCGCCGCTCCTCCTCGGGCGAGCGCTCCGAGTGCACGATCCCCGAGCCCGCCGTCATCCAGTTGACGTCGCCGGGCCGAATCGTCTGCACGGACCCCAGGCTGTCACGATGCAGGAGGCTGCCGCTGAACAAATAGGTGACCGTCGCGAGTGCAATGTGCGGATGAGGGCGCACGTCGATGCCCGCGCCCGGCGCAAGAGCCAGCGGCCCCAGATGGTCGAAAAAGATGAACGGGCCCACCATCGGCACGCTCGCCGCGGGCAGCACACGCCGCACGGAGAAGCCCCCGAGGTCCCTTCTGCGGCCGGTGATGACTTGCTGGACGCCCATGAGCTCTCCCGTATGCGCGAAAGGCGATGATAGCCGCAAAAAAAAGGGACCGACGAGCGGTCCCTTTCCAAGCGGCGCCGGCGAGCGGCCTGTCAGCTTCGAACTATTCGCATAAGCCCTCGAGATATCCCTGTGCCACCCGCGACAGGCGCTTGCGGGCGAGTGCGCGCGCCTTGGGCGCGTCGACGATGTACTCCAGCGCTGCGCAGAGCAGCACCTGCCGTATGCGCGGGTGCTGGGCCGCGGCGCGCGCCATCTTGTTCAAGACCGTGAACCCGCGATCGATGGTGCCGCGCGGCGCCCGGTTGTGCTCGATTGCGCGCGCCAGATACGCACCGAAGCGCGCATACAAAAAATAGTCATCGTCGCCGACGTGAAAGCGCGCCTCGGCGAAAAAATCTGGAAAATTGCGGCGCAGGTAGTCACTGATCTTCTGCAAAGGCGGCTCGGGAGGGGAATCACCCAACGCTTGCAGCCTCCTCGTTGCGAATGGTTTTTGTCAGCGCGTGACGCGGCGCGAATGTTGAAGCACGACATCAAACTATGCAACAGGAAAAAATGTCGACGTGCGGTTTTTTTTAAGACCGCCTCACGCAACTCATCCTCCGGCGCCGGGGTGTAGTACGCTCATAAGCCATGCCAGACACAGAAGGCCGACCATGCGCGCCGCCGACCGCGGGCTGTTCCGCGACTCCTATGAAAGGGATAGCTGCGGCTTTGGGCTGATCGCTCAACTCGATGACCAGCCGAGCCAGTGGCTGGTCAGGACGGCGATGACCTCTTTGAACCGACTCACCCATCGGGGCGCGGTCGCAAGCGATGGCAAGACCGGCGACGGTTGCGGACTCCTTTTGAAGCGACCGGACGCGTTCCTGCGCGCGCTCGCGCACGAGGCCGGCATCGCGGTGGCGCCGCAGTTTGCGGCAGGCCTGATCTTCCTGAACCCCGAGTCGGCGCGCGCCGCCGAGGCGCGGCGCACCCTGGAGGTGCAGTTGCGCTGCGAGCAACTGGAGGTCGCCGGCTGGCGTGCCGTGCCGACGAATCCCGAGGCCTGCGGCGATGAGGCGCTGAAAACCCTGCCGCACGTCGAGCAGCTCTTCGTCAACTGCCCGAGTCCCGACGTCGATGAGGCGGCCTTCAACCGCAAGCTCTTCCTCGCGCGGCGCCGCGCCGAGAAGGCGCTCGAGGCGAGAGATCCCTATTTCTACGTGCCCAGTCTCTCCGCCACCAGCCTGGTCTACAAGGCCATGGTCATGCCGCAGTACCTCGCGGTTTTTTTCCCCGACCTGAACGATGCGCGGCTCGCCTCCTCGCTCGTCATCTTCCACCAGCGCTTCTCGACCAACACGCTGCCGCAGTGGCGCCTCGCGCATCCCTACCGCTACCTCGCGCACAACGGCGAGATCAACACCATCCAGGGCAACCGCAACTGGGCGGTGGCGCGTGGGCCACTGTTGCGCTCGCCGCTGCTGCCGGACCTCGCCGAGATCCTGCCGCTCGTCTGTCTGAGCGGCTCCGATTCCCAGAGCCTCGACAATATGCTCGAGGTGCTCCTGATGGGTGGGCTCGATGCGCTGCACGCGATGCGGTTGCTGGTGCCGCCGGCCTGGCATGAGCTCGATTCCATCGATCCGGACCTGCGCGCCTTTTACGAGTACTACTCGGTGCACATGGAGCCGTGGGACGGTCCGGCCGGCATCGTTTTCACGGACGGGCGCTATGCCGCGTGTACGCTCGACCGCAACGGCCTGCGGCCCGCGCGCTTCGTCATCACCCGGAACCGTATTCTGACGATCGCCTCGGAGAGCGGCGTGTGGGACTACGCGCCCGAGGATGTGCTGCGCAAGGGCAAGCTCGGCCCGGGCGACATGGTCGCGGTCGACCTGCACGCAGGCACGCTGCTCGAATCGGTCGATATCGATGCGCTCCTGAAGACGCGCCATCCCTACAAGGCGTGGCTCCGACAGGGCGTGCGCTATCTCGAGAGCGATCTCGTCGACCCGAGGCTTGCTGCCGAGCCGATGGACCGCGATACGCTCGCGCTCTATCAGAAGATGTTCAACATCACGGCGGAGGAGCGCGACGAGATCATCCGCGTGCTCGCCGAGGACGAAAGCGAGGCGGTGGGCTCCATGGGCGATGACACGCCGATGCCGGTGCTCTCGCATCAGGTGCGCTCGCTCTACGACTACTTCCGGCAGCAGTTCGCGCAGGTGACGAATCCGCCCATCGATCCGCTGCGCGAATCGATCGTGATGTCGCTGCAGACCCAGATTGGCCCCGAGTGCAACATCTTCGTGCCCTCCCCCGAGCACGCGCGCCAGATCGTCCTCGGTTCGCCCATCCTCTCGCAACGGAAGCTGCGGCAGATCCTCGGGCTCACCGACTTCGGCGTGACCCACGAATTTCTCGATCTGCAGTACGACCCGGCCGAGGGTCTGAAGCAGGCGATCCTGCGCCTGTGCGCGCAGGCGGAGGGCGCGGTGCGCGACGGCAAGCTCGTGCTCCTCATCTCCGACCGCTACCTCGTGCGGGGCCGGCTGCCCGCGCATGCGCTCCTCGTCACGGGCGCGGTGCACCAGCACCTCATCCGCACGGGCCTGCGCTGCAAATGCAATCTGCTGGTGGAGACCGGCACCGCGCGCGATCCGCATCATTTCGCCTGCCTCATCGGCTACGGCGCCACCGCCGTCTATCCCTACATGGCCTACCAGGTGCTCTTTGAAATGATGCGCCGGGGCACGGTGAAGCTCGATTTCGCGACGCGCCTGGAGCTCGGCCGCAGCTATCGCGCGGGCATCCGCAAGGGCCTCTTCAAGATCATGTCAAAAATGGGAATCTCGACCATCGGCAGCTATCGCAGCTCGCAGCTCTTCGAGATCGTGGGGCTGCACGAGGAGGTGGTCACGTCCTGCTTCACCGGCACGGAGAGCCGCGTGCAGGGAGCGGACTTTGCCGACCTCGAAGCCGACGTGCAGCAGCTCGGCGCGCGCGCCTGGGATGCGCGCGAGCCGATTGCGCAGGGCGGGCTTCTCAAATACATCCACGACGGCGAGTACCACATGTACAACCCCGAGGTGATCGCGACGCTGCAGGCGGCGGTGGCGAGCGGTGACTACGCGACCTACCTGCGCTTTGCCGCGGTCGTGAACCACCGCCCGGCCGCGACCTTCCGCGACCTCCTCGAGCTTAAGTATCCGCACGCGGGCATCCCGCTTGCAGAAGTCGAACCCGCCGAGGCGATTCTCGCGCGCTTCGACAGCGCCGGAATGTCTCTGGGCGCGCTCTCGCCCGAGGCGCACGAGGCGCTCGCCATCGCCATGAATCGCCTCGGCGCGCGCTCCAACTCCGGAGAGGGCGGCGAGGATCCGGCGCGCTACAGAAGCGAGAAGAACTCGAAGATCAAGCAGGTCGCCTCGGGCCGCTTCGGCGTGACGCCCGAGTACCTCATCAATGCCGAAGTGCTGCAGATCAAGATTGCGCAGGGCGCAAAACCCGGCGAAGGCGGCCAGCTGCCGGGGCACAAGGTGAACGAGATGATCGCACGGCTGCGCTTTGCGCGTCCGGGCGTGGGGCTCATCTCGCCGCCGCCGCATCACGATATCTACTCGATCGAGGATCTGGCGCAGCTCATCTTTGACCTCAAGCAGGTGAATCCCGAGGCGCTGGTCTCGGTGAAACTCGTGGCGGAGCCGGGCGTGGGCACCGTGGCGGCCGGCGTCACCAAGGCCTATGCGGACCTCATCACGATCTCCGGCTACGACGGCGGCACGGGAGCAAGTCCCCTGTCGTCGATCAAATATGCGGGCACGCCCTGGGAGCTGGGGCTCGCCGAGACGCATCAGACGCTGCGGGTCAACGGCCTGCGGCACCGCGTGCGCCTGCAGACCGACGGCGGACTGAAGAGCGGTCTGGATGTCGTGAAGGCCGCGATCATCGGCGCCGAGAGCTTCGGCTTCGGCACGGCTCCTCTCATTGCGCTCGGCTGCAAGTACCTGCGTATCTGCCACCTCAACAACTGCGCGACCGGGGTCGCGACTCAGCACAACGTGCTGCGCAGCAAGTACTTCACGGGCCTGCCGGAGATGGTGGTGAACTACTTCGAGTTCGTGGCGCGCGAAGTGCGCGAGATCCTCGCCGCGATGGGCGTGCGCCGGCTCGCCGACCTCATCGGCCGCACCGAATACCTGCGACCGCTCGCGGGCGTGACCTCGAAACAGGCGAAGCTCGATCTTACCCCCATACTCTCAACGGCCGGTGTCGGCGCCGATGAGCCGCAGTTCTGCAGCACGGCCTCGAACGCCCCCTTCGACAAGGGCGAGCTTGCCGAGCGCATGCTCGCCGACATGCGCCAGGCGATCGCGACGCGCTCGGGCGGGCAGTGGCGCTACGAAGTGAAAAACTTCAACCGCGCGATCGGCGCGCGCGTGTCCGGAGTGATCGCCCGGCACTGGGGCGACTACGGCATGGAGGACGCGCCGCTCGTCGTGCGGCTCTGCGGCAGCGCCGGCCAGAGTTTTGGCGTCTGGAATGCCGGCGGCCTGCACCTGTACCTCGAGGGCGATGCCAACGACTATGTCGGCAAGGGCATGGCAGGCGGCAAGCTCGTGCTGCGGCATTCGCGCCAGGCGCAGTTCATCGCCAAAGACACCATCATCATGGGCAATACCTGCCTCTATGGCGCGACCGGCGGGGCGCTCTTTGCCGCCGGCGTCGCCGGCGAGCGCTTCGCGGTGCGCAATTCCGGCGCCATCGCCGTGGTCGAGGGCACGGGCGACCACTGCTGCGAGTACATGACGGGCGGGGTGGTGTGCGTGCTCGGTCGCACCGGAGTGAATTTCGGCGCAGGCCTCACCGGGGGCTTTGCCTACGTGCTCGATCTTGAGCGCAATTTTGTGGATCGCTACAACCACGAGCTCATTGACATCAGCCGCATTCACGCCGAATCGATGCAGTCGCATCTGCAGCACCTGCAGGGCCTCATCGAGATGCACGTCGCCGAGACGCAGAGTCCCTGGTCGCAGGAGATCCTCAACGACTTCCGTACCTACATCGGCAAATTCTGGGTGGTGAAGCCCAAAGCCGCATCCATCGACTCGCTCATGGAGAATCTGCGGCGCGCCGCGTAGCTCGCATGGCGGACAAGAACCTGCACTTCCTCGATGTGCCGCGCGCTGAACCTGCGAAGACGCCGGTGGAGGCGCGCATCACCCAATTTCGCGAGATCTATGCGCCCTACGAGCCGGAGCAGGCGGCGAGCCAGGCGCAGCGCTGCATCGCCTGCGGCAATCCCTTCTGCGAGTGGAAGTGCCCGGTCCACAACTACATCCCCAACTGGCTGAAGCTCATCGAGGAGGGCAATCTCTTCGAGGCCGCGGAGCTGTCCCACAAGACCAATTCCCTGCCCGAGATGTGCGGCCGCATCTGTCCGCAGGATCGTCTGTGCGAGGGGGCATGCACGCTGAATGACGGCTTCGGTGCGGTCACCATCGGCTCGATCGAGAAATACATCACCGATGAAGCCTTCAAACGGGGCTGGACTCCGGACATGTCGCACGTGCGCCTCACGGACAAGCGCGTCGCCATCGTGGGTGCCGGGCCTGCGGGCCTGGGATGCGCGGACATTCTGGTGCGGAATGGGGTCGAGCCCGTGGTGTTTGACCGCTATCAGCGCATCGGCGGACTGCTGACCTTCGGCATTCCGCCCTTCAAGCTCGAGAAGGACGTCGTGGAGAAGCGTCGCGAGGTCATGCAGGACATGGGCGTCGAATTCCGCCTGGGTACGAATGTCGGCACTGACATTCCCTTCGAGAGGCTGCTCGATGAGTACGATGCCGTGTTCCTCGGAATGGGAACCTACACCGCGGTGCAGGGAGGCTTTCCCGGCGAGGATCTGCCCGGCGTCTACGCGGCGCTGCCCTACCTCATCGCCAATGTCAATCATGAGCTGGGACTGCCCGGCAGCGCGGAGCGGCTCATCAGCCTGCGCGGCCAGCGGGTCATGGTGCTGGGCGGCGGGGATACCGGCATGGATTGCAATCGCACCGCCGTGCGACAGGGCGCGGCGTCCGTCGGCTGCACCTATCGGCGCGACGAGGCCAACATGCCCGGCTCGCGCCGCGACTACAAGAACAGCAAGGAGGAGGGCGTGGAGTTTCTCTTCAACCGCCAGCCGATCGAGATCGTGGGATCGGAGCGCGTCGAAGGGGTGAAGCTCGTCGCCACGCGGCTCGGTGCGCCCGGTCCGCGCGGCCGGCGCATCCCGGAGCCCATTCCCGGCTCCGAAGAGGTCGTGGCCGCGGATGCCGTGATCATCGCCTTCGGTTTTCTGCCGAGTCCGCCCTCCTGGTTCGGCAGCCATGACATCCGGCTGCACGCGAATGGCCGCGTGCGGGTCTCCGCCTCGCGCGAGACGCCGTTTCAGACTACGAATCCGAAGGTCTTTGCCGGCGGCGACATGGTGCGCGGCTCGGATCTGGTCGTGACCGCGGTCTTTGAGGGCCGCGAGGCGGCGACCGGTATTCTCGCGTATCTCAACATCCGCGCCGCCTCGTGAAGCACGCGCCTCTTCGCGCGCACGAACTGTGACCCGCCGACTGCAGCTTCACAGCGGGCAAAAAAAACCCCGCCATCGGCAGGGTTTGCAATCACCAGCACTTAACGACCAGGTCGCTCGCTGTCAGCTAACGGCCGGGACGCGGGAAAAAATACCCGGAGCTTAAATAAGCTCTTAACGCACCGGCGTGTCGCGTTGTCACGAGCATCAATGCTTTTCGGCTGAAACGTTGGAGCTCGTGCTCCGGCCGAACCTTCGAGGCCGGCGTGTCAGTTCACGCGTATATCAAGCGTTTCTGGCGGCCTCAGAAAGTTAGTGACCGCTTTACCCGTGCTCGCGTCGATCGCCCGAATTTTCTGTTTTACATACTCCAATTCGATGTGCCGCCCAAGCATCACGCCGGAGCTGGCACGTGGGGCTCGAACAAGGGCAGATCCGCTGGCGTGCACCGAGACTTCTAGGAAAAACCGGCGCTTACAAACTAACTGCGAGAGATCGAGTCATGGAAATTGTACTGCCTCGACTTGACAAAATCATGTGTTATCTTCACGACAAAAACGTCGCCAAGCAGCGACGGATTCTGCCAAGGTGGTTTTTCGCGCTCTGAAGTCCGGCGCTTTCGAGCCGCACAGCAAGTCGCAGCCGATGCTCGCCCGCTGCCAGATTCTCCGCCGCACTGCCGCCTCGTCAGGAGACTTTGCGAATCCTCCGGCAGGCGCGCCGGATCGCCTGCAGGATGCGCATCGCGCGCCCACTTGCGTGCGCTTCCAGCAGGGAATCAGCGTCTTAATAGTGGGCTGCGGCACAAATTTGGAGGGCTCCACGCGCTGCATCTAATCGATGTAGCGCGGGCAATTGGGAAAGACCTGCGGCGCGGGCTGAGGGAGAACACGCTCCCGGACATCCTCAAACGGGATCGGGCTGCTCGCGTGGCACAGCTGACACCGACATTCGAATTGATCAATGATGGTCCCTGGAGAATTCGCAGGCAGTTGCCTTCAAGGACATTTCCATGAGCTTCAGCCCCAAAGCCATTTTTCAACGGGACGAGCAACACGAAGGTGTGCGCAGGATCAATATTTACCTGCTGCGACTGGTCTTCATCCTGATGTTCTTCCTGCTGGGCAGGGACACCTGGACGCACATCCTCACCCACCAGGGACCGTGGGACCCCACAAATGCCATGGCCTGGTGCGTCTGGACTGCCTTTGCGACGTTGGCGGGCTTGGGAATCATCCGTCCTTTGAAGATGCTGCCGATCCTGCTGCTGGAGATCTTCTACAAAGTCCTGTGGCTCATGATTGTGGCGTACCCACTCTGGTCAAAGGGCACGTTGGTGGGTTCACCGGCGGAGGGCATCACCTCGGCGTTCTTGTGGGTGCTATTGCCCATCGTTGCCGTACCGTGGGGGTATGTATTTGTGAATTACATTTACAGACCCCAGAAGTAGAACAGATCCTTGGAGCGCGGCCGCAAGCAAGCGGCGCTCATGTGCCCAGCGCCGGCGTTTCCTAGAACGCATTGAATCCGGTCAGCTCGCGACCGATCGTGAGCTGGTGGATCGTCTCCGTGCCTTCGTAGGTGATGACGCTCTCGAGATTCAGCATATGGCGAATGGGCGAGAATTCAGCGCTGATTCCGGCGCCGCCCAGCAGGTCGCGGCAGTCGCGCGCGATATCGAGTGCCATCCGGCAGTTGTTCCACTTCGCAAGCGATACGTGGGCGGGCGTCATGGTGCCCTGGTCCTTGAGCCGTCCCAGCTGCAAAGACAGCAACTGCGCGGTCGTGATGCGGCGCGCCATGTCCGCAAGACGCAGCTGCACGCTTTGGGTCTGTGCCAGCGGCCGGCCGAACAGCACGCGCGTCTTGGTGTACTCGATGAGCTGGGCAAGACAGGCCTGTGCCGCGCCGATGACTCCCCAGGCGATACCATAACGGGCCTGGGTGAGGCAGGCGAGAGGACCCTTGAGCCCGACGACCCCCGGCAGTACGTTCTCTTCGGGCACGGTGACGTGATCAAAGAAGAGAGCCGACGTGACGGAGGCGCGCAGCGAGAACTTGTTCTCGATTTCCGGCGCGGAGAATCCCTTCATGTCTTTTTCGACGATGAAGCCGCGGATGCCCTCCTCGGTCTGTGCCCATACGATGGCAAGATCAGCAATCGCGCCGTTCGTGATCCACATCTTTGCGCCGTTGATGACCCAGCCGCTGTCCACCTTCTTCGCATGGGTCTTCATGTTGGACGGGTCCGAGCCACCGTGCGGCTCGGTGAGGCCAAAGCAGCCGATGAGTTCCGCACGGGCCATGCGCGGCAGGTATTTTTCCTTCTGCGCCGCGCTGCCGAAGGCGTAGATCGGATACATGCACAGCGACGACTGCACCGAAACGAAACTTCTGATGCCGGAATCACCGCGCTCGAGTTCCTGGCAGATGAGCCCATAGCTCACGGCGTTGAGGCCGGGGCAGCCATAGCCGTGGAGCGACGAGCCGAGAAGTCCGAGCGCGGCCAGCTGCGGCACGAGTTCCCTGGGGAAACGGTGCTCCTCGAAGCACTTCTGGATGACCGGCAGCACCTCCTCATCCACCAGGCGCGCCACCGTGTCCTGCACCATCTGCTCATCCTCGCTCAGCATCGCGCGCACGCCATACAGATCGAGCGGATTGAGTGTGGATGCAGCCGGCACGGTGGGACTCCTCGGTGAGTCGGCCATCATAACGAAAAAGGCCCGGCGCTCGTAGGAACGCCGGGCCTTGCAGGTGCGCCGCGCGCTGACGCGCTTTAAGCCATCATGCCGCGCAGTTTTGTCAGTGCGTTGGCTTCGATCTGGCGGATGCGCTCCGCCGACACGCGATATTCATCGGCGAGTTCGTGCAGGGTCGCCTTGTCGTCGGTCAAAAAACGTCGCTGCAGGATCTTGCGGCTGCGGTCATCGAGCCTGCCGAGCGCACTTTGCAGGCGGTCGGATGAGTCGTTGTCCCACTCCTGCGTCTCGATCGTCTCCGCCGGGTTCGCATCCGGCGCGGTCAGGAACGCCGAAGGCGAGAAGATTTCGTCCTCGTCCGATTCGGGCGTGGGATCGAAGGACATGTCGCGCGCGCTCAGGCGCTGCTCCATCTCCGTCACCTCCGTGGTAGTGACGCCCAGATCCTGCGCGACCGCGGCGGTTTCCTCCGCCGTAAGCCAAGCGAGATTCTTTTTCATGCGCCGCAGGTTGAAGAAGAGCTTGCGCTGCGCTTTGGTCGTCGCCACTTTCACCAGCCGCCAGTTGCGCAGCACGTACTCGTGGATTTCGGCGCGGATCCAATGCACGGCAAAGGAGACGAGCCGTACATTCATCGTCGGGTTGAAGCGCTTCACCGCCTTCATGAGGCCGATGTTGCCTTCCTGAATGAGGTCGCCCATCGGCAGGCCATAACCGCCGTAGCCGCGTGCGATATGCACGACGAAGCGCAGATGCGCGAGCACCAGCTCGCGAGCCGCCGCCAGATCGTTTTCATTGCGAAAGCGGTCGGCGAGCGCGCGCTCTGCTTCGCGGGTGAGCACGGGAATGCGACTGACACGCTCGAGATAAGCGTCCAGGCTTCCCAGCGGGCCAGTCAGGGCAAAGTCGTTGCGGGCAACTACGGCAGTGGTCAATGCACTCTCCAGGTTAGGGGGCGGATTTTAGCACTCGAAGAGTTAGAGTGCTAAACGTGGGCAGAGTTTCGTCGCCTTAGGGCCATAAAATCCATGTCATTCAATGAGATATAGCGCACTTTCGGGGGATCCCAACACCCGGCGGTCCTGAACAAACGCGCGCCGACCTAAAGTCGTTCCTAGCGCGCCGGATCGGGGCGAGAATAGCGCCGGATCCGCCTGCCGGGCCAAGGGGACGCCTCGATGAACGCCGTGTTGCTCGCGCGTCTGCAGTTCGCGTTCACCATCAGCGTTCACATCATTTTCCCGGCCTTCACCATCGGCCTGTCGGCCTTCATTGCGACGCTGCTCATCCTGTGGCAGCGGACCGGGCGCGATCACTTTCACCGGCTGGCGCGGTTCTGGACCCAGATCTTCGCGGTGTCGTTCGCGATGGGCGTGGTGTCCGGAATCCCCATGTCGTACGAGTTCGGCTCGAATTGGAGCCGTTTTTCCGCAGTGGCCGGCAATGTAATTGGACCCATGGTGGGTTACGAAGTTCTGACGGCTTTTTTTCTGGAGGCGACCTTTCTGGGCGTGCTGCTCTTTGGCTGGAAACGCACGCCGCCGCGCCTGCAGGCCGCCGCCGCGGTGCTGATCGCCGGCGGCACGGCGCTCTCGGCTTTTTGGATCCTCTCCGCCAACAGCTGGATGCAAACTCCGGCAGGCTATGTGATGCGCGACGGCATCGCGTATCCCGTCGACTGGCTGGCGATCGTCTTTAATCCGAGCTTTCCCTACCGCCTGGCCCACATGCTGACCGCGGCGTACCTGACGACCTCGCTCGTGGTTCTCGCGGTCGGCGCCCGCTATCTCCTCGTCGGCGCATTCAAGGAGGAGGCGCGCACGATGATGCGCATGGGTGTGGGCATGCTCGCCGTCCTGGGTCCGGTGCAGTTGCTGCTCGGCGATCAGCACGGCCTCAACACCCTCGCGCACCAACCGGCCAAGATCGCCGCGATGGAAGCGCATTGGCGCAACACCGGGCCCATGGATCTGGTGCTGTTCGCGCTGCCGGATGAGCATGCCCGGGTGAATCGCGCGGAGCTCGCCATTCCGCGCCTCGGCAGCCTCATTCTCACCCACGATTGGAATGGTCGTGTGCCGGCGCTCGAGGATTTTGCGCCGAACGCCCAGCCGCGGGTCACGGTTGTTTTCTTCGCGTTTCGCGTCATGGTCGGGATAGGCCTCTTTTTGATTGCGCTGGGATTGGCCGGCGCGCTGCTGTGGTGGCGCGGGCGACTCTTTACCTCGCAGTGGTACCTGCGCTCGGCCGGATGGGCGTGGCCGCTGGGGTTCATCGCGATCCTGGCGGGCTGGCTTACGACCGAGAACGGCCGCCAGCCGTACGTCATCTACGGGATTTTGCGCACGCAGGATGCCACGTCGCCGATCGCAGCGACCGCCGTCGCCGCATCACTCGCGGCCTTCGTGCTGGTCTATGGCGTCGTGTTTTCGATCGGCATCTACTACATCCGCAAGATGATTCGGCGCGGTCCGCAGGGCGCGGCGGTTGCGGGCACGCCTGCCGCGGTTGAGGTGGCCTATCGGCCGCTCGCGAGCGCCCGCGAGTCGGCGCGCGAATCACGCGGGGAGCCGCCCGTCATATGACTGCCCTCACCGGTGCCGCCTACTGGCTGCCGCTCATCTGCGCGGCGGTGATCGGCTTCGCGGTTGCCATGTACATCGTGCTCGACGGCTTTGACCTGGGTCTCGGGATCCTGTTTCCATTCTTTGCGCGCGAGATTGACCGCGACCAGATGATGAACTCGGTCGCGCCCTTCTGGGACGGCAATGAGACCTGGCTCATCCTGGGTGGCACGGGCCTCTTCGTGACCTTTCCGCGCGCCTACGCGGTGGTCATGCCGGCGCTGTACGTGCCACTCATCACCATGCTCCTCGCGCTCGTCTTTCGCGGCGTCGCCTTCGAGTTCCGCTGGGTCGCGAAGCCGCATCACAGGAAGTGGGACATCGCCTTTTCAGCCGGCTCCATCGTTGCCGCCCTGTGCCAGGGATTCATGCTCGGCGGGCTCCTCGGCGGCACGCGCGTCGAGCAGGGGCGTTTTGCCGGCGGCGCCTTCGATTGGCTGACGCCGTTCACGCTCCTGTGCGGGATGGGACTCGTTGTGGGTTACGCGCTCCTCGGGGCCACCTGGCTCGTCATGAAGACGACGGGGAGCCTGGAGCGGCGCGCGCGCCGCAGTGCGCGCGTGCTGCTCGTGGGTATGCTCGGGTTCATTGTGCTCGTGAGCGTGTGGACGCCGCTCGAATTCGCGCCCATTGCCGCACGCTGGTTCACGTGGCCGAACATCCTGTATCTGTCCCCCGTGCCACTCGCGACGGCGATATTTGCCGTCGCCTGCTGGCGCGGCCTGCTGCGCGCGCGCTTCATGTTCTCGCCGTTCTACAGCGCGGTGGCGCTTTTCATCATTGCCTATATCGGGCTCGTGATCTCGACCATGCCCTATCTCGTGCCGCCGGCGCTGACCGTGTGGGACGCCGCGGCCGCACCCTCCTCGCAGCGCTTCGTGCTCATCGGCATTGCGATCCTCATGCCTTTCATTCTCGGCTACACGGTATTCGTGTATCACCACTTTCGGGGCAAGGTGCGCGCCGACGAGGGCTATCACTGAAAGACCCTCAGGCGCGCGGCTCGATGCTGCGCAGATGCTTCGTTGCCGACAGCCAGGCGCCGAGCCATCCGAGGATGACGCCGCTGGCGATGAGAATCAGGAGCTCCTGCGCGGTCGGGCCGACGAGCGCATAGTGACTGCCATAGCTGCGCGCGAGCGTCGCCACCGGTGGGGCGAGCACTGTGATGGCGCCGGCGGCGATCGCCCACGCCAGGAGCGCACCGCCCCCACCGTAGAGAATTCCGGCGTACAGAAACGGCCGGCGCACGAAACTGTTCGAGCCGCCGACGATCTTCGTCACTTCGATCTCGCCGCGCCGGTTCAGGATCTCAAGCCGGATGGTATTGCCGATCACGGCGATGACGCCCGCCCCGAGGATCGCCGCCGCGATGATGAGGAGGCGCCGCAGGACCTCGAGAATCGCATTGAAGCGCATGACCCACTGCGCATCGATCTGCACGACGTCCACTTCCGGCCACGCCACGAAGTAGCGCCGCAGCGCCTCGAGCGACTCAGCCGATTCGGCGTCGGCCGTGGGATGCACGTGCAGGACGTGCGGCAGGGGATTCGCGCTCAGCACCCCAAGCGCCGCGCCGAATCCCGAATAGGCGCGAAATTCCGCGAGCGCCGCGTCGGCTGAGATGAGCTCGACGCGTGCAATGCCGGGGCGCGCGCGAGCGCTTTTCGCCAGCTGTTCGGCCTTGGCGAGCGCAACGTCCGTCTTGAGATACACCGACAGGTCGACCGCATTGGCAAACCCGCCGGTTGCAATGCGCGCATTGGTGACGAACAGCTCGAGCCCCAGTGGCACTACGAGTGCCAGCGCGATGACGAGCAATGTCAATAATGTGGCGAACGGGTTCCTCGCGAGACGCCCGAGCGAGGCCAGCAGGGCCTGCACGTGGCGCGTGCCGTAGGAGACGAGGCCCAGGCTCATCGCGTGGCGACCATTCCGGGGAGCGGATCTTCCTTGTCGGCGCCTTGTACATGGCCATGATCGAGCACGATCTCGCGCAGCCCGAGCTCGCGCACCAGATGCACGTCGTGAGTCGCGACGACGATGGTGACGCCGACTTCCTGGAAGCGTTTGAAGAGCCGCATCACCTCGACAGCCAGATCCGGATCCAGGTTGCCGGTGGGCTCGTCGGCAATCAGCAGCGGCGGCTTGCTGACGACGGCGCGCGCGATGCCCACGCGCTGCTGTTCGCCGACGGAGAGCTCAAGCGGCAGCGCACGCTCCCGGCCGAGGAGGCCCACCTGATCGAGCGCCGCGCGTACGCGCTTGTCGATCTCCTTGAGCGGCGTGCCCGCCACGACCAGCGGCAGCGCGACATTGTCGAACACCGGCCGCTCCGGCAGGAGCTTATGGTCCTGGAAAACGATGCCGATGCGGCGCCGGAACGCTGGAATGTGGCGCGACGCGAGCGAGCCGGTTTTCTTCCCGCCGACGATCACGACGCCGCGCGTCGGACGCTCGAGAAGCGCGATGAGCTTCAACACCGTGCTCTTGCCGGCGCCGGAGCGGCCCGTCAGAAAAACCATCTCGCCCTCTTCGACGCGCAGACTCGCGTTGCTCAGGCCTTCGCGCCCGTTCGCGTAGCGCTTGCTGACGCGATCAAAGACGATCATGGGGCGGCTCCCGTGTGCGGACCGCTGTCGATGAGCGCCGCCGCAAAGGCGCGCGCATCGAACTCACCGAAGTCCTCCGCCTGCTCACCGATACCGATGAAACGGATGGGCAGCGCGAGCTTGCGGGCGATGGCGATCACGATGCCTCCCTTGGCGGTCCCGTCGAGCTTGGTGAGCGCAAGTCCGCTGACGCCGATCGCTTCCTGGAACTGCACGGCCTGGGCGAGCGCGTTCTGGCCCTGATTGGCGTCGAGTATCAGCAGCACTTCGTGCGGCGCGCTCGCATCGATGCGCTGCAGGACGCGCCGCACTTTCGTGAGCTCGGCCATCAGATGCGCCTGGTTTTGCAATCGGCCGGCGGTGTCCGCGATGAGGACGTCAATGCCGCGCGCCCGCGCCGCCTGCAGGGCGTCGAAGACGACGGCGCCCGGATCGGCCCCCGCCTGCTGCGCGGCAAACGCCGCGCCGGAGGCCTTGGCCCACACTTCGAGCTGTTCGACCGCCGCGGAGCGGAAAGTATCCGCGGCCGCCAGCATCACGCTTCTGCCTTCACCGGTGAGGCGGCTCGCGAGCTTGCCGATGGAGGTCGTCTTGCCGGAGCCGTTGACGCCGACGACCAGAATGACAAACGGGCGGCGTGCCGGATCGATCACCAGCGGCCGCGCGCAGGGCGCGAGGATCTCCGTGATCGAGGCGCGCAATGCGGCGATGAGCGCGTCGACATCGGAGAGCTCGCGCCGCGCGACGCGCTGGCGCAGCGCGTCGAGGATGTAGGCCGTCGCGTCGACGCCGACGTCGGCAGCGAGCAGCCGCGTCTCGAGCTGATCGAGGATCTCGGCATCGATGGCGCGGCCGCGCACGAGCTCGGCAATATCCAGGGTCAGCCAGGAGTTGCCGCGGTTGAGCCGGGCGCGCAGGCGCTTCAGGAAGCCGCCCGGCGCATCCCCGCGATCGTGTCTCGGCTGCGTTCCCAACATGGATGACCTCGTGAGCAGCGCGTATTGTAGCGGCGAACCGTCTGGGGCTGATCGATCCCTGGCGCGGCAGGCTCGGCGTCCGGAGGACGGATAGGGGGAGGCGTGATCCGCAAGCAGTTGATTGTCCTCGCGGGCGGCGCGGCTGCATTTCTGGCGGTCGTTCTCGTGTGGCAGCATGCAGCGGAGCTGTTCGCGAGAGTGACCCTGCCCGCTGACGATACAGCGAGCCGTCTGGCTTATGTCGCGCACTGGCTCATCCTTCCCGGCCTGACTTTGCTCGCCGGAATCATCGCGGCGGGCCGGCGCGGTTTTTTCCCCGACGCGATCGACGGCACGCGCACGCCCGCGAGCCACAGTCTCGAGATCAACCTGCGCTACAATCAAAATACGCTCGAGCAGACGGTGCTCGCGGCCATCGCCTGGACCGCCCTCGCGCCGCTCCTCACCCGCGATGAGCTGGTTCTCATTCCGATGCTGGCGAGCTTGTTCGCGCTCGGTCGCATTGCATTCTGGATAGGCTATCTCCTGCATCCGCTCGCGCGCGCGTTCGGGATGGTCATGACGGTGCTGCCGACGATCGGCGCCTACGTGCGGCTGCTCGGGCATGCGTGGCATGCGCGAGGCGCATGAGGCGTGCCGCCGCGGGGCCCAGACGGTTTGTAAACAAGGATACGCATATGTGGGTTAGGCCTGGGGCGCAGGTGCGTCCGGCGCGCAGGAGGGCAGAGTTTGCCGCGTGCGCCTGAATCAAATGTGCGCCGTGTCATCGCAGGCCGTGGCGCAAGCTCCCGCGTGCTGCGCATCATTGCCGGCACCTGGCGCGGCCGGCGCTTTCGCTTTACCGCCGCAGCCGACATTCGACCGACGCCCGACCGGGTGCGTGAGACCCTGTTCAACTGGCTGCGCGAGCGCGTAACGGGAGCGGCGTGCCTGGATCTATGCGCCGGCAGCGGGGCGCTCGGGCTCGAGGCGCTGTCCCGGGGAGCCGCGCGCGTGCACTTCGTGGAGAGCGCTGCAACCGCCGCGCGGGAGCTGCGCGAGCGGCTCGCGGAATGGGGCGCCCGGGGCGGCACCGTCGAGCGCATGGATGCGCTGCGTTATCTGCGCACCAAGCCGCAGCCCTTCGACATCGTGTTTCTGGATCCGCCGTTTGAAGCGGGCATGCTGCGTGCGGCCGCACAGCTGCTCGAGGATCGCGAGTGGCTCTCTGCCGGGGCGCTGATCTACGTGGAAAGCGCAGCCCGCGTCGCGCTTCCCGAGATGCCGGCCGCGTGGATCCCCGCCAAGGCGAAGCGCGCGGGAGAGGTCGGGTATCATCTGTTCCAGAAAAGCAATCTGGCAGGTCTCACCGAATGAAGCGCAATGCTGTTTATCCCGGCACTTTCGATCCCATTACGACCGGGCACCAGGATCTCGTGCGCCGCGCGGCCAGCATCTTCGACCGCGTCGTGGTGGCGATCGCCGCGAATCCGAACAAGACACCGATGTTCTCTCTGGAAACACGCGTCGAGCTGGCGGCGCGGGTGCTGGTCGACGTGCCCAATGTTGAAGTGCTGGGCTATGCAGGGCTCACGGTCGACTTCGCCCGCAAGCATCACTTGACGGTCGTCATCCGCGGTCTGCGCGCGGTCTCGGACTTTGAGTTCGAGTTTCAGCTCGCGAACATGAGTCGCCATCTTTCGCCCGATATCGAGACGGTATTCCTGACCCCGCAGGAGCAGTACACGTTCATCTCCTCCACCCTCGTGCGCGAGATCGCGGTGCTGGGCGGTGACGTGAGCGAGTTTGTGCATCCGATCGTCGCCGCGGAGCTCAAGAAGCACAGCCGCGTGTGAGGCATGGGCGCGCCGCGCCCCGCTAGGCGCGCCGCGGCTTCTTGCTTTTCGCCGGCTCCCGGGCGGCGCGCGATTTGGGGCGCTTCGCTCTCGTCTTCTTGCGTTTGGCCCGCGGCAGGCGCACGCGCTCGGCCGGCGCCGGCAGTTGGCCCGTACGCGACAGCTCCACCGCGCGCCACAGGTACCATGCCGCCGCGGTGCGATGGGGCCGCCAGCGCTCACCAAATGCCATGAGCGCACGCGGCGGTGGCATCTTGCGCAGGCCATATGCCAGACGAAAACCGTTGCGTACGCCGAAATCGTCGACGGGCAGAACATCGGCCCGGCCGAGGTGGAACATGAGCATCATCTCCACGGTCCACCGGCCGATACCGCGCACCTGGGTGATACGCTCGATGATCTCGTCATCGGCGATGGCGGCGAGGCTGGCGCGCTCCGGTACGACGCCGTCGAGGCTCTTGCGGGCAAGATCCTTGAGCGCCGCAATTTTGGCGAGCGAGAAGCCGGCGGCGCGCATCTTGCGCCTGGGCGCCGCGAGAACCTCCTCGGCCGTCGGGAAATCGCCGCTGCCGCAGGAGCTGATGAAGCGCTTCAATATGGCGTTCGCGGCATTGGCGTGCAGCTGCTGATGCGAGATGGCGCGCGCCAGAGCGCGAAACAGCGTGCACTCGAGCTCCGGTTTGAGGCGGTAGGGACCCGCTGCCGCAACGAGCCCGGCCATCACCGGGTCGGTACGCGAGAGGTGCGTCGTGATGCGCTTGGACATGCGGATGCTACTTCTGGCAGGTTGGACAGTAGTAGCTCGAGCGCTGCCCTTGATTGAGGTGGCGCAGCTTCGCGCGGCAGATCCGGCAAGGCTGGGCGGCCCGCTCGTAGACAAAGAGCTTCTGGCGAAAATAACCTGCCGCACCATCGGCGCCGACATAGTCGCGCAGCGTCGTGCCCCCGACGCGGATCGCCGCGCGCAGCACGGCGCGCACCGCGCGCACCAGGCGCGCCGCCTCGGCGCGCGTCAGGCGGCGAGCCTGGCGCTGCGGGCGGATGCGCGCGCGAAACAGGGCTTCATTGGCGTAGATGTTGCCGACGCCGACGACGAGGTGACTGTTCATCAGCAGCTGCTTGATGGCAACGCGGCGACGGCGCGTGACCGACCAGAGATAGTCCGCATTAAAGCGGCGATCGAAAGGCTCAGGCGCAAGTCCAATGAGCAGGGGGTGCTCGTGCACGGGCCGGTTCGTGTAATGCAGGCTGCCAAAGCGCCGCGGATCATTGAAGCGCAGCGACTGGCCCGAATCGAGCACGAGCTCGACATGGTCGTGGAGCGTGCGGGCCGTGGCCGTCGGCAGCACGCGCAGGCTGCCGGACATCCCCAGGTGCAGGAGCAGCGTGCCGGAGTCGAGATCAAAGAGCAGATATTTGCCGCGGCGGCCGGTTGCGAGAATGCGCTGGCCGGCGACCTGCCGCGGCATGCCTTTGGCGACAGGCCAGCGCAAGCGCGGCTCATGCACCGCCAGGCGCACAATCCTGCGCCCGACCGCATAGGGTTCAATGCCGCGGCGGGTGGTCTCGACTTCGGGAAGCTCGGGCAAGCTTCGCCTATTTGATCTTCGTTTCCTTGTAGGGGACGTGCTTGCGCGCCACCGGATCGAATTTGCGAACTTCCATCTTGTCCGGGTGCAGGCGCTTGTTCTTCGTCGTAACGTAGAAGTGGCCGGTGCCGGCCGAAGAGAGGAGTTTGACCTTTTCACGCATGATGATGCCTCGGGCCTAGACCTTGACGCCGTCGGCGCGCAGCTCGGCGAGGACCACGTCGATGCCGCGCTTCTCGATGGTGCGCATGGCCTGAGTCGACACGCGCAAGGACACCCAGCGCTTCTCGGTCTCGACCCAGAAGCGCTGCGTGTGCAGGTTCGGCAGGAAGCGCCGGCGCTTGCGGTTGTTGGCGTGAGAAACGCGGTTCCCGACGGCGGGATGCTTTCCGGTGACGTCGCAGACTCTGGACATATAAAAACCTTGAAACTCAATAACCTACGCCCTACCCGCCATGCGAGCGCGGCGCGAGGGCGGGTTTTATACCAGCCCGGGGGGTTGCCCGCAACTCAAAGAAGGCTGTGCTGTGCCGCGTAGCGGCGCTGCTGGCCGAGGCAGATGCCTACAGCCGACTCCACATTTCTGAGCAGGTGTCCGCGGCCTGCCGATCAGGCCGACCGGCAGGAAGGGTCATGCGACGTCATTCAGTCGGCCGAATGGCCCGCCGGAAAGCGGCCATTCATAGAGCTAAGGAGCGCCGCGAGAGTGCTTTCGGTGGGTTGACAACATCATTATCAAGATCGTTAAATATTGCTGTTTTAGACAAGTATCAAGGAGCAGTAGATGGCTACCACAGCCCCGCACCGCCCGGCATTCATTCCTTCGATCATCTATAAGGACAATCGCGCTGCACTGGAGTGGCTGCAAAACGCTTTTGGTTTTGAAGCGAGCGAGGTACTCACCGCCGCCAACGGCGACATTGTTCACGCGGAAATGACCCATGGCGATGGCGTCATCATGATTGGCAGTGAATTCGCAGAGTGGACCACGAGTCCCGCATCTATAGGTGGAAAGAATACGCAGCGCGTTCACGTACGTCTCGGGCGCGGCATCGATGAGCATTGCGCACGAGCGCGCCAAGCAGGAGCGAAAATCGCAATGGAGCCGGCCGATCAGTTCTATGGAGATCGCGCCTATATGGCCGTCGACCTCGAAGGTCACCATTGGACGTTCTCGCAGCCAATCAGATACGCGTCCAAGGAAGAAATGGAGAAAGCAAGCGGGTTCAAGTTCACAACACTGACGTGAGTACCGACAGTCTCGACCGCACGCTCGCCGCACTTGCCGACCCGCATCGTCGGCGCGTTGTCGACCTCCTGCGTGATCGGCCGCGACGCGCGGGCGAACTCGCCGAGGCGATCCGTATTTCTTTTCCGGCGATGAGCCGCCACCTGAAAACTCTGCGCGAGAGCGGGCTGGTGGAAGAAGACCGCGACGAATTTGACTCGCGCGTGCGTATTTATCGCTTACGGAACGAGCCGATGACGGCGTTGCAAGCGTGGCTTGCAGCGACCGAAACAATGTGGGCACGCCAGCTTGCTGCCTTGAAGACGCATCTGAACAAGACAAAGCGATGGCATCACAGGTCTACATAGCGCTGCGGGTACCCGCAAATTCATTGCGGGCCTTTGAGGCGTGCACGGACGAGATCGCACTGTGGTGGCAACCTACAGTCTTATTCAGCTGACGCCATGCGGTGACGGGAGGATCGCATGGCCGCGCTGCCCACATAAATGGCAGCGCGCCATGTTCCAGGGCCCCTATGCCCGGCTGCGGATAAGTTGCCGGCTCTGCATCAGCGCCGCTGTGTGCAGCATGAGGAATAACGGCACGAGGAATGCCGGGATCAGCAGCAGCGGCAGTGTCGCCATCGGAGCGGTGCTGACCTCTCCGGGGGCCCCGGTCGCGAAGAGGGCACTCGCGGCTCCGATGCTGACCGCGATGACGAGGTCCAATATCCCGAGGACATTCCAGCGGATGAATGTGCCACTGCCGGCGAAGCCAGGCTGACGCACCAGGGCAAGAATTATCCACGGGGCCGTGACCCCGATGGCCATGTCTCCGAGGCCAGCTGGCAGGGCGAACACAGCCGGGAGCACCTTTTGCGCATAGAGGAAGAGGAAGCCCAGACCGGCCCAACGCCAGGCCTGCATTCCCGCAATGAGCCGAAGATCCAGCGAGAGTACGAACTCACGGAAAGATTGCGAGAGCCGCAGCCACGCGAAAAAGAGAACCAGGGGCGCTGCAACTCCAATCGCAATGGGCAGGGGAGGCGTCCCGGGAGGGCCGACGAATGCGCCGGCGGCACCGAGTGACACGACGAGCAGCAGCCAGACGGCCAGTGCGATCGCGGCGGCGGGCGGAATACCGCCTCGTCCGCTGGGCTGAGCCTCGGCAGGCTGGGGAAGGACTATCGCAGTCATGACGCTCTCCTATTAGTCACTTGCATTTTGCAAGTATCTGGCGACCGTAGCACAATGACTTGCACTCTGCAAGTCACCCGCTTTCAAGGCGTGGAGAGCCGGACACATGAATACGGCAAAGCCCTTCGCGCGTTCCGCCTGTGCGATCGCCAACTCGCTCGACATCCTGGGTGACAAGTGGTCGCTGCTCGTGGTGCGCGACTTGCTGCACGGCAAGCGCACCTACGGCGAGCTCGCGCGTTCCCCGGAGGGCATTCCAACCAACATTCTTGCGGATCGCCTCGAGCGTCTGGTAAGTGCCGGCATCGTCACTCGCACTCCCTATCAACAGCGTCCGGTGCGGTACGCCTACACGCTGACCCCAAAGGGCAGCGCGCTGGGTGATGTGTTGCTCGCGTTTGTGCGCTGGGGCAAACAGCACATATCCGGTACGGTCACATTGAAGCAGGGTCCAGCGGGCGGTGAGGGTGCAGCGTCGGGGGCGCACTCACGCCGCACGCGCGCAAAGCGCGTGAGATGAGGCAGCGCGCCGTTCTTGATTGTTGCCATACATTGTTCGAACGGCCGCTTGTTACGAAAGTGGCCAACGATCTGTGTGGGATCGCTTCTGGCCCGGTAGCTGGCGCGTAAATATGTGGAGTTCTGCCGCGCGCAAGCGCGGCAGAACTAACCGCAGCGGCCGGCGACTCCACATTTTACAGAAGTCCCGATTCCGCGAACGACATGCAGATCCCGTCGCCGATAATGAAATGGTCGAGCACGCGGATGTCGACCAGTGCGAGCGCGTCCTTCAGCCGGCGCGTGATGAGCTCATCCGCTGCGCTCGGTTCCGCTACGCCCGAGGGGTGATTATGGGCAAAGATAACCGCCGCGGCGTTATGCGCGAGAGCCTGCTTCACCACCTCACGCGGGTGCACGCTCGCGCCATCGATCGTCCCGCGGAACAGCTCCTCAAATGAAATCAGGCGGTGGCGGTTGTCGAGATGTAGGCAGCAGAAGACCTCGTGCGCGCGGTCTCGCAGCTGCGTCATGAGAAAGGCTCGGGTCGTCTCCGGCGCCGTCAGCACGGAGCCGATGGACATGGCTTCGCGGTAGTGGCGTCTGCCGAGCTCGAGCGCGGCCTGTATGACGCAGTAGCGCGTGGGCCCCAACCCCGGCTGGCTCATGAACCGAGCGCACTCCAGGGTGAAAAGTGCGCGCAGTGAGCCGAATTCCATGAGGAGGCTGCGCGCGAGTTCAACCGCCGAGCGGCCACGCACTCCCGATCCCAACAGGACCGCGAGCAGTTCGGCCTCGGAAAGGCCCTTGGCGCCGCGCTCGATCAGCTTCTCTCGCGGCCGTTCGTTCTTCGGCCAGTCACGAATGCTCATAACACCGTCCCATGCAAAGAACAGTGTGCGAGCAGACGCGAAAACGCGATGCGCAAAAGGTATGCAGATCGTGTGAAATGCAGCGCGTGCGACGTGAAGGCCGCGCGGCCGCAAATGGCTTCGCGCTTTGAGCCCACTCGCGCGTTTTGAACATCTTAAGCCGAAGCAGCGATTCACCACTGCGCAAGCTACGGCGAGGCGCAAAAACTCTTGAGCGGCCGCGAGCAGGAACTCGCAGGGTTGCGCAGGCGGCCGAATGCGACGCCTGCAATCCACAACAGGCTCTGTGACAAAGACCGAGTTGGATATAACGGTGAGCTATATGTACAGACGCTTGGGCACAACTGCTGCTCAAAACGTGCACCCGTCACGGGAATTGGAGCACGCAGCGAGAAGCGTTTGCCTGTTTACGCACAGGCGCCGGATAATCAGCACACTGATGAAGGCGCACTCATGAACGGCAATAGAATCCTGCTCGGGGTGACCGGGGGCATCGCGGCCTACAAGAGTCCCGAGCTCGTGCGGCGACTGCGCGAGCGCGGAGCGCAGGTTCAGGTCGTCATGACGTCCGCGGCGCAGCAGTTCATCACTCCACTTTCTCTGCAGGCGGTGTCGGGCCGGCCGGTGCGTACGGATCTGTGGGATGCCAGCGCCGAGGCGGCCATGGGCCACATCGAGCTTGCGCGCTGGGCGGAGCTCGTGATGATTGCCCCGGCGAGCGCGGGGTTTATCGCCCGCCTTGCGACCGGGCAGGCCGATGATCTGTTGACGACTCTATGCCTCGCGACCGAGGCGCCGCTTGCCGTTGCACCGGCCATGAATCGCGTCATGTGGGCGCACCCCGCCACCCGCGCCAATGTCGCGATCCTGGAGCAGCGCGGCGTCAGCATCGTGGGTCCTGCCGAAGGCGAGCAGGCCTGCGGCGAGATCGGCGCGGGCCGCATGGATGAGCCGCTCGAGATCATCAACCGTGTCATGGCGCTGCTGCGCCCCAGCGGCCCGCTCGTCGGTCGCCGCGTTCTCATTACGGCGGGTCCGACGCGCGAATGCATCGATCCGGTGCGCTTCGTGAGCAATCGCAGCTCGGGAAAGATGGGTTTTGCAGTCGCGCATGCGGCACGCGCGGCGGGGGCCGAGGTCATTCTGGTAAGCGGCCCGGTGACTCTGCCGACGCCCCCGGGCGTGCGACGGATCGAGGTCGAAAGTGCCGCAGACATGCTCGCTGCAGTGCAGCATGAGATTGAAGGGACGGATATCTTCATATCGACAGCGGCGGTGGCCGACTATCGGCCGACGCACACCTATGATCAGAAGATCAAGAAAACCTCAGACCGTCTGGAGCTGGCGCTGGAGCGCACCACCGACATCGTCGGCACCGTGGCGGCCCGTGCGCAGCGGCCCTTTGTCGTGGGGTTCGCGGCGGAGACCGAGACGGTCGAGCAAAACGCCCGCGGCAAGCTCCTGAAAAAAAACCTCGACATGATCGCGGCCAACGAGGTGGGCGCCGACAAGGCCTTTGACTGTGAGGACAACCATCTGGTGGTCCTGTGGCGGACGGGACGCCGAGAGCTCGGGAGGGCCTCCAAGGCCATTCTGGCCGAACGGCTCGTCGCCCTGATCGCCGAAGTCCTGGCTGAGCGCGCGAGCGGCGCCGAGCGCGGCACGGCACACGCGTGACCCGCGCGCGGGTCCCCCTGCGGGTGCGGATTCTCGATCCGCGGCTCGGGTCAGATTTTCCCCTGCCTGGTTATGCGACCGCCGGCTCAGCGGGCCTTGATCTGCGCGCCTGTGTGGATCAACCGCTCGAGCTCGAGCCGGGTCGGGCGGAGCTCATTCCCACCGGTCTTGCGATCTACCTGCAGAACCCGGGCCTGGCCGCCGTAATTCTGCCCCGCTCGGGGCTGGGCCACCGGCACGGGATCGTGCTCGGCAATCTCGTCGGCCTCATTGATTCGGACTATCAGGGACAACTCATGGTGTCCTGCTGGAATCGCGGGCATGAGCCCTTCACGCTCAAGCCCGGGGAGCGCATCGCGCAGCTCGTGGTGGTCCCGGTCGTGCAGGTCGAACTGGAGGTCGTCGCGAACTTCGAAGCCACGTCCCGCGGCGCCGGGGGTTTCGGGCATTCAGGCCGGCATTAGGCTCAGCGCGGCTGCAGGCGCGCAGCGCGCAGCGTCTTGTAGCGCGCAATATCGCTGTCGAAATCCGCCCGCACCGCCGACACTTCCTTATCCTTGGCCGCGAGTATGTTGCGCTGGGTGTGCAGTTCGCTCAGCGTCCGGACCAGGTTCTCGGCGAGGTCGTCCGGCATTTTGCGCGCTCCGGGGCGGTCGCTATAGGGTGCGAACAGCATGGACCGCGCCTGCAATGTGGCGAGGCGCGCGTTCAGATTTAAGATGTATTGTTCCGCCGCGGCATGCTGACCCTTGAGTTCGGCAAGCCGTGCGTCGCGCAGCTCCTCGATGTCTTTTGCGGAGATGTAGGTCGTCAGCAGGAAGCTGTCATGCTGCTGCAGGCGTGCCTGATCCTGATCACGGCGCGCCTGCTCCGCGATCTGGGCGGCGCTCTTCTGCGCATCCAGCCGGCCCACCTCGACGCCCTCGCGGTTGAGGATCGCACGTTCCTTTTGGCTGTCCTGTGCCGGAATGCGATCACCGTAGTGGACGACCCCCTTGTCGTCGACCCATTTATAGACGGGTGTTTTCGCCTCGTCAGCGTGCGCAAATCCGATGCCCGCAGTGAGCAAACTCATGATGAACAGCCACTTCCGGACCCGCATTCCCATCACCATCGCATCCTACGATGAGCCATCTTCTGGCCAATGGGGGCCGCGTCGCAAGTCTCTAGCGCACACCATAGCGTGTCTGATAGGCCCGCAGGGCCGTGAGCTGCTCCGCAGAAACGGACACTTGGCCGCCGGTGCGGCTCGCGAGAGCTTCAACGAGGCTGTCCAGCGTGAGAATGCTCACGCACCGGATACCGTGCTCCGCCTCGAGCTCTTGGGCCGCCGACTGCGCGCCGAGGCCGCGCTCCTGACGGTCGAGCGCCAGGAGCACGGCGACCGGGGTGGCACCGGATGCACGGATGAGATCGATGGACTCGCGCTTGGCGGTGCCGGCGGCGATGACGTCATCGACGATCACCACGCGTCCGGCGAGCGCCGCGCCCACGATGTGGCCGCCCTCGCCGTGCTCTTTGGCCTCCTTGCGATTGAAGGCAAAGGGCACGCTGCGCCGGTGCGTGTCCGAGAGCGCGATGGCGGTGGCGGTGACGAGCGGAATGCCCTTATAGGCGGGGCCGAAGAGCATGTCGAACTGGATCCCCGACTGCAGCAGGGCAGCCGCGTAGCAGCGCCCGAGAACAGCCGCCGCTGCACCGTCGCTGAAGAGTCCCGCGTTGAAGAAGTAGGGGCTCTCGCGTCCGGATTTCAGCGTGAACTGCCCAAAACGCAGGGCGTTGCGCGCGAGCGCTAGGTCGATGAAAGCGAATTGATCATCCTGCACGACGCTTCTCCTGCGCGCGCGACGGTGCCACCCGGCCAGTATGGCTGTCAACGACGCCGCCGGTATGGGGTTCCTGCAGTAGTTTGCGGCAGCGCATCCGCGGCGCCGCTATGATGCGCGACGTGCTGATCACGAGAGCGAGCGACGACGACTTGGAACCTGCGGCAGCGAACACCGAGCGGCGCCGCGCTTTCGCGAGCGCATGTTTGAGCGCGACACGGCACGCCGCACTCGAGGGTTCTGCGGTTTGAAGGGGTGGCGGGCCGCCCTCGGCGTCTACGCTCAGCCGCGCGTGCTGTCGATGCTGTGCCTGGGATTCTCCGCAGGCCTGCCGTTCTATCTTGTTTTTCAGACTCTGTCGGCGTGGCTGCGGCAGTCCGGCGTGCATCTTTCCACCATTGGAATGCTCTCCTGGGTGGGCATCGTCTACTCGATCAAGATCCTCTGGGCGCCCGTAGTTGACCGTGTGCCGCTGCCCGGTCTCAATCGCCTCCTGGGGCGGCGCCGCAGCTGGATGCTGCTTGCCCAGCTCGGGATCGCGGTCGGCCTTTTGATTCTGTCGTGGAGCGATCCGGCTGCGGGCGTCGTGCGCATCGCGGCCTGGGCGGTATTCGTCGCCTTCTGGGCCGCGACGCAGGACATCGCCGTAGACGCCTGGCGGATCGAGTCCGCCGCCGTGCAGATGCAGGGCGCCATGGCGGCTGCTTATCAGATCGGCTATCGCGTGGCGCTGATTGCCGCGAGCGCCGGCGCCTTCACTCTGGCCGATCGCTTCGGCTGGCGTGCCAGCTACACGACGATGGCGGCGCTCGTCGGCGTCGGCCTTGCTACGACTCTCCTGTGCCGGGAGCCCCACCCGACGGCGCCGCGCGATTCGGGGGAGCGTGAAGGCCGCGTGATCGCGTGGGTCGCGGCGCGAGCGCATTGGCCGAACGCCCTGCGCGCGAGCGGCGCCTGGTTCGTCGCGGCGGTGATCTGCCCGCTCATCGACTATTTCGCCCGCTACGGTGTGCGACTCGGGCTCCTCACACTGGTGTTCATGGGGACCTACCGCCTGACGGAATTCACAATGGGTTCCATGGCGACGCCCTTCTACATCGATCACGGCTACACGCTGACGCAGATCGCGACCATAGTGAAGGTGTATGGCCTCCTGATGTCGCTCGTCGGCGTATTCATCGGCGGCATCCTCATCGCAAGAGTTGGACTGCTGCGCTCGCTCGTGCTGGGCAGCGTCATGATCATGCTGTCAAATGCAGGCTTCGCGGCATTGGCGACGACGAATTCGCCCACACTCGTCGGGCTCGGCCTCGTCAATGGACTCGACAATCTGGCGCTTGGGATTCACGGCACGGCACTGATCGCGTTCCTGTCGACTCTCACCAGCCCCAAATACACCGCGACGCAATATGCGCTGTTCTCCTCCCTCTATGCGCTGCCGGGAAAAATTCTCGAAGGCACTTCCGGATTCGTGGTGCAGGCCATTGGCTACCCGGCGTTCTTCCTGTACACCGCCTTGCTGAGTCTGCCGGCGCTTGCGCTGCTGTACTTTCTGACGCGCTCCAACCTCTATGCCCGATACCGAGCCGATTGATGTCGAGAGGGTGATCTGCCGCTTCGCCGACATGAGCGATCCGGGCGCGCGCGCCTTCACCATCGGCACCGGAGACTGGCCGCTGCGCGGATTTATCGTGCGCGTGCGCGCAGAAGTGCGCGGCTATGTCAATCATTGTCCGCACGCCGGCCACCCACTCGATCTTACGCCGCACAACTTCCTGACTCACGATGGGGCGCTCATTCTGTGCCGCTCGCACGGCGCGCTGTTCGATAAGCTGTCCGGCTACTGCATCGCAGGTCCGTGCGCGGGCCAGTCCCTGCGACCGATTGCGCTGAAGCTCGAAGCGGGTTTTGTGATGCTGGCCGACGAGGTGGACGTCGGCGCGCTCGCGCGCTCGATCGGCGCTCTTATCTGAAGCGGTCGAGACCTTCGAGCGGACTTGCGCGCAGATCGTGCTCCTGGGAGCTCGTATCGGATCCGGATCCCCAGTCCTCCTCGGGAGAATCGACGTCGACCGATCCGCTCCAGTCCTCCGGCGCTTCGCCGGCTTCGATCAGGCCGTCCTTCCACTGCGCGTCCCAGTCCTCGCGCTCCAGCTCCTCGATCGTGCCGTCGAAATACTGGATCTCGATGGTGCCATCATCATCGTCGTAGGCGACGACTTCGAAGAGCACGCCGCCGGGGTTGCGATACCAATCGCCAACAGTGGGTTGCGGAATCGTCGCCATGGCATGCACCTCCTTAAACTGCCCTGCATTGCCCGCATGCCTTCTCCATGAATGCATGGCGCCGCGTCGCGGATCCCACCGAGCACTGCTATGCTCGATCGCACACCAGCCGGGCGCGAAATCATGTTGCTCCTCGCGTGTGACGCTTTCAAGATCTTATTTTGTCGTGCAGCATCATGGTCGAGCAGGTCATCAAGTTTTTCGTCGTCTTCCTCTTCGTCGTGGAGCCCGTATCCCTCATCCCGCTCTTTAACGGACTCACCGACGGCGCAAGCCCGGCCTACAAACATAAGATGGCCGTGAAGGCCGTCACAATTTCCGGACTGATCATCCTGCCCTTCGCCTTCGGCGGCGCCGCGGTCCTGAGTCTCCTCGGGATCAGCCTCGCCGCCTTTCGGATCTTCGGGGGTCTGCTGCTCTTCCTGATTGCGCTTGATATGGTGTACGCGCGCGAGTCCGGCACGCGCACTTCGAGCACCGAGCGTGCCGAGAACCAGCGGCGGGTCGACGTGTCGGTATTTCCGCTCGCGTTTCCGTTCATTGCCGGACCCGGCGCGCTCGCGACCATCCTGCTGTGGTTCGGACCGGTGCGCATCGGAGCCCAGCCGGTGGTATTCGCGGGCTACCTCATAGCTGCCACGCTCGTGCTTGCGATCACTCTCCTCATGATGTGGCTTGCCGATCCCTTGCTGCGTGTGCTGGGCGTCACCGGTGCGAATGTCGCGAACCGCCTTTCAGGTGTGATTCTGGGTGCGCTCGCGGTGCAGTTCGTCATCGACGGACTGCACAGCAGTTTCTAGGGCGGTGCTACCCGGCTTCTGAGACGGTAGGCCAGGTCCCAAACCGCATGTCCCAGTCGCTCGCCGCGCAGCTCGAAGCGAGTCCTTGCGCGCTCCGCCGGCCGCGGCATGAAGCGCGCGGGCGCGGCGAGATTCTCAAGCTGGGGCGCCGCATCGAGCACCTCGAGCATCTGCTCGGCATAGGGCTGCCAGTCCGTCGCCAGCCGCAGCGTGGCCCCTCTTTTGAGGCGCTCGGTGAGAAGTGCGACGAACGGTGCCTGGATCAAGCGGCGCTTGTGATGACGCTTTTTGGGCCAGGGATCCGGAAAAAAAATGAGGACCTCATCCAGAGCGCGGAGTGGAATCTGCTGCTCCAAGACTTCAACGGCGTCGTGGCAGAGGATGCGCAGATTCGTCAGTTCCTGCTCCTCGATCGCGAGCAGCAGGCGCCCCACACCCGGTCGATGGACTTCGACTCCGAGGTAGTCGCATTGCGGGTGCGCCTTCGCGAGCGCCGCGAGGTGGTCCCCATTGCCGAAGCCGATTTCCAGGACCCGGGCCGCCGAGCGGCCAAAGAGCGCGTCAAGATCCAAATGTGTTGCCGCGAAGGCGACGCCGAACTTTGGCCACAGCTCATCCAGCGCACGCTGCTGTGCCGCCGTCACGCGCCCGGCACGGGTGACGAATGAACGCACCGTGCGTGCGGATGCGGCTGGCGACGACTTATCCATGAGAAGGCCTGATCGCGAAAATCGCGCGGCGTTGAAATTCTGCGACCTGTTGACAGGCGCACTATCGTAGCATTGGCTCATCGAGCTGGCGGCGATCGCATGCACAGATACGGGTTGGTCTGGAACCTGATACCGCTGATGTGGATCAGCTGGTGTCTCTACTGGCTGATCTCGGCACGCAATGCCAAGCGGACCGTGCGGCGCGAATCCCTCACCTCGCGCGTCTCGCACGTTGTGCCGCTCGGCGTCGGTGTTTCGTTGGTGGCGGTGCCCCACCTGCCCTCCGCCGTATTCGCGACGCGCATTCTGCCGAGGACGCTTGCGAGCTACTGGATGGGCGTTACCCTGATCTTCCTGGGACTCGCGTTTGCGGTGTGGGCACGGCGCCATATCGGCAGCAACTGCAGCGGCACGGTGACCGTCAAGGAGGACCACGTGCTCATCCGCAGCGGTCCTTATGCCTGGGTGCGCCATCCAATCTACACGGGTCTTTTGACCGCCATCCTCGGCACCGCGATTGCGCGCGGGGAGCTGCGCGGGGTTTGGGCCATGGCGCTCTGTACGCTGGGATTCGTGCTCAAGCTGCGCCTGGAGGAGCGCTGGATGCGGCAGGTGTTTGGCGCAGAATATGAACGTTACTGCGCAGAGGTTCCCGCGCTGGTACCGCTGTGGCCGCGCTGAGATCCATGCGCATTCCTTTCAATGCAGGCGAGTACTAGAATTCGCATCAGGGCGGGTGTCGTCTAGTGGCAAGACATGAGCCTCCCATGCTCAGAACGAGGGTTCGATTCCCTTCACCCGCTCCAGCTGAAAAAAACAGCTGCTAACTCTTTAGGCGCTCGTAGACCTGCGGCAGCACTCGAACCAGCAGTGCCGCCCATTTCTGCTGGCCAGCTTCCTGCGTAATAAGATCCTGGCGAATCTCGAGCTCCACATGAGGCAGCCCGCGCTGCTCGCCGTGGATGGGAATCGTATAGTCCGATTCGTCGGACAGACTGTACGGTTCGTTGTCGCCGACAATGAGACCTTCCTCGCAGTTCAAAAGCTCGAGCAATATGCGTGCGCAGCGCGGATCGCGGTTATGAAGAACGCCGACGTGCCAGGGCCGTGGCACGGACTTGAAAACCGGAGTGAAGCTGTGCACCGAGATGAGAATGGCCGGGCGGACTGCCGCGCGCCGCCGGTCGAGCTCCTGCGCGATTCGATTGTGATAGGGCTTGAATATCTCCTCGAGCCGCGCGCGACTGTCATCGTCGGAGAGACCGAGGTTTCCGGGCACAGGCGTCAACTCGCTCAATTTCACGATTGATGTTGCGCTGCCTGGCCTGCGGTTGCAGTCGATGACGAGACGCGAATAAGTCTGGCGGATGACGACGGCGTTGAGTGCCTTGCCGATGAGGCACGCCACCGCGCCGGCGCCGATGTCCCAGGCGATGTGGCGCTCGAGCTCGGCGTCCGCGAGGCCCAGCTGTCCGAGGCGCTGTGGTATCCGCCGCCCCGCGTGATCAGCGACAAAGAGGAACGGCGATGTGCCGTTCCCACCGTCGACTGTGAACGCCGGCGGGTCGGCAGGCGCGAGAAGAGTGTCCGGCGTCTCGTTCATCGGCGCACATCTTTGCTAAGTTAGGGGCCGTTGCCATCGACTATTTTGGCACAAAAAATGCATACTACGCGTGGCCGAATTGCGGAGCTCGAATGACGATTTACACCGTCAGGCACATCACTACTTATCACTACAAAGAGCCCGTTGGCTTCGGCGAACATCGCATGATGCTGGCGCCGCGCGAGGACCCCGATCAGAGGCTGCTCGATTTGAATCTGGAAATTGCCCCGCAGCCGAGTGACCTGCGCTGGAGTCGCGATGTCTACGACAATCGCATGGCCGTCGCACACTTTTCCGGCCGGGCCGCGCTGCTGCGCGTCGAGAGCGTCATGCGCGTCGATCATTCTCTCACCGACATTGCCGATGCGAACATCGAGGACAGCGCCAGGAGCTACCCGTTTGCCTACGCAGCCGATGACCTGCCGCACCTCATCAATTTCATCGAGCGGGATTGCGCGGATCCCGATCATAAAGTCAAGACATGGGCGCAGAGTTTCCTGCGCGGCGGCGCATCGATCAACACGCGTGCGCTGCTGGTTGACATGACCCATGGCATCCACAAGGGCTTCACCTATAAACGCCGGCACGAGAAGGGCATTCAGGATCCGCTCGAGACGCTCAATCTCGGCAGCGGCAGCTGCCGCGATCTCGCGGTGCTCATGATCGACGCGGTGCGCTCGCTGGGGCTGGCCGCACGATTTGTATCCGGCTATCTGCATGTCCGCCACGTGGGCGATGCGCGCGGCGGCAATACGCATGCCTGGGTGCAGGCCTATGTGCCCGGCTGCGGCTGGATAGACTTCGATCCTTCGAGCGGCGTTGTCGGCAATCGGGGCCTGATACGTGCGGCCGTGGCGCGCGACCCGCGCCAGGCGATTCCTCTGCAGGGGGTGTGGATCGGGGCTGGCGGGGACAGTCTTGGAATGAAGGTCGAGGTCAGGGTCAGCGCCGCCGATGCGGGTCTCGATGTCAAAGAGGACGGCCGGCAGCCGCTGCTGATGCCTCCGTCGAGACGCCCCGTGCCTGCCTAGCGAGCGGTCGCTGCGAAGGGGACGGGGCAGGGAAGGGAACATATAAGAAAGAGTCGGGCACTTCTCGGGGCCGGGCTCAAAAAGGTCTAAGGAGCTTGTTGTGAAGATCAAAGTAGGCTACGAGCTCATCTATGAGTGCCCTCAGCCGACGCCGATGATGCTGGTGCTGAACATTCACTACACGCGCGCATCCGATCTTCTCGTGCCGGACCACGTTACTACCGACCCTTCGATTCCCATAGCCGTCTATCGCGACAGCTTCGGCAACTGGTGCAGCCGCATCGTCGCCCCGCCGGGACAGACCCGCATCACGAGCTCCGCCGTAGTCAAGGACTCGGGCGAGCGCGAAACCGTCGTGCCGGAGGCGCAGCAGCATCCGATTGAGGATCTACCGGAGGAGGCGCTCGTCTTTCTTCTCGGCAGCCGCTACTGCGATATCGAAAATCTCACCCAGATCGCCTGGAATCTCTTTGCCCACACGCCGCCCACCTGGGCGCGCGTGCAGGCGATCTGTGACTTCGTCCACAACCACATCTCCTTCGGCTATCGGCACGCACGCTCCACCCGAACCGCCTCGGAGGCCTTCCATGAGCGGCGCGGCGTGTGCCGCGACTTCGCGCATCTCGCCATCACTTTCTGCCGCTGCATGAATATTCCGGCGCGCTACTGCACCGGCTACTTGGGCGATATTGGCGTACCGCCGAGCGATGATCCGATGGATTTCGCCGCCTGGTTCGAGGTGTATCTCGGAGGACATTGGTACACCTTCGATGCACGCAACAATACGCCGCGGATCGGACGCATCCTGATGGCGCGGGGTCGTGATGCGATCGACGTGGCGATCACGACGACGTTTGGGGCCAATACGCTCGTCGGCTTCACGGTCTTCACTGACGAGGTACCGTGAGCCTCACCGCGCGACCGCAAAATATTCAGCGCACTTTGGAGGCTGCCGGGCCCTGAGCCGCTGGAGCCTCCGCGGCGAGCGGCTTCTTTGGCACCTCCGCGCGTGACTGCACCTGACTCTGGAAGCTGCCGGCCGCGCGCGGCGGGAAATAAGTCTCCGCGATACCCTCGTGCACGACGATGATGTGCAGCTGCAGCCTGTCGATGAGTTCATGCAGAGCAGGCTGATCGAGCGTCTCGAGCGCCCCCTTGTCGAGGAAGGCGCGGGCGCCGGCGAGTGAGAACAACACCGCGTCGCTGCGCGGCAGCGCCCGCAGATAATGTTCGACTTCCCTGAGGCAGAACAGACACGCGCGCGGGAACTGGCGGTCGCGCAGCACGAACTCGAGAACGGCCGAGCGGCTGACGCGCGTGCGCTGGCTCAAACGATACATCTGATAGCCGGAGAGCGACTTCAGGAGATTCATCCACTGGATCGTGTCGAAGGTCGCAAATTCCGGCGAGTCGGCGGGCACCCGCTGCGCCGAGCGCACGTCAATGATGCGGCTCGTCATGTCGGCGCGCTCCAGATTGCGGCCGAGCATCAGCAGTGTGAATGCGTCGCTGCGGCTCATCGTGCCCTCGAGCTCGCCGGTCAGCGTCTGCATGCCGCGGATGATCCGCTGTAGGAATTTGAAGCGTGTGCGCTTGTTCAATCCGGCGGGCAGTTCTTCCTTGATTTCCATGTAGAGCTCATTGAGATGCTCCCAGACCTCGTTCGGCAGCACGTCGCGCAGCGTGCGGGCGTTTTCGCGCGCCGAGCGGATCGATGCGAGGATCGAGCCGGGGTTGTCGAGATCCGCGATCAAGAAATGTACGATCTCGCGCTCTTCCGCGCGTTTATCTGAGCGCTCCCAGACGTCGCGGCTGCCGGTGATCTCGATGAGCGGCAGCCAGCCCGGGCGATACTCGATCGGCAGGTCGAGCAGGATATGGGTATTGACGTTCACCAGGCGCGCCGTGTTCTCCGCGCGCTCGAGGTAGCGGGCGAGCCAGTAGACATTCTCCGCGACACGCGACAGCACCGTCACGCCTCCGTGTCGACGATCCAGGTGTCCTTGCTGCCGCCGCCCTGCGAGGAGTTGACCACGAGCGAGCCCTCACGCAGGGCGACGCGCGTCAGTCCTCCGGTCGTAACATAGGTTTTGGGACCGCTCAGGATGAAGGGGCGCAGATCCACATGGCGCGGCTCGATGCGATCGTCGACAAAGGTCGGCACCGTCGAGAGCTGGATCACGGGCTGCGCGATGAAGTTGCGCGGCGCGGCCTTCAGCTGCGCCGCGAACTGATTGCGCTCGCGCTGGCTCGCGGTCGGCCCCATCAGCATGCCGTAGCCGCCGGAGCCGTCGACGGGTTTGACCACCAGCGAATCCAGATGCTGCAGCACGTGGTCGAGCTCTTTGGGGTCCGCGCAGCGCCACGAGGGCACATTCGGCAGAATGGGATCCTCGTTGAGGTAGTAGCGGATCATGTCGGGCACGTAGGTGTAGACGAGCTTGTCATCCGCAACGCCTGCGCCCGGGGCATTGGCCAGCGCCACATTGCCCTTCGCCCACGCGCGCATGAGTCCGGCAATGCCCAGCGTCGAGTCCGCGCGGAAGGTCTCCGGATCGAGGAAGTCGTCGTCGATGCGGCGGTAGATCACATCGACGCGCGTCCATCCGTGGATCGTCTGCATGTAGACGCAATCATCGCCGTGGACGGCAAGATCCCTGCCCTCGACCAGCTCGCAGCCCATCTGCCGCGCGAGAAATGAATGCTCAAAGTACGCCGAGTTGTAGATGCCGGGGGTGAGCACCACGATCTCCGGTAACCCCTCGCGCCGCGGCGAGAGCGATTCCAGCATGTCATGCAGCGCCGTCGGGTAGTCGTCAACCGCCTGGATCGCCATGTCTTCAAAGAGCTCCGGCAGCACGCGCTTCACGACCTGCCGATTCTCGATCATGTAGGACACGCCGGACGGCACACGCAGGTTGTCCTCGAGCACGTACACCGTGCCGTCCTTGTCGCGCACGAGATCCGTGCCGCAGATATGCGCCCATACGCCCTGCGGCGGGCTGATGCCGACGCAGTGGGGTCGGAAATTCTTCGAGGACGCGATGATTGCGTACGGAAACACGCCATCCTTCACGATGCGCTGCGTGTGATAGACATCATTGATGAAGTGATTCAGCGCTGCGACACGCTGCTTGAGGCCCGCCGCAATCCGCTTCCACTCCTTCGATGAAATGATGCGCGGGATGATGTCGAGCGGCCAGGCGCGATCGATGGAGCCTTCCTCCTGGTGGTAGACGGTGAAGGTGACGCCCATCACTTTGATGGCAAGCTCGGCGGCCTGCTGGCGCACACCGATCTCCGCGCAGCCGAGCTCCGACAGATGCCGTATGAGCGCGCGGCCGGCGGTGCGCGCACCCCCGCCCGGGCCGATCAGCTCGTCATGGAGGCCGGACGGGCAGTAGCTCATCCAATCGATGCTCATCAGCGCTCTTAGGTGGCGTGGACAGGAACATCTGGCTCTTGTTCAACATACTAGCCGCCTTTTCCCGGCGCTGGCGACATTTTGAGTCATGGGGATGAGCGGATCCGCGGGCAAGTGGCGGCGGCTTTGATGAGCCGGGTCACGGTAGCGGGGACAATTTTGGCCTGGGTGATCGATCGCGCGAGGCGATTTGACGGCTGGGTGAGGTTTTTGATATCCGCTGGCGAATGGCCAGCGGATGGATCGCCTCATTCCGGTGCAAGCGGCTAAAAAAAGGCACGTCGGCGCGGTCAGCGCCGACGTGCCCGGAAGGATCGAGCGGGTTTATGGTTTGAAGTAGTCAGCGAAGGCCTGGCCATTGGGCGTTCCCACGCCAGTCACGTTGTCCCAACCCTTGGTCGTCGTCAGACCGGAATCGGTGCCAAACGTCACCAAGTAGGTCGTGTCCTGAGTGAGCGGGTAGGCCCAGAGCGCACTGTAGAACTTGGTGGTGAGTTCCAGCGGTTCGGCCAGATCCGCGGCCGTATAGGTGTCCGTCACGGTAGCCGATTCCTTGTAGGTCCCTCTGACGTTGGTCGTCGAGCCGATGGGCAGCACGTCGGTGATCGCAGATTTCGGCATCGCGTACACATACTGCGCGGCCTGACCGAGCGGCGCGCCCGCCTCCTGGTTCGCAATAGCCCACAAGGCCGAGAACATCGGGCAGGCTAGGCTCGTTCCGCCGTATACCGTGTAGATCTGATGTGGGTATTGGAACGGCTCGCTGATGACGATCACGCCCCCGGTGTATGGATCGGCAAGCCATGAAATGTCGGGCAGCAGCCGCTGTGTGCCCGTCAACTTCGATTGATAGGAAGGCTTCGCGAACACGGCGCTCGGGCCTCCGCCGGAACCAAAGTCGAAGAAACCACCTATAGGCGGGTCAGAAATGGAGCCCTCAAATCTAAACGTATTGATATTGGTGCCCCATCCCGTTTGCCAGGCAATGGTGTTGTCCGAGTTCAGTGCCAGGCTGACCCCGCCAACGCCGGTGGCGTAGGGGGAATCGGCCGGCGCGCTCACACTGGCGGGAAAAAATCCAAAGGTAAAGTCGCCGCTGTCGCCGGTGGAGAAGTTGGCAGACATCCCTTGTACGGCCGCTATTTCGTTGATCAGACTTTCCGTCTGCAACTCCGCCGGAGAATCGTAAAGCTCCTCACTGCCGTAGCTTCCCGAGATCACGCTGCCTAGACCATTGATGATCGCGAAGTACTCGGCGGTGTCGACATCCGCGAAGCTGGCGCTCGGTGGTACAACCAGGTCAATATTGGCGCCCGGCGCAATGGCATGCGCCCACTCCACGTCAATATTGATCTCCGGATCCGGTGCTCCGCAGGTCGGTGGAGTGGATGAATTGATAATTCTGAAGTTGGCCGAAGTCAACGGCGGCAGGCCGTACGCCGCCGAGAAGGTATTGGCATCCGCCTTGATGGTCGGCGAGCCGCACCAGTCGATAATGACAATGGTTTGACCTGTGCCGTCGAATCCCTCGTTGTAAAGCCCGGTCAGGTTGTACGCAGCGTGAATCTCAGGAGGTGTGTAGCCGCAGCCCTGCGATCCGGTGGTGGTGGAATAGCCATTGCCTTTCAAGGTGACGAACGGGAATGTGCCCGCGTTATTGAAAGACAGCGTCTCCGGCCCCGAAAAGCAGACCGAACTGAAGGGCGGCGCGCCGGGCGGTGCAGCCGCAGGAGGGGCGCCGTCGGCCGGGCCCTTCGCCGGGGTCTGCGTGACATAGGGGTGAGCGTATTGCAGATTGTCGAGCCCATAGACCGCCGCGGTCAGGGCGGCGGCTGCGCTGGCAAGCGAAGGAGCGGTCGGATTCGCGAAATACGTTTGGCCCTTGAGGTCGAAGTTATTTAACTTAACCTGGAAGGCCTTGTTGACGTTGGCGACGCTGCCCCGCGCCCGGACATACAGGTTCTTCGGCCCGACTTCGACGACCGACAAGCCATTCGCTGAGAAGAATTGCTCAATGGTCTTGGCATTCTGTGCGGTCGGTGCGTAGCTGTTTGCGAAGTCGGCGGGCGTGATCCATTTGTGGTAGCTGGCCGAGGCGGGGTTGTATAAATCGGCCGCCAAAGCATCGAGCCCCGCCTGGTCACGAATTTTCAGCCAGATGACGACGTCGATGACCTGGGTCGTGTCGGTGACGCCCACATTCGTGGCGACCTTAACCAGTCCCGGGACGCTGTTGCTGATCGTCTGACCCGTTGCAGCCGCGTCCTGTGCCACGAGGAGTCCTGCGACGGCCAGCACGGCGGCTGTCGCTGCAGTCACGCTTGTCAAAACTTTCTTTATGGTCATGTGAACCACCCCGAATGATTTTGGTTGATCTGTTCCCAGCGCACGAGAATCCCGGGCAGAGAGAATTCCCCGGGCAAGAATTATTTTCGCAAAGACTACTCCGTATTCTCAGCCGGACCAAGAGCAGTCATCTGTAAATTTTCGCGGGACGCCGTGCACGCAGGTGCGATCAGCGCAGTGGGTGGAGCAGATAGTTTTCTTGGTGTGCCGCCTGCGCGGATGGCGAAAAGGCCGCGGCGCTCTCGTTGCGCGGCGGAATCCGCTGGCTCGTGAAGGCTCTACAGGTGAAACCTGCAGCGCTTCCGCGCTGTGCCGTGTCGGTTTGGGGCTTTTCCGTGGGCGAATGTTCACGCTCCTTGTCAAATCAGTTTGACTTAACGCAGCCATGCACGCCCCCCTTGGGTGCCAGCCGGGGGCCAAAAGAGTGCAGGCGGCTTCCCGAGCGTCCCCATGCCCGGTGGCATCCGTATAATGCCGGCCCGTGTCGATCCATGTTGCGCTGAACCACGCTACGCATTACCGCTATGACCGGCGCGTGGCCTTAAGTCCGCACGTGGTGCGACTGCGTCCGGCGCCGCATTCGCGCACTCGCGTACTCTCCTACTCGATGCGGATCGAGCCGGCCCGTCACTTCATCAACTGGCAGCAGGATCCGCAGGCGAACTACCTCGCGCGCGTGGTGTTTCCCGATAAGACGCGGGACCTGTGCATCGAAGTCGACCTGGTCGCCGAAATGGCGGTGCATAACCCCTTCGACTTCTTTCTCGAGCCGCACGCGACGCAGTTTCCGTTCGCCTACACGGAAGAGGAACGCAGCGAGCTGGCAGCGTATCTCCTGAAGCGGCCCGCGGGGCCGTTCTTTGCCGCGTACCTCGCCTCGATTCCTCGCGAGGCCGTCGGCACCGCGAATTTTCTCGTCGATCTCAACAGCCGTCTGGCGCGGGACGTGCGCTATCTCATTCGGCTCGAGCCGGGCGTGCAGACACCGGAGGAGACTCTGACGAATGCTTCCGGATCATGCCGTGATTCGGGATGGCTCCTCGTGCAGCTTCTGCGGCATCTGGGACTCGCCGCCCGATTCGCCTCCGGCTACCTCATTCAGCTGGCTGCGGATGTGAAGTCCCTCGACGGACCCTCGGGACCCGCGAGCGACTTTGCGGATCTGCACGCCTGGTGCGAGGTGTATTTGCCGGGCGCGGGCTGGATCGGACTCGACCCCACCTCGGGACTCCTCGCCGGCGAAGGACATATCCCGCTCGCCTGCACACCGGAGCCCTCGGCCGCGGCGCCGGTCTCCGGCACGGTTGATCCGTGCGAAGTCGCGTTCGAGCATACGCTGCGGGTGGATCGCGTGTGGGAGGCTCCCCGCGTCACGAAGCCGTACACCGAAGCGCAGTGGAGCGAGATCGAGATTCTCGGCCGGGCGATCGATGCGGATCTTGCGGCGCTCGACGTGCGCCTCACCATGGGCGGCGAGCCGACCTTCGTGTCCGTCGATGATCCGGACGGCGCGGAATGGAACACGGAGGCGCTCGGCGAGAAGAAGCGCCTGCTGGCAGTCGATCTCTTTGAGCGTCTGCGCGAGCGCTACGCCCCGGTGGGCCTGACCCACTTCGGACAGGGCAAGTGGTATCCGGGCGAACAGCTGCCGCGCTGGTCACTCAACTGCTTCTGGCGCCGCGATCAGGATGCGATCTGGCGCAATCAGGCGCTGAGAGCCCGCGAGACGACGGACTACGGCGCGACCGCGCAACACGCGCAGCGATTTCTCGCAACCTTCGCCGCGCAGCTGGGCGTTGCGCCCGAGTTCGTCTTCGCAGCCTACGAAGACCCGTTTTACTACGAGTGGCGGGAGCGCCGCCTGCCCGGCAACGTCGAAGGCCGCGACTCGCGGCTCGACGATGCACCCGAAGGCGCGCGGCTCGCGCGCCTCTTCGAGCGGGGATTTGAAGTCGCTGCCGGTTACGTATTGCCGCTCACGCGCGACGCACCCGGCACGCATTGGCAGACGGGCACCTGGTTCCTGCGCCGCGAGCGCTGCTATCTTTTGCCCGGAGATTCTCCGCTCGGCCTGCGGCTGCCGCTCGACTCTCTGCCCTGGGCCGCGCCCAAGGACCGGCCGCAACTGCATGCGCCGGACCCGACCCAGGCGTTCGCACCCCTGCCGCCCTACGAGAGGATTCGCGCCCGGCTTGGAGCCTCGGGATCGCCCGCTGCACCCGCATCACGGGTGCCGCGCAGCCACGAGTCGGCCTACTGGATTGCGCGCACTGCGATCTGCGCCGAGCCCCGTCATGGCGTGCTCTATATCTTCATGCCGCCGACGGCGCGTGTGGAGGATTATCTCGAGCTCATCGCCGCCTGTGAGGCCACCGCCGAGATCCTCTCGCAACCGGTCGTCATCGAGGGCTACGAGCCGCCGCGCGATCCGCGTCTCAATAATTTTCGCGTCACGCCGGATCCGGGTGTCATCGAGGTCAATATCCATCCGTCGTCGAGCTGGGAGGAGCTGGTGGATCGAACCACTCATCTCTATGGCGCGGCGCGCGCCGCGCGGCTCACCTCCGAGAAATTCATGCTCGACGGGCGCCACACGGGCACCGGCGGCGGCAACCACTTTGTATTGGGCGGCGCGACGACTGTCGATTCACCGTTTCTGCGCCGTCCGGATCTGTTGCGCAGCCTGCTTGCGTATTGGCACAATCATCCGTCGCTCTCGTATTTGTTCTCGGGCCTCTTCATTGGTCCCACTTCGCAGGCGCCCCGAGTCGACGAGGCGCGCAATGACTCGCTGCATGAATTGGAGATCGCCTTTAGTCAGGTGCCACCGCCCGGCGCCGACTGTCCGCCCTGGCTCGTCGACCGCCTGTTCCGCAATCTACTTATTGACGTGACCGGCAATACGCATCGCGCCGAGTTCTGCATCGACAAGCTGTACTCGCCCGACGGTCCTACGGGCCGGCTGGGGCTCCTCGAGCTGCGCGCCTTCGAGATGCCGCCGCACGAACGCATGAGCCTGACGCAGCAGCTTCTCCTGCGCTCGCTGGTCGCGCGCTTCTGGCGTGAGCCGTACGCGCCCGCGCGACTCGCGCGCTGGGGCACGCAGCTGCACGATCGCTTCATGCTGTCGCACTTCATCGCTGAGGACTTCTCCGACGTCATCGCGGAGCAGGCGGCCGCGGGCTATCCGCTCCGGACCGAGTGGTTCGCTGCGCACCTGGAATTCCGTTTTCCCAAGTACGGCGACTTCGCCGCGCGCGGCGTCGAGGTGGAATTGCGTCAGGCGCTCGAGCCCTGGCATGTCATGGGCGAGGAGGGTGCGGCGGGCGCAACCACCCGCTTCGTCGACTCCTCAGTGGAGCGCCTGCAGCTGAAGGCCACGGGGCTCGCGCCGGACCGCTATGTGCTGGCGTGCAACGGCCGGCCCATTCCGCTGCGGCCGACGGGGACGGCGGGACAGTTCGTCGGCGGCGTGCGCTACCGCGCCTGGCAGCCCGCATCGGCGCTGCATCCCACGATCGGCGTGCACTCGCCCCTGACCTTCGATCTGTTTGATACCTGGATGAACCGCTCGCTTGGCGGCTGCCAGTACCACGTCATGCATCCGGGTGGCCGCAACTACACGACGTTCCCGGTCAATGCCTTTGAGTCGGAGAGCCGCCGTCTGGCGCGATTCTTCCGCACGGGCCACACTCCCGGTGAGTACTCGCTCCTGCCCGCACTCGTGAGCCCCGACCTGCCCTTCACACTCGACCTGCGCCGTTCATGACGAGCGAAGGCATGATCGACAAGCGTGTCCTCCTTACCGGCGCCCGCAGCGACGCCTCCCTCGCGACCTACGATCCGGACACGCGCCGCTACGACGAGCTGCTCGATGGCGACGGCTGCGTCCGCCCGCATTGGCTGGGGCTTCTGCAAAGATTGACCGCCGACAAGACACACGATACGGCGCGCCGCGCACTGGAAGTCACGCGGCGCCTGATCGTCGAGAACGGCGTCGCCTACAACGTCTATGCCGATCCGCAGGGCGCGGACCGCCCCTGGGCGCTCGACCCTCTGCCCCTCGTCATCTCGCAGGAGGAGTGGCGCGGGATTGAGAAGGGAGTGATCCAGCGCGCGCGCGTACTCGAGGCGCTGCTCGCGGATCTCTACGGACCGCAGCGGCTGCTCGCAGAAGGTCTGGTCCCGCCGGAGCTGCCGTTCGGCCATCCGAATTTCCTCTGGCCCTGTCACGGCCTCGTGCCGCAGGGCGCGAGCTGGCTGCATGTCTACGCCGCGGATCTGGCGCGCGCGCCCGACGGGCGCTGGTGGCTCTTGGCAGACCGCACCCAGGCGCCCTCGGGCGCTGGCTACGCGCTTGAAAACCGCGACATCGTCGAGCAGGTCCTGCCGGAGGCCATCCGCGATCTCGGCGTGCGGCGCGTGCGCGAATTCTTCGGCGAGATGCGCGAGAGCCTGCGCAGTGTCTGCGACGACAGCGCCAATCCCCTGGTCGTCATCCTGACTCCCGGTCCTTTCAATGAGACCTATTTCGAACACGCCTACATGGCGCGGCAGCTCGGCTTGCCGCTCGTCGAGGGACAGGACCTCACAGTGCGCAACGAGACCGTATATCTGAAGACGCTCGGCGGATTGCAGCGCGTGCATACCATTGTGCGGCGGCTCGACGATGACTTCTGCGATCCAGTGGAGCTGCGCAGCGACTCGGCGCTGGGGGTGCCCGGGCTCATCAGTGCGATCCGCGCGGGCAAGGTCGTGGTCACCAATGCGCTGGGCACAGGTGTGCTCGAATCCGCCGCATGGCTCGGGTTTCTGCCCGGCATCGCCGAGCGGCTGATTGACGAGCCGCTGCAGATCCCCTCCGTCGCCACCTGGTGGTGTGGCGAGAAACCGGCGCTCGACTACGTGCTTGCCAATCTCGGCCGGCTCGTCATCAAGCCCGCCTATCCCAATCAGCACTTCGAACCCGTCTTCGGCCGAGACATCGATGCAGAGGCGCAAGCGGCGCTCACGCGCCGGCTCAGCAAGCGCCCCTATGCCTATGTCGCGCAGGAGCATGTCGCGCTGTCGCAGGCGCCGGTGTGGCGCTCGACGGGCACGCCTAATTTTGCGGCGCGCGCCTTCACCATCCGCGTGTATGCCATTGCAACCGCGGCAGGATTCCGCGTCCTTCCCGGGGGACTCGCGCGCGTTGCCTCGGATGCTGCCACCGATGTCGTCTCGACCCAGCGCGGCGGCGGCAGCAAGGACATCTGGGTGCTCTCGGATGGAGCGGACAAGTCCGCAGCGCCGCCGGCGCGCCGCCTGCAGGTGGCCATACGTCCCGATGATGTGCCTTCGCGGATGGTCGAGAATCTTTTCTGGCTGGGACGCTACACGGTGCGCTGTGCGGACAATGCGCGTCTGCTGCGCAGCACCGTGCGCGTGCGCGTGGATAAGGACGTGTGGAGGCACGGCGTGCGCATCTGCCGCGCGCTCGGGGTCATCGCCAAGAATGCGCAGCCTGCTGCAAGCGCGCGCAACGATCCCGATCCTTTTGGCATCGCGCGCGACATCAAGCGCATCGCCTGGTGCGCGTCCCAGGTCCGCAGCCGCCTCTCGGCACGCTACTGGCGCGCGGTCGTCGGACTGCAGCGGCAGGTTCAGGAGGCGACGGCTTCGCGCGAAGAGCCGCGCGAGGCGCTTGAGCGCCTCGCACTGTCACTGGCTGCGCTCAGCGGTTATGCCGCCGAGGACATGACACACGATGATGGCTGGCGGCTCTTGCGCATCGGCCGGCGCCTCGAGCGGCTGCAGTTCATTGCAAGCCTGCTCGCGCAGCATCTGACGGCCCCCGCGGCCACGCGCCAGGGCCAGGTGGAATGGCTGCTCGATGTGTGCCACAGCATCAGCATCTACCGCTCGCGCTATTTCGTTGCGCCGCGCCTGGGCTCGGCGCTCGATCTTCTGGTGCGCGACGAGCACCACCCCGTGGCGCTCGCGTTTCACTGCAACTCCATCGGACGGGATCTCGGCGAACTCGCGGCATCCTTGCGAATCACCCGGGAAAAGTCGGTCGCAGAGCCGATCCCGGAATTCACCGACGGCGAATTGCTCACCCTCGAAGGGGAGGATCAAGAGGGCTACGCGGCGCGCCAGGCGCTGGCCGTGAAACTTCGCGCCCTGCACATCTCCGGCGCCGATCTTTCGGATCGGCTCTCGATGCGGCATTTCTCGCACACCGGCGACACGCGCTCCGTGTGGACCTAGGCCGCCCGTGCGCTACCGCATCCATCACGAGACCGCCTACGACTACGCGAGCGAAGTGCTGCACGCCCATCATATTCTGCATCTCGTGCCGCGCCCGGCGCCGTTCCAGCAATGCCTGGAACACACCATCAGCGTCAAACCCGAAACGTTCTGGCGGCGCGACGAGATTGACGCCTTCGGCAATGTCGTGACGCGCATCGAGTTTGAACAACCGCATCGCAGGCTTGAGGTTGTGACGCAGATGGAGGTCGAGGCGCATCCGCGCCCCAAGGTATTTGCCGCGCACACTCTGCCGTGGGAGCGGCTCTGCGCCGAGCTTGCCTATCATGGCGCGTGTCCGACGCGCGAAAATCTCGAGGCCTGCCGGTTTCGCCACGAATCACCGTATGTGCGCGTCAAGCAGGAATTCACCGACTACGCTGCCGAGTGTTTTCCCGCGGGGCGCCCGATTCTGGAGTGCGCCCAGGCGCTCATGGAGAAGCTGCACCGCGAGCTCAAATACGCCCCCGGCGAGACCACGGTGCGCACGCCGGTGCGCGAGGTGCTGAAGAATCGCCGCGGCGTGTGCCAGGATTTCTCGCATCTCATGATTGCCTGCCTGCGATCACGGGGCCTGGCCGCGCGCTATATCAGCGGCTATCTGCGCGCCGGACCGGTGCGCAGCGCCGCATCGAGCGTGTCGGCTGCGATCGGTGCCGGCGCCTCGCACGCCTGGGTGGCGGTCTACTCGCCCCCGTACGGCTGGCTCGAATTTGATCCCACGAACAATGTCTTCGTGGGCACGGGTCACGTTGCGGTCGCCTGGGGTCGCGATTTCGGCGACGTCTCGCCGCTGCACGGCGTGATCCTGGGAGGCGCCGACCACGAGCTCAAGGTCTCCGTGGACGTGGAGTCCCTCACTCCGTCGTGACGGTCACATCCACGCTAAGCGAGAGGAAAGCGCCGGGGGAGCCCTTGAAGCTGCCCGTGAGCGGCACCGCCTGCGCGGCATCGCGGGCGACCGCCACGCGGATGAGATTGCGCCCGCCGACGAGCGCATTGGTGGGATCGAACTCCACCCAGCCGGCGCCGGGCAGAAACACCTGTACCCACGCATGGGTGGCGCCCGTGCCGACCATGCCGCCCGCCGCGCCGACGAGATGTTCATCGTAGAGGTAGCCGGAGACGAAGCGGGCTCCCAGTCCCAGGCTACGCACCGCCTCCATCATGAAAACGGCCAGGTCCCGGCAGCTGCCGCTGCCGAGCGCCAGAGTCTCAAGCGGTGTCTGCACGCCTTCGCGCTCGCGCACGAGGTACTGGAACTGGCTCCTGATGGATGAGGTCATGGCCACGAGAGTCTCGAAGGTGCGCCCCCCGGGCGTGTCGTGCAGCACGTCTTTGACCCACCGGTCGATGCGGTGCTCGGGATCCGGATAGTGGCGCTCCTTCGTGCGGCCGAGGTCGGTGGCGTCATCCGCCGCGTAGCTGAAGGGAAAATGCGCGGCATACGGCTCGACGACGATCGCCTCGGTGACGGCGGGATAATGCTGTGCGCGAAACGAGGATTCGAAGATGAGCGTGTCGGAGCGCCGGTCGAAATTCGCAATGGCGATGGAATTGCCGAACACGTCGTGAATCCAGCGCAGCGCGCTCGAAGGCGGATCAATGCGCAAGGTGGTGTCGATGAGCCGCAGGTCGTGGCTGTCGCGCGGCCGGGACATCAGCCGATGTTCACCAAACTCCACGTCTTCCGAATATCGGTAGCAGGTGCGGTGGTGGACGTTGAGAATCACCATGGGGTTTCTACAATTTCAAAGGCGTGAGCGGCGCTGCCGCAGAATGGATCGAACGACATTCTATTTCATCGCGTTGAAACGCGCGGCGGCCGGATACCGTTCATTGCGTTGCGAATAAAGTCCGCCCTGTGATAAGAGCATTGGAGTTTCGCCCAAAGGAGTGTGGCACATGCGCAGGTACGGGCTGCATGCAATTGCATGGCTCTGCTGGGCGCCCCTGGGCGGGCATGTCACCGAAGCTTCGGTACCCCTCGAAGTCTATGGACGCCTGCCAGCGCTCGAGGATGTGGCGCTCTCGCCGGATGGTTCGCACATTGCCTTCGTGCGCACGATACAGAACACACGCGTCGTTGCCGTGGTCTCGATCGCCGATCACAAACAGGCGGGTGGTCTCAAGATCGGCGAAACAAAACTGCGCAGTCTCGAATGGGCCGATGACCGCCACCTCATGATCGTCACTTCATCGACCGCGCTGCCCTGGGGTTTCCGCGGCATGCAGGGCGAGTGGGCCATGCTTCAGGTCTACGATGTGGACACGAACAAGTCCATGCCGGTCCCTGACCTGCCGCGCCTGCACGATTCGGGTCTGTTCATGAACGTCGTCGCCGGCCGCCCCATGGTGCGACACCTCGAGGGCCATACCGTGATCTTCGTACCCGCAATTCATTTGCAGGGCCTAACGCCGCGCGCGCTGATTCGCGTGGATCTTGACACCTGGCGCGAACGAGTGGTCAAGGAAGGATCGGCGCCCATCCAGCAGTGGCTGGTCGATGCGGCGGGCGAGATCATCGCCGAGCAGGACTATGACGATCCGCAGCAGCACTGGGCATTGAAGATTCGTCGCGAGGGTCGATTGCGGGAGGTGCTCTCGGGACGGGAAGGGATCGATTACCCGCGTATCGCAGGATGGGGTCCCGATGCCGACACGCTGCTGCTGTGGACGCTTGAAGATGAAGAGCCCGTGTGGAGACTCGTGTCGCTGCGCGACGGCAAGCTCGGCGCGCCGGCGGCGGCGCTCAAGGACATCTATGCACCCCTGCACGATCCGCGTACGCACCACATGATCGGCGGCGTGTACGCAGGCGATGATGCGCGCTACGTGTTCTTCGATCCCGCCCTCCAGCGGCGCTGGGACAGCGTCATGAATGCCTTCGTGGGAGAGCATCTGCGCCTGGTATCGGCGTCAGACGACTTCCAGAAGATGGTCGTCCAGGTCGACGGCGTGAGAGACGGTTTCGTCTATGAGCTCGTGGATCTCGCCGCGCACACGGCAATTCCGGTCGGCGAGGTCTACGAGGGTGTCACGGTGCCGCTGGAAGTGCGGCGCATCAATTACGCCGCCGCCGACGGGCTGGAAATTCCGGCCTATCTTACGCTGCCGCGCGAGCGCGCCGAGAAAAATCTGCCGCTCATCGTACTGCCCCATGGGGGACCCTCCGCGCATGATGAGGCGCGTTTCGACTGGTGGGCGCAGGCGCTCGCGGATCAGGGCTATGCCGTGCTGCAGCCGAACTTTCGCGGCTCCAATCTGAACCGGCATTTGCTTGCGGCGGGATTCGGGCAGTGGGGGCGCAAGATGCAGACCGACCTCTCCGACGGCGTGCGCTATCTCGTCAAAGAGAGTCTGGTCGACCCCGCGCGGGTGTGCATCTTCGGTGCAAGCTACGGCGGCTATGCGGCGCTCGCCGGCGTCACCCTGGATCCGGGAGTCTATCGCTGCGCGATTTCGGTGGCGGGCATATCGGATCTGAAGCGCATGCTCGACTGGGTCGATGACAAACACTTGCGTCGCGACAATATTGAGCAGCGTTATTGGGATCGGTTCTTGGGCGTGAGCGGCGCGAACGACCCGGTCCTCAATGAAATCTCACCCATCAAACATGTTGAGGCCGTGAATGTGCCGGTGCTCCTGATCCACGGGCGGGATGACACGGTCGTTTCCTTCGAGCAGAGCCGCGTAATGGCCGACGCCCTGCAGCGCGCCAAGAAAGATGTGGAATTCGTGACGCTGGCGCACGAAGACCACTGGCTCTCCCGCAGCGAGACCCGCCTGCAGATGCTTAAGGCCTCCGTCGCCTTTTTGCGCGCGCACAATCCTCCCGACTAGCGCGCGGGGGCGGCTCCGGGGCTCTGAATGGGCGCTTTCGGGAGGCAGGTCTCGTGCTGTGACCGTTCGGTGACACTCCGGGGTCGGCCGAATGATCTGCTGTCGCCCATGGACCACATCGGGGTCGTGGGCCTCTCCTATCGCCATGCGAGCGTCGAGGATGTGGCGCGTTTTGCCATCCCCAAGGGTGAGCTCGAGGCGCGCCTGCCGCAGCTGCGCGCCGCGATCGGCGGTGCGGAGCTCGTGTTTCTCGCCACCTGCAACCGCGTCGAGGTCATCTTTGCTACGCGCGATGATTCCGCGGCACAGGATCTGCGCGGCGCCGTGTTTCTCGCACTGCGCGGCCGCGACCCGGAATTGGGCGAGGCGGCCGCGGCTCTGCGCGCCTGGACGGGCGAGGCGGCGGTGGAACACGTCCTGCTGCTCGCCTGTGGATTGCATTCCGCGCAGGCGGGCGAACATGAAATCACCGCCCAGCTGCGCGCCGCATGGGACCTGGCGCGAACGGCCGAGGTGTGCGGACCCACGCTTAATCGCCTCATGAGCGAGTCCCTCTCCATGGCCAACCGGGTACGCCGCCTGAGTGCCGCGACGCGGCCGCCGTCGCTGGCGGATCTGGCGGTGAAGAGGCTGCTCGCGCACTGCAAGGGAAACCGCGACACGGTCGCCCTCGTCGGCGTATCGCCGATGACGCGGCGCTGCGGACAATTCCTGCACGAGGCTGGCCTGCCGCTCCTCATCGTGAACCGCTCGGCCGAGGCGGCTTCCGAGTGGGCCCAGTCGCTGGGTGCGCGCTCAATGTCACTCAATGAGTTTCGCTCGTCTGCGCCTGCGATTGCCGCGCTCGTCCTTGCGGCGGGCGCCTCCGAGGCTCTCCTCGATGAAGCGGCGCTCCGGGCACTCGCGCGCGCCGCAACGCGGTCTCCGCTCATCATCGATTTTGGCGTGCCACCGAATGTCGAGCCGGCGGCGGCCCAGGCTGCGGGACTGACGCGCATCGGCATGAACGAGCTCATCGAGGCGACCGGCGAGCAGCGTCTGACCGAACTCATGCGCCTCGCGCCGGTGCGCGCGGCCATCGATGAGCGCCTCGCGCGCCTGAGGAGCGAACTTGTCACGCGCGCCATCGGCCACCGGCTCGCGGATCTGCGGGATTCCTTCGAGGGCATTGCTGCAGCGCAGATGGATGAACTTCTGGCTCAGGAGTTGCGCAATCTCAATGACGGCGAGCGACAATTGCTGCGGCGCTTCGCGAAGAGCCTCGCGCGGCGCCTCGCGCACCTGCCGCTCGCCGGGATCCGGGCGGCGGCTGCGCATGCGAATGCGGATACGGTGGATGCCTTCTTCAGCGCCGCGCGCCTGCAGCGTGTGCCTCGCGCTCCGGATGTGGACAAGGAAAAAGAACCTTCATGAACGATGAGACGGCGCACAGAATATCTGCGGGCGTACGCTCGGCCGAGCTCTACGAGCGCGCCTGCCGTGTCATTCCGGGGGGTGTCAGCTCGCCGGTGCGGGCGTTTCGCGCGGTGGGCGGCACGCCGCTCTTCATCGAGCGCGGCGCCGGACAGTATCTGTACGACGTCGACGGGCGGCGCTATCTCGATGTGGTGAATTCCTGGGGCGCGCTGATTCTGGGGCACGCGCATCCGGCGGTCGTCGAAGCGATGGCGCGGGCCTGCCACGACGGCACGACCTTTGGCGCGCCTTGTCCCGCTGAAGTGGCATTGGCCGAGTGCATCACGGCGTCCTATCCGGGCCTCGAGCAGGTGCGCTTCGTCTCCTCCGGCACCGAAGCGGTCATGAGCGCAATTCGGGTGGCGCGCGCGGCCACCGGACGCGATCTCATCGTCAAATTTTCCGGCTGCTATCACGGTCACGCCGATCACCTGCTGGTCGCGGCGGGCTCGGGGCTCGCAACCTTCGGGCGGCCGTCCTCCGCCGGCGTGCCGGCGGCATTTGTCGCGGCGACCCGCGTGCTGCCGCTCGATGACGAAGGCGCACTGCAGGCGCTGTTCGCTGCCGAAGGGCAGCGCATCGCGGCCGTCATCATCGAGCCCACTCCCGCGAATCACGGCCTCCTGCTGCAGCGGCGCGAGTTCCTGCGCAGGCTCGCCGACACGACCTCCCGACACGGCGCGCTCCTCATATTTGACGAGGTGATTTCCGGATTCCGGCTCGCACGCGGCGGGGTTGCGGCACTGACGGGCATCACCCCCGACATGGCGACTTTCGGCAAAGTGATCGGCGGCGGCATGCCTGTGGGGGCCTTCGGCGGCAGGCGCGCGCTGATGGCCCACCTCGCGCCCGATGGCGATGCCTATCAGGCGGGCACGCTCTCGGGTAATCCCGTCGCCATGGCCGCGGGATTGACGACACTCACTCTCCTGAACAATGGCGCGGTGTGGCAGCGCCTCGAGGTCCTGGGCGCGGCGCTCGAGCAGGCGCTGGCGCCGGTGCTGGCGCAGGCGCCGTTTCCCGTGACCCTGGTGCGCGCCGGATCCCTGTTCTGGCTCTCTTTATATGAGGGTGAGCCGCCGCGCATCGCGGCCACACTCGACAAGAGAGCCCTGGCGCGCTTTGCGGCGCTCTTTCACGCCATGCTCGCGCGCGGCGTCTATCTGCCGCCTTCCGCGTACGAGGTGTGCTTCCTGTCGGCGAGCTTTGGCGCGCAGGATCTGGCGGACTTCGCTGACGCGCTCAAGGCGTCACTCGTAGTCGCAGCGCAAGCCGCATGAAGACCGCGCGAGTCTTTCAGATCACGGCGCTCCTGCTGGTGATCGTTTCGGTCATCCAGGTTGGCTGGTGGGTCTACGATCAGCAGGACTACAGCACGCAGAGGCTGCGCGCCGCGCGCGCCGCGTACGCCCGCGAGGTCGCCGCCGCCCAGGGGCTCATCGAATCCGGAACACCGCTGACGCGCGTGCATGAGCTCCTGCCCGACGTCGCCGTCACGGACGGGCACGCCTCGGCTTCGGCCCGCGTCGATGCGGCGCTCGTCGCGGAGCGCTACCGGAGGATCAATCAATACGCGTGGGAGAGCGGATTCTTTCTCCTTGCGCTCGCGCTCTGCATCGCGGTGATCTGGCGCGCCCTGCGCGCCGAGACCCAGGTGCTGTCGGAGCAGGACAGCTTCCTCGCGCTCGTCTCGCATCAGTTCAAGACGCCGCTTGCGAGTTTGCAGCTCTCTCTTGAGACCATGGCGAAGCGCTCGCTGTCGGCTGAGCAGTCGCGCACGCTGATTGACCGCATGCTCGCGGATCTCACGCGCATGGAGTCGATGGTTTCGCGGATCCTCGACAGCGTGCGCCTCGAGCGCGGGCGGGTGGATCTGAAGAGCGAGCCGGTGGAGCTCGCGGTGGCGGTGGGTCGAGTCGTGACCCAGTTCGAGGAGCGTGCGCGCCAGGAGCACATCGAGCTCAAGGCGGACGTGCCGCGTGGCCTTGCGGTGCTTGCCGATCCGCTGGCCGTGGATGTCATCGTGCGCAACCTCCTGGAAAACGCGCTCGCCGCGGTCGCGGCGGTGAGCGGTGGCAGCGTGATGTTCACGGCGCGGGCCATGCAAGGCGAAGTCGAGCTCGCAGTGCGCGACAGCGGCGTCGGATTTGGCGCGGATGACAGCGCGCGGCTCTTCAAGAAATTCTCCCGGCTGCATCCGGGAGGAGGCAGCAGCGATTACGGCACCGGGCTCGGGCTCTTCATCGTCAGGCGCCTCATGCAGCTGACGGGCGGTCGGGTGAGCGCGCACAGCGCGGGTGTAGGGCAGGGCGCACTCTTTGTTCTCTCGTGGCCGGCGGCGCCGGGGCTGGACGCGTGAACGCGGTGCAGGCGCTGCCCGTGCGCACCCTCGTGGTGGAGGACGATCCGCATCTCGCGGCCGGCCTCGCCGAGAATCTGCGGGCGGAAGGCTATGCGGTGGAGATGGCGGCCGACGGCCGGCTCGCGCTCAACTGGCTGCGCGAAAACTCCTGCGAACTCGTGGTGCTCGATGTGATGCTGCCGCACATTGACGGCTTCACGCTCTGCCGCACGCTGCGCGAGGAGGGCAACAACACGCCGGTCCTCTTTCTCACGGCGCGAGGTGATCCGCAGGATCGCGTACTGGGACTCGAGGCGGGAGGGGACGACTATCTCGCCAAGCCCTTTCACCTCGAGGAATTTCTCCTGCGGGTGCGCGCCATCCTGCGCCGCTGGGAGTGGTATCGGAAGGCATCGGCCACTCCGCAAAGCGCGGTGCTGCGCTTCGGCGGCAACGAGGTGGATTTTCGCGCGTTTCGCGCGCGCTCCTGGAACGGTGCGGCGCAGGAGCTCACCGAAAAGGAGGCCATGATCCTGAAAGTGCTGGCCGAGCGGCCCGGGGAGATCGTCTCTCGAGAGGATCTCCTCGAGCGCGTCTGGGGCTATGACGTTTTCCCCTCCACGCGCACCGTCGACAACTTCATCCTGCGGCTGCGCAAACGCTTCGAGCGCGATCCGGCGAATCCCCGCCACTTTCTGACCGTCTGGGGTGTGGGTTACCGCTTTCTGATCGAGGGCGGAACATGACGCGCCCCCCCGCACTGCGCATCGGGACGCGCGCCTCGGCGCTTGCGCTCTGGCAGGCGCGCCATGTGGCGGCAGCGATCGCACGACAGAGCGATGCGCCGCCGGTGAAACTCGTGCATATCGCAACCGAAGGGGACGTGCGCACCGACGTGCCGCTGTGGACGGTGGGCGGCAAGGCCTTCTTCACCAAGGAAATTGATCGCGCGCTCCTGGCGCGTGAAATTGACGTCGCGGTACATAGTCTGAAAGACCTCGCCACGGCGCTCGAGCCCGGGACGGAGCTCGCCGCAGTCATCGCGCGCGAGGATCCGCGCGACGCACTCGTCAGCCGCGGCGGTGAGCTCCTGCAGGACCTGCCGCGCGGAGCGCGCGTCGGCTCGAGCTCCTTGAGGCGCCGGGCGTTTCTGGCGCACGCGCGCAGGGATCTCAAGCCCCTTGAGTTGCGGGGCAACGTGCCAACGCGCATCGAGCGGCTGCAAAGCGGTGCTTATGACGCGATCATTCTGGCAACCGCTGGCTTGAAGCGTCTCGGACTGCAGGGGCACATCAGCTGCCATCTACCCGTGAAGGAGTTTCCGCCGGCCGTTTCGCAGGGCGCGATTGGCCTGTGCGTGCGCGCGGATGATGCGCAGGCGCGGCGCTGGGTGAGTGCGCTCGATGATCGCGCGGCGCGCCTCACTACCACGGCGGAGCGCGCGCTCCTCGCGAGCGTCGAGGCCGGCTGCCAGGTGCCGCTCGGAGCGCTCGCGACGCTCGAAGGTGAAGAACTGCATCTGCACGCCGCCGTGTGCGCGCTCGACGGCTCGTCGATGCTGACGGCTGAAGGCCGCGCGCCGGCGCGCATGGCGAGCGCCGTACGCTTGGGCGAACGCCTGGCTCACGAGCTCCTCGCCCAGGGCGCGCAGCAGCTGATCGCCGACGTGCGCGGTGTGGCCAACGCGGTGGCCGCACCATGAACGCGAGCGGTTCGGCCTTCGCTCCCGTCGTCGTCACGCGCGCGGAGGCGTCCGATGGTCCCTTGAGCTCCCAGCTGCGCACCCTCGGGCTTGAAGTCCTGCTGTGGCCCGCGGTGAGCGTCGCCCCCGCGAGCGGGCATTCCCTGGAGCGGGCGCTCTCGCGCATCGCGGAGTTCGACTGGATCGTGTTCGCGAGCCGCAATGCCGTCACGGCCGTCATCCGCTGGCTGCCGCGGTTGCCGGACCGCGTGCGCGTCGCCGCCATCGGCCGCGCCACCGCGCAGGTGCTGAAGAGCCGCGGCTTTCGCGTGGATCTGATGCCGAACGAGGCCCATGCCGCGGCGCTCGTCGACGCCTTCGCCGCGCAGGGCTGCGCCGGCGCCAGAATCCTTTATCCCGCAAGCTCGCGCGCATTGCCCACGATCACGCAGGGGCTGACACAGCTCGGGGCCGAGGTGCGGCAGGTCGAAGCCTATCGAACCGAAGCGGCGCCGCTCGACGCCAATGATTGCCGCGCCTGGATCGACCGTGCGGTGATCGGCGCCGTGACCTTCGCCAGTCCCTCCGCCGTCATTGAGCTCGAGCGTGCGCTCGGGACGTCGCATTTCGCGCGCCTCCTTTCGCAGGCGAAGGTCATCGCCATGGGTCCGACGACGGCGCGTGCGCTCGCCGCGCGCGGCAAAACCGCCGTGCTCGCCGAGTCGGCCACCCTGTCCGGACTTGCGAATACGACCCTGCGTCTGCTGCAAGAGAGGACATAAACGATGGGATTTCCGCTGCAGAGACCGCGGCGCCTGCGCCAGTCGGACGCCTGGCGTCGCATGGTGCGCGAGACGCGTGTGACGGGTGATGCGCTCATCTATCCGCTGTTCATTGTCCCGGGTCGCGGCGTGCGCCGGGCGGTCGCGAGCATGCCGGGCATCTGCCAGCTTTCGGTCGACGAGTCGGTGAAAGAGGCAGAGCGCGCGATGCAGGCGGGCGTGCTCGCGATCATCCTGTTTGCGGCCCCGACCGCAAAGGATGCCCAGGCGAGTGCGGCGCTCGATCCGCAAGGCCTCGTGCCCCAAGCGATTCGCGCGATCAAAGAATGCTGCCCGTCACTTCTTATCTGGTGCGACGTGTGCCTGTGCGGCGCGACGGATCACGGACACTGCGGCCACGTGCTGCCTTCGGGCGAAGTCGACAACGACTCCTCCGTCGAAACGCTCGCCCGGGTCGCACTCAACTACGCGCGCGCCGGCGCGGATGCCGTGGCACCGTCCGACATGATGGATGGCCGCGTGCTCGCGATCCGTCACATGCTCGACGGCGCGGGCTACAAGAACACGCCCATCGTCTCGTATGCGGCGAAGTATGCCTCGGCCTATTACGGGCCTTTCCGGGAAGCAGCCGAGTCCGCGCCGGCATTCGGTGACCGGCGCGCGTATCAAATGGATCCCGCGAATTCCCGCGAGGCGCTGCGCGAAGTTCTGCTCGACATCGAGGAAGGCGCGGATCTCGTCATGGTGAAGCCGGCGGGTCCGTATCTCGATGTGATCGCGCGGGTGCGCGCTGCTGTACAGGTGCCGGTAGTGGCCTATCACGTGTCCGGGGAGTACAGCCTGATCAAGGCCGCGAGCGAACGCGGCTGGATCGACGAGCGCGCCGCGGTGTTCGAGTCTTTGACGGGCATTCTGCGCGCCGGCGCCGACCTCATCATCACCTACTACGCACCGGATGTGTGCCGCTGGTTGCGTTCTTGAGCGCTTTTCTCGATGCCTGCCGGGTCAAGCCCACGGCCTACACGCCGATCTGGATCATGCGTCAGGCGGGCCGCTATCTGCCCGAATACCGCAAGCTGCGCTCGCAGGTCGACTTCGTTCAGCTGACGCGCACGCCCGAGCTTGCGGCGGAAGCGACGCTGCAGCCGCTTAGACGCTACGAGCTCGATGCGGGCATCCTCTTCAGCGACATCATGACACCGCTGCAGGGCATGGGCATCGCGCTCGAATTTGAGCCGGGACCCATCGTGCGGGATCCCATCCGCACGGATGCCCAGATCGATGCGCTGCCGGCGCTTCGACCGGAACGCGACGTGTCCTTCGTGCTCGAGGCCGTGCGTCTGGTGCGCGCCAACGCGCCACGCAGCGTGCCCCTCATCGGTTTTGCCGGAGCGCCCTTTACGCTCTTCTGCTATCTCGTGTGCGGCCGGCCGTCGAAGGAATTCGCTGCGGCGCGCGCTTTCCTGTATGCGCACCCCGGGTCCGCGGAACGCTTACTTTTACATTTGGCGGATGCCATGGCCGCCTATCTGCGGGCGCAGGCGCAAGCCGGGGCGCAGGCCCTCATGCTGTTTGAATCCTGGGCGGGCCTTCTGGGGCTGAAAGAGTACCGGCGATTTGCGCTGCCCGCGGTGCAGCGCACCGTGAGGGCGCTGCACGACCTGGGCATTCCCCTCATCTATTACGCCAACCAAGCTTCCGCGCTCATGCAGGCGGTGGCCGAGCTCGACGCCAACGTGGTGGGTGTCGACTGGAGGAGCTCGCTCACCGCGACTCGCCGGGCGCTGGGCGCATCCAAGGCCGTACAGGGAAATCTCGATCCCGCCGCGCTCTTTGCATCGCCGGCCGACCTGCGTGTTGAGGTGGACGCGGTGCTTGCGGATGCCGGCGGCGCTCCCGGCCATATCTTCAATCTCGGGCACGGCATCTGGCCGGATACCGATCCGGATGCCGTGGCAAGGCTCATCGACCAGGTGCATGAGCACACGCATCGTGTCTGACGGCGATCTCGCGAGCGAAGCCGTCGCCTACTTTATGGATCTGCAGGCACGCATCTGCAGCGCCTTCGAGGTTTTGGAAGCGGGGGAGAGGTTCTCGCACCGGCCGTGGGCGAGGCCCGAGGGACATCGCCTGCAGGGCGGCGGCATGATGCGGCTCATGCGCGGCCGGGTGTTCGAGAAAGTGGGGGTGAACGTCAGCCACGTGTGGGGCACGCTCGCACCCCAGTTCAAGGGGCAGCTACCGGGCGCCGAGGAATCGCAGGGGAGGTTTCAGGCCTGCGGCATCTCGCTCGTCGCGCACATGATGAATCCCCATGTGCCGGCGGTACACATGAACCTGCGCTACCTCGCGACGAGCCGCGCCTGGTTCGGCGGCGGGTCCGACCTCACGCCCACTTTCCCCAACGCGGAAGACACCGCAGCTTTCCACGATGCCCTGCGCGGCGCCTGCGATACCTACCGTCCCGAGGCCTATCGCGAGTTCAAAGAGGCGTGTGACAGGTATTTTTTTCTGCCGCACCGTCAGGAGTCGCGCGGAGTCGGCGGAATCTTTTTCGATCAACTGGCAAGCGCCGATCCTGCGGCGGACTTCGCGTTTGTGCGCGCCGTGGGGGAGGCGTTCCTTGATGTCTATCCGCAAATCGTGGCGCGGCGCAAGCAGCTTGCCTTTGACGAGGCCGCGCGCGAGAAGCTCCTCTATAAGAGAGGTCGCTACGTCGAGTTCAACCTGGTGTACGACCGGGGCACGCAGTTCGGATTTGGCACTGACGCCGATCCCGAGGCCTACCTCATGAGCCTTCCGCCGCTCGTCAGATGGTAAGCCGTGGCTCGCGCGGCCTCGATTTTCCCCATCGGCCGGATCGCCCCGGCATGCTGCACAAAGTCCGTGCGTAGGCGGCTCAGCACGCCCCACCACGGATCACTCGCAGGTGCCGGCCGAGGGGTGACGCACCAACTTTCCGCGCTAGATCATTGATGGACCTCAACAAACACGTCCGTACCCCGTTCTGGCACATGGGTTGCATTGAAGAAGACCGTGGATGTCGCCTCAACGTCCACGACGTGTCCACCTACCAAGGTAGACCAGGCACGCCGCCGGTGGGATGCCCGTGACCCCCTCTCGTGCGCTCCCGGCGGCGTCTTTTTTGGGAACTCTCCTTCGGCACTTCCCCGCGACGCAGGGGATGCCGCCTCTCTCGCGGCGCGGCGCGCGAACCCTCCCGCGCGGTTAGAATCCGGGTTGTGGAGAGCCCTTACACGCGACTGACCTCCGAGCTCATTGCTTGGCATGCGCGGCGCGGCCGCCACGATCTCCCGTGGCAAAAGGAGCGCACGCCGTATCGGGTGTGGATCTCGGAGATCATGCTGCAGCAGACGCAGGTGGCGACGGTGATCCCTTACTACGAGCGTTTCATCGCCCGCTTTCCGGATGTCGCGACGCTGAGCGCAGCTCCGATCGACGACGTGCTGCATTTGTGGACGGGTCTCGGCTATTACGCCCGGGCCCGTAATCTGCACCGCGCGGCGCGGAAGATCTGCACTGACTATGACGGAGAATTTCCCCGCAACTTTGCGCAGCTCGTGACGCTTCCCGGTGTCGGCCGCTCCACGGCGGGCGCGATCCTTGCGCTGAGCTGCGGCGAACCCTTTGCGATTCTCGATGGCAACGTCAAGCGCGTGCTCGCGCGGTTCTTCGGAGTGATCGGTCCCGCGGCGGGCGCTGCCATGACCGAGCGTCTGTGGCAACTCGCAGAGCGCTGCACTCCGCAAAAGGATGTCGCGATCTATACGCAGGCCATCATGGACCTGGGGGCTACGGTTTGCGTGCGACGGAAGCCGCTGTGCGCGTTTTGTCCCTTGAGCGAGTGGTGCATCGCCCGCCAGGCCGGCTGCCAGGAAGAGATTCCGGCGCCTCGACCGACGCGCGCACGGCGGAGCCGGCAGGTTTTCATGCTGGTTGCGGTGCGCGAAGACCATGCGGTACTGCTCGAGCGCCGGCCTGAAAGTGGTGTCTGGGGCGGATTGTGGTGTCTGCCCGAGTTCGACACGCTCATGGCCGCCAGGAATTTTGCGGATCAATCGCTGCGGCGCACGCTGGATGAGCCTCAGGCGCTCGAAGTGATGCAGCATAGTTTCACGCACTTCGATCTGGAGATTTCGCCCCTCTTGACGCGCTGCACCGGACCCTCCGGCGTGATGGATGAGAGTCAGAGCCTCTGGTATAACACTCACGAGCCCGCGCGCATTGGCATGCCTGCACCGATAAAAACCTTGCTCGATCGGCTGGCAGATCCCACGTTGTTCGATGCGCCCGCGGCCGGCTGACGGGAGAGGAGAGCGTGCCGCGCGTTGTGCAATGTGTGTTGTTGAAGCGCGAAGCGCCCGGGCTCGACCGCGCTCCTTATCCCGGCGAACTCGGACAGAGAATCTATGAGCAGGTCTCCAAGGAAGCCTGGAGCCGCTGGATGACTCACCAGACCATGCTCATGAACGAATACCGGCTGACGCCGATCGAACCTAAGGCGCGCAAATTCCTCGAGACGGAGATGGAGAAATTCTTCTTCGGCTCAGGCTCCCAGACGCCGGAGGGATTTAAACCGCCGGCAAGTTAATCGAGGCATGTGTCATCCGATCGGCAGGTCGCAGCGTTAAGGTTCCCAGGCACAATACAAAGAGGTGCGTTATGCAGGCGCACGGCGAGAACATCGCGCTTTCCGACGGCGGCAATCAGCCGCTGCCCTATCAGAAACCTTTGCGGACATGGGCGAGCCGCGGCACCGGCGCCACCTGTGATCTGTGCAACGGCCGGATCCACCCTCCTGATATTGAGTACCAGATAGAGGTTGCGCCGAACGGCGAGGCGCGCATGCTGCACATGCATTTCGGCTGCCATCAGCGCTGGGCTTTAGAAGGCCGTCATCGCACGCGATAACTCGGGGATCCGCGCAATTGCCAGCGCCTTTTGGCGCAGTCACTTTGATATCACGGTACGCGCTGTTGCACTGACGCCCACTGCGGCTCGCGGCGCGAACACCGGGTGCTGCGACTACTTACCGTAACTCTTCAGTGCACGCGCAACCGCAAGAATCAATGAGGTAATCCGACCATTGCTTGACGCCCTGCGCGACAGCCGGGTCTAATAGCCGCCTTCCCCTTCGACGGCCAGGTAGCTCAGTTGGTAGAGCAGCGGACTGAAAATCCGCGTGTCGGTGGTTCAATTCCACCCCTGGCCATATCAATCGGCTTCCAACTCGCGAGTTCCTGTAACGGCTGAGTGTCATTGACGTTCTCAACACAGCACCGCCGGCTCGGAGAGCTGCTCGCAATATGCGGAGCCAATGCATTTCCCAACACGCGCGCGTTGCATGGCAACAAACACCGCCGGGTTCTAATTAGACTCGCCGGTGGGGAGCAGGGCGCGGAGGGAGTAAGCTCCATGAGCTCGACATTGCCTCGCTCGTCGCCTTGGGAATTTGACCTGCGGCCTGAACCGCGCTCCTCAAGATTCCCGCGTCGTACGGTCCGCGGCGCCGGCGCCCTGACAAGACCTGAGCGGTTCAATCCGCAGCCAAGACCGGTCGCCGACGCCGTTAAATCTGCTAAACGCCGCCGTGGTGATTTAATGGATGGTGTACCAATAACAGGCGGCCGGCCCCGGATTGCAGGCCGCTCCGGTGTGGTAAACGTAGATGAGATTGTTCGCGGTGTTGGAGACGTAGATATTTCCGGCCGCATCGACGGCGACGCCCTGCGGGTTCTGGAGCGCCGGGCTCGGCGTGCCGTTCAGGGTCAGCGCGGTCTGCTGGCCCGTGTTCGGGGCAAACTGCGAGAATGGCGCGGAACCAAAGTAGTTGGTGACATCGACGTCATTGCTCGCGTCGGTTGCGATACCGATCACGCCGTTCACGCCCGAGGTGATTGGGGTCTGGTTCGGGTCAGGTACCGGAGCACAATCACTGCCGCAACCGCCGCCAAAGGCGGTATAGAAGGTAATCTCACTCGGCAACCCGACCAAGATATCGTTCGTACTGCCGTTGTACCAGAGCTCGCCCACCGACTGGAACGCCAGGCCATTGTGGTCCTCGTCATAAGTGGCGTACAGAGCCGGTGCGCCGGTCACGAACGAGTAAACCTGAATGTCGTTGACATTGCCTGATCCCTCCCCCCCGTTACCTTGACCCTCGTTTTCCGCCACATAGACGAAACCGTTGGAATCGGCGGCAACGCCAAGCGGTCGCGTAATCGTCGCCGTCTGCGGTGGCTTACCGATCGTAAAGAACAAGGTACTGCCGCTGAATATTGAAACGAGGTTGCTGCCGGTGTCAGCGACCAGCAAGTCGCCCGATATCGAATTTTCCGAGGAAGGGGCGAAGGCGAGCCTGACAGGGTTTGTGAATCCGCTGAGCGTCAGACTGGGCTGTAACACCATCTGCCCGTTCGGCCCGGACGGCGCAAAAACCAGGACCTGCCCGTTGTTGTAGTTGGCGACGTACAGATTGCCCGTTCCCGGATTGAAGGCGAGTCCGCTCGGGCCGTTCAGTGAGCCGCACGGCGGCACAACGGTCGCCGGATTCAGGGCGTCGGTCGTGATGGGCGGATTACCTGCCAATATGTTGACGTCATAGTACAAATGATCGAACCGCATCAGCAAAGTGCCAGACGGATTTTCATCATCGAAGGGGGGCGGGCCCGCCAAAAAATCCCCCGGATTCGCCGTAACCGTCGAGTTTACGTACCTCGCGCCGGTCGCGAGTGTATTGAGGGCGCAGTTGTAATTCTGCTGGTTAAAGTAGTTGAGACTGTTTGTGATGTAGTTCTGTACTGTCGAAACAATGCCAAGCCCGGTGGGATCGATGATTTGAGTGGTGGGCGGCGTGACCGGCGGCGTAATCATGTGATTGAACGCCTGTTGCAGGCTGTTGAACTCACCGTCGATGTAGGAGGCATTCAATCCCCCCAGTACGGTGCCCTGGACGACTACCGACGGGTGATTACTTTTGCCGGCGGGTGGCGGATCAGCCGTACAGGCCACCGTGATGTCGATGAGCGTGGCTTCGGGAATCGCTGATTCGGCGCCGGGCAATGGTCCCCACGCAGCGACCGGGCCGTTGGCGCTACCGCACGGTGGGTTAGTGCCGAGGACCAGACTCGGGTTGAGGAAGAATTGGGTTAAGGTGTTATTGATGGGCGTGGTCAGGGCGTTGTTAATGTGTTGATACTCGTTGAGTACCGTGCTCGTGATCTTCGCCACATAAATCCCAGCCCCGGTGGGACCGGAAGCGCCGAACACATTGCTCGACAGCAGGACGTTTGGCATGTTGGCGCACAAGGTCCCGAGATCCAGTGGCACGTAGGTGTAGATAATCACACCGTCGGCGTTCGTGACGCGCGGGTCGGCGCCAATGACGCAGCTGTCCACGACGATAGGGGCATTCGCTGGAATATTGGACGTGCCCGGGCCGCTAAACTCCAGGGATAGCTGCGGAAGAAGGGTACAGGGGGCGTTGATGCATTGGCCCGCCTCCGTCGAGCCGGACTGCGTCACGGCAAGGTCCGAGGGATTGCTGACACCTTTGCTTACGATGGCGAACGGGGTGGTGTTCGAGCCCCCCGGCGGCGGCGCGGCGAACTCCAGAATCCGCCCCGGGAGTTGTCCGACGAACACATACTCCGCGCCCTGGAAAGTGCCGACTTTGATCCTCGTCAGGCCCCAGCCGAGGTTGATCGCATAGGGCGTGATGAATACATTCTTGGCCGAATCGAAATCCAGGATTCTGCCGTCCGCTGTCGAGAAAAGCAGAGTCATGTCCTGCGTCGTCGGATCCTGCCCGATGTCCATCCCGAGCGCGAAAGGTGGAAACTTCCTGATCGCCTGAGTCAGGAACTGCGCCTGCGTAACGACGGTCGAAGCCGGACCCTGGAGCGGGCGCTGCGAACTGAGCACACTTTCGATCTGAGCCTGCGAATAGCGGATCACTCGGGTGTTGAAGATGTCGTCCACCAGCACCAGCAGATCGAGAGCGTTCCACGCGGGTGCTCCCGCGGAAACTGGGCTCGCAGCGGTACCGGCCGCCGCGACTTCCGCCAGCGCGAGGGTCACGGCGGGTTTGTGGGTTGCGGGATCGGTGAACGTATTATCGATGAGGAGCGGCGCTCCATAGGTACCCGTCTCGGTGATTGGCAGGACCCAGACACCCGGCTTGTCCCAGAGACAACTGGGTGATATGACGTACAGGTTGCCGCTGGGATCCGCAGACAGACCCAACGGATATGCCGGCCCGGATCCCCTGCCGGACCAGGTGAAGATGGCGACCGGGTGCTGGTATTGCGGGCCCGGCAGGCGCCAGATCTTATGCTGCTCCGCATCCGCGTAGATCAGATCGAGAGTGCTGGTTGCGGGATTGGTAACCCAGACAAGTGCCGTGTAGAGATTCCGCGCGCTGCCACCAGTGAGGATCGGATCCGTCGCCACGATCGCGGCACTGTTTGGATTTGGCATCGTGAGCGCGTCGACCGAACCGTTGGGGAAGCCATTCGTGAAGGCCACGGTAAGTTGCTGTGCGGGAAGCCCCTGTGCGCTGGCCAGGGTATGGGTCACCCATGCGAGTGCAACCAAGGCGAGTCGCGTCAGTGCCCGACGCGGCCGGGCGGTCCGCAGCGGGTTGGTGAAAGTCGTCACGAGTTGGACGTGCATGGCTTCTCCCCGGTGAGTTTTTCCGTGTAGGCATGCGTCATGCACTGCCGTGTGAATCGCAGGTTTGCTTCTTATCGGCGAACGCTAGCACAGCAATTGTCTCAAGCGCCACCATGCAACAGGCATGCAACGGGTATTGGTTATGTCAACATTTGACCATTTTGTCGCTTTGGTACCGAAGCGGCGCGTCTCTGCGCCTCAACTAGTGTTGACCGCCGACAGTGAAGTCGCGTCACCTGAATGACGTTCTCGTCGGTGCAACGTATCCAAATATTGCAGTGCAAGGCGCCGGTACGCCGCCCCGGCGCCGCTGTTTTTGCCCAGAATCCCGCAGCCGTGCGTAAGTCGCGTCTCCGCCTCAGGATAGCGGCCGAGCCCCGTGAGCGCCGCGCCCTCGATGCTTTCGGCGATCGCGGTCCGCCAATGGTCGGCCGACAGCGAAGCGGTAAAAATGTCCTTGGCCTTCTGCGACAGCTCAAGGGCCTCGGGATATTTGTTCTCAGCCACCCTGAGGACCGCAAGCATCATCAGGCTTGAGGCAACCTCCGGCGTCTTATCGTTGAATAGTCGCCGCCGCATCGCCAGCCCTTCCTGCAGATACCGGTCGGCGGGACCATAATCGGCGGACATCGTCAGCCCGAAGCCCATCACGTTGAGCACAATCGCAATCTCAGGATGATCCGGAGGGTACGCCCTTCGATAAATCGCCAGAACCTGACGCATGTTCTCGAGCGCCTCATGTGTTTCGCCACGGTCGTACTGCACACCGGCGAGATTGAATAACGCTCGCCCAAATTCTGGATGGCTTTCGCCCTGCAGGTGGCGGTGGATTTCCAATGATTGCCGAAGCAGCGCCTCTGCGCCTGCGAGATCGTCCTTGCTCTGCAGCGTAAACGCGACGTTCTCGAGTTCGGTCGCGACGTACGGGTGCTCGTCGCCGAGCAGGCGCCGGTACATCGCGAGCGATTCGCGATAGAACTTCTCGGCGTTATCCAGATCCCCGCTCTCGCCGAGCACGTACCCCATGTCGTTGAGCACCTCTGCGAGATCCGGATGCAGTTCGCTACCGCGCAACTGCCGTTGCATAGCCAGTGCGCGCTGCATCAACGGGACCGCGGCGTTAGGGTTGCCGCCGTTAGTGATCGTTCGGGCGAGATCTTTTAGCGTGCGCGCGACACCAGGATCGCTGGGGCCGTACAGAGACTGCTGCAATTTGAGAGCTGCGCGCAGAGTCTTTTCGGAATCCGCATAGCGCCCGTCCAGATCTAGCAACGTGCCGAGACCTGCGAGTGAGTTCGCAAGATCCACCCGGCTCTGGCGGTCCTGCGGCTGTTGGGAGGCGATGCGAATCGCTTCGCGGTAGGCTTTCTCGCCGGCGTCGAACTCGGCCTGCAGAGACAACAGATCACCCTCATGACTTAATGAGTCGGAAAGCTCCAAGGGATCAAGGCTCGGCATATGACGCCGAGTCGCCACCGCCTGATCGAGCAGCGGCCGAGCCTGGGTATAGAGGCCCAGGCCCATGTATACGGTGCCGAGGGTATCCATCAGCGTGGCCTGGATAGCCGGCTCTTTGGCAAGCTCCCGCTCGACGCGTCCTGCACCCTTATCGAGCATTTCCCGTGCCGTCACTGTGTTACCGCGCGCCTCGCTCGGGTCGGAGATCTTGAACAGATCCACGAGAAAGCGGGTCGTCTCCTTGGCGGTCCGAGTCTCGGCCTCGGCGCGCGCAGTCTGGCGCTGCGCCGCGGTACGTTGCACGAGCGCGTAAACGGCGAGCCCGCTGGTTAGCACCATACCCGCGGCCGCTGCACACGCGAATTTGAACAGGCGGCGATTGCGGCGCTGCACCTCGCGCCGCTTGAGTACATCCAGACCGACTCCGAGGAGGCCTGCGATCACTTTCAGCTTCGCGTTGTACTCGCCGTCCTTGCCGCGACGGGCATCCGCCGCGATGGGTTCGGTGCGCTGGCTGCTGAGATGGCCATCAGGGCCGATCCGGAAGCGCAGCGCCGGCGGGAAGCATTCCTCGACCTCGCGCCCGGATATATCCGTTGCATTCGGCTCACCATCGACGATCAGACAAAAAATCCGGTCCTCTCGACCCAGGCGCTTGAAGGCGAGGATCTCCTCGTTGACCCATTTAGATTGCGCTGCGTGCGGGGAGCAGATGACGATTTGCGCTGCCGAATCCTTCAGCGCCGAGTTAATCAGCACTCCCAGATCCGTGGCGCTCGGTAACTCATCCCGGTCTCTGAAGATTGGTACAAGGCGCCTGGGCACCGGACCGTGCGCGGTCACGACGCCGATCAGCGGCTTCGGCGGTCGGTATCTTTCCAACCGGCTGTGAAGACGCTCGGCCCACTTGCTGTCGCAGTGGCTGTAGCTAATGAAAGCGCGGTATTTTGGCGCGTCCACGTACACTCTCGGTGGTTATCGTACGGCCTATAGGCAATCGAGTCCTGCTTCGGCCAGAAGCACCGTGAACGCGGGTATCAACGAACATCGCACGTCCAGGGTTAGCAGAAATCTTCTTCCGCGAACTTTTCGGCGTCCCAACATCAGCCGCCGGTCTGTTACCCGGTAACGCGAGCTTAAAGTAACCGCGACCGACGGCTCCCCGATGCGCTTCTGCCGCCAGACTGTCGGTTATCTCATTAACTTGGACGATATACTAGTTGGCCAACCTTCGGAGTATCAAACCTCCACGAACCTGACACAACATCCCCTCCGTACCTCACTGACACATTGGATTAGGCTAAACGAAGCTATTGCGACGTATCTTAATGACCAAGAGATGACGGACTGACCCCACTGGCGTATACGCTCCAGGGGGAGCCACGGCATGTCAAGCGCTCTACAGCCGCTGGCTTCGGGCCAAGAGCGGTACTTGGTCACAAAAGAATGCACGCCGTGAAGCGGCCGTTGGCGGCCAACGGTAAGCTTAAGAATAAGCGCGTTGCGGGCGGCTTCTACCGCTGAGGGAAATGCAGTGACTAACCAATCCGATTGGAGGACCCCGTCGCCGTGGATGCGCTTTTTCGGGATCATGGGGGCCGGGTTCATAAGTGTGTACGGCATCATAGGCCTGCTGCGTGACGACCTAGAAGTGTCATTATCAAAATCCGACCCCGGTGTTCACCTTCACGGGCGTCTCGCTTGGCTATGCTTTGCGGGGATGATGATGATGTCAATCGGACTCGTTCGATTTCTCGGCCCGGCGCCTGGCTATGGAGAATTCGATTTTGACGAGCGTCGGCACCGATTCGGCCCAATGTTCGCGATCGGACTGGCGCTCTACGCTGCTTCGCAAGCAATTGCTGGCCTGCGGTCGTGAAGCCAGCCCGCTCCAAATTCCTGCCGTGAATGACATCGTCGTTTATTCCCCGCGGGGGGCGAGGCCTCCGGGAGGATTTTCGCAAGCCGTTGGGCAAGAGTGCTAACGCGTTGGCGGAGGCACTCAGCGTGCCCGCACCAGGGATTAACGATGTGATCCGAGAGCGGTGCGGAATTTCCGCCGAGACAGCCATGCGTCAGGCGCGCTGTTTCGGCGCGGACGCGCGTTCGTGGCTGAACCTCCAGACTGCCGGGTCATGAATTTGCCTCAGTCGCGCGTCAGCTGCCGTTCTTACGGCTCGAACTGCTAAACGCTGAGTTCAGTCAATAGCCGCTAATCGGGCTCCTTGCTAGCTATGAACAAAGCGATGACGAAGAACTGACCACAAGCAGCGATGGGCGGTATCGATGACGGAGCCGCGAACGTTGAGCGTCAAGCTGTCGTAAATCAGGAGGCCATTACTCGGTGAACGAACGCCTTATCTCTAGGTATCTCGGGAAAATAAACCACAATTGAATACGCTAAAATCCATTTTAATCAAAGTCTTATGTTGATTTTAGCCTCGGCCTGAAAATCCGCGTGTCGGTGGTTCAATTCCACCCCTGGCAACACCGCCGTGACCGCGACGGCGGCCCCAAAGATTGATCCACAGATAAAGAGAGGAATTGCTTTCATATGGCCTCTTCATAATGGGCAAGCGGTCGGCCTGCAGGGGACGGTGGATCCTACGCGTGGGTCAGCACAGAGCTGCAAGCGACCCTGCCGCAGCTCATCGCCGAACACTCCAGGCGGTGGTGAACATGGACTGGGCGTTGCGTCGGTAGATCTTGTCAATGACCTCTCGGGGTAAATGCATACTTTGAAAGGGTTTCGCAAAATCGGGCGAATGCAACCGATCAGACGTTGCCAGAAAGCGCCAATCCTCCGCCCAGCCAGAATGCACCTCGGCTACCTTGTGCGTGCCGGAATCCTCCGGGCCGTAACTATCATCACTGCCGTACAGAATTCGATCCTGGTAGCGCATGAGGAATTGCCGCACCTTCTGGGGGTTCTTCGACGCCTGGAACTCGAGGTGTACCAGGCGGGCGGCGAGGTCGACATTCGCGTTGGGAAAGCGATCGAGAAAGCTCGCAACCTTGTCGACATCCCACTCGAGTGATGCCAGGTGGAGGGCATCAAAGTGCAGGTTTGGATGCGCCCTCAACATCCTATCGCGTGCGGCAAGTATGGTGTCGTGCGCGGGCATCTCGGGATGCGCGTACATGTAGTACTGCGGATGCTCGCGAAAGTAGTCCCGATCTGAGCGCACGGTCATCTTATCGAAGGGCAACCAGCAGTTGAGCGGCTCCGCCTGATGACCGAGCAGCACGATGTGCTCGCGCTCGAGCCTCGCAATAATGGGTTCGAGGCGCGGGTCATCGGGCATGACGTAGCGGCCGTCAGAGTCTTTCAGGCTCATGCCGATGTTCTTCCATATCTTTATGCCGACCGCGCCGTCCTGCAGCGCAACATCAATCTGATGGAGCGCCTCTTGCGCCCAAGCGGGAGCCTCGAAGTCCTGAACGGAGAAGGTCGCGGCGAAGGCGACGCGTCCGGGATAGCGCTGCAGCAGGGAGACGGCGGCTTGCTCCTGCTCGGCGATCGGGGGAAAGTCTGGGTAGTCGACGTTGATGGTCAGGACGCGGAAGTTGTCGTGAATCGCCTGCGCCATGAGCCGATCCGCGTTGCCGTGAATATGCATGTGTGCATCGATTTTCTCGACCTTTTGGAAGTCCAAGAGTGAGTAGTAGTGGGCGCCAGCGCCGACGGCGCTGGCAGCCCAGTCACACCGGCCGCACGGCCCGAGCAACGCCAGCAGTAACAGCGCTAGTCGACGCACCGCGTCATACCAGCCGCACTTCGACCCCCCGCTGCCGCAATTCATCGACCGCCTGCCCCAGCGCACCGTGATCAGTGATTAGCATGTGAATCTGTTCCACTTTGGCGATCAGCGAGATGTTGCGGCGCAGGAGTTTGGAGGAATCCGCAACCACCACCACATGCCGGGAAATTCGAATCATCTTGCCGTTGAGCTCGGCTTCCTGAAGGTGTGGCGTCATGACGCCGATCTCGGGGTCCAGGCCGTCGGCGCCGAGATACAGACGGTCTGCCTGCAGGTTGGCAAGCGCCGCCTCCGCCATCGGGCCCGAGAGCGAGTTGGATTCACGACGCAGGAATCCGCCTGGCACGATCAACCGTACGGACGGAACGTCCATGAGCAGCGCCGCCACGTTCAGTGCATTGGTGATGACGTTGATCGATTTGAGATCGGCTTTGCGCAACGCGCGGGCGATCTCCGCAGTCGTCGTGCCTGAATCGAGAATAATCGTTTCTCCATCTCGAATGAGAGCAACCGCGGCTTGGGCAATTCTTACTTTTTCGGCGTGATGCTGCAGCTGTTTGATGTCCAGCGGCTCATCCGCCTCCTCGCGCGGCAGGGCGCCACCATGGGTGCGGATCAAGGCGCCTGCTGACTCGAGCGCCGACAGATCTGCGCGGATAGTGACCTGAGAGGTGCCAAAGCGCGTGGCGAGCGCCTCGACCGTGACGCGCCCATCGGCGCGCAGGAACTCGCAGATGCGCCGTCTGCGCTCCTCGATCAGGAGGCCGCCTTCGGTCGTATGCAACATCACACGGGTATTGCCTCGAGCACCAGGGAGCCATCAAATGCGATCTGCAGGTTGCTCCTGGCGCCGGAGACCTCTCCGAGCTCCCGATCATTGAAGTAATCGCGCACCCGATAGCGAGCACCCGTGAGTCCGCGCAACGGCACCGATCCCTCGAACCTGCGCGCGTAGAACGCGTAATAGAAGCGGCCGGCCTTTTCGATCACATGGGCTTCCGGCTTATCGAAGCCGATATCGTAGAGGTCGCCGCGATAGGTGCCCAGCGGCAGCTGCCGCTCAGAGGCGAGCGCGATCCATTTGCGCCATAGCGCCTCTTTCGGTGGCGTCAGCAGGAAGGAGTCCTTCGGTTTGGGATCGCGCGGCCAGGTGAATTTCGTCGAGATGATTCCACCAATGCCCACGGTGGATGCGAAATCGCTACCACCATCGCTCAATTCGACATGATCGCCCGCAAAGGCGGCGCTCGGCCCCATCAATGCCTTCAGCGTCTTGCCCTTGTGCCGAATCTGCCAGGATGATTCAGGATCGGACGCCGGCGCCTGATTGAACGAGCGGAAGTTGAAGAACGAGTAAGAAGTACCACAGGGGCACAACTCGATCACCGCCTCCGGGTTGATCTTCGTGGCGGTCTGGTAGAGGGCAAGGAAGAAGTCCTGCAGCTTCTCCACGGACTCCTCGGGCCGGGCATGCCGGTGGGCGGGATTGAAGCAGGGTGCCACTGCGTTCAGGTGCTGGCCATCGACCTTCAGGCCCGCATAGCCCCACGCGCCGATGAACTTGCGCACCAATTGCATGGTGTAGACAACGGTCTTCTCATACGCGGGACAGAGATAGAAGCTGTTCCACCAGGAGATATTCTGCACCGCGCCTTCTCTATCGAGCAGCAGCATGTCGGTATGATCGTGCAGCAGGTCGGAGCCCGGAGCGGCGGCCAGCGGTGCGAACCAGAGCCGTGGCTTGAGCTCCTGCGAGCGGATATTGCGCACCAGCTTTGTCATGTCGGCATCGCCGCGCGGGTATTTGTCGGGATTGGCCTTCCAATCGCCGACGTTCGACTGCCAGCCGTCATCGATCACGGCCCAACGCAGTCCCAAATCGCGCACCTTGGGCAGCGTCTCCTCGATCAGCTGTACGGTGCAGTTGCGCTCATAACCCCAGGCGCACCAGATCGGTTCGTAGGCGGCCTTCGGCGGACGGGGTGATTCAACGCCGCGTTCCGCCATGATGCGTCGATAGGCGTCAAGGACGGCGAAGTAATCGCCCGAATGCGTGGCCACAAAGGTTTCATGTGTGCTCAATTGCTCGCCTGGCGCCAGCACGCGCTCGAGCGTATTCGTGAGGGCGAGGTCGACGCCGGTGTCGCGGCAGCTGACCGGAAGAGAGATGAGTTCCGGAGTCCGCTCCAGATGACCGATGGCAACACCAAAGTCCCTGCGCCACACATCGACGATGGGGGTGCCCCCGCCGTAATCGGAAGCCGACATTCCCATGAAGTTCTGCTGATCGAAGCCGGGCCGCACGGGCTGCACCCAGTCGCGACGGTCCGAATGCGTGCTACCGCAGTAACTCCAGAAATACGGCTCACCGGCGATGGCACGTCCTTGCCGCGCACGCTCCGGCGACAGGTGCAGCTTGGCGTTCGTCCAACTGCGGAGCGCCACGGCCTTCGGCGCAAGATTGCGATACGACACGCGGTAAATTGCAAATCCCGGGTAGCGCTCGAACAATTCCACTTCGAGACTCTTCTCGATCTGCGACTCCGCCACGCCGACCATTCGCAGTCGGGTGCCAGGACCGAAGGGTCCATCGATGTGCTGCTTCGATTGGTCGCGCAATGCAAACTGATCGAGGCGCGAGCCATTCGCGAGCATCAGGCTGTCGGACGCGGCCCACCGGGTCAGTGCGACCTTGTGGCCGTCGCCCGCGCGAGGATGCGAGAGTCTCGACCGCATCTGCGAGTCGAACTCGATCAGAATGCGCTGGTCGCCCAGAATCGCCGCAGCGGCATCAGCGGTTGAGCGGGCCACAAGCGCGCGCGCCGGAGGAATCAGCGAGATGTTGCTGCAGGCAACGCTTGCGCCCGCGGCAAATTGCAGGAATCGACGTCTGCTGGTGCGAATTTTCTTCACGCGCGGCCTCGGGTGACCCTCAATTATCGACTGTATCGAATCGTTTTCGGCGCTCGGGGACACGGCAACGCGCATCTGCACAGAAACAACGCCCCACCTTTCTCCTCCATGGCCTGCTCAACCTCTTTCCCGGTTCAGCTTGACAGATCTGAAGATATTCGAAATATTAATGGAAATAAAACGAAAGAAATATAGGGGTCTCTGTCTTTCGTTTTACTTCATATAACATAAATGGGGACGGCCATGCACCTGAACCGACGGCGAATGAATGGGAGCATTTTACTCCTCGGCTTCATCGGCCCGGGCCTGGCAGGGGAGGTGCCGGAGCCACAAACGACCCCGGAGCCCTCTACCACCCCCGTGGAGTCCCCGCCCGAAACCGTCGTGGTCACCGGTTTGCGCGAGAGTCTTGGAAAATCACTCGAGCTCAAGCAGACCGCCGACATTGTTCTCGATTCGATTAACGCGCTGGAGCTCGGCCGCTTTCCGGATGACGACGTCGCGGACTCTCTGCGTCACATCACCGGCGTTTCCATCTCGCGCACCACCGGTGGCGAGGGACTGTATGTCGGAGTACGCGGCCTCGGTTCGCAGTACAACGTCGTGACGCTCAACAATCGAATTCTGGCGACCGACGACGACGGGCGCGCACTCGCATTCGACGTGCTGCCCGCTGACGTCATCTCGGGAGCCGATGTTTTCAAATCCTCGCAGGCATCGGCGCTCGAGGGCAGCATCGGCGGCACCGTGAACATGCGCTCGGCACGGCCATTTGATAACCCCGGCCTGCATACGGCGGCGCGTGTCGAAGGAAATTACAATGACATGTCCGAGTTCAAGGGCGAAAAGGCTTCGGTGTTCGTGAGTAATACCAACTCGGACGGGACACTGGGATTCCTTCTCGGCGGGGTCGTCTCGGATACCAAAACCCGTACCGATGCGCTCAACTACAACACCTATGATAGCTCTAATCCGGGCGTATGGCCGCTCTCCGGACCCAACAGTCAGCCCGTGGTCGCTGAATGTTGCATATCATTTGGCTCGATCATCGACGAGAAAAAGCGCGAGGCGCTGTCCGGGACGCTCGAATGGCGGCCGAACGACACGCTGCATATCGTGCTCGACGGGCTCTACACTCATCTGAACGATCCGCAGGTCGCCTACAACCAGGCGTATTATCCGGATTTCAACTTTGACGCCAACGGCAATCCCGAGTGGTCGAACGTCGTCGTCAAGAATGGCTTCATCACCTCATTTACTGCGAACACTTTTACGCCCGAAATCGTCAACCAGACGATCGATCGCCGCGTAACGACTTCTCTCATCGGCTTGAATGCGACTTGGCAGACGACTTCCCACTTCTCGGTCGACGTCGATGTCTATCAGTCGAAGGCCAACAGGCCCGAAGGCGGCAACGATGCCTTCGTGACCTCCGGTCTGGAATCCAAAACACCTTACAATCAGGACACGATCAACTGGACCAATAACCCCGGCGGGTTACCCAGCATTGCGGTTACATTGCCCAACGGCCAGAGTTACGCGTCAGCGCTGGCTGCGGGTCAATTGAACAACAATTACTGGACCGCTCACTACACCGGTCTCAACGGGTATTCCATCGAAGACAAGGTCACCGGCGCAAACCTCGATGGCACCTTGAAACTCGACGATACGAGCCTTCTCAGCCAGTTGCGCTTCGGAGTGGCTGAGACATTGCGCCGCAAGTCGCGCGCCGATTTTGACAACGACTGGACCGGCGGCTCGAGCCAGTACGACTTTTATACCACCCCCATCGGCGCCAACCCGATCACCTATGGCTCGCTGGGTGCCAACGTGATCTCCACGACCACATTTCCCAATTACATGCAGGGCGCCGGCGGAAATTTTCCAACGACCGTGGCGGTTTTCAATATTCAAAATCTTCTCGCCGCACTGCAAAGGCTGAATGGCCAGCCGAACCTGTACGTCGCCGGGGCGCCGAACTACAATTTCAACGCCACGCTGCCGCAATTCAACGCGGTGAATTCCTACGGAGTGCGCGAAAACTCGTCAGCCGCTTACTTCGAGGCGGATTTCGCCGGTCAGAACTGGGCGGGCAACGCCGGCGTGCGTCTCGTCCATACCAGTACCACGGCGAGCACCGCGGTCAACGAAATCGAATCCGTAACGATTGCGAACACGGCCAATCCCACCGATCCTGCGTTCGTTGACTACAGCAATCCCACGCCCACCACCTCGACGGGCTCCTATACGCTGCCGTTGCCGTCATTGAATTTCGTTTACCGCTTCAAGCCCGACCTGCAGATGCGATTCGGCGCGTCAGAAACAATGACGCGGCCGGAGCTCGACCAGCTCGCGCCAACCCGCACCGATAACTCGCTCAATCGCGTCTACCAGATCACCTATTCGGGCAATGCAGATCTGAAGCCGATTCGCGCCTATTCGGCCGACCTTTCCGTCGAGTGGTATTACCAACCGAAGTCCGCCCTCACGCTGGCGTTCTTCACCAAGGACATCAGGGACTTCATTACCACGGGAACTCAAAACGATGTCGATCTGGGTGTGAAGGGATTCTTCAACGGCAGCACCACGCCGGTTCCAGTCCTTTACACGATATTTCAACCGATCAACGGCGATAAGGGCTACGTCAGCGGCCTGGAGTTCGGCTTCCAGCACCTGCTTCCGAGCGGCTTCGGTGTGCATGGTCAGTACACGCGCACCTGGAGCAAAGCCTACGTAGCCGGACAGTATGTCGGTCAGCTCGAGGGCGTCTCAGCGAACAGCGCGTCCCTTGGCGTGCTCTATGAAAAGGGTCCCATCAGCGCGAACGTCAACTGGGATTACGACGGTCCGTCAATCGCGCAGACTTTCACTGAGATTGAAGGCCTGTCGGCGTACCAGACGAGCTTCTCCTGGGTCACCGCGCAGCTTTCCTACGAGATACCGCGGGGCTTCAAGATCTACCTCGAGGGCAAGAACCTCGCCAACGCGATCGCGCGATCCTACCTCGCGAACCGCGCCGATGCCGTCTGGAGCGCCGGCAACACGGGCACAAGCAGCAGTGTCGGGCAGGGTTACACGGCCTATGGTCGCACTTACACCTTGGGCATCAGCTACCGCTTCTGACGGATGAGCGAGCGAGCCGCCGTGAAATGCTTTGACCTCAGCGCTTGCATTGGCGTGACTTCGTGATCTCGAGGAGCTGGCTACGCTACGCGCTGCTGACGACGCTCATGTGGGGAGTGTGGGGCGCCTTCACCTCGCTGCCGAGCGAGCATGGCTTTCCCGACACTCTCACGTATGTCGTCTGGGCGCTCACCATGATCGCGCCCGCGATCTGGGCGCTGCGGCGCGCCGACCGTGGCCTGCAGCGGGATGCGCGCTCCGTCATGCTCGGGCTCGCGATTGGTTTGCTCGGGGCCGGCGGCCAGATGCTGTTGTTTCGCGCGGTGACCATTGGTCCCACCTACCTCATTTTCCCCATCGTCTCGCTCTCTCCGGTAATCACCATCCTCTTGTCGATGGTGCTGCTGCGCGAGCGGACGGGGATGCTGGGAGTCGCCGGCATCATTCTGGCCGTCATCTCTCTGCCGCTCTTCGACTATTCGCCGGGCGCGGCGACCCATTACTATGGCGGCTGGTTCGTTTTGGCGCTCGCCGTCATGCTTGCGTGGGGCCTGCAGGCCTATTTCATAAAACTCGCCAATGCGAGCATGAGCGCCGAGGGTATTTTCGTATACATGATGCTCACCGGGCTCGTATTCATTCCGATAGCCTTCGCGCTGACGGATTTCTCCAAGCCCATTAATTTCGGGCTGTCCGGACCGTGGCTCGCCGCGGCGGTACAGGTCCTCAACGCCACCGGTGCGCTTCTGCTTGTCTACGCGTTTCGTTATGGAAAAGCGATCGTGGTGTCGCCGCTCGTTAATGCGGGTGCGCCGCTCTTGACTACACTCATCTCATTGTCGATCGTCGGAACGCTCCCCGGGCCCTACAAACTGGCGGGCGTTGGCCTCGCTCTGGCCGGTGCACTGCTCCTGTCACTGCAGCCGGATGATACCGGTGTCGCCTGACCCCTCATGAAAGCACTGTTGGAAGTTATCCGGGCTCAAAAGGCGGGAAGCGGGTTGGGAATCTGCTCAGTCTGCTCCTCGCATCCGCTAGTCATCGAAGCCGCTCTGCGTGAGGCCGCGCGCGCTGGCGAGTACGCCCTCATCGAGGCGACCTCCAATCAGGTCAATCAGTTCGGCGGCTACACAGGCATGAAGCCGGCCGAATTCAAGACGTACGTTACGAGAATTGCCACGCGCGCGGCGCTGCCGATGGAACGCGTGCTGCTCGGCGGCGATCATCTGGGACCGAACTGCTGGCGCGACGCGCCTGCTGCCGTGGCGTTGCAGCGTTCCGAGCAACTCGTCTCGGACTACGTGACGGCTGGATTTCGCAAGATCCACCTCGACTGCTCGATGAGCTGCGCCGATGACCCGGCTGTCCTGACCGACGCTGTCATTGCCGCGCGCGCCGCGCGCTTGTGTCAGGCCAGTGAAAGAGCCTGGCGCGCCAACGGCGGGGAAGCTCCGGTCTATGTGATCGGCACCGAAGTGCCGACACCGGGGGGCGCGGCCGAGGCCCTCGAGGCGCTGGCGGTCACAACGCCCTCCGCCGTTACCGACACCCTCGAGGTCCATCGCAGCGCTTTTCTCGAGGGCGGACTCCATGACGCATGGCCGCGCGTTGCAGCCCTCGTGGTGCAGCCCGGTGTCGAGTTTGATCATCACAAGGTGATCGACTACGACCCCGCGAAGGCAGGCGAGCTCTCAAAGCGCATCGAACGTGAGGCCCGCCTCGTCTATGAAGCGCACTCCACCGACTATCAGACAGCCGCGGCCTTGGCGGCGCTGGTGCGCGATCACTTCGCCGTGCTAAAGGTGGGTCCCGCCGCCACGTTCGCGCTGCGCGAGATACTTTGGGCTCTCGTTGAGATCGAAAGTGAGCTCGATGGCGCGCCACGCGAGTCTTTGAAGGGTGCGGTTCTCTCAGCCATGCAGCGCGACCCGCGCCACTGGCAGGCCTACTACACCGACCCGAGCTCACGGAAATTCGACCTCCAGTACAGTCGGAGTGATCGCATCCGATATTACTGGAATGTCCACGAGGTTCGCACAGCGTGCGACGCGCTGGTGGCGAACCTTAGCGCTCGCCGCATCCCCCTGACCCTTCTCAGTCAATACCTGCCCAGTCAATATGCCGCGATTCGGGAGGGCTCGCTCATGAACGACCCGCGCGCGCTATTGCTCGATGGCGTCGCCCAAGTCCTGCGGGACTATGCCCGGGCCTGCCATCCGGCGGTGGGTGCAAAAATCTCCGGAAGAGCGGGCTAGAACATGAATGCCTTTGGTTTGAATGCCGTGCAGATCGAGCGCGCAGGTGCGCACTGGACCGTCCGCGAGATCCTGCAACAGCCGCGGATCTGGGCGGAGATTCAGACTGCGATTGCGGGCCAAGCGGTACGCCTTTGCAGTTTCCTGGATCCGCTGTTGAAGCTCCAGGAACTTCGCATTGTGCTGACGGGTGCGGGAACCTCCGCCCACATCGGCGAATGTCTTGCGCCTGCGCTTGCGAAGACGCTCGCCCGCCGGGTCGATGCCATCCCCACCACCGACCTCGTAGCAAGCCCGCAGAGCTATCTGTCCCAGAACACACCGACGCTCCTCGTGTCATTCGGACGTTCGGGCAGCAGTCCCGAAAGCGTTGCGGCCCTGGAAGTTGCCAATTCATGCCTGCGCCACTGCTCTCACCTCATCTTCACCTGCGATGCTGAGGGCGCTTTGTATCAGCGCGCGAGCGGAGCCCCTGACACGTACGTCATCCTGCTTCCGGAAGCCAGCAACGACCGTGGCTTCGCGATGACGTCGAGCTTTACCGGAATGTTGCTGGCAGCCGCTTTGGCACTTCGCGCCGTGCCGGCCGAGGATGCGCGAATGAGCGCGCTCTCGAGTCTGGCAGGCCAGCTCCTCGTGCATAGCATGCCTCTGCTACGAAGCCTCATGAGCCAGAAATTTACCCGTGTGGTTTACCTCGGCAGTAAGGAATTCAAGGGTCTCGCGCGGGAGGCTGCGCTCAAGATGCTTGAGCTCACCGATGGCAAGGTGGTGGCTGTTGCGGATTCTCCGCTTGGTTTCCGCCACGGGCCCAAAACCATCCTGAATGGCGACACGCTGGTTGTAGTATTCGCATGCAACGACGACTACACGCGCAAATTCGATCTGGATCTCATCGACGAGCTGCGTCGCGATGCGGTGGCGGGGCGAGTGGTCGCACTCTCAGTGCGGCCCGATTCTCCGCAACATGCGGACAATCTGCTGCTGGGAACGGCGCGAGAATCGAAAGATGTGCCCGACCTCGAACTCTGTCTACCCTATGTCCTGTTTGCGCAGACCCTGGCATTGCTTCGCTCGCTCTCGCTGGGAATCCGTCCCGACAACCCCAATGCGGCGGGCACCGTGAGTCGCGTCGTCAAAGGAGTATTCATCCATCCCTGGCGCGGCCGCGCGTGAGAACCTACTTGGGAATGGATGGCGGCGGCAGCAAGACAGCCTTCCTGCTGATCGATGAGTCGGGGCGTGTGCTCGCTGCACACGCCGAAGGTCCAGCCTACTATCTCGAAATCGGATGGGACGCCATGCGGGCAATGCTCGCTCGGGGCATCGCGGCCACGTTGAATCAGGCCGCGCTGCCGGCTTCGCGCCTGGATTTCGCCTTTCTCGGTCTGCCGGCATACGGAGAAGACAGCCGGCTGCTGGGCGATTTAGACGCCGCCGCATCGCCACCGCTGCAGCCCGGGCGGTACCGCTGCGGCAATGACGCGGTGTGCGGATGGGCAGGCGCACTCGCCTGCCAGGACGGCATCAATGTGGTCGCCGGCACCGGCTCCATTGCCTATGGTGAGTTCAATGGCCGGGCGGCGCGTGCCGGGGGTTGGGGAGAATTGTACGGCGACGAGGGGTCGGCGTATTGGGTTGCGCGAGAGGGACTGAATCTTTTCTCGCGCATGAGTGACGGCCGCATCAAGCGGGGCGCTCTGTACGACTTGCTGCAGCGCCACTTTGCCTTGCAATCTGACCTGGATCTGTGCGCGGCCATCTACGATAAAAACCAAAATCAACGAAGCCAACTAGCCGCTTTGTCGACGCTCATTGCCCAGGCGGCAACGGCCGGAGATGTGCAGGCATCGGCCCTGTTCGCAAAGGCAGCTGACGAACTGGTGCAACTTGTCGACGCCGTGCACCGCCGACTGGAGATTCCGGAGCATGCGGCGGTCACTGTTTCGTTTTCGGGAGGCGTGTTTCAGCAGCGGGAGCTCCTGCTGGCACCCTTCCAGTCAAAGCTTGCGATGGACCGCGGACGATATCGCGTGGCGGCACCGCGTTTACCTCCGGCAGCCGGGGCGGCGCTCTACGCGGCCAAGCTGAGCGGCGTGCCACTCAGCGCGCCGGCCATCAGCACGATTGAAGCAAAACTGCGCGCGGCAACCACGATGTAACCGGGCTTGCCGGCGCAGTTCCGTTAATGGATCTCGCACAGCCTCTTCGCGCGCCGAGCGGTGCTGATCTGGTCGATCTGTGCGTCGCGCACGTGTTGCGCATGCCAAGTTGCGCGCCGTCCCGAACGACCGTTACATTTCCGGCGTGACACACTTAACGCCTCGGCTCTCGGCCCAGGAGGTGCGCGCAACGCTGCCGCCATTAATCTCGGCGCTCGCAGAGGTCGACGCGATTACCCTGGGTCATCAGCGCAGGGTCAGGACTCGCTACAAGGCGGATGGCAGCGAAGTGACGCTCGCCGACAGGGCTGCCGAACGCCTGCTACGTCGGCACCTGCGCGCGGCGTGGCCGCGCGATGCCGTGCTTGGCGAGGAATACGGTGGCGAACTTGCGCGGGTCGGCCGTTGCTGGCTTCTCGACCCGATCGACGGCACGGCGTCGTACGTTCTCGGCCTGCCGATATTCGGAACGCTCGTGTCGCTGCTCATTGACGGCGAGCCGGTCTTCGGTTGCATCCATCTGCCGGCGTTCAAAGAAACCACCTACGCAGCTCGGGGCCTCGGTTGCTGGCTTACGCGTGACGGCGCACGAGCGCGGCGGGTTCACGTCGCCGCGCCCCGCTCCCTGTCCGCCGCGCAGGTCGCACTCACCGGCATCAAAGACAGCGACCTTGCGCGCCGCCGAGGTCCGTGGCGCCTCACGGAGCTCGCGCGCACGGCGGGCCGCCTGCGGCTGCTTACCGACTGTATACCGTACGCATTGTTATGCCGTGGGGCACTCGATGCCGCCGTCGGCACCCTACTGAAACCCTGGGACATCGGAGCCCTCGTGCCCTGCGTCCTCGAAGCCGGCGGTTCGATCAGCGACCTCAGCGGTGAGACCGCACGGATCGTTGAGCGCAGCTCGCTTGTCGCGACGAGTTCCGCGCACTTGCGCCGCGCGATCTGTGCCGGCGTTGGCAGCCGCACCATAACGTGACGACGACTCCGGCCCGCAACCGCATTTGACCACAGCGATTCCGACTGATCGTTAGATGGCAGAGCACGTACGGCAGCTGCAATACCGAACCCGCATATGAAGGCTCTCGGCTGACGGCAGCGACCGGCGTCGATTTTGATGCGCCGGCGATTTGTATATACAATTCGTATATGCGATTCGTCTGGGATGAAACGAAGCGACTAGCGACTAGCGAATTTGAGAGACCACGAGATTGATTTTGTAGATGCAGAGCAAGTATTTACCGGACTGACTTCGACGTTCGAAGCAAGCCCAGTTCGATGCAGTGGCAAAGAAACTGAATACCCGCCCTCGAGAAACACTTAACTGGAAAACACCAGCGTATATTCTCGGCTCAAGTGTTTCGATGACCCATTGAGGCCAAGTTACCTATGTGCTCGGAATAATCTGTAACCTGTGCACCGGAAAGCACAAAAAGCCTAGACACGCCGAGTCAACTTCAACTGTGGAATATTCGGTGAGCTGTGGAATGAATATTCCACAGGCTGGCGAAGACAGAGCTCGTAACTACTTGCTCTTAAATGCAAAACTGGTCGACGGCTCTACCGAAGCGCGGACAGACGGTCCGAGACGCTTCTGTTAGCCAAGCTCAACTGGATGTCGTGGCCAGGAAATTACATACTCGACCGCGGGAGACGCTGCAGTGGAAAACCCCAGCGTATATTCTAGACACAAGTGTTTCGACGACCCATTAAGGCCAATTAACGCTTCATTCCGAGATAGGCCAACGCGCTACCGCTGCGAGCCTTAGTTCATGCGGCGACCGACGGTTCCGGGCGCAGCTCACCCGAAAGCTCGATGACAATATCCGCAGGAAGACCGGCACGCCTGGCGGCCTCCCTGATGGCATCTCCGCTTTCGGCTTCATAGAGACAGTATGTTTTTCTTTTGTCCGCGGACAAAAATGAGTGCAACCATTTGACACCGACAATGGCGTTTACATCGCCGATGGCCTTGAGATCCGCTGCGGAAGGGTTCAGCGCCGCGGCGAAATTTCTCTCTATCATGAATACTGCCATGATCAACTCCAGCTGGGTTAGGTAGAAGCGGGATCTAATTGCGCGCCTTGAAGTCCGTGCCGAACGGCGTAAGCCGTAGCTTCGGTACGATTAGCGCTTTGTGTCTTGTTCAGTATGTTGCGGACGTGCGTAGCCACAGTATTGAGACTGATCGCCAGAGCCAGTGAGACCTCTTTGTTCGTTCGCCCGCAAGCGAGCAGATGCAGAACCTCGACTTCGCGCGCCGTGAGGTCATCAGGAAACGTCACGCTACCTTCCTGCGCGTGCAACAGCGCATCGATATCGACAACCAAGCGCGTCATTTCAAGTCGACGCGCGAGCTGCTCGGCCTCACGCAGCCGCTGAAGACCCAGTCGCCGCTCTGTATCAGCCTGCTGTGCAACCAGGAAGGCCCCGTATCGGTATTGCGTCCGAGCTAGCCAGGGCCACGCGCGCATGGCGCGATTCAGCGCTAGAGCGTGATCAAAATGCTCACGGACAAGATCCGTCCGGCTCGCGGTGGACGCGAGCATTGCAAGGTAGAGGTCGGTGGCGCCGAAGCACACGGCTGTGGGGTGATTAACTGTTTGCCGGCTATAGGGGCGCAAGAGCTGATAAAGCGGCTCAGCTGCGGTAGCATGACCCAATACGCAGCAGGTCTCCGCGCAAAACACAAGGTGCGTCAGGTACATATCGTCCCGGCTTATGGCACGACAGTCCTGCTCGACCAGCCGATCGAAAATGGCCCGCGCCTCCGGGAGCAAGCCTATTTCTGCGCAGATGAGCATCAGACCCGGCTCCCACATGCGCTTGGTCGCGCTCGCAGCCATCTCTTTGATCTGTGGTGCTACGGCGTGCAGACGACCCAAATCGCGGTTGAGTGCAAACATCTGTGCGCCGTAGACCCCGTCCGCATCGTCGCGACGAGTCTTCGTACCGATCTCCAGTAACGCCTCGATCCGTTGTTCCAGATCGGGCCAGTCGCCGCGCAACAGCGCCAAGGTCACGCGATGGGCGGCCGTCTGGTATTGGTGCAGCCCGATGCGGGCGGCGCTGAGACTGCCGTAGTGCTCGAGCAGCACCTCGAGCTCCTCGAGCTGCCCGGACTCGAAGTAGTTCAGGGCCTGCCAATGATAGGCTTCCGCAAGAAGGTCGGCGCTGCCTGTGGACCGGGCAGCTGCAATATGTTCCTGTCCGACGAGGACCCGGCGTGGCAAGCTCTCAGGATTACCGCGCAGCGCCATCACTGCGAGTTGGTAGCAGGCGCAGCGCGCAGTGGCGTCACAAACTCGACCTGCTATGTCGAGGGCTTGGTCAACCAAAACTTGAATCCGCGACTGATCCGCCAACGTCCTCTGAGCGAACGCGAGCGTTGCCAATGCCTTCGCGCGCGGGCCCGAATCGACCTCGGGTAACAGGGCCAATGCGCGCTCGAGCAACGGAACGAGGTGCTGTTGCTCAAGATGCCGTGAAGACATTGCAAGCAGCATCAAGACGTCGACGAGCAGCTCGGCGCTACCCAATACGCGAGTTTGATTTACGGCTTCAAGCAGTACTTCAATGGACTGCTGAATTTGCCCCAGCTGCCTCAACGCCGAGCCCTTCAGAATGTAGGCTTGAGCCAGTCGCTCATCGTGCGTCAAACCGCCGCTTTCGAGTGTCTCAATAGCACGGTCATAGTGCAGGAGCGCATCTTCATATGCGTACATCCGAACCGCACTGTCTGCAGCCCGCAGCGCATAAGCAACAGCTTTGTCGATGTTGCCCAGGGCCGCAGCTGCATAGTAGTGGTGTGCAATCCGGGTGAGCGCGGGTTCCGGGTGCGCACAATGAATGCTTACGAGCGCATCGCCGGCGCGGCTGTGCAAGCGCATGCGATCGACTGTGGGTAAATCCTCATAGATCGTTTCGCGGATCAATGCATGGGTAAATTCGTAGTTGCCCAAGGCGTCGACGTTTGAGTGAACGATACCCGCGAGTACGGCAGGTTCCAGGCCGGTCAGTACCAGTTGAAGATCTTCGCCCATGGTGGCGGCGATCTCACGCACTGTGAATCGACGGCCATGGACAGCCCCAACGCAGAGGATTTCATTGCAGCGGTCAGACAGCCGGATCAAGCGTCGACCGATCGTCTCGTGTACGCCCGCGGGAATCCTTGCGGGCACCGCTGCAATCGGGGCTCCGGGACTCTCATCGATGAGAACCTTGATCAACTCGATGGCAAACAATGGATTCCCATCGGTCTGTTGATAGACCATTTTCAGGGCAGGCGCAGACAGGCAGGTGGCACACAACTGCTGGGCGACCTCGCCGATGGCAGTTTGAGAAAGCCTCGCAAGATGCACGCGCTCAACATCAGCATTGCGCCTCAGCGCGCCGAGTGTGCTCAGCAACGCGGACTTTCTTGTGGCGTCGGCGTCCCGATATGTGCCGACGATGAGCAGTCGACTACGCAATGACTCTTCGCTCAGGAACTCCAGGAGTGATAAGGAAGGCGCGTCGGCCCAGTGCAAGTTGTCCACCACGAGAGTGATAGGCACCTGCTGCGAGGCTTGGCGAAAGAACTGTCGGATGGCGTCAAAGGTGCGAAATCGCGCTGGCCCGGAATCGACGAGCGCGCTGGGCGTTTCGTGGCTGCGCTGCGATGAGCCGAGGAGTTCGGGCACGAGGGCGCCGATATCCTTTGCTGCCGCGCCCATGTTCAGACGCACCTCGTCGAGTGACGAGGCGTCGATATAGGCCCGCAGAATTTGAACCCACGGCCAGTAAGGCGGTGCCCCCGCGTCCTCATTGCAGCGCCCCCAAAGGACAAGAGCTCCTTGATCCTCCGCGATGTCCGCGAGCGCCTCTGCGCAACGTGTCTTGCCGATTCCGGGCTCACCGGATATCAATACCAGCTGCCGTCGACCTGTCAGCATGCGATCGAACGCTGCCCGAAATACTTCAAGTTCGCGTGCCCGGCCGACAATGGGTGGGCGCTCCACACTCGGCTGCCCTGCAGGTTTAGACCACGAAGGTCTGCCGGCTATCGGGACTGCCTCGGCGGCCATTGCGGAGCCGCTGTTGGCGAAGGCCCCATTGGATGGCAATTCGGCGCTGGGTTGCCGAGCCGATGCTGCGGCGTGCCCGTCCGGCAATAGCAGCTGCGATACGCGTTCGACGAAATTAGCTGACGTTTCACCTCCGGGCAGCCGCATCCACTGGACTTCGCGAAACTTATCGGGAACCCTGGCGTCGGAGTCGCGGATGGCGTCGATGACGACCGGCACCAGGAACGGCTTGTCGGCGGCCATCAAATATGAGCGGTCGACCGCGAGCTTCCACTCAAGCCGAAAGTAACCCTCAGCGCGCGAACGCGTATGCGCCGAGATGATCGGGATGAATAGGGCGCAGGCTTTGATCTGCTGCTTGATCGCCGCGTCCCAGGCTTCGCCGCCCCGAAGCTCACTCTGATCGAACCAGACCTCGATCCCGGCGGCGCGCAGAGTCGCGCAGATCCGCTGCGCGGCGTCCACGTTTTCCGTGGCGTAGCTGAGAAAGACGGCTCGCTGGCTGCCCTGAGCGGATGGGGCGCCATCAAGCCCCGGTTCGTTGACCAAGGCGTTGTGTCCGGGACTCTGATTCCAGAGTTGCGAGAATGGCCTATGGGCCATGGCAGCGCAAATTGGGCCTCTGCAGAACGCGTGGGTACCCATGGATCGCACCCTCGCTATTCGATCTTTTCCGCCAGAATCCCAGGCTTCCAGAGGTCTTGCCGCTCGAATCCAGGTGAAAGTACCGGACATCCTGGCGTCATTTTCTTAATATTATCAATAACCTGCATTTCTTCGAATCGGAGTTGAAAATGCACGCTCGCTGCCGCTTTTCGCTGGCGCGCTGTTGTAGACGCTTCATCACATTGTCGATCTGAATCTTGTGTCGCGCCTGCGCGATGCCGCGACCGTCGGCCAAAATTTCTGCTGCAGATGGAGACCCATTCATGCGGGTCGTCTATGGCCGCTAACTAAAGGCCAGACCGCGTGCGCGCAACTTCGCAGCGCGTAGGCGGTCCGAGACGCTTTTAAAACCATGGTCTGAAGGATTACGCCGATGCGGACCGAAAAGCGAAAGCACCTCGAAGCAAGAGGCTGGAAGGTCGGAAGCGTTAAGGAGTTCCTGGATCTGTCCGATCAGGAGTCTGCATACATTGAACTGCGGCTCAAATTGGCACGCGAATTGAATGCAAGACGTCACGCTCGTGCTCTATCGCAGAGTCAATTGGCCAAAGCAGTCCAGTCCACCCAGTCGCGTGTGGCGAAAATGGAGGCCAGCGACCGACGGTCTCGCTCGATCTGCTACTGCGATCGCTTCTTGCGCTCGAAGCTTCGAATCGCGGGACCAACTCGCCCACGTGAGCGGTGAGTCGCCGATCATGTCCTTCGCATCGACCTTCGCCCCCCATCGAGAAGAAGCTGAATCGTCTCTTCAGTGGCGAAGGCAGCGGCACGATGCAGCGGAGTTTCCGCCCGGGTACGACAGTCACGCATGAAAGCGCCGGTTTCTACCGATGGTTTGGTTGTGCGGTTCGGATCTGCGCCCTTTGCTAGCAAAACCTTTACAACAAGATTCTGGGCGGGTCGAGTGGAACACAACGCAGCATGCAAGGGCGTTTCTCCGGTCTCTGGGAGAGCCAGGTTAACGTCCGCGCCGTTCTCGATGAGGAACTGGCAGAGCCGCCAGTGTCCGTGGAGTGCTGCCGCGCTGAGGCCACAATTGTCTCCCAACGATTGCAGTGATTCGCCTTTGGCGAGTAAAAACTTTATGGCACTCACCATCGCCATAGTATGCACACCACTCGATCAGAAATGCGTCATTGGGATCATTCGATTTTGCGGAATGCCCTTCGCCGACGTAATCAAACACGAGGTCGGTGCGTCCACGTGCGATTCGATCAATCACGTCAATTCTCCAGGAAAGTCGCCGGTCGGTGAGCGGTTTAACTGAAGATGAAGCCTTGTATCAGTGCGGCATCTTCACCGCTAGCGTCATCTTGCGGGTCTGATGTTCTGGTTCACGCGGAAGAAGTTTGTGGGGTCGTAGCGCTTCTTGATTCTGGCGAGACGGTCGTAGTTCTTACCGTAGGTCGCGCGAACTCTGTCCTCACCCTCGTCCATCATGAAGTTTACGTAGGCGCCTCCCGCGGAATACGGATGCAGCGCGGCCCAGTAGTCTCTTGCCCAGTTGGAGATCTTTTCTTTATTCGCGGGATTCGGGTCGACGCCGACAATGACTTCGGCCCACTCGGCATCGCGATACAGCCACGGCGTAGCGCTCTTCTTGATGGTGCTAGCTTTGCCGTTGATGGGGTAGAGGTGCGCTGTCGATTGCATGCTCGGCAGCAACGCGCCGTGCTTCACGCGCAACGCAATCGATTCATCGCCGAGTTCGCGTACAAAATCGGCCTTCCAGTACCATTGCTGGCCTGGCGGATAGAGCGCATCAAACATGCTCTGCAGCGCCGGATGCGGAATCGGACCGACGAAATCGAGCGCCGGCGTCTTGAAATTCCGGATCGGCTTAAACACCTGCTCCGCTTGCTTGAGTGGCCCGGTATAGCACCATACGACGCCGCACATTTTCTTGTTGTGCAGGTGCTCGGGAAAGGGTGGCGCGGGCGGCACGGTAAGGAAAGCAAAAAATCCGTTGAGGGCATTAGGCGCTTTAGTAATGACGTCTCGATACCAGCGCAGGATTTCCGTTGCGTCCTTCATCGGCCAAAGCATCGGTCCGGCATAGTTCGTGTGAATGGGGTGCGCCTTAAAGAGATACGAAGTGACAACACCAAAATTGCCGCCGCCGCCGCGCACAGCCCAGAAGAGGTCCGCGTAATCTTTGTTATTCGCGGTGACGAAGCGGCCGTCCGCCAGCACCATGTCAACAGCCAAAAGATTGTCGATGGTGAGGCCACATTGCCGCGTTAAGTGACCGAGGCCGCCGCCGAGCGTAAGGCCGCCTACGCCCGTCGTCGAGATGATACCCGATGGAACCGCAAGACCAAATGCGTGCGTCGCATGGTCCACATCGCCCCATAGCGTGCCCCCGCCGGTTAGCACCGTGCGCTTCTTCTGGTCTACCCGTACGTATTTTATCGGCGAGAGATCGATGACGAGCCCGTCATCGCAAACGCCCAAGCCGCCCGCATTGTGGCCACCGCCGCGAACTGATACGAGGAGTTCTTGTTCGCGACCAAAATTCACCGCAGCGATGACGTCCGCCACATCGGCGCAGCGGATGATGAGGCGGGGCTTACGATCGATCATCGCGTTGTAGACTTTTCGAGACCCATCGTAACTCGCATCTCGCGGTTCGATGAGTTCTCCGCGCAAGCTTGCTTTGAAAGTAGAAATTGCTGTTTCGGTTAGCATGAGATTCCCCCTAGCAAGACTGCTTTATCAATTTCTTCAAGAAATCTAGCCTATCTGCCCACCTCTGCAGCCATCGTACCCAGCCGCAGCCGCACGTGCGCAAACTGTTGAATACTCCGCCTTGGTCGGATAAGCGTATGTTTTTCTACTCCCTAAGCGCCCGTTGCTTCGGTAGCGCACGGTATCGCCATCTCTCACTCTCACGTGTTGGTTCAGGTTATCCGACAGCGCTTGGTCCTGGTAGCCCATACTACGAGTTGATGAAGAGGACGGCCGGCCGATCGAGGTCATCCGCATCATTTCGGCCCGACGGGCTGATCGGAAAGAAAGGCAACGTTATGAGCAAGAAAGTCGTTAAGCGTACTGTCAATATTGCTAACCCGCCTGCCCTGACTAAGAAACAGAAGGCGGAGCTAGCGGCGTTAGCTGCGTGACCCGGCCGCCGGTAACCGGTATGATCTCGCGCTACAACAAGAAGACCGTCAGCATCGTCACAGACGATGGACACCGCTGGAATGTGGCGCCGCAGTTGCTGCAGCGCGCGGCGCCTCGCGCGCTCGTCAAGCCGGACGCCGGCAATGTGATCGAGATATCACGGAAAAACAAACCTTCCCTATAATGACGGCGAGCTCAGCGGGTCGACGCAACACCATCTATTCTAATCTCAACATGAGAGGTGGTGTTTATGGGTCTAAGAGGGCCGCCTGGACTGCCTAAGGAGCAGCTAGAGATCCTTTGGTCGCAGTGGAAGAGCGGCCATCGT